>CAVUSZ010000001.1:0-160307 GCA_963744255.1 uncultured beta proteobacterium
GCGACCGCGTGAGCAAGGAGGAATGGGACGTCCGCGTCGATCTCGCGGCCGCCTACCAGCTCGCCGCGGTGTTCCGCTGGACCGACCTCATCTACACGCACTTCTCGGCGCGCGTGCCGGGGACGGACGACATCCTCATCAACCCGTACGGGCTGATGTTCGACGAGATCACCGCGTCGAACCTGGTGAAGATCGACATGGACGGCAACGTCCTCGACGACCCGACCGGGATGGGCGTCAACCACGCCGGGTTCGTGATCCACGGCTGCGTGCACCAGGCGCGGCCCGAGGTCAACTGCGTGCTCCACACCCACACCCGCGCCGGCGTGGGCGTCTCGGCGCAGAAGTGCGGCCTGCTGCCGCTCAGCCAGCACGCGATGCGCGTGCAGTCGATGGTCACCTACCACGACTACGAGGGGATCGCGCTCGACATGGACGAGCGCGAGCGCATCGCGCACGACCTCGGCAAGACCTCCAAGGCGATGATCCTGCGCAACCACGGTCTCCTCACGCTCGCCGAGACGGTGCGCGAGGCGTTCGAGCTGATGTACTACCTCGACTGCGCGTGCCAGATCCAGGTCGACGCGCTCGCCGGCGGGATCGACAACGCGCTCCTGATGACCGAGTCGGCGGCACGCAGCGCCGCCGCTGCCTTCGAGCGCCCCGACCGGCCGTCGACGGTGAAGGACTGGCCGGCGCTGGTGCGGATGCTCGATCGCAAGGGGATCAAGTACCGGGATAGTAGTCCGGACGGGAGCGCGAGCTGCGGGAAATCGGCGGGAGGAACCCGCCGGCGAGATGGTGGAGGGGCCATGAGAACCGCAAGAATCGCGCTCGTGTTCGTCGCCGGACTCCTGATGGCGGCCGGCGCCCTCGCGCAGAGCTATCCCGTCAAGCCGGTGCGCGTGGTCGTGCCGTTTCCGCCTGGCGGAGGCACCGACGTCCAGGCGCGGATCCTCTTCAAGGAGCTCAACGAGCAGCTCCGCCAGGTCTTCCTCGTGGACAACCGCCCTGGGGCGGGCGGGCTGATCGGGGCGGACGCCGTCGTCAACTCCCCGGCCGACGGTTACACCCTCCTCTTCACTACCGCGACGCTCGCGATCAACGCGACGCTCTACAGAAGCACGCTGAAGTTCGATCCCACGAAGGACCTCGCGCCCGTGATCTGGGTCAGCACCACGCCGCTGGTGCTGATCGTGCATCCCGGCGTGGCGGCGAAGTCGGCGGAGGAGCTGATTGCGCTTGCCAGGGCGAAGCCCGGGGTCCTCAACGCGGCCATCAACGTTCCCGGCAGCACCAGCCACCTGGCGGCCGAGATGCTCAAGCAGCTCGCCGGGCTCAGCTTCACGACCGTCCCCTACAAGGGCGGCGGACTGTCGATGATGGCGGTGATCAGCGGCGAAGTGAACTTCCAGTTTGCGGAAGGGCTGCTTGCATCGCCGCAGATCAAGGCCGGGAAGGCGCGCGCACTCGCGGTGACGACCCCGAAGCCGTCGGCAGCTTTTCCGGACCTGCCCACGATGGATTCGATCCTGCCCGGATTCGTGGCCGACAACTGGTTTGCGATGTATTTCCCGGCGGGCACGCCCAGGGACATCGTCGCGACGATCAATGCCGGCATCGGGAAGGCGCTGGAAACGAAGGCGGTGCGAACACTGTTCGAGCAGGACGCGTTGACCCCCGTCGGGGGTACACCGGAAGAGCTCGGCGCCCATCTCAAGCGCGAGATCGACCGCTACGCGGACGTCATCCGGAAGGGCAACGTCACGGTGCAGTGATCGCTGCCGGGTCGGCTTGCGCCGAGTCCGGGCTTCGCTACCACTCCATCTGCTGCCGCTGATCGGCGGCGTCGACGACCGCGAGCGCGGTCATGTTCACGAGCCGCCGCACGGTCGCGCTCGGCGTCACGATGTGCACCGCCTTCGCCGCCCCGAGCAGGATCGGCCCGACGGTGATCCCTTCGCCGCCGGTCACCTTGAGCAGGTTGAACGCGATGTTCGCCGCGTCGAGGTTCGGCATGACGAGCAGGTTCGCCTCGCCCTTCAGGCGCGACTCGGGCAGCGCGCGCAGGCGGATCTCCTCCGACAGCGCGGCGTCGCCGTGCATCTCGCCCTCGACCTCGAGGTCGGGCGCCATCTTCGCCAGGATCTGCGCGGCGTCGGCCATCTTCCGCGCCGCCGGCGAGTCGTGCGCTGCCGAAGTTCGAGTGCGAGAGCAGCGCGACTTTCGGCGCGATGCCGAAGCGCTTCATCTCCTCGGCCGCCATCATCGTCATCTCGGCGAGCTGCTCCGCGGTCGGGTTCTCGTTCACGTAGGTGTCGCAGATGAACACCGTGCGGTTCGTGCAGCATCAGCACGTTCATCGCCGCGAACATCTTCGCGCCGGCCTCGCGCCCGAGCACGTTCGCGACGTGCCGCAGGTGGTCGTGGTAGCGGCCGATCACGCCGCACAGCATCGCGTCGGCGTCGCCGCGGCGGATCAGCATCGCGCCGATCAGCGTCGGGAACTGCCGGACGTGCTCCTTCGCGATGTCGGGCGTGATGCCGTGGCGGCCCATCAGCTTGTGGTACTCGGTCCACACGTCGCGGTAACGCGGATCGTTCTCCGGGTTCACGATCTCGAACTGCTTGCCCGCGGCGAGCCGCAGCCCGAACCGCTTGATGCGCATGTCGATCACTTCCGGCCGGCCGATCAGGATCGGCTTCGCCAGCCCCTCGTCGACCGCGATCTGCGTCGCGCGGAGCACGCGCTCCTCCTCGCCCTCGGCGAAGATCACGCGCTTCGGCGCGCGCTTCGCGGCGTGGAACACCGGGCTCATGATCGTCGCCGAGTGGTACACGAACGAATTGAGCCGCTCGCGGTAGGCGTCGAAGTCCTTGATCGGCCGCGTCGCGACGCCCGACTCCATCGCCGCCTTCGCGACCGCCGGCGCGATGCGCAGGATGAGCCGCGGGATCGAACGGCCGCGGGATGATGTAGTCGGGGCCGAACGAGAGGTCCTGCCCGCCGTAGGCCATCGCGACGATGTCCGACTGCTCGGCCTGCGCGAGCTCGGCGAGCGCGCGCACGCACGCGAGCTTCATCTCGTCGGTGATCTTGGTCGCGCCGACGTCGAGCGCGCCGCGGAAGATGAACGGGAAGCAGAGGACGTTGTTGACCTGGTTCGGGTAGTCGGAGCGGCCGGTGGCGATGATGCAGTCGGGCCGCGCCGCCTTCGCGTCCTCCGGCAGGATCTCCGGGTCGGGGTTGGCGAGCGCGAGGATGAGCGGCTTCGCCGCCATCTTCTTCACCATGTCCTTGGTGAGCACGCCCTTGGTCGAGCAGCCGAGGAACACGTCCGCGCCTTCGATGATGTCGGCGAGCTTGCGCGCCTTCGTGTTCTGCGCGTAGCGCGCCTTGTTCGGCTCCATGTTCGGCTCGCGGCCCTCGTAGATCACGCCCTTCGAGTCGGTGACGTAGATGTTCTGCTGCTTGACGCCGAGGCCGACGAAGACATCGAGGCACGCGATCGCCGCGGCGCCGGCGCCGGAGCACACGAGCTTGATGTCGCCGAGCGGCTTGCCGACGATCTTCATGCCGTTCAGCACCGCCGCGGCCGAGATGATCGCGGTGCCGTGCTGGTCGTCGTGGAAGACCGGGATGTTGAGCCGCTCGCGCAGCTTCGCCTCGATGTAGAAGCACTCGGGCGCCTTGATGTCCTCGAGGTTGACGCCGCCCAGCGTCGGCTCGAGCGCGGCGACGTGCGCGACGAGCGCGTCCGGATCGAGCTCGGCGAGCTCGATGTCGAAGACGTCGATGCCGGCGAACTTCTTGAAGAGGCAGCGCCTTGCCCTCCATCACCGGCTTCGCCGCGAGCGGGCCGATGTGGCCGAGACCGAGCACCGCGGTGCCGTTGGTGACGACGCCGACGAGGTTCGAGCGCGAAGTGAGGCTCGCCGCCTCCTTGGGGTCGTCCTTGATCGCGAGGCAGGCGTACGCGACGCCCGGCGAGTAGGCGAGCGCGAGGTCGCGCTGGTTGGTGAGGCCCTTCGTCGGCGCGATCGAGATCTTGCCCGGCGTGGGCAGGCGGTGATACTCGAGCGCGGCCTTGAGCAGCTCCTCGTCGCGCAGTTGCTCGTCCATGGCCTTCTCCTTCGGTGATGCGGCTCTCGCGGCCGCTGCTCGTTCGCGTGTTCAGATGATCTTGCAGACCTCGTCGAACTCGAGCCGCGGGTTGCGATCGAACACCTTCGACCAGTCGCCCTTGCCGAGGTTGCAGAGGAAGTTCGACTTCCAGGTCGTGCCGCTGAAGAACTCCTTGTCGACGCCGGCGTTGTTGAATCCCGACATCGGCCCGGTGTCGATGCCGAGCGCGCGCGCGGCGATGATGAAGTACGCGCCCTGCAGCGAGCTGTTGCGCAGCGCCGTCGTCTCGGCGTGCGCCTTCTTCTCCTCGCCGGCGAAGGCGTTCTTCATCGCCGGGTTGTGCGGGAAGGTCCGCGGCAGCAGCTCGTAGAACATCGTGTCGTACGCGATGATCGCGGTGACCGGCGCGGCCATCGTCTTGTCCTGGTTGCCCGGGCTCAGGTGCGGCTTGAGCCGCTCCTTCGCCTCCTTGCTCCGCAGGAACACGATCCGCGCGGGCTGGGAGTTGCCGGTCGTCGGGCCCAGCTTCGCCAGGTCCCAGATCGCGCGGAGCTGCGCGTCGGTCACCTCGCCGGAGAGGCTGTTGTGGGTGCGCGCCTTGCGGAAGATGGTGTCGAGGCAGTCGTCGCTGACCATTCGGGTGTCCTTGCCGGGTGGTTGGAAGGGGCGGCTATTTTGGCAGGGTTGCGCTATGCTGGCAGCGAGCCCGTCTCAGGAGGAATTCGCCATGGCCGACGCCTTCATCTGCGACGCTATCCGCACCCCGTTCGGCCGCTACGGCGGCACGCTCGCCGGCGTCCGCGCCGACGATCTCGCGGCGCTGCCGCTGCGGGCGCTAATCGAACGAAACAAGGAGGTCGACTGGGCAGCCGTGGACGACGTCGTCTACGGCTGCGCGAACCAGGCCGGCGAGGACAACCGCAACGTCGCGCGCATGGCGCTGCTGCTCGCGGGCCTGCCGAAGGAGGTGCCTGGCAGCACGGTGAACCGGCTTTGCGGCTCGAGCCTGGACGCGGTCGGCATCGCGGCCCGCGCGATCAAATCGGGCGAGGCGGAGCTCATGATCGCGGGCGGCGTCGAGAGCATGACTCGCGCGCCGTTCGTCATGGGCAAGGCCGACAGCGCGTTCTCCCGCGTCGCGAAGATCGAGGATACGACGATCGGCTGGCGCTTCGTCAATCCGCTGATGAAGGAGAAGCATGGCATCGACTCGATGCCCGAGACGGCCGAGAACGTCGCGGTCGACTTCAAGGTCGGTCGCGCCGACCAGGACGCGTTCGCGATCCGCAGCCAGCAGCGCTGGGCGGCGGCGCACAAGGCCGGCTTCTTCAAGAGCGAGCTCGTGCCGGTCACCCTGCCGCAGAAAAAGGGCGACCCGAAGGTGTTCGACACCGACGAGCATCCGCGCCCCGATACGACGGTCGAGGCGCTCGCGAAGCTCAAGGGGGTGGTGAGGCCCGACGGCACGGTGACCGCGGGCAACGCCTCCGGCGTGAACGACGGCGCGTGCGCGCTGATCCTCGCGTCCGAAGCCGGCGCGAAGAAGCACGGCCTCAGGATCCGCGCGCGCGTGCTGGGCGCGGCCACGGCCGGCGTTGCGCCGCGCATCATGGGGTTCGGCCCCGCGCCAGCGAGCAAGAAGTTGCTCGCGCGGCTCGGCTTGAAGATCGGCGAGATGGAAGTGATCGAGCTGAACGAGGCTTTCGCCGCGCAAGGGCTCGCGGTCACGCGCGATCTCGGGCTGCCCGACGACGCTGCGCACGTGAACCCGAACGGCGGCGCGATCGCGATCGGGCATCCGCTGGGCGCGTCCGGGTGCGCGTCTCGTGACCACCGCGCTCAACCAGCTCGAGCGCATCAAAGGCCGTTACGGACTGTGCACGATGTGCATCGGCGTCGGGCAGGGAATCGCCCTTGCTATCGAGCGGGTCTAGATCCAGACCCCTGAGACTTCGTCCGGACTGATCGGCGGGAGAGTGCGTGCAATGGCCCGCCGTGAATCGTCACGTTCTGCTGAAGGCGCTACCGAGAAGACATCCTCGACGGAATCGAGCATCCTCCGGCTCCGCTTCGTCCGCCTGAACGGCGACCGGTCAGCTCGGGCAGCGCGCAGAGGTCGGTGAGCCACTCGCCGAGCGGTGACCCGAGTTCCGGTCGCCGAGGATCGTGATCGTCGAAGCGACCGCCGGATCGTTGCGCAAGCTCTGTTGATCGCGGGCTTCGCGCGAGCGGACAGGCGGTCCGAACCGGACACCCACCAGACGAGCGCGCGGGTGTCGAGGACGATGACCGGTTCATGTCCCACTCACGCAGATCGATGATCGGCTCGAGCGGCCGTTCATAGCGGCGCACGTTGTCGCGCAGACGCGCGCCACGGCGACGTCGTCGGGAGACGGCGGGGCGAGCTCGGCAACGACCCGGCCGCGCGAAGTGACCTTGATCCGTGCTCCGCGGCGCACCCTCGCCAGATAACCGGGAAGGGTTCTGCCTCAAGTCGGTGACGTTGACTTCCTCCAGCGGAATCCTGATGTGTACAGGAGGCGCGTCATCCGTTCGCTCGGGAAACGCGTCGGCGACCGTTTCGCGGCCATCCGGAATCCGGTCTGTCACATTTCCGTCACGAAGATCAGAAATCACTTTTGCTTTCGAGGTTATCCGTTTGATTTGCAGGAAAGTCTGAATTTTTCAGCTGATTCTTCGGCGCCGCGCTTAAGTATTTGTCGCGGTTAAAAAAATCACGCAATCTGCCTTGACCCCCCCGGTTTCTTTCTCTACAGTGGCAAAGAGTGTAGTTTTGTGGGGAAAAATGGCGCGAATAGCCGCTTTTCGCCACCGTAGTCGCCATCTCGAGGGGGATAGGTGTTTCAGGGAGCGACCGAGCTCAGTCTCGACGCAAAGGGAAGGCTCGCCGTTCCGACGCGCCATAGGGAAGCGCTCACTTCGGGCTCGGGCGGCATCGTCCTTACGGCGCATCCCGATCGGTGCCTCCTGCTCTATCCCCGCGCCGCGTTCGCACCGATCAGCGCGAAGGTCTCTACTCTCTCCAGCTTCAACTTGGAGGCGCGGTGGTGGCAGCGCCTCGTGGTCGGCTTCGCCGAGGACCTCGAGCTGGACGGCTCGGGTCGCATCCTCATCTCGCCCGCGCTCCGCAAATTCGCAGACCTGAAGAAGACCGTCGTGCTCGTCGGGCAGGGGAGCCACTTCGAGATCTGGGACGGGGAGGTGTGGGAACAGAAGCTTGCCGACGCGCTGTCGATGGCGGGCTCCACCCCCCCGCCCGGCACCGAGAACTTTTCCCTGTGACCGGCGCGCGAGTGACCGCAAACGGTGACCGAACACACGCCAGTCCTCCTCGCGGAGGCAGTCGAGGCGCTCCGGATCCGTCCGGACGGTGTTTACGTCGATGCCACTTTCGGACGCGGCGGCCACAGTGCCGCGATCCTCGCGCGGCTCGGGGCGCGGGGACGGCTGGTTGCCCTCGACCGCGATCCGGAGGCGGTCGCCGCGGCGCACTCGATTCGCGATCCGCGCTTCGTCATCCGGCACGCGCGATTCTCGGAGCTGGCGGACGTGTTACGGGAGTCCGGCATTGCGCAGGCGGACGGCTTGCTGTTCGACCTAGGCTTGTCTTCGCCGCAGCTGGGGAGCGCCGCGCGGGGGTTCAGCTTCAGGAGCGACGCGCCGCTCGACATGCGCATGGACCCGACGCGGGGGGAGAGCGCGGCCGGCTGGCTCGCACGGGCGAGTGAGGCCGAGCTGAGGGGGGTGATCAAGAACTATGGCGAAGAACGGTTTGCTGGGCCGATTGCAAAGGCGATTGTTGCTGCTCGGCCGGCAGGGGGCCTGCGCACCACTGGCGAGCTTGCCCGTGTCGTGGCTGCGGCCGTCCGGACGCGTGAACGGGGGCAGGATCCGGCCACGCGTACCTTCCAGGCTGTACGGATTCACGTCAATCAGGAGCTTGAGGAATTGTCGTTAGCGCTGCCCCAGGCATGCGACGCGCTCGCCCCGGGTGGACGGCTCGTAGTGATCAGCTTCCACTCGCTCGAGGACCGGATCGTGAAGCACTTCCTCCGCGACGCGGCGCAGCCCCGTCTGCCCGAGCGCTTGCCCGTCAAAGCCTCGGAAATGCCACAACCGCGGCTGATACTCGTGGGCCGACCGGTGCGCCCGGCCGCTGCCGAAGTGAACACCAACCCGCGCGCGCGGAGCGCGGTCATGCGCGTTGCCGAGAGGAACGCGTGACCACCTGCGTCTTTCCCCATCATGGTCCGGCTTAGCCTCTGCCTCCTCGTGGCGCTTGCCGCCTGCGCGATCGGGCTCGTCACGTCGCAACATCACGCGCGCAGGCTGTTCGTCGAGCTCGAGCGCGAGCAGGCGCGCGCAAAGGCGCTGGAGGTCGA
The DNA here is from genome assembly GCA_963744255.1 of uncultured beta proteobacterium. GTDB lineage: Bacteria > Pseudomonadota > Gammaproteobacteria > Burkholderiales > SG8-39 > DATEDA01. The sequence goes on from CAVUSZ010000001.1 coordinate 8,530, forward strand.
GTACGGTCAACTCCAGCTCGAGGCGAGCACCTGGTCCATGCACGCCCGCGTCGAGCGGCTCGCGCGGGAGCGGCTGCGGATGCGCCCGCCCGAGGCGAAGCGCATGCAGGTGCTCGAGACCGCCCCCTCGCCGGAGGTCGCTTCGCGATGAGGTTCGCGGGCTCGCCGGTGCTCGCGCCGACCTTCCCGCCCTGGCGCTCGCGCTTCGTCGTGGCGGTGCTCGCGCTATCGTTCGGGACGCTTGTCGGCCGCGCCGCCTATCTTCAGGGCTGGAACCGCGACTTCCTGCAGGCGAAGGGCGAGTCGCGCTACAGCCGCACGCTCGAAATCCCGGCTCACCGCGGCCGCATCTTCGACCGGAACGGCGAGGCACTCGCGGTGTCCACGCCGGTCAAATCGATCTGGGCGATCCCGGACGACGTGGCGCTGCCGACGCGCGAGCTCGAGCGCCTCGCGCAGGTCCTCGAGGTGCCGCGCGAGGAGCTGCGCCGCAGGCTCGGTGACACCGCGCGCGACTTCGTCTATCTGCGGCGGCAGGTACCACCGGAGACCGCCGACCGGGTCGCGGCGCTTCGCCTCGCCGGGATCCACCAGAGCAAGGAGTACCGCCGTTACTACCCGGCGGGGGAGGCGATGGCGCACGTGCTCGGCTTCACCGACGTCGACGACGCCGGCCAGGAAGGCATCGAGCTCGCCTTCGAGGCGCACCTCGCGGGCCGGGCCGGCAGCCGCCGCGTGATCAGGGACCGCCTCGGCCAGATCGTCGAGGACATGGAAGGTGCCCGCGAAGTGCGGGACGGTGCCGACCTCGTGCTCGCGCTCGACTCGCGCATCCAGAACCTCGCCTACGTCGAGCTGAAGCGCGCAGTCGAGGCCAATCGCGCGAAGGGCGGCGGCATCGTCGTCGTCGACGTCGCGACGGGTGAAGTGCTCGCGCTCGCCAACCTGCCCTCGTACAACCCGAATAACCGTGCGCGGCTCGCCGGCGGTCAGCTTCGCAACCGTGCGGTGACCGACGCGTTCGAGCCCGGCTCCACGCTCAAGCCCTTCACGGTCGCCCTCGCGCTCGAGACCGGGCGGGTGTCGCCCTCCACGACGATTCCGGTGGCACCCGGGTCGCTGACGATCGGCTCCGCGACCATCCGCGACGCACACCCCGAAAAGATGCTCACCGTGGAGCAGGTGATCCAGAAGTCCTCGAACGTGGGCGCCGCGAAGATCGCGCTCGCGCTCGCCCCCGAGACGATGTGGGGCCTCTTCGACGACATCGGCTTCGGCGCGGCGCCGCGCCTCGGCTTCCCCGGCGAGGCGGTCGGCAAGGTGCGGCCGTACAAGACCTGGCGCCCCGTGGAGCAGGCAACCATGTCGTACGGCCACGGCATCGCGGTGAGCCTGGTCCAGCTCGTGCGCGCCTACACGGTGTTCGCGCGCGACGGCGATCTCGTGCCGCTTTCCCTCGTGCGCGTCGACGCACCGCCGTACGCAAAGCAGGTCGTGTCGAAGCAGACCGCCGAGCGCGTCCGTCACATGCTCGAGCTCGCCGCGCAGCCGGGGGGAACCGCGCCGCGGGCGCGGATCATGGGCTATCGCGTGGCGGGCAAGACCGGCACCGCGCACAAGCAGGAAAACGGCGCGTACTTGCCCGACAAGTACCACTCGTCATTCGTCGGTTTCGCGCCGGCGTCGCGGCCGCGGCTGGTGATCGCGGTGATGATCGACGAGCCCGCCGCCGGGCAGCACTACGGCGGCATCGTCGCCGCGCCCATCTTCGCGCAGGTCATGGCCGGGTCGTTGCGGATCCTCGGCGTGGCGCCGGACGTGCCGTTGAAGCCGATCCAGGCGACGCCCCCGGGGGTGGAAGTGCGAGAGGGCGCATGAAACCGGACGACAAGAGGGGGAGAGGGGAAAGGGTGGTTTCCCCGTGGACAGGGAAGTCGACAGAATTCTGAGCGAGCTCGAACAGCTGGGCGTGACTGCGCGGGGGCTCGCGGCGGACAGCCGCGCGGTCGCGCGCGGCGACGTGTTCCTCGCGTATCCCGGCGAGCGCGCCGACGGGCGACGCTTCATCGGCGACGCAGTGGCGCGCGGAGCCGCGGCGGTAGTCTGGGAGCGCGACGGCTTCGCGTGGCCCGGCGACCTCGCGGTGCCCGGCCTTGCGGCCAGCGGGCTGAAGCGGCTCGCCGGCCCGCTCGCGGCGGAAGTCTATGGCCGGCCCTCCGAGCGGCTGTGGATCGCCGGCGTCACCGGTACGAATGGCAAGACCTCGTGCAGCCAGTGGATCGCACAGGCGCTCGGCGGCGCCGGCCGCAAGTCCGCGGTCGTCGGCACGCTCGGCATGGGCTATCCCGGCGAGCTGCAGGAGAACCCGAATACAACCCCCGATGCCGTTCTCCTGCAGCGCGCCCTCGCGCGTTTCCTGGACGACGGCGCGCAAGCCGTGGCGATGGAGGTCTCGTCGATCGGGATCGACCAGGGCCGCGTCGAGGGCGTCAAGTTCGCCTGCGCCCTCTTCACCAACCTCTCGCGCGACCACCTCGACTACCACCGCGACATGGAGCGCTACGCACAAGCGAAGATGCAGCTCTTTCGCTCGCCGGGGCTCGAGCACGCGGTGCTCAACCTCGACGACCCGCTCGGCCGGCGGATCGCCGGCGAGCTCGCGGCGAGCGGCGTGGCGCGCACCGGCTACAGCATGCGGCCCGGTGCGGGTTCGGCGAGCGCAGTGGAGCATTGGCTGGAGGCGAACGACGTCGAGCTTTCGAGTGCCGGGTTGAAGTTCCGGCTCGAGTCGAGCCGCGGCCGCGCCGACGTCGCGAGCGCGCTCGTCGGGCGCTTCAACGTCGCGAATATGCTCGGCGTGATCGGCGTGCTCCTCGCCGCACGTCTCACGCTCGACGAGGCGGTGCGGGCAGCCGAGCGGCTCGAGCCGGCGCCGGGGCGGATGCAGCGGCTCGGGCGGGCGGGGACGCCGCTGGTGGTCGTCGACTACGCGCATACCCCCGACGCGCTCGAGCAGGCCCTGGGCGCGCTGGCGCACGTCGCGCGCGACGCAGGGTGGGCGCCTGGTCTGCGTGTTCGGCTGCGGCGGCGACCGCGACCGCGGCAAGCGTCCGCTGATGGGTGCCGCGGTTTCGCGCCACGCCGACTCCGTCTGGCTGACCAGCGACAACCCGCGCGGCGAGGATCCGCGCGCGATCATCGAGGAGATCCGTCCGAGCGTGACCGTGGCGCACGAGGTGCGTGTGGATCGCCGCGACGCGATCGGCGCGGCGATCGCCGGCGCGCGCGCCGGGGACGTCGTGCTGCTCGCCGGCAAGGGTCACGAGCCATACCAGGAAATCGCCGGCCGGCGTGTGCCGTTCTCCGACGCGGACGAGGCCCGTCGGGCGCTGGAGGCGTGGCGGGGATGATGCTGCTCTCGGAGGCCGCAGCGGCCGTCGGCGCTAGCGTCATCGGGCCCGACGTGCGCTTCACGGCGGTCTCAACCGACAGCCGCACGATCGAGGCGGGGTCGCTTTTCGTGGCGTTGCGCGGCGAGCGGTTCGACGGTCACGAGTACATCGGGGCGGCCCGTGAGAGCGGCGCCGCGGCCGCGATGGTCGAGCGTGTCGGCGGCCTTGCCGGGCAGGCGGCGGGGCTCCCGCTGATAGCGGTCGGCGACTCGCGCCTCGCGCTCGGCGCGCTTGCCCGGCACTGGCGCACTCGCTTTCCGGTGCCGCTGGTCGCGGTCGTCGGCTCGAACGGCAAGACCACCGTCAAGGAGATGCTCGCCGCGGCGTTGCGCGCGCACTTCGGCGAGCGGCAGGTGCTCGCGACGCTCGGCAACCTCAACAACGACGTCGGACTGCCGCTCACCGCGCTGCGGCTGCGCGAGGAGCACGCGGTCGCGGTGCTCGAGATCGGGATGAACCATCCGGGCGAGACCGGATACCTCGCCAGGATCGCCCGTCCGACGATCGCGCTGATCAACAACGCGCAGCGCGAGCACCAGGAGTTCATGAAGAGCGTCGCGGAGGTCGCCGCCGAGCACGCGACGTGCCTTCGCGCACTGCCGAACGACGGCGTCGCGGTGCTGAACCGCGACGATCCCCACTTCGAGTACTGGGCGGGGATCGCGGGCAAACGCCGCGTGTGCTCGTTCGGCACCGGCGCGGGCGCCGACGTCCGCGCCACGTACCGGCTGGCGGCGGCTTCGACCGAGATCGAGATCGCCGCCGACGGCGCACGCGCGGCCGCCACGCTGCAGCTGCCGGGCGTCCACAGCGTGCGGAACGCGCTTGCCGCGACGGCGGCGGCGCTCGCCGCCGGCGCGGATCTGCCGGCGGTCGCGCGCGGCCTCGCGACGTTCCGCGCCGTGAAGGGCCGGCTCCAGTTCAAGCCCGGCCGGAACGGCGTCCTCGTCATCGACGACACCTACAACGCGAATCCCGACTCGGTGCGCGCGGCAGTGGACGTGCTCGCGGCGAGCGAGCGCCCGCGAGTGCTGATCCTCGGCGACATGGGCGAGGTCGGCGACCAGGGCGAGGCGTTCCACGCCGAGCTCGGCCGCTACGCGAAGGACTCCGGGGTCGACCGCCTGCTCGTGGTGGGGCCGCTCGGCCGCGCCGCGGCGCGCGCGTTCGGCGCCGGCGGCGAGCACTTCGACTCGGTGGACGCGGTGATCGCGCGCGCACAGGGACTGACCGCGCTGAAAGGAACGATGCTGGTCAAAGGCTCGCGCTTCATGCGGATGGAGCGCGTGGTGGCGCATCTGGTCGCGGGGCAGGAAGCATGCTGCTAGAGGTCGCCCAGTACTTCGCGCAGGACATCCGCGCGTTCAACGTCTTCAACTACATCACCCTGCGCGCGGTGCTCGCGGCGCTTACCGCGCTCGTCATCTCGTTCCTCGCCGGCCCGGCGATGATCCGCAAGCTCACCGACTACCGGATCGGCCAGGCGGTACGCGACGACGGGCCGCAGACGCACCTCACCAAGGCCGGCACACCGACGATGGGCGGCGCGCTGGTCCTCGTCTCGGTCGCGGTCACCACCATCCTCTGGGCCGACTGGACGAACCGGTTCGTATGGATCGTGCTCGCGGTCACGCTCGGGTTCGGCGCGATCGGCTGGGTCGACGACTACCGCAAGGTCGTGCACCGCAACCCGAAGGGGCTCTCCGCGCGCGAGAAGTACTTCTGGCAGTCGGTCATCGGGCTCGTCGCCGCGGTGTACCTGGCGTTCGCGGTCCCGACCGCGAACGCGACGCAAGGCTGGGTGCTGTTTACCCAGTGGGTGTCGAGCGGGTTCGCGATGGATCTGCCGGCGAAGGCCGACCTCATCGTGCCGTTCTTCAAGAACGTCGCCTACCCGCTGGGCGTGGTCGGCTTCATCGTGCTCACGTACTTCGTCATCGTCGGCACGTCGAACGCCGTCAACCTGACCGATGGCCTCGACGGCCTCGCCATCCTGCCGGCGGTGATGATCAGCGGTGCCCTCGGCATCTTCGCGTACGTTGCCGGGAACGCCGTGTACGCGAAGTACCTGCTGTTCCCGTACATCCCCGGCGCGAGCGAGCTGGCGGTCGTATGCGGCGCTCTCGTCGGCGCCGGGCTCGGCTTCCTCTGGTTCAACGCCTACCCGGCGGAAGTCTTCATGGGCGATGTCGGCGCACTCGCGCTCGGCGCCGCCCTCGGCACGGTGGCGGTGATTGCGCGGCAGGAGATCGTGCTCTTCATCATGGGCGGCGTGTTCGTCGCCGAGACCATGTCGGTGATGCTCCAGGTCATCTACTTCAAGCTCACCGGCGGCAAGCGGATCTTCCGCATGGCGCCGCTGCATCACCACTACGAGTTGGGCGGATGGAAGGAGACGCAGGTGGTGGTGCGGTTCTGGATCATCACCGTGGTGCTGGTGCTGTTCGGGCTTTCGACCTTGAAACTGCGGTAGCGCGGAAATGGATCTCGCCGGACGCAGAGTGCTGGTGCTGGGCCTCGGAGAGACCGGCCTTTCGATCGCGCGCTGGGTCGCGCGCCAGGCCGGCAGGGTGCGCATCGCCGACACCCGTGCGGCGCCGCCGGCGCTCGCGGCGCTCCAGGCCGGGCTCTCCCAGGCGGAGGTGGTCACCGGGCCGTTCACGGAGTCGCTTCTCGACGGCATCGAGCTGATCGCCGCGAGCCCCGGCGTGCCGCTCGCCGAGCCGGTGGTGCAGGCAGCGCTCGCGCGCGGGCTCGAAGTGGTGGGCGACGTCGAGCTCTTCGCGCGCTTCCTCGCTGGGGCGGAGGGCGCACGCGTGATCGCGATCACCGGCACGAACGGCAAGAGCACCGTGACCGCGCTCGCTGGCGCCATGTGTCGAGCCGCCGGCGTCGATTGCGAGGTGGCGGGGAACATCTCGCCCGCGGTGCTCACCGCGCTCGCGAACCGCCTCGACCAGGGCGGGCTTCCCGAGGCCTGGGTGATCGAGCTGTCGAGCTTCCAGCTGGAGATGACGTCGTCGCTCAGGCCGGATGCGGCGACCGTGCTGAACGTGTCGGCCGATCACCTCGACCGCTATCCCGGCATGACGGCGTACGCCGCGGCGAAAGCCCGGATCTTCGCGGGCGGCGGCATCCAGATCCTGAACCGGGACGACCCCGCGAGCATGGCGATGCGTCTCCCCGACCGGCGCACTGTCACGTTCGGCCTCAACCCTGCGCCTGACCACGACGATTTCGGGCTGCTCAAGGTGTTCGGCGAGCACTGGCTCGCAATGGGCGCGACGCCGCTCCTTGCGGTGCGAGAAATGCGGCTCGCCGGGCTGCACAACGCCGCCAACGCCCTCGCGGCACTCGCGCTCTGTCGCGCGATCGGCCTCCCGCTCGCGCCGCTGCTCGATGCGTTCAAGACCTTCGCCGGACTTCCGCACCGCGTCGAGCGCGTCGGGGAGGTGGACGGCGTCACGTTCTACGACGACTCGAAGGGCACCAACGTTGGCTCGACGGTCGCCGCGCTCGCCGGTCTGGGGCGCCAGATGAACGGCAGCGGCGGCAAGGTCGTGCTGATCGCGGGCGGCGACGGAAAGCAGCAGGACTTCGCGCCGCTCGCCGCGGCGGTGGCCGGCGCCGCGCGCGCGGTCGTGCTGATCGGCCGCGACGCGCCGGCGATCGAGCGGGCGCTCCGCTCGACCGGCGCGACGATCGAGCGCGCCGGTAGCATGGCGGACGCGGTCGCCCGCGCGTTCGACTCCGCGCGGCCGGGCGACGTCGTGCTGCTCTCGCCGGCGTGCGCGAGCTTCGACATGTTCGCCGACTATCGCCACCGCGGCGAGGTCTTTTCCACCGCGGTCAGGGAGCTCGAGCATGCTCGCGCGCGCTGAGCTGCCGCGCCGGGCCGCGGCGCTCCCCGAGTACGACGCGAGCGTGGTCTGGACCGCGGCGGTCCTGATCACCCTCGGACTGGTGATGGTGTACTCGGCGTCGATCGCCACCGCCGAGAATGCCCGCGCAACCGGCGGGGAGACGGCGTTCTATCTGGCCCGCCACGCCGCGTTCGTGGCGGCCGGCGTCGCCGCGGCGCTCGCCGCGTTCCAGGTGCCGCTGCGCGCGTGGCAGCGCGCCGCGCCGCTGCTCTTCGCGGCCGGCGTCGTGCTCCTCGCGCTCGTTCTTGTGCCCGGCATCGGACGCGACGTGAACGGTGCCCGGCGGTGGCTGTCGCTCGGGATCGTGAACTTCCAGCCGTCCGAGCTGATGAAGCTCGCGGTGGTGCTCTACGCCGCCGACTACGCGGTGCGGAAGCACGCGCTGCTCCACAGCTTCCGCCGCGGTCTCCTGCCGATGCTCGGAGTGATGCTCGTCGTCGGGTGGCTGCTCCTGCGCGAGCCGGACTTCGGCGCATTCGTGGTGATCTGCGCGGTCGCCATGGCGGTCCTGTTCCTAGCGGGCATGAACGCCCGCTGGTTCGGGATGCTGCTCGTGCTTGCAGCGCTCGGGTTCACGGCGCTCGTCATCTCGTCGCCGTACCGGGTGCAGCGGATCTTCGGGTTCATGGATCCGTGGGCCGATGCGTTCGGCCGCGGGTACCAGCTCTCGCACGCGCTGATCGCGTTCGGGCGCGGCGAGTGGCTCGGCGTCGGGCTGGGGGCGAGCGTCGAGAAGCTGCACTACCTGCCCGAAGCGCATACCGACTTCCTGCTCGCCGTGATCGCGGAGGAGCTTGGCTTTGCCGGCGTCGCCGTCGTCGTCGCGGCTTTCGCCTGGCTTGCCTTGCGCGCGCTGGCGATCGGGCGGCGGGCCGCCGACCTCGACCGCCCGTTCGGCGCGCTGGTCGCGCAGGGCGTCGCGGTGTGGCTCAGCGTGCAGGCGTTGATCAACATGGGCGTGAACATGGGTGTGCTGCCGACCAAGGGCCTCACGCTGCCGTTCATGAGCTTCGGCGGGAGCGCGCTCGTCACGAGCTGCGTGGCGCTGGCGCTGCTGCTGCGGGTGGACTGGGAAAACAGGCAGCTCATGCGGGGGTTGCCCGCATGAGCCGCCTGTTTCGGTGGCGGCTAGCGCGGCCGGACGCCGCGTTATGTCGGAATCAAGGCCGACAACTGATGAGAGGGCAGCCCGTATGAGCCGCACCGCGCAGTCGAACGTGCGATCGCTCGAGTCAAGAGTCCTGTCGACGGATGCGACCACGCATATCGCGCTCGACGACCCGGCGGCGGAGGCGGCCGCCATCGCCGAAGAGGCGGACATCGAGGTGAGCGCGACCGACCGCGCCGAGGATGCGGACGAGGGTGACAGTTCGGCGGACACCTCCGAGGCGCTCGCGATCAGCTGCGACGCGGATCTCCGCGTGACCTGGGGCGAGCTGGAAGAGTGGCTAGGACGATCATGATCATGGCGGGCGGCACCGGCGGCCACGTCTTTCCGGCGCTCGCGGTCGCTGACCATCTCCGCGCGCTCGGCTGGCACGTGGTGTGGCTCGGCGCGCGCGCCGGGCTGGAGGCCACCCTGGTGCCGCAGCACGGCTACGAACTCGCCTCGATCCGCTTCGCCGGGCTGCGGGGGAAAGGGCTGCTCGCCAAGCTGCTGCTACCGCTCAACCTGCTTGTCGCGTTCTGGCAGTCCTTGCACGCGCTGCGCGCGCACCGGCCCGACGTCGTGCTCGGGATGGGCGGCTATGTCGCCTTCCCCGGCGGCATGATGGCGGCCCTCGTCGGCCGTCCGCTCGCGATCCACGAGCAGAACTCGATCGCGGGGCTCGCGAACCGGGTGCTCGCGGGCGTCGCCGACCGCGTCCTGGTTGCTTTCCCTGGCGCCCTGCCGAAATCGCAGCTGCTCGGCAATCCCGTGCGGGACGCGATCGCGCATATCGCCCCGCCGGCCGAGCGGTTCGCCGGGCGCGCCGGCCGGCTCCGCGTGCTCGTGGTCGGCGGGAGCCTCGGGGCTGCGGCGTTGAACGAACGCGTCCCGCAGGCGCTCGCGCTCATTTCCGTCGAGGCACGCCCGCGCATCGTCCACCAGTCCGGAGCGAAGCATCTCGATCAGCTGCGCGCGAGCTACGCCGCCGCCGGCGTCGAGGCGGATCTTCGGCCGTTCATCGACGACATGGCGCAGGCGTATGCCGACGCCGACGTCGCCATCTGCCGCGCTGGCGCGACGACGGTCGCCGAGCTCGCGGCAGCCGGCGTTCCGTCGATCCTGGTGCCGTTCCCGTTCGCGGTCGACGACCACCAGACGGCGAACGCGCGCTATCTCGCCGACGCGGGCGCCGCGATCCTCGTGCAGCAGCGCGACCTCACGGCAGAGACGCTCGCGGAGACGCTGCGGGTGCTCACGCGAGAGCGGCTCCTCGAGATGGCGAAGAAGGCGCGCGCGTTGGGCAGACCCGACGCGACACGCGCGGTGGCCGAGGCGTGCGTGGAGCTCGCCCGGTGAAGCACAAGGTCAAGCGCATTCATTTCGTCGGGATCGGCGGCTCCGGGATGAGCGGCATCGCCGAGGTGCTGCTCAATCTCGGCTACGGGGTGAGCGGGTCGGACATCGCGGCGAACAGCGCAACCGAGCGCCTGTTGAAGCTGGGAGCGAGGGTCGCGATCGGCCACGCTGCGGAGCAGGTCGCCGGCGTGGACGCCGTGGTCGTGTCGACCGCGGTGAAGGAGGACAACCCCGAAGTCATGGCCGCGCGCGAGCGCCGGATTCCGGTCGTCCCGCGCGCGCTGATGCTCGCCGAGCTGATGCGCCTCAAGCAGGGCATCGCGGTCGCCGGAACGCACGGCAAGACCACGACCACGAGCCTCGCGGCGAGCGTGCTCGCCGAGGGCGGGCTCGACCCGACGTTCGTCATCGGCGGCCGGCTGACCGCCGCGGCCTCGAACGCGCGCCTCGGCGCCGGCGACTTCATCGTCGTCGAGGCGGATGAGTCCGACGCGTCGTTCCTGCATCTCCTACCCGTGATGGCCGTCGTCACCAACATCGACGCCGATCACATGGAGACCTACGAGCACGACTTCCTGCGGCTGAAAGCGGCATTCGTGCAGTTCCTCCAGAACCTGCCTTTCTACGGCAGCGCGATCCTGTGCGCCGACGACCCGCACCTGCGCGAGATCATGCCCGCGGTGTCGAAACCGATCGTGACCTATGGCTTCGCCCACGATGCGATGGTGCGCGCCGAGGGGGTCGAGCCCTGCGACGACAAGATGTGTTTCCGCGCGTACCGCGACGGCATCCCCGGCGCACTCGACGTGCGGCTCAACCTGCCCGGGCGGCACAACGTCCAGAACGCGCTCGCCGCGCTCGCTGTAGGCACCGAGCTCGGCGTTCCGGACCCGGCGATCCTCAAGGCCTTGGCGGAGTTCCACGGCGTCGGGCGGCGGTTCCAGCGCCACGGCGAGATCGTCGCTATCCGGCGGGGGACGCTTCACGCTCGTCGACGACTACGGCCACCACCCGGCCGAGATGGCGGCGACGCTCGACGCGGCGCGCGGCGCGTTCCCCGGACGGCGGATCGTGCTCGCGTTCCAGCCGCACCGTTTCACGCGTACCCGCGATCTGTTCGAGGACTTCGTGCGGGTGCTATCGACGGTGGACGCGCTCGTCCTCGCCGAGGTGTACCCCGCGGGCGAGCAGGCGATCGTCGCCGCCGACGGCCGCGCGCTCGCGCGCGCGGTGCGCGTCGCGGGCAAGGTGGAGCCGGTCTTCGTCGAGGCAATCGTCGACCTCCCGGCGGCGCTCCTCCAGGTCGTGCGCGACGGCGACGTCGTCGTGACGATGGGCGCGGGGTCGATTGGGGGCGTGCCGACACAGCTCGGCAAGGCGCGGGGGAGCTAAGGGCGGTGGAGATGACCGAGCCGCTCCAGTTCGACGTCTCGCAGCTTCGCGGAAGTCTGCGGGATGACGAGCCGATGGCGAAGCACGTGAGCTGGCGCGCCGGCGGACGCGCAGCACGCGCCTACGTGCCGAAGGACCTCGGCGACCTCCAGGTGTTCCTGCGGATGCTGCCCCCGCAGGAGCCGGTCTGCTTCGTGGGGCTGGGATCGAACCTGCTCGTGCGCGACGGCGGCTACGCCGGCACGGTCGTGCTGATGCACGACACGCACGGTGCGATCCGGCTCGAAGCCGATCTCGTGTTCGCCGCGGCCGGGGTCGCGGCGCCGAAAGTCGCCCGGTTCGCGGCAATGCACGGCCTTGAGGGCGCGGAGTTCCTCGCCGGCGTGCCGGGGACGGTTGGCGGTGCGCTGGCGATGAACGCCGGCTGCTACGGCGGCGAGACTTGGGAATTCGTCGTGCGCGCCGACACCATCGATCGCGCGGGGTGGCTGCGTGCGCGCCGCGCGGAGGACTTCGAGATCGGCTACCGGCATTGCGTGCCGCCGACCGAGGAATGGTTCACCGCCGCGTGGTTCCGCTTCCCGCACGGCGATGGGCGGCGGGCGCGGGCGCGGATCAAGGAGCTGCTCGCGCGCCGGATCGCGGCCCAGCCGCTCAACCTGCCGAATGCCGGCTCGGTGTTCCGCAACCCGCCGGAGGATCACGCCGCGCGCCTCGTCGAGGCCTGCGGCCTGAAGGGTTATGCGATCGGCAACGTGCGCATCTCTGAAAAGCACGCGAACTTCATCGTCAACCCGGATGGCAAGGCGCACGCGGCGGACATCGAGGCGCTGATCGGGCACGCGCGCCGGGCGGTACGGAACCGCTTCGGCATCGATCTCGTGCCCGAAGTCCGGATCATAGGTGACGCGCTGTGAGCGGCCGGTTCGGCAAGGTTGCAGTGCTGCTTGGCGGACGCTCCGCCGAGCGCGAGGTGTCGCTGAAGAGCGGCGGGATGGTGCTGGCGGCGCTCCGCACGGCCGGCGTGGATGCGCATTCGTTCGACCCGCGCGACCGCGGGCTCGATGAGCTGATCGCTGAAGGCTTCGACCGCGTCTTCATCGCACTCCACGGCCGCTACGGCGAGGACGGGACGATCCAGGGGGCGCTCGAGCTGCTCGGCATCCCGTACACCGGCTCGGGCGTCCTCGCGAGCGCGCTCGCGATGGACAAGTGGCGGACCAAGCTCGTATGGCAGGCAGCGGGCGTTTCGACGCCGCGCTACGAGCTCCTCTCCGCCGGCTGCGACTTCGCCGCGGTGGCCGCGCGGCTCGGCCTGCCGATCATGGTGAAGCCGGCGAACGAAGGCTCGTCGATCGGCATGAGCAAGGTGCGGCGCGCGGCCGACCTCGACGAAGCGTATGCGCTCGCCGCGAACTACGATCCGCTGGTGATCGCCGAGCAGTTCATCGACGGCGTCGAGCTGACCGGCGGCATCCTCGGGCGCGAGGCGCTGCCGCTCATCCGGCTCGAGACGCCGCGCGATTTCTACGACTACGAAGCGAAGTATCTTGCCGACGACACCCGCTACATCCTCCCGTGCGGCCTGTCGGAAGATGCCGAGCGTGAGGTCCGAGCGACGGGTCTGCGCGCGTTCGACACGCTCGGCTGTCGCGGCTGGGGCCGGGTCGACCTGATGCTCGATCGCGCCGGCAACCCGTACTTCCTGGAGGTCAACACCTCGCCCGGCATGACCGACCACTCGCTCGTGCCGATGGCGGCGCGCCACGCGGGCATCTCGTTCGAGGCGCTGTGCGTGCGGATCCTCGAGGCCGCAACGGTGACGGAAGCGAGGACCCATGTGGGATAGCGCGCGCTTCCTGAACGCCGTCGCCGACCTGCTGTATCTCGCGGCAGCGGGGCTCGCGCTCTGGGTGGCGTCGCAGGCCGCGGTGCGCGTGCCGTTCATGCCGGTGCGGACGGTGGTCGTGGCCGGCAACCCCGTGCACGTCGACGCCGACACCGTGAGCGGAGCGCTCGAGGGGCGCATCGCCGGCAACTTCTTCGGGCTCGCGCTCGAGGACGTGCGGCGCGAACTGGCGCGGCTCCCCTGGGTGCGCCAGGTGGAAGCACGGCGTGAGTGGCCCGACCGGATCGTCGTGCGATTCGAGGAGCACCGCGCGCTCGCCCGCTGGTCGGACACGCGGCTGCTGAACACCTACGGCGAGCTGTTCGACGCCGACTCGGACACGATGCTGCCGCGGCTCGCCGGCCCGCCCGGGACCGAGCGCGAGGTTGCGCGTCGCTACCTCGCGTTCCGCGAGCTGGTCGCGCCGCTCGGCAGCGAGCCGACACACGTCACGCTCTCGGCGCGATACGCCTGGCAAATGCGGCTGGCGAACGGCCTCGTCCTCGAGCTCGGCCGCGATCAGGCGCGGCAGACGCTCGAGGAGCGGCTCGCACGCTTCGTCGCCGTGTACCCGCGCACTGCAGCCCATCTCAACCAGCGGATCGAGAAAATCGATCTCCGCTACCCGAGCGGCTTCGCGATCCGCCTGCCGGAGGCGGCGGCCGACGTCCCCCCGCGCAAGCGAACCTGATCCACGAGGCGACCATGAAGAAACAGCTCTCGTTCGTAGGCCCCATCAGCGCCGACACCGTCGAGCGCATGTTCGAGGCCGACACGCCGGTCCGGCACGAGCCCGCCGCGGCGCGGTCGCCGTACGGCCCGCGCGCCCGCCGCGACCAGCGGAACCTGATCGTCGGGCTCGACATCGGCACCTCGAAGGTCGTCGCGCTCGTCGCCGACCTCACGGTCGACGGCCGGCTCGAGGTGATCGGGATGGGCACCCACGAGTCGCGGGGCCTCAAGAAGGGCGTCGTGGTGAACATCGAGGCCACGGTGAACGCGATCCAGCGCGCGCTCGAGGAGGCGGAGCTGATGGCCGACTGCAAGATCCAGCGCGTCTACACCGGGATCGCCGGGAGCCACATCCGCAGCTTCAACTCGACCGGCATGGTGGCGGTGAAGGACAAGGAGGTGACGCCGCTCGATATCGACCGCGCGATCGAGACCGCGCGTGCGATGCCGATCCCGACCGACCAGCAGGTGTTGCACATCCTCACCCAGGAGTTCCTGATCGACGGGCAGGACGGCATCCGCGAGCCGCTCGGGATGTCCGGCGTGCGACTCGAGGTGAAGGTCCACATCGTCACCGGCGCGGTGAGTGCGGCGCAGAACATCGTGAAGTGCGTGCGCCGCTGCGGGCTCGAGGTCGCCGACCTCATCCTGCAACCGCTCGGCTCGTCGATCGCCGTCCTCTCCGAGGACGAGAAGGAGCTCGGCGTCGCGCTGGTCGACATTGGCGGCGGCACGACCGATATCGCGATCTTCCGCGAGGGCGCGATCCGGCATACCGCGGTTATCCCGATCGCCGGCGACCAGGTGACCAACGACATCGCGATGGCCCTGCGCACGCCGACGCCCGAAGCCGAGCTCATCAAGATCCGTCACGGCTGCGCGCTGCGAAGCCTCGCCAACCCCGCCGAGACGATCGAGGTCCCGGGACTCGGCGACCGGCCGCCGCGACAGCTCTCGCGACAGACGCTCGCGGAGGTGATCGAGCCTCGCGTCGAGGAGCTCTACACGCTGGTGCAGCAAGTGCTGCGCCAGTCGGGGTTCGAGGAGCTCCTCTCCTCCGGCGTGGTGCTCACCGGCGGCTCGTCGGTGATGCAGGGCATGGTGGAGCTCGGCGAGGAGATCTTCCACATGCCGGTCCGGCTCGGCGTGCCGCGCTATTCGGGCGGGCTGGCCGACGTGGTTCAGAGCCCGCGGTACGCGACGGCGATGGGCCTGCTCGCGGAAGGCAGGTCGCAGGTGGAGCGCGGAATCCTAGCGCGCCAGACGGGCGGCTTCGGCGCGACCTTGCGCCGGATGCGCGAATGGTTTCAACGCAACTTCTAAGTCCCAAACACTGCTCAGGCAAGGAGGCATGCATGTTCGAGATCGTAGACAGCAACCAGGTCCCGGGAACGATCATTAAGGTGGTCGGCGTTGGCGGCGCAGGCGGGAACGCCGTGGATCACATGATTCGCAACGGCGTGACCGGGGTGGAGTTCATCACCGCCAACACCGACGCACAGGCGCTCTCGCGGTGCCTCGCCAAGCAGCAGCTCCAGCTAGGTTCGACCGGTCTGGGGGCCGGCGCGAAGCCGGAGGCCGGGCGCGCGGCCGCGCTCGAGCAGCGGGAAGCAATCCGCGAGTCGCTGGCGGGGGCCCACATGTGCTTCATCACCGCCGGCATGGGCGGCGGCACCGGCACTGGCGCGGCGCCGGTGGTGGCCGAGGTCGCGCGCGAGATGGGCATTCTCACCGTGGCGGTGGTGTCCAAACCGTTCGCCTTCGAGGGCAGGCGCATGCGCATCGCCGAGGCCGGGATGGCGGAGCTCGCCGAGCACGTGGACTCGCTGATCGTGATCCTCAACGAGAAGCTGATGGAGGTGCTCGGCGAGGACGTGTCGATGAAGGACGCCTTCCGCGCGGCCGACGACGTGCTCTACAACGCGGTAGCCGGCATCTCGGAGATCATCAACTCGCCGGGGCTCGTCAACGTCGACTTCGAGGACGTGCGCACGGTGATGGCCGAGATGGGCATGGCGATGATGGGCTCGGCCTACGCGGCCGGCATCGACCGCGCCCGTGTCTCGGCCGAGCAGGCGGTGGCGAGCCCGCTGCTCGAGGGCATCAACCTCGCGGGCGCGCGCGGCGTGGTGGTCAACATCACCGCAAGCGACGGCCTCAAGATGCGCGAGGTGCACGAGGTGATGCGCACGATCCAGAGCTTCGCCGCCGAGGATGCGCACATCATCTTCGGCGCGGTCTACGACGAGGCCCTCGGCGACAACCTGCGGGTGACGGTGGTGGCGACCGGGCTCGGTAATCGCGAGGTCGTGCGCAGCCAGAAGCCGCAGCTCGTCGTGCAGCGGACCGGGACCGACAACGCGGGCATCCAGGTCGTCGACCATGGCACGCTCGACAGGGTCCCGGCGGTGTTCCGCAAGAACCGGAGCTCGACGATCGAGGCGCTGTCGGCGAGCGGGGTGGACAAGTACGACATCCCGGCCTTCCTCAGGAAGCAGGCGGACTGAGAACCGGCCGCGGGGGTGGAGGCTGCTGTCTAGGGGTGCGCTGGAGGCTGGCCTCGCGGCGGCGTGCCGTGTTACCCTGCAACCCTTTGGCCGAAAAGAACAAAGATGCTTCGCCAGCGCACCATCAAGCGCGCGATCAAGTCGACGGGCGTGGGTCTGCACACCGGCAGGAAAGTCGTCATGACCCTGCGGCCGGCTCAGGCGGACGCCGGCATCGTCTTCCGCCGCGTCGACCTCGACCCGCCGGTCGACATCCGGGCCGAGGCACGCGCCGTGACCGACACGCGTCTGTGTAGCGCGCTCGAAGGCGGCGGCGCGAAGGTCGCGACCGTCGAGCATCTGATGTCGGCGCTCGCCGGACTCGGCATCGACAACCTCTACGTCGAACTCGCCGGACCCGAGGTGCCGATCATGGACGGCAGCGCCGCACCGTTCTTGTTCCTGCTGCAGTCGGCGGGCGTCGAGGAGCAGCGCGCTCCGAAGCGATTCTTCCGCATCCGCCGCCCGGTCGAAGTGCGCGACGGCGACAAGTGGGCGCGGTTCGAGCCGTATGACGGATTCAAGGTGTCGTTCTCGATCGTGTTCGACCACCCGGTGTTCGAACGCTCCACCCAATCGCTCGCCATCGACTTCGCCGAGACGCCGTATACGAAGGAGATCGCCCGCGCCCGCACGTTCGGCTTCGCGCAGGACGTCGAGACGCTGCGCAATGCCGGGCTCGCGCTCGGCGGCAGCCTCGACAACGCGGTGGTGCTCGACGAGTACCGCGTCCTCAACTCGGACGGCCTGCGCTACGCCGACGAGTTCGTGAAGCACAAGGTGCTCGACGCGATCGGCGACCTCTACCTCGTCGGCCATCCGGTGATCGGGTCGTTCGTCGCCCACAAGTCGGGGCACGCGCTGAACAACCAGCTGCTCCGTGCGACGCTCGACCAGGCCGATGCATGGGAGCTGGCGAGCTTCGAGCGGGCCGACGAGGCACCAGCCGCGCTCGCGAAAGCCTTCGCGCTCGCCTCCTGAGGCTCCCCGGCAGCTCCCCCTCGCGGGCGATGGACAAGCCGCGACCGCCTACCCGAGTGTCATATATGACATCGGTCTAGCGGGTTTTCTTCGCGAGCGAGTTCAGCGCGCGCCGCAACCGGCTGTCGGGCAGTCGACGGCCGATCTCGGTGAGTGCGTCCGAAGCGCGAGGGGAGAGAAAGAGGGCTTTTTTCTCAGGTACTTGCGGAGCGAAACTCCACGTGCCTTGCACATCCACCTTGATTCCGGTAGCTTTCAAACCGCGCTTGCCCAGAGCCTCGATGATCCTGGGCCCGAAGTGCCGGAGCTTCGCCGCCACGGCGTTGTTCCCGGCAACAACAACAACGACTCCCTGCTTGTAGTTCGCGATCGCGCACGATCGCCGCAGATTGTCCGGCAGCACCTCGGAGAGATGCTGCCGAATGGCGAGGAGCAAGGCGGCCCGGGGTACCAGCCGGCTGGTACCGTCACCACGGTCCAGGTAGTCACCGATTCGCTTGGCCTGCATGACAGACGGCCCGAGAGGGGGTGCATGCATATTATTGTGGTCTCCGACCGGCTGGCCAAGGCCCGGTCGCTCGAATTCTCGACCCGGCACCTGGTGCTGGGCGGGCTTGGCATGATCGTCGGCGTGTTCGCGCTGGCGTTTCTCATTTCCTACCTCAGCGTACGCCACGCCGCGGAGCTCAAGCTCCCGCTGCTCCAGTCGCTGGCGCGCTCGGCGCACCAGGAGGAGTCCGAGCGGACGCAGGACTTCCTCCGCCAGAACCTGACCGCGATGGCGGTCAAGCTCGGCGAGATGCAGGCGCAGCTCATGCGCCTCGATGCGCTCGGCGAGCGGCTCTCGACGGTCGCCGGCGTCCGGCCGAGCGACTTCCGATTCGGCGAGGTCCCCGGACGCGGTGGTGCGGCGCTCGCCGTGGCGCCCATGCGCGATCTCTCGCTCGGCGACTTCAGCCGCCAACTCGATTCCCTCGCGCGACGGACCGAGACCCGCTCCGACTACTACGGCGTACTCGAGTCGCAGCTCCTCGATGTGCGGGTCAAGCAGAAGCTCACGCCGACGTCGCTGCCGGTGACTTTCGGAAGCTGGAACGCATCGGGCTTCGGCTGGCGGATCGATCCGATCACGGGCCAGATGGCGGTGCACGAGGGGATCGACTTCATCGCCGAAATGGGTACGCCCATCCTCGCGGCAGCCGCGGGCGTCGTGGTCGGCGCCGAGTTCCAGCAGGCGTACGGCAACATGGTCGAGATCGATCACGGCGGGGATCTGCTGACGCGCTATGCCCACGCCTCGAAGATCCTCGTCAAGGTCGGGCAGCTAGTGCGGAGCGGCGAGAAGATCGCCGAGGTCGGGAACACCGGCCGCTCCACCGGCCCGCACCTCCACTTCGAGGTGCGCCACAAGGGCGCCGCGCAGAATCCGGCGAGATTCCTGCTCGGCGGCGCGAGCGTCGCCGCGGCCCGCCGCTAGGTCGCGACCAGCCGCACCTTCGCGCCGTGGCAGTTGGTCACGAGCAGGTGCCGCAGACCGGGGAACGCCGCTAGTCGCATGATAGACTAGCTTTTTTCTCGTTCGCCCTCATCTCCCCGCAATGATCCCTAGGCTCCTCAGGGCGGTCTTCGGCAGCCGCAACGACCGCCTGCTCAAGTCGTATTCGAAGACGGTCGCGCGCATCAATGCGCTCGAACCGCAGATCGCCGCGCTCTCGGACGAGGCGCTCGCAGCCAAGACCCCGGAGTTGAAGGATCGGCTGGCGCGCGGCGATACGCTGGACGACCTGCTCCCGGAAGCGTTCGCGGCGGTCCGGGAGGCGGCGAAGCGCACCCTCAACATGCGCCACTTCGACGTCCAGCTCCTCGGCGGGATGGTGCTCCACTACGGCAAGATCGCCGAGATGCGGACCGGCGAGGGCAAGACGCTGGTCGCCACGCTGCCGGCCTACCTCAATGCTCTGACCGGGAAGGGCGTCCATATCGTCACCGTCAACGACTACCTCGCCAGCCGCGACGCCGCGTGGATGGGAAGAATCTACAGCTTCCTCGGCATGACGGTCGGTACGATCCTGTCGCAGATGCCGCACGAGGAGAAGCACGCCGCCTACGCCGCCGACATCACCTACGGCACCAACAACGAGTTCGGCTTCGACTATCTCCGCGACAACATGGCGATGCGGGTCAGCGAGCGCTTCCAGCGCAACCTGCACTACGCGATCGTGGACGAGGTCGACTCGATCCTGATCGACGAGGCGCGCACGCCGCTGATCATCTCCGGCCAGGCCGACGACCGGACCGATGTCTACCTCAAGATGGACTCGGTCGCGCCGCTGCTGAAGCGCCAAGCGACCCCCGATTCGCCCGGCGACTTCTACGTCGACGAGAAGAACCACACGGTGCTCCTCTCCGAGGCGGGGCACGAGAGCGCGGAGACTTTCCTCGCGCGCGCGGGGATGCTGCCCGAGGGCGCGAGCCTGTACGAGCCGGCGCACATCAACCTGAACCATCACCTCTACCAGGCGCTGCGGGCGCACAACCTGTTCTTCCGCGACCGGCACTACGTCGTCCAGAACAACGAGGTGATCATCGTCGACGAGTTCACCGGCCGGCTGATGCCCGGCCGCCGCTGGTCGGACGGCCTGCACCAGGCGCTCGAGGCGAAGGAGCGCGCCGAGATCCAGAGCGAGAACCAGACGCTCGCCTCGATCACGTTCCAGAATTACTTCCGCGTCTACCAGAAGCTCGCCGGCATGACCGGCACCGCGGACACCGAGGCCTACGAGTTCCAGGAGATCTATAACCTCGAGGTCGTGGTGATCCCGACCCACATGCCGATGATCCGGGAGGACCGGCTCGACCAGGTCTACAAGACCGAGGGCGAGAAATACGAGGCGGTACTGGCCGACATCAAGGCGTGCCACGAGCGCGGGCAGCCGGTGCTGGTGGGCACGACCTCGATCGAGAACTCGGAGAAGCTCGCCGCTATGCTCCAGAAAGCGGGTCTCGCGCACCAGGTGCTGAACGCGAAGCAGCACGCCTACGAGGCCCAGATCATCGCGCAGGCCGGGCGGCCGAAGATGGTCACGATCGCGACCAACATGGCCGGCCGCGGCACCGACATCGTCCTCGGCGGCAACGTCGAGAAGCAGGTCGACGTCGTGGAGGCCGAACCGACCGTCGAGGAGACCGAGAAGGCGTCGCGAATCGCAGGACTTCGCGCGGAGTGGCGCAAGGTGCACCAGCAGGTGGTCGATGCGGGGGGCCTCCACATCATCGGCACCGAGCGCCACGAGTCGCGCCGCATCGACAACCAGCTGCGCGGCCGCTCCGGCCGTCAAGGCGACCCCGGGTCGTCACGGTTCTACCTCGCGCTCGACGATCAGCTGCTGCGGATCTTTGCCGGCGAGCGGATCAGGGGAATCATGGAGCGGCTCAAGATGCCCGAGGGCGAGCCGATCGAGCACACGCTCGTCACCCGCTCGATCGAGAGCGCGCAGCGGAAGGTCGAGGCGCACAACTTCGACATCCGCAAGCAGCTCCTCGAGTACGACAACGTCGCCAACGACCAGCGGAAGAACGTCTACGAGCTGCGCAACCAGATCCTCGAGAACCAGGGCCTGGCGGAGATGGTGAAGGGCCTGCGTAACGGCGTCGTGACCGACATCCTGCGCGCCCACGTCCCGCCCGAGAGCGTCGAGGAGCAGTGGGACATCCCGGGGCTGGAAGCGGACCTGCACGTCACGATCGGCTTGCGTGTCCCGGTGAAGCAGTGGCTGGAAGAGGAGCCGAACCTCGGCGAAGAGAGCCTGCTCGAGCGCATCATCGAGTCCGCGGACGCGAGCTATGCGACGCGCATGGCCCACGTGCCTGTCGACGCGGTCGCCCAGACCGAGCGCTGGGTGCTGCTGCAGGTGCTCGACCAGCACTGGCGCGAGCATCTCGCCGCGCTCGACCACCTGCGCCAGGGGATCCACCTGCGCGGCTACGCGCAGAAGAACCCGAAGCAGGAGTACAAGCGCGAAGCATTCGAGCTCTTCGGGGCGATGCTGGAGACGGTCAAGCTCGAGGTCACGCGCATCCTGACGCACGTCGAGCTCAAGACGGCGGAGCAGGTGCGCGAGATCGAACGCCTCGAGGCCGAGGCCCATGCCCCCGAGAACGTGCAATACCAGCATCCGGCAATGGAAGAGGCGCTCGTCGGGGCCGGCGCCGAGGCCGAGCCCGAAGGGCAGGTCGCGACGCTGCGCAAGCCCGCCCCCTTCGTCCGCCAGATGGGGAAGGTCGGCCGGAACGATCCGTGCCCGTGCGGGTCGGGAAAGAAGTACAAGCACTGCCACGGGCGGCTCGGCTAGCACGAACCTACGCTCACAGAGCGGCGATCTCTGTGACCGCTTTTCATGGCCGTGAATCTGAATCCCCCTGACCCGGCCAAGCTCGCGCCCGTGGACGGGGTCGAGCTCGGCTTCGCGGAAGCGGGGTTTCGCAAGCGCGGCGGTCGCGACCTGATGCTGATGCGACTCGCGCCGGGGAGTCGGGTCGCGGGCGTGTTCACGCGGAACAGCTTCGCGGCCGCGCCGGTCGAGGTCTGTCGGCGCCGCCTCGCCGCGCGGCGCTCGATCCGCGCACTCATCACGAATGCGGGCAATGCGAACTGCGGCACCGGCGAGGCTGGCCTGCGCGCCGCGGAGCGCAGCTGCGAGGCGGTTGCGCGCGCGCTCGGGTGCGCGCCGGACGAGGTGCTGCCGTTCTCGACCGGCGTGATCCTCGAGCCGCTGCCGGTGGAGCGCATCGAGGCGGCGCTGCCGCGCTGCCTCGCGACGCTCGGGCGCGCGAACTGGGCGGACGCGGCGGCGGCCATCATGACCACCGACACAGTGCCGAAGGCCGCCTCGCGCGCTGCCGAGATCGGCGGACGGCGCGTGCGCGTCACCGGGATCGCCAAGGGCGTCGGCATGCTGCAGCCGAACATGGCGACGATGCTCGCGTACCTCGCCACTGACGCGGCCATCGCGCAGGGTGCGCTCGAGAACCTCGTGCGCGAGGCGGCCGACGCGTCGTTCAATCGCGTGACGGTCGACGGCGATACCTCGACCAACGATTCGTTCGTACTGATCGCCACGGCCCGCGCCGGCAACCCCGAGATCGGCACCGTCGAAGATCCGGGGTACGGTGCCCTGAAGCGCGCCGTCGTCGAGGTCGCGCGCGAGCTCGCGCAGGCGATCGCCCGCGACGGCGAAGGCGCGACCAAGTTCATCACCGTGCGCGTAACCGGGGCCGCCGCGGAAGCCGAAGCGGTCCGGGTGGCGAAGGCGATCGCGAACTCGCCGCTCGTGAAGACCGCGTTCTTCGCCTCCGACCCGAACCTCGGGCGGCTGATCATGGCGATCGGCAACGCCGGCATCGCCGACCTCGATCCCGGGCGGGTCGATCTCTGGCTCGGGGACGTGCAGGTGATCGAGCACGGGCGCCGGGCCGCCACCTACCGTGAAGAAGACGGGGCGGCCGCGATGTGTCCGTCCGAGATCGAGATCCGCGTCGCGCTCGGGCAGGGCAGCGCGGAGACGACCGTTTGGACGTGCGACTTTTCCTATGACTACGTCAAGATCAACGCGGAATACCGCACCTGAACCCGGCGGCGGCTTCGACCGGCTGATCGACCGCCTCGACGGCCTCGTCGACCGGATCGAGCGGCTCCTGCCGCCTCCCGCGCCGCCGCCGGACTGGAGCTCGGGCGTCGCCTTCCGTTGGCGCAAGCGGGACGGCCGCGGACGGCTCGCCCCGGTCGCTCATCCGCACAAGATCCGGCTCTCCGACCTGCAGGGCATCGATCGCCAGAAGGCGCTGGTGGAGCGCAACACCCGCCAGTTCGTCGCCGGCCGGCCGGCCAACAACGTACTGCTCACCGGCGCGCGCGGCACCGGAAAGAGCTCGCTCATCAAGGCGCTCCTCAACCGCTTCCACCGCGACGGACTGCGCCTGATCGAGGTCGACAAGCTGGACCTCGTCGACCTGCCGGATCTCATCGACCTGGTCGCCGGCCGGCCGGAGAGATTCGTCGTCTTCTGCGACGACCTGTCGTTCGAGGCGTCGGAGGCGGGCTACAAGTCGCTCAAAGTCGCGCTCGACGGCTCGATCGCGGCGACGTCCGACAACGTGCTCATCTACGCGACGTCGAATCGCCGCCATCTGATGCCCGAGTTCATGCAGGAGAATCTCGAGTACCACCGCGTCGGCGAGGAGATCCATCCCGGCGAGACGTCCGAGGAGAAGATCTCGCTGTCGGAGCGCTTCGGACTATGGGTGTCGTTCTACCAGTTCGACCAGGACGGATATCTCGACATCGTCGGGCACTGGCTGACGGAGATGGGCGGCACGCCCGGAGACATCGAGGCGGCGCGCGCCGAGGCGCTCCAGTGGGCGCTCGGCCGCGGTTCGCGGAGCGGGCGCGTCGCGTGGCAGTTCGCACGCGACTATGCGGGGCGCGCGAACGCCGCCGCGCGGCCGCGCCGCAAGTGACGCCCGCGATCGACGTCGCCGCGGCGATCCTCATCCGTCCCGAGGGAACCGTCCTCCTCGCTCAGCGCCCGGCCGGCAAGGTCTACGGCGGCTACTGGGAGTTTCCCGGTGGCAAGCTCGAGGCCGGGGAGGCCCCGGCGCAGGCGCTCGCGCGCGAGCTGCACGAGGAGCTCGGCATCGACATCGCCGACCCCGCGCCGTGGATCACGCGCGTCTACACCTATCCCCACGGTACGGTCCGGCTGCACTTCTTCTGCGTCCGGCGCTGGTCCGGCGAGCCCCACGGGCGCGAGGGCCAGGCGTTCTCGTGGCAGCGGATCGACGCGCCGACCGTCGCCCCGATGCTCCCGGCCAACGCGCCGGTGTTTCGCGCGCTCTTGCTGCCGTCCGAGTACGCGATCTCCAACGCCGCCGAGGTCGGCGAGGACGCATTCCTCGATGCGCTGCGACGCCGCCTCGCGCACGGCCTGCGGCTCGTCCAGCTGCGAGAGAAGACGATGGCGCGCGATCGCCTCGCACCGCTCGCACGCGCGGTCGTGCGGCTCGTTCGCGCTGCCCACGGCATCGTGCTGGTGAACGGCGACGAAGCGCTCGCGCGCGACTCGGGCGCGCACGGGGTGCATCTTACTGCCGGACAGCTCGCTGCCGCTCGCGCGCGACCGGTGCTCGAATACGTCGGCGCATCGATACACGGTGCAGACGAGCTGCGCAAGGCGGAGGCGCTGGCGCTCGATTTCGCCGTGCTCGGGCCGGTCGCCGCCACGCCGACGCATCCGCACGTCGCGACGCTCGGCTGGGACGGATTCGAGCGCGTCGCGCGCGACTCGGGCGTGCCGGTGTTCGCGATCGGCGGCCTCGCGCGCGCCGATATCGAGCGCGCCCGTGCGCGCGCCGCGCACGGGGTGGCGATGATTCGGGGGGCCTGGGAGGGATAAACGGCGAGCCGTACACGCGTCACTGCGCTGCCGGGGGCACCGGCGGCGGGCTGCCGGTTTCCTCCTCCTGCTCGACAGTCGCGACGCGATACTGCTCGGTCGCCCACGCGCCGAGATCGACGGTCTTGCAGCGCTCGGAACAGAACGGCCGGAACGCGTTCTCGGGGATCCACGGCACCTGCTTGCCGCAGCGCGGGCACGGCACGGAGCGTACGGCGGCGGTCACAGGTTGCAGAAGGTCAGCTCGAATTCGACGTCGTGCTCGACCGTGCGCGGCCGCGGCTCGGTGCCGCCGACGGCAACGAAGCGGACGTTGAGCGCGTAGCGGTTGGCGCTGATCTCGGGGACGCAATCGGCGGCGAGCGCGAGGCGGATGCGGACCATCTGCGCGGTGCGCCCGCCAAGCATCTGCTGGAATGTGCCCTGCGGCGCGGTGAGCCGCGCGGGCTTGCCGCTCTCGCGCAAGAGTTTCAGCACTACCGCCGCGCCGTCGCGGATTGGCAGCATCGGCGCGATCCACCCCTTGAGGTCGGCGAGCCGTATGTCGCTCCCGCGATGCAACCAGAAGTGATACGAGGGCAGGTCGAATTCGCAGGCTCCGCCCGGGATGCCGGTGCGCTGCTTGATCGCCATCAGCCACTCGTTGTCGCGCAGGTGCTGGCCGATCTTGCCCACCATGCCGTAGAGGCCGGCGTGAGTCTGCTCGATGTCGCGCACGACCGCGGCGAGCACCTGCTGGTCGATCTCGGGGCTCGAGCGGAACGAGTACATGACCTGCTTCTGGCGCTCGAGCTCTTGTAGGAGGTCCGACTTGAGGTCGGCGCGGCCAGTGACGTCGAGGATCTCGAACAGGGTGAGGAGCGCCGCATGGTGCTCGGGCGCTTCGGTGCGGTCCAGGTAGAAGCGCGCCCGCTCGAACAAGTCCTCCAGGCGCAGCATCGTCCGGATGCGCTCGACCAGCGGATACTCGTAAGTGATCACTCTCGCGCTGCACCTGTCCGAGAATCGTCACTGATTCTGACGGATATCCTCCGCCCTGACAACGCTCCTCGCCCCGCGCCGCGAGATGGATTACGCGCCGGCCAGCGCAAGGTAGCGAGAATGAAGCGCCGCCACCTGCGGCGGCAGCCGCGCCGGATCGCCGCCGTTGTCGATCACGTCATCGGCGTGCGCGAGGCGCGCTGCACGGCTCGTCTGCGTTGCCATGATCGCCTCGACCTCGGCACGCGCCAGCCGGCTCCGCAGCATGACCCGCCGGATCTGCTCCTCCTCGGGGCAATCCACCACGAGCACGCGGTCGCAGCGCCCGCGCGGATCACCGGACTCGACGAGCAGTGGAATCATGAGCACGACGTACGGGCTCGCCGCAGCGGCTTGCCGCTGCTCGCTCTCCGCGCGGATCAGGGGGTGCAGGATCGCCTCGAGGCGCTTGCGTGCACCGGGCTCGCTGAACACGCGCCGGCGCATCCGATCGCGGTCGAGAGCGCCGCGGGGGTCGATGACGTCGGGCCCGAACTCGGCGCGAATTGCCGGGATCCCGGCGCCGCCCGGCGCGGTCAGCTCGTGCGCGAGCGCGTCGGCGTCGATGACCTCGATGCCCCGCTCGGCGAACAGCTGCGCGACGCTCGACTTGCCGCTGCCGATGCCGCCGGTGAGGCAGATGGTCGGCCTGTTCACAGGAGCTGCGCGAGGTAGCGGTCGACGATGCCCTTTCCCCAGAAGAGCGCGATCAGGCCGGCGCCGGCGAGATACGGCCCGAAGGGGATGGGGACGTCGCGGCCGCGCCGCGCGAGGATCATCAGGGCGATGCCCGCCACCGCGCCCACGAACGAGGACGCAAGGATCACGAGCGGCAGCATCTTCCAGCCGAGCCACGCGCCGATCGCGGCGAGCAGCTTGAAGTCACCGAACCCCATGCCTTCCTTGCCAGTCGCGAGCTTGAACCCCCAGTAGACGATCCACAGCACGAGATAGCCGGCGACCGCGCCGAGTACCGCCGACTGGAGATCGACGAACGTGCCGCGGAGGTTGAAGAGCAGTCCCGCCCAGAGCAGCGGCAGCGTGATCGAGTCGGGCAGCAGCTGGGTGTCGATGTCGATGAACGCGAGCGCGATCATGCACCAGGTGAACAGCATCGCGCCGAACGCCGCGTAGCCGAACCCGAAGCGCCAGGCGCAATACGCGGTGCCGAGGCCGGTCAGCGCTTCGACGATCGGGTAGCGGATTCCGATCGACGCACGGCACGCGGAGCACTTGCCGCGCAGCCACAGGTACGAGGCGAGCGGAATGTTCTCGAGCGGGGTGATCTGGTGTCCGCACGACGGGCAGCCGGAACGCGGCGTCACCAGATCGAACCGCGGCTGCGTGGGCGGAGGCTCGCCGCGCAGCTCGGCGCATTGCGCTTGCCACTCCCGCTCCATCATCTTCGGCAGACGGTGGATCACCACGTTCAGGAACGATCCGATTGCGAGACCGAAGAGCGCGCCCATGGCGCTGAAAACCGCGGGACTCGCGACGTATTCGGCGAAGCTCATGATAGGCCGTTGCTGGGCGAGCTACGAGGGGGCGCGCCCCCTCGTTCCGTAGCGGGGGATACACAAGGAGAGTCTTGTTCGCGCGAGGGTCGTCTTGCGGGGCTGCATCCTCACTGAGGCGTCAAGAAAGGGTTACGGGCGAGTGCCTGTAACCCCTGAGCGGTGGTATCCGGCCGGCTACACCACCTGGCCGAGCTTGAAGATCGGCAGGTACATCGCGATCACCATGCCGCCGATCAGCACGCCCAGCACCACCATGATGAGCGGCTCCATCAGCGACGAGAGCGCTTCGACCGCGTCGTCGACCTCCGCCTCGTAGAAGTCGGCGACCTTGCTGAGCATGTGGTCGAGCGAGCCCGACTCCTCGCCGATCGACGCCATCTGCACGACCATGTTGGGGAACACGTTCGCGTTCCCCATCGCGGCGGTGAGGCTCGTGCCGGTGCTCACCTCCTGCTGGATCTGCTTGGTCGCGATCTTGTACACGTAGTTGCCCGCGGCGCCGCCCACCGAATCGAGAGCCTCGACCAGCGGGACGCCGGCCGCGAACATCGTCGAGAGCGTGCGCGTCCAGCGCGCTATGACCGACTTCCTGATGATGTCGCCGAAGATCGGCATCCTCAGCAGCAGCCGATCCATCGAGATCTGCACCGCCTCCGAGCGCTTCCACAGCTCGAAGAAGCCCCAGACGCCGCCGATCAGAATGCCGAAGATCAGGTACCAGAACTCGACGAAAAAGTCCGACACTCCCATCACGACCAGCGTGGGCGCCGGG
This sequence comes from uncultured beta proteobacterium, assembly GCA_963744255.1. Lineage (GTDB taxonomy): Bacteria > Pseudomonadota > Gammaproteobacteria > Burkholderiales > SG8-39 > DATEDA01. Next base: position 36,710 of record CAVUSZ010000001.1, read on the forward strand.
AGGTCGGCCCCGAAGCTCGTGAACACCTGCTTGAAGGCCGGGATGACGAAGATCATGATCACCGCGGTGATGATGAACGCGACGACGATCACCGCGACCGGGTAGAACAGCGCCGACTTGATCTTCGACTTGATCGCGAGGATCTTCTCCTTGTAGGTCGCGAGCCGGTCGAGCAGCGTCTCCAATATCCCCGCCTGCTCACCGGCCTGGACCAGGTTGCAGAAGAGGGCATCGAAGTGGAGCGGATGCTTGCGGAACGCCGCGGCCAGCGACGAGCCGGTCTCCACGTCGGACTTGACGTCCATCAGCAGCTTCGTGACCCGCGGGTTCGCATGCCCCTTGCCGACGATGTCGAACGCCTGCAGGAGCGGCACCCCCGCCTTCATCATCGTGGCGAGCTGCCGGGTGAAAAGCGCGATGTCCTTCTCGGTGACCCGCTTGCCGCCGGCGAGCCGCTGCCTGCGGACCTTCGTGACGTTGATGCCCTGGCGTCGCAAGGTCGCGTTGACGACGGCCTCGCCGCTCGCGCGTATCTCGCCCTTGACCGTCTTCCCGGTCTTGTCGCGGCCCTCCCACTGGAACACCGCTTCCTTGACGGCTTCGCGCCTGAGTGCTCCCGCTGCAGTTGCCATGTCGTTCGCCTCGCTTCCCTAGGTCGCCGTCGCCGGCGTGTGTTTATCCCGCGTGTTCATTCGTTGGTCACGCCCATCAGCTCCTCGAGCGAGGTGACCCCCTGCTTGACCTTCGACAGTCCCGATTGCCGGAGGTCGCGCACGCCCTCGAGGCGGGCCTGGTCGGCGATCTCGAGCGCATTGCCGCCGCGCATGATGACCCGCCGCATCTCGTCGCTGATCGTCATCACCTGGTAGATGCCGGTACGGCCCTTGTAGCCGGAGCCCTTGCAGCGGTCGCAGCCGACCGCGGCGTAGGGCCGCCAGCTGCCGTCGAGATCCGTCTCGTCGAAGCCCGCCCCGAGGAGCGCCTCGACCGGCAGATCGGCCGGCTTCTTGCAGTTGCACAGCCGGCGGGCGAGCCGCTGGGCGGTGATCAGGATGACGGCGGAGGCGACGTTGAACGCCGGAATCCCCATGTTTACGAGCCGCGTGAGCGTGGTCGGCGCGTCGTTGGTGTGCAGCGTCGACAGCACCAGGTGGCCGGTCTGCGCCGCCTTCACCGCGATCTCGGCGGTCTCGAGATCGCGGATCTCGCCGACCATGATGATGTCCGGGTCCTGGCGCAGGAAGGCGCGGAGGGCGCTCGCGAAGGTGAGGCCCGCCTTCTCGTTCACGTTGACCTGGTTGATCCCGGGCAGGTTGATCTCGGCCGGGTCTTCCGCGGTCGAGATGTTGATCCCGGGCTTGTTGAGGATGCTCAGGCACGTGTAGAGCGAAACGGTCTTCCCGCTGCCGGTCGGTCCGGTAACCAGCACCATGCCGTAGGGACGCTGGACTGCCTCCAGGATCGCCGCTTTCTGCTCGGCCTCGTAGCCGAGCGCGTCGATATTCAGCGTCGCCGCGGAGGAGTCGAGGATCCGCAGTACGAGCTTCTCGCCGTAAAGCGTAGGCAGGGTCGACACGCGGAAGTCGATCGCACGGTCCTTCGACAGCACGAGCTTGAGCCGGCCGTCCTGCGGCACGCGCTTCTCCGAGATATCGAGCTTCGAGATGACCTTGAGCCGGGATGCGATCTTCTCCCGCAGCAGGAGCGGCGGCTGCGTGATCTCGCGCAGCTCGCCGTCGATGCGGAAGCGGATGCGGTAGAACCGCTCGTAAGGCTCGAAGTGGATGTCGGAGGCGCCGTCGCTGATGGCATCCAGCATCACCTTCTGGATGAACTTGACGACCGGCGCGTCGTCGACCTCGGTCGCGGCCGCTTCGATCGCTGCGCTCTGCGCCTCGTCGTCGCTGAACTCGACCGAGAGATCCTCGTCGATGAGCTGCTTGAGCGATGCCTCGGCTCGCTCGAGCACGCGGACGAGAATCGCGCGCAGCTTGTCGTCCTCGACCACGATCGGCTCGATCGACATCGAGGTCTGGAACTTGACCTCGTCGAGCACCTGGGTGTTGGAGGGGTCCGAGATCGCGACCGCGAGCCGGTTGCCGCGCTTGCGCAGCGGCAGCACGCGCCGGTCGCGCATCAGCTTCTTGTCGACCAGATCGAGCGGCAGCCCGGCGGTGTCCAGGGCCTCGAGGTCGAGGAGCGGCAGGCCGAAGGTGCGGGAGGCGAACTCGGCGATGTCGAGCGTGCTCATCCTGCGGCTCGCGACGAGCTGCTCGATGAACCCGGAGCCGTGGTTGCGTGCCTGGACCGAGAGCTCCTCGGCGACGTTCTCCGCGAGCCGGCCGTGCTGGACGAGGGCCCGCGCGAGCCCGCTCATCGCCACGCCGTAGCTTGGATTGACCGCCATCCCCCGCCCGCATTCCCCTCACGCCGAGACGCAGGGATGATGCAACGCTCGCCAGCGCCTGTAAAGCCTAAAGTGTCACATCTAAGGCCATGAGTTAAGGCGGGATTTTGCCAATCCGGGGGCGATCTTCGGGGGTCCGGCGCCGGCTAGGCGGCGGCCGCCTCAGCGGGCTCCGGAAGCGGCTTGAAGAGGCGGACGGTCTTCACCACGCGGTCCTGGGTCTGGACGATCTCCATCGGCACGCCGTTGATCTTCACGCTCACGCCGGCCTCGGGGATGTCCTGCAGGTGCTCGAGGAGGAGACCGTTCAGGGTCTTCGGGCCGTCGAGCGGGAGCGCTAGCCCGAGCTTCCGGTTCAGGTCGCGCAGGGACGATGCGCCCTCGACGAGCGCGCTCCCGTCGTCCTCCCACGCATAGCTCGACGCCTTCACCGGCGCGGCGGTGGTGAACTCGCCGATGATCTCCTCGATGATGTCCTCGAGCGTAAGCAGCCCCTGCAGCTCGCCGTACTCGTCGACGACGAGCGCGAGCCGCTGTCTTGCCTCCTGGAAGTACTGGAGCTGCGTGAGTGCGGGGGTCTCGGCCGGCACGAAGTAGGGATCGGCGAGCAGTTCCTCGAGTGCCGCCTTGTCGAGCTCGCCCTCGCGCAGGACCGAGAGCGCCCGCCGCAGGTGCAGGATGCCGACGACGTTGCCGAGCTCGCCGCGGTATACGGGCAGCCGCGTGTGGTAGCTCGTCGAGATGTGCCGGACGATGTCCTCTTCGGGTGCGTCCAGGTCGATCGCCTCGATCTGCGCGCGCGGCGTCATCACGTCCTCGACGGTGATGCGATCCAGGTCGAAGAGATTCACCAGGATCGACGCGTGCTTCTTCGGGATCATGTGGCTGTGCTCCAGCACGAGCGACCGCAGTTCCTCCTGCGACAGCCGCTGCGGCTCGCCCGCGGTCTGCGGCCTCACTCGCAGCAGCCGCAGGAGCGCGATGGAGAAGAGGTTCACGAACCAGACCACCGGGTAGAGCAGCCTGAGGAGCGGCCCGAGCACGTACGACAGCGGCAGCGCGACCTTCTCCGGGAACGTGGCACCGATGACCTTCGGCGTGATCTCGGAGAAGACGAGGATCAGAAAAGTGATGATCAGCGTGCCGAGCCCGAGGGCGAGCTCGTTCTGGCCGAAGAGCTCGATCGTGATCACCCCGACCAGCGTCGCGGCGGCGGCGTTGACGAGGTTGTTTCCGAGCAGGATGACACCGAGCAGGCGATCGGTCCGGGCGAGGAGCTCCGCAGTCTGCTGCGCGGCGCGATTGCCCAGCCGCGTCATCGCCCGCAGTCGATAGCGGTTGACCGCCATCATGCTGGTCTCGGCGATCGAGAAGAAGGCCGAGATGGCGAGCAGCGCCGCGAGCGCGGCGAGCTGCCACTTCAACGGTATGTCCAAGTCCTGAAGCGGAAGTGGGGGACCGCGGCAGTATAGCCTCGCACCGTCCGGCGTGCTTTCACGCGAGGCCGCGGCCGAGGATCACTTCCATGACGAAGCGGCTGCCGACGTAGGCGAGCAGCAGCATGACGAAACCGGCGAGCGTCCAGCGCAGCGCCCGTCGCCCGCGCCAGCCGTAGCGCCAGCGCCCCGCGAGCAACAGCCCGAAGATCACGCACGAGAGGATCGCGAACACCGTCTTGTGGTTGAGGCGCAGCGCCCGGCCGAACACCTCCTCGGAATAGATGGCGCCGGTGACGAGCGTGAGCGTCAGCAGCACGAAGCCGAGCGCGAGGATGCGGAACAGCAGCCGCTCGAGCGTCAGGAGGGGCGGGAGGCTCGCAAGCGGGCCCTCGAGCAGCCCGGCACTCCGCCCGGCGGGCTCGCCCTCGTCGCGCCGCCCGCCGAAGAGACGGTCGCGATGGAGCCGCCGCTCGATGAGCGCCATGAGCAGCGCGTGAATCGCGCCGATGGTGAACAGGCTGTACGCCAGCATCGCGAGCGCGAGGTGCGCGCGGAAGGCGAGGCCCGATGCCTCCGGCGGCGCGGCGAGCCCCGGGAAGATGCCCGGCAGGAGAACGCACACTGCGGCCGCCCCCAACACGATCGCCTGCATCCCCTCGAGGTTTACGAACAGGCTTTCGAACCAGTAGATGAGGACCGCGAGCCAGAGCGTCACGGACAGCGCCTGACCGAACCCGAAGCGCAGCTCGGGCGCGACGAACAGCGCCTGGTAGAGGAGCCAGGTGTGCAGCGCAAGCGGGGCGAGGATCGCGGCGCGTTCCCAGGGCGCGAGCCCGGGCGAGTGCGGCCGGGCGGCGCGCCATCGGGTGCGCCAGAAATGCACGGCGAGCCCCGCGTAGAGGAGCGCGGCGATCGCGTGAAGTAGAATCCCGGGCATCCGGCGCGGATTATCCCACCCCCGCGTCCCCGATCGAACCAATGCTCGACAATCTCACCCAGCGCTTTGCGCGCGTCGTGAAGCAGCTCCGCGGCGAAGCGCGCCTCACCGAATCGAACGTCGCCGATGCGCTGCGCGAGGTACGCATGGCGCTGCTCGAGGCCGACGTCGCGCTGCCGGTCGTGAAGGAATTCATCGCGCGCGTGAAGGAGAAGGCGCTCGGCGAGGAGGTGATCGGAAGCCTTACGCCGGGTCAGGCCCTGGTCGGAGTCGTGCACCGCGAGCTGACCACGGTGATGGGCGGCGAGAGCGCGGGCCTGGAGCTCGCGGTTCCGCCGCCCGCGGTAATCCTGCTGGCCGGACTGCAGGGATCGGGCAAGACGACTACGGTCGCGAAGCTCGCGAAGCTGCTGAAGGAGGAGCAGCGGAGAAAGCCGCTCGTCGTTTCGGGCGACGTCTATCGCCCCGCGGCGATCGAGCAGCTGCGCACGCTCGCCCGCCAGGTGGGCGTGGACTTCTTTCCGTCAGCCGTCGGCCAGAAGCCGGTCGACATCGCCCGCGCGGCGGTCGCGCACGCGCGCACGCACTACAACGACGTGCTGCTGGTCGACACGGCGGGCCGCCTCGCGATCGACGGCGCGATGATGAAGGAGATCGCCGAATTGCACGCGGCGCTCGCCCCGGCCGAAACGCTGTTCGTCGTCGACTCGATGCAGGGCCAGGACGCCGTGAACGTCGCGAAGGCGTTCGGCGAGGCGCTGCCGCTCACCGGCGTCGTGCTCACCAAGCTCGACGGCGATGCGCGCGGCGGCGCGGCGCTCTCGGTGCGGCACGTCACCGGCAAGCCGATCAAGTTCGCCGGCGTCGGCGAGAAGGTGAGCGGGCTCGAGCCGTTCCATCCCGAGCGCATGGCCGCGCGCATCCTCGGCATGGGCGACATCGTCTCGCTCGTCGAGGAGGCGCGCAAGGGCGTCGACCAGGCCGAGGCGGAGAAGCTCGCCGAGAAGTTCAAGAAGGGCAAGGGCTTCGACCTCGAGGACTTCAAGGGCCAGCTCCAGCAGATGAAGAAGATGGGCGGTCTCGCGTCGCTGGTCGACAAGCTTCCGGCGCAGATTGCGCAGGTCGCGCAGAACTCCCCGCAGCTCGCCGATGATCGTGCGCTCCGGCGGATCGAGGGGATCATCAACTCGATGACCCCGGCCGAGCGCGCGAAGCCCGACATCATCAAGGCCTCGCGCAAGCGCCGGATCGCCGCCGGCGCCGGCGTGCCGGTGCAGGAGATCAACCGCCTGCTCAACCAGTTCGGCGAGATGCAGAAGATGATGAAGCAGATGCAAAAAGGCGGGCTCGCCAAGATGATGCGGGCGATGAGAGGGATTTACCCCGGGGCCCGCTAGGGAAATGGCAGGGCTTCCTTGAGGGGCCACACCCCACTCGAAAGTCCCCGAGCGCGGCGGACGTGTCCGCAAGGGCGGACGCGCGGAGGTCTGGAAAAGCCTTGCCAATCAGAGCTTAGCTCGCGTAGAATCGCGCCCTTTTCGGGCTCCCGGACTCTATCTCATGGTTGTGATTCGCTTGGCTCGCGGCGGCGCCAAGAAGCGGCCGTTCTACAGCATCGTCGCCGCCGATTCGCACTTCGCGGCTACCGGCCGGTTCATCGAACGCATCGGCTTCTACGATCCGAAGGCGCCCGCCGGCCGCGAGAGCTTCCGCCTCGATGGCGAGCGGCTCGCCCATTGGACCGGCAAGGGCGCGAAGCTCTCGCCCACCGTCGCGCGGCTGGTGAAGTCCCGTGCCAGGCCTGCCGTCCCGGCGCCTGACGCGCCGACCCAGTAAGCTGCTCGTGCTGGGGCGCATCGCGGCGCCCTTCGGCGTGAAGGGATGGGTGAAGATCCTGCCCTACACCGAGTCGCCCGCCGCGCTCGCACGCTACCGCCGGCTCTGGATCGGAGGGCAGGACGAGTGGCGTGATACCGCGGTCGAGGACGCTGCGGTGCACGGCACTTTGGTGGTCGCGCGATTCGCGGGATGCGACGATCGGGACGCGGCAGCCCGGCTGACGGGGAGCGAGGTCGGAGTTTCGCGCGAGGCGCTCCCGCCGCCGGCGCCCGGCGAATTCTACTGGGCCGATCTGGTCGGGCTGGACGTCGTGAATGCGAGCGGCGAGCCGCTCGGCAAGGTGCAGGGCGTGTTCTCGACCGGCGCGAACGACGTCATGCGGGTCGGCGAGGGGAAGGGCGAGCGGCTGTTGCCGTTCGTCGCGACGGTGGTGAGACACGTCGATCTCGCGGCGCGACGGATCGAAGTGGACTGGGGACTGGACTGGTGAATTCGATCCGGTTCGACTGCGTGACACTCTTCCCCCAGATGTTCGCGGCGGTCGCGGACCACGGGATCACGCGGCGCGCGCGGGAAGAAGGGCGCTGGAGCCTCGCAACGTGGAATCCGCGGGACTTCACGACGGACAACCACCGCACGGTCGACGACCGGCCGTACGGCGGCGGGCCGGGGATGGTGATGATGGCCGACCCGCTCGAGCAGGCGATCCGCGCGGCGCAGGCGCGGGTCAGGGCGAAGCGGGCGCACGTGATCCTGCTTTCGCCGCAGGGCGCGGTGCTCGACCACGCGAAAGTGGTCGAGCTCGCGCGAGCGGAGCGGCTGGTGCTGGTGTGCGGCAGATACGAGGCGGTCGACGAGCGGCTGATCGGGCGCGCGATCGACGAGGAGCTGTCGGTCGGCGATTATGTGCTGTCGGGCGGCGAGCTCGCGGCGATGGTGCTGATCGACGCCATCGTCCGGCAGCTGCCGGGCGCGCTCGGGGACGAGCAGTCGGCGGCGCGGGAGTCGTTCGTGGCGGGGCTCCTCGATTGCCCGCACTACACGCGGCCGGAGATGTACGAGGGCGAGCGGGTGCCCGAGGTGCTGCTGTCGGGGCACCATGCGGAGATCGAGCGCTGGCGGCTGATGCAGGCGCTCGGCAGGACGTGGCTCCGTCGGCCCGACCTGCTCACGAAACGGCGGTTGAACGAAACCGAACAGACGCTCCTCGCGGAATTCCGCCGGGAGCACGAAGCGAAGGGAGTTTGACGATGGATCTGATCCGGCAACTCGAGCAGGAAGAGATCAAGCGCCTCGGGAAGGAGATCCCGGAGTTCGCCCCGGGCGACACGGTGGTGGTCAACGTGAACGTGAAGGAAGGCGACCGCAAGCGTCTCCAGGCCTACGAGGGTGTAGTGATCGCCAAGCGGAACCGCGGGCTCAACTCATCGTTCACAGTGCGCAAGGTGTCCTCGGGCGAGGGGGTCGAGCGCACCTTCCAGACCTACTCGCCATTGATCGCGTCCGTCGAGGTCAAGCGCAAGGGCGACGTACGCCGCGCAAAGCTCTATTACCTGCGCGACCGCTCCGGCAAGAGCGCGCGGATCCGCGAAAAGCTTGCGAAGCACCACGAGGTCGAGGGAGGCGAAGAGTAACCGCCGGTTTCTCGATGACGAAATAAGGGCGCTGCGGCGCCCTTTTTTCACGTGGACCGGCCCTACTTCGTCAATTCTTCGACGAGCCGCTCGAGAAACGACTCGCAGCGTGCAACCTGGTCGAGCGCGATGAACTCGTTCGGCTTGTGAGCCTGCTCGATCGAGCCCGGCCCGCAGATGATCGACGGGATGCCCGCCTGCTGGAAGAGCCCGGCCTCTGCGGCGAAGGCGACCTTGGTCACGTCGCGGTTGCGCGACAGCGCCCGGGCGAGATGCGTCATCTTGTCGCTCTCGGCAGCGTCGAGCCCGGGGATCTGGGCCTTGGCGATGAACTCGACGCCTGACTGGGGATCGACCGCCTTCATCTCCGGTTCGAGCACCTCGGCGGCGTAGCTCCTGATCTCGCGCTCGATCGAGTCAGGATCGGCGCCCGGGAGGTAGCGGAACTCGAAATGGAACTCGCACTCGCGCGGGACGATGTTCGGCGCCGTGCCGCCGCGTATCAGCCCCGTCTGCAGTGTCGTGAACGGGACCTGGAAGCCCTGGTCGCGCGGTTCGCTGTCGCGCATCCGGTCGGCCACCTGCCGAATGTAAGCGACGAGCTTCGCCGCATACTCGATCGCGTTCACACCGTGCGGTGCGAGCGCGGAGTGCGCCTCCTTGCCGCGCACCGAGCAGCGGAACGTGCGCATGCCCTTGTTCGCGATCACCGGCTGCATGTCCGTCGGCTCGCCGACGATGCACCCGGCCGCCGTGATGCCGTTCCGCACCAGATCCTCGATCAGCCCGCGCACGCCGATGCAGCCGAGCTCCTCGTCGTACGAGAGCGCGAAGTGCACCGGGGCCTTGAGGTCGGCGGCGAGAAAGCGCGGCGTCATCGCGAGCGCGGCCGCGATGAAGCTCTTCATGTCGCAGGCACCGCGGGCGTAGATGCGGTCGCCCTTGAGGGTCGCCTGGAAGGGGTCCGTGTCCCAGGCCTGGCCGTCGATCGGGACGACATCCGTGTGCCCCGAGAGGACGATGCCGGGCCGCGTTCCCTTGCGGATCGTCGCGAAGAGGTTGGCCTTATTCCCAGTCGCATCGTAGGTGAGCCGCGACTCGATACCGAAGCCGTTCAGCCAGTCGCGGACCCACTCGATCAGCCCGAGGTTCGACTCGCGGCTGGTGGTGTCGAAGGCGACGAGGCGCTGGATCATCTCCCACGTCGCGGCCTTGATCGGGAGCTGCGGGTCGCGTCTCATGCGGATACCTCGGTCAGCGCGGACGGCTCGGCGTCGGCGGGGGCGTCGTTCAAGTGACAGGCGGAGAGTCGGCCCGGGGCGATCTCGCGCAGCAGCGGCTGTTCGACCCTACATCGCGGCATCGCGTGCGGGCAGCGGGGATGGAAGTGGCAGCCCGGGGGCGGCGCGAGCGGCGAGGGGATCTCGCCGCGGATCGCGACGAAGTGCTTCCGCCGCGCATCGAGCCGCGGCACCTCCGCGAGCAGCGCCTGGGTGTACGGGTGGTTCGGCCGCGCGTAGATCTCCGCCGTGGGCGCGGTCTCGACCACGCGGCCGAGGTACATGATGACGACGCGGTCGGAGAGATGACGGACCACGCCGAGATCGTGGCTGATGAAGAGATAGGTGAGCCCGAGCTCCTCGCGGAGCCGCATGAAGAGATTCAGCACCTGGGCCTGGATCGACACGTCGAGCGCCGCGACCGCCTCGTCGCATACCAGGAACTCGGGTCTTACCGCGAGCGCTCGCGCGATGCCGATCCGCGCCCGCTGCCCGCCCGAGAACTGGTGCGGAAACCGCCGCAGGAGCGAGGGATCCAGACCCACGCGATCGAGGCAGGCCGTGACGTACTCGCGCTGCGACTCCCGGGTGACGAGCCCGTGCACCACCGGCGCTTCACCCACGATGTCGACGACTCGCATGCGCGGGTTGAGCGACGCGTACGGGTCCTGGAAGATCATCTGGATCGCGAGCTGCGTCCGGCGCCGCTCTTCGGGCGCCGCCGCGTCCACCTCGCGCCCGCGCCAGAATCGGTTGCCCGCGCTCGGCGCATGCAGACCGGCCGCGAGCCGGCCGAGCGTCGACTTTCCGCAGCCCGACTCGCCGACCAGCCCCACTACCTCGCCCTGCCGGATGGCGAGATCGACGCCGTCGACCGCGTACACGATCTCCTCGCGGACGCTCGCGCCGAAGCGTTTCGCGATCCGCGCCGCGGCGTCGAGCGTCTTCACGAACCGTTTCGACACGCCGCGAAGCTCGAGGAGAGGCACCCCGGTCACGATGGGATCGACTCCTCGTCCTCGGCGTGGATCGGGTGGAAGCAGCGCACCTTCCGGTCGCCGAGCCCATAGAGCGGCGGCTCGGAAAGGCAGGTCTCGGTCGCGCGGGCGCAGCGCTCGCGGAACGCGCAGCCCTCGGGCAGCCTCAGGAGCGACGGCGTCATCCCCGGGATCTGGCGCAGGGGCACGCCGGGGCGGTTGCGGCTCGGCACCGAGTCGAGCAGCCCCCGGGTGTACGGGTGGAGCGGCGTATCGAGCACCTGGTTCACCGTGCCGTGCTCGACGATCCGTCCGGCGTACATGACGCACACCTCGTCGGCGAGCCCGGCGATCACCGCGAGATCGTGCGTGATCCAGATGAGCGCGGTGCCGCTCTCGCGGCACAGCTTCTGCACCTCGGCGAGGATCTGGCCCTGGATCGTCACGTCGAGCGCGGTGGTCGGCTCGTCGGCGATGACGAGATCGGGCCGGTTGATGAGCGCGATCGCGATCGCGACGCGCTGGCGCATCCCGCCGGAGAACTGGTGCGGATACGCCATCAGGCGCTCATCGGGCGCGGCAATGCCAACGCGCACGAGCGCCTCGCGCGCGCGGTCGCGCGCCGCCGCCTCCGGAACCGCCCCGTGCGCGCGCACCGCTTCGATCATCTGCGTGTCGATCCTCAGAACCGGGTTCAAGGTCATCATCGGATCCTGGAAGATCATCGAGATCCGATTTCCGCGGATCGACTGCCACTCGGTCGGGGCGAGCCCTCGCAGGTCCCGCCCCGCGAGCAGGATCCTCCCGTCGACGATCCGGCCGGGCGGGTCCACGAGGCCGATGATCGAGAAGCCGGTCATCGTCTTTCCCGACCCGGACTCGCCGACGAGCCCGAGGATCGTCCCCGGCTGCACCTCGAACGAGACCCCGTCGACCGCTTTCACCACGCCCTGCTTCGTGAAGAAGTGAGTGCGGAGGTTCTCGACCTTCAGCGCGGGCTCGCTCATCGCTGCAGACGGGGATTGAGCACGTCGCGCAGCTGATCGCCGACGAGGTTGATGCTGACGATGGTGGCGAGCAGCGCGACCCCGGGAAAGAAGCTGATCCAGTACTTCCCCGAGAGCATGTAGGTGAAGCCGTTGGAGATCAGCAGCCCGAGCGACGGCTCGGTGATCGGCAGGCCGAGGCCGAGGAACGACAGCGTCGCCTCGAGCGCGATCGCGGCGGCGACCTGCACCGTCGCGACGACGATCAGCGGCGGCAGGCAATTCGGCAGCAGGTGCTTGAAGACGATGCGCGAAGCGGGGAGCGCGAGGCACCTCGCCGCCTCCATGTATTCCTTCGAGCGCTCGACGAGCGCTGCGCTGCGCACCGTGCGCGCGTAGTAGGCCCACTGCACCGCCACCAGGGCGATGATGATCTTGTCGATCCCCTGGCCGAGCAGCGCGAGCAGGATCAGCGCGATCAGGATCGCCGGGAACGAGAGCTGGATGTCGACGATACGCATGACGAGGCCGTCCACCCGCCCGCCGAAGAACGCCGCCGTCAGCCCCATCGCGAGCCCAAGCGCCAGCGCGCAGAGCGTCGCCGTCATGCCCACGCCGATGCTGATCCGCAGGCCGTAGAAGATCGCCGAGAGCATGTCGCGGCCCTGGTCGTCGGTGCCGAGCCAGAAAACGTGCTTGCCGTCGCCGGACCTCGCGCCCGGCTCGAGCCGGCTGTCGAGCACGTCGAGCTGCGCGAGGTCGTAGGGGTTCTGGGGCGAGATCAGCGGCGCGAACAGCGCGCACAACACGATGAGCGCGAGCAGCGCGAGCCCGAGCACGGCGATCCTGCTCGCGGCGAAGTCCGCGACGATGCGGCGGAACGGTGTTTCCTCTGCCGGCCCCAAAACGCCGGCTGAGGTCAAGGGCGGCACGCCGAGCACCGGGTTCTCTGCGCTCGATGCCGGGGCGTCGGCGGGCAGATTCATCTATGCCTTGGCGTCCGCCAGCCGGACGCGAGGGTCGAGGATCGAGTACAGCACGTCGACCGTCAGGTTGATGACGATGAACAGCGTCACGATGATCAGGAGATAGGCGACGATCACCGGCCGGTCGAGCACGTTGATCGAGTCGATGATGAGCTTGCCCATCCCGGGCCAGGCGAAGACGGTCTCGGTGACGATGGCGAACGCGATCACCGACCCGAACTCGAGTCCGATCACCGTCACGATCGGGATCAGGATGTTCTTCAGGACGTGCACGCCGACGACGCGCGCGTTGGACAGCCCCTTCGCCCGCGCGAACTTGACGTAGTCCTGGAGCAGCGCCTCGCGCGTGCCCGCACGCGTGAGCCGGATGATCAGCGAGAGCTTGAAGAGCGCGAGGTTGGTCGCCGGCATGATCAGGTGCTTGATGCCGTCCCACGAGAGGAAGCTCACCGGAATGCCGAAGAGATCCGTGGTCGGCCCGCGCCCGTTCGACGGCAGCCAGCCGAGATACACGGAGAACACCATGATGAGCATCAGGCCGACCCAGAACGTCGGCAGCGAGAAGCCGAGGATCGAGCCGGCCATGATCGCCTTGCCGGCGACCGACTGGGGCTTCAGCCCCGCCAGCAGCCCGAGCGGCAGCCCGAGCACGATCGCGATCAGCATCGCCGTGCTCGCGAGCTCGAGCGTCGCCGGCATGCGCTCCAGGATGAGCTGCAGCGCCGGGACGTTGAACGCGAACGACTTGCCGAGGTCGCCGACCGCCGCCTGCTTGAGGAAGACGAGGTACTGCTCCCAGAGCGGCTTGTCGAGGCCGAGCCCCTTGATGGCGCGCTCGATGTCTTCCTGGTCCGCGTTCGGGTTGATGAGGATGTCGACGGGATTGCCGATCGCGTAGACGCCGACGAAGACGAGCAGCGACATCACGAACAGCACGACGACGCTCTGCATCAGGCGGCGGATGATGTAAACGAGCATGGCAGGGCTACCCCGACCCGAAGCGATGCGCGAACGTGCATTCGTCCGCACGCGTGGCGTAGGCAGGGTCGCCGCGCATGGCCCAAGTCTCGACCTGCTGGCGCAGCAGGAGCAGGGGGAAGTCGGCCGTCGCGATCCGCATAGCTTCGATGATGGGCACGGTCAACGGGTGTCCATGGACAGCGTGGTCAGTGTAACAAACGGGGCTGTCTGTCCGTGGGCAGCTTGGAGAGGCTTCGCGCGGCCGAATTCCACTGAGAGAAAGCTTCGCCCATGCTACCGTAGTGCGACCGCTAGGCGACCCGCAACCGCGGGAGGAATGCATGGCATTAATCGAGTGTTGGGAATGCGGGCACCAAGTCAGCACGAACGCTGACGCGTGCTCTTGGTGTGGGGCGAAGGTTCAACGGAGAGGTTGGCGCTCTTTGGTTGCGGGGATAGTCGTGCTTGCTGGCGTTACGGCACTGGTCATGTTCCTTTCCGAAGGCGGCTTGCGGCTCGGTAGAGCGCCGCAGACCACAAGCGCGGCTCAGGCGCCAGCTTCTCCGGCAGCGCCACCAGCACCGACTCCCGAACAGCGGGAGGCACAGGCCGCGCAGGAGCGGGCGCGCCTCGGACTCATTTGGACATACGTCGAAGAAGAGGACACGATGTCCAAGAAGCCGGTGCGGCTCGCGATCATCGAAACTATCAACGAGCTCGAGTTCGGCTTCCCCTATCAGGGTGCCCAAAGAGGGCGCCTGTTCCTGCGGGTACATCCCCGTTATGGGCGGGATGTGTTTCTGGTGATTCGGAGAGGGCAGTTTCTATGCCGCCCTGACGACTGCCGGGTGATGGTTCGATTCGATGACTCGCCGGGACAGCGGTTCAACGCCGCGGAGCCGGCCAACTTCGACAGCACTACTCTCTTTATCCGCGACTACGACAAATTCCTCGGCGGTCTCAGTAAGGCGAAGAAGCTCTACATCGAGGTGGCGTTCTATCAGGAAGGATCGAGGACGTTCGAGTTCGACGTATCCGGCCTGAAGTGGCAGCCGTAACAGCCGAAGAGGTGAAGTTGGCACGCGCTACAGGCCCGGCACGGGAAGGAACGCGCAGCAAGGAACGGCATTGAGGATGGCCTCGCGGCAACGTCAAGCGCTGTCGCTTCGACCGGCTGCCGCGTAGTTCGATCGTCAATGACTCCCGTGCGGATCGCTGAGCGGCGCCGTTTGCGCCGGAAGTGCCGGGTTAATCGACGAGGTGAATGCCTCAGCCGCCTTTGGCGCCTCAGCAGCCCCGGGCGCCACCGCGAACTGGCGCTTGACGTAGGGCAGGTAGACTTCTGTGTATCCCCACGCCGCGACGCCGCCGACAACCAGCAACATCGCAAAGGACGTATTCAGCTTCAGTTACTTCCCTCTCAGATCTTCGGCATCGTCTCGCCATCCGCCCCGTCCTTCGTTCGGCGGACGCCCGTGAACCAATAGTTCAAGCTTACTCACACGCTGAAGCGGCGCGGCAATTGCCGCTCTGCGCGTCGGGAAAGCTTCACGGACGCGGGGCCAAACTCGCTTGCCTGTGCAAACTCTGTCACATTGGCAAATTCACCCCACGTTCAATCAGGGCCCCTGAGGCTGCCGACAGGGGTGCGCTCGCCGCAATACGGAGAGCGTACTTCCCAGTAGACGTGTGGCGGCGGCGCTACTGCGCCCGGAAATGGTGCGCGAAGGTGTACTCGTCCGTGCGCGCGGCGTAGGCAAGGTCGCGCCGCATGGCCCAGGTCGCGACCTGGTGGTGCAGCAAGAGCACGGGGCGATCGGCCATTGCGACCCGCATCGCTTCCTGCGCGATGCCCTCGCGCTTGCGCTCGTCGACGGTGGCGAACGCCTCGCCGACGAGCTCGTCCAGCTTCGGGTTCGAGTAGCGTCCCCAGTTCCAAGCGCCGGTGCCGCGCTCGGCGTTGTAGGTGACGACGAGTGAGCGCAGTGCGAGATCGCCGGAAAACGAGCCCCATCCCAGCATCGCGACCGGGAACTCGAGGTTGCGGGCCTTCGGAAGGTACGCCGCTATCGGCATCGCCTGCACTTTCGCCTCGATGCCGATCCGCGCAAGGAGCTGCGCGACGGTTTGCGCGATCTGATCGTCGTTCAGATAGCGGTTGTTCGGCGCCGCGAGTACGGTCGTGAAGCCCTGCGGGAAGCCCGCGGCTGCAAGCAGCTTCCGCGCGCCGTCAACGTCATAGGAGTCGGGTTTGAGGCTCGCCACGTGACCGAAAACGGGCGGCGCGACGAGATTGGAAGCAGGCGCTGCCGCGCCGTCCATGACGCGATCGACGATCGCCTGCCGGTTGATCGCCTTCGCCATCGCCTCTCTCACCCGCGCATCGGCAAACGGGTTGCGGTCGAGCGGGCGGCCACCCTTGTCCGTTACCCCCGGCGGGGTCTTGCGGACGCTGGTCGATGCGTAAGGAAGATCGTCCGCCAGGAGACTTTCTGCTCGAGGCGGAAGCGCGGCGTCGAGCGGACGCGCCTCAGATCCGCGGTGGGGACATACTCGATCGCGTCGAGTTCGTCGGCAAGGAGCGCCGTGACGCGGGCCCCGTCGTTCGGCATGATGCGGAGGACGACCTTGTCCCAAGCGGGCTTCGGACCGCGGTAGGCGTCATTGCGGACGAGCTCGACGCGGTCGCCGCGCGCGAACCGCGCGAGCTTGTAGGGGCCGGTTCCGACGGCCGCCTTGCCGGTATTGAAATCCTCCGTGCTTGCGCCGGCCGCCACCTTCTTGGACACGATAAACACCGAGTTCATGTCGTACGGCACCATCGCGTACGGCGTCGCGGTCTTCAGCCGGATCGTGTGGCGGTCGACGATTTCCTTCGCGACGATCGGCCGCGTGAAGGTTGTGAACGGGCCCGGGCTCGTCGTCAACGACGCCGGCCGCTCGATGGAGAAGGCCACGTCCTCGGCGGTGAGCTCCGTTCCGTCATGGAACCGCACGCCCTTGCGGAGCGTGAACTCCCACGTCGTCTGATCGACCGGGCGCCACGACTCGGCGAGACCGGGAATGAGGCGGGCGTTTTCGTCGACGTGCGTGAGCGCCTCGAAGATGTGCCAGGCGACATTGTTGTTCGGGGTGATGTTGACGAAGTGCGGATCGATCGACGTGACGTCGGCCGACATGCCGACGCGGAGATCGGCGGCGGGCGCCGCCGAGGCGGCGAGAATCGCGGCGAGGAGAACGGGAACAAGGCGCACGGTTGCGCCCGATTGTACCGGCGCTCCGGCGTGCGCCGGGCGGCGGCGGGCGCGATTCGAGGGCGCGAGTGCGCCCGCGCCGCGAGCTCAGGGCGTCGGCTTGAACAGGAACGCTAGCGTGTACTCGTCGGTCCGGGGCGTGTAGGTCACGCCCTTCCGCGTCGCCCAGGTGTTTATCTGGTGGTGGAGCGGAATGATGCCGAGCTCGGTCATCGCGATCCCCACCGCCTCCTGGATCTGCTTCTCGCGGCTCTTGTCGTCGATGGTCGCGAGCGCGCGGTCGAGAAGATCGTTCACCCTCTGGTTGCCGTACCGGCCCCAGGCGAACTCGCCCCAGCCCTTCTCGGGAATGTAGGTCACGAGATGGGCGCGCAGCGGCGACGACGCCTCGGCGGTCGAGGCGCCCCAGCCGAGCATCGCGAAGCTGAACTCGAGCTTGCGGGCGCGCGCGAGGTACACGCTCATCGGCATCGTCTCGACCTTGGTCTGGATGCCGGCGCGCGTCAGCATCTGCGCGACGGTCTGCATGATCTGGTCGTCGTTCACGTAACGGTTGTTCGGGCCGTGGATGGTCATCGCGAAACCGTCCGGGTAGCCGGCCTCCGCAAGCAGTCTCTTCGCGGCGTTCAGGTCGTACGCGTCCGGCTTGAGCGTCGGGTTGTGGCCGAACATCGGCGCCGGCACCAGGTTCGCGGACGGCAGCGCGAGGCCCTCCATCAGGCGGTCCTTGATCGCGATGCGGTCGATCGCTTTCGAGATCGCCTGGCGGACGCGCAGGTCCTTGAGCGGGTTCCTGGCGAGGGGCTTGCCGGACTTGTCGAACACGAACGGCGACTGATCGCGGAACTGGTCGACGTGATAGAAGATGATCCGGTGCGAGGCCTTGGTGGAGGTCTGGTAGGCGGGGTTCGCCTTGATCTTCGCGAAGTCCGCGGTGGGGATGTTCTCGATCGCGTCGACGTCGCCCGAGAGGAGGGCGGCGACGCGCGTCGGGTCGCTCGGGATCACGCGGAAACTGACCTTCGCCCACGCGGGCTTCTCCCCCCAGTACGCGTCGTTGCGGGCCATCTCGACCCGGTCGCCGCGCTTGAACGACACGAACTTGAGCGGCCCGGTGCCGTTCATCGCCTTGCCGGAATTGAAGTCCGCCGTCGAGGCGCCGGTCGCCGTCTTCTTCGAGACGATGTAGATCGTGTTGATGTCGTTCTGCAACTGCGGGTGCGGGGTGGCGGTGATGAAGCGGATCGTGTGCGGGTCGACGATCTGGATCTCCTTGATCGCCTTCGTGTAGGTCGTGAACGGGCCGGGCGAATCCGGAATCTTGCCGACGCGCTCGATCGAGAACGCGACGTCCTCGGCGGTGAAGTCCGAGCCGTCGTGGAACTTCACGCCCTTGCGCAGCTTGAACTCCCACGTCGTCGGGTTCACGGCCTTCCACGATTCGGCGAGCCCGGGGATCAGCCGCGAGTCCGGGTCGAGCGTGATCAGCTTCTCGAAGATGTGCTCGGCGATGTTGTTGTTCGGGAAGAGGTTGACGAAATGCGGGTCCATCGAGGTCACGTCGGCGCCCATGCCGATGCGGATTTCCTGGGCGTTCGCGCCAATCGCGAGACTCGCAGCGAGGGCGAGCAGGGTGCCGCGGAGAGCGTTGCGCATGCTGTGTTCCCCAGACCGATGCAGTGAAGGCGCGATTATAGGCGCGGGGCTCGGCTGGTAGCGAATGTCGCGGCCGGGAAATGGGGCGCGTGCCCCTACCATGGCCAACGCCAACACCTTCATCGTCGATTGGGACGCCAAGTTCCATTACAACTACTGGCGCCCGGTCACCGCCATCCGCAACGGTGACAACGACGGCAACGACGCGACGGAGCGCGACGCCGGGTGGACGCCGTTGAATACAACGCCGATGCATCCCGAATATCCCTCGCAGGCGGCGATCCTCGCCGGCGCCGGAACGGCGGCGCTCGCCGCGGCGCTCGGCGGCGCGCCCAGTACCCCTGTCAATATCGTCGACAGCGCCGACCCGAAGCTCACGCGCAATTTCGCCAGCATTGCGGCGCCCGCGGAGGAGCAGCGGCTCGTCCGAATCTGGGGCGGCATCCACTTCCGCACTTCGCTGGAGGTGAGCGACCGCATGGGCCAGGCGATCGTCAAGCAGCTCGCCGAAACGACGTACCGTCCGGTCCGTTAGTGCGATATCTCATCGCAGGACCCTACTTGTGGGACGAGCGCGACCGTTGGACTAAATGGACTGTGCACGGAAACGATTCCGTATTGGGTTCTCGGTGGACCGATGTCGCCAGCACGCAAGACGCGGGATCCTCATGATCTATTTTGCAAAATGCAAAGAACCCACGGCGAAAGAATCCATCCGCTGAAGTCGACGCGCAGCGGCGCAGGCATGCAGCCGGTTGAGACGCCGCGCCAGGCATCGCTGTTGAAGGCTTGTCATCCCGCCAGGACAGGTCTATCGTAGGAGCGCCTTGGTCGTTGTTCAAACTTGACCTGGAGCCTGTCATGAGACTTCTGCAAGCCGCTGCTGCCCTGCTGTTCGTTCTCCTCGCTGCCGGATGTGCAAGCCCCACGATGACTCCCGCGCCTTCCGGGACCGCTTCGTCGACACCGTGGATGACCGCTGCCGGGTGCGACGCCATAATCGCCCGCCGCATGGGCAAGTCCTGCTGATCTACGCTTACTCGGGGTGGCGGAGCCGTGCCCGCCGCCCGACGTTGCGCGATCGAGTCGCCGGTCTTCGCGGTTCTCCCGTTCAGAATCTCGGCGGTCCAGAACGCGACGCCAGGGTTCGCCTTGATGTCGGCGTAGAGCCGCTCGAGGTAGCCGATCCGGTGCGGCACGCCGGAGATGTACTGGCGCACACTGATCGAGATAACGCGGGCGATCTTCGCGAAGATACGGCGAAGTTGCTGAGAGCGGTCGTTCGGCGGCACTATCGCGCCGTTGCTGTCGTTCGATCTGGTGCCAAGCAGACGTTGGGTAAGACCGTTGCGCGAACCAATGTTGGGCGCGGCGCCGATCCCTCGAAAGCTCCTCAGAGGCAGCTAGATCGTCCTTCGAATGGCCGCTAACAAGGCTTCAGAGACTTCGCCAAGCGCGTCATAGACGAGCGCTGCGCCGAATTCCTCGAGCCAGGCCCGCTCGGCAGCACTCGACGCGATAGCAATGATCGAAATCCGAGGATTGATTTGCCGGGCCGCGATGCAAACGCGCATCTTTTCCGCGAGAGAAGCGCCTGTCACCACGATGATCCTCGCCTCATCGACACCAGCTCCCTTTAGGACCTCCTGTCTCGATGGGTCTCCAAACGTCGCAGCGAGGCCCTGGACTTGTAACTCCTCGATCCACTCGAGCCGGCTGTCGATTACGCGCACCGACATACCGCTCTCGGCACAGCGACGTGCGAGCCGCCTCCCAAGCTCGCCCAGGCCCGCGATCGCCACAATGGGTCGAGCAGCCGACGCGGTCGCTTCCTGTTCTGAAGAAGGAACGGCTGTCCGGGTTCGACCGAGGCGGGCTTCGAGGCGGCCCATGAGGCGGAACAGCACCGGGTTTACTGCTATCGAAGCAATGGCGGCCGCTACCAGGGTGTCCATTCCTTCCGACGGCAGAATGCCAAGGGAGCGCCCGAGAACCGCCAGAATGAAGGAAAACTCACCGATTTGAGCCAAGCCTACAGCTAGGGTGAGGCTAGTGCGAATCGTTTCGCCCAAGACCAGAGCGATCGTCAGAACTGCAAGTGGCGTCACAACCAGTACAACACCCAACGTTGAGAGCAGCAGTTGCGGGCTGGTGTGGAGTAGCGCCGGATCGAAGAGCATGCCCACCGACACGAAGAAGAGCGCCGAGAACACGTCACGGAACGGGGCCAGGTCGGCCGCAGCCTGGTGACCGAAGCGCGATTCCCCGACGACCAGTCCTCCGAAGAACGCTCCCAGTGCCAGGGAGACATTGAATACCTCTGCGGCAACGACAGCGACCCCGAGAGCCACGACGAGGACTGTCAGTGTGAAGAGCTCCGTAGCGCGCATGCGCGCTATCCGTTCCATCATCGGCGCGAAAAGCCTGGTTCCCAACGCCCAGACCAAGCCGGCAAACGCCACGACTTTTGCAATCGCCTCGATCAGTTCCCCCACCGCAGCCGTTGCGTCCGCCTGATCGCTCGCCAGTACCGGCAACAGCACGAGCGCCACTACTGCAAACAGATCCTGGACGATAAGCCAGCCGACCGCGACGTGACCCTCGTGCGTCGTCAACCGATCGCTCTCGACCAGCATTCGAGTCAGGACAACAGTGCTCGCCACGGCGAGTGCCAGGCCGAATACGGCTGCCGCGCCGTGACTCCACCCGAATAGTCTGGCGCACCCCCAACCCGCCGCCGCTGCAAGCGCGCTTTGCACCGCGGCGCCTGGCAACGCCACCCGCCAGACGCGCAGTAGCTCCTCCGGGTGAAAATGCATACCCACGCTAAACATAAGCAGGATCACGCCGATGTCGGCCATCTGAGAGGCGATGCGACTGTCGGCCACAAATCCGGGCGTATGCGGCCCTACGGCAATCCCGGCCAGCATGTATCCGACGAGGCTGGAAAGCCCAAGGCGTCGCGTGATGGCGCCGAAAACCAAGGCAGCGGCCAGCCCACCAGTCAGCGTAAAAATGACCGAGAGGTCGTGCATCCCGACACCTTTTTTAAACCGCTGCCGAAGGGGCGCTTGTGAGCGAAGCGGCCTTTAGTGCTTTTCGAAAGCGCCGCCTGAATCTAGTAGTTTTGAGTCACTGGGGGCGCAGAGCACGCAGCCAGTGCGGCGGCTTCGAGGGGGAGCTAAGAACTCAGCGCACGGTGGCTTCTTCCACGCGGGGAAGGAGCCAGCCATGTATCGACTCGACGCTACCCAACTAGACCGAGAGTTTGCGACTCGCAGCGATAGCGCTACGCTTCGTCGAAACCACCGCTATCGAAGTCGCCACCGTCATCGATCGGATGATCGCTTTCGGTGAACCCTGCTTCTCGGCTCGATTCCGGGGCGCTAGCGAGACCGGCCGCGCCGTGGCTGTCATTGGCAAAGAATTCGCGTGCGATCATGCTGCCGATGACCGTACCGGCGATGCTGCCCAGCAAGCTGCCCGCCACGAGTCCACCCAGGCCCACGCCGCCCGCCTGGCCGAACACGCGCTCCATCGCGCCAGGTTGCCTGATTTCCGCGCGCGTTGCCATGCGCGCCAACCCCTGCGGGTTGGCATCGCTTTGTCCGGCCAAGGCACGTTCGGAAGCTGGCATGCCCTCGGCGATCTTTTGCAGCACCAGGCGCCGTTGCTCGGGCGTGAGCTGCGCGAAGGCCTCCGCGTGCGCCTGCTCGATGACCTCCGGCGGGGCGGTCTTCAGCATGTAGCGATAACGTGCGATCGCCTGTTCATCATCCGACTGCGGTTTAGCTGCCTCGCCTTGCCGCGCAGGTTTATCGCTTCCCCATTTGTGGTCAAAGAGGCCCATCTGTTTTGCTCCTTGGCGTTTGAGGATGTTCGCACATTACTCTTGGATTCCAAAGATCGCGCCGAGTGAACAGCGCTCTTGGGAGACAACATAGTCGTGATTGCCTCAGTGTCCACCGCCAGCAGGGCTTGCGAGCCTCGCCACTCGTCGTGCCAGCCTTTGCCTTCGCGGTAGTGCCAGTAGTCGAGCCGCGGCAACGTCAGCGAGCCTTCGGTCCCGGACAGGAAGTGGGAATTGACGTCAGGGGAGGAGGAGCCCGTCTGCTCCGCCCATGATGCGATGCGGTCGCTGGAGGCAACTCTAGCCGTTGCCGAGGCAGCGCGTTCGGGCGAGGAAGATCCGACAGGAGTGATTTTCACGTTCTGAGCGATCGCTGGCACCGTTGCCAGCACGAGAGCAAGGGCTGCGCTTGCGTGCGCGCTTTCATATCTTGCTCCGTTGGTTTTTGATTCGGCAGGTCGCCTTACCGGTTTGTCGCCCCAAATGGTACGCCGACACAGGACCATGCCCAAGCGCGTGCCGCGTCCGCTTCGGGTCGCGGGGGGCCGGTGAGCTGTCATCTCGAGCCTTCCGCACGACCGCTCGCGGTCAGGTCCCGGGTCGAGTCGGTCGCTTGTCCCGAGAGAGGGACCGCAATCACCCAGACCCGTGTCTCCGCGACCTCCGATCGCAAACTTGTGTCACAGCCCTAGACGCTCGGCGCTGCGCCGTGGCACGTTAAGCGCGTCCAGAAAAGGCGCGCCGACCATGCCCGACACCTTCATGCGCCGCATCCAGCTCGATTTCACTCGAGAGCTGATCCCGCAACTCGTCGAGCTCACGAGCGATGCCGATCCGGAGGTCGCAAAATGGGCGGCGGAGAATCTGCGAAGCGAAATCGAGATGGCGCGCTTCACCGCGTGGCTCGCGCGGCGCCGGATCGAGCCGGCGCGACTCGCGCTCGAAGAGCCGAGCCTCTACGAGCAGTTCCGCGCTGCGCACCGCTCCAAGCTCGAAGTGGTCCGAAAAAGGCAAGAACCGCCGCGACGCTGACGCGGCGGGTCAGGCAGTGCCGCTGAGCGTCAGCTCAGCGGAAGATCCACTCGTGCTCGAGGCCTTCGCCGCCGCTGTTCACGCACACCTTGCTCGGCCGGTTCGCGGCGGCCCACGCTTTTGCGTAGGTGAGCGCGAGGCTGCGGTCGGCAAAGAAATGCGAGTGGCCGCTTCCGGCGAGGGCGACCATCCACCCATAGTCCTTGCCGGGCTGGACGAACACTACCGTGTACTGCTTCGAAGCGAGGGGTGTGACTGCGGTATCCATGATCGGACCGCCTCCCTGATGCAATACCCGTCACCAAGCACGAGCCGCTCCTGCCCGCCGCTGCCGCACTGCGGGAACGTAACAGGCGTCACGCCCGTTCCGTTCGATGTCCGCGTCCGTGCGAAAATCCGCCCCTTCCATGCTGGCACCGATTGACGAAACGCCCGATGGACGAAGAACGCTATCCAACCGAGTTCCCGGTTCCCGACCTCGCACCGTACCGCCGCGGCAATAACGGTATCGACTACGTGCACACGTTCGACTCGGGCCGGCCCGGGCCGCATGTGATGATCAACGCGCTCACGCACGGCAACGAAGTGTGCGGGGCGTACGCCGTGGATCAGCTCTTTCGCTGGGAGACGCGGCCGGCGCGCGGGAAGCTCACGCTCTCGTTCGCGAACGTCGACGCATTCTGCCGTTTCTCGAGCGAGCGTCCGGCCGCCACCCGCTGGGTCGACGAGGACTTGAACCGCGTCTGGAGCGACGACAAGCTCGACGGCCCGGGTGCGAGCTCCGAGCTCGCCCGCGCGCGCGAGCTGCGGCCCGTCGTCGCGGCCGCCGACCTGCTCTTCGATCTCCACTCGATGCATCTGCCCGCCCCGCCGGTCGCGATCGCCGGCCTGCACGCGAAGGGACGCGAGCTCGCACGCCGCCTCGGGCTGCCGGCGTTCGTGATAAGCGACGCGGGCCACGCGAGCGGCGCGCGGATGCGCGACTACGGCGGCTTCGGCGACGCGGGCGACCCGAAGAACGCGCTGCTCGTGGAATGCGGCCAGCACGGCGAGGCGAACGCGGCGACGATCGCGCTCGGCGCATCACTCGCCTTCCTGCGCGAGGCGGGAATCATGGGAGACGAGTTCTTCGAGATGCATCCGGCGCCCGCGCGGCTCGCGCAGCGGTTCATCCAGGTGACGCACGCGGTCACGATCAGGAGCGGGCGCTTCGAGTTCGTTCAGCGCTATACGGGCATGGAGACGATCGAGCATGCCGGCACGGTGATCGCACACGACGGCGGCGAGCCGGTGACGACGCCGTACGACGACTGCGTGCTCGTGATGCCCGCGCCGCTCCGCTACGTCCGGGCCGGGCTTACGGCGGTGCGGCTCGGGCGGGTCATCCAGTGATCGGACGTGCCATGAAGAAGATCCTCGCACTCCTCGCGGGTCTCGCCGTCGCCGCGGCCGCCCACGCCCAGTCGATCACGATCGGACTCGCGGCCGAAGTGACCTCGATCGATCCGCACTTCCACCTGCTCACGCCGAACGCGAGCCTCGGCGAGCACGTCTTCGACCTCCTGGTCCACAAGGACGAAAACCAGCGGCACAAGGCCGGACTCGCGCTCTCGTGGCGGGCCGTCGACGACCTCACCTGGGAGTTCAAGCTGCGTCAGGGAGTCCGGTTCCACGACGGGTCGGAGTTCACCGCCGAGGATGTCGTGTTCTCGCTCGGCCGCCCGGAGACGATCAAGAACTCGCCCGGCCCCTACACCGTGTACACCAAGGCGATCACGGAGCGGATCGTCGTCGACAAGTACACCGTACGGCTCAGAACTGCGACGCCGTATCCGCTGGTGCCGAACGAGGCCGGCGCGGTGATGATCGTGTCGAAGCGCGCCGCGGAGAAGGCGACGACCGACGACTTCAACACCGGGAAAGCGGCGATCGGGACGGGGCCGTACCGCTTCGTGCGCTGGGCGAAGGGCGATCGCATCGAGCTCGCGCGGAACGACTCGTACTGGGGGCCGAAGCCGCCGTGGGAAAAGGTCACGTTCAGGCTGATCACCAGCGATCCGGCACGCGTCGCGGCGCTCCTGGCCGGCGACGTGCAGGCGATCGAAGCGGTCCCGACGTCCGACCTCGCGAAGCTGAAGGCGAACCCGCAGCTGCAGCTCTTCCGAGCGGTGTCGAACCGGCTGATCTACCTCCACCTCGACTCCAACCGCGACCAGTCGCCGATGGTCACCGACAAGGCCGGCAAGCCGCTCGACCGGAATCCGTTGAAAGACGCACGCGTGCGCGAGGCACTGTCCATGGCGCTCTACCGCGACGCGATCGTCGAGCGCGTCATGGAAGGCGCCGCGGTGCCCACCGGGCAGCTGATGCCGAAGGGCATGTTCGGCTACGCCGAGGCCCTGAAACCCGACCGGTACGATCCGGACGGCGCGCGGAAGCTCCTCAGGGAGGCCGGCTGGCCGGACGGCTTCGCGGTGACGTTGCACGGGCCGAACGACCGCTACGTGAACGACGAGAAGGTCGCGCAGGCGATCGCGCAGATGCTGCAGCGCGTGGGCGTCCAGGCGACCGTCGTGACGATGCCGGCGTCGGTCTACTTCTCGCGTGCGAACCGGCTCGAGTTCAGCCTGATGTTCGTCGGGTGGGGCACCGACACCGGCGAAGTGGCGTCGCCGCTGAAGGCGCTGCTCGCGACGTACGACCGCGACAAGGGCATGGGCACCGTCAACCGCGGCCGCTATTCCAACCCGAAGATGGACCAGCTCCTCGTTCAGGGGCTCGCCACCGTCGACGACGCGAAGCGCGAGAAGGTCCTGCAGGAGGCAGCGGCGGTGGCGATGACCGATCGCGGCATCATCCCGCTCTACCACCAGGTCAACGTCTGGGCGGCGCGCAAGGGCATCGTCTACGTGCCGCGCGCGGACGAGCGCACCTACGCGTTCGATTTCAAGCCGGGCAAGTAGCGACTACAATTTCGCCGATGAGCATTTCCCCGATCCCCGAGATCATCGCCGAGTTCAAGGCCGGCAACATGGTGATCCTCGTCGACGACGAGGACCGCGAGAACGAGGGCGACCTCGTCTTCGCCGCCGAGTTCGTGACCGCGGAGAAGATCAACTTCATGGCGAAGCACGGCCGGGGCCTCGTCTGCATGCCGGTCACCGAAGGCCACGCGCGGCGGCTCAACCTCGCGCCGATGGTGCCGCACAACCGCTCGGTGCACGGCACCAACTTCACCGTGTCGATCGAGGCGGCGAGCGGCGTCACCACGGGCATCTCGGCCGCGGACCGCGCGCACACGATCCGGGTCGCCGCCTCGCCGGCCGCCCGTCCGGACGACATCGTGCAGCCGGGCCACGTCTTTCCGCTCATCGCCCAGCCGGGTGGCGTGCTCGCCCGGGCGGGGCACACCGAGGCCTGCTGCGACCTTGCGCAGCTCGCCGACCTGGCCCCGGCGGCGGTGCTGTGCGAGATCATGAAGGACGACGGCACGATGGCGCGGTTGCCGGATCTCGTCGAGTTCGGGCGCGCGCACGGGCTGAAGCTCGGCGCCATCGCCGACCTCATCGAGTTCCGCAGCCGCAACGAGAGCCTGATCAAGCGCGTGATCGAGCGCGTGATCGAGACCCCGTTCGGGCGCTTCCGGATGGTCACCTACCTCGAGAAGCTCCCCGGCGAGACGCACCTCGCGCTCGTGCGCGGCGAGATCTCGCCGGGCACCGAGACGCTCGTCCGGGTGCACGAGCCGCTCTCGCTCCTCGACCTCCTCGAGACCTCGCCCGGCGGCCACTCGTGGACGGTGCACGAGGCGCTCGCCGCGATCGACCGCGCGGGTCGGGGCGTGGTCGTGCTCCTCAACTGCACCGAGAGCGCAGCGCAGATCATCGAGCGGGTCGCTGAGTACCCGGCCGCGCAACCGGCGCGCCGCGCGCTCCTCACCTACGGTATCGGCGCGCAGATCCTGCGCGACCTCAAGGTCGGCCGGATGCGCCTCATGGCCGCTCCGCGCCGAATGCCCAGCATGGCCGGCTGGGGGCTCGAGGTCACCGGCTACGAGAGCCCGGCGCGAGCCGCCTCGACGGAGTAGCACCACGCCAATGGTCGAGATCAAAACGGGCCTCGACGGCATAGGCCTGACGATCGGCATCGTGCGCTGCCGCTTCAACGAGCCGATCGGCCGGGTTGCGCTCGAGGCCTGCCTAGGACGGCTCGGCGAGCTGGGCGTCGCCGGGTCCGACATCGCCGTCGTCGCCGTCGCCGGCGCGCTGGAAGCGCCGCTCGCGCTGCAGAAGCTCGCCACGACCGGGAAGTACGATGCGCTCGTCGCGCTCGGCGCGGTGATCCGCGGCGAGACCTATCACTTCGAGGTGGTCGCGAACGAGTCGGCGTCGGGCCTGATGCAGGTCCAGCTCGATAGCGGGGTCCCGGTCGCGAACGGCATCCTCACCACCGACACCGACGCGCAGGCCGAAGAGCGCGCCGCCCCGAAAGGCCGCGACTGCGCCGAGGTCGCCGTCGAGATGGCGCGCCTCGCGCGCGCGATCGACAGGCTCCACCGGTGAAGCCGTGAAGTCCGCCCGCCGCCGCGCCCGCGAATACGCGCTGCAGGGCCTCTACCAGTGGCAGCTCGCCGGTCAGCCCGCGGCCGACATCCGGCTCCAGCTCGCCGAGGATCAGCACTTCGACAAGGCCGATGCGGCGTACTTCCGCGCGGCGCTCGACGGCACGATCGCGGAGGCCGAGGCGCTGAAAGCCGAGATCGCGCCGCTGCTCGATCGCAAGGTCGAGCTGCTCTCGCCGGTCGAGCGCGGCATCCTCATGCTCGCGGCTTGGGAGCTCAAGCACTCGCCCGAGATCCCGTTCCGGGTCGTGATCAGCGAGGCGATCGAGCTCGCGAAGCTCTTCGGCGGCACCGACGGATACAAGTACGTGAACGGCGTGCTCGACAAGCTCGTGCCCGCGTTGCGTCCCGGCGAACGTCGGGCGTGACGTCCGGCATGTTCGGCCCGTCCGCGAACGGCTCGTTCAGAGAGACGAAGTGCCCGGCGCCGCGCGCCGCGCCGGCTGAATGCGCACCGAGTTCGAGCTGATCGAGCGCTACTTCGCGCGGCCCGCCCGCACGGCGGCGCTCGGGGTAGGCGACGACTGCGCGCTGGTGAAAGCGCCGACGGGCCTCCTGCTCGCGATCACGACCGACATGCTCGTCGAGGGGACGCATTTCCTCCCCGGCGCCGATCCGCGGCGGCTCGGCCACAAGTCGCTCGCCGTCAACCTGTCCGATCTCGCCGCGATGGGGGCCGACCCGCGGTGGTTCCAGCTCGCGCTCGCGCTGCCCGATGCGGACGAAGCGTGGCTCGCGGCTTTTGCGGGGGGCCTCTCCGCGCTCGCCGACGCGCACGGCATCGAGCTGATCGGGGGCGACACGACGCGCGGCCCGCGCGCGATCTGCATCACCGCGCTCGGCACGCTCCCGCCCGGCTACGCGCTGCGCCGCGACGCGGCGACGCCGGGCGAGGACGTCTGGCTGTCGGGAACGACCGGCGACGCCGCGCTCGGACTGGCGCATCTCGCCGGCCGCGTCGCGCTCGACGACGCGGCCGCAGCGCACTGCGTCGACCGCCTGGAGGCGCCGGAGCCGCGCGTGGCGCTTGGCCGGAAGCTCCGCGGTATCGCCGCCGCAGCCATCGACGTCTCCGACGGCCTGCTCGCCGATCTCGCGCACATCGCGGAGCGGTCGGGGGCCACCGCGGAGGTGGATCTCGAGGCGCTGCCGCGTTCCCAGGCGTTGTCCGCCTGCCCGGACGAGCGGCTTGCCCTCGAGTGCCTCGTCGCCGGCGGCGACGACTACGAGATCGTGTTTACCGCGCCGGCGGCGAAGCGGGACGAGGTCGAGGCCGCGGCGCGAGCCGCGGCCGTCGCGGTGACTCGCATCGGGCGCTTCCGCGCAGGACATCCGGCGGTGCGCCTGCTCGCCCACGGCGAGCCGATGGAAGTCCCGCGTCGCGGGTACGATCACTTCCGATGACCGCACATGCCATCCTGCGCCCGGGCCTCCGCTTCCTCCTCTCGCACCCGGCGCACTTCATCGCGCTCGGATTCGGCACCGGCCTCTCGCGGTTCGCGCCGGGCACCGTCGGCACGCTGCTTGCATTCCCGCTCTACGCCGCACTCGCGCGCTGGTTGCCGGTCGCATGGCTCGCCGCCGCGATCGTCGCGTTCTTCGCGCTCGGCGTCTGGGCGTGCGACCGCACCGGGCGTGCGCTCGGGATCTCCGACCACAGCGGGATGAACTGGGACGAGGTCGTCGCCTTCCTCGCGGTGCTCATGTTCACCCCGGCCGGGCTGCTGTGGCAGGCTTTCGCCTTCTTCGCGTTCCGGTTCTTCGACGTGGTGAAGCCGCCGCCGATCCGCCGCGTGGACCGCACGGTGAAGGGGGGCTTGGGCGTGATGCTCGACGACGTTCTCGCGGCGTTCTATACCGTCCTCGTGGTCGCCGCGGCGAGACGAATCCTGGAACCGGCCTGATGCTGCAGTCGCTCCTGCGCTCGCTGTTCAGATCGGATGCCGCGCCGGCGCCCGAGGGCCCGCTGGCTGACACGCTCACCACCCTCGCGACTCTCGCCGGCGACCGGCTCAAGGCGCGCGGACTCAAGCTCGTCACCGCGGAGTCGTGCACCGGCGGCTGGGTGGCGCAGGCCGTGACCGCGATCGCGGGCAGCTCCGACTGGTTCGAACGCGGGTTCGTCACCTATTCGAACGAGGCGAAGCACGAGCTCCTCGGCGTCCGGGCCGAGACGATCGACGAGGCCGGCGCGGTGAGCGAGGCGACCGCGCTCGAGATGGCACGCGGTGCGCTTCGCGCGAGCCGCGCGCAGGTCGCGGTTTCGGTGACGGGTGTCGCCGGCCCGACCGGCGGCACCGCGACGAAGCCGGTCGGAATGGTCTGCTTCGGCTGGGCGCTCATCGGCGGCGGAGCCGACGCGGCGACCAAGCACTTCCAGGGCGACCGCGGCGAGGTGCGACGACAGTCGGTCATCTTCGCGCTGCAGGGATTGCTCGAACGAATCGGAGAATGAAGCGATGAGCATCGTGAACCTTCACCGCCGGCGCGCGCTCGCCGCGATTGCCGCGGCCGCCGCCGCGCCGTGGCTTGCGCGGGCGCAGCAGAACGCCGGGCCGTACGTCCCGACGCCGTGGAAGATCGTCGACGACATGCTGCGGCTCGCCAACGTGCGCAAGGACGATTTCGTGATGGACCTCGGCTCGGGCGACGGGCGGCTCGTGATCACCGCCGCCGAGCGCTACGGGGCGCGCGGCTACGGCGTCGACATCGACGCCGGGCTCGTGAAGATCGCCAACGAGAACGCGGCGAAGGCCGGCGTCGCCGATCGCGTGCGGTTCGAGAAGCGCGACCTCTTCGAGACCAGCCTCGGCGAGGCGACGGTGCTCACGCTCTACCTGCTCCCGCACACCGTCATCCAGCTCGTGCCGCGCATCCACGCCGAGATGCGCGCGGGTGCGCGCGTCGTCTCCCACGACTATCCGCTCGGACCGTGGCAGCACGACCGGCATCTCCAGTACGACCTGCCCGAGAAGGTCGAGATCAGCGGCACCACGCGCACGGTCCTCTACCTCTACACCGTTCCCGCGCGCATCGGCGGCGAATGGCGACTCGAGCTGCCGACCGCGGCAACCCGCCAGCCTGTGCGGCTCGCCATCCGGCAACAGCCGGCCGGAACGAAGGGCTCGGCGACAGTCGGCAACCGCCAGGTGGCGCTCGAAGGATTGAAGATCAGCGGTGAGTCGGTGCGCTTCTCGATCCCCGGCCTCGGCGCGGGCGGCAAGCCGCTGGTCCTCGAAGGTGTTGCGCGAGGCGGGGTCATCGAGGGAACCGCCACGACCCCGGGGGCACCGGCGCCTTGGCGCGCGAGTCGGCCGTAGCGTCCAGCCGGCATCCGCAGCCCCGTATGACGGGGCGCCGCGCCCCGGCGGCCCGACTCGACGGGCCGTCGGCGCCGGCTCGAGTCCGTGCAGTGCGCCACTCGCCCGGTCCACTCAACCGGAGTAGATTTCGAGTGTGCGTCCTGCTCGATGCCTCGATGCACTGCGTTTTCCAGCAATGATCCTACCGGGATGAGCGCAATCCGCCCCGCCGCCGTCGCCGGCATGTTCTACCCGGGCGAGCAGACCACGCTCGCCCGCGAGCTGCTCGGCATGCTCGACGAGACCCGCGGCGCGCCGCTCGTCGCCGGTTTTCCGAAGGGGCTGATCGTCCCGCACGCCGGTTACATCTACTCCGGCAACGTCGCGGCGCAGGCTTACGCGCTGCTGCGGCCGGCGATCGGGATCGTGAAGCGCGTCGTGCTGCTCGGGCCGTGCCATCGAGTCGCGGTGCGCGGGCTCGCCCTCCCGGAGGCCGCTGCATTCGAGACTCCGCTCGGCCGCGTCGACGTCGACACGGAGGCCGCGGCCGCGCTGAAAGGCCTGCAGCAGGTCGTCGTCAATGCGGCGACGCACGCGCACGAGCATTCGCTCGAGGTGCAGGTGCCGTTCCTGCAGCAGGTGTTGAAGGGGTTCAAGCTGGTGCCGCTCGTCGTGGGGTCGGCGACCGTCGAGGAGGTGGCCGAGGTTCTCGACCGGCTGTGGGGCGGGCCGGAGACCCTGATCGTCATCAGCTCGGACCTCTCGCACTATCACCGCTACGACCAGGCGCGCGCGATCGACCGGCGCACGGTGCAGGCGATCGTGGGCTTTCGCACCGACATCGACCACGAGCAGGCGTGCGGGGCGACGCCGATGACCGGGTTCCTGCACGCCGCGAAACACCGGGCGATGCAGCCCGAGCTGCTCGATGCGCGCAACTCGGGCGACACGGCCGGCGGCCGGGACCGGGTGGTCGGATATGCGTCGTTCGCGTTCTGGGACAAGCGCGTCGAGTACGGGGAAGAGCACGGCCGGACGCTGCTCGGCCTCGCGCGAGCGAGCGTGGCGAACGCGCTGCAGGCGGGGGCGGAGGTCAGGATCCCCGACGCCCAATGGTTGCGGGAGCGCCGCGCGACCTTCGTGACGCTCAACCAGGACGGCAAGCTCCGCGGCTGCATCGGCAGCCTGCAGCCGGCCCGCGCGCTCGGCGACGACGTCGTCGCCAACGCCGCGGCCGCCGCGCTCGCCGACCGGCGCTTCTCGCCGCTCGGGCGCGACGACCTCGCGAAGGTCGAGATGGAGATCTCGCTTCTCTCGACGCCCACCGCGGTGCTGTTCGGCGAGGACCGCGACCTCCTGGCCGCGCTCCGGCCGGGCGTCGACGGCGTCATCCTGGCGAGCGGCGAGAAGCGCGGGACCTACCTGCCGCAAGTTTGGGAGCAGCTGCCGGAACCCGGCAGGTTCCTCGCGAGTCTCATGCAGAAGGCCGGGATCCCGGCCGACACGCGGCTGACCCGCTGCCAGGTGTGGCGGTATCAGGTGAAGAAGTGGAAGGAATCGGAGCTAAAGGCGCAATGATCGTCATCCCGGCGAACGCCGGAATCCAGCCGCGTCTCCCTGGACCCCGGCTTACGCCGGGGTGACGCATCCCGGACCATGAACGCTCTCGCCGAATCGAAATACCTCGGCCGCTGGTGGCACCAGCTCGACGACGGCCGCATCCAGTGCGATCTCTGCCCGCGCGACTGCCGGCTGCACGAAGGCCAGCGCGGCGCCTGTTTCGTACGCATGCGCGAAGGCGACCGGATGATCCTGACGACCTACGGCCGGTCGTCGGGGTTCTGCGTCGACCCGGTCGAGAAGAAGCCGCTGAACCACTTCTATCCCGGGTCGAGCATCCTCTCGTTCGGCACCGCGGGCTGCAACCTCGCATGCAAGTTCTGCCAGAACCACGACATCTCGAAGTCGCGCGAGATGGACACGCTCGCGGACCAGGCCTCGCCCGAGACCATCGCGCGCGCCGCGGAGAAGCTCGGCTGCAAGTCGGTCGCGTTCACTTATAACGATCCGGTGATCTTCGCCGAGTACGCGATGGATGTCGCCGACGCGTGCCACGCGCGCGGCGTGCAACGGTAGCGGTGACCGCCGGCTACATCTCGCCCGGCGCGCGCGAGGAGTTCTACGCCAAGATGGACGCGGCGAACGTCGACCTGAAGGCGTTCACCGACGAGTTCTACTTCAAGCTCTGCGGCGCGCACCTGCAGCCGGTGCTCGACACGCTCGTGTATCTCAAGCACGAGACGAACGTCTGGTTCGAGATCACGACCCTGCTGATCCCCGGCAGGAACGATTCGGCCGAGGAGATCGAGGCCGAGTGCAAGTGGATCATGAAGGAGCTGGGGCCCGACGTCCCGGTGCACTTCACCGCGTTCCATCCCGACTACAAGATGACCGACCTGCCGCGCACGCCGCCGGAGACGCTCACGCGCGCACGCGAGATCGCGTTGCGGGAAGGCCTGAACTACGTCTACACCGGGAACGTGCACGACACCGAGGGCGGGACCACCTTCTGTCCCGGCTGCGGCAACGCGGTGATCGTGCGCGACTGGCATCGCATCCTCAACTACCGCGTGACCGCCGACGGACGCTGCAAGGAGTGCCGCAGCGCGCTCCCCGGGCGCTTCGAGGAGTTCAGGACGGCGTTCGGGCCGCGGCGGGTGCCGGTGCGCCTCGCAAACTTCCACGCCGCCTGATCGATCCCCGATCGGTCGGTGGGGAGCGCGTCCTGATCCGCGGTCGGGCAGTACGTCGTACTGTTGCCGCCCTACGGTCTCTGCCGCGATAGCCAGAGCTCCATAGCCCCGCTGCGGGAGCCTTGCGACCTCGAGCGACCCGCAGGGGAAGCGGCTCTCCCGGGGCCTACAGCAGAAGGTCAACCGCGCCTCCAGGCTCCTGCAATCGCAGTTGTCGCCTGAAAGACAGCTTCCGTCCGGCGGCTCGTGCACTCTTCGCTCGGCGACATCGACGAAGACTCAATTCCCTGTCCACAAAGGAGACCCCATGAAACGCAAACTGCTCTCGAGCCTGGTTGCCGCAGCCTTCGCCTGCGGGCCCGGGTATGCAGCGGCCCAGGCCACTACTGGCGCGCCGACCAAAGCCCGGATCTCCGGCGACGTGGTCAAGGTCGGCGTGCTCACCGATCTGTCAGGCGTGTACTCGGACCCGGGCGGACAAGGCTCGGTGGTGGCGGCACAGCTCGCGGCCGAGGACTTCGGCGGGAGCGTGCTCGGCAAGAAGATCGAGATCGTCTTCGCCGACCATCAGAACAAGCCCGACGTCGGCGCGGGCAAGGCACGCGAGTGGTTCGACCGCGACGGCGTGGACATGATCACCGACGCGCTGAATTCGGCGGTGGCGATCGCAGTCTCCAAACTGGCGACGGAGAAGAAGCGCGTCGTCATCAACAGCGGGGCGGCCTCGACGCGCTTGACGAACGAGGACTGCAGCCCTTACGTCATCCACCATACCTATGACACGTACGCGCTCGCCAACGGCACCGGCCGCGCGGTGGTGAGCCAGGGGGGCGACACCTGGTTCTTCCTCAGCGCCAACTATGCGTTCGGCCACTCGCTCGAGAAGGACACTGCGGAGGTGGTGACGGCAAGCGGCGGCAAGGTGCTGGGTCAGGTGCGACATCCGCTGAATGCCTCGGACTTCTCCTCCTTCCTGCTGCAGGCGCAGTCCTCCAGGGCGAAGATCATCGGGTTGGCGAACGCGGGCGGGGATACGATCAACGCGATCAAGGCGGCGAACGAATTCGGCATCACCAAGAACCAGGCGCTCGCCGGTCTGCTCGTGAACATCAACGACGTGCACGCCCTGGGTCTCGCGGCCACCCAGAACATGTATGTCACCGAAGCGTGGTACTGGGATCTCGACGATCAGACGCGCAAGTGGGCGAAACGCTTCTTCGAGAAGCATAAGAAGATGCCATCGATGATTCACGCGGGAACCTACTCGGCGACGGCGATGTACCTCAACGCCGTCAAGGCGACCGGAACGGACGACGCCGATACCGTGATGAAGTGGCTGAAATCGAACACCCACAGCGACATGTTCGGCAAGGACATGAAGGTGCGGGAGGATGGCCGGCTGATGCACGACATGTACCTGCTGCAGGTGAAGCAGCCGGCACAGTCGAAATCACCCTGGGACTACTACCACGTGCGCCGGACGATCCCGGCGGAGCAGGCGTTCCGGCCGCTCGCTCAGTCGAAGTGCTCGCTCGTCAACAACTGAGACCGGAGTAACGAGACGCCATCACGCGCGGCGACCGGCGTGGTGGCGCACCGCCGGACGGAGCGGTCACTTGCGCACCGGAACGCCAGCAGGTGCCGGGCGCGATCCCGAGGCGGCGGGTGAGGTGCTTCTTCTCTTGAGCACGTGCCGCGCCTCGGCGACTCCCGAATAGCGCCGCAGTCCCTCTATGTCCAGCACCCTTATCCCCTTGAACTCGATCTTCGCCAGCCCGGCCTTTTCCAGTGCATGCACGGCCCGATTGGCGCGCTGCCGGGACATGGCGGAGAGGAGGCCGATCTCGTCCTGCGTGAGCTGAAGGAGCGGGTCGGTGTGCGGATAGAGGTCGGGATCGAACAAGCTGGCAAGACACCTCGCTACGCGCGCGTCCGGACCCAGCAACCGATCGATTTCGGCCAGGGAGATGAACAGGCTGAGCCGCGCGTTCAGATGGTTCAGGAGGAACCGGTTGAAGGCAAGACTGGTTGCCAGCAGCCGCTCGAACGTCGTGCGCGGGATGCAGGCGAGTCGCGTGTTCCGCAAGGCAATGCCCTCGTACCGCCACCTCTCCCCCTTCTTCAGCAGCGAGCCTTCGCCGAACCATCCTCCGGTCGTCACCGCCGTAAACGACGACGCTCTCCCGTCTGGCGCGGTGACGGACATCTTGACCAGGCCCTCGATGATCCCGATCCAATGATCCGCGGGCTCCCCCATGCGGACGATCAGGCCCCCGGCGGCAACCCGCCGTTCGGATGCTTCCTGGGCGACCCGGACGATTTCTTTCGGCGACAGACAGCTGGCCCAGATCGAACGGCGCAGCATCTCCACCAGCAGCAACACTCGCTCCCCCTCCTCGGACGCTTCGTCGAGTCTACTCTCCCCCGGCTTGCCGCCTGGGCGGCCCGGTCGCCGACGCGGCTGTCCGCGTCGGTCCTGCAGCCGGGGCTGGCCACGGGAAGACGCTACATGGGCTCGCGTGGTGAGCCATTGCCCGCCCATAACTACAAGATGACCTACCTGCCGCGTCCGCCGCCCGCGACGCTTACCCGCGCGCGAGATCGCGCTGCGGGAGGGGCTGCATTACACCGGCAACATGCACGATGCGACTGGCATCGCATCCTCAGCTACCGCGTGACCGCGGACGGACGCTGCCAGGAATGCCGCAGCGTGCTTCCCGGGCGTTTCGAAGACTTCAAGACGCCATTCGGGCCGCGGCGGGTGCCGGTGCGCCTCGCAAACTTCCACGCCGCCTGATCGGCGGTGAGGGATCAGGCCTCGACGCGCCGGCCGCTCGCCGGATCGAACCAGTGCGCACGGCCGCGGCGTCGTAGCGCACCGGGAGACGCCCCGGACGGGCCTCCGCCGACTCGTCCAGCCGCACCGCGACCCTCGCGCCGGCGCCGTTCGCCCCGAGGTGGCCGTACACCAGCGTGTCGGCTCCGAGCGGCTCGATGAGATCGATGTCCACGGTCATCGCCGCGTCGCCCTCGGCGCACGGCTCGAGGTGCTCCGGCCGCACGCCGAGGAGCACGTCGCGTCCGCCGCGCTGCACGGGCACGAGGTTCATCGGCGGCGAGCCGATGAAGCCGGCCACGAACACGGTCGCCGGCTTCGCGTACACCTCGAGCGGCGCCCCGATCTGCTCGGCGCGGCCGGCGTTCATCACGATCATCCGCTGCGCGAGCGTCATCGCCTCGACCTGGTCGTGGGTGACGAAGAGGCTCGTCGTCCCGAGCCGCCGGTGCAGCGCCTGCAGCTCGGCGCGCATCTGCACGCGCAGCTTGGCGTCGAGGTTGGAGAGTGGCTCGTCGAACAGGAACGCCGCCGGCTCGCGCACGATCGCGCGGCCCATCGCCACGCGCTGGCGCTGCCCGCCGGAGAGCTCGCGCGGCCGGCGGCGGAGAAAGCTCGCGAGCTCGAGGATCGCCGCCGCCCGCTGCACCCGGGCGTCGATGTCGGCCTTGGAGAGGCCCCGGATGCGCAGCCCGTAGGCCATGTTGTCGTACACCGACATGTGCGGATAGAGCGCGTAGTTCTGGAACACCATCGCGATGTCCCGGTCCTTCGGCTCGAGGTCGTTGACGACGCGGCCGCCGATCGCGATCTCGCCGGCGGTGATCGCCTCCAGGCCCGCGACCATCCGCAGCAGTGTCGACTTGCCGCAGCCCGAGGGGCCGACGATCACCACGAACTCGCCGTCGGCAACCTCGGTGCTCACGCCATGGATCACCTCGGTCGCGCCGTAGCTCTTCCTCACGTCCCGGAACGAGATCTCGGCCATGCTACTTCTCGGTCTCGATCAGGCCCTTGACGAACCATTTCTGCATCAGCAGGACCACTATCGCCGGCGGCAGCATGGCGAGCATCGCGGTGGCCATCACCAGGTTCCATTCGTTCGCCGCGTCGCCGCCGACGATCATCCGCTTGATGCCGATCACGGTGGTGTACATCGACTCCTGGCTGGTGATCAAGAGCGGCCAGAGGTACTGGTTCCAGCCGTAGATGAACTGGATGACGAAGAGCGCCGCCATGGTGGTCTTCGAGAGCGGCACGATCACGTCCCAGAAGAAGCGCAAAGGGCCTGCGCCGTCGATGCGCGCGGCCTCGGCCAGCTCGTCCGGCACGGTGAGGAAGAACTGGCGGAAGAGGAAGGTCGCGGTCGCGGAGGCGATCAGCGGCAAGGTCAGGCCGACGTAGGTGTTGAGCATTCCCAGGTCGGCGACGACCTTGAAGGTCGGGATGATGCGCACCTCGACCGGCAGCATCAGCGTGACGAAGATCATCCAAAAGAAGAAGTTGCGGAACCTGAACCGGAAGTAGACGATCGCGAACGAGGCGATGATCGACACCGCGATCTTGCCGGCCGGGATCGCGAGCGCCATCACCAGGCTGTTGAAGAGCATGGTCGACACCGCTGCCTGCGAGCCCTTGGTGGATCCGGCCGTCAGCACCTGGGAGTAGTTCGCGACGAGCTGGTCGCCGGGCACGAGCGGCATCGGCACCGACATGATCTGCTCGAAGCGTGAGCGTGGAGGCGACGAACGTGACGTAGAGCGGGAACGCCACCGCCGCCACGCCGAGCATCAGCACGGCGTGCGAGAACGCGGTCAGCAGCGGGCGGCGCTCGACCATCGTCACGATACGAGGGGCCACAGCCCCTCGTGCTCCCCGATCCCAGTCTTCGACATCGATGTCATCAGTACTGCACCTTCCGCTCGACGAAGCGGAACTGCGCCACGGTGAGCGCGATCACGATCAGCATCAGGATCACCGACTGCGCGGACGAGCCGCCGAGGTCCGCCGCCTTCACCCCGTCGCTAGTACACCTTGTAGACCAGGATCTGCGTCGCCCCCGCCGGCCCGCCCTGCGTGGTGGCGTCGATCACGCCGAAGGTGTCGAAGAACGCGTAGACGATGTTCACCACCAGCAGGAAGAACGTGGTCGGCGAGAGCAGCGGGAACACCACCGTCCAGAAGCGCCGCGCGGGCCCGGCGCCGTCGATCGCCGCCGCCTCGACGAGCGAGCGCGGGATCGACTGCAGCCCGGCGAGGAAGAAGAGGAAGTTGTAGGAGATCTGCTTCCAGACCGACGCGGTCACCACCAGCAGCATCGCCTGGTTGCCGTGGATGACCCAGTTCCAGTCGATGCCGAACTTCTTCAGGAGGTAGGTCAGAATGCCGATCGAGGGCGCGAACAGGAACGCCCATAGGACGCCGGCGACCGCCGGCGCCACCGCGTAGGGCCAGACGAGCAGCGTCCGGTAGACGACCGCGCCCCGGACCACCCGGTCCGCCATGACGGCGAGCGCGAGCGAGATCGCGATGCCCGAGACCGCCACGAGCGCGCTGAACACCGCGGTGATCCGGATCGAGTCGAGGTAGCGCGAGTCGGCGAAGAGCGCGGCGAAGTTCGCGAGGCCGACGAACTGGGTCTTCAACCCGAACGCGTCCTGCAGCTGGAACGAGTACCAGACTGCCTGCGCCGCCGGCCAGAAGAAGAAGACGATGGTGACCGCGATCTGCGGCGCGAGGAGCGCATAGGGCAGCCACGCCGACCGGAAGACGACGCGCTTTTCCATCGGCGGGGGTGGCGGGGCGGGAGCGGCGGAGCGCGGGCGCCGGCGGGCCGCCCTCGACCCCGCGATCGCCCGCTACTTGTTCGCCGCCTCGAACTTGCGCAGGATCTCGTTGCCGCGCTTCACGGCGTCGTCGAGCGCGGTCTTGGCGTCCTTCTTGCCGGCGAACACCGCCTCCATCTCCTCCTCGATCACCTCGCGCCCCTGCACGAAGTTGCCGAAGCGCAGGCCCTTCGAGTTCGCGGTCGGCGCCTTGTTGGTGAGCTGCCGCACCGGTAGGTCGGCGCCGGGGTTCTTGTCGTAGAAGCCGGACTTGCGGGTGAGCTCGTAGGAGGCCTGCGTGATCGGGACGTAGCCGGTGCTCGTGTGCCAGTCCATCTGCACCTCCGGCTGCGAGAGGAAGGCGAAGAACTTCGCCACGCCCTTGTACTCCTCCGGCTTCTTGCCGCCCATCACCCAGACCGACGCCCCGCCGATGATCGAGTTCTGCGGCGCGCCCTGGACGTCGTCGTGGTAGGGAATGAAATTCATCGACCAGTCGAACTTGGCCGCCTTCCTGATCCCCGCCTGGGCGCCCGCACTGCCGGTGAACATCGCGCATTCGCCGCTCGAGAACTTGGCGTCGCCCTGGTTGGTGCGGCCGGCGTAGGTGAAGAGGCCCTTCTTCGACAGCTCGCCGAGCATCCCGACGTGGCGCACGTGCAGCGGCGAGTTCACCGTGAACTCGGTGTCCAGCCCGCCCATGCCATTCTGCAGGGTGCCGACCGGCACGTTGTGCCAGGCGCCGAAGTTCTCGATGTGCATCCACGACGGCCAGCTCGTCGTGTAGACGCATTGCTGGCCCGATGCCTTGAGCTTCTCGGCGGCCGCGACGACCTCCTTCCAGGTGCGCGGCGCCTTGTTCGGGTCGAGGCCCGCCTTCTTGAAGGCGTCCTTGTTGACGTAGAACATCACGGTCGAGCTGTTGAAGGGGAACGACAGCATGTTGCCCTGCAGGTCGGTGTAGTAGCCGGTGACCGTCGGCAGGTAGGCCTTCGGGTCGAACGGCTCCTTCGCGTCCGCCATCACCTTCGCCACCGGGACCACCGCCCCCTTGGCGGCCATCATGGTCGCGGTGCCGACCTCGAAGACCTGCAGGAGGTGCGGCGCGTTGCCGGCGCGGAACGCCGCGATCGCCGCGGTCATGGACTCCGGGTAGGTGCCCTTGAACGCCGGCACGACCTTGTAGTCCTTCTGGCTCGCGTTGAACTTGGCGGCGAGCCCGTTGAGCGCCTCGCCGAGCGCGCCGCCCATCGAGTGCCACCACTGGATCTCGGTCTGCGCGTGGGCGGGTATCGCGAGCAGTCCCGCGCTCGCCAGCGCGGCCGCAAAGGTTCCGATGCGCATGGGTTCTCCTCCTCCTGTCTCGATACCGGACCCTGCCGGTGGACCGGCGCAGTATAGCCAAATCGAATGGCGCGAATGCGCGCCTTGCGCGTGGAACGCCCCTCGCCCAGCACTCCGTCCCGCCGTCGAAACCCGGCGAGCCTTCCCTCAGCCGGAGGTCTCGCGGCCGAAGCCGGCCTCGCGAGGCGCCGGATCAGCACGGCGAGCATGCACAGCGAGACCGGAACTGTCCCAATCCAACTCGAGGTGGTGGGCCCAATTCGCCGCCCCGGCCAGCGGCCCACCAGCGCCGCTTGTCGCGTACGCGATGCGCGTAGCGTCGCGGCTCGTGCAGGACCGCATCCGCTGCGCAGGTTGAGGCATGGAATGCGGTCGCCGCGCCGACGCGAGGAGCCGGCTCGGCCGGCAGCTTCCCAAGCCGTGCGATTTGCTGTATAAAATGTCAGCCCGACAGATGTTCAGTAGGTCGGCGCGGCGCCGGCGGGCGCGGACCGCCCGGACGCGGCCGTGACCGGGCTGGCGGGTCCGGCCGCGGGTCGGCGCTACCGTCGGCGCCGGGCTCACGTCCTGAGCCACCTGCGGGCGCATAGTGGGCGGCGTGCGCTATCCGCCAGCGGGCAAGCGATTTTCGGGAGCGCGTCACCTTTATGGGAGAATAGCCATGCCCTCCGAAACCAATGTCATCCCCATCATGGAAGAGAACAAGTCCAAAGCCCTCGCCGCAGCGCTCGCCCAGATCGAGAAGCAGTTCGGCAAGGGCTCGATCATGCGCATGGACCAGCAGGCCGTGCCCGACGTGCAGGTCGTCTCGACCGGCTCGCTCGGGCTCGACCTCGCGCTCGGCGTCGGCGGCCTGCCGCGCGGGCGCGTCGTCGAGGTCTACGGGCCGGAGTCGTCGGGCAAGACGACGCTGACGCTCCAGGTGGTCGCAGAGGTGCAGAAGATGGGCGGGACCGCCGCGTTCATCGACGCCGAGAACGCGCTCGACCCGCAGTACGCGGCCAAGCTCGGGGTGCGGATCGAGGACCTCCTCATCTCCCAGCCGGATACCGGCGAGCAGGCGCTCGAGATCGCCGACATGCTGGTGCGCTCCGGCTCGGTCGACGTGATCGTCATCGACTCGGTCGCGGCGCTCGTGCCGAAGGCCGAGATCGAGGGCGAGATGGGCGACCAGCTGCCCGGCCTGCAGGCGCGCCTCATGAGCCAGGCGCTCCGCAAGCTGGCCGGCAACATCAAGCGCACCAACACGCTCGTCATCTTCATCAACCAGATCCGGATGAAGATCGGCGTCATGTTCGGCAACCCCGAGACGACGACCGGCGGCAATGCGCTCAAGTTCTACGCCTCGGTGCGGCTCGACATCCGCCGCATCGGCACCATCAAGAAGGCGGAGGAAGCGGTCGGCAACGAGACCCGCGTCAAGGTGGTGAAGAACAAGGTCGCGCCGCCGTTCCGGGAGGCGGTGTTCGACATCATGTACGGCGAGGGCATCTCGCGCGAAGGCGAGATCCTCGAGCTCGGCGTGCAGCACGGCGTCGTCGACAAGTCCGGCGCGTGGTTCGCGTACAAGAAGGACCGCATCGGCCAGGGCAAGGACAACTCCCGCGAGTACCTGAAGGAGCACCCCGAGCTCGCCGCGGAGATCGAGGCGAAGATCCGCGAGAAGGTGGGCGTCGCGAGCCCGGTGCCGGCGGCGGTCGCCGCCGAGGCCTGAAAGGCTGGGCACCAAGCCGACTCTTCGGGAACGCGCGGTCGCGCTCCTCGCGCGCCGCGAGCGCACGCGCGCCGAGCTTGCGGCCCGGCTTGCCCGCTACGCGTCTGACCCGGACGAGATCCCCCCACTCCTGGACGAGCTCATCCGCAAGAAGCTCCTCTCCGACGACCGGTACGCCGACGCCCGCGCGCACACCCTCGCGCGCAAGTTCGGCGTCGCACGCATCGAGCACGAGCTGCGCTCGAGGGGCGTCGCCAAGCCGGTGATTGCGCGCGCGACCAGCGACGCGCGGGCGACCGAGCTCGCGCGCGCGCGCGAGGCGTGGCGACGGCGATTCGGCGCACCGCCGGCGAATGCGCTCGAGAAAGCGAGGCAAATGCGCTTCCTGCGGGGGCGCGGCTTCTCGTTCGAGGCAATCCGGCAGGTCGTCGGCGGAGCGGACGAGGAGTGACGTGCAGCGCGGCCGCGGCGTTCTGCTGACGATCCTCCTCCTCGGAATCGCGGCGGCGGGTACCTGGTGGTACTGGTTTCGCCCCCAGGCCACCGCGGCGATCACGCCGATTCCGGCCATCGTCGCGGCGCCGGGCCAGTACGACGGCAGGCAGGTCACGGTGCAGGGCGTGGTCGCCTCGACGAGCGACATTCGTCCCTCCAGCGGGGCGGGATCCCGCACGTACACCTTAAGAGAAGGCGCCGCCGAGATCGTCGTGATGGCAGCGGAATCGCTGCCGGCACGCGGCCAGGCTTTCGCCGTGACCGGAACCGTCTCGCAGCCGCCACACGGGCAGGGGCTCGCGCCGCGCCTTGCGGAATCGAAGCGGGCGCGGGCGGCGAGCCGCTGATGACGGTGACTATCCGTCGTTGCGGCGAAAGCGATCGGGCCGCGATCCTCGCGATCGTCAACGACGCGGCGCAGGCGTACCGCGGCCACATTCCTGCCGACCAGTGGCACGAGCCGTACATGCCGGCGGCGGCGCTCGCGCGCGAGCTCGACGCCGGCGTCGTGTTCTGGGGCTGGGACGAGGCAGGGCAGCTC
This sequence comes from uncultured beta proteobacterium, assembly GCA_963744255.1. Taxonomy (GTDB): domain Bacteria; phylum Pseudomonadota; class Gammaproteobacteria; order Burkholderiales; family SG8-39; genus DATEDA01. The sequence continues at coordinate 80,378 of CAVUSZ010000001.1, forward strand.
ACGGGCGTGATGGGCCTCCAGGACGCCCGGGACGTCGCCCTTATCCGCCATGCTTACGTCGCGACGCGAGCGCGCGGACGGGGCATCGGCGGGCAGCTCCTCGAGCATCTGCTCGCGCGGACGGCGCGGCCGGTGCTCGTCGGCACCTGGGCCGCCGCGACCTGGGCCATCCGGTTCTACGAGCGGCACGCATTCCGGCTCGTCACGCCGGCGGAGAAGGAGCGGCTGCTCCGCGAGTACTGGGCGATCCCCGAGCGGCAGATCGAGACCTCGGTGGTGCTCGCAGATCCGCGCTGGCGTAGACTCCCCCCGTATCCCGACACCCCCCGCCGGCAGGAGGACCAGCCATGAAGCTCTACTACCACCCCGCGTCGACGACCAGCCGCATCGTGATGCTGTGCGCCGCCGAGGAGAAGATCGACCTCGAGTACCAAGTCGTCGACCTCTTCACCGGCGAGCACATGAAGCCGCCTTACTCGGCGCTGAACCCGAGCTGCCTGGTGCCGATGATCGAAGACGGCGACTTCCGCCTGACCGAGAGCTCGACCATCGTCAAGTACCTCGCCGAACAGGCCGGCTCGGCGTCCTATCCGAAGGAATTGCGCGCACGGGCGAAGGTCAACGAGATGATGGACTGGTTCAACACCAACCTGTACCGGGACTTCGCCTACGGGCTCGTGTATCCCCAGGCGTTCCCGATGCACAAGCGGCGGAGCGAAGAGGCGCAGGCCGCGACGCTCGAATGGGGCAAGGAGAAGTCGAAGACCTGGTTCAAGGTCCTGGATGAGCACCTCATCGGACCGAAGAAGGTCTACCTGGTGGGCGATTCGATCACCGTCGCCGACTACCTCGGCGCGGAGATGGTGGGCCTCGGCGAGCTGATCCGCTGCAGCTACTCGGCCTATCCCAACGTCGAGCGCTGGATGCGGAACATGAAGGCGCTCAAGAGCTGGCCCAAGGTGAACGAAGTGTTCTACGGCTTTGCGGGCTCGCTCAAGGACACGCCGTTCGTGGCGATGTAGGTGTGATCATGATCAAGGGATTGCATCACAACGCCTACCGCTGCCGCGACTCGGAGGAGACGCGGCGGTTCTACGAGGATTTCCTCGGGCTAAGGCTCGCGGGCACCCTGGAGATCGGCGAGACGAAGTCGGGCCGCAAGACCGCCGCGCTGCACACGTTCTACGAGCTCGACGACGGCTCGTATCTCGCGTTCTTCGAGACGCCCGATATGCCGTTCGAGTTCAAGCCGCAGCACGACTACGATCTCCATATCGCGCTCGAGGTCGAGCGCCCGGTGCTCGAACCGATGATGGTGAAGGGCAAAGCGCTCGGCATCGAGGTGCGCGGAATCTCCGACCACGGCTTCATCGACTCGATCTACTTCCGCGATCCGAACGGCTATGTGATCGAGCTCACCGCGCGGCGGCCGAATCACGCGCAGGAGATGGACCCGGCGACGAACCAGGCCCGCGCCAAGCTCGACCGGTGGCAGGCGGCGAAGCGCGCGACGGCAGGCGCTGCGGGCTGACGTCCGGGCCGCGGGGGACGGCCGGTGGCCGGCGAGGGCGCGCTCGACGCCTGGCGCGAGGAGATGCGCGCCGCGCATCTCTACCGCACCATCGCCGACGCCGAGAAGGGCACACCGCGCGAGCCCCTGTTCCTCGGTCTCGCCGCCGACGCTGAAGCCCGCGCGGCGAAGCGGGGCGGCGCGGCGGCGCCCGCGCGGTTCAAGCCCGACCTGCGCACGCGCATCGTCGATCGGCTCGTGCGCCGCCTCGGCCCGCGCGCGACGCACGGGATTCTCGCAACCATGGAGCTCCGCGGGCTCTCCGTCTACCGCCAGCCGGACCTGCCGGCGCCGCGGCCCGAGACGCTCGAGGAGATGGCCGAGCGCCGTCGCGGCGTCGGCACCGGCGGCAACCTGCGGGCAGCGGTGTTCGGCGTGAACGACGGGCTCGTCTCCAACGCGAGCCTGATGCTCGGCGTGGCCGGCGCGTCCGACAGCAGCGCGTCGATCCTGCTCGCCGGCGCCGCGGGGCTTCTCGCCGGCGCGTTCTCGATGGCGGCGGGCGAGTACGTGTCGGTGACCTCCCAGCGCGAGATGTTCGAGCACCAGATCGCCCGCCAGCGCGCCGAGTTGCTCGCATATCCGGCCGAGACGGTGCAGGAACTCGCGCGCATCTTCGAGGGCCGGGGCCTCGAGCCGGACGAGGCCGCGGCGCTTGCGCTAAGCACCGTCGCCGACCAGGAGCGCGCGCTCGATCTCCTCGCCCGCGACAAGCTGGGACTCAATCCCGACGAGCTCGGCTCGCCGTGGGGCGCGGCGCTGTCGTCGTTCTTCTCCTTCGCCGCCGGCGCGTTCGTGCCGGTTGCGCCGTTCCTCTTCGCGACGGGCAACACCGCGCTCATGGCGTCGATCGCGCTCGCCGCCTGTGCGCTGTTCGCGGTCGGCGCAACCATCAGCCTGTTCACCGGGCGGAGCGCCGTGCGCGACGGCCTGCGCATGCTCGGCATCGGCGGCGGGGCGGGAGCGGCGACCTACGCGATCGGCAGGCTGCTCGGCGTCGGCTTGTCGTGACGCTCGCCCTGCAGAGCCTCGTCGGGTTCTTCGCGCTCCACGCGCTCGCGTGGCTCCTTTCGGAACGCCGCGGTGCGGTCGCCTGGCGGCCGGTGATCGCCGGGATGGCGCTCACCGTCGCGCTCGCGATCGTCTTCCTCAAGCTGCCACCCTTCGCGGAGGTGTTCCTCTGGCTCAACCGCGCGGTCGGCGCGCTCGACCGCGCAACCGAGGCCGGCACCTCGTTCGTGTTCGGCTATCTCGGCGGTGCGCCGCTGCCGTACGAGGAGCAGCCGCAGGTCTCCTCGTTCATCCTGGCGTTTCGCGCGCTGCCGCTCGTGCTCGTGATCAGCGCACTCTCGGCGCTGTTCTACTATTGGCGCGTGCTGCCGTGGATCGTGCGCGGCTTCTCGTGGCTCCTCGTGCGGACGATGCGCGTCGGCGGCGCGGTCGGCCTGTCGGCCGCGGCCAACGTGTTCGTCGGCATGGTGGAAGCGCCGCTCGTCGTGCGCCCTTACGTCGCCGCGATGAGCCGCTCGGAGCTGTTCGTCACGATGAGCTGCGGCATGGCGACGGTCGCCGGGACGGTGATGGTGCTGTACGCGACGTTCCTCGCGAAGTCGGTGCCCGATGCGCTCGCGCACATCCTGATCGCCTCGATCATCGCTACGCCGGCCGCGATCGCGGTGGCGCTGCTCATGGTTCCCGCCGCGCCCGGCGAGGCGGCGGGCGCCGCCGACGCGACGCTCGCTCCGTCGGACGCGACCGGCAGCATGGACGCGATCACTCGCGGCACGATGGAAGGGGTCCAGCTCCTGGTCAACATCGTCGCGATGCTGCTCGTTTTCGTCGCGCTGGTGAGCCTCGCGAACGCGGTGCTCGCGCTCCTGCCCGATGTCGCCGGGTCTGCGATAACGTTGCAGCGGATGCTCGGGCTCGTGATGGCGCCGCTCGCCTGGCTCGCCGGCATCCCGTGGTCGGAGGCGCAAGTCGCCGGCCAGCTCCTCGGGACGAAGACCATCCTCAACGAGCTCATCGCCTACATCGACCTCGCCGCGCTGCCCGAGGATGCGCTCTCGCCGCGCAGCCGGCTGGTCATGACCTATGCGCTCTGCGGCTTCGCCAACCTCGGCAGCCTCGGCATCATGATCGGCGGCCTGGCGACGATGGCGCCGGAGCGGCGGGAGGACATCGTGCGGCTCGGCGCGAAAACGCTCGTCTCGGGCACGCTCGCGACCCTGATTGCAGGCAGCGTCGTCGGCGTGATCTACTGAACCCATGTCGGAGGCGCTGCGACTCGTCGCCGAGCACCTCGTCGACTCCGCCAGCGGCTGGAGCATCGGCACCTACGGCGTGCTCGCCGAGTTCGCGCGCGAGGCCGGCGAGCCCTGCGAGCGCGACGACCTGCAGGTGGTCACGGCGCGTGGCGCGATCCGGGTCGAGCCGAACCCGGCTACGGCGGCGCTTGCGTACGAGGTCTTGAGCGCGCAGCCGGCGCTCTGGCATCACGGCGTGCTCTTCACGCTTCCGGAGCGCGAAGGGGCGATGCCCGCGCGCCGCGCGATCACCGAGCTCGGACCCGATCGCGACGCGATCCGGGCCGAGGATCGGGCGGCGCTTCTGTTCGATCTCGGTCTCGGCTCGCCGGCGTTCGCGTTCTGCGTGCGAACGGCGGATCCGGTGCTGGCGGCGATCCTGCGGCGTGCCGCGGGAACGGCGTTGCTCGCGGCGGGTCGGGAGCTCGCAGGCGCGCTCATCGCGGCGAGCCCGCATCGGGTGGCGTTTTCCGGCCTGGCACGGATCGAGGTCTACCAGCCGATCGCGCCTGAAGGGGGCGCGACGCCGACCGGACCGCATACGCATCTCATGCCGCGGTTGCTGCGTCCCCACCAGACACACTCGGCCAACATCCGGTTGCCCGCGGGTTGCGTGCCCGGGCTCGCGCTCTATCCGCCGCATCCCGCCAAGGACGAGGCCGGCGTGCCGAAACCGTTCTCGCACGCCGAGCACACCGCTTTTCAGTCGGTCTTCGGCCGGTTCGCCGACCCGGACGCGCGCGCGGCGAAGGCGGCAGTGCTGGCTGCGATCCGGCAGGGCGCACTGCCGGCGCGGAATCCCGCGAGCCGGATCGCGCGCCAGGCCGCGCGCATCGCGCTCAGGCAACTGCGCCTCGCTGGCGCGGTCGGGCCGGCACTCGAGGCCTGGGAGGACACGCTCGATCCGTCGTCGGTACGCGCGGCGTAGGGCCGCCGTTTGCGTCGCCCCGGGATTCCGGCGAAAATCCTGCCTCTTCAATCATTTGCCAGCCATGAAATCGGCCGAGATCCGAACCAGGTTCCTCAAGTATTTCGAGGAGCGCGGCCACGCCATCGTGCCGTCGTCCCCGCTCGTGCCGGGCAACGACCCGACGCTGCTCTTCACCAACTCCGGGATGGTGCAGTTCAAGGACGTGTTCCTCGGCAAGGAGTCGCGCCCGGACCGGCGCGCGACGACCGCGCAACGCTGCGTGCGCGCCGGCGGCAAGCACAACGATCTCGAGAACGTCGGCTACACCGCGCGCCACCACACGTTCTTCGAGATGCTCGGCAACTTCAGCTTCGGCGACTACTTCAAGCGCGACGCGATCCACTACGCGTGGGAGCTGCTCACCGGCGCGTACAAGCTGCCGGCCGACCGCCTGTGGGTCACGGTCTATCACACCGACGACGAGGCCTACGCCGTCTGGTCGAAGCAGATCGGCGTCCCCGAGGAACGCATCGTGCGCATCGGCGACAAGCCGGGCGGGGCGCCGTTCCAGAGCGACAACTTCTGGCAGATGGGGGACACCGGCCCCTGCGGCCCGTGCTCGGAGATCTTCTACGACCACGGGCCCGAGGTGCCGGGCGGGCCGCCCGGCACGTCCGAGGCCGACGGCGACCGCTACATCGAGATCTGGAACCTCGTGTTCATGCAGTTCAACCGGGACGACTCGGGCCGGCTGCATCCGCTGCCGAAACCTTCCGTCGACACCGGCATGGGGCTCGAGCGCATCGCCGCGGTGCTGCAGGGCGTGCACTCGAACTACGAGATCGACCTCTTCCAGGACCTGATCAAGGCGGCGGCGCGCGAGACCGGCACCGAGTACCTGTCGTCGAACTCGCTGAAGGTGATCGCCGACCACATCCGCGCCTGCTCGTTCCTCATCGTCGACGGCGTGATCCCGGGGAACGAAGGCCGCGGCTACGTGCTGCGGCGGATCATCCGCCGCGCGATCCGCCACGGCTACAAGCTCGGGCAGAAGCATCCGTTCTTCCACCGCCTGGTCGAGGACCTCGCGAAGACGATGGGCGACGCCTACCCCGAGCTCCCGCGGAACGCCGAACGCGTGCGGAGCGTGCTCAAGACCGAAGAGGACCGTTTCGCCGAGACGCTCGAGAACGGCATGAAGGTGCTCGAGGGCGCGCTCACCCGCGAGGACAAGCTGCTCGACGGCGAGACCGTGTTCCAGCTCTACGACACGTTCGGCTTTCCCGTCGACCTCACCGCCGACATCGCGCGCGAACGCGGCGTCCGCATCGACTACGCCGGCTTCGAGGCGGCGATGGAACGCCAGCGCGAGCGCGCCCGGGCGGCGTCGAAGTTCCGCATGGACTCCGGCGTCGAGTACTCCGGCCGACCGACCGAGTTCCATGGTTACGACACCCTCACGCTCGAGGGCACCGTCCAGGCGATCTACGTCGAAGGCGCGCGGGCGGCGGAGATCGACGCCGGCGACACGGCGGTCGTCGTGCTCGACCGTACGCCGTTCTACGCGGAGTCGGGCGGGCAGGTCGGCGACAAGGGCGAACTCGCCGGCGCGAACGGCACCTTCGTGGTCGAGGACACGCAGAAAGTCCAGCCGGAGGTGTTCGGCCACAAGGGCACTCTCAAGACCGGAAAGCTCCGCGTGGGCGACAAGGTGCTCGCGGCGGTCGACGGCACGGCGCGGTCGCGGGCGATGTGGAACCACTCCGCCACCCATCTCATGCACGCTGCGCTGCGACGCGTGCTCGGGCCGCACGTGCAGCAGAAGGGCTCGCTCGTCGACCCCGACAAGACGCGCTTCGACTTCTCGCACAACGAGCCGATGACCGAGGGTGAGATCCGCGAGGTCGAGGCGCTCGTGAACCGCGAGATCCGCCGCAATCACGACGTGAGCGCGCGCATCATGAAGTACGACGAGGCGATCAAGGCCGGCGCGATGGCCCTCTTCGGCGAGAAGTACGGGGACGAGGTGCGGGTGCTCGGCATGGGCGATTTCTCGACCGAGCTATGCGGCGGCACCCACGTCCGCCGCACCGGCGATATCGGCTTCTTCAAGATCGTCACCGAGACCGGCGTCGCGGCGGGCATTCGCCGGGTCGAGGCGGTGACCGGCGAGGGCGCGCTACGCTGGGTGCAGGAGCGCGAAGGCAGGCTCGCCGAAGCCGCGGCGGCGCTGAAGACGAGCCCGGACGACGTCGCGCAGAAGATCGCGCAGATGCAGGACTCGGTGCGCTCGCTCGAGCGCGAGCTGGCGCGCCTCAAGTCGAAGATGGCCTCGTCGCAGGGCAACGAGCTCGCCGAAGCCGCGGCGGACGTGAACGGCGTCAAAGTGCTCGCCGCCACGCTCGACGGCGCCGATTCGAAGACGCTGCGCGAGGCGCTCGACAAGCTGAAGGACCGCCTGCGCCCGGCGGCGATCGTACTCGCCGCCGCCAACGGTTCGAAGGTGAGCCTCGTGGCGGGCGTCACGAGCGATCTCACCGCGAAGCTGAAGGCTGGCGACCTCGTGAACTTCGTCGCTCAGCAGGTCGGCGGCAAGGGCGGTGGCCGCGCCGACATGGCGCAGGCCGGCGGCACCGACGCGTCGAAGCTGCCCGCGGCGCTCGGTTCGGTCAAGGACTGGGTCGCGCAGCGGCTCCGGTGAGCCCCGGCGCGCCGAGCGCGGGCGTGGCCAGCGGACTTGCACGCGCGCTATCGAGCGGCGGATTCGTCCTCACGGCCGAGCTTTCGCCGCCCGTCTCGACCGACCCCACCGCGTTCGTCGCGAGCGCGCGAGCGCTCCGCGGTCTCGCGAGCGCCGTGAACGTGACCGATGGCGCCAGCGCGAAAGCGCATCTGTCGAGCCTCGCGGCGGCGCACTTTCTCGTGCGCGAGGGCGTCGAGCCGATCCTGCAGCTGACCTGCCGCGACCGGAACCGCATCGCGCTGCAGGGCGATCTCCTCGGCGCAGTCGCGCTCGGAATCCGGAACGTCCTCGTGCTTCGTGGCGACGATCCGTCCGCGGGCGACCAGCCGGATGCGAAACCCGTGTTCGATGTGGGCACGACCGCGGTGCTCTCGATGGCGCACCGAATGCGCACCGAGCACCGGCTGCCCTCGGGTGCGCCGATCGATGGCGCGGTGCCGCTCTTCCTTGGCGCGGCCGAGACGCCGGTCGATCCGCCGCCCGCCTGGCGGCCCGACGGACTTGTCGCGAAGGCCGACGCCGGCGCCGATTTCGTCCAGACGCAGTTCTGCATGGACCTCGGCGTAGTGCGGCGCTACGCGGCCCGGCTCGTCGACCTCGGGATCGCGCAGCGGATCCCGATCCTGATCGGCGTCGCGCCGATCCCGTCGGCGCGCTCGGCGCGCTGGATGCGCGAGAAGCTCTCCGGAACGCTGATCCCCGACGCGGTCGTCGCCCGGCTCGAGCAGGCGGCGGACCCGAAGCGCGAAGGGCGCCGGATCTGCGTCGAGCTCATCCGCGAGCTGGCGGAGATCCCCGGGATCGCCGGCGCGCACGTCATGGCGCCGCGCGATCATGCGGCGATCGCCGAGGTGCTAGGGGCCGCCGGCGTGAATGGCAAGCGGCGCGCCAGGGCTGGCTAGCTAAGCTAGCAGAGAAAGAATTCGGGACACCACCCCGGATATGATGGCGCCAACGTGTGCCTGTCCAGACGCACGTTGTCCTCCAGACCGGTTCGACAGTGACCGCCGAGTTCGAGCGACCAGCGGACCAATGTCAGCTGGTCCTGGCGGCGCCGGTCCATGTGCCGTTGGGTTCGAGTGGCTTAACGGTGACGCTACGTGTGCCGCCGCACCGACAGCGCTTCGTGTTGGGCGTACCCATCTACTCTGACGCGGTCGGGTTGTGCGAGGCCGCGAGGTGCCCCACGTTGTGGGCGGCGTCGCGCTGAAGAATGGCGTGAATGCCACGCGCAGTTTTGGAGAGAGGGATGCGCGGTCGCAAATCATCGGGCGCCCTTTCACCTGTTTGAGAGGACAAATCATGAAGCTCTTGCGATACGGCCCCATGGGACAGGAAAGAGCCGGAGTGCTCGATCCGGAAGGCGGCATTCGCGATCTTTCCGGCGCGGTCACCGATATCACGCCCGAAGTGATCAGCCGCCAGGGACTAGCCGGCTTGCGGGATCTCAATCTCACTTCGCTGCCCCGCGTGCCGGGTAATCCGCGTCTCGGCACGCCGCTTCGCGGAATCAGCAAGTTCATTGCTGTGGGGTTGAACTACAGTGATCATGCGGCGGAAAGCGGCATGCCGGTACCAGACGAGCCGGAGATCTTCACCAAGGCGATTTCGTGCATCAGCGGACCGAACGATCCGGTGACCATTCCGAAAAACTCCCAAAAGACGGATTGGGAAGTGGAACTCGGTGTGGTCATCGGCACCAAGGCGCAATATGTCCCGCGGCAGACTGCACTGGACCACGTGGCAGGCTATTGCGTCGTGAACGACGTATCCGAGCGGGCGTACCAGATCGAGCGCGGGAAACAATGGGACAAGGGCAAAGGCTTCGACGCTTTCGGCCCGATCGGCCCGTACCTTGTGACGTCCGATGAGATACGCGACCCGCAGACACTCGGGCTATGGCTGGAAGTGAACGGCAACCGCTACCAGGACGGCAACACGAAGACCATGATCTTCAACGTGGCGTATCTGGTGAGCTATCTCAGTGAGTTCTTTACGCTTATGCCCGGCGACGTGATCACCACGGGCACCCCGCCGGGAGTGGGCTTCGGCATGAAGCCGCCGAAGTATCTCGAGCCGGGGGACGTCATGCGCCTGGGTATTGACGGTCTCGGTGAGCAGCGCCAGGAAGTCTTCGCTTGGCCGGGGCCTAGATAGGATCCGTCTCGTCGCCGCGAGGACGTCGATCCCACGTAAGGAGGCACAATGAAGATCAAACGCGTTCGCGCCCGTGTGTTCGAGTGGAAGGGAAAGGTCGTCCCGCCGCAGCCTCATTTCTGCACCAACGCCACCGACCTGCTCTACGAACGCGGCGACGCGATGGGCTCGTTCCGCTTTCACGGCTGGCTAGTGGTCGAAGTGGAGTCCGACAGCGGCCTGATCGGCATCGGCAACGCGGCCCTTGCCCCTCGCATCTGCAAGCAGGTGGTCGATCTCTACCTCGCGCCGACCATCATCGGCGAGGACCCGTTCGACTACGAGTATCTGTGGCAGAAGATGTATCGCCGCACTCTCGCCTGGGGCCGTAAGGGCATCGGCATGACGGCGATCTCCGCAGTCGACATCGCGCTCTGGGACCTCATGGGCAAAGAGGTGGGAAAGCCTGTTTTCAAGCTCCTTGGTGGCCGCACCAAGGACAAAATCTGGTGTTATGCCTCGAAGCTCTACGCCAACGACGATCTCGACGCGTTCCTGAAGGAGGCGAAGAGCTATCTCGACCAAGGCTTTACCGCGATGAAGATGCGCTTCGGCTACGGGCCGAAGGACGGCCCGCAGGGCATGCAGAAGAACGTTGCGCAGGTGCGCGCATTGCGCGAGCTGGTCGGCGATGGGGTCGACATCATGATGGACTGCTACATGGGCTGGACGCTCGAGTATGCGCGCCGGATGTTGCCGCGCATCGCCGAATATAGGCCGCGTTGGGTGGAAGAGTGCGTGGTCGCCGACGACATTGAAGGCTACGCCGAGCTCAAAAGGATGAATCTCTTCCCCATCTCCGGCGGCGAACACGAATTCACCATCTATGGCTTCAAGGACATTCTCGAACGCCACGCGATGGACGTGATTCAGTACGACACCAACCGTGTCGGCGGAATCACCGCCGCGCACAAGATCAATGCGATGGCCGAGGCGTGGTCGGTGCCCGTGATCCCGCACGCGGGCCAGATGCACAACTATCATCTCACCATGTCGAGCACCGCCTCGCCGATGTCCGAATACTTTCCGGTGTTCGATGTCGAGGTCGGTAACGAGCTCTTCTACTACATCTTCAAGGGCGATCCGCAGGTTGACCGAGGCTATCTTCAGCTCGACGACAAAAAGCCGGGGCTCGGTCTGGAGTTGGATGATGCGCACCTGAGCGACTTCAACATCATCGAGTGAGGGCGCTCGACGCGGGCGGCGAGCCGTTGCAACCTGACATCCGGGATGTCGCGCGACCGGTGCATCCCGGAAGCGCTGAGTAGCGACGAAGCATGTTTAGGTCGCCGGGCCGTGTCGAACTGTAGGAGTAAGTATGAATTCGAAACGATTTGAGAATCGCTGCGCGATCGTGACGGGCGGCGCCTCGGGCATCGGCCTTGCCGTAGCCGAGCGGCTGATGGCCGAAGGCGCACGAGTGAGCATTTGGGACCGCGACCAGCAGGCCTTGAAAGATGCGGCTGCCAGAGCGAACGCAGCGAGCCGTACGGTGTCGCTTGACGTCACCGATCCGGCTGCCGTTGAATCCGCCGTCAAGGACGCCGCGAAAAGTTTCGGCAAGATCGACATACTGATCGCGAGCGCCGGAATCACCGGCCCGAATGTTCCCACTTGGGAATACCCGATCGAGGACTGGAAGCGGGTGATCGATGTCAACCTCAACGGCCTCTTCTACTGCAATCGCGGCGTCGCGCCGTTGATGCGGCAAAACGGCTATGGCCGGATCGTGAACGTCGCCTCCATCGCCGGAAAGGAGGGCAACCCGAACGCGCCGGCCTACAGCGCGTCGAAGGCCGGCGTCATCGGGTTGACGAAATCGCTCGGCAAGGAGCTGGCGAAGTCCAACATCACGGTGAACTGCGTCACTCCGGCTGCAGTGCGTACGCCAATTTTCGAGCAGATGTCGCAGCAGCATATCGACTTCATGCTGTCGAAGATTCCGATGGGGCGCTTCGGTGAGATCGCCGAGGTCGCAAGTCTCATTTGCTGGCTGGCGAGCGAGGAGTGCTCGTTCACCACCGGCAGCGTGTTCGACGTGTCGGGCGGCCGCGCAACGTATTAGTCCCGCTCGAGTCGCTAGCGCATGGTCACGACATGAACGTGGCTCGATGTGCAACTTAGGAGGATTACCATGCAACTGTCGATCAAGCATCAACTTCGGAGCCTTATGCTTCCCGCTTTGATCCTGATGGCAGCCGCCGTTAACGCGGCGGACGTCAAGGAGCGGGCGATCAAACTCGGGTACGGCATTGCCGAGGAGCACCCACTGGGGCAGGGAGCGAACCGATTCGCGCAACTCGTCAGCCAGAAGAGCGGCGGCAAGCTGAAGGTGAAGAACTACCCGGCCAATGCGCTGGGGTCCGAGTCGCAAATGATCTCCGCGGCCCAAGGTGGCGTGCAGGAGATCGCGATTCCATCCTCGGCCCCGGTCGTGTCCGTGGTGAAGGAATTCGCGCTATTCGATCTGCCGTTCCTATTCGCCGACGAGAGAGAAGCTGATGCTGTGCTCGACGGGCCGGTCGGACGGAAGGTGCTTGACAAGCTCACCGACAAGGGCGTCATCGGTCTTTGCTATTGGGAAAACGGCTTTCGTAATGTGACCAACAGCAAACGTCCGATCGCCAAGGCCGAGGATATCAAGGGGCTGAAGATCAGGACGATGCAGAGTCCCGTGTATATCGATACGTTCAATGCCCTGGGGGCGAACGCCGTGCCGATGTCCTTCACCGAGCTGTACACCGCGCTGGAAACCCGGGCGATGGACGGACAGGAGAATCCCTACGCGATCATCCATGCGAACAAGATAAACGAAGTTCAGAAATACTTGAGCGCGACGAAGCACTCCTATGCCCCGTTCGTGGTCATGGTAGGGAAGAAGTTCTGGGACAGGTTGAGTGCCGACGAGCAGAAAATCCTGCAGGATTCTTGCGTCGAAGCGCGCGACTATCAGCGCAAGTTGAGCCGGGAACAGAACGTCAAGATACTCGCGGACCTCAAAGCGAAGGGAATGGTGTTCAACGAAATTCCACCCGCAGAGCTGGCGAAGATGCGGCAGGAACTTCAACCGGTGGTTGACAAGTACACCAAGGAAATTGGAGAGGACCTGGTGAAGCAAACCTTCGCCGAGATCGAGCGTGTTAGGAAGCAGAAATAGGTTGTGAGGAGCCGGGACGATAGCGAAGTACGTTCCCGTCATCACCGTTGCCTGGAACGGACACGAATATGACTGAAAAGAGGCCGCTTCGCAGCCAAGCGTGGTTCGCCCGGCAGGACAAGATGGGCTTCTACTATCGGTCCTGGCTCAAGAATCGAGGATTTCCGCAGGACCAGTTCGAGGGGCGGCCGGTCATCGGCATCTGCAACACGTGGTCCGAGCTGACGCCCTGCAACTCCCACTTTCGCGCGCTGGCCGAGCACGTCCGTTGGGGCGTGCTAGATGCCGGTGGCTTTCCGCTCGAGTTTCCCGTCATGTCGCTGGGCGAAACGATGCTGCGACCGACGGCGATGCTCTATCGCAACCTCGCGTCGATGGACGTGGAAGAATCGATCCGTGCCAATCCGCTGGATGGCGTCATCCTGCTGATGGGGTGCGACAAGACCACGCCGGCGCTCCTCATGGGGGCGGCCAGCGTCGACTTGCCGACTATCGGCGTCTCGGGCGGGCCGATGCTGCGCGGCGTGCATTGCGGCAAGTACGTAGGCTCGGGCACCAACACGATTTCCATGAGCGAGCAGCTGCGCGCCGGCGAGATCACGCTCGAGGAGTACCACGACGCCGAAGCGAACATGAACCGCTCGCAGGGGCACTGCATGACGATGGGCACCGCATCGACAATGGCCTGCATGACCGAGGCGCTGGGGGTCGGAATGCCGGGACAGGCGGCCATACCCGCAGTCGACGCGCGCCGAAGCCTCGTCGCCCGCGAGGCGGGACGACGTGTAGTGCAACTCGTGAAAGACGACATCACGCTTTCGAAAGTACTTACGCGCGAAGCCTTCGAGAATGCTATTCGGATCAACGGAGGCATAGGTGGATCAACTAATGCAGTCGTTCATTTAATCGCCATCGCGCGTCGCATCGGCGTTGAGCTCAATCTGGATGACTGGGACACATTGGGGCGCGATCTCCCATGCTTGGTCGACCTGATGCCATCCGGTCGCTACTTGATGGAGGACTTTTTCGAGGCAGGTGGACTTCCAGCCGTCATACGCGAGTTCGGCGAACGTGGTCTCCTGCACAAGGACGCGATGACGGTGAATGGCAAGACGCTCTGGCAAAACAATTGCGATGCCCAGTGCTGGAAGCCCGAAGTGATCCACAAATTTGACACGCCGTTCAAGCCTGAAGCAGGCATGGCGGTACTGCGCGGCAACCTCGCGCCGGACGGCGCAATCATCAAGCCTTCTGCCGCGTCCCCCCAGTTAATGCGTCACACGGGGCGCGCAGTGGTGTTCGAGTCGATCGAAGACTTGCACCATCGCATCAACGAGGACGACCTCGATATCGACGAGACGTGCGTGATGGTCCTCAAGTATTGCGGGCCAAAGGGTTATCCCGGCATGGCCGAGGTCGGCAACATGCCGCTCCCGCCGAAGCTACTCAAGAAGGGCATCACCGACATGATCCGCGTGTCGGATGCGCGCATGTCAGGAACGGCCTACGGTACCGTCGTGCTACACGTCGCGCCGGAAGCAGCGGTCGGCGGACCTCTTTCCCTGGTACAAAATGGGGACAGGATCACGCTCGACGTCCCCGGCCGCCGTCTCCATCTCGAGGTGGACGACACCGAGCTGGATCGACGCAAATCGGAGTGGAAGCCGCCACCTGCCCATGCCACGCGTGGTTACATCAAACTTTACATCGACCACGTGTTGCAGGCAAACCATGGAGCCGATCTCGATTTTCTGGTTGGACGGAGCGGCGCGGGCGTGCCTCGCGACAATCACTAACTTTTGAGAATTACCTAAGGGCGCACGTTGAAACAAGTTCACAGATTTGGCAGGATAGTGTAGTTCCACTTCGGTAGCGTGCGGTGCTCTCGGAGGCGCAGGCGGCGCAGCTCCTCGGCATCGGGGTTTATATGCAGACAGGGTTCCTGCGCCGGCGACGGCGAGCCGTCGTTCATGAGGTAAATGGTGTAGTTCAGAACGGTTCGTTGTCCCTGTGGTCCTCCAGAAAGGCAGATGACCTCTCGTCGGAGGCGGCAGCTTCGCCGATGACCGCCCCAGGATCAGCGTGACCTGCGAGACTGGGGAACCCTAGCTTAGCTAGCGACGCTGTGCCTACTCGTAAACGGAAGGATCGCCCGGCGGCCGACGCCGGTAGCGAGCATAGCCCCACCAGTATTGCGCGGGAAACCTGCGGATGCACTCTTCGAGCCCGCGGTTCAGCGCCGCGCAGGCGCGCGCGTCGTCCGCGTCCGCGACCTCAGGCGGCGCGGAGACCACGTGCAGCACGAATCCGCGTCCCCAGCTCAGCCGCTCGGCGAAAACGTAGAGCACCGCGGCGCCGGTCCGTCGCGCCAGGCGGGACGCGAGCACCGGCGTGTGCGCCGCGATCCCGAAGAACGGCGCGAACGCGCCGCTGCCCTCCGGCGGATCCTGGTCCGGCAGGATGCCGACGCTCGCCCCGCGCCGCAGCGCCTCGAGCAGCGCGCGCACGCCGCTGCGATCGCTCGGCACGAGCTTCGCGCCGAACCGCTCGCGCCCGGCTTTCATCACCTGGTCCCACTCGTTCTCCTGCAGCCGGTACATCGAGACGATCGGATGCCGTCGCGCGTACTCCAGGCCCGCCATCTCCCAGGCGCCGAGATGCAGCGAGGCGGCGATCACGCCCTTGCCCGCGGCGAGCGCGCGGTGCCACTCCTCGGCGCCGCGCACCTCGCGCACGAGCCGCTCCACCCGCGCCGCGGGCCCGGACCAGAGCACCGGCAGCTCGGCGAGCGCCTTGCCCGACTCGACGAGCGTGCGAAACACGAGCCGCTCCCGCGCCAGGAAGCCGAGCGCGGGCAGGCAGCGCGCGATGTGGAAGCGCGTCCGGCGGGTGAACTTGTTCGGCACGAGCCACGCGAGGACGCCGAGCGCCGCGCCGAGCATGTGAGCGACCGGCAGCGGCAGCCCGGCGGCGCGTCGGTAAAGGAACTGCAGCACTAAGGAGTCCGGGTCGTGGGGCGGCGATCATAGCGTGCGCGCCGGGCTCCGACGCTGGTATAGTCCGCGCGACGCGAATGGAGGCGTCCATGATCGTGCCCGGAATGACGCATGCCCGGCGGGCGCTCGCAGGCGCCCTCGCCGCATTTGCCCTGAGCGCAGCGCAGGCGCAAACCCCGGCGCCGATCGAGACGACGACTCCGGCGGGCGATCGGATCCTGCTGCATCCCGACGGCCGCTGGGAGTACGCCGATCCGGCGAAGCGCGCCGCGATGCCGCAGCCCGCGCCGCCGGCTGCCGCCGCGACGACGGCAGCGACGCCCGCCGCGACCGCGAGCGGCGCGTGTCCGCCGGACGCGCAGGGCCATCTCTTCTGGATCGGGCGCTGCGTGCTCCCGGGCGACCGCGACTACAACCGGGGCTCCTTGAGCGGTAAGGGCCGTTAGGCGTGCGCGTCGTCGGCGCTATCATCGGCGTCCTGATTCTCGTCGCCGGTTATTTCTGGGTCGTGCTGAGCTGGGACTACTCGACCGGCGAGCGCGCCGGCTGGGTGCAGAAGTTCTCGAAGAAGGGGTGGCTCTGCAAGACCTGGGAAGGCGAGATGGCGATGGTGTCGATGCCCGGCACGACGACCGAGAAGTTCTACTTCACCGTCTGGGACGACGCCGTCGCGGAGCGCATCAACAAGGCGATGGGGAAACGCGTGTCGCTCCACTATCAGGAGAAGGTGGGCCTGCCGACCTCGTGCTTCGGCGAGACGCGCCACTTCGTCACCAACGTCACGGCGGTCGAGGAGATTCCGCTCGCGCCGGGCATCGTCGTCCCGACGCCGCAGCCCCCCGTCGCGCCGCGGAGCCGGCGAAATAGGCTGATCCATGCAACGGTTCCGATTCCCCGTGCGCGCGCTGGTACGAGCCGGTGGGTGGCCTATGAGCGCAGCCCGGTCGGCGGCGCTTCTCATCGCGATCATCGCTGTCGCGCCGGTGACCGCAGCCGAGATCCTGGTCCTGAGCGGGGGCGCGGCGCAGTCCCCGCTCAAGGCGGCGCTGCCGGCGTTCGAAGCCCGCTCGGGCCACACGGTCAATATCGCCTTCGCGCCGGCGGGCGAGATCGCGCGCCGCGTCGGCGCCGGCGAGGTCTACGACCTCCTGATCCTGCCGGCCGAGAACGTCGATGGGTACGAGAAGCAGGGCAAGGTCGTCGCGGGGAGCTCGGCGCCGCTCGGCAAGGTCGGGATGGGCGTGGCGGTCAACGAGCGGGCGACTGCGCCCGATATCTCCACGCCGGAGGCCTTCAAGCAGGCGCTGCTCGCGGCCAAGTCGGTGGTCTACATCGACCCCGCGCGCGGCACGAGCGGCAAGCACTTTGCCGGGGTGCTGCGCGAGCTCGGCATCGCGGACGTCGTGAACGCGAAGGCGAAGCTCGGCTCGGGCGGGTACGTGGTCGAGCCGGTCGGGCGCGGCGAGATCGAGCTCGGCGTGCACCAGATCACCGAGATCCTGCCGGTGCCGGGCGTGAAGCTCGTCGGACCGCTGCCGCCGGCGCTGCAGAAGTGGACGACCTACACGGCGGTCGCGATGCCGGGCGCGAAGTCGCCGGAGGCGGCGCGGCAGCTCGTAGGTTTCCTCACGAGCGCGGAGGCAAGGGCGCTCTTCGAGCCGAAGGGCTTCTCGGCCCCCTAGGTCCCTAGAAGCCGATCCGGGCTTTCCGCGCGCTGCGGGCCTCGGGGAGGTCGTCCGCCTCGATCTCGTCGCGCCCGGCGAGCTTCGCGTTGCCGAACGCGGCGAGGATCGTGCGGCGCATCTCGCGCGGGCGCGAAGCGGCGAGCCGATCGAGCACGTCCTCGGACAGCCGTTCGGGGAACTGCCGGCCCCAGTCGTGCGAGTTCCGGATGTCCGCATAGATCGCCTGCGCGATCCTCATCGAGCCCTCGCGATCGGGTGCGTCGATCTCATAGACGTTCATCCGGTTGAGGATCGGCTCGGGAATGCGCGCCGCGTCGTTCGCGGTCGCGACCCAGAACACGTTCGAGGCGTCGATCGGAATCTCCACGAACTCGTCGATGAACTCGCGCGCGGTGTCGGTCTCGAGCAGCGAGTAGAGCGCGCCGAGCGGGTCGTACTGCGACTCGCCGGTCGCCTTGTCGATCTCGTCCACGCAGAGCAGCGGGTTCGCGTACTTGCCCTTGAGGAACGTCTCGAAGACCTTGCCCGGCTTCGAGTTCTTCCACTGGGACGACGAGCCGGACAGGATCCAGCCGGCGGTGAGCGAGCTCATCGACACGAAGCCGAACCCGGTGGCGAGGAGATCGGCGATCTTCCGCGCGAAGTGGGTCTTGCCGATGCCCGGCTCGCCGAGGAGCAGCATCGGCGCGAGCTCGAGCGAGTCGGATGAGGACGCGCAGAGCGCGATCTGCTTCTTCACGTCGTCGAGCACCTCACCGAAGTTGGGCAGCTCGTCGTAGAGGTGCGCCATCGCGGGGACGCCTGCGGGCTTCACGGTGAGCCGCGTGCCGCCCGCCTTCAGCATCTTCTCGTAGGTCGTCTTGAGCGCCTCGCTCGCGCCCGCGCCGAGCTCTGCGAGCGCGCGGTCCACGACCTCGACGTCGTAGACCTCCTTGAACCCCCCGATCGGGATGTTCACCGCCCTCCGCGTCACCGCGGGCAGGTTGGTCCTCGCCGGCATCTCACACACCTCCAAGGGACTGTCCCGAGTCCCGCATCGAAAGTAGCACGCAGCGCCCCGGCCGTTCAATGCATCTCGAAGAAGGAAGCGCGCCCGTGCGGCGGCGCGCGGGGGAGAAGGGTCGTGTCCGGGCTGGCAGCCGCCGCCGGCGTCTGCTAGCGCCGCCGACTTGCCAGGTCCCGGGGCGGCATGCTTGAATGCGGCCAACTTGGCTATGACACGGAACCGCAGCTTCACCTTCCGGTTCGTCTTCATCCCCCGGCCGCTGGCGGAGGGACCCGGTTAAGCTCGACCCGACAGGATCCGCAACCGCCAGCACCGCAAGGGCTGGCGGTTTTTGTTTTTGCAGCTCCCCGAATAGAGGCATCGCATGAGCACCGCCGACACCTTCCCGCCCCAGGTCCCCGCCGACCGGACCTCCCTCACCGACGACGAGCGGATCGGCAACATCGTCCCGCTCCCGCCGCCCGAGCACCTGATCCGGTTCTTCCCGATCCAGGGCACGCCGGTCGAGAAGCTCATCACGGAAACGCGCAAGCGGATCAAGCAGATTCTCCACGGCCACTCCGACCGGCTGCTCGTCATCATCGGGCCGTGCTCGATCCACGATCCTGCGGCGGCGATCGAGTACGCGGGCCGGCTTGCCGGCGTGCGCGCGCAGCTCGCCGACGACCTCGAGATCGTCATGCGGGTCTATTTCGAGAAGCCGCGCACCACCGTCGGCTGGAAGGGGCTGATCAACGACCCGTATCTGAACGGCAGCTTCCGCATCAACGAGGGCCTTCGCGTCGCGCGCGACCTGCTGGTGCGGATCAACCAGGCCGGCGTCCCGGCTGGCTCGGAGTTCCTCGACGTGATCTCGCCGCAGTACATCGGCGACCTGATCAGCTGGGGCGCGATCGGTGCCCGCACGACCGAGAGCCAGGTGCATCGCGAGCTCGCCTCGGGCCTCTCGGCGCCGGTCGGCTTCAAGAACGGCACCGACGGCAACGTGCGGATCGCCGTCGACGCGATCCTGGCAGCCCAGCAGCGCCACCATTTCCTGTCGGTGCACAAGAACGGCCAGGTCGCGATCGTCGAGACGCGCGGGAACGGCGATTGCCACATCATCCTGCGCGGCGGCCAGCAGCCGAACTACGATGCCGCGAGCGTCGACGCCGCGTGCAAGGCGCTCGCCGCCGCCGGCGTGAACGAGCACCTGATGATCGACTGTTCGCACGCCAACAGCCGCAAGGACTATCGACGGCAGATCGAGGTCGGTCTCGACGTAGGCGCGCAGCTCGCCGGCGGTGAGCGCCGCATCGCGGGCGTGATGATCGAGTCGCATCTGGAGGCAGGGCGGCAGGACCTCGTGCCGGGGAAACCGCTCGCGTACGGGCAGAGCATCACCGACGCCTGCATCGGCTTCGAGGATTCGGTGCCGCTGCTCGAGAGCCTCGCCGATAGCGTGCAGCGCCGGCGCGGCGGCAAGCGTCCCGGCACGCAAAGCCCGGAGCCGGCGGAGCGCGAGCGTTGAGTTCGCTCGCGTCGGATCCCCGACGTCTGTTCTGGGGCGCGGTCGCCGTCACGCTCGCGCTGCGCTTCTGGCTCGCGTGGTGGGTGCCCATCACCGGCGACGAGGCCTACTTCATCTACTGGGGCGAATCACCCGCACCCGGCTTCTACGACCACCCGCCGATGGTCGGCTGGCTGCTCGCGGCCCTGCTGCAGGTCTTGCACCACCCGGTGTGGCTCCGGCTGCCGGCAATCCTCGCGCCGGCGGCGATCGCGATCGCGATGCGAGCGGTCGTGCGCGCGCTCGGCCGCGGGCGCGCGGACGCGCGTGCGCTCGGCGATTGGGCGGCGCTCGCCTGGCTGCTCGTTCCGGTCCAGGTGCTCAACGTCCTGATCACCACCGACACGCCGCTCCTCGTCTTCTCGTTCGTATCGATCGCCGCGTATGCGCTCGCGGTGCGGCGCCGGTCGCTCGCGCTGTGCGCGGTCGCAGGAGCGGCGCTCGGCCTCGCCTTCCTCTCCAAGTACTTCGCCGTGCTGCTCGGCCTCGCGTACGTCGTCTACGCTGCGGCGCTGCGCCGGGATGCGCGCGGCTGGCGGGAGCTCGTGGTCGTCCTCGCCGCGGCGCTGCCGTTCAGCCTCGTGAATCTCGCCTGGAACTACGAGCACTGCTGGGCAAACCTGATGTTCAACCTGTACAACCGCCACGGCGATGCCGGCTTCGCGTGGTACAGACCGCTGCTGTTCGTTGCCCTGCTCGCCTATGTCGCCGGTCCGTTGCTCTTGTTCGACGTCGCGCGCGGTCGGGCCGCGGTGCGGGAGGCGATGCGCGATCCCGCCGTCGCGCTGCTCGCGGCCTGCGCCGGGGTGCCGCTCGCGGTCTTTCTCGTGCTGTCGTTCCTCAAGAGCGTCGGGCTGCACTGGCTGCTCGCGTTCACGCCGCCGCTCTTCATGGCCGCGGCGCTCGCGCTCGGCCCCGCCCGCCTCGCCGCTTCGGCGAGGTTCCTGGCGTCGTTCTCGGCGGTGCACGTGCTCGCGGTCGCGCTCGTCGCCGCGCTCCCGCTCGAGACCTGGCAGCGCCTCCGGAAGTACGACAGCGTGGTGATGGGGTTCCGCGCGGGCGAGCTGCTGGCCGCGCTGAAGCCCTACGAAGGACGGTACGTCGTTGCCGCGAACGGGTATTCGCCCGCCGTGCTGCTGTCGTACAACGCCGCGGCCGCCGGCTTCGTCGCGCAGCCCGGCGCGGCCCACAACGCTCGGCAGGCCTGGCGCACGCATTATTTCCCGGTGTTCGGCCCGGCGTCCGCGCATGCCCGTCACGACGACATCCTGACCGACTTCCGCCGCCTCGACGGCGAGGACATCGTCGTCGTGCGCAAGACCGCGGCGGATCCGGAAGAGTACCGTCCCTACTTCCGCGCGATCGAGATGCGCGAGATCGCCGTGCGCGGCGCGCGGTTCTACCTCGTGCTCGGCGAGGATTTCAACTACGCCGCCTATCGCGACCGGGTGCTGACGGACGTGCGCGACAGGTACTATCGCATCCCGGCTTATCTGCCCCAGGGGCGCTGCTATTTCTGCGAGCGCTACTGGGGCGCGGCGACATGTCCGGCGCGCTAGCGAACTACGTCCGTCTCGCCCGGCCGCACCAATGGGTGAAGAACGGCTTCGTGCTCGTCGGCTGGCTGTTCGGCCATGGCTGGAGCGATCCCGCCATCACGACCCGGGCCGCGCTCGCATTCGCCGCCTTCTGCCTGGTGTCGAGCGCGGTCTATGCGCTGAACGACGCGCTGGACCGCAAGGTCGACCGGTCGCACCCGCGCAAGCGCGCGCGTCCGGTCGCGAGTGGCGCGGTGGGCGTCGGCGCCGCGCTCGCTTTCGCGGTGCTGCTCGCTGCCGCCGGGCTCGCGCTCGCCGCGCGCGTCTCGCCGGTGGCCGCGGGGATCGCCGGCGGCTATATCGCGCTCAACATCGCCTACAGCGTCGGCCTCAAGCACGTGCCCATCCTCGACGTATTCATGATCGCCGGCGGGTTCATGCTGCGGATCCTGGCCGGGACTCTCGGCATCGGGATCGCGCCGTCGCACTGGCTGCTCGTCTGCGGCCTGATGGTGACGGTGTTCCTCGGGTTCACCAAGCGGCGGGCGGAGCTGATCGCGCTGGACGGCGCCGGCGGCGATCATCGCCCGGTGCTCGAGGAGTACAGCCCGGCCCTGCTCGACAACATGATCTCGATCAGCGCCGCGGGCGTGATCTCGGCGTATGCGCTCTACACCGTGGACGACGCCACGGTGAGCCTGCACGGTACCGACAAGCTCCTGTGGACGCTGCCGTTCGTGCTCTACGGCGTGTTCCGGTACACCTATCTTCTCCACAAGCGGGGCGGCGGGGGCGATGCGGCGTGGGACCTGCTTCACGACCGCCACCTCGCCGCGGCCGGAGCAGGCTGGCTTGCGGCTACGGTCTGGATTCTCGCCTGATCCGGTCGTCGTACGGCGGGACGAGGATGCCCCACCGTCGGGCATAATCCGCCGGACACGGAGCGACCATGGAAGTCGAAACCCGCCTGCCGCAGCTCGAGCACGTCGGCGACGCGACCCAGTTCGCGACCAGGATGCACGCCATGATCGGCGGCTCGCCCCTCTTCGAGCAGTTCAACCTGGCGGAGATCCGGCTGATGGGGCACTTCATGCAGGTCTATCGCGCCCAGGCCGGCCAGGAGATCATCCGCGAGGGCGAGGCCGGCGACTTCATGATGGTCGTCGTCGAAGGCCGGATCGAGGTCTTCAAGCAGGACCGCTGGAACGCCCCGCGCCTGATCGCCGTCGTCGACGAGGGCAAGACGCTCGGCGAGATGTCGATGATCGACGGCGAGCCGCGCTTCGCGACCTGCGTCGCCGTCGAGCCGACGCTGATCGCGGTGCTGACCGCCGACCACCTCGCGCGCATCATCCTCGAGCAACCGATCCTCGGCGCGAAGATCCTGATGCAGCTCGCCCTGATGCTCTCCCAGCGCCTGCGCCACACGAGCTCGCGGCTGGTGGAGTACCTCGACCGGCAGCGCCAGCTGAACGAGCAGATCCAGGGCCCGACCTTCGTCTGATCCCGGCTCATGCGTGAGCATCGCGTCAGCGTTCTGTCAGGTTCCGACCGCGCTGCGGGCGGCTTGACTTTCCACGCAGTGTGGCAGAATACCTGCCCACCCGAGAGGAGGGTCCAATGAAAATAAGGGCACCGAGAGACTTCTGGGCCGGCCTGATGTTCATCGCGTTCGGCCTCGGCTTCGCGCTGGTGGCGCAGAACTACCAGATGGGGACCTCGGTGCGAATGGGCCCGGCCTACTTCCCGACGTATCTGGGCGGGATCCTCGCGGTGATCGGTATCGGGATCCTCATCGAGTCGTTCTTCGCGAAGGGCGACCCGGTGCCGAAGTTCTACTTCCGGCCCCTGATACTCATCGTGCTCTCGGTCGTGCTCTTCGGCATCCTCCTCAAGCCGCTGGGGCTCGTACTCTCGCTCGCGGTCCTGGTCGGGCTCGGCGCCTTCGGCGGGTTCGAGTTCAAATTGAAGGAGGTCGTGATCCTCTACGTGGTGCTCGCGATCTTCTCGGTGCTCGTCTTCGTCAAGGGACTCGGGCTCCCGATTCCCGTCTGGCCCGGCGAGTAGGGAGGCGATCGAATGGAACTGATTGACAACCTGACACTCGGCTTCGGCGTCGCGCTCTCGCTGCAGAACCTCATGTGGTGCTTCCTCGGCGTGCTGCTCGGCACGCTGGTCGGGGTGCTGCCCGGCATCGGACCGGTGGCGACGATCGCGATGCTGCTGCCGGTCACGTTCACGCTGCCGCCGATCTCGGCGCTCATCATGCTCGCGGGGATCTACTATGGCGCGCAGTACGGCGGCTCGACGACGGCGATCCTGGTGAACCTGCCGGGCGAGTCCGCCTCCGTGGTGACCGCCCTCGACGGCTACCAGATGGCGCGCCAGGGCCGGGCGGGTCCTGCGCTCGGTATGTCGGCGCTCGGCTCCTTCTTCGCCGGCACCGTGGCGACCGTGGTCATCGCCCTGTTCGCGCCGCCGCTCGCCGAAGTGGCGCTGAAGTTCGGCCCGACCGAGTACTTCTCGCTGATGGTGCTCGGCCTGATCGCCGCGGTCGTGCTCGCGCACGGCTCGCTCATCAAGGCGATCGCGATGGTCATCCTCGGCCTCCTGCTCGGCCTGGTCGGCACCGACGTGAACTCGGGCGTCGCGCGGTACAGCTTCGGCATCTCGGAGCTCTCCGACGGCATCGGTTTCGTGACCGTGGCGATGGGGGTGTTCGGCATCGCCGAGATCATGTCGAACCTCCAGCACAAGGAGACCCGCGACATCTTCGTCGCGAAGATCGACCGGCTGCTGCCGAGCTGGGACGACATCAAGAAGTGCATCCCGTCGGTGCTGCGCGGCACGATCCTCGGATCGGCGCTCGGCATTCTCCCAGGGGGCGGGGCGCTGCTCGCCTCGTTCGCGGCGTACACGCTCGAGAAGAAGGTGGCGAAGGCGCCGAAGAACTTCGGCAAGGGCGACATCCGCGGCGTCGCGGCGCCGGAGTCGGCAAACAACGCCGGCGCGCAGACCTCGTTCATCCCGCTGCTCACCCTCGGCATTCCCTCGAACCCGGTGATGGCGCTGATGATCGGCGCGATGATGATCCAGGGCATCGCGCCCGGGCCGCAGGTGATGACCGAGCGCCCGCAGCTCTTCTGGGGAATGATCGCCTCGATGTGGGTCGGGAACCTGATGCTGGTCGTCCTCAACCTGCCGCTGATCGGGATGTGGATCAAGCTGCTGACGGTGCCCTACCGCCTGCTGTACCCGGCGATCCTGACCTTCTGCTGCATCGGCGTGTACAGCGTCAACAACAGCTCGTTCGACATCTACATGATGGCGGTGTTCGCGGTGCTCGGTTACATCTGGGTGAAGCTCGAGTGCGAGCCCGCGCCGCTGATCCTCGGCTTCATTCTCGGGCCGATGATGGAGGAGAACCTGCGGCGGGCGATGCTGCTCTCGCGCGGCGACCCGACGGTGTTCCTGACCAAGCCGATCTCGGCCGTGCTGCTCGGCATCTCGCTGCTCCTGCTCATCATCGTGCTGTCGCCGTCGATCAAGAAGAAGCGCGAGGAGGCGTTCCAGGAGGCCTGAGGACGCCTACGCGCGAGAACGCGGCGCACGCGAGAGGACGCAAGAGAGATTCTTGCGTCCTCTTTGCTTTTTGCCCGGAGGATCGATGAAGCGATTGCTGTTGGCGTTGGCGGTGGCGTGCGCGGCGGTCGCGCCGGCGGGTATGGCGCAGACCTACCCGTCGAAGCCGATCCGGTTCGTCGTGCCGTTCCCGCCCGGCGGGCCGCTCGACGTCATGGCCCGCGGCGTCGGGCAGAAGCTGCAGGAGACCTGGGGCCAGCCGGTCGTGGTCGATAACCGGCCGGGCGCGGGCGGCGGCATCGGCGCGGATCTCGTCGCCAAGTCGCCGGGCGACGGTTACACGCTGCTGATGGGCGCGGTGAGCACGCACGCGATCAACCCGAGCCTGTACGCGAAGATCCCCTATGATGCGCAGAAGGATTTCGTTCCGGTGGCGCTGGTTGCGCAGGTGCCGAACATCCTGGTCATCAACCCGTCGGTGCCGGTGCAATCGGTGCAGGAGCTGATCGGTTACGCGCGTGCGAAGCCCGGCTCGCTCTCGTTCGGTTCCGGCTCGACCGGCTCGACGGGGCATCTCGCCGGCGAGCTGTTCAAGACGATGGCCGGCGTGGACATGGTGCATATCCCGTACAAGGGCGGCGCCCCGGCGATGCAGGATCTCCTCGCCGGCCAGACGCAGCTCATGTTCGACAACCTCGCGAACGCCCTGCCGCAGGTGAAGGCGGGGAAGCTCCGCGCGCTCGCGGTGACCACGCTGAAGCGCGCGCCGGCGGTGCCCGATCTGCCGACGATCGCGGAGGCGGGTTTGCCCGGGTTCGATCTCACCACCTGGTTCGGCGTCTTCGTGCCGGCCGGCACGCCGCCCGAGACGGTGGCGAAGCTGAACGCGGAGATCGTCAAAGCGCTCGCGTCGAGGGACCTCGGCGAGCGCCTCGCGGCGATGGGCACCGTTGCGCCCGAGAGCAACACGCCGGAGCGCTTCGCGGCGTTCGTGCGCGCGGAAGCCGCGAAGTACGCGAAGGTCGTCAAGGACTCGGGCGCGCGAGTCGACTGAGCGGGGCGGGGCGCGCTACCATCCGCGCCATGCCCGCACCGCAGCGGCCGGCGGATGATCCCGTCCACGCGCCGCACCCGATTCTGCCGGCGTACTACGCGACCCCCGAGGGCCGGCGCGGCTTCATCGCGCGCGCGTTCGACGCCGCCGCGCGCGACTACGACCGCGTCGACCGCGTGCTCGCACTCGGCTCGGGCGCGTGGTACCGGCGCCAGGCGCTCGCCCGCGCGGGGCTCGCGCCGGGTATGCGCGTGCTCGACGTCGCTTCCGGCACCGGGCTCGTCGCCCGGGAAGCGGCGCGGCTCCTCGGCGATGCCCGCGGGATCGTCGGCATCGACCCGAGCGCGGGCATGATCGCGGCGTGCGCGCCGGGCGGGTTCGAGCTCGTGCGCGGCCGCGCCGAGGCGCTGCCGTTCGCCGACGGCACGTTCGACTTCCTCGCGCTCGGTTTCGCGCTGCGCCACGTCGATGACATGGCGGCAACCTTCGGCGAGTTCCGCCGCGTACTCAAGCGCGGCGGCCGGCTCCTCGTGCTCGAGATCACGCGACCCGAAAGCAGCCTCGCCGCGGCCCTCGTCAAGGCCTACATGCGCGCCGTCGTGCCATCGCTGTCACGGCTGTTTTCGCGCGATCCGGACACGCCGCGGCTCTACCGCTATTACTGGGACACGATCGAGTCGTGCGCGCCCCCCGCCCGGGTGCTCGCGACGCTCGCAGCGGCGGGGTTTTGCGGCGCCGAGCGGTTCGTGCAGCTCGGCATCTTCTCCGAATACCGGGCGCGCGCGTGACCCTCGACGGTTAGCGTTCGAGGACGGCCCGGACCTGCTCGGGTCGCGGCAGCGGTGCGACGGCGCCGAAGCCGGTCGTCGAGAGCGCCGCCGCGACGTTCGCCCAGCGCACGGCGGCGGCGGGCGCATCGCCCGCTGCAAGGCGGGCCAGGAAATTTCCGGCGAAGCAGTCGCCCGCACCGGTCGCGTCCAGCGCCTGCACCGCGTGCGGGGCCACGTGCAGACGCTCGCGCCCGTCATCGAGCAGCGCGCCCTGGCGGCCGAGCTTGAGCACGATGCGGCGCGCGCCGGCCGCGCGCGACCAGTCGAGGATTGCCTCCGGCGCGGCCAGCCCGGTGAGCGTCTGCATGTCGTCGAGGCTGGGCAGGAACCAGTCGGCGGACGCGAGCGTGTCGCGCAGAATCGCCCGCGCCCGCTCGCGCGGCCACAGGCGAAGCCGCAGGTTGGAGTCGTAGCAGACCTGCGTGCCGGCGGCGCGCGCGCGGTCGATCGCAGCGTAGACGGTATCGCAGGCGTTGACGCTGATCGCCTGGCTGATCGCCGAGATGTGCAGGAAGCGGGCGCGCTCGATCAGCCCGTGCGCGAGATCGTCCGGCTGCATGCGGCTCGCCGCCGAGCCGGCCCGCAGGTAGCTGAAAACATGGCCGTCGGGACCGTGGGTGACGAAATACACCGCCGTGTGCGCCGCCGGGTCGGTCAGGACGCCGGTGTCGTCGACGCCTTCGGCCCGCCACAGCGCCCGCAGCTGCGCCCCGAACGCGTCGTCGCCGATGCGCGTGAGATACGCGCAGCGCGCGCCCTGCCGGGCGGCAGCGATCATCGCGTTCGAGGTGTCGCCGCCGTAGCCCTGCAGGAAGGCGGGTTCGCCGGCCGCGGTCTGGTTGAACTCCACCAGCGGCTCGCCGAGCGCGACGATGTCGTAGTGAGGCTGGCTCATCAGGTGTCGCTCAGCTTGCCAGGTTCCGCGCGTGCGCGCTCGTCGGCGCACCACCCCGGCGGCGCGAGCAAGCGCCCGCAGTCCGCGCGGCGCGATGTCGTCGAGCCGCGCCTGACCATCGGGCACTGCCAAACAACACGTGCCCGAATCAGCGCGAGACTACTACTTTCCGGATGCCTCGTGCCGGATCCTGCACGCCGTTCCGTGCGAGGGGGCCGCCGTTCTTCGCTCCGTTCGGGGCAAGGTCGAACTGATAGCGTCCCGGCGTGACACCGACGAGCTCGTGGAAGCAGCGCGTGAGGTGGCTCTGGTCGAAGAAGCCGGTGCGCAGGGCCACCTCGGCGATCTCCAGGCCGTCGCGAAGCAGGCTCTTGGCGTGGAGCACCCGCAGCAGCAGCTGGTAGCGATGGGGCGTCACGCCCACCCGTGCGGCGAACAGCCGCAGGAAGTGGAACTTGCTCAGCCCCGCCGCAGCCGCGAGATCGTCCAGACCGATGTCTTGCGTGTAGTGGGCCCGCAGGTGGGCGAGCGCGCTGTCGACCGACTGCGCGCGCTGGATCGGGCGGTCGGCCGATGCGATCTCCACCCGCGTGGCCCAGGACACCAGGTCGCTGACCGCCCGTCCAAGCATCGGCTGTGCGTCCGGTCCCGGTGTGCCATTGGCGAGCGCGCGGTGCGCTGCGATCACGGTGGATGAGAGCTCCGGATCGGCGGGGATGGACCCGTGCGCGGCCCGGAGCGCGGTCACCGACGGGGCCGACTCCTTCAGGCGCTCGAGGAGCGCAGGGCGGATACGCAAGGCGAAGAACGAAAAACCGTCGTCCCCGTCCGCCGCGACGGCGTGGAGCTGCCATGGCGGTATCACGGTGAGCCAGCCTGCGGCTGCGGAATGCTGCGATTCGCCGAGCTGAATTCGGGCGACGCCCCGCGTAATCAGCCGGATCTCCACGTCGGGGTGAAACTGGATCCGCCCCGGGCCGGTAACGCCCTCGCCGATCGACACCTCGGCGTCCTGCCACGCGGGCACCTGGAAGTAACGGATCCTGTTGTTTTCGTTGTTATATCGATTGGTCATACGGATTATTCTAGGGAAGCGACGTATGCAAAACAAATGAATGTTTCGGAGGAACGTATTCCGTTTTAATATAGCAATTCGCAGCCGTCCGGGCGTGCGCCATGCCGGTCACTCAATCGACGCTGATCCGGTCGCGTCTCAAGATGCGGCAGATCGTTCTGCTGGTCCACCTCGACGAGCAGCGGTCGGTGTTGCGGGCTGCCGAAGCGGCCGGCATCACGCAGCCGGCCGCATCCAAGCTGCTGAGGGGGCTCGAGGAGGCGCTCGGCGTGATGCTGTTCGAGCGGCACGCGCGCGGTGTCGAGCCGACTTGGTACGGCGAGATCCTGGTGCGGCATGCGCGCGCGGCGCTGGCCGAGTTCAGCCGTGCGTACGACGAGATCGAAGCGCTCCGATCGGGACTTGCCGGCAAGGCCTCGATCGGCACGGTCGTCACCCCGGGGACCGGCCTGGTTCCCGCGGCAGTCGCGCTGCTCAAGCAGCGGCATCCCCGGATCCTCGTGGCCATCGACCTGGACCACAGCGAGGCGTTGATCGCTCGCCTCGTGTCGGGCGAGCTCGACATGGCGGTGGCTCGGGTACGCGATGCGCAGGGAGCAGGCGACCTCGATTTCGAGCCGTTGGGGGACGAGCCGCAGAGCGTGATCGCGCGGGCCGACCATCCGCTCGCCCGCCGACGCGGTCTCGGGGTCAAGGACCTGGCCCAGCAGGCGTGGGTCCTGCCGCCGGCCGGGAGCGCGTTGCGCGAGGAGCTCGACGCGATGTTCATCGAGCAGGGCCTCGACCCGCCGAAGAACGTCGTCGAGGCCTCCTCGCTGCTCGTCGTCATGAGCCTGTTGTCGTCGACCGACATGGTGGTCTCGCTCCCGAAGGAGGCAGTGCGTCCTTACTGCGAGGCGGGCGTTCTGACCGTCCTGCCGGTCACCCTCGATGTCCGGATGGAATCGTTCGGCATCATCACGCGGCGGGGACGCGGGCTCTCACCCGGCGCGGAAGCGCTGCTGGCGGTGCTCCGCGAGACTGCGATACGCCTTTACGCCAGCCGGCCGCCGCGCTCGAACCGGCCCCGGGCGCGAACCGGCGCCCGCTAGGCGCGCGCAACTTTCTCCAAGACACGCCGCGCGGCGTCTCCGAACAATAGCCCGTTCCGTGGGGGAGCGCTGTTCCAGGTCGACCGTCCGGTCGGCGGCGGCCTCGTTCGCGTATCTGCGGGAACCCGCGGGCGGCCTCGTTGGTTGCCGGGCATTGCGTGTTGGAGAATGCGAGATGATCGACGCCGGCTCTCTGCGCCAGCTCTTTCCCCGGGAAGGCGACATTCCCGAGGAGCACCGGCTCCCTGCGGCCATCCGGCAACGGACCTACCTGGTGAACGGCGTGCTGAAAACGTGGGACGGGAAATCCCAGCCCGTGTTCTCCCCGGTCTGCCTGCGGAACGCCAAGGGCGAGGCGCAACCGATCGAGATCGGCAGCTATCCGCTCATCGGCGAGCCGGAGAGCGACGAAGCACTCGAGGCCGCGGTGGCCGCGTATGCAAACGGCCGCGGCGAATGGCCCACGATGTCGGTCGGCGAGCGGATCGCGTGCATCGAAGACTTCACCAAGAAGATGGTCGGGCAGAAGCGCCAGGTCGTCGAGCTCATCATGTGGGAGATCGGCAAGAGCTTCGCCGACTCGGAGAAGGAGTTCGACCGGACGGTCGAGTACATCAAGGCGACGATTCACGCGCTGAAGGAGCTCGACAACGGCAACTCGCGCTTCGTCGTCGTCGAGGGCACGATCGGGCAGATCCGCCGCACGCCCCTCGGCGTGGTGCTCTGCATGGGGCCGTTCAACTACCCGCTGAACGAGACGTTCGCGACGTTCATTCCGGCGCTCATCATGGGCAACACGATCGTGTTCAAGCCGCCCACGTACGGCACGCTGCTCTTCTACCCGTTGCTCGAAGCGTTCCGCAGCTCCTTCCCGAAGGGCGTCGTCAACACGGTCTACGCGCGCGGCTCGGTGGTCGTCCCGCGCATGCTCGGATCGGGCAAGGTGAACGTGCTCGCGCTGATCGGGTCGAGCAAGGTCGCCGACCACCTGAAGAAGCAGCACCCCAAGTCGCACCGGCTGCGCGCGATTCTCGGACTGGATGCGAAGAACGCCGCGATCGTCCTGCCGGACGCCGACATCGCGCTGGCGGTCAAGGAATCCCTGCTCGGTGCGCTGTCCTTCAACGGGCAGCGCTGCACGGCGCTCAAGATGCTCCTCGTGCACCAGTCCATCGTCGAGCCGTTCCTCGCCCGCTTCAGCGAGGCGCTCGGCAAGCTGAAGGTGGGCATGCCCTGGGAGAAGGGCGTGAACATCACCCCGCTGCCCGCACCCGGAAAAACGGCCTATCTGACCGACCTGGTGGAAGACGCCAAGGCGAAGGGCGCCCGCGTCGTGAACGAGGGCGGCGGCACCGTCGCCGACACCCTGTTCTATCCGGCGGTGGTGTTTCCCGTGCGGGAGGGCATGCGGCTCTATCGCGAAGAACAGTTCGGCCCGGTCATCCCGGTCATGCCGTTCGAGGACATCGAGACCGCGCTCGACTACGTCGTCACGTCCGATCACGGGCAGCAGGTGAGCATCTTCGGGACCGACCCCGGCGAGATCGGTCGGCTGGTCGACCCGCTCGTGAACCAGGTCTGTCGCGTCAACATCAACGCGCAGTGCCAGCGGGGTCCGGACGTCTTTCCGTTCGCCGGACGCAAGGATTCCGCGGAGGGCACGCTCTCGGTCACCGACGCGCTGCGGGCGTTCTCGATCCGCTCGATGGTCGCCACGAAGCAGACCGAGGACAGCACCAGGCTGCTCGACTCGATCGTGACGAACCACAAGTCGAAGTTCCTGAACACCCGATTCATCTTCTGACCGGCCCGCGAGGGGCGGAGGAGGAGGAGCGATGCGGCGCCAACGCAACGCCAAGATCGTCGCCACGCTGGGGCCGGCCAGCTCGGACTTCCAGACCGTCCGCGCGCTGTTCGACGCGGGCGCCGACGTCTTCCGGCTGAACTTCAGCCACGGCGCGCATGCCGACCACAAGGAACGCTTCGAGGTCATCCGGCGGATCGAGCGGGAGACCGGCCGGCCGATCGCGATTCTGCTCGACCTCCAGGGCCCGAAGCTGCGGGTGGGCACCTTTGCCGGCGGCAAGGTCGAGCTCGAGCCCGGCGCGCGGTTCCAGGTCGACCTGGATCCGGCGCCAGGCAACGCGGATCGCGTTCGACTGCCGCACCCCGAGATCTTCGCGGCGCTGAAAGACGGCGCCGACCTGCTGCTCGACGACGGGCGCATCCGGTTGCGCGTCGAGCAGCATGGTGGCGACGCTGCCGTCACGCGCGTCATTGCCGGCGGCGCGCTCTCCGACCGCAAGGGCGTGAACGTCCCCGGCGTCATCCTCCCGCTGTCGGCGCTCACCGAGAAGGACCGCAAGGATCTCGAGTTCGGGCTGGAGCTCGGCGTCGACTGGGTCGCGCTCTCGTTCGTGCAGCGACCCGAGGACGTCGAGGAGATCCGCTCGCTCGCGAGGGGCCGCGCGGCGATCATGTGCAAGCTCGAGAAGCCGGCCGCGATCGAGCGCCTGGACGAGATCGTCGCCCTGTGCGACGGCGTGATGGTCGCGCGCGGCGATCTCGGCGTGGAGCTGCCGGCCGAGCGCGTGCCGGCGATCCAGCGGCGCATCGTCCGCTTGTGCCGCGAGGCGGGTAAGCCGGTGATCGTCGCGACCCAGATGCTCGAGTCGATGGTCAGCGCACCAGTCCCCACGCGGGCGGAAGCGTCCGACGTCGCGACGGCGATCTACCACGGCGCCGACGCGGTCATGTTGTCGGCGGAGTCGGCGTCGGGCAAATATCCGCTGGAAGCGGTGGCGATGATGGACCGCATCATCGCCGAGGTGGAGCGGGATCCGTATCACCGCCAGCTGCTGGATGCGTCGCACACCCCGCCGCAACCCGTCGTGGCGGACGCGATCTGCGAAGC
The DNA here is from genome assembly GCA_963744255.1 of uncultured beta proteobacterium. Taxonomy (GTDB): domain Bacteria; phylum Pseudomonadota; class Gammaproteobacteria; order Burkholderiales; family SG8-39; genus DATEDA01. The sequence goes on from CAVUSZ010000001.1 coordinate 113,475, forward strand.
CATGCGCGGCGTGGCCCGCCTGCTCGAGGTCGCGGCGACCGTCACCTACACCAGCTCCGGCTACACGAGCCTGCGCGCCGCGCGCGAGCGGCCCGAGGCCCCGATCCTCGGCCTGACCCCGGACGTCCGCACCGCGCGACGCCTGGCGCTCGCGTGGGGCGTGCACCCGGTCCACGCGCCCGAGATCGCCGGTGACGCGGAAATGGTGGCAAGCGCGTGCACGCTCGCGCGCCGCGAAGGCTTCGCGAAGCCGGGCGACACGGTCGTGATCATCGCCGGTCTGCCGCTCGGGACCGCGGGTACCACGAACCTGCTCCGCATCGCGCAGGTCTGATCGAGAGGATTGCGGATGCGAAGTTCAACGCCTGGGTCGAGAGCCGGACGCCGGCCGGGCGATGGGGCGATCCGGAAGAGCTTGCCGGTGCCGCCGTGTTCTTCGCGTCCGGCGCGTCCGATTACGTGACCGGGCAGGTGTTGTTCGTCGACGGCGGATTCACGGCGTCGGCGTAGGAATCCTACAGGTGAGACATGGCGAAGATTGAGGACGTCCGCGGTTACGAGATCCTGGATTCGCGCGGCAACCCGACCGTGGCTGCGGCGGTGACGCTCGCGAGCGGCGTGCGCGGGGTCGCGGCGGTGCCGTCGGGCGCGTCGACCGGTGCGCGCGAGGCGGTCGAGCTGCGGGACAAGGATCCCAAGCGCTACGGCGGCAAGGGCGTCACGCGCGCAGTCGGCAACGTCAACGGCGAGCTTCGCGAGCTGCTGATCGGAGCCGAAGCGGCCGATCAGCGGCGGATCGACCGCAGGATGATCGAAGCCGACGGCACGCCGACCAAATCGCGACTGGGCGCGAATGCGCTCCTCGCGGTGTCGCTCGCCGTCGCGCACGCCGCCGCGCAGGAGGCGGGTCTGCCGCTTTACCGGCACCTCGCGGGCAAGCGCGACGTCCGGCTCCCGGTGCCGATGATGAACATCGTGAACGGCGGCGCGCACGCCGACAACAACGTCGACCTGCAGGAGTTCATGATCCTGCCGGTCGGGGCGCCGAGCTTCGGCGAAGCCGTGCGCTACGGCGTCGAGGTGTTCCATGCGCTCAAGGCGGTGCTGAAATCGAAAGGCTATGGCACCGGGGTCGGGGACGAAGGCGGGTTCGCGCCCGACCTGCCGTCCAACGAGGCCGCCCTCGAGACCATCCTCGAGGCGATCGGGAAAGCGGGCTATCGGCCGGGCCAGGACATCTGGCTCGGCCTCGACGTCGCCAGCTCCGAGTTCCACAAGGACGGGAAGTACGAGCTCAAGTCGGAGGGCAAGCGGTTCTCCGCCGAGGAGTTCGTCGAGTACCTCGCCCGCTGGGTGGACCGCTATCCGATCCTCTCGATCGAGGACGGCATGGCGGAGGACGACTGGGACGGCTGGGCGAAGCTGACCGCGCGCCTGGGCGGCAAGGTGCAGCTCGTCGGCGACGACCTGTTCGTGACCAACACCGAGATCTTCCAGCGCGGGATCTCCAGCCGCATCGCGAACGCGATTCTGATCAAGCTGAACCAGATCGGCACGCTGACCGAAACGCTCGACGCCATCGAACTGGCCGAGCAGTCCGGCTACGCGGCGGTGGTCTCGCACCGGTCGGGCGAAACCGAGGACGTTACGATCGCGGACCTCGCGGCGGCGACGTCGGCGACCCAGATCAAGACGGGCTCGCTGTGCCGGTCCGACCGGGTGGCCAAGTACAACCGGCTGCTGCTGATCGAGAGCGAGATCGGCGCGCAGGGCACCTATCGGGGTCGCGATGCGTTTCGCGCCCTGGGGTGAGGATCGTTTGACGCGCTTCGCGCCCGCCAATGAAGTAGAGGTCGCCGATGCCAGCCCATCCCGTCCTGACCAGAGTGACCGACCGCGTCCGCGCGCGCAGCCGCGAGACGCGCGCGACCTACCTGTCGTACGTCGACCGGGCGAAGCATGCGAGCCCGGCGCGCGGCAAGCTCTCCTGCACCAACTTCGCTCACGGGTTCGCGGCGTTCGAGCCGCGGGACAAGCTGGTGCTGCGCGAGCTCCGCCGGCCGAACATCGCCATCGTCTCGTCGTACAACGACATGCTGTCGGCGCACCAGCCGCTGGAGCGATTCCCGGCGCTCATCAAGCGCGCGGCGCGAGAGGCGGGTGCGGTCGCACAGTTCGCCGGCGGAGTGCCGGCGATGTGCGATGGCGTCACGCAGGGCGAGCCCGGCATGGAGCTGTCGCTCTTCAGTCGCGACGTCATCGCGATGGCGACCGCCGTGGCCCTCTCGCACAACATGTTCGACGCCGTCCTGTGCCTCGGGATCTGCGACAAGATCGTGCCGGGCCTCCTGATCGGCGCGCTCAAGTTCGGCCACCTCCCGGCGATCTTCGTCCCGGGCGGCCCGATGACCTCGGGGCTCCCCAACGAGGAGAAGGCGAAGACGCGCCAGCTCTTCGCCCAGGGCAAGATCGGCCGCGACGCGTTGCTCGAGACCGAGGCGAAGTCGTATCACGGCCCGGGCACCTGCACGTTCTACGGCACCGCGAACAGCAACCAGATGCTGATGGAGGTGATGGGTCTCCATCTGCCCGGCTCGGCGTTCGTCAATCCCAACACGCCCCTGCGCGACGCGCTCACCGAGGCCGCCGCGAGGCAGGTCCTCGAGATCACCGCGCTCGGCGACCGGTACGCGCCCCTCGGCAGGGTCGTGGACGAGCGCGCGATCGTCAACGGAATCGTCGGACTGCTCGCGACCGGCGGATCGACCAACCACACGCTCCACCTCGTCGCGATGGCGCACGCAGCGGGAGTGATCATCAACTGGGACGACTTCAGCGAGCTCTCTCCCGTCGTGCCGCTGCTCGCCAAGATCTATCCGAACGGCAAGGCGGACGTGAATCATTTCCATGCCGCCGGCGGCATGGGCTTCCTGATCGGCGAGCTGCTCGATGCGGGCCTTCTGCATGCCGACGTTCTCACCGTCGCCGGCGCGGGCGGGCTTGCCCGCTATCGGGACGAGCCGTACCTCGACGGCGGACGGCTGGCGTGGCGGCCGGCCCCGAAGCACAGCCATGACACTGCGGTCCTGCGCCCGATGTCGGAGCCGTTCAGCCCCGACGGCGGCCTCAAGGTTCTCGCCGGCAACCTCGGGCGCGCCGTGATCAAGGCGTCCGCCGTCAAACCGGAGCACCGGATCGTGGAAGCGCCCGCCATCGTCTTCAACAACCAGGAAGACGTCATGGCGGCCTTCAAGCGCGGCGAGCTGAAGCGCGATTTCGTCGGCGTGGTGCGGTACCAGGGGCCGCGGGCGAACGGGATGCCCGAGCTGCACAAGCTGACGCCGCTGCTCGGGGTGCTGCAGGACGAGGGCTACAAGGTGGCGCTGGTCACGGACGGCCGCATGTCGGGTGCTTCCGGCAAGGTGCCCGCCGCGATCCACGTCACGCCGGAGTGTCTCGCCGGCGGGCCGCTCGGCAAGATCCGCACCGGCGACGTGATCCGGCTCGATGCGGTCGCGGGCGTCCTCGAGGCGCTCGTGTCCGACGAGGAGCTGCGCCGGCGAGTTGCCGAACCGGTCGATCTCGACGAATACCAGTTCGGGCTCGGGCGGGAGCTGTTCGAGGTGTTCCGCGCCAACGCCGCCGGCGCCGAGCAGGGCGCCGTCACTTACGTACTGCCGCACAAGCTGCCGGGGGCCGCGCCGCCGCACGAGCGCGTCCACGACAACTTCGTGTTTGCCGAGAAGGTGGGTTGATGGACGCGTTAGCGGTCATGCGTACGGGCCCGGTCATCCCGGTCATCGTCATCGGCGATCTTGCGCAGGCGGTCCCGCTTGCCAAGGCGCTGGTCGCAGGCGGGGTGCGGGTGCTGGAGGTCACGCTGCGAACGGCGGCCGGACTCGACGCGATCAAGGCGATCGCGCGGGACGTGCCCGACGCGATCGTGGGCGTCGGCACCGTGACCGCACCCGAAGACTTCGCCGAGGCGCGCGCGGCCGGCGCCAGGTTCGCGGTCAGCCCCGGGTTGACTCCGGTGCTCGCGGACGCCGCGCGCCAGAGCGGCCTCGCGTGCCTGCCGGGGGTGATGACGCCTTCGGACGTCATCGCCGCGCGCGCTGCCGGGTTCCGCCAGCTGAAGCTCTTCCCGGCGCAGCAGGCCGGCGGCCTCGGGATGCTGCGGGCGATGCACGGACCGTTTCCCGACGTCGTCTTCTGTCCGACCGGCGGCGTCACGGAAGAGACCGCGCCGGAATTCCTGTCCCTCCCCAACGTGGCGTGCGTCGGCGGCTCGTGGTTGACGCCGAAGTCCGCGATCGACGCGGGCGACTGGGGCCAAGTGACCCGTCTCGCCGCGCGGGCGGCCGCGCTGCGCGGCAGCGCGAGATAACCCGGAGGGCGCACATGTACAAGGTTGTCCTGCTGCGACACGGCGAATCGGTGTGGAACCAGGAGAACCGGTTCACCGGCTGGACCGACGTCGATCTCACGGACAAGGGCCGCGCCGAGGCGAAGACGGCCGCCGACCTGCTGCGCGCGAACGGCTTCGCGTTCGACATCGCGTTCACCTCCGTGCTGACGCGCGCCATCCGCACGCTGTGGATCGTGCTCGACGGGCTCGAGCGCATGTGGATCCCGGTGCATCACTCGTGGCGCCTGAACGAGCGTCACTACGGCGCGCTGCAGGGTCTCAACAAGGCGGAGATGGCGACCAAGTTCGGCGACCAGCAGGTGCTCATCTGGCGCCGCTCGTACGACACCCCGCCGCCGGCGCTCGAGCTGGGCGATTCCCGGCTCGAGATGAACGACCCGCGCTACGCCGACATCCCGCGCGAGGAATTCCCGCGCACCGAGTGCCTCAAGGACACGGTCGCGCGCTTTCTGCCGCACTGGCACGAGGTGATCGCGCCCACGGTCCGCACCGGCAAGAGCGTGATCATCGCCGCGCACGGCAACAGCCTGCGGGCGCTGGTCAAGTATCTCGACAACGTGTCCGATCAGGACATCGTCGGTCTCAACATCCCGACCGGCCAGCCCCTCGTCTACGAGCTGGACGGCGAGCTCAAGCCGCTGAAGCACTACTACCTCGGCGACGAGGCCACGATCCGCGCGGCGATGGCGGCGGTGGCCAACCAGGGCAAGTCGGCGAGATAGGCGCATCAGCAACCCGTCAGCGTCGCCGGCGGTACCGTCGTCGATCCGTTCGATGCCGCGTTGACCAGGCACGGAGCCAAGCCCATGAAACCCGTCGTCCTCTCGGTCGCACACCTCCCGGACTTCCTCACCCAGCGCCTGCGCGAGGCGTTCGATTTCCGCGACCGGATCCACGAGCTGGATCCGGTGGCGTTCGAGACGATCGCTCCCCGGGTCCGCGGCATCGTCGCGAGCGGCGAGGCACGCGTGACCCGGGAGCTCCTGGCGCGCCTGCCGGCGGCCGAGATCATCGCCGTGTTCGGCGTCGGGTATGACGGCATCGATCTCGACGCGACGCGCGACCGCCGCGTCACCGTCACGAACACGCCCGACGTGCTGACGGACGACGTGGCGGACCTCGCGATGGGGCTCATTCTGGCGGTGTCGCGCGAGCTGCTGCCCGCCGATGCCCATCTCCGCAGCGGGCGCTGGGTGGACGGAGCGTATCGACTGACGCGCAAGGTGAGCGGCGCCCGCATCGGGATCTTCGGCCTGGGCAGGATCGGCCGCGCCATCGCCCGGCGCGCCGAAGGCTTCGGCATGCGCATCGCCTACACCGACCGGAGCGAGATCGCGGGCGTGAAGCACACCTTCTTCCCGACGGCGCTGGAGATGGCGGGGCAGGTGGACTTCTTCGTCGTCAGCGCCTATGGCGGGCCTGCCACGCGCGGCCTCGTCAACGCCGAGGTGCTGAACGCGCTCGGCCCCGACGGCATCCTGATCAACATCGCGCGCGGCACGGTGGTCGACGAGCCGGCGCTGGTCGCCGCGCTCAGGGGAGGACGGATCCGCGGCGCGGGGCTGGACGTGTTCGCGGACGAACCGAACGTTCCGCACGAACTGCTGACGATGGACAACGTGGTCCTCACACCGCACGTCGCCAGCGGCACGCTCCAGACACGCCAGGCGATGGCTGATCTCGCCTACGCCAACCTGGAGGCGCACTTCGCGGGCAAGCCGGTGCCCACGCCGATCCCGCGCTGAAAGATCCGGTCAAGCTCGAACACAAAGGAGGAACGTTCATGTCCAAGCCAGCCCCGAGGAACTCCATCGTGTCCGCTGCGCTCGCGGCGACGCTCCTGGCGGCGGCGTCGGCCGGTGCCCAGGACATCAAGGACCGCAGCATCAAGATGCCGATCGTCAACGCCATCGATCATCCGCAGGGGATCGGCGCGAGCAAGTTCGCCGAGCTGGTCGCGCAGAAGAGCGGGGGCAAGATGAAGGTGAAGGTCTACCCGGGCGGGACGCTCGGCGGCGAGCAGCAGGTCGCCTCCGCCATGCAGGGCGGCACGATCGAGGTGTCGATGATGGCGCCCGCCCAGCTGGTGGGCAACTTCAAGGAGTTCCTCGTGCTCGACCTCCCGTTCGCCTTCGCCAACGAGCGCGAGGCCGATCTCGTGCTCGACGGCCCGTTCGGGAAGAAGCTGCTCGAGGTGATGCCCGCCAAGGGCCTGGTCGGCCTCGCCTACATGGAGCAGGGCTACCGGAGCATCAGCAACAGCAAGCGGCCGATCAACAAGCTGGAGGACATCCAGGGTCTGAAGATCCGCACCATCCAGAACCCGCTCTACGTCGACATGCTCAACACGCTGGGCGCGAACGCGGTGCCGATGCCGTTCACCGAGCTGTATACCGCGCTCGACACCAAGACGGTCGACGGGCAGGAGAACCCGTACGCGACCCTCGAGGCGTCGAAGTTCTACGAGGTGCAGAAGTACATGAGCGCCACGAAGCACATCTACAACCCGCAGCTCCTGCTCGTCGGCAAGAAGTTCTGGGACACGCTGTCGCCGGCCGAGAAGAAGGTCCTCCAGGATGCGGCGAACGAGTCGCGCGACTACCAGCGCAAGATCGCGCGGGAGATGAGCGACAAGTCGCGCCAGTTCCTGGTCAAGAGCGGGATGCAGATCAACGACATCTCGCCGCAGGAGATCGCCCGCATGCGCGACAAGGTCAAGCCGGTAGTCGACAAGTACTCCGGCCAGATCGGCGAGCCGCTGGTCAAGGAGTTCTACGCCGAGCTCGACAAGGCGCGCAAGCAGAAGTAGCGGTGGCGGCGCGAGCCACGAGCCATGCCCGGCGGCGTGCCCATGACCGAGGATAGGCGCGGAATGAGCGGCGCGAAGCCCGCGCGGTGCGTCATCGGCGTGGACATCGGCACGACCAGCACGAAGGCGGTGCTCTACGACGCCAGCGGGGCGATCGTCGGGCAGCACGGCGTCGAGTACCCGCTCGCGACGCCGGCGCCGGGCGCCGCCGAGCAGAATCCCGACCAGATCCTGCGCGCGGTCATCGAGGCGATCGCGGCCGTGGCTGGCCGGGTGGATCCCGCGCGCATCGCCTGCGTGAGCTTCAGCGCGGCGATGCACAGCGTGATCGCCGTCGATGCGGCCGGAGAGCCCCTCAGTCCCTGCATCACCTGGGCGGACACGCGGAGCGCGGCCTGGGCCGATCGCCTCAGGCGCGAAGGCGGCGACGAGATCTACCGGCGCACCGGCACGCCGATCCATCCGATGTCGCCGCTCGCGAAGCTCGCGTGGCTGCGGGATACGCAGCCCGAGCTCTTCGCGCGCGCGGCGCGGTTCGTCTCGGTCAAGGAGTACGTCTTCAACCGCTTCTTCAAGCGCTTCGTCGTCGACCACTCGATCGCCTCGGCCACGGGGCTCTTCGACATCGCGAAGCTCGACTGGGACCCCCAGGCGCTCGCCGCGGCCGGCATCACGCGCGAGCGGCTGTCGGCGCCGGTGCCGACCTCCCACACGATCGAGGGCCTCGACCCGGAGATCGCGCGGCGCACGCGGCTCGCTCCGGGCACGCCGTTCGTGGTCGGCGCGAACGACGGCGCGCTCGCGAACCTCGGCGTGAACGCCATACGGCCCGGCGTCGTCGCGGTGACGATCGGCACGAGCGGTGCGATCCGGACCGTCGTCGACCGGCCGGTGCTGGATCCCGGCGGGCGCTTGTTCTGCTACGTACTCGCGCCCGGGCTCTGGGTCATGGGCGGCCCGGTCAACAGCGGCGGCATGATCCTGCGCTGGCTGCGCGACGAGTTCGCCGCCGCGGAGGTCGAGACGGCCAAGCGGCTGGGCCTCGACCCGTACGACGTCCTGACCCAGATCGCCGAACGGGTTGCTCCCGGATCCGGCGGCCTGCTGTTCCATCCCTATCTCGCGGGCGAGCGAGCGCCGCTCTGGAATGCGGATGCACGGGGGTCGTTCTTCGGGCTGGCGCTCCATCACCGCAAGGAGCACATGATTCGCGCGGTGCTGGAAGGGGTGGTCTTCAATCTGCTCGCCGTGCTGCGGATCATCGAGGAGACGGGTGTGCGGACGGGACAGGTGCTCGCCTCCGGCGGGTTCACGCGCTCGCGGCTGTGGCGACAGATCATGGCCGACGTCTTCAACCGCGAGGTCGTCGTCGCGAGCGCCCGGGAAAGCTCGTGCATGGGAGCCGCGGTGCTGGGGCTGCACGCGATCGGCGCCATTCCGTCGCTCGATGCGGTCGCCGGCATGCTCGGCGAGACCGAAAGCTGCCTCCCGCAGCCGGGCAACGTCGAGCGGTACGGGCGGCTCGCCGACATCTTCGTGCGACTGCCCGGCCTGCTCCACGGCGCCTATCGCGAGATAGCGGAGTACCAGCGCGCCATGTAGCCCAGTTGGTTTGCAGGGTGAAGCGACGTTCTCGAACAACGACCATCGAAGGAGGAGTCAAATGAAGTTCCGTTGCATCGCATGGGCGGCCGCGCTCGCTACCGCCGCTCACTTTGCCGGTCCGGCCGCCGCCCAGGTCAAGGAACGCACGCTCAAAGTCGGGATCGGCCTCAACGAAGATCACCCCCAGGGCGCGTCGGTCAAGCGCTTCGGCGAGCTCCTCGCGCAGAAGACCGGCGGCAAGGTCAACGCCAAGCTGTACCCCGGCGGCGCGCTGGGAAACGATGCCACGATGATCTCCGCGCTGCGGGGCGGGACACAGGAAATGACGGTGCCGGACAGCTCCACCTTGGTCGGTCTGGTCAAGGACTTCGGCGTGCTCAACTTCCCGCTGCTGTTCAACACCGAGCAGGAGGCCGATGCGCTCCTCGACGGCCCGTTCGGGCAGCAGCTGCTCGCGAAGCTGCCGGAGAAGGGCCTCGTCGGACTCGCCTTCTGGGAGAATGGCTTCCGGCAGGTCACCAATGGGCGCCGGCCGATCAATAGCGCGTCCGACATCTCCGGGCTGAAGATCCGGGTCATCCAGAACCCGCTCTTCATCGATACGTTCAATACGCTCGGCGCAAACGCGCTGCCGATGCCGTTTCCGGAGCTCTACAGCGCGCTCGAGCAGAAGACGGTCGACGGCCAGGAGAATCCCATCGCCACGATCCTGAGCAGCAAGTTCTACGAGGTCCAGAAGCACGTCGTCCTGTCGAAGCACATCTACAGCGTGTGGGTGCTGCTGATTTCGAAGAAGACATGGGATGCGTTGGCACCCGATCAACAGAAAGCCGTCCAGGAAGCTGCGCGCGAGGCGACCGCCTTCGAGCGCAAGACGATCCGCGAATTCGGCGACAAGGCGCTCGGCGAGCTGAAGAAGAACGGCATGCAGGTGACCGAGCTCGCGCCCGCCGAGCAGGCCAAGCTGCGCGACAAGCTGAAGCCCGTCGTCGACAAGTTCAGCAAGGAGTTCGGGGAAGCCACTGCGAAGGAGATGACTGCCGAGCTCGGGAAGATTCGCGCCAAGTCGAAATAGCGTCGCGATGGCCGATTACAGAACAGGGCTCGTCATCCTTTCCGCCAGACCGCGCGGTGGAGTACCCTAGGCGCCCGTCGGCGGACGCTTCAACTCAGTTGAGTGGCTGAGACGTCGGTGCGGATCGCACCGACCATTAACAGCCAACCGCTTGCGACTACGCGACGCCCACGCCGGTCGCTACAAACAAAGGAGGGGCAATGAGACGCCTGCGCGAGCAGGACGCAGCTTGTGCCCGCAGCGTTGCTGCGACGCAGCAAGAGCTTGCGCGGCGGCATGGCGGCGCCCTCCTCATGGCGGTCTTGGCATTAGCGTTCGGCGTTGCCGCCTCGGCGCATGCTCAAGGCCAAGCGGCCTTCCAGGTTCCCTACACTGGGACGCTCAAGAAAATTAACGACAGCGGCGTGCTGCGAATCGGCTACCGCGAGAACTCGCCCCCGTTTGCGTTCCTTGACTCTCGGGGCCGGCCGGTCGGCTACGCCCTCGACCTGTGCGAGATCGTCGTGGCGGAGATCGTCGCCGAGCTCGGCAAGGACATCCGCGTGGAGTACCGACCTGTCACGCCGGAGAACCGGTTCGACCTCGTCAACTCCGGCGCGGTGGACCTCGAGTGCGGCTCGACGACGAACAACGTCGAGCGGCGCAAGATCGCGGCCTTTTCGCCCACGATGTTCGTGACCGGCACCAAGCTGCTCGTCCGCCGCGGCAGCGGGATCCGGTCGTTCGGCGACCTGCAGGGCAAGACGGTGGTGGTCACGCGCGGCACGGTTCACGAGACGGCGATCCCGAAGCTCGCCGAGCGGCGGAAGCTCGCGGTCAAGTTCATTACCGGCGGCGATCACAACGAGTCATTCAAGCTCTTCGCGGCCGGGACACGCCGACGCGTTCGCGAACGACGACGTGCAGCTGTACGGGATGCTCGCCGAAACGAAGACCGGGGCGCAGTACCGGGTCGTCGGCGATTTCCTGACCTACGCCGATTACGCGCTCATGCTGCGGAAGGACGATCCCGAGTTCGCCGAGCTGGTCGAGCGCGCCTTCGGAAAGCTCGCCGGGAGTCGCGAGATCGTCGCCATCTACGACAAGTGGTTCCTGAAGCCGCTGCCTTCCGGCGTGCGGCTCAACTTGCCGATGAGCCCGCACCTCGAGGAGGTGTTCCGGGTGCAGGGCCTGCCCAACGATTGAGCCACGCGCCGCAGGGCGGCGCTTTCCGTTTTCAGGACAAAGGAGAACATCAATGGGAATCCTGAACGACCACGATCCGGTTGAGACCCAGGAGTGGGTCGACTCGCTGCGGGCGATCGTCCAGTACCAGGGCGTCGACCGGGCGCGGTTCATCCTGGAGCGGCTGCGGGACGAGGCGCGACGCACGGGCGCGCAGCTGCCGTTCACGGCGACCACGCCTTACGTCAACACGATCCCGCCGGAGCGGGAAGCGAAGCCCACCTGGAACCGCGAGCTCGAGCACAAGATCCGCTCGGCGATCCGCTGGAACGCGGTGGCGATCATCCTCCGTGCGAACAAGGAATCGTCCGAGCTCGGCGGCCACATCGCGAGCTTCCAGTCCTCCGCGCTGCTGTACGACATCGGCTTCGGCCATTTCTGGCACGCGCCGACGGCCGAGCACGGCGGCGACCTGATCTACGTGCAGGGCCACGTGTCCCCCGGCATCTATGGCCGCGCCTTCGTCGAAGGGCGCCTCTCCGAGGAGCAGCTCCTCGGTTTCCGCCAGGAGACCGGCGGCAAGGGCATCCCCTCGTACCCGCACCCGTGGCTGATGCCGGACTTCTGGCAGTTCCCCACGGTGTCGATGGGGCTCGGCCCGCTGATGGCGATCTACCAGGCCCGCTTCCTGAAGTACCTCGAGGGGCGCGGCCTCGCGAAAACCGAGGGGCGCAGGGTGTGGGCGTTCCTCGGCGACGGGGAGTGCGACGAGCCCGAGTCGCTCGGCGCGATCTCGCTCGGCGGGCGCGAAAAGCTCGACAACCTCGTCTTCGTCATCAACTGCAACCTGCAGCGGCTCGACGGGCCGGTGCGCGGCAACGGCAAGATCGTCCAGGAGCTCGAGGGCGTCTTCCGCGGCGCCGGCTGGAACGTCATCAAGGTGCTGTGGGGCTCGACCTGGGACAAGCTGTTCGCGAAGGACAAGAGCGGGCTCCTCCTGCAGCGCATGGAGGAGTGCGTCGACGGCGAGTACCAGGACTTCAAGTCGAAGGACGGCGCCTACGTGCGCAAGCACTTCTTCGGCAAGTACCCGGAGCTGAAGGCGCTCGTCGCCGACATGAGCGACGACGAGGTCTGGAAGCTGAGCCGCGGCGGTCACGACCCGTTCAAGGTGTTCGCCGCCTACTCCGCGGCGGTGAACCACAAGGGCCAGCCGACCGTGATCCTCGCCAAGACGGTGAAGGGCTACGGCATGGGCGAGTCGGGCGAAGGCCAGATGATCAGCCACCAGGCGAAGAAGATGACGCAGGACTCGCTCAAGCAGTTCCGCGATCGCTTCCAGATCCCGGTGCCCGACGACAAGCTCGCCGAGCTGCCGTTCCTGAAGCTCCCCGAGGGTAGCCCGGAGGCGAAGTACCTCAAGGAGCGGCGCGCCGCGCTGGGCGGCTACCTGCCGCAGCGGCGGCAGAAGTCCGCCTCGCTCGACGTCCCGCCGCTCGCGGCCTTCGAGCGGCTGCTCAAGGGCTCGGAGGACCGCGAGATCTCCACCACGATGGCGTTCGTGCAGATGCTCGGCACGCTGGTGCGCGATAAGAACATCGGCAAGTACGTCGTGCCGATCGTACCCGACGAGTCGCGCACCTTCGGCATGGAGGGCATGTTCCGGCAGCTCGGCATCTGGTCATCGGTGGGCCAGCTCTACAAGCCGCAGGACGCCGACCAGCTGATGTACTACCGCGAGGACAAGAGCGGCCAGGTGCTGCAGGAAGGGATCAACGAGGCGGGCGCGATGTCGTCGTGGATCGCCGCGGCGACCTCCTACAGCACCAACAACCTGCCGATGATCCCGTTCTACATCTATTACTCGATGTTCGGCCTGCAGCGGGTGGGCGATCTCGCGTGGCTCGCGGGCGACATGCGCGCGCGGGGCTTCCTGCTCGGCGGCACCGCCGGCCGCACCACGCTGAACGGCGAGGGCCTGCAGCACGAGGACGGGCACAGCCACGTCCTCGCCTCGACGATCCCCAACTGCGTGGCCTACGACCCGACCTTCTCGTACGAGGTGGTGACGATCATCCGCGAAGGCATGCGCCGCATGGTGCAGGACCAGGAGGACGTCTTCTACTACATCACCCTCATGAACGAGAACTATCCGCACCCTGCGATGCCCGCCGGCGCCGAGGAAGGGATCGTCAAGGGCATATACCTGTTGCGCGAAGGGGCGAAAGGGAAGGGCCCGCGCGTGCAGCTCATGGGGTCGGGGACGATCCTGCGCGAGGTGCTGGCGGCGGCGGACCTGCTGCGCGACGACTTCAAGGTCAACGCCGACGTGTGGAGCGTGACGAGCTTCAACGAGCTGCGGCGCGACGGCATGAGCGCCGAGCGCTGGAACACCCTCCATCCCGGCAAGCCGCGGCGCAAGCCCTACGTCGAGACCGCTCTGGAAGGACACGACGGGCCGGTCGTGGCGTCCACCGACTACATGCGCAACTTCGCCGACCAGGTGCGCAGCCACATCCCGCGGACTTACCGCGTGCTCGGGACCGACGGCTTTGGTCGCAGCGACTACCGCGTGAAGCTCCGCCGCTTCTTCGAGGTGAACCGCTACTACGTCGCGGTCGCCGCGCTGAAGGCGCTCGCCGACGATGGCGAGATCAAGCCGGAGAAGGTCGACGAGGCCATCAAGAAGTACGGCCTGGATACCGAGCGGCCGGATCCCTGGAAAGTCTGAGGGCGAACGGATCCTGAGGGAGCGACATGGGCGCGATGACAGAAGTCAGGGTTCCGGACATCGGCGACTTCAAGGACGTGCCGGTGATCGAGGTGCTGGTCAAGGCGGGCGACAAGGTGAAGCCGGAGGACCCGCTCGTCAGCCTCGAGTCGGACAAGGCGACGATGGACGTGCCGGCGCCGGCGGCCGGGACGGTGAAGGACATCAAGGTCAAGATCGGCGACAAGGTGAGCGAAGGAAGCCTCATCCTGCTGCTCGATTCAGGCGCAGGCGCGCCGGCTGCCGCGAGCGCCCCGGCGCCGGTTCCCTCCGTGGTCTCGCCACCCGCGCCGACGAGCGCGCCGGCGGGCGTGGCCGAGGTGCGCGTGCCCGACATCGGCGACTTCAAGGACGTCCCGGTGATCGAGGTGTTCGTCAAGCCCGGCGACACCGTGAAAGCCGAAGAGCCGCTCATCTCGCTCGAATCCGACAAAGCGACGATGGACGTGCCGGCACCCCTGGGCGGTGTCGTGGGCGAGCTGAAGGTCAAGGTCGGGGACAAGGTGTCGGAAGGCACGGTGATCCTGACCCTGGTCACCGACAGTGCGGCCGCGAAGGCGGCGCCGGCTGCGCCGGCTGCAGCGACTGCGGCGGTGCCCGCCGCTGCGCCCCGCGCCGCCGCGGTGCCAGCTGCAGCGGCCGCGCCCGGCGTCGACGAGTCATCGTTCGCGCTCGCCTACGCCGGCCCCGGTGTGCGCAAGCTCGCGCGCGAGCTCGGCGTCAATCTCGGCGCCGTCAAGGGGACCGGGAAGAACGGCCGCATCCTGAAGGAAGACGTCGAAGGTCACGCGAAGGGCGCGCCCGCGGCGCGCGCTGCGGCGCCGGCCGCCGCGGCCACGGGCGTCGGCGGGATCGAGCTGCTGCCCTGGCCGAAGGTGGATTTCGCGAAGTTCGGCCCGATCGAATCGAAGCCGCTCGCGCGGATCAAGAAGATCTCGGGGGCGAACCTGCACCGCAACTGGGTGATGATCCCGCACGTCACCAATCACGACGACGCGGACATCACCGACCTCGAGGCCTTCCGCGTCCAGTTCAACAAGGAGAACGAGAAAGCCGGCGTGAGGGTCAGCATGCTCGCCTTCATGATCAAGGCGGCGGTGGCGACCTTGAAGAAGTTTCCCGAGTTCAATGCCTCGCTCGACGGCGACAACCTCGTCCTGAAGAAGTACTGGCACATCGGCTTCGCCGCCGACACGCCGCAGGGGCTGGTGGTGCCGGTGATCCGCAACGCCGACCAGAAGGGCGTGGCGGAGATCGCAAGAGAGATGGGCGATCTCGCCAAGCTCGCCCGCGACGGCAAGCTGAAGGGCGAGCAGATGCAGGGCGGGACCTTCACCATCTCGAGCCTCGGGGGCATCGGCGGCACCTACTTCACGCCGATCATCAACGCGCCCGAGGTCGCGATCCTCGGCGTGTGCCGCTCGTTCTGGCGGCAGGTGTCGACGGACGGCAAGACCTCGTCGTGGCGCTTCATCCTGCCGCTGTCGCTGTCGTGGGATCACCGCGTGATCGACGGCGCGGCGGCGGCGCGGTTCAACTCGTACTTCGCCAGCGCCATGGGCGATCTGCGCCGCGTGCTGATGTAGAGGGGAGACGACGATGGCAACGATCGAAGTCAAGGTCCCCGACATCGGCGACTTCAAGGACGTGCCGGTCATCGAGGTGCTCGTCAAGCCGGGCGAGACGATCAAGACCGAGCAGGCGCTCGTCACCCTCGAGTCCGACAAGGCGACGATGGACGTGCCGTCGCCGCTCGACGGCGTCGTCAAGGAGATCAAGGTCAAGGTCGGCGACAAGGTCGCCGAGGGCTCGCTCCTCCTCACCGCGGAGACCGAGGCGGCGCCGGCCGGCGTCGCTCCCCGCGAGAAGGTGAAGGAGGGCGGGCACTCGACCGGCGAAGGCGCGCCGGTCGCCGACTACGGCGCCGCCTCGGGCGTGTACGAGACCGTCGAGGTGCGGGTCCCCGACATCGGCGACTTCAAGGACGTCCCGGTGATCGAGGTGTTCGTGAAGCCGGGCGACACGATCAAACCGGAGGCCCCGCTCGTTTCGCTCGAATCCGACAAGGCGACGATGGATGTCCCTTCGCCCGCCGCGGGCACGGTGAAGGAGGTGAAGGTCAAGCTTGGCGACAAGGTGAGCGAGGGCACCCTGCTCCTCACGCTCGCGACGGGAGTGAGCGGCGCTGCCCCGGCCGCGCCCGCCGCGCCGACGACGACGCCCGCCGCACCTGCGCCCGCGCCGACGGCAGCGTCCTACGCCGGTGGCGCGGACGTCGAGTGCGAGATGCTGGTGCTCGGTGCCGGTCCGGGCGGGTATTCGGCTGCGTTCCGCTCGGCGGACCTCGGCATGAAGACCGTGCTCGTCGAGCGTTATCCCACGCTCGGCGGCGTGTGCCTCAACGTCGGCTGCATCCCTTCCAAGGCGCTCTTGCACGTCGCGGCCGTCGCCGACGAAGCGGCCGCGCTCGGCGACCACGGCATGGCGTTCGGTAAGCCTGAGCTCAATCTGGACAAGCTGCGGGGCTGGAAGGAGAAGGTGGTCGGCAAGCTCACCGGCGGTCTCGCCGGCATGGCCAAGGCGCGCAAGGTCGAAGTCGTGCGCGGCGTCGGGAGGTTCGTCGGTCCGAACCACCTCGAGGTGGAGCTCACGTCGGGCTCCGGCCAGGAGACCGCCGGCGCGAAGAAGGTCGTCCGCTTCGAGAAGGCGATCATCGCCGCGGGTAGCCAGGCGGTGAAGCTGCCGTTCATTCCCGAGGACCCGCGCGTGGTCGACTCGACCGGCGCGCTCGAGCTCACCTTCCTGCCGAAGCGGATGCTCGTGATCGGCGGCGGAATCATCGGGCTCGAGATGGCGACGGTGTACTCGACGCTCGGGGTGCGCATCGACGTGGTGGAGATGCTCGACGCCCTCATGACCGGTGCGGATCGCGACCTCGTCAAGGTCTGGGAGAAGCGGAACGCCGGACGGTTCGAGAACGTGATGCTCAAGACGAAGACGGTCTCAGCCGAAGCCACGGCGCAAGGCATCAGGGTCGGCTTCGAAGGCGAGAAGGCGCCCGCCGAACCGCAGGTCTATGATCTCGTGCTCGTCGCGGTGGGCCGCAGCCCGAACGGCAAGCGCATCGACGCGGAGAAGGCGGGCGTCGTGGTGACCGACCGTGGCTTCGTCCCGGCCGACAAGCAGATGCGCACCAACATGCCGCACATCTTCGCCATCGGCGACATCGTCGGTCAGCCGATGCTCGCCCACAAGGCGGTGCACGAGGCACACGTCGCCGCGGAAGCCGCCGCGGGCAAGCGGTCGCACTTCGACGCGCGCCAGATCCCGTCGGTCGCCTACACCGATCCCGAGGTGGCCTGGGCGGGTCTCACCGAAGAGCAGGCGAAGGCCCAGGGCATCAAGTTCGGCAAGGCCGTCTTCCCCTGGGCGGCGAGCGGCCGGGCGATCGCCAACGGCCGCGACGAAGGCTTCACCAAGCTCATCTTCGACGAGGCAACGCATCGCGTGATCGGCGGCGGCATCGTCGGCACCCACGCGGGGGACCTCATCGGCGAGGTCTGCCTGGCGGTGGAGATGGGCTGCGACCCGGTGGACGTCGGCAAGACGATCCATCCGCACCCGACGCTCTGCGAGTCGGTCGGCATGGCCGCCGAGGTGTTCGAGGGCGTCTGCACCGATCTGCCGCCGGCGAGGAAGAAGTGAGATGCGTCCAGCGAACGGGTTTCGAGGAGAGATGTCATGGCTGAAGAGCAGCAACTGAAGATCGACGCGCTCGAGTATCACCGGCTCCCGACGCCGGGGAAGATCTCGCTCACGCCCACCAAGGCGCTCGCCAACCAGCGCGATCTCTCGCTCGCTTACTCGCCCGGCGTTGCGTACGCGTGCACCGCGATCCAGGAGAACCCGCAAGAGGCGGCGAGCCTCACCGCCCGCGGCAACCTGGTGGCGGTGGTCTCCAACGGCACCGCGGTGCTCGGGCTGGGCAACATCGGCGCGCTCGCCGGCAAGCCGGTGATGGAAGGCAAGGGCTGCCTCTTCAAGAAGTTCGCCGGCATCGATGTCTTCGACATCGAGGTGGCGGAAACCGACCCTGACAAGCTGGTCGAGGTCGTCGCCGCGCTCGAGCCGACCTTCGGCGGCATCAACCTGGAGGACATCAAGGCGCCCGAATGCTTCTACATCGAGAAGAAGCTGCGCGAGCGGATGAAGATCCCGGTCTTCCACGACGACCAGCACGGCACGGCGATCGTCTCTGCCGCGGCGGTGCTGAACGGCCTGAAGATCGTCGGCAAGGACATCGGCAAGGTGAAGCTGGCGTGCTCGGGCGCCGGCGCCGCGGCGCTCGCCTGCCTCGACCTGCTCGTGAGCCTCGGGCTGAAGCCGGAGAACATCCTCGTCACCGACGCAAAGGGCGTGGTCTACAAGGGTCGCAAGGAGGGCATGGACCCGAACAAGGAGCGCTACGCGCGGGACACGCGCGCCCGGACGCTCGCCGACATCGTCGCCGGCGCCGACATCTTCCTCGGCCTGTCCGCGGGCGGCGTGCTCAAGCCGGAAATGGTCAAGGAGATGGCCGCGAAGCCGATCATCCTGGCGATGGCGAACCCCGAGCCTGAAATCCGGCCCGAGCTCGCGAAGGAGGTCCGTCCGGATTGCCTGATCGGGACCGGCCGCTCCGACTACCCGAACCAGGTGAACAACTCGCTTTGCTTCCCGTTCATCTTCCGCGGGGCGCTCGACTGCGGCGCGACCACGATCAACGAGGAGATGAAGCTCGCCGCCGTCAAGGCACTCGCGGAGATCGCGCAGGCCGAGCCCTCCGAGATCGTAGCGCTCGCGTACGGCGAGCAGACGCCGGCGTTCGGCCCGGACTACCTGATCCCGCGCGCGTTCGATCCCCGGCTGATCATCAAGATGTCCCCGGCAGTCGCGCAGGCGGCGATGGACAGCGGCGTCGCGACACGGCCGATCAAGGACTTCAATGCCTATCGCGACCAGCTCAACCGGTTCGTCTACCAGTCCGGCACCACGATGGAGCCGGTCTTCGCCGCGGCCAAGCAGGCACCGAAGAGAGTCGTGTACGCCGAAGGCGAGGACGAACGGGTGCTGCGCGCGGCGCAGGTCGCCGTCGACGAGGGGCTCGCGCGTCCGATCCTCGTCGGCCGTACCGACGTCATCACGGCCCGCATCGCCAAGCTCGGCTTGCGAATGAAGCTCGGGGCCGACGCCGAGCTCGTGAACATCCTGGACGATCCGCGCTATCGCGAGTATTGGTCCGAGTACTACCAGATCGCGCGGCGCAAGGGCGTGTCGCGGTCGCAGGCGATGGAGGACATGCGCATCCGGCCGACGCTCGTCGGCGCGATGGGCGTCCGCCGCGGCGAGGCCGACGCGATGCTGTGCGGGACGGTCGGCAATTACGCCGACCATCTCAAATACGTCCGCACCGTCATCGGCACGCGCGAGGGCGTCAAGACGCTCGCGGCGATGCAGATGGTGATCCTCCCCGACCGGCAGATCTTCGTCTGCGACACGCACGTCAACCGCGATCCCGACGCCGAGCAGATCGCGGAGATGACCTTGCTCGCCGCCGAGGAGGTGCGCCGCTTCGGCCTCAAGCCCAGCGTGGCGCTCGTCTCGCACTCGAGTTTCGGCAGCTCGGACGCGCCGTCGGCGCAGAAGATGCGCGACGCGCTCCAGCTCATCCTGGCGAAGGCGCCCGACCTCGCGGTCGAAGGGGAGATGCGCGGCGACTCGGCGCTGTCGAAGACGATCCGCGATAACGCGTTTCCCGACTCGCGCCTCGAGGCCGACGCCAACCTGCTCGTGATGCCGAACGTCGACGCCGCGAACATCACCTACAACGTCCTGCGGGTGACGAGCGGACACGGCATCACGGTGGGGGGCATCCTGCTCGGCGCGGCGAAGCCGGTCCACATCATGACGCCGTCGTCCACGGTGCGGCGCATCGTCAACATGACGGCGCTGGCGGTCGTGGACGCGCGCGCGCAGCGTTGAGGCGGACGCGAGCGGCGAAGCGGCTCGCCTGAGAGCGACACAGGAGAACCGAATGGCACACGAGGCGATCGTCACCCAGGTGAGTCGAGAAGAAGAAGACGCCGCTCTACAAGAGCCTGTACTTCCAGGTCATCGTCGCAATCGTCCTGGGGATCCTGCTCGGGCACTTCTACCCCGAAACGGGGGCCGCGATGAAGCCCCTGGGCGACGGCTTCATCAGGCTGATCAAGATGATCATCGCGCCGATCATCTTCTGCACCGTCGTGGTCGGCATCGCCGGCATGGAGGACATGAAGAAGGTGGGCAAGACCGGGGGCTACGCGCTGCTCTATTTCGAGATCGTCAGCAGCATCGCCCTGATCGTCGGGCTCTTGATCGTCAACGTCGTGCAGCCCGGCGCCGGCATGAACATCGATCCTGCGACGCTGGACACCAAGGGGATCGCGGCCTACGCGAAGCCGGGGCAGATGCAGAGCACGACGGACTTTTTGCTGAACGTGATTCCGAACACGGTTGTGGACGCGTTCGCGAAGGGCGAGATCCTGCAGGTGCTGTTGTTCTCGGTGCTGTTCGGCTTCGCGTTGCACCAGTTCGGCGGCCGGGGAACGCTCGTCTTCGACTTGATCGAAAAGGCTTCGCACGTCCTGTTTGTCATCGTCGGCTACATCATGAAGGTCGCCCCGATCGGCGCGTTCGGCGCGATGGCGTTCACCATCGGCAAGTACGGCCTCGGCTCGCTGGTGTCGCTCGGCAAACTGATGGGCACCTTCTACCTCACATGTCTCGTGTTCATCTTGGTCGTGCTCGGCATCATCGCCAGGCTGCACGGCTTCGGCATCTGGAAGTTCATCAAGTACATCAAGGAAGAGTTGCTGATCGTCCTCGGCACGTCGTCGTCGGAGTCGGTGCTGCCGCGCATGATGGCGAAGCTCGAAAACCTCGGGGTCAAGAAATCGACCGTCGGCCTGGTCGTCCCGACCGGGTACTCCTTCAACCTGGACGGCACGTCGATCTACCTGACCATGGCCGCGGTCTTCATCGCCCAGGCCACCAACACGCCCATGTCGCTCACGCAGCAGCTCACGCTGCTGGGAGTGCTGCTGCTGACCTCCAAGGGCGCGGCAGGCGTTACGGGGAGCGGGTTCATCGTGCTGGCGGCAACCCTGTCGGCGGTGGGCGATGTGCCGGTCGCAGGTCTTGCGCTGATCCTCGGCATCGACCGTTTCATGTCGGAAGCGCGCGCGCTGACCAACCTCATCGGCAACGGCGTGGCGACCGTCGTCGTCGGCAAGTGGTGCAACGAGCTCGACGAGAATCGCATGCGAAGGGTCCTCGACAACGAGACACCAGAGGATGCGGAAGCGCCGGAGAAGATCCTCGACGCCGTGGATGAGCATATGGCGGTGAGGACCGCTTAAGTCATGGCGCATCCCGACGCACTCCGCCAGGTCGACGGCGGTGAGAGCAGAGACCACCCGGTGACAGCGACCGTGGATATGAGTCGGGAGACGCCGCGCCACGCTCGGCTCCACCGGATCGTTGTCGTCGGCGGCGGGGCGGGGGGGCTCGAGCTTGCGACGCGACTCGGAGACAAGCTCGGCAAGCGCAACAAGGCTCACGTCACGCTGATCGAGACGGCGCGGACGCATTTCTGGAAGCCGCACCTGCACGAGCTCGCCGCGGGCAGCATGGACATCGGCGTGTACCAGACCAACTATCTTGCCCAGTCGCACTGGCACCACTTCCGCTACCGGGTCGGCGAGATGGTCGGACTCGACCGCGCACGGCGGGAGGTCCATGTCGCGCCCTTCATCGACGAGGACGGTGACCGCGTGACCTCGGGGCGCGTCTTCGGCTACGACACGCTCGTCATCGCGGTCGGGAGCCTCACGAACGATTTCGGCACGCCGGGCGTCAAGGAGCACGCGATCGCGCTCGAGACGCCGGCGCAGGCCGAGCGCTTTCACCGGCGCCTGGTCAACGCGTGCATCCGCGCGCATGCTCAGCCCGAGGCGCTGCGCCCGGAGCAGCTGCACGTCGCCATCATCGGTGCCGGGGCGACCGGCGTGGAGCTCGCGGCCGAGCTGCACAACACGGCGCGCACGCTCGTCTCCTACGGCCTCGACCGCATCGACCCGGAGAAGGACATACGGCTGATCCTGATCGAGGCCGCCGACCGCGTCCTGCCGGCGCTGCCGGAGCGATTGTCGAACGCGGCGGCGAAGCTCCTCGCGAAGCTCGGGGTAAGCGTGCGGACTGCGGCCCGGGTCGCCGAGGTGCTGCCGAAGGGCGTCAAGCTCGCGAGTGGCGAGGTGATCCCCGCGGAGCTCGTGGTCTGGGCGGCGGGCGTCAAGGCCCCGGATTTCCTCAAGGATCTCGAGGGGCTGGAGACGAACCGCATCAACCAGCTGGTGGTGCTGCCGACGCTCCAGACCACCCGCGACGAGGATATCTTCGCGATCGGCGACTGCGCGGCGTGTCCCTGGCTCGGGAAGCCGAACGCCCTCGTTCCGCCGCGGGCGCAGTCGGCGCACCAGCAGGCCTCGCACATGGTGAAGCAGATCCGGAACCGTCTCGCAGGCAAGCCGCTCGCCGAGTGGCGCTACCGCGACTTCGGCTCGCTGGTCTCGCTCGG
The DNA here is from genome assembly GCA_963744255.1 of uncultured beta proteobacterium. GTDB lineage: Bacteria > Pseudomonadota > Gammaproteobacteria > Burkholderiales > SG8-39 > DATEDA01. The sequence goes on from CAVUSZ010000001.1 coordinate 135,983, forward strand.
CGAGTACTCCACCGTGGGCAACCTCATGGGCGGCCTGGTCGGCGCCAACCTCTGGCTCGAGGGGTATTTCGCGCGGCTCATGTATCTCTCGCTGTACAAGATGCACGAGCTCGCGCTGCACGGTTACTGGAAGGTGACGCTCGACACGGCGGCGCGGCTGATCACGCGGCGCACCGAGCCCCACGTGAAGCTGCACTGAGCAGGAGGTTCCCGTGATCATTCAACCAAGCGATCCCGCGCAACTGCTGGCGAAGCTGTTCGAGGCCGGGCAGGAGCAGATGCGGCAGTTCACCGCTGACGCCGGGACCGGCAACTCGAAACAGGATCCCGCGGCGGCGTTCATGACCGCGTCGCAGCACTACGCCGAGATGCAGCAGAACTTCCTCAAGCAGATGACGGGATTCTGGTCGGCGATGCTGGGGATGGGCATGTCCACCGAGGAGGCGGCCGCGCCGATGGCCAAGGACGAGGACCGGCGCTTCGCCAGCGAGGCGTGGCGAAACGATCCGCGTTTCGACGCGGTCAAGCGTACCTACCTCGTCTACTCGAGCTTCCTGCAGGACGCCGTCGAGTCGACTCAGGTCGATGAAAAAACCAAAGGACAGCTCCGCTTCGGCGTCCGGCAGTTCGTCGACGCCATGAGCCCGGCCAACTTCCTCACCACCAACCCGGAGGCGATCGAGCTTGCCGTCGAGACCGGCGGACAGAGCCTCGCCGAGGGCATGGGGCTCTTCTTCGAGGACCTGGCGAAGGGGCGGATCTCCACGACCGACGAGAGCGCCTTCGAGGTGGGCAGGAACGTCGCGGTGAGCCCGGGCGCGGTGATCTACGAGAACGAGCTCATCCAGCTCATCCAGTACGCTCCGCTCACCGACGAGGTCCACGCGCGGCCGCTCGTCCTCGTCCCGCCGTGCATCAACAAGTTCTACATCCTCGACCTGCAGCCCGAGAACTCCATGGTGCGCTACGCGGCGGAGCAGGGACACACCGTGTTTCTCGTCTCGTGGCGCAACGTGTCCGCGGAGCAAGGCGGGCTCACCTGGGACGACTATCTCCGCGACGGCATCATGAAGGCGATCGACGTGGCGCGCGAAGTCACCGGCGCCGACAAGGTGAACACGCTCGGCTTCTGCGTCGGCGGCACGCTCCTCGCCTCCGCCCTCGCCGTCATGAAGGCGCGGGGCGAGGACAAGGTGGCGGGCATGACGCTTCTCACCTCGATGCTCGACTTCTCCGACGCCGGCGAGATCGGCTCGCTCGTCAGCGAGGAGAGTCTCGCCGCGCGCGAGGCGGCCATCGGCAAGGGCGGGCTGATGGAGGGCAAGGAGCTGACCTTCACCTTCTCGTCGCTCCGCGCGAACGACCTGATGTGGCAGTACGTCGTGAACAGCTACCTCAAGGGCAAGGCGCCGCCCGCGTTCGACATCCTCTTCTGGAACTCGGAGAGCACCAACCTGCCGGGGCCGATGTTCTGCTGGTACGTGCGCAATACCTACCTCGAGAACAAGCTGCGCTTGCCCGGCGGGACGATCCAGCTTGGCGTGCCGGTGGACCTCTCGAAGATCGATGTCCCGGCGTTCGTGTACGCCTCGCGCGAGGATCACATCGTGCCCTGGCGCACCGCGTACACGTCGACCGGGATCCTGTCGGGCGAGTCGACGTTCGTGCTCGGCGCGAGCGGGCACATCGCGGGCGTGATCAACGCGCCGGCGAAGCAGAAGCGCAACTACTGGGCCGGCGGGGCGCTCGGGCCCGATCCTGAACACTGGATGGCGACGGCGAAGAGCATCCGCGGCAGCTGGTGGCCGGCCTGGAGCGCGTGGCTCGGGAAGCACGCCGGACCCAAAGTGCCTGCGCCGGCCGCGGTGGGAAACGCCTCGTACAAGACGATCGAGCCTGCGCCGGGACGGTACGTGAGGGTCAAGGCCGAATAGCCGCGGCCGACCGAACGCAGTCGAGCGCACGGGGTCGAACATGGCCAAGGAGCGGATTCTCGGGATCGTTCAAGCCGGCCTGCTGAGGCGGCTGACGCCGGTCAGGGATCTCGGCGTCGGCTGCCGGCTGACCCGGGACGCTCCCGGCACGGGGCCGCCCGAGCAGAGCGAGATCGACCTCGCCCGGTATGAGGGCAGCGCCATCCTGGTCGAAGGTGAGCCCGCGGAACTGTGGGTGCACTCCGCAAACGTCGTCGAGGAAGCCGGGCCCATCGTGACCGAGCTCATGCAGTATGTGCTGGGTCTGCCCGAGCTCGCTGTCGACCCGAAACCCCCTATCGCGCTGTAGCAGGCGCCAACCGAAGGAGACTGAAAATGACCGATGTCGTGATCGTGGCTGCGGGGCGCACCGCGGTGGGCAGTTTTAGTGGGGCGTTGGCGAAGGTGCCGGCGGCCGAGCTTGGGGCGCACGTGATTCGCAATCTGTTAGCCAAGAGCGGGGTGAAGCCCGAGCAGGTGTCCGAGGTGATCATGGGGCAGGTGCTGACTGGCGGTGCGGGCCAGAACCCGGCGCGCCAGGCGCTGATCAAGGCGGGGCTGCCCGACATGACGCCGGCCACCACGATCAACGTGGTGTGCGGCTCGGGGCTCAGGGCGACGCACTTGGCTGCGCAGGCGATCAAGAGCGGGGATGCGGAGATTGTGGTGGCGGGGGGGCAGGAGAACATGAGTCTGGCCCCGCACCTCTTGCAGGGCTCGCGCGACGGCTTCCGGATGGGGGACGCCAAGATCGTCGACTCGATGATTCTGGATGGGTTGTGGGACGTCTACAACCAGTACCACATGGGGGTGACGGCGGAGAACGTGGCCAAGAAGTTCGGGGTGAGCCGGGCCGAGCAGGACGCCTTTGCGGCGGCCTCGCAGCAGAAGGCGGAGGCTGCGCAGAAGGCGGGCCGCTTCAAGGAGGAGATCATTGGGCTGGAGATTCCGCAGCGCAAGGGGCCGGCGACGGTGTTTGACCGGGACGAGTACCCGAAGGCGGGACCACGGCCGAGAAGCTTGCGGGGCTGAAGCCGGCGTTCGACAAGGCGGGCACGGTGACCGCGGGCAATGCTTCGGGGATCAACGATGGGGCGGCGGCGGTGGTGATGATGTCGGCGCAGAAGGCGCAGGCGCTGGGGTTGAAGCCGCTGGTACGCATCGCGGCCTATTCGTTGGCGGGGGTGGATCCGAAGGTGATGGGGATGGGGCCGGTGCCGGCCTCGAAGCTGTGCCTGTCGAAGGCGGGGTGGACGAAGGACTCGCCCGACCTGATGGAGATCAACGAGGCGTTTGCGGCGCAGGCGATTGCGGTGAACAAGGAGATGGGCTGGGACACCGCGAAGATCAACGTGAACGGCGGGGCGATTGCGATCGGGCACCCGATCGGGGCCTCGGGGTGCCGGATCCTGGTGACGCTGATCCACGAGATGATCAAGCGCGACGCGAAGAAGGGGCTGGCGAGCCTGTGCATCGGCGGTGGCATGGGCGTCGCACTTGCGGTTGAACGCTGAGGAGAAACGACATGGCCAAGAGGATTGCGCTGATCACTGGCGGCATGGGCGGTCTGGGTGAGTCGATCAGCACCAAGATGCACGATGCGGGCTACCGGGTGGTGGTGACGCACTCGCCGGGCAACAAGAACGCGGCGGGTGGCTGGCCGAGTACAAGGCGAAGGGGTATGAGTTTGGCGCCTATGGGGTGGACGTCGCGGACTATGATTCCTGCCAGGGGAGCGTGGCGAAGATTCAGGCCGAGGTGGGGCCGATCGACATTCTGGTCAACAATGCCGGGATCACGCGCGACACGACCTTCAAGAAGATGAGCAAGGCCGACTGGGACGCGGTGATCAAGACCAATCTGGACAGTGCCTTCAACATGGCCAAGCCGGTGGTGGACGGGATGGTGGAGCGGGGCTGGGGGCGGGTGATCAACGTGAGTTCGGTGAACGGGCAGAAGGGGGCGTTCGGGCAGACGAACTATTCGGCGGCGAAGGCGGGGATGCACGGGTTTACCAAGGCGCTGGCGCTGGAGGTGGCGCGCAAGGGGGTGACGGTGAACACGATCTCGCCGGGCTATATCGGCACCAAGATGGTGATGGCGATTCCGAAGGAGGTGCTGGACGCGAAGATCCTGCCGCAGATTCCGCTCGGGCGGCTGGGCAAGCCCGAGGAGATTGCCGGGCTGATCATCTATCTGTGCTCGGACGAGGCGGCGTTCGTCACCGGGGCCAACATCGCCATCAACGGCGGCCAGCACATGCAGTAGCCCTTCGGAGGGCGGAGCAGGGGCCCCACGCGCTTGAGCGCGTGGGGATGGGGCGACGGAACGCGGAACCTCGGCACGTGCGACCGTGGAGTCGCCTCAAGCCGCCGCTCCGCTGGCCGAAAGCAAAGGGCCCGCGCGACGCGGGCGGCACCCCGGAGTAGGGCTGGCGCGCGACGCACGGGGTGTTTCATCGCACAGTTGATGGCAGCGCGCCTTTGGAGACGGCCATGGCGACGAAGATGGTTCCGGATGCAGACGACCTCCTCAAGCAGCTCGCGGCCGAGGCGGTAAAGCAGGGCGAGAACCTGCGCGTGGCGGTGCGCGAGCTGACGCTGAATGCCTTGCGCAGCCGCGAACTGAGCCTCGCCCAGATCAAGCAGGTGCTCAAGAGCGTGACCGAAGGGGTCAGCCTCGGCGCGGGGAAGTCGGGGGGCGACGTGCCGGGGATGCTCGACGAGGCGCTCGCCGGCATGGACGACGCCGTGCTGCGGGCGGTGCAGGCGAACCACATCGCGCTGCAGCAGCTTGCGAGCCAGGGCCAGAGCCTCCGGGAATCGCACGTGAAGAAGGCGCTGTCGGACCTCGAGCGGCTGGAAGACGACTTCCTGAAGACCGTCAAGCAGGTCGCCAACCGTACGGGCGAGGGCGTGAAGACCCAATGGGCCGGCGTGCTGCAGCAGAAGGAGCTCGCGGGCACCGAGACCGGTGCACAGATCGCCGCAACGATGGAGGAGTTCGGCGAGCGCGCCCGGGCTTCGGCGCGCGAGCAGCGGCGAGCGGCGCTCAAGGTGGCCGAAACGCTCACCGAGAACTTCACGACGCTCGCGAGCGGAATCCTGATCGGCCTGTCCGAAGGCATGCAGCAGGGGACACGGCGCAAGGACGGAAAGACCGGCTAGTCGAACCCGAATCGCCGCCCGGGAAGGTGGCGGCGGCGTGACGCTCAGGGCTGCTCGCGGAAATCGAGCTTCTTGACGATCACGTCGCGGGCCGGCCCGCGGACGCTGAGCTTCAGCGCCCACTCGCCGTACATCTCGAGCTCGATGCGCGCTTCGTACTGCCCGGGCGCGGCGCCGGGCTTCGCCTTCACGGGCTTCACGTTGTGCGCCATCGGCATCGACGGCATGTCGGCGCCGACCGAGATCTCGGCGCCGCTCACGGGCTGGCCGGATTTCGTCTCCTTCAGCGAGATCCGGCAGTCGTAGACGAGATCGTGCCGGGTCGGCTTGCAGTCGATGTCGGCGGCGAGCCGCTGCGCCGCGGCCGGCGCGGCCGCAACCGCGAGCACTAGCGCGGCGAGGAGCCGCATCACGCCGCGTCTCGCCGCGCGAACGTGCGGGCGATGGCGTTGACGGCCGTCTCGTCAAGCAGGCCGCGCGGCCGGACGATCAGCAGCACCGCGACGAGCCCCCCGAACACGATCATCCGGTAGCCCTGGAACACGCGCGTCGACTCGAGGAGCCCGATATCGAGGGCGACCCCGGCGAGCGGTCCGAGCGCGGTCCCGAGGCCGCCGATCAACGCGTAGGCGAGGCTGTGCACGCCGAGCATGATGTCGAAGTTGCGCGGCTCGATGTAGGTGTTGTGGTGCGCGTAGAGCGCGCCGCCCAGCGCGGCGAGCGCGCCGGCCACGGCGGCGACTCCGAGCTTGACCCGCTGCACGTTCACGCCCAGCACCGCGGCGAGCTCCGGATCCTCGCCCACCATCCGCACGGTCGCGCCGAGCCGGGAGCGCTCGGCGAGGAAGAACGCGGCGAGCACGGCCGCGAGGAGTCCATACACGATTCGCCGCGTAACCGGCCTGCTCGATGCCCTGCTCGAGCACCCAGCGGATCCCGCGAAACCCCTGCGTGCCGTCCGGTCCGACCGGCTCGCCGTCAATCTCGCGCTGCCAGTGGAAGAGCTCGAACAGGATCCGGAACATCTCGGCCGCGGCGAGCGTCGCCATCGCGAAATACAGGCCGCGCAGCCGCAGGGTCGGCAGTCCCACCAGCCACGCCGCCGCGGCGCCGAGCGCCATTGCGAGGAGCGCGGCGAGCGGCAGCGGCAGCCCCAGCATCGCGGTGCCGATCCCGGCGGCGTAGGCGCCGACGCCGAAGAACGCCTGCTGCCCGAACGACATCTCGCCGGCCACGAGGAGCAGGTACGCCGAGAGCGCGAGGAACGAGAAGAGCCCCATGTTGGTGAGGACGCCGAGCGCGAACTCGTCCATCGTCAGGCGGCGGCAGTCCTGCGCGTGAACATGGCCCACAGCCCCGCGGGCCTCGCGGCGAGCAGCGCGAACAGCACGAAGTAGGCGATCAGGTCGCGGTACTGCGGCCCGAACAGCCACTGGCTGTGCGCTTCGATCAGGCCGAGCGCGAGCCCGCCGATCACCGCGCCGGGCAGCGAGCCCAGGCCGCCGAGCATCATCGCGATCATGCCCTTCAGCGTCGACCACATTCCGAGCATCGGCGTCACCTGCTCGTGGGCGGCGACGATCAGGTAGCCGGCGAGGCCGCCGAGCGCCGAGGCGAGCGCGAACACGAGCAGCACGACGCGCGGCACGTTGATTCCCGCGAGGCGCGCGGCCTCCGGCTGGTCGACGACCGCACGCACGGCGAGGCCGAAGCGGGTGCGGTAGAGGAGGCGGTGGAGGCCGTAGCAGGCTGCCGCCGCGCACGCGAGCATCGCGAGGTACTCGACGCGGATCGTCAGTGCCCCGATCGCGAGCGGCGGGCCCGTCGTAGAGCGGCGGGAAGCTGTAGAGGTGCTTCGGCAGCCACAGGGTCGCGATCTCCTCGAGCTGCATCCAAAGCGCGAAGCTGCCGACCATCGACGCGATCGCGGCGGCGTCGCGCGACAGCGTGCGCCGCCCGTGCGGTGCGAAGCAGAGCCGCTCGACGTACGCGCCGGCGAGCGTTGCACCGGCGATCGTGACGAGCGCGAGCACGAAGAGCCCGGGCCGGAAGCTCAGGTTGACCCAGGTCGCCGCGTAGACGCCGAGCATGATCGCGGGCCCGTACGCAAGGTTCGCCCGGCGCAGCACACCGAAGATCAGGGTGAAGCCGAGAGCGAGGAGGGCGTACGCGCTCCCGAGCATCAGCCCGTCGAGAGTGTTCTGGGCGAGGTCGGCAAGCATCGTGGAGCCGGCAACTGATCGGGCGCCTGTGCGGCAGAAGCGATGCTAGCAGTCTCACGGCTGCTACACTGGGCCGAGGGGGAGACAGCAATGAGCCGCAGCGGGCTGCGCGGGACGCTGTTCCGGAAGTACGCAACAGGTAGTTAGCGTTGTGATGCGGTTGCTGCATGGGCTACCGCTTCGAGCAGCTCGCGTAGCGGGACGCCTTAGCGATCGTCCGCTCCCGACCCCTTGCAGCCGTTGGCGGCTTCCAGTTGAGCGGCAGTTGTGCAGCGGTTCCGGCCGTTCGCGGCCAGCCTGTGAACTCACTGTCTCGGAAACATTCCGGCCATTCAGGCGCCAGGGACATCTCGATACCGACGACCGGTCTCTAGGGACTGCAGACATGGCCCGTCACCGGCGAGCAACGACGAAGTCTCTTGAGCGACGGTGCGCTCGCTGCCCAGGCGATCGGCCCCGACGGCCGATCGAATGTCCGCTGCTCACGGCGTTGAACTCACCTACCCGACCCGGAGGCGACGCAGGGACCGCGAGAAGTAGTCGTTCAGGCAGTTCCCATTTGCGGACCTTCACCCGCCGCCAGGGGCGCCGCGCTGGCAGCGTGTCTTCCACACGGCCGCCGTCCTCCCCGCTCGCGGCGAGCGCTACTTCTTCCTCGGGCCGACAACGAGCAACATCACCCCAACGGCGATCGCGCCAACGCCTGCCCACACCGGGATCGGTATGGTTTCCTTCTCTTCGATCGCGAACTGCAGCGGCCCCAGTTTCGCCTGATGCGTCTCTTTCGTGTAGGTGAAGCCGCGATACACGAGCCCCAACGTGCCGGCGACGATGAGGACTATCCCGATGATCCTGGCGACGGTCATCGGCCTTCAGCTCGCTTTGACCGAGCCGTCTCGCCACCGCGATCGTGACCGCGCTCAAGATATCGACCATGGCCGCTCTCATCCTTGTCGGAATCAGCAAGCGCGGGCGTACCGGCCCCGCTCGCAAGGCACACGAATACGAATAGTGCGAGCGAACTCCGCTGCCGTCTCATCGTCTTGTCCTTCATGAATCGGTCGTCACGGGTTGCGATCAGCGCCGATCTCATCGCTGCGCGCATGTCGGCAGCGGACCGGCGCGCCGCTTTCGACGGCGAGTGATGTGTTCACCTACCCGTGCACAAGGGTGGCGCCAGGCGGAACGCGGTATCGAAGCTCTCTGCAATCTCCGGGAGGAGGTTGCTGCCCAGGAGGACGATCAGGAAACCAGATGCGGCACGCCCCGGGCGGCGGCATATGTCCCGGCGGGATGGCAACGCGCCCAGGTCCAGCCGGAGCCGTCGGTGGCTCCGGGCTCACGATGATCCCGCCATGCGCAGCGCAGCCGGCAAGCGTCAGACTCAAGGTCACGACGAGCAATGTCCGAACTACCACAGCAATTCCTCCAAGCTGCCGCAGATGCGCGTAGTGTGGCACCAGCCTTGCGCCCGGATCGGCCACAATCGATCTCGCTTGTGCCATAGGTCACGCCTACCTCGGCTACGTCGAGCGCGCGTTCACTTACCTAGAAAGGAACCAACATGATCTCGCGCTCGCCGACTCGACGCGAGCGATTGAACTTCGTGTGCCAGACCACTTGAGCATCGATGCCGGTCCCCGCAATGATCCAGAAGGTGGCGTTGAAGCCGAACCGATCAAGTATCGGCAGTGCCGCCAGGGCTGACTTCCACCCATCGTCGAAATGGATCGCGACGATCTTTCCGGAAGGCGCCTTGCCTTCTTTGATGAAATCGATCACCTGGTCCGTCGTGAGCGCGACGTAGCCTCGTTCATGCAGGTATCGCATCTGCGACTCGAAGCGACTGAGCGAGATGGCGGTTGGGCCATCGGCCGGGCCATCTGCGCCGGTGCGGATCTCGTGGTAGACAAGGATCGGCAGCATCGGCTCGGCGAGCGCCCGACCGGTCACAAGGGCGACGCTGACTGCAGCGAGCAGCCGCGCGGCCCATCTGGCGATCGCCCCGATCGCGTCGCTCGCGTTGCGACCGGCGTTCCCATGTCGTCTCATGATGGATTCCTCAGCGAACGCGCGTCCAGCGCCATGCACAACACCGGCATCGATGCGCTACCTTCTGATCCACGGGTCGCAGGGTTCATCTCCTGGCTCCTTCTCTTTGGGTTGAGAAAGCCACCAGAGGTTAACCCTCGCGGCCCTACATAGGATCTATCCCTCGTCGCATGATTCTTGTTACGTCGGTCACAACTACTCGATCCGATCGAAGGAGCGAGCGTCCCCCCGAGGGTTCGGCGATGTGCAGTTGCCGGGAATAACTCGCGGCCGTCCAACGTAAATACGGATCGGCAGCGCTGCTCCGTCCGCGGTCGGAGCTTCGCGGGGGGGCCAGGCGCTGCCTGTGCGAGGCAAGCGCGCGGCTGCGGCGCAGCCGCACCCAGTGCGACTCGCCACGGTCATGCCGGTCTCCTCCTCAGAGCGCCTCGAGCAAGAACTTCGCGATCAATGCATGCGCCGTCGCGTTGGGATGCTCGTCACGCCCGAGTTTGTACTTCCGGTCGGCGGTGTAGATGTCGGGGATGATCTTGTGCACCTCGAAGACCTCGATCTGGGCCTCTCGCAGCCGATCCACGACCAAGGCGTAATCCTGATCGTAAGCGCCCCACATGACCACGCTGAACTTGCCGCCGTATCGCGCCTCGAACAGCTCCTTCGATCTCCGGACGATCGCAATGTAGAGCGCGACGTCCTGCGGCGTCCTCCTCCAGCCCAGCAGGGCCGGAGCGACCTTGCCGAAGATCTGCGACCGATTGAGCACCGAGAAGGCTTGTCCGTAGCTGCCGTAGAACGGTCCGCGGTACTCCACAGACCCGTCCTCGCGGAGCGCATAGCGCGGCACGGTCGGCCCCCAGGAGATGGCCGGATAGTTCCCGGCCGCCCGCTCGATGTGCTCGATCAGTCCTTGGTATACGGCTCTCGCGGGCGGTTTCCCTTGGGCGACCTCGTCGATGAGGCCGGTCTCGAGGATCCGGAGCATCTGATGGGGGCCGTAGCCGTGGAAGCCGAAGTTGTAGGATCGAAACCTCCCCTCGGAGAGGGTCTCGAACACCCACGGCATGGTCTCCCGATCAGCCACCCCTTCGCCAACGGTCAGCGAGCAGCCGAAGAAAACGACCTTCGTGGACTCGGCGGCGCTCGGGGTTGTGCCCACGTCGTGGGGGGAGATCCGGAGGCCATGACGGTTTGTCGTGTAGACCACATCCATCACCTTCTCGTCACCGGCCCACACGGTATGGCGCGCCTCGACATTGGGCTCGGCCGCGTAGCCGCGCACCGTGTCCGGCACGAGGTATCCGCCGCCGAGCCGTCCGAAGAACTCGCCCTCGTACTTCATGGCCGCCCCTCGTCCGCCAAGGGCGAACCATCCGCCGAAGAACGCCTCGGCGATTCCCACGGCCAGGGCAAAGAACGCCACGTTGAACAGCAGGGCCTTGAACGCCGTCCCTGCTTTCGACACCAATGCGGCAGCTCCAAGCAAGATCACCGTGCCGATCGAGACGTAGAGGAAAGGGAGATCGACGTCGCGATCGAAGACGATCGCGGAGTACGAGACCACCGCCAGACCGATCGCCCCCGCCTCCAGCACCGTTCTAGTCCACCCCAATTCCGTCTCTCCAGTCCCGCGCCTCTTGCCGCGCCGGTTGCCGGCTCTTGGCGAAGGTGAAGCGTAAGTTCTTGATGCCTATCCTCCGGGAAGACGCCTGACCGACGAGCCGGTCACACGCACGGCGGAAGAGATCCTGATGACCTCGAACATCGGCGGCCTTGCGATCAAGAGACGTCTCCTGCTGCTCTACTTGACCGCCAGCGGGGTTCTGATCGGCGCGGCTGTGGCCCTTGAGCAGCGAAAGCAATGTGAGGGCGGGGATCGAGCCCCGGTCGAAGCCGAGCCGCCGCAAGCGGTGGTAGATCGCGAGCGACAGCGGCAGAAACGCGAAGACGAAGGCGTAAGAATTGAACAGCATCGACGCGCCTTGCGAGCGGGTCCCGTACTTTCTCTACGGCGCGGTCGCGTGGCCGACTGCAAACGTGGCGGAACCAACGTTCGAGTCGATTGCCGGTTCCCACGGTGCGTCGCTCGCGGCCGAGCGGCCGTCGAACCTCGCCGCAGGCACGAGAATGGGGACACCGCCCAGGACGCTCGCCGGCGACGGCAGCACCGACATCGGCGCTACCGGGTCGGAGCCAGCCGCTGGCACGGAGCGCCAGCGGACTGACAGCGAGAGGCGAATATCCTCCCAGCTTTCGCGGAGCCCGATGAAGGACAGGATCGCGTAGGCGAGCATGAGCGCGTTGGCGAGGAAGAAGAGCGCGCTGAACCAGCGCGCCGTGGCGACATCAATGCCAAAACCAACGAGCCATACTGCAAGCAGGCAGTACGCCGCGAACACGTAGCGCGCGGGAGCGGCGGTTCTGCCGCTCACCTTTGGGGTGCGGCCGAACGGGCTTCGCCGCCCCGTCAGCACCTGCTGCAACGACTTCAACACTCCTCCGAGATTCACCGGAATTAGCAGAAGGTTGAGCGCGTACACTCGAGCGAGATCGCTGGCCCGGTAACCGCTGTAACGCAGATCCCGGGCATAGAGAAGGAAGTAAGGCAGCGCGGTCAGCGGCAACCAGAAGCTCTCCACACTCTTCTCGAAGCAGTGACCGAGCAGGATCAGTAACCCAACGTTCACGGCCGTGATCGAACCGAGGTAATGAATACGGAAGAAGCCCTCCACCAACGTGCGCCCTCGATGTGCGCGGGCAAGCAGATAGCGCACGAGCTTCGGAAGGATGATGAGTCCGCCGTTGGCCCAGCGCCGGCGCTGGATGAGCAGCGACCCAAAGTCAGGCGGGGTCGCACTGAACGCTAGGCGCTCGGGGTAGTTGTAGAGCTTCCAGCCGCAGGCGACGAGATCGACGCTCGACTCGGTGTCCTCAATGACCGTGCGGTCCTGGATGAATACCGGTAGCTCGAAGCCGCGTTCGCGAACGACCTCCTTGATGTCGTGGAGCGCGGCGACTCGTAGCAGCGCGTTGGCGCCCACCCAATAGGTTGCATCGAAGCAGGTGAAGCCCTGGTGAACGAGATACTGGATATCGGTGGTCGCGCCGGCAATGCGCTCGAGCAATCCCGGTGGATTCGGGATCGTGTTGTACGGCGTCTGCGCCACTGCGAGCCGTTCGTTGCCCGGGCTCAGCATCTCGTTCACCAGCACCAGGGCATATTCAGGGACGAGCAGACTGTCGGCATCCAGCGTGATCAGGAAATCGGCATCCGGCACTTCGATCGAACTGCAGCCCGCCAGTGCTGGTTCGAGGTGCAGCCCGTCGCTGTGCGAAACCTCCTGCCAGCTACGCCCCAGCAGGCCAATGTAGCTGTTCAGGTTCATCGCCTTGTTGGACTGATGCGAAAGATTGACGTAGCGCTTGCGCTCGAAGCTCGTGATCTCGACCCGGAACAGCGCCGCAAGCCGCCGGTACTCGCGGTCGATACGGGCATGGCTGAGGTTTTTCCCCAGCGACCGAAGGCGCTGAGCGCGCTCGCGATGGGCGTGCGCTGCGCGCCCCAATACGGCGTCGAGGAAAAGACGATCCGCGTGGTCCGTGACCGGATAACGCTGAGCGGTCGACTCGAGGCATACGGCGGCTCGTTCATAGAGGGCTGCAATCGTGAGCGCCTCGGACTCGGGTCGCCAACCGCCCGCGCCAGCACGAGCCAGGAAGGCCACGCAGGCGCGCTCGAAGGGCGCAGCCGCCGAATCGAACATCCGCTGCAAACGGCCGGGGAGTTGACGCATCGCCTTCAGTGCGGCCCGTTCCCTCGGGTCGCTCGGCTGAGGCGGATCATCCAGCAGAAGCACGACGCGTCGGCTGGGGTAATCCTGGAGCGCCGCGGACAGGAGCGTGCGGCGCACGACCGCCAACTCTTCCTTATAGGACGGCACCAGGATGGTGAGCGCCGGTGCGTCCCGCTCATAGACCGCCTCGCGCTGCTCAGGCGAGAGCGGCCGATGCAAGAGGCGCCGGCGCAGGTAGCCCAAACGCGTGAACTGATAGACGAAATTTCCGTAGATGAGCACTTGAACGATCGCGATAAAGATCACCTGCTCGAACGACGCCTTGATCTCGCTGGTGTGAAAGCGGCGCCACAATATGTCCAAGGTTTCCCAGCTGACCGCCACCCATGCAACCAGCGTGATCAGGATCGCGACAACTGTGATGCGAATCTCGCTCGCATAGTTGGTCTCGGCCTTGACGGCAGCGCCAAGAGTCTGCGCGACTGGCGGCTGCAGATTCTCATTGCAAGTTGGCAGCGAGAAAAGGCGCGTGACATCCATCGGCTTCATCTCCGAACATATCGAACATGAATCAGCGCCTGCGCGGTCCGGCGCAACGACCGTCACTCGCGCGCATGCACGCGACGCTGGCTGCGCCGCGCATGCGCGGCGCTCATCGTTACGACGACGGGTTGTGCGCGGTTGGTTTGACGGCGCTCGGCGTAGGATCGGTGATCGACGTGGATCGTCAGCTCGTCGGCATCGTCTACCGGACGTTCTCCGACCCCCTGCCGAACGTGAACCGCGCCGCGTTGACTACCCCGAAGAAGATGGAGGTCACCGTCGATGGTCTCGACAAGACCAAGCAGGGCGAGTTGGTCCGCGCGCGTGCTGCGAATCGGGTGATCGAGATCGAGTTTGAGTTCCATCGCTTCCCAGACGCGCGTGCGAATATGCGTGTGTCATACTGGGATCAGCAATGGGCCCGTCCGATCAGACCGGCATTTCGTCACGACATGAATACGCTGTCGCCACGTGGCGACACTTGACACAAACCAGCCGGCTTCGCATCTAATGACGTCGTCATAGCCGACTCGACAGTCGCAGAGGGCGCCGTAGCACGAACAATTCGCGCGGTTATCTGAGACGGCGTTCGTGCTCCGCGCGTCCGGGGCATCACAGACAAGGGGCTTTGGTAGAGCAAATTGCCAAAGCGCCTGACGCTGATCATCCGCTCGAGCTTCTCGACAGGGTTTCTTGCAACCACACGCTGATTCGCGGCAATCCGGGAGTCCTACGGCGCGCGATCGCCGGCGTCGAGCGGCGTCTCGTTAGCAGTGCGAGGACCGGTCAGCGAGCTGGAACCGGTCGGCGGCGCTGCGCGCGTGGCGTAGTGCGCTTGAGCGCTTGAGCGTGTCGGCGTAGCGACAGGCCATGAGCGAGGCAACTCGAAGGGCCGAGAAATAGAGTTCCCGGGAGTAGGAATTGCCCAGCGGCGAGACATGGCCCGTATGAGCCACGGCTGAAGATCGGAAACGGAACTCGCGGGGCGTCAGCGTGCGCTCCACCAGAGCGTCCAGGTCGCCCCCCGAAGGCGCTGCAGTCGGGGGCGGGATCACACCGTGGACCACGCGGCTTTTCTCGCCGCGCGGGAGTCCCCGCAACAGACGCTCGCCCTCAGGCGACGGCGTAGCGGTGTTCGGCCTCGTTACTTAGTGTGCCCGACGGCCTTCTGAGGAATTGGCCTCGCGCGTCGACGACCGGCTGACCGTTGATGAAGCACTTTCAGCACCGCGGCGGCCTGTCGTGACGCGTCATTGAACACCGGTTAGCCTTTCGGCGAGCGGCTGGAGACGCTGCGCGATTGTGTTGACGCCCGACGCCATGAGGCCGAGCCGGCGCTGCGCCTCCTTGCGCGCCTGCTCGACCGTAAGCTTCGCGCCCGGATCGAACGTGTCGCGCACTAGCTGCCCGTTGACGCGGCTTTGCGCGAAGAACGACTCGCCTCACCGCTCGCGCTCACCCGCAGGCCGAAGCCCGGCCGGAGCGTATCCATATAGAGCCGCTCGCGCGGCGCGCCTTGGACAACCGCCGGCTGCGCGGTGGAGACAACCCGCTCCGTGATCTTGACCCGCTGATAAGTCACCGCCACTAGCTTTCCTCCCCCTGCCTGCCGAATATTCGCTGAATATACACGCCGCGTAGGGCGCGAGCGGGTGCAGGTGGGGCGCTACCGTGCTGTAAGCGATTGAAGTGTAGCTGGAAGGTGGGCGGGGTGGCGCTAGGTGGGGCTCGCCGGGGTGCCAGGCCTAGAATCTCGTAAGCGGTAGGTCATCTGTTCAAATCAGCTAGCCGGCACCAAGTAAAAACAAATGGTTAGATAGACGAGCAGCGGCAGGTCGGGAGGAGCGATCTGCAGAGCGCGTCGTGCGATGCGACGAGCTTCGTCACGAAGCAGCGCGCGTCGGCACGCTCCGGTAATGAGTGCTGAGATTTCCCCCGAGCGAGGGCCGTTACAGACCTGCCGCCAGGGTAAGCGCCGGCCACGGCGGCGAAGCGGACACGCGCGGCAGCGTCCCCTTGCGCACCATGAATCAGCTCCCTGTACCCGCTTTTCGCTGCTGTTGCGGAAGGTTCGCCTGCTCGATCAGCCGGCCAATGGTCGAATCGGGTGTGACCGGCTCGATGAAGGCGATTGAGGTGACGGGGAAGATGATGTGGTCCGCGCCATTCATCTCATCCTTGCGCCAAACCAACGTGTGCCGCGGCTTCTGTGTCTGAGCATCCAGTTCATGGCGAACCCTGAAGGGCTCGCGCAAGACCGGGTGATCCGAGCCGAGGTGATCGATCCGCCCGTAGAACACAGTGCCATCGATCAGCGTCACGGCTTGATAAGGTGTGATGATCAGCGGGCGATGGAAACGGCGATGGTCTTGATAAGTGCTGACCGCCAGCATTGCGACGATCGCGGCCCCACACACAGCAAGAGCGGCATCTCTCATGAGTCGTCAGCTCGCCTAGTCGTCCCGGACTGGTCCAGCGCAATAGCGCGCGCCTTCGCCGGTAGCGGTCGTTTTTGTAACAGCACCGCCCACGGAAAGCAATTGGTTTCCGTGCAAGCAAACGCGCGACACTCGGCTGTTGAACGGGAGGGGCAAGACCGCCGGCTTCGGCGCGCATGCGGAAGTTGCTGACCCTTCCGCCAACCTCGAGTTGATCGAGGTGCCAACAACAAAGAGATGCAATGGTGAAAGTCAACCGGGGGGCGCGAGACGCAGACGAGAAGTGGAGTGCGCCCGAGCTGCTGACTTGCACGCCGATTCATTGCCTCGACGGGGCCGTCAAGGCGCTCGAGAGGGGCGATCCCCCAGAGAACTCCGAGATGTCGGCGGAGTACTGCCCCGCCCGGCTCACGCGAGATCGGCCGACGCCTGCGCCTTCCGCAATTGCAGCGCGTAGACGTGCCGCGCCCGCAACCGTCGGTCGGTCACGATCTCGCTCAGCGCTGCCCCCACCACTGTCGCGACGCCCAGCAGCGGGAGGACGAGCGCGAGGCCCGGAACGCCGGCCACCGCACCACCGACGAACAGCATCAGCACGCTCACGAGCGGGTGCAGCTTGAGGCTCTTGCCCACGGTCGCCGGCAAGAATACGAAGTCGTCCAGCAGCCGCACGAATATGAACAGCATGATCGCCCAGTAGGCCATCTTCGGGTCCTGGGGAAAGTCGGTTGCCGCCACCAGCACTACGAGCAGGCAGCCCGCGATCGAGCCGACATACGGGACCCAGGCGAACACGGCCGCGATGAGCGCGAGCAGCCACGCGCCCGGCAGGCCGAGGGCCCACAGGCCCAGCCCCAGCGCGAGCGTGTCGAGCACGGTGAGCTTGATCAGCCCGGCGAAGTAGGAGCGGCCGGTCTGGTGCATCTGGTGCAGCAGGTCGAGCGTCTTCTCGAAATAGGCGTTGGGCACGGCGCGCGCGATGAAGCCGTGAAATCGCCGCCCGTCGCGCAGGAAGAAGAACGCGAAGAACGGCCCGAGCAGCGCCGCAGGCAACCACGCGAGGATGGACACCGCGAGCGGCTGCACTTGCCGCTCGACGAACGTGTTCGAGTAGTCGTTGAGCCAGGTGGTTACGCTGGCCGCCAGGCTGACGCGCGCGAGCGCCGACCAACGGGCCTCCAGCACCGCGAGCGTGCGCTCGAGTAGCGTCGCCCCGCCGCGCACATAACGCTCCACGCCGGCCTGCCAGTCCTCGGCGCGCCCGCCCGCCCAGGCGAGCAGGACCAGCGTCGCGACCATCAGCGCGATCAAGAACACGGAGGTCACGAGCGCCGCGGCGCCCTCGCGCGAGAGCCCGGCGTACATGAGCCGCCGCATCGGCGGGTACAGCGCGTACGACAGCACCAACGCCATCAGCGCCGGTACTACCAGCCACAGAATGTGGTTGAGCGCGACGAGGAGGAGGCAGGTCGCGGCGAAGATGCCCGCCCACGCGACGGGGCCGGGACCGCTCGCGACTGTTTCCGAAGCCGGGGCGCCGTTGCCGGCGCTCACAGGTGTTGCTCGGTGCTCTGGCCGAGGACCGCACCCCGCAGCCGCCGGCCGAGGTGGCGCGAGAGCTGGAGCAGAATCCTGTTCGCGACCTTGGCCTCGGTGTCGAGGAGGGACAGGAAATCGCTGCCGAAGAAAACGGCGAGCCGGCACGGCTCGAGCGCCCGCGCCTGCGCGGCGCGCGGCGCACTGTCGAGCAGTGCGAGCTCGCCAAAGAAGCTGCCGGCGGCGAGCTCCGCGATCGCGCTGTCCGGGCGGCCCTGGCGGCAGATGAGCACGCGGCCGGTGCGCACGATGTAGAGCGCGTTCCCGTCCTCGCCTTCGTCGAAGATCACCTCCCCGGCGAGATACTCCCGTTCGTGGAGCACGCCCTGCACGATCTTGAGCTCGCGCGCCGACAGGTCGGCGAACAGCGACAGCGCCCTGAGATCTTCGAGCTGGCTGTCGGGAGCAGGGCGGAGGAAGCCGAGCATGGGCTAGTCCGGAGACGTGCGGGGCACGTTTGACGGAGATTTTACGGCGCGGCTACCGGATCGGGCGCGAGCGTCCGAGGGCGGTGGCCGTGAGTCCGACAGACGCCCCTGCGGATGCCCCGCAGCCAGTGTGGTCGCGACCGAAACGAGGCGGCCGCGTCAACGCACGGCGCCCGTCTTCTGACTCTCGTCGCCTCAAGACGCGCTTTCCTTGCTCGACCTGTTGATGTACGGGTTCTCCTGGCACCCCCGTGCATTGGACACGCCGGAACACACTCCCGCGTCGATCGGAACAAGCGTGCACCCCGACAACAACAGCAGCAGCAGCAACACATAGCGCATCGGAATCCCCTCGGTGGAGAGCCAACAGTCTATTCGATCAGGGCCATGCTGCCGTGCGTTTGTGCCGGCTGCGCGCGGAAACCCGCCGCGCTCAGCCCGGTACGTTCTCCGCCGGACCCCGCGCGCGCGGGCGACCGAACGCGAGCAACCCGACGGCACCCGCGAACGCGAGCACGGCGCCGGCCCTGAGCACGATATCGAGCGCGCGCTCGTCGGAAGCCGCCTTGCTCGCCGACCCGCTCAGCAAATCGAGCACGCTCGCCGCGATCGCGACCCCGACCGCGCCCAGCATGACGAGCGAGGTCAGCGTGATCCCGGAGGCGGCCCCGGCGAGCGATGGTGGCACGACGGCCTGGGTTGCCACATTCGCGAGCGCCCACCCGAGCCCCAACCCGATGCCGGTGACGAGGAAAAGCGGCGTATACAACCACAGCGATTCGACAGCGGTAAGCGCCACGATGCCGGCGCTGCTGATGAGCATGCCGGTCGCCATCAGCCGGTCGGCGGGAAATCGCTCGGCAAGCTGCCCGGAGTAGTAGCTCGCCGCGCCCGCCCCGGCAGAGAGCGCTAGAAACACCAGTCCCGAGTCGAACGGCGACAACCCGCGCGCCTGTTGCAGGTAGAGCGCCGAGAACACCGCGACGAAACAGAACACGACGTTCGAAAGCGATCCGGCCAGGAGCACCGCGTCGAACGCCCGGTTGCGGAAGAGCCCGAGGTCGACGAGCGGCGCGGGGACGCGCGACTCGATTGCGACGAACAGCGCGAGCAGGGCGATCCCGCCGGCGAGCGTGCCGATGGTCGCCGCCGAGCCCCAGCCCCAGCTCTCGCCCTTGTCGAACGCCAGGCTGATGCAGACCAGCGCGGCGGTGATGGCGAGCACGCCGGGGACGTCGATGCGGCGATCGGCAGTCTCGTCGCGCGTCTCCGCGACGTAGCGCAGCATGAGCACGACCGCGACGATGCAGAACGGCACGTTGACGAAGAACACGCCGCGCCAGCTCAGATACTCGGAGAAGGTGCCGCCTACGAACGGACCGAGCGCGGTACCGATGGCCGCGAAGCCGAGCACGATGCCGATCGCACGGCCCTGGCGTGCGCCGGTGAACGTGCTCGACGCGACGGCGATCGCGACCGGAAAGATCAGCGCTGCGCCGACACCGTGCACGACGCGGGCGGCGATCAGCCAGGTCTCGGTGGGCGCGACGCCGCAGACCACGGACAGCACCCCGAACAAGACGAGGCCCAGAACGATGATCCTGCGGCGCCCGAAGATGTCGGCGAGGCGTCCGGCGGTGATCATCAGGGCGCCGATCGAAAGCATGTATCCGCTGACGACCCATTGCAGGTCGGTCGTGGGGACCCCGAACTCGCGGGCGATGGCAGGCAGCGCCAGGTTCAGCGCGAACCAGTCCATCTGCACGATGAGCATCGAGATCGCGCACGCGGCGATGACGAGCTGCTCGGAACGGGAGAACCGCAGGGAATCGGAGGCGCCGGAGGGTTCCATGCGGGGATCGGCCAACCGCCCCTTCAGGGTAGCGCGCTGTCGATGACGACCGTCACGCCCTTCGCGCCGACCTTCACCGGCTTGGAGAGACCCGCGAGGTCGCCGCTCTTGGGTGTGGCGTCGCCGGTCTTCGAAATCCGCGCGCCGACGACGACCTCGGGAAAGCTCGAGAGCTTCATGTTCGGCGCCATCGCCATCGAATCGTCGAGCGCGAACTCGAACGGCAGGTCCTTCACCTGCTTGCGGAGGATCGCGAGCGGCATGCGCGGGCCCTCGGCCGCGCGCGCGAACACGAACACGGTGTCGGTCGGCGCCACCTTGCCCTTCAGGCTCGCGCCGAGCGCCACGGTTCCGGCGACGCCTGCGGTAGGCGCTGCGGTGATTGAAGGCACGGCGGGCTGGGCGCCCGGCGAGAGTCCGCCGAGCTCGCGTGCCTCGGCGATGCTGGCGGCGATCGATTGCGCGATGGGCGAATCGGCCGGCGCGGTCACGCGCAGCTTCTCCCAGAGCGCCACCGCGGCCCGGTAGTCCTTGCGGTTGAACGCGTCGGTGCCGGCGAGCGCGAGCGCCTTCCAGTTCGTCGGGTCGAGCTGCAGGGCGCGCTTGACCAGTGCCATCGGCTTGCCGGCGAGGTTGCCGCCCGCCGCGGTCGCCAGGGTGTCGGCGTAGTCGGCGAGAAGCCCGGGTTCGTTCGGCGCGAGCCTCACGGCGCGCTCGTAGGCCCTGGCGGCATCGTCGAAGCGCTTCATGACGTAGTACGAGCGTGCGAGCACCACCCAGCCCTCGAGATTCTCAGGCTCGTTCTCGAGGCGAGCGGCCAGGTCAGCGACCATCTTCTCGACCTGCTCGCGCGCGAGCTCGTGCCCGCCGCCCGCCGCGCGCGGCTCGGCCTGCGGGCCGAGCGCTGTCGGTGAGCCGACGGCGAGATAAAGCAGCACCGCGGCGACGGGGATCACGCCGGCGAAACTAGCGGCAACCCAGGGAGTACCGCGCTGTACCGCGTTTCGCGCGCCGGGGTCGCCGTCGACCTCCTCGAGCACGCGCCGCTCCAGCTCCTGCTTCGCCTGCGTGTAATGCTCGGCGGTAATCGCGCCACGCGAACGATCGGCGTCGAGCTCCCGCAGCTGGTCGCGCAGGATCGCGACGTTCGACCGGTCGCGGTCGATCACCTCGTCGCGGCGCTGGCGCAGCAGCGGCACCAGCACCCACGCGACCGCGGCGGCCACCATCGCGGTGGCGATCGCGGCGAACCCGATCACAGCGTGCCCCGCCCGGTCTTGCCCGCGAGGAGCGCCTCGGCACGCCTGCGCTCCTCGTCGGTCAGCGGGCGCTCCTCCGGCGCGCGGTTGCGATCGCGCACCGCGCGCCGCATGACCGCGAAGCCGGCGACGGCGAGGAGCGCCGGCCCCAGCCAGAGCGCGAGCGTCGACGCCTTGAAGGGCGGGCTGTAGAGAACGAAGTCGCCGTAACGGGCGGTCATGAAATCCAAGATCTCACGGTCAGACTTGCCGGCCGCGATCTGCTCGCCGATCTGGCGCCGGAGATCGACCGCGAGCTCGGCGTTCGAGTCGGCGATCGATTGGTTCTGGCAGACCAGGCAGCGCAGCTTCTCGGCGAGATCGACCGCCCGCTCGGCCGCGACGGGGTCCTGCGCGGTGGGCACGGCGTCCTTGGCGGGCGCACCAAGCGGCGCGAGCGCGAGACCCAGCGCGAAAACTACGGCGAAGATGACGTTAGCAGTCGGCACGCGATGCATGGCGCGAGCCCGGTCGCACTCAGCCGGCGGGCGCGGCGACACCCTTCGGCGCCGGGTCCTCGTCGCGGACCTTGACGCGGTAGCGGCGATCGCTGATCGCGAGAATGCCACCGAGCGCCATGAGAATGCAGCCGAACCAGATCCAGGTCACGAACGGCTTGTGGTAGATCCGCACGCTCCACGCGCCGTCAGCGACCGGCTCGCCGAGCGAAACGTACAGGTCGCCGAAGGGACCGGTATCGATCGCCGCCTCGGTCATGGGCATCTGCTGCGCGTCGTAAATGCGCTTTTCCGGGTGCAGCGTGCGGACGTGCTTGCCGTCGCGGCTCACGTCGACCGAGCCGCGCATGGCGCGGAAGTTCGGGCCGCGGATATCGCGGGTGCCGTCGAACCGGAAGGTATAGCCCGCGACCGCCAGCGTATCGCCGATGCCCATGCGCACGTCGCGCTCGGTCTCGTAGCTCTTGACCACCGTCACGCCGACGATGGCGACCGCAACGCCGAGATGCGCGAGCGTCATGCCCCAGAACGAGCGCGGTTGGCTCGCGAGCCGCGCGAGGGGGCTGCCGCGGGCGTTGCGGGTCCGCTCGGCTACGTTCACCACCGTCGCGGCTGCGATCCACAGCGCAAGCAACAGGCCGAAGCTGGCGAGCGGCGTCCACTTGCCGGCGGCGAAGGGGACGACGAGCGCGGTAACGAAGCTCACGCCCAGCGCCCACTTGAGCCGCGTCCAAAGGTCGGGAAGCGTGGCCTGCTTCCACCGCGCGAGCGGGCCGATTCCCATCATGAACACGAGCGGCGTCATGATCGGCACGAACACCGCGTCGAAATAGGGCGGCCCCACCGAAATCTTGGTCTGGCCCCCGCTCAGCGCGTCGAGGACGAGCGGGTACAGCGTCCCGAGCAGAACCGAAGCCGCGGCAACGACGAGCAGCACATTGTTCACGAGCAGCATCGACTCGCGCGACACCGGCTCGAACCTGCCGCCGCCGCCGACGCGCGGCGCACGCAGCGCGAAGAGGACGAGCGAGCCGCCGATGACCAGCGTCAGAAACGCGAGGATGAACATCCCGCGCCGCGGATCGGTGGCGAACGTGTGCACCGAGGTGAGCACGCCGGAGCGGACGAGGAATGTCCCGAGGAGCGACAGCGAGAAGGCGAGGATCGCGAGCAGCACCGTCCAGCTCTTGAAGGCGCCGCGCTTCTCGGTCACGGCGAGCGAGTGCACGAGTGCCGTCCCGACCAGCCACGGCATGAAGGACGCGTTCTCGACCGGGTCCCAGAACCACCAGCCGCCCCACCCGAGCTCGTAGTAAGCCCACCAGCTTCCGAGCATGATCCCGACGGTGAGGAAGCACCATGCCGCCGTCGTCCACGGACGCGACCAGCGCGCCCAGGTGGCGTCCAGCCGTCCGCCGAGTAGGGCTGCGATCGCGAATGCGAACGCGACCGAGAAGCCGACATAGCCCATGTAGAGCATCGGCGGGTGGAAGACCATTCCGGGGTCCTGCAGCAGCGGGTTGAGGTCGCGCCCATCGGGCGCCGGCGGGAAGAGCCGGTCGAACGGGTTCGAGGTCGTCAGCATGAACAGCAGGAACCCGGCGTTGACGAGCCCCATCACTCCGAGCACCCGCGCCGCCATCTCGTCGGGAAGATGCCGGCTGAAGATCGAGACCGCCACCGTCCAGACCGCGAGCATCAGCACCCACAGGAGCAGCGATCCCTCGTGCGAGCCCCAGCTCGCGGCGACGCGATAGGGCAACGGCAGCCGAGAGTTCGAATTGGTCGCGACGTTCAGGACGGAGAAGTCGTTGTTGACGAACGAGGCGACCAGGCACCCGGCCGCTACAGCGACGAACACGAACTGTCCTTGGGCCACCGGACGCGCGAGCGCCATCCAGCTTGCGATGCGCGAGTGCGCGCCGACCAGCGGCACCGTGCCCTGGACGCCTGCGAGCAGGAGCGCGAGGACGAGTGCGAACTGGCCGATCTCGGGAATCATGCCCGCACCCTACCGCAAGTCCGCGCCACCTGTCTCGCCGCCTGCGGCATGGGCTTCCCGCAAAAACGGCGCCGGGCTGGACACCGCGCGAAAAGGGCAGCGGGGTGGTGGACGGTCTGTCCACCACCCCGCTGGTCCGACTCGTCCGATAGGACTTTCGCCCTCTCCGTCTGTCAGGCCGCCTCGCGCTCGAGCTCCGGCGTGGCGATCTCGCCGGTTACGACCGCCGTGGCCTCCGCCGACGTGTCGGGAACGACGACGCGCGGGCTGTACGAGGTGTTGACGCGCTGGTAGACGCGCCGCGGGCGCTCGGCGCAAAAGCGGTAACCTTCTTTCACCGGCTTCCCGCAGAACGCCAGGAACCCGTGCTCGTCCTTCTCGCCGCCGTGGAACTGGCACTTGCGCGCCGGCATGTCGATGACCATCGCTTTTCCTTCGGTTAACCTCGAACCGATAGCTGACGCCCTCGGGGCTCGCGAGTTCCCGGGCGGCCGCCTTTTAGAGG
>CAVUSZ010000002.1:0-57776 GCA_963744255.1 uncultured beta proteobacterium
AAGGCGTCGGCCATGGCAATTCCTTCGAGACGGGACTCCTGCCAGCATAGCGCAACCCTGCCAAAATAGCCGCCCCTTCCAACGACCTGGCAAGGACACCCGAATGGTCAGTGACGACTGCCTCGACACCATCTTCCGCAAGGCGCGCACCCACAACAGCCTCTCGGGCGAGGTGACCGATGCGCAGCTCCGCGCGATCTGGGATCTGGCGAAGCTGGGCCCTACGACGGGGAACTCCCAGCCCGCGCGGACCCTGTTCCTGCGGAGCAGGGAAGCGAAGGAACGCCTCAAGCCGCACCTGAGCCCGGGCAACCAGGACAAGACGATGGCCGCGCCGGTCACCGCGATTATCGCGTATGACACGATGTTCTACGAGCTGCTGCCGCGGACCTTCCCGCACAACCCGGCGATGAAGAACGCCTTCGCCGGCGAGGAGAAGAAGGCGCACGCCGAGACGACCGCGCTGCGCAACAGCTCGCTGCAGGGTGCGTACTTCATCATGGCCGCGCGCGCGCTCGACATCGACACCGGGCCGATGTCCGGATTCAACAACGCCGGCGTCGACAAGGAGTTCTTCAGCGGCACGACCTGGAAGTCGAACTTCCTCTGCAACCTCGGCAAGGGCGACTGGTCGAAGGTGTTCGATCGGAACCCGCGGCTCGAGTTCGACGAGGTCTGCAAGATGATCTGACACGCGATCGGCAGCGCCGCCTCACCGAAGGAGATGGACATGGACGCCTCCCCTTTCTCCAGGGTGAGTGACGGGTCGAGGTGAAAGCCGGTCAGTGGAGAGGGGAAGGGAGAAGCCTCACGGTCCAACGGCATCGATGTGCCAAAGTGGAGTTTCGGACGACCACTTAAGGACGGAGGCTTCTCATGGACAAGCTTACGACAATCGGCGTGGACATCGCAAAGCGGGTGTTCAGCCTGTACTGGGTTGATGCTGAGAGTGGCGAGATCGGCGCCAAGACGATGAGCCGGGGGAAGTTCGAGGAATTGATGCGCACGCGTGAGCCGAGCCGAGTCGTGCTGGAGGCGGGCGGAAGCGCGCACCACTGGGCGCGCTGGCTGGTGCGCCAAGGCCAGCAGGTGCGGCTGATCGCCGCGCAGCACGTGCGCCCGTTCGTGCGCACCAACAAGACCGACGCGGGCGATGCACGGGCGATCTGGGAGGCGGCCAATCGCCCGGAGGTGAACTGGGTCGCCGTCAAAGCCGAGGCGAGCCAGGCGGTGCTGGGGCTGCACCGGATGCGTCGACAGTTGATCGACATGCGGCGCATGCAGAGCAATCAGTTGAAGGGGCTGCTGTACGAGTTCGGCGTGGTGGCGCCGGCCAAGATCACCGCGGCACACCTTGCACAGTGGGTGGCTGCGGGCCGGGTACCGCAGCTTCTTGCGGCAAGCCTGGGCGAGCAGATCGAGCGCATCGGGCGGCTCAAGGGCGAGGAGCTTGCGCTCACGCGCACAATCGCGCGCCACAACGAGGACGATGATCTGGCGATGCGGCTGCTGGCGGTGCCGGGGATCGGGGCGCTGGGGGCGAGCGCGCTCTCGGCGGATCTCACCGCGGGGGCGGCGAGCTACGCGAGCGGCCGACGCTACGCCGCGTGCAAGGGGATTGCCCCGCGCTTGAGCGGCACCGGCGGCAAGGTGCGCTCGGGCGGGATCAGCAAGCGCGGCGACCCATATGTACGAACGCTCCTCATTCACGGCGCGCGCAGCGTGATTGCGCACCAGCGCCGTGCCAGGCGGCTCTCGCCGTGGCTCGGTGGATTGCTCGAGCGCCGGCCGTTCAATGTGGCGGTGGTGGCTTTGGCGAACAAGATGGCGCGTACCGCCTGGGCGCTTGCGGCTCACGAGCGGACGTACCAGGAGAACTACGGCGCGCAAGCGGCGTAGCCCGATAAACCCTTTAACGGAGGTGGATCGTCGACAGGTTGCGCAAGTGAGCTGACCGCAGTGATGGCAAACCGGGTGCCCCGGGATCGACTCGAACCTGTATTGTCTCTTGAGCTTCGAGCTCGCGACGGAGATGAGGTGTCGATTACGGAGACCATCAAGGCCGCAGGGCAGAACGCCTTGCATCGTAGGCCGGATATAAGACCGCAAACACCCGCCTCCGCCATCGCGAACGTCAAAACACTTGCACTCCGGGAGGCGTCCATATAAGGAGACCATGGACGAGCAACTGCGCGACGAGGAGCTGCGCAAAGCCGCGCTCGAGTATCACCGCCTGCCCACGCCGGGCAAGATCTCGATTGCACCGACGAAGGGCCTCACCAATCAGCGCGACCTCGCGCTCGCCTACTCGCCCGGCGTGGCGTACGCCTGCCTCGCTATCAAGGACGACCCCAGGGAGGCTGCGAGCCTCACGTCGCGCTCCAACCTCGTCGGCGTCGTCACCAACGGCACCGCCGTCCTCGGTCTGGGACACATCGGGCCGCTCGCGGCGAAGCCGGTGATGGAGGGCAAGGGCTGTCTCTTCAAGAAGTTCGCCGGCATCGACGTCTTCGACATCGAGCTCGCCGAGCTCGACGCGGACGCGCTGATCGCGCACGTCGCCGCGCTCGAGCCGACGCTGGGCGGCGTCAACCTCGAGGACATCAAGGCGCCCGAGTGCTTCTACATCGAGACGAAGCTTCGCGAGCGTCTCGACATTCCGGTCTTCCACGACGACCAGCACGGCACCGCGATCATCTCGGCCGCGGCGCTGCTGAACGCGATGAAGATCGTCGGCAAGCGGCTCGAGGACATCAAGGTCGTCTGCTCGGGCGCCGGCGCCGCGGCGATCGCCTGCCTCGATATCTTCGTGAAGCTGGGCGTGAAGCGCCAGAGCATCTACGTCACCGACTCGAAGGGCGTGATCTACGAGGGCCGCGAGCCGAACATGGAGCCGAACAAGGCGCGCTACGCGCAAAACACGAAGGCGCGCACGCTCGCCGACGTCATCGAAGGCGCGGACGTCTTCCTCGGCTGCTCGACCAAGGGGGTGCTGACCGGGGAGATGGTGAAGAAGATGGCGACGAAGCCGCTCATCCTCGCGCTCGCGAACCCCGATCCGGAGATCACGCCGGAGGACGCGAAGGCGGCGCGGCCCGACGTCATCATCGCCACCGGCCGCTCCGACTACCCGAACCAGGTCAACAACGTCCTCTGCTTCCCGTTCATCTTCCGCGGCGCGCTCGACGCCGGTGCGACCAAGATCACCGAGGAGATGAAGCTCGCGTGCGTGCGCGCGCTCGCCGAGCTCGCGCAGGCCGAGCAGTCGGACATCGTCGCGATGGCGTACGGCGGCCAGGACCTCTCGTTCGGCCCCGACTACATCATCCCGCGGCCGTTCGACCCGCGGCTGATCCTCAGGATCGCGCCGGCGGTGGCGAAGGCGGCGATGGAGTCGGGCGTCGCGACGCGGCCGATCAAGGACTTCGACGCCTACCGCGAGCGGCTCAATTCGTTCGTGTACCACTCGGCGACGATCATGAGCCCGGTCTATCACGCCGCCAAGAAGGCGCCGAAGCGCGTGATCTACGCCGAGGGCGAGGAGGAGCGAGTCCTGCGCGCGGTGCAGATCGCGGTCGACGAGGGGCTCGCGAAACCGATCCTCATCGGCCGGCCGGAAGTGATCGACATGCGGATCAAGCGGTTCGGGCTGCGCCTCGCCGCGGGCAGGCAGTTCGAGATCGTGAACCCGGAGAACGATCCGCGCTACCGCGACGTATGGACCGAGTACCACAAGCTGATGGGCCGGCACGGCATCACGCCCGACATCGCGAAGGAGCACGTGCGGCAGTTCCCGACCCTGATCGGCGCGATGCTGATCCGCCGCGGCGACGCCGACGCGATGCTGTGCGGCGTCGTCGGCCGCTACCACGACCATCTGCGGCACGTGGCGAACGTGCTCGGGCGCGAGGCCCGCGCGAAGATGTTCGCGGCGATGAACGTGCTGATGCTCACGAACCGCACGGTGTTCCTCTGCGACACCTACGTGAACGAGAACCCCACCGCGGAGCAGCTCGCCGAGATGACGATGATGGCGGCCGAGGAGATGAAGCGCTTCGGTATCGCGCCGAAGGTCGCGCTGCTCTCGCACTCGAACTTCGGCAGCGCAGACACGCCGATGGCACGGAAGATGGCCGAGGCGGCGCAGATCTTGATCAAGATGGCGCCCGACCTCGAGGTGGAAGGGGAGATGCACGGCGACGCCGCGCTGTCGGAGGAGATTCGGCTCCGCGCGCTGCCCGAGTCGCGCCTGAAGGGCGAAGCCAACCTCCTCATCATGCCGAACCTCGATGCGGCGAACATCGCGTTCAACCTACTCAAGGTGACCGGCGGCGAAGGGATCACGGTCGGGCCGATCCTGCTCGGGGCCGCGAAGGCGGTGCACATCCTGACGCCGAGCGCGACCGTGCGGCGGCTCGTCAATATGACCGCGCTCGCGGTCGTCGACGCGGCCGATCAGCGGCAGCAGGTGGAGTGGTAGCGAAGCCCGGACTCGGCGCAAGCCGACCCGGCAGCGATCACTGCACCGTGACGTTGCCCTTCCGGATGACGTCCGCGTAGCGGTCGATCTCGCGCTTGAGATGGGCGCCGAGCTCTTCCGGTGTGCCCCCGACGGGGGTCAACGCGTCCTGCTCGAACAGTGCTCGCACCGTCTTCGCTTCCAGCGCCTTCCCGATGCCGGCATTGATCGTCGCGACGATGTCCCTGGGCGTGCCCGCCGGGAAGTACATCGCGAACCAGTTGTCCGCCACGAATCCCGGCAGGATCGAATCCATCGTGGGCAGGTCCGCAAAAGCCGCCGACGGCTTCGGGGTGGTCACCGCGAGCGCGCGCGCCTTCCCGGCCTTGATCTGCGGCGATGCAAGCAGCCCTTCCGCAAACTGGAAGTTCACTTCGCCGCTGATCACCGCCATCATCGACAGTCCGCCGCCCTTGTAGGCGACGGTCGTGAAGCTGAGCCCGGCGAGCTGCTTGAACATCTCGGCCGCAAGGTGACTGGTGCTGCCGGGAACGTTGATGGCCGCGTTGAGGACCCCGGGCTTCGCCTTGGCAAGCGCAATCAACTCCTCTGCCGACCTCGCCGCCACGCCGGGATGCACGATCAGCACCAGCGGCGTGGTGCTGACCCAGATCACGGGCGCGAGATCCTTCGTGGGATCGAACTTCAGCGTGCTTCTGTAAAGCGTCGCGTTGATCGCGAGCGTCGCGGTAGTGAAGAGGAGGGTGTAACCGTCGGCCGGGGAGTTGACGACGGCGTCCGCCCCGATCAGCCCGCCAGCCCCGGGGCGGTTGTCCACGACGAAGACCTGGCGGAGCTGATCGTTGAGCTCCTTGAAGAGGATCCGTGCCTGGACGTCCGTGCCTCCGCCAGGCGGAAACGGCACCACCACGCGCACCGGCTTGACGGGATAGCTCTGCGCAAGGGCGCCGGCCGCTATCAGCAGTCCGGCGACGAACACGAGCGCAATTCTCGCGGTTCTCATGCTCCTCCATCATCTCGCCGGCGGGTTCCTCCCGCCGATTTCCCGCAGCGCGCGCCCCCGTCCGCACTACTACTCCCGGTACTTGATCCCCTTGCGATCGAGCATCCGCACCAGCGCCGGCCAGTCCTTCACCGTCGACGGCCGGTCGGGCCGCTCGAAGGCAGCGGCGGCGCTGCGTGCCGCCGATTCGGTCATCAGGAGCGCGTTGTCGATTCCCCCGGCGAGCGCATCGACCTGGATCTGGCACGCGCAGTCGAGGTAGTACATCAGCTCGAAGGCCTCGCGGACCGAGTCGCCCAGCGTTAGGAGACCGTGGTTGCGCAGGATCATCGCCTTGGAGGTCTGCCCGAGGTCGCGCGCCATCCGCTCGCGCTCGTCCATGTCGAGCGCGATCCCCTCGTAGTCGTGGTAGGTGACGGTCGCCTGCACGCGCATCGCATGCTGGCTGAGCGGCAGCAGGCCGCACTTCTGCGCCGAGACCCCCACGCCGGCGCGTGTATGGGTGTGGATCACGCAGTTGATCTCGGGCCGGGCCTGGTGCACGCAGCCGTGGATCACGAACCCGGCGTGGTTGATGCCCATGCCGGTCGGGTCGTCGAGGACGTTGCCGTCCATGTCGATCTTCACCAGATTCGACGCCGTGATCTCGTCGAACATCAGCCCGTAGGGGTTGATGAGCATGTCGTCCGTCCCCGGCACGCGGGCCGAGAAGTGCGTGTAGATGAGGTCGGTCCAGCGGAAGATCGCGGCAAGCTGGTAGGCCGCCGCGAGATCGACGCGGACTTCCCACTCCTCCTTGCTCACGCGGTCGCGGGCCGAGGGAGGTCGCCAGGGACTTGAGGTTCGCCGACATGGGTTTCTCCGGAAAGGTTGTTGCTAGTCGACCGTCGCGCCCGAAGCCTTCACCACCTTGGCCCACTTGTCGATCTCGGCGCGGATGAATGCACCGAACTGCTCGGGCGTGTTGCCCACCGGCTCGGCGCCCTGGCTCGAGAGCTTCTCCTTCATCTCCGGCGTCCCGAGCGATTTCGCGATCTCGGCGTTCAGCTTCGCGACGATGTCCTTCGGCGTCCCCGCCGGGGCGAGCACGCCGAACCAGGAGCTTGCCTCGTAGCCCTTCACGCCGGCCTCCGCGATCGTCGGCACGTCGGGCACCGCCGGCGAGCGCTTCGCGCTCGTGACGCCGAGCGGGCGCAGCTTTCCAGCCTTCACGTGCGGCAGCGCCGAAGGCATGTTGTCGAACATCATGTTGACCTGCCCGCCGAGGAGATCCGTGACCGCCGGGGCCGAGCCCTTGTAGGGCACGTGCACCATCTGCACGCCGGTCAGCGACTCGAACAGCGCGCCCGAAAGGTGGATCGACGTGCCGTTGCCGCTCGAGGCGTAGGTCAGCTTGCCGGGTTGCTTCTTGGCGAGGGCGATCAGCTCCGCCACCGATTTCGCCGGCACGGACGGATGCACCACGAGGATATTCGGCACCAGCGCCACGAGCGTCACCGGCGCGAAATCCTTGACCGCGTCATAGGGCATTTTCTTGTAGAGGCTGGGGTTGATGCCGTGCGTGCCGACCGTCCCCATGAGCAGCGTGTACCCGTCGCCCGGCGACTTCGCGACCGCTTCGGAACCGATGTTGCCGCCCGCCCCGGGCCGGTTCTCGATCACTACCGGCTGGCCCCAGGCTTTCGTCAACTCGGCGCCGATCGCGCGGGCCAGGATGTCGGTCGTGCCGCCCGGCGGGAACGGCACGATCATCCGGATCGGCTTAGAAGGATAGGTCTGAGCCTGCGCCGTCGCGGCCGCTCCGGCGACGAGCAGCGCGGCAAGGAGCCTCGATAGCCGGCGCATGATCTAGCGCACCACGGCGTCGGCCGCCGAGATCGTCTGCCGCGCCTTGACGCCGGCCTCCGGCGCGAGCCGGAAATCCCAGTCGAGGCGCAGGAATGGCGAGGGAAGCCCGAGCTTCTTCGCTTCCTCCGGCGAGTCGACCTTCCGGAATCTCGCGATCAGCGACTCCTTCACGGCGAACACCGCGTCCGAATCGAGATACGGATCGCCGTCGACGAAGACGTGGGTAATCACCTGGCGATAACCCGGCGCCGACACGATCGCGTGCATATGCGCGGGCCGCATCGGGTGGCGCCCCATCTGCCGCAGGATGTCGCCGACCGGGCCGTCGGTCGGCACCCCGTAGAACTTCGGCTTGTAGGTCTGGAAGGCGTAGCGCCCTTCGGCGTCCGACTTCACCCGCCCGCGGAGCTCGAACTCGGCATCCGGGGTCTGGATGTCGTAGACGCCGTCCGCCTTCGCCTGCCATACGTCGATCGTCGCCCCGGCGATCGGCTTGCCGTCGACCGTGAGCACCCTGCCGCTGACCCACGTCGGCTCGCCCCGCGTCGTTGCGTTCCTCGTCATGTCCGCGCCGTACGGAAACTCCGGCGCGCCGTGCACGAAGAACGGCCCGAGCACGGTCGACTCGGTCGCGCCCGCTGGGCTAGGGTGGTTGAGTTCGACGACCCGCATCGAGAGCCCTAGGACATCCGAGAGCAGGATGAACTCCTGGCGCTTGTCGTCGCACTTCTGCCCGACGGCCGTGAGGAACTTGATGCCCTCGAACCACTCCTCTTCGGTCAGCTTCACTTCGTCCGCGAACGCGTGCAAATGCCGGATGAGGCTGGTCATGATCTCCTTGAAGCGCGGATCCTTGACATCCTTCAGCCGCGCGAGCACGGCCTCGGTGAGGTTGTCTTTGCTGACTTGACGCATGGTGAGTCCTCCGTTCTCCGTCACTCGAGCTTGATACCCGCCGCTTTCACGAGTTTGGCATTGTCCTCGAACTCCTGCCTGATCATCGCCTCGAACTCGGGTAACGGCATGGTCAGGACGTCGGCGCCGAGCTTCTCGATGCGGTCCCGCACCTCGGGGACCTGCAGCACCTTGTTCACTTCCTGGTTCAGGCGATCGACCGTCTCGCGCGGGGTCTTCGACGCCACCAGCAGGCCCACCCAGAAGTTGTATTCCGAGCCGGGATAGCCCGCCTCGACGGTGGTGGGGACGTCGGGCAGCGCGCGCGCGCGCTTCGCCGCCCCGACCGCGAGCGCCCGCACCTTGCCGTCCCGTATCTGCCCCATCGCCGCGACGATCGGCGCGAAATTGAAGTCGATCCGCCCGCCGATGATGTCGGCGATCGGTTCCGGCGCCCCTTTATACGGCACATGGACGACCTCGATCCCGGCAGCGAACCGGAATTTCTCGGCGCCCATGTGCGTCGAGGTTCCGACGCCGGCCGAGCCGTAGGTGAGCTGCCCCGGTCTCCCCTTAGCGGCCGCGACCAGATCCTGCACCGTGTTCCAGCCCTTTGCCGGCGAGACGATCAGGACGTTGGGGATGGTCGCGATCGTCGCCACCGGCGCAAGCTCCCGGGGCGCGTCGAACGGCGGGTTGGGACGGAACGGCACCATGGTGAACGAGGACGTGTACACGCTGATCGTGTGTCCGTCGGGTTCGGCCTTGGCCACGGAACCGGCGCCGACGATCCCCCCGCCCCCGATCCGGTTCTCGACGATCACCGGCTGCCCGAGGTTGGCCTGCAGCTTCTCCGAGATGACGCGGGCCATCGTATCCGACGCGCTGCCGGGCGACACGCCCGAGACGAGACGCACGGTCTTCCATGGAAACGCCTGCCCCGCTGCGGGTGCGGGCGCCTGCGCGTGCGCCGTCGCGGCGAGCGCGACTGCGGTGAGCACGGCAATGTGCGAGATCAGGTTCATCGTCTGCCTCCTCATGGCTACGTTCGCGGCAAACCGAGCCGCTCGGCCATCCAGTCCGCGCTGCGGCTGCGGTAGCGGTACGGCCGGTTGTTGGCGTTGTGCCCGCCGTCTTCCACCATCAGAAGCTCGACCGGCCCGCCCGCCTCGCGCGCGATGCGCTCCGCGTGCTGCCACGGGATCAGCCGGTCGAGCTTCGCGCCGACGAGGAAGAGCGGACAGGCGATCCGGCGCGCGGCGTCCTTCAGCGTGAGGCTCCGCCCGTGCTCGTGTGCTTCCTCCGGCGTCGCCTTGTGGCTGCGGAAGCGGAAGGCCTCGCGCGTGAGGAGCGGCAGCTCGCCCCAGATCTCCGCCCAGTCGTACGGGCCCGAGATCGAGATGCACGCCCTGATCCGCGGCTCGTAGGCGGCCGCGCGCGGCGCGTAGTAGCCGCCCAGGCTCACCCCCCAGCAGCCGATCCGCGCCGGGTCGACGTCGCTGCGAGTCTGCAACCAGTCGACGACCGACTTCACCGGCGCCTCGAAATCGCCGCGGATCGGCAGGTCGTACTCCGCCTCGCCCTGCCCCGGGCCGTCGAACGCGAGCGTCGCCATGCCCCGCGCATGGAACGGCGCCTCGTACGCGTCCATCTCCTCCTTCGTCGAGTCGAGGCCGGAGATCATGATCACGACCGGCGGGCGCGCGTCGCCCGCGGGCCTGCGCAGCACGCTGGCGAGCGTCTTCCCGGCGAACGGAATCGCGACGCGCTCGCCCGGCGGCCTGAGGTACGGGAGCGCGAGCGTTTTGCACTCGACCGCCTTCGAGTGCGCGGCACGGAGCTGCGCCGGGTCGATCACGAACACGAACTTCGCGAAGTGGTAGTAGACCGACGCGCGCGCGAGATGCTCGCCGGCGGTCAGCTTCCATCCCTCGCCGAGCGCCTCGCGGCCGAGCTGCTCGTGGCGCGCCGCGCGATCGCACCACGCACGGCACCAGTCCTCCCAGCGCGCGATGCCAGTGGTCACTTCCTGGAAGTCGGCGAGCAGCACGCCGTTCGCCACGAACCGCGGCGCCCAGTGCGCGATCGCCGAGGCGACCCGCGGGTCCTTGTCCGTCGCCGCCTCGTCGCTCACGCGGGCCTCCGTCCGGACCAGGCGTCGTCGAGGAGCTGCCGGATCGCAACCCGCTCGACCGGCCGCGGGTTCCAGTAGGGCGAGGTCGTCGCGAGCTCGGCGGCGCGATCGAGCTCGCCCTCCGGCATGCCGATTGACTTCAGCGCCACCGGCGCGCCGAGCGCACGCGCGAGGTCGTAGAGGCCCTGCGCAGCGCTTTCCGCCCCGAGCGAGCGCGCCACGCGCGCCATCGCGTCGGGAACGGCGGACGTGTTGTACGCCGCGGCGTGCGGCAGCACCACCGTGTGCGTCTCCGCGTGCGGCAGGTTCCACGTGCCGCCGAGCGTGTGGCAGAGCTTGTGGTGCAGCGCCATTCCCACCGCGCCGAGCACCGCACCGCAGAGCCACGCGCCGTAGAGGCAGTCCGACCGCGCGTCGAGGTCGCCCGGATTCGCCTTCACCCGCGGCAGGCCCTGCGCGAGCGACCGGATCCCCTCCTCGGCCATCATCGAGTTGATCGGGTTCGCGTCCTGCGCGTACAGGCCCTCGACCGCGTGCGCGATCGCGTTCATGCCGCTCGTCGCCGAAAGCCCCACCGGCAGCCCGACGGTGAGCGCCGGGTCGTAGATCACCGTCTTCGGCAGCACCCGGGCGTCGCGCCCTGTCTTCTTCATGCCGCCCTCGGTGATGCCCCAGATCGGCGTCATCTCCGAGCCGGCGTAAGTCGTGGGGATCGCGAGGATGGGCAGCGGCGACTCGAGCGCGATCGCCTTTCCCAGCCCGGTGGTCGAGCCGCCGCCGATCGCGACCGCGCAATCGGCGCCGAGCCGGGCCGCCTCGTCGCGCGCGGCGCGCGCGACCTCGACCGGAACGTGCATCACCGCGCGCGCGAAAACGCCCGCGCACCGTTCGCCGAGACGGCGGGCGACGTCCTCGGCCTGCGCCGCCTGCTCGGGAGTCGCGAGCACGAGCGCGCGCTTCGCGCCCAGCCGCTCGATCTCGCGCGGCAGCTCTTCGAGCGCGCCGACGCCGAACACGACCCTGCCGGGAAGCTGGTTGTAGGCGAAGCTACGCACCCAACCCCCTGCCCGTCCTCAGTCGGCCTTCGCCCCCGAGTCCTTCACCGCCTGCGCGGCGAGCGCGCCGGCCCAGGCGAGCGCCGCGACCGCGGCGAGCGCGCCAGCGATCTTCAATATCGCGCCTCCCTCCCCTCTCACTGCGGTGTCAGCCCCGCCTTGACCATGATGTCGCCGAGCTCGCGGTACTCGTCGGCGACGAACTTGTCGAACTGCTCCGGCGTCATCGCCATCGGCTCGGTGCCGAGCTTCGCCAGGCGCTCCTTCACTTCCGGCGATTGCAGCGTGCGGTTCACCTCCGCGTTCAGCTTCGCGACGACGTCGCGCGGCGTCTTCGCAGGCGCGAGCATCGCGACCCAGAAATTCGACTCGGCGTCGGGGAAGCCGGCCTCGGCGATCGTCGGCACGTCCGGCAGGGCGGCGATCCGCTTCGGCGTGCTGACCGCGAGCGGCTTCACCTTGCCGTCCTTGACCAGCCCCATGCTCGACACCGCCGGCACCCAGGCGTACTGGATGCGGCCCGCCATCGTCTCGGCGAGCATCGGCGGCGTGCCCTTGAGCGGCACGTGCACCGCCTTGACGCCGGTGGCGACGTTGAACTTCTCGGTGCTGACGTGCGCGCCGCTGCCCACCCCGGCGGTCGCGTAGTTGTACTCGCCCGGCTTCGCCTTCAGCATCGCGACGAGCTCCTTCACCGAGTTCACCCCGAGCTGCGGCGGCACGATCAGGACGCTCGGCAGGGTGCCGAGCAGTCCGACGCCGGCGAAATCCTTCAGCGTGTCGTACTGCAGATCCTTGTAGAGGGTGTGGTTCACGGCGTGCCCGGACGAGACGACGACCAGCGTGTAGCCGTCGGGTTCGGCTCGCGCGGTCTCCCGGATGCCGATCGTGCCACCCGCTCCCGGGCGGTTGTCCACGACGACCGGCTGACCCCACGCTGCGGTGAGTCGCTCGCCGACGATGCGCGCCATCACGTCGGTCGCACTCCCCGGCGTGAACGGCACGATTATCCGGATCGGTTTGTTCGGATAGCTCGCCGCGCCTTGCGCGAGCGCCGCCGGCGCCACTGCAAACGCGCTTGCCGCCGCGAACGCGGCGATTGCCGTCTTCATCGTTGTCATGACTCGTCTCTCCTCCAAATCTAGGCCGCGCTCCGCTTGGCAACCGGTTTTGCCCAGTACTCCTTCGACGATTTCGATGCCGCGAGCGCCTCGGCGCTCTCGAATCCGGGCGCCATCGA
Organism: uncultured beta proteobacterium; assembly: GCA_963744255.1. GTDB lineage: Bacteria > Pseudomonadota > Gammaproteobacteria > Burkholderiales > SG8-39 > DATEDA01. Next base: position 12,655 of record CAVUSZ010000002.1, read on the forward strand.
CGCATCGGTGCCCGCGAGCACCTGGTGGTGCTCGATGTTGAGCAGCCGCAACCAGCTCTGCTGCCCCATCGTGAGCGCGATGAAGCAGCCGAGCTCGACCAGCTCGGGCTCGGTGAAATGCCGGTGCAGCCGCTCCCAGAAGGCGTCGCCGGTGTCGAGCCGCCAGGTGATCGCCTCGGCGTACGCGAGCGCCGCCTTCTGGCGGTCGTCGTAGCGCGACGACTTCTCGAACTCGAGCAGATCGCGCACCTGCTCCTCCATCACGCCCTTCGCCCGCGCCTGGATCGACCGCTGGTTGCCGCAATACTCGCACTGCACGGTGCGCGACACGTACAGCCGGCAGAGCTCCTTGATCGCGTGGTCGCACACGCCGTTGCGGAAGACGTCGCGCCAGGAGTTGGCGAACGCCCAGAACGCCGCCGGCACGTGCGCACGCACCGCCGAGCTCTCCGGCCGCGGCGTGCCCTCGCGCCGGCAGCGATCCATCTCCGCTTGCATCTCGGGCGTCATCCGGCTGGGGTCGACGTAGCTGATACGCTGCTTGGCCATGGCGTCTCCTGGGTTCACTGGATCCCGCGTTGCGCCGGGATGACGCGCCCGTTCCTCGGCGCGTCACTGCGGCATGATGCCCGCCGCCTGGATGATGCGCTGCGAGTCGGCGACCTCCCGTTGCACGAACTGCGTGAATTCGGGGATCGTCATCTGCATCGGCTCTGCGCCGAGCTTCTGCAGGCGCTCCTTGACGTCCGGGCTCGCGAGCGCGGCCTGAACGTCCTTGTTGATCTTGGCGGCGAGATCGGGCGGCACGCTCGGCGGACCCCACAGCCCGACCCACAGGTTGTACTCGAAGCCCGGCACGCCGGCCTCCGCGATCGTCGGCACATCGGGGAGCAGCGCCGAGCGCGTCGTGCTCGAGACGCCGAGCGCGATCACCTTGCCGCCCGTCACGTGCGGCACCGCCGCGGTGATCGGAGCGAAGTAGCAGCAGACCCTGCCCGCGATCGTGTCGCCGATCGCCTCGGGGGTGCCCTTGTACGGCACGTGCGTCACGTTGGTTCCAGTCATAAGCTTCAGCTTCTCGAGGTTGAGATGCGTGCCACTGCCCATCCCGGCCGAGGAGAAGTTGAGGTCACCCGGCTTCGCCTTCGCTGCCGCGATGAAGTCGGCGAGCGTCTTCCAGCCCGACTGCGGTCCGACGATCAGCACGTTCGGCTGGCCGGCGAGCGGCGAGAGATTCGTGAAGTCCTTGAGCGTGTCGTATGGCAGCTTGGCGTACATCGCCTGGTTGGACGCGTGCGCCGAGGAGTTCGCGAGCAGCGTGTAGCCGTCGGGCGGCGACTGCACCACCACTGCCGAGCCGATCGATCCGCCGGCACCCGGACGGTTCTCGGCTACCACCGGCTGACCCCAGTTCTCGGAGAGCTTCGCCGCCACGATGCGGCCGACGATGTCGGTCGCGCTGCCCGGCGTGAACGAGATGATGAGGCGAACCGGCTTGTTCGGATACGACGCGCTCTGCGCGTGCGCGGCCGAACCGGCCGCGAGCGCGGTGACTACGGCAAGGAGCTGCATCCAGTGACGTTGCTTCATCTCGCTCTTTCTCCTCGTGCTCTGGTCGATGATCGATTGTTGTCTGCTGCAGCCGGTCCGCGGTGAATCGGATCGTCAAGACGAGAGTCCGTCGCCGACCGGTACGTTCTCCGGCTTCAGCTCGAGCCCCGACGCCTTCGCCTGCAGCTTGATCAGCGCGGCGAAGTCCTCTGCGTCGTAACCGTTGCCGATCAGCGTCTGCACCAGATCGCGGGTGAGCGAGGTGAGCGGCATCGGCACCCCCAGCTCGCGCCCGGCGTCGAGACCGAGATCGAGGTCCTTGCGCAGGAGCGGCGGGGTGAATGTCACCGACATGTCGAGGTTCACCAGCGCCGGCGTCTTGTAGCGCGTGAACATGCAGCCGAAGATGCTGTTGTTCATGAAGTCGAGGAAAGCATGGCGCGACATGCCCGCTTTCTGCGCGAGGATGGTGATCTCGCACATCGACTGGATGACCACGCCGAGGTAGACGTTATGGCAGATCTTGGCGATCCGCGCGAGCTCACCCTCGCCGACGTAGCTCGAGCCGCGGCCAATCAGGTCGAGGTACGGCCGCGCGTCGTCGTAGGCGGCCTGCGGACCCGAAACGACGAACATCAGCTTGCCCGCCTTGATCACCTTGGCATTCCCGGACACCGGTGCGGCGAGGAACTTCACGTCGCGCGCGGCGAGGCTCTCGCGGATCTCCGCCGACTCCTCGAGCGAGATGGACGTGCTGTCCACGACGAGCCGAGGCTTCCCGGTTCCGGAGAGCACGCCGTTCGGTCCCGACAGCACCTCCTTGACGTCGGCGCCGGTCGCGACCATCGTGAAGACGATGTCGCAGCCGGCGAGCTCGGACGGCCGCGCCGCAATCTTGGCGCCGTACTTTGCGAGCGGCTCGGCCTTTTCCCGCGTGCGGTTGTAGACCGTGATGTCGCAACCCGCCTTGGCGAGCCGCTCGGCCATCGCGTAGCCCATGCGGCCGATGCCGATCCACCCGAGGCGGCGCTTCTTCAGTGCATCCATGTCGATTCCTAGTAGGGGTTGGCGATCGGGAGCTCTTCGGCCGGGTAGAGCGAGATGATCTTCGCGCCCTCCGGCGTGAGGATCACCTCTTCCTCGATTCGTGCCGCCGAGATGCCGTCGGTCGCCGGGCAATAGGTCTCCACCGCGAAGACCATCCCCGCCTTGAGCTCGATCGGCTGGGTGAACGAGTTGACGCGCGAGATGAGCGGCCGTTCGTGCAGGCCCAGACCGAGGCCGTGGCAGAAGTTGAGGCCGAACGCGTCCATCTCGCTCGCGAAGCCGATGTCCTGCGCGGTCGGCAACGCGGCGGCGATCTTGTCGGTGCTCATCCCTGGCTTCAGCAGCTCGATCGCCTTGTCCAGCCACTCGCGCGCCTTACGATAGGCGGTCCGCTGCGCCGGGGTCGCGCGCCCGACGCTGAACGTGCGGTAGTAGCAGGTGCGATAACCCATGAATGAATGCATGACGTCGAAGAACCCCTGGTCGCCGGGGCGGATCAGCCGGTCGGTGAAGTTGTGCGGATGCGGGTTGCAGCGCTCGCCGGAGATCGCGTTAATCGCTTCGACGCAGTCGGAGCCCATCTCGTAGAGCCGCTTGGTCGCGAGCGCGACGATCTGCGACTCCTTCACGCCCGGCTTCAGCGCCTCGGCGATGTCCGTGTACACGCCGTCGACCATGGCGGACGCCATGTTGAGCAACGCGAGCTCGTCGACGTTCTTCACCTCGCGCGCTTCCAGCAGCACCTGCTGCCCGTCGCGCACCTCGATCCCGAGCTTCTGCAGCTCGAACAGCATCGGCGGCTCGACGACGTCGATGCCGAGCGGCATGTCGCCGACGCCCTCCTCGTCGAGGATCGCCTTGATCTCTTTCGCGCCGTCGCGAAAGAGCGCGATGTCGGCACCGGTGGCGCCTCGCATGCCGAGCATGCCGGCACGGCAATGGTCCTGGCGGAGCCACGGCGCGTAGAGACGATGGTGCTTCGCCGCCGAGCCGAAATCCCAGATGTACGGGTCGCCGGTGCCGGTGAGCAGCGAGTAGCGGGTGAGCTTGTCGCGCGCCCACTCGCCGATCACGGTGCTCGTCGTGTAGCGGATGTTGTGCTGGTCGAAGCAGAGCAGCGCGCCGAGGCCGGACTTGGCGAGCGCGGCGCGCGTGCGCGCGAGCCGGTAGTCGTGCAGCCGGCGGAAGTTGACGCGTTCCTCGAAGTCGACCTGGGTGTGCCCCGGCGCCGCGAGCGGCCGGTCCCAGCGGTGGTGCGGATCGATGTCGTCGGGCCGAATGACGTTCGGCGCGGGAGTCTTGGCGGCCATCTCTACCTCGTGAGCGTGTGGCACCGGGCGAGGCAGGCGCGGAGCGCGGGTACGCCTCCTCCGGTCGCCTCCGGGAGGACCCGCAGGCAGCAGCTCATGCAATCGTTTGCAGCACGATAGACTAACGGCGCCCGAGCTGGCAAGTGGTGCCGGCGACGAGGGACCGGTGCCGAAGGCATCGGCGGGAAGGACGCGGGGCGCCGCGAAGCGGCTTTGCCCCAGCGTATCGTGCAGACGAGAGATGCCCAACAAACGGCCGACGATTCAAGACGTTGCCCGGGCGGCGCACGTGCACCCCTCGACCGTGTCGCGGGTGCTCAACCCCCGCACCCGCGGCCTCGTCAGCCCACCCGTGGCGAAGCGCGTCGAGGATCTCGCCCGCCGGCTCGGCTACACCCCCGACCCCGTCGCCGCGGGCTTGCGCACGCGCCGCTCGGCGACCGTCGGCGTCCTGATCCCGGACATGGCGAACCCCGTCTTCCCGCTGATCCTGCGCGGGATCGAGTCGGCGCTGATGTTCGCGGGCTACACCGCGATCATCGCCAACACGGACAACGACCCCGCGCGGGCGCGCGAGGCGCTCGACCGGCTCGCGGCGCGCCGCGTTGAGGGCGCGATCCTTGCGACCGCGACGCTGCGCGATCCGGTGCTCGCGCGGTGCCGTGCGCTCGGTCTCCCGGTGGTCCTCGTGAACCGCTCGCTGCCCGGCGGCAAGGTGTCGGCGGTGATCAATGACGACGCGGCCGGGATCGCGCTCGCCGTCGGGCACCTCGTCGCGCTCGGCCATCGCGCGATCGGCCATGTCGCCGGGCCGGCGCGGATCTCGACCGGGCGGGCGCGGCGCGCCGGGTTCACCGCGGCGCTCCGATCGCGCGGGCTCACCGCGCCGGTCGTCGCGGCGGACAACTACGGCATCGTCTCCGGCGAGCGCGCGTGCAGCGAGCTTCTCGCCGCGAATCCGCGCCTCACCGCGATCGTCGCCGCGAACGACCTCCTCGCGCTCGGCTGCTACGACGCCCTCGCCCGGCGCGGCGCGACCTGTCCGCGCGACCTCTCGATCACCGGGTTCAACGACATCACGTTCGCCGACCGGTTCTCGCCGCCTCTCACCACCGTGCGGATCCCGCATCGCGTGATGGGCGAGCAGGGGGCGCGCCTGCTGCTCGCCGAGATCGAGGACCCGCAGGCGCCGAAGCAGGAGATCAAGCTCGAGCCGGCGCTCATCGTCCGCGGCTCGACCACGGCGCCGCGCGCGAGACGCCGCAGGCCGTGATCAAGTCGCCCGTTGCCCCGCCGCTCGCGGCGTGTCCCGGCGCCCGAACGCGAGCAGCGTGACCGCACCCGCCAACGCGAGTGCCGCACCGGCCCTGAGCACAGTGTTGAGCGCGGTCGCGTCGGATGCGGCGGCGCTCGCCGATCCGCTCAGAATCTCGAGCGCGCTGGCGGCGATCGCGACGCTGACGGCCCCGAGCATCACGAGCGCGGTCAAGGTCACGCCGGAGGCGGCGCCCGCCCGCTCGGGACACGACCCCTCGTGCCCGGCCGGAAAGTCCGGGAGTAAAGCGAACCCGGACGAGGACGTTGTCGACGGGCAGCCTGGCGGCCACGGCCAACGCACGCTCACTCGTCGGCGGTGAAACCGGAGGCCTTTACGATCGGCGCCCAGCGCTCGTAGTCTGCTTTGATGATCCGTGCAAAGTCGGCCGGGCTTTCGCCGACCGGGTCGAACGCGAGCTTCGCGAAGCCTTCGGTGACCTCCTTCGATTTGAGCGCATGGAGGATCGCCGCGTTCAGCTTCGTGATGATGTCGGCGGGTGTCTTCGCCGGCACCAGGATGCCGAACCACTCGCGCGCGACAATCTCCTTGTAACCGGATTCGACGAACGTCGGCACGTCCGGCATGAAGGGCGAACGTTGCGCGCCGCTGGTCGCGAGCGTGCGCAGCTTGCCGGCCTTGTGCTGCGGCAGGGCCTCTGAGAGGACATTCATGCTCGAGGCGATCTGGCCGCCGATCAGGTCCTGGATCGCGGGCGCGCCGCCCTTGAACGGGACGTGGGTCATGTCGAGGCCGGCGGCACGGTTGAGCATCACGCCGGTGAAGTGCACCATCGAGCCCGCAGCGGGCGACGCGAACGCAGCGGACTTGGGGTTCGCCTTGGCCCAGGCGACGAAGTCAGCCACCGTCTTGACGCTCTCCGGGACCATCGGGCCGACGCTGAAGCCGATCGGGAACGCGCAGACGCTCGTGACCGGCGCGAAGTCGGTAAAGGGATCGTAGGCGAGCTTCTTGAAGATGTGCGGATAGATGACGAGCATGGACGCCGGCGTGAGGATCATCGCCGATCCGTCGGTGTCGGCGTTCTTCACCGCCTCGAGGGCGATACGGCCGCCCGCGCCGGGCCTGTTCTCGACGATCACCGACGGCGCATAGACGCCGCGGAGCCGGTCGGCGATCAGACGCGAGACGACGTCGGTCGACCCCCCCGGCGGGAAGCCAACGACGATGCGCGCGGTCTTGTTGACGACCGGCGTCTGCGCGCGGACCGACGGGGCGAGGGCCGCGGCGGAAGCGGCCGCGGAGGCGGCGATGAAACGGCGGCGGGAAAACATGGCGATCTTCTCCTCCTACGGGTTGACCGCCGTCTCCGGCGGCAGCAGCCGAGGCGACGACTGGATCAGTAGAAAGCGTCCTGCCCGGGCGTGTACGACCGCTGAGTCTGGGCGGGGTTGCGGTTGACGAGCGGCCGCCCGAAGAGCGGATGCGTCAGGCTTCGCACTTCGTGCTCGAGCGTGAAGAGCGGCTTGCCCGAATCGGGGTCGACCAGCTCCTTGAACCGGTACTGCCACGGGTCGCTTTCTTCGAAGACGAGCCCGCGCTCGAGGAGCTTCCGGTGGGGCCCGGCGAAGTCCGCGACGTAGATCGCGACGTGGTGGCCGTCGTAATCGGGGATCGGCCCGTCGGTCTCGCGATAGATCAGCTCCTGGTGCGGCCCAACGCACGCGTGCGCGGCGCCGCCGTCCAGGCGCGCCGGCGCACCCATGATTTCCTGGTAGAAGCACACGATGCCCGCCGCGGCGCCCTTCGGCACCGTCAGCTCAACGTAGGGGATGGCAAGCGGGCGGTCGCCGAAGCGCGGGTGCGGCGCGTGGATCCGGAAGCGGTTGCCCCACGGACACGTCGCCTCGACGTGATGATCGCGCCGCCCGAACTCGAAGCGGGTGCCGGCGAGCTTCGCCTTCACGCTCTCGAGCCGCGCCATGAGTTGGTCGAGGTCCGGCACCACCACGCCGATCACGCCGCGGAGGCGATGCGGGTTGCCGGTCGGCATATGGAACTGGTTGCGCCCGCAGTTGAACCACATGTTCACGTCGATGACGTGCAGGTAGGGATCGCGCGTGAGCCCCAGCCCGCCGACGTAGAAGAGCCCGGCGAGCCGCTGGTCGTCCTGGCGCAAGTTCACGTGCTCGAGCAGCACGATGTTGCCGATGCTCTCGGCGGCGCGGTCGAACTTTGCGATTACCGCAACTGGATCCAGCTTGGCGTTCATGATTTTTCCTCACTCTCCCTTGATCCCGGCGCGCTTCACGATCTCGCTCATCCGCGCGAGCCCGGCCTGTGTCCACTGCGTGACCTGCTCGGGCGGCGAGCCGATCGGCTCGAGCCCCTGCGCAACGAGCTTCTCGCGCACGTCCGGCGCGCTGACCGCCTTCACCACCTCCGCGTTCAGCCGGTCGACGATCGGCTTCGGCGTGCCCACCGGCACGACGATCGACGCCCAGGTAAACCATTCGAACCCGGGCACGCCCGCCTCGGCCATGGTCGGGACATCGGGGAGCAACGGCGAGCGCTTCGGGCTCGGCACGGCGAGCGCGCGCATACGGCCCGACTTGATGTGCGGCTGCACGATCGACACCGCGCTGAAGTGCACCTGCACCTGGTTCGAGATCACGTCTAGCGCGGCCTGCGTCGCGCCGCGGTACGGGATGTGCACGACGTAGGTGCCGGTCGCCGCCTTGAACGCCTCCATCGCGACGTGCTGCGGGCTGCCGTTTCCGCCCGAGGAGTAGTCGATCTTGCCGGGCCGGCTCTTCGCGAGCGCGATGAAGTCGGGGACCGTCTTCACCGGCAGATCGTTGTTCGCAACCATCACCCAGGTGATGCCGGCGACGACGCTCACCGGCACGAAGTCCTTGGTCGGGTCGTACGGCACCTGGCGGACGTTCGGGATCATCGTCAGGATGCTGTCGTTCAGCGCGCCGATCGTGTAGCCGTCGGGCGCCGCCCGCTTCACCCGCTCCGCGCCGATCAGGCCGGCGGCGCCGGGCTGATTCTCCACCACGACCTGGCGGCCCAGGTTGTCGCTCATCTTCTGCGCGACGATCCGCATCATGACGTCGACGGCGCTGCCCGCCTGCAGCGGCATCACCATGAGGATCGGCTTCGCCGGATAGTCCTGCGCCGCGCACGGCAGCGCCGCCGCGAGCAGGCCGGCGGCAACCGCCCGCGCGAATCTGCGCTTGTCCGCGTCCATCTCGAGCTCCTCCTCCGTTAGTCGAGCGCGGCGATCTTCAGCTCGCCGGCCAGCCTGTCCAGGCTGGCGCGCAACGGCGCCGACATCGGGATGCCCGACTCGGCGCGCGCTTTCCGCTTCCCGTGGCTCCGCTCGCCCGGCACCAGGATGCGCTCGACGCCCGGCATGCGCTCGGACGCGTGCAGCTCGCGCACCACGCGGTCGACTCGTCGCCGGAACGCGGTCGGATCGCCGAACGCCGCCGGATCGACCGCGAGGATAGTGTGCCCGGTGTTCGTGACCGACGTGTCGTCCTCGGTGAAGTTGACCACGTCCGCGCCCATCGCCGCGTCGTTGAGCGATCCGGCGAGAAGTCCCAGCACGAGCGCGAGCCCGTAGCCCTTGTAGCCGGCCTCGATCCCGCCAAGCGGCAGCAGCAGCCCCTCGGCCGCGCGCTTCGCGTCGGTGAGCGGGCGCCCGTCGCGCTCGATCACCCAGCCCTCGGGCATGGCCTTGCCCTGCTGCGCATAGACCTTGATCTTGCCGAACGAGGACACGGTGGTCGCCATGTCCAGCACCACCGACGGCTCCTCGAGCCCGGGAACCGCGAACGCGATCGGGTTGGTCGAGAGCAGCATGTCAAGGCCGCCCCAGGGCGCGAGATGGTTCGCGTTGCCGACGCAGAAATACATGCCGACCATGCCGTCGGCCGCCGGCATGCGGGCGTACAGCGACGCCGGTCCGGCGTGGTTGCTCATGCGTGCGCCGACCCACGCGACGCCGCTGCCGCGCGCCTTCTCGATCGCTAGCCGCGTGGCGAACCGCATCACGAGATGGCCCATCGCGTTGTCGCCGTCGACCAGCGCCGTCGCCGGGCGCTCCTCCGCGATGCGGATGTCGGGCTTGAGGTTCACCCCGCCGGCGCGGATGCGGCGAACGTAATGCGGCAGCCGGAACACGCCGTGGCTTTCGCTGCCCCAGACGTCGGCCTCGGTCATCAGCTCCGCCACGATGTGCGCGTCGGCGTCCGGCATGCCGACGGCGCGGAGCGCGTCGGTGGTGAACTTGCACAGCTTCTCGGCGGGGACCGGAGCGTTCATTGCCGCCCGAATCTAGCGCGAGCGAGCGCCGGGGTAAAGCGAGTGCTACAGTCCGCCGCGCAGTTCACTCGCCGGAGGGAACCATGATCACCGCGTTGCTCGCCGCGGCGTTGCAGTAGGCGGGGCCATGCCATCGGTAGTGCTGGACGGGCTCGAGGTCGAGCACGATGGCACCGGCAGCGGGCCCGGTCTGCTCCTCCTGCACTCGCTCCTGACCGACCGCACGGTCTTCGACTGTGTGCTGGAGCCGCTCGCGGCGTGGCGCCGGGTCACGCGCATCAACCTGCCGGGGTTCGGCCGCTCGACGCCGGTCGCGCTCGACTCGGTCGCCGATCACGCGGACCACGTCGCGCGCGCGATGGAAGCGCTCGAGCTCAGCCGCGACACCGCGGTATTCGGCAACGGTTTCGGCGCGTTCGTCGCCGCGGAGCTTGCGATCCGTCACGGGGCGCGGTTCGACCGCCTCGTTCTCGCCGACGTCGTCGCCGCGTTCCCGGAACCGGCACGCGCGCCGTTTCGGGCGATGGCGGAGAAAGTGCGCGAAGGCGGCATGCAGACGGTGCTCGATACCGCGATCGGCCGGATGTTCCCGCCGGAGTTCGCGGCCGCGAACGCGGACGCGGTCGCGGCGCGGAAGCGCGCGCTCGCCGGTGTCGATCCGGCGTGCTTTGCGCGTGCCTGCCTCGCGCTTGCGGCGCTCGATCTCGCGCCGCGGCTCGGCGGGATCCGCAACCCGACGCTCGTCCTGTGCGGGGCTCTCGACCAGACGACGCCCCCGGCGCTCGCCCGCGCGCTCGCCGCGCAGATTCCCGGCGCGGTCTATCGCGAGATTCCGGCGTCGGGACACTGCCCGATGCTCGAGCAGCCCGCGGCGCTCGTCGCGCTCGTGCGTGAGTTCCTCGCCTGACGCGTCTTCCGGCGAACGCCGGAATCCAGGGGCCCGCACCGCTGGACCCCGGCTTGCGCCGGGTGACGGGCTGCGCGCCCGTCAGTTCGGCTTGATGCCGCCGCGGTCGACGACTTGCGTCCAGCGGTCGACCTCGGCCTTCATGAACTGCCCGAACTCCTCCGGCGTGCTGGCGATGACGTCAAAGCCGATCCCGTTCAAACGCTCGCGGATCTCCGGCGAGCGCAGTGCTTTCACCGCGGCGTCGTTGAGCCTGAGCACGATATCGCGGGGCGTCTTCGCCGGCGCCCCGGCCGCCTGCCAGGAAGTCACGACGAGCTCTGGAAACCCGGCCTCGGCCATCGTCGGCACGTCGGGCAGCTGAGCGGCGCGCGTCTTCGCGGTGACGGCGAGCGCGCGGATCTTGCCCGCCTTGAGCTGGGTCGCAACAGTGCCGAGATTCTGGAACGACCCGTCGACCTGCCCGCCGAGCAGATCGGTGACCACGGCAGCGCCGCCCTTGTACGGAACGTGGATGCCGCTCGTGCCGGTCATCTGGCTGAAGAGTTCGAAGGTCAGATGGTCGGACGACCCGGTGCCGCTCGAGCCGAACGAGACCTTGCCGGAATTCCTTCGCATCTCGTCGAGCAGCTCCTTCACGGTCTTCGCCGGGAAGTCGAGCTTGGTGACCAGCACGTTCGGCGTCGTCACCGCGAGCGTGATCGGCGCGAAGTCGCGCACCGGGTGGTAGCGCAGGTCCTTGAAGAGCGCGGCGTTGATCGAGAACACGCCGATCGAGCCGACGAGGATCGTATAGCCGTCGGGGTCGGACCTGGCCACGAACTCCGCCGCGATCGCGCCATTCGCGCCGGGTCGGTTCTCGACGACGGCAGGCTGACCGAGGTACTCCTGGAACTTCGACCCGATCGCGCGGCCGACCGTGTCTGACGGACCGCCCGGCACGAACGGGATGATGATCTTGATCGGTTTCGCGGGGTAGGCCTGCGCGTGCGCGGCGGCGCCGCCGAGCGCGGCGACGAACAGCACGACGAAATTGATCAACCGGTTCATCGAACCCTCCCTGGTAGGCGCAGGAGTGTAGTTGCTTTGCGCCGGCCGTGACGACTGTTCACCGACGACGCGATCGGGATCGCGGACAGACCGCCGACGACAACGTAAAGTCGGCCCCCGATCGAAGCTCCCGACCTGCCTGTCGACGGGACTTCGGTCCTGATGGGCTGGCCGCTGGGCGGGGCCAAGGAAGGGAAGGCTCCCACGCCTTTCCCTCGCCCCTTTGTCCATATCCCGTCACGCTGGAACACTGGGGAGACGCCTTGCAACTCCCTAGTGCCGGGCGATCAGAAGGTGCTTACGGGATGTTTTGGTTGGGGTTCTGGGGCTTTCGGGCGGGCCCCGGGGCACGTTATAGTCCGCACGGCCCACGTGCCGGTGGGCAACCAAGAGGGAGAGACGGTCGTGCACGCCACCCGCATCCGCCAAAAAGACGGGGTCTTCTACTTCGCCAGCTTCAATGCCCAGGACCTGCTCCACAAGGTCCGGTTCATCAGCCGCTTCTACGGCGAGGGCGAGGAGATCGCGCCCTCGCGCGTGGCGCACGACGACGACGTCGGCCAGTTCATCGCGAGGATCGAGCGCACCGACAAGGCGTTCCAGCGGGCGCTCTCGCACAGCAAGGTACGGCAGCTCCGCAACTTCTACGAGACCGCCGTCACCCAGCCGCCCATCCCCGGCGCAGTGCTCCTCTTCACGCCGGAACGGCTCACTTTCCGCTCGAGCGGCGACGACATCGGGAGTCTGCAGGAACCGTCCTCGAAGTTCTACATCATCGACGGCCAGCACCGGCTTGCCGCGCTGCACTTCTACCTCAAGAGCCATCCCGACGAGGCGGCGACGATCAATGTGCCGGTCACGATCTTCGACGGTCGGAGCGAGGACTTCGCGACCGAGATGTTCGTGATCATCAACTCCACCCCGACCCGCATCAACAAGAGCCACCTCGTCGATCTCTACGAGCGCGTGTCGTGGGCGGCGCCCGACCGCAAGTTCGCGGCGCGCATCGTCGAGAAGCTCTACAGCGAGGCCGACAGCCCGCTTCGCTACCGCATCAACCGGCTCGGCGGGCGCAGCGCGCGCGACAAGTGGGTGCTGCAGGCGGAGCTCTTCAACGAGATCTACCGCTGGGTGCACGGCAGCTGGCGGAAGATCCAGTCCGCGGGCGGGGGCGCGCGCGAGGCCGATCGCTACTACGGCATCATCCGCGACTTCCTCAAGGCGGCGCGGGCGGCGTTCACGGACGCCTACTGGGGCAAGGACAACTACATGGTCACGAAGCCGGTGACGATCAAGGCGCTGGTGCGCGTGTGCGCCGATCTCGCGCGCGACGACGCCGAGCCCGAGCCCGGTCGGGTGGCGCGCTGGGAGGACCGGCTCGCGCCGTGGACCGAGCTCGTCCGCACCTTCCGCTCCGAGGGCTTCTACGAGCGCTTCCCGGCCAAGGGCGAGGTCGAGCGCGTGGCCCGCATCCACCGCGAGCTCGCCAAGGCGGCCGGGATCGAGGTGAAGGGAAAGGACTGACGTGACCCCCGGCTTTCGCATCCTGCCGATGCCGAACCGGCCCTCGCGGGCGCTCGTCGCCGCGCTGGCCGAGCTGCAGGCATCGCTCCTCTCGGACAGCATGAACCGCGTGCAGGGTGTAGGCAGCGCCGTCCTCCGGCCGATGCACCGCGGCGGCGGGCTCGCCGGCCCCGCGTTCACGGTGAAGGTCCCGCCGGGCGACAACCTCCTCGTCCACAAGGCAATCGACACCGCTGGGCCCGGCGACGTGATCGTAGTCGCCGCGGGCGGGCTCGTCGAGCAGGCGATCATCGGCGAGATCATGTCGTCGTGGGCCGCGAAACGCGGCGTCGCGGGGCTGGTGATCGACGGCGCGATCCGCGACGCGGCGGCGCTCGCCGCGGGCACCTTCCCGGTCTACGCCCGGGGGGCATCGCACCGCGGCCCTTACAAGAACGGTCCCGGCGAGATCAACGTGCCGGTCTCGATCGCAGGGATGGTCGTGCATCCCGGCGACATCGTGATCGGCGATGCCGACGGCCTCGTCGCGATCCCCCAGACTGACGCCGAAGCGGTGCTCGCGGGCGCGCGCGCGCAGAAGCAGAAGGAAGACGCGTCGCTCGCGGCGATCGCGACCGGCAGTTTCGACCGCGCCTGGGTCGATGAAGCACTCAAGGCGCGCGGGCTGAAGTCCTAGCCCCGCGCCTCCCGCGCCGCCCCACGGTATTCGAGGACGGCGCGGCGCAGGCGAAGCACAGCGCTTCGTCGGTCGAGGCGGAGATCCGCTCGACGAAGGTCGCGCGCGAGCGGTTGGCAGCGCTCGACCGGCAGTCGATCCACCGCTTCCGGCGGCGGTTACAATCGCGGCTCCCTCCAAGGAGTCGCGATGGACCTCCCCGCCAATCACTTCAAGCGCGCAATCAAGGCCGGCCAGGCGCAGATCGGGCTCTGGCTCTCGCTATCCAGCCACTACAGCGCGGAGGTCTGCGCGGGCTCGGGCTTCGACTGGCTGCTCCTCGACAGCGAGCATTCGCCGAACGAGCTGGACATGGTGCTCTGCCAGCTCCAGGCGATCGCGCCGTATCCGACGCATCCCGTCGTGCGCATCCCGTGGAACGACACGGTGACCGTCAAGCGGGTGCTGGACGTCGGCGCGCAGACGCTGCTCATCCCTTACGTGAGCTCGGAGGCCGAGGCGCGCACGGCCGTCGCCGCCACCCGCTACCCGCCGGAAGGGTTGCGCGGCGTGGCCGGCACGACCCGCGCGAATCGGTTCGGCCGCGTCAAGGACTACGCGAAGCGCGCGCACGAGGAGCTCTGCGTGCTGCTGCAGGTCGAGAACCAGCCGGGGCTCGACAGCCTCGAGGCGATCGCAAGAGTCGACGGCGTCGACGGCGTGTTCATCGGGCCGGCCGACCTGCATGCCTCGCTCGGCTACCCCGGCGAGACCGCGAACGCGGCGGTCCTGCCGAAGATCGACGATGCGATCAAGCGGATCCGCGCCCTCGGCAAGGCGCCGGGCATCCTGACGTCCGACGAGAAGCTCGCCCGGCGCTATCTCGAGCTCGGCGCGCTCTTCGTTGCGGTCGGCGCCGACGTCGGCCTGCTTGCGCGCGGGTCGGAGCAGCTCGCTGCGAGGTTCAAGCAGCCATGAAGATCGACGTCCTCTCGGTGGCGGGGATGTACGGCCCGTCGATGGAGCGCCTCGAGCGCGAGTTCAACGTCCACAAGCTCTGGAACACGCCTGACAAGGCGAAGCTGGTCGCCGAAGTCGGCCCGCGCATCCGCGGCATCCAGGGCAGCGGGAGCTCGGCGGTCGAAGGCAAGCTGATCGACGCCCTGCCGAACCTGGAGATCATCTCGTGCTTCGGCGTCGGCTACGACGGCGTCGACGTGGCCGCGGCCCGCAAGCGCAACATCATCGTGACCAACACGCCGGACGTGCTGAACGACTGCGTGGCCGACCTCGCCATCGGCCTCCTGCTCGCGGCGAGCCGCGGCATCGCGCTCGGCGACCGGTACGTGCGCGCCGGCAAGTGGCTCGCAGGCAACCTGCCGCTGCAGACGCGCGTCAGCGGCAAGCGGCTCGGGATCGTCGGCATGGGGCGGATCGGAAGCACGATTGCGAAGCGCCTGTCCGGTTTCGACATGCAGATCGCGTATCACACGCGGCGAAAGCAGCCCGATCTCCCGTTCGCCTACTACGAGCGGCTCCTTGACCTCGCGAAGGACTCGGACTTTCTCGTGCTCATCGTCCCCGGCGGCAAGGAGACGTTCCGCATGGTGAACGAGGAAGTGCTCCGGGCGCTCGGACCCAAAGGCGTCCTCGTGAACGTCGCGCGCGGCTCGGTCGTCGACGAGACGGCGCTGGTGAAATGCCTCCAGGAAGGCGCGCTCGGCGGCGCGGGCCTCGACGTGTTCGATGACGAGCCACGGATGCCCGAAGCGCTGTGGAAGATGGACAACGTGGTGCTCACGCCGCACGTCGCGAGCGGGACGCACGAGACGCGCGCGGCGATGGGCAAGCTCTGCATCGACAACCTGGTGGAGCACTTCGCCGGGCGGCCGGTGCTGACGCCGGTGCCCTGATGCGCCATTTGGTGCACTGCGGCGCGGGGGCCTTGGGTTAGACTGCCCCGACTGATCCCGGGTGCACCCGGGACACTTCGACCACCGAGGAGGAGACCATGAGGATCGCTCGTTTCGTGTGTCTGGCGGCCAGCGCCGCCGCGTTCGCAGCGCCCGCCGCGGCGCAACAGGTTACTTTCATGACTGGCCCGCAGGGCGGGTCGTGGATCCCGCTCGGCGGCGCGCTGAAGGGAATGTGGGAGAAGGAGATCGCCGGGCTGCATATCACCCAGACTCCCGGCGCCGGCATCGCCAACGTGCGCGGCGTCGACGAGGGCAAGGCGCAGATCGGCTTCGGCAACTCGAGCACGACGGTGGACGGTATCGAAGGCCGCGCGCCCTACCCGAAGAAAACGACCAACGTCTGCCAGATCGCCAACCTCTATCCGCAGTACTTCCAGGTCGTCGCCGCGGCCGACGCCAAGATCGACTCGCTCGCCGACCTCAAGGGCAAGTCGGTCGTGACGCAGCCGAAGGGCAACACCGCCGAGGCCGTCACGGCGATGGTGCTGCAGATCAACGGCATGAACTACCAGTCTCTGTCGAAGGTCAACTTCCAGGCCGCATACACCGACGCGGTGGGAATGATGAAGGACGGCCACGTGCAGGTGTTCACGCTCGGCACGACGGCGCCCGCGTCCGCGGTGATGGAGCTCGCGAGCGCGCGCGACGTGAAGCTCGTCCCGGTCGACGACCGCACGATGGCCGAGATCAAGAAGACGAACTCCGGCTACAACAAGCTGGTCATCAAGGCCGGAACCTATCCCAAGCAGGACCGGGACGTGCCGGTGATCGGCTACTCGACGCACGTGGTCGCCGCCTGCGATCTCGCCGAGGACACGGTGTACCGGATGACGAAGGCGATGGCGGCGAACGTTGGCAACATGGCCGCCGTCGTGAGCGCGATCACCGGCCTGACGCCGAAGGACATGGCGCTCGACATCGGCGTGCCGTTCCACAAAGGCGCGCAGAAATTCTACAAGGAAGCCGGCGCGCTCTAACGGCGCTCACCGCGCGGAAAGCCCGGCACGGGGCGGCGCTTGCCGCCCCGTTTGTGCTGAGGGGGAGGAATGTCCGAGCACGAGACCGCGCCGACCGCGCCCACCACTCGCGCGCTCAAGCGGCTCGTCACCGTGGTGGCGGTGGCGATGTCGCTCTATCACATGTACGTGGCGTGGTTCGGCCCGCCGGAGGCGTACGTTTTCCGCGGCACCCATCTGCTCTTCACGATGACGCTCATCTTCCTGCTGTATCCGCTCAAGCCCGGCGGCGGATGGGGCTGGCGCACACTCGACTGGCTGCTCCTCGCCGGCTCCTGGGCGTTCATCCTGCACATCTTCGTGAACTACGAGTACGTCAACAACCGCATCATCTACATCGACGAGTTGACGCGGCTCGACATGTTCTACGCCGTGCTCGCGACCGCGCTCGTCCTCGAGGCCACGCGCCGGGTCCTCGGGTGGGCGCTCACGCTGACGGGTCTCGCCTTCCTCGCCTATCCGCTCTTCTTCAGCAACGTCCGCCTCCCGGTGCTGATGGAGCAGGTGTACCTCTCGACCGAAGGCATCTTCGGCTCGACGCTCGGCGTGTCAGCGTCCTATGTGATGCTGTTCGTGCTGTTCGGCGCGTTCATGGAGAAGAGCGGCACCGGCCGGCTCTTCATGGACTTCGCGCTCTCGCTCGCCGGCGGGACCGCGGGCGGACCGGGCAAGGTGTCGGTGATCAGCTCGAGCCTCTTCGGCACGGTGTCGGGGAGCGCGGTGGCCAACGTCATGGTCGACGGGCCGATGACCATCCCGCTGATGAAGCGCAGCGGCTTCCGCCCGCACTTCGCCGCCGCGGTCGAGGCGACTGCCTCGACCGGCGGCCAGATCATGCCGCCGGTCATGGGCGCGGCGGCGTTCGTCATGGCCGAGTTCCTCTCCGTCAGCTACTTCCAGGTCACGGTGTGGGCGATCATTCCGGCGATCCTCTATTACGTCGCGGTGTTCTTCGCGGTGCACTTCGAGGCGAAGCGCGTCGGCCTGCTCGGCGTGCCGCGGGCGGAGCTGCCGCGCTTCGGGCAGGTGATGCGGGAGCGTGGCCACCTCTTCATCCCGATCGTGATCCTGCTGTGGGGCCTGCTCGCGGGCTACAGCGCCCCGCTCTGCGCGCTCGTGGGTCTCCTCGCCTGCCTGCCGGCTGCGCTGCTCCGCAGGACGACGCGCCAAGGCATCACCTGGCGGACGGTGATCGAGGCGCTCGAGGAAGGCGCGAAGAACACGCTCTCGGTCGCGATCGCCTGCGCGTGCGCCGGCATCATGATCGCCGCGGTGACGATCACCGGCGCCGGGATCAGCTTCACCCAGGTCGTCCTCGAGCTGTCGCAGAACTCGCTCGTGCTCGCGCTCGTGCTGACTGCGATCGCCGGCCTCGTCCTCGGCCTCGGCCTGCCCACGACGCCGTCGTACATCATGATGGTCGCGCTGCTCGTGCCGGCGATCGTCAAGCTCGGCACCGCGGTGCCGGCGGCGCACATGTTTGCATTCTATTTCGCCATCCTGTCGGCGATCACCCCGCCGGTGGCGCTCGCCGTGTTCGCCGCCGCGAGCCTCGCCAAGGCGAACATGTGGGACGCCGGCTGGGCCGCGATGCGCGTCGGCGCGGTCGGCTACATCGTGCCGTTCATGTTCGTCTACGAGCCCGCGCTGCTGATGATCGGCCCGTGGCAGACCACCGCCGCCGCGTTCGTGAGCGCGACGGTCGGCGTCATCGCGCTCGCGGCGAGCCTGCACGGCTACCTGCTAGCGCCGCTCGTGATGTGGCAGCGGGCGGTGCTGTTCGCCGGCGCCATTCTGCTCATCGTCCCCGAGCTGATCAGCTCGATCGTCGGCGCCGCGATCCTCGCGACGATCGGCGGCATGCAGGTTGCCTCGCGGCGCCGGCGTACGGAGCCCGCCGCGTAGGCAGATGACTGGCCGCACCAGCTGGCCCGGGGTCGCGGCCGCGCTCCTCGCCGGCATCGTCGCCGCCGCCTATGTCGGCAAGCTTCCGCCGGCTCTTCCCGCGCTCAAGACCGAGTTCGACCTCTCGCTCGTCGAAGCGGGCTGGGTGGTCTCGACCTTCAACACCGTCGCGCTCGCTGCGGCGGTCGGCTTCGGGCTCGCCGCCGACCGCATCGGTGCGTTCCGCTTCGCGCTCGCCGGCCTCGCGCTCCTCGTCGCCGGCGGCCTAGGCGGGGCGGCCGCGCCGTCGGGCGCCTGGCTCATCGCGTCGCGCGCGGTCGAAGGCGCCGGGCTGCTGGCGGCGACGGTTTCGGCGGCGGCGCTGATCTTCGCCGCGACCGCGGCCGGCGACCGGAAGCTCACTCTCGGCATCTGGAGCACCTACATGCCGTTCGGCATGGCGGTCACGATGGTGGCTGCGCCGGCGCTGATCGACGCGGTCGGCTGGCGCGGCCTGTGGCTCGCCGTGGTCGCGGCGACGGTAGCGGCCGGCGCCGCGCTCGCCGCCCAGCGCAGGAACTACCCGCAGGCACCGCCCTCCGGCCGCACGTTCGGCGCGATCGTCGCCGGACTGCGCCAGCCCGGGCCGTGGTGGAACTCGCTGGTAATGGCTTTCTATGCCGCCCAATGGAGCGGCGTGATGGTCTGGCTGCCGACCTTCCTCTTGCAGACCCGCGGCGCGTCGCTCGCTGCCGCATCGCTCGTCACCGCCGCAGTCGTCGCGATCAACGTGCCGGGGAACCTTACCGGCGCGTGGCTCATGCAGCGGCACATGCCGCGGGGCCTCATCGTGTGCGCGGCCGCGGTCATGATGGGGGCATTCGCGGTCGGCATTTTCGCGGAGGGCGCGCCCGACTGGCTGCGGTTCGCGTCCTGCCTCGCCTTCTCGTACGCCGGTGGCGTCATCCCCGCCGTATCGTTCGCCGCGCAGAGCCACGCGCGATCGCAGTCGCAGGTCGCGAGCCTGCAGGGACTGATGATGCAGCTCTCCAATCTCGGCCAGTTTGCCGGGCCACTGGCGGTTGCCGCGGCGGTGTCGGCGAGCGGCCGCTGGGGCGACGCGATCTACGTGATGGTCGCCGCCGCCTTGCTGACGCTGCTGTGTGGGCTGGCGGTGGCGCGGGACGAGCGCAGGGCGCCGGCGTGAGCGGCCGGCGCTGGATCAGGGTCACGATCTCGGCCCCCCAACGCGGGAGTTCCGATCGCAGCTGACCTCGACGCCGACCCGATCTTGACGGCCGCCGGAACGCTAATCGACAGCCATCTCCTGGAGTTTCGGCAGCGCCGCCACGAACTGGTAGGCCGGCTCGGTGAGGAAGTCGACGAACTCGTCCGCCGAAACCAGCCGGTCGAGAAGCCAGGCCGCCTCTTCGTAGCGGGCGTCGTTGGAACCGGGAACGCTTGAGAGGCTGCGCAGCTCCTCCCGGAGCATCGTGCGGAAGAGCTCGAGCGTCACTTTGCGGCCGTCCTCGAGCAGGCCCTTGGGACTGCGGATCCACTGCCAGATCTGCGAGCGCGAGATCTCCGCCGTGGCCGCATCCTCCATCAAGTTGTTGATGGGCACGCAGCCGTTGCCGGCGAGCCACGAACCCATGTATCGCAGGCTCACGTCGATATCGGTGCGCAGCCCCGCCTCGGTGATCGGGCCCTGCGGGGCGAAGGCGAGCAGGTCGGCCGTCTTCACGCACACGTCCTCGCGCTTGCGGTGGATCTGATTCGGGGTGGACATGACCCGATCGAACACGGCGCGGGCCACCGGCACGAGGCCCGGGTGTGCCACCCAGGTTCCGTCGAAGCCGTCGTTCGCCTCGCGTTCCTTGTCGGCGATCACCTTGGCGATCGCCGCATCGTTGGCCGCCCGGTCATTCTTGATCGGGATCTGCGCGGCCATCCCGCCCATCGCGTGGGCGTTGCGGCGGTGGCAGGTCTGCACGAGCAGCTGGCAGTAGGCGCGCAGGAACGGGCTCGTCATCGCGACAAGCGCCCGGTCGGCGAACACGAAGTCGCCGCGGCGCAGCTTCTTGATGCAGCTGAAGATGTAGTCCCAGCGCCCGCAGTTGAGCCCGGCGGAGTGGTCGCGCAGCTCGTAGAGGATCTCGTCCATCTCGAACGCGGCGGGCAGCGTCTCGATGAGCACGGTCGCCTTGACCGTCCCGCGCGGCAGGTTCATGCGCGACTCGGCCTCGTTGAACACGTGGTCCCAGAGGCGCGCCTCGAGGTGGCTTTCGATCTTCGGCAGGTAGAAGTAGGGGCTGCTTCCCTTCTCGACCAGCCGCTCGGCGTTGTGGAAGAAGAAGATCCCGAAGTCGAAGAGCGAGGCGGAGACCGGCTCGCCGTCGACGAGGACATGGCGCTCGAGCATGTGCCAGCCGCGCGGGCGCACGATCAGGGTCGCGGTC
This sequence comes from uncultured beta proteobacterium, assembly GCA_963744255.1. Taxonomy (GTDB): domain Bacteria; phylum Pseudomonadota; class Gammaproteobacteria; order Burkholderiales; family SG8-39; genus DATEDA01. The sequence goes on from CAVUSZ010000002.1 coordinate 33,645, forward strand.
TTCTCGTTCAGCGAATAGTTCTTGCCCTCCAGGCTCGTGAAGCTGATCGTCCCGTCGACCGCCTGGCGCAGGTTGATCTGCCCCCGCACCATGTTGTCCCAGCTCGGCGTGCTCGAGTCCTCGAAGTCCGCCATGAACGTGCTCGCGCCCGAGTTGAGCGCGTTGATGATCATCTTGCGCTCGACCGGTCCGGTGATCTCCACGCGGCGGTCCTGGAGGTCCGCAGGAACGGGGGCCACGGTCCAGTTCGCATGGCGGATCGAGGCCGTTTCGGGAAGGAAGCCCAGGCTCTCGCCCGCGTCGAGCCGCGCCTGGCGCTCGGCGCGCGCGTTCATCAGGTCGCGCCGCCGCTGCTCGTACTTGCGCGCGAGGTGGGCGACGAACCCCACCGCCTGCGGCGTGAGGATGCGATCGAAGAGGTTCGGCTGGCCGGGCGGAAGCTCGATGCCGGGGATGCGGAAGTCATCGCGTTTCATCGCCGGCCTCCGTTCAGCTTGCCGCGGCCGATTGCCGGAGCGGCGTCGCCGCCACGAAGAACTGCTCGTCCTCCGTGGACCCGTGCAGCGCCGTCGTCGAGGATTTGCCGGCCTGGATCACCTGGGTGACGTCGTCGAAGTAGCCGGTGCCGACCTCACGCTGGTGCTTGACTGCGGTGAAACCGTGCTCCGCGGCGGCGAACTCGGCCTGCTGCAGCCGCACGAAGGCGGTCATGCCCTCGCGGGCATAGCCGTGCGCAAGCTCGAACATGCCGTAGTTGAGCGAATGGAAGCCCGCGAGCGTGATGAACTGGAACTTGTAGCCCATGGCGCCCAGCTCGCGCTGGAACTTCGCGATCGTCGCGTCGTCGAGGTTCTTCTTCCAGTTGAACGAGGGCGAGCAGTTGTAGGCGAGCATCCTGTCCGGATACGCCTTCCTCACGCCCTCGGCGAAGCGGCGCGCGAACGCGAGGTCGGGCGTGCCGGTCTCGCACCAGACGAGGTCGGCGTACGCCGCGTAGGCGAGGCCTCGCGAGAGCGCCTGGTCGAAGCCCTTGCGCGTGCGGAAGAACCCCTCCGGGGTGCGCTCCCCGGTGAGGAAGGGCTTGTCGTTCTCGTCGGTGTCGGAGGTGATGAGGTCGGCGGCCTCGGCGTCGGTGCGGGCGAGGAGGATCGTGGGCACGCCGAGCACGTCGGCGGCGAGGCGCGCGGCGACGAGCTTCTGCACGGCTTCCTGCGTCGGCACGAGCACCTTGCCGCCCATGTGGCCGCACTTCTTCACCGCGGCGAGCTGGTCCTCGAAGTGCACGCCGGCCGCACCCGCCTCGATCATCGCCTTCATCAGCTCGAAGGCGTTCAGCACGCCGCCAAAGCCCGCCTCGGCGTCAGCCACGATCGGCGCGAACCAGTCGATGCCGTTCTTGCCCTCGGCATGGTCGATCTGGTCGCAGCGCTGCAGCGCCGCGTTGATGCGCTTCACCACCGTGGGGACGCTCGTCGTGGCATAGAGCGACTGGTCCGGATACATCGCGAGGCTGTCGTTGGCGTCGGCCGCCACCTGCCAGCCCGAGAGGTAGATCGCCGGCACACCCGCCTTTACCTGCTGCATGGCCTGGTTGCCGGTGAGCGCGCCGAGCGAGTTCACGAACGGTCGCTCGTGGATCATCTGCCAGAGCTTCTCGGCGCCGCGCCGGGCGAGCGTGTGCTCGACCTGCAGGCTGCCGCGCAGGCGGTAGACGTCCTCGGCGGTATAGCCGCGCTTCACGCCCTTCCAGCGCGGGTTCTCGGACCAGTCCTTCTTGATGCGGGCGATCTCCAGTTCACGGCTCATCTCTTCTCTCCTGGCTGGGGATGCAGCTGTGCTGCACCGCAAACATGAAAGCACCCTTCCCCAGGCAGGGACAATCGGAATTCGGGCAAGGGGGCCTTCGCGGATTGCGAAGGGCTTCAGGAAGTCTTCGCCCCGGGGACGAGGTAGTCCACCAGCTGGCGGGCTGTGACCGGCAGCGTCGCGTACTGGCGCACGCACAGGAGCATGCGCCGAGCGGCCCATTCGTCGGTGAGCGGAACGAGCCGCAGTCCCATCGGACCGGCGAAGGACTGGGCCGCCTTCTCGGGAAGCACGCCGATTCCCAGGCCGGCCTGGATCATGCGCGCCACGACGTCGAAGCTTTTCACCTGCACCCGGAGCCGCAGCGGCTTGCCGGCCTCAGCCGCGCGGCTGGCGAGGAGCTTGGAGATCATCGTATCGCTCTCCAGCCCCACGAAGTCGAAGTCGAGGAGCTTCTCGAAGGCGAGGCGCGCACCGCGCAGCCGGTGCTTTCGCGGCAGGACCGCCACGAGCTGGTCGCCGCGGTACGGGAAGCACTGCAGCCCGTCGGTCGGGGGGCCTTCCATGACGATGCCCACATCGGTGGTGCCAGCGTGGACCGCCTCGACGATCGCGCCGCTGCGCTCCTCGGCGAGCGAGAGCTTCACCGCTGGATGCGCGGCGGCGAAGGCGGCCAGGTCCTGGGCCAGGTACTGCGCCAGCGCCGAGGTATTGGCCTGGACGCGGACCAGCCCCTTGGCGCCCTTGCGGTAGTCGGAAAGCTCGGCGCTCATGTCGTCGACCCGGGCCATGAGCTGGCGCGCGTGGAAGAGCAGCGCGTGGCCTGCCGGGGTGACCTCCACGCCCCGGACGTTGCGGTAAAGCAGCTGTACGCCGAACTGGTCCTCGAGCTGCGCCACGCGGCGGCTCGCCGCGGCGAGCGCGATGTGGCACGCCTCCGCCGCCTTGGTGATGCTGCGGGTCTCGGCGATGCGGATGAAGAGCACGAGTGAGGACAGGTCCGGCCGCATACCTGGATGCTACAGGGGCGCCTGCCGTGCGGGTCAAGCCATGATGCGCCCGGGGTGTCGCAGGATGGCGCCGGGTTTGACTGCGGTCGCTCAGGCGAGGTCCGCCTAGCTCTGCTGCGTCCCGGCCTTGGTGCGCTCGAGCACCGTGATCGCCGAGGCGACCATGCTCGCGACGTCCGATAGGTTCGACGGCACGATCATCGTGTTGTTGGTCCTGGCGAGGTTCCCGAACGCGCCGATGTAGAGCTCGGCGACCTTGAGGTTCGCCGCCTGCTGCCCCCCGGGAGCGCTCATCGCCTCGGCCACGGCGCGCACCGCCGACGCCGTCGCCTCCGCGACCAGCCGCAACGCCGTGGCCTCGCCCTGCGCCGAGTTGATCGCGGCGGTCTTTTCGCCCTCGGACTTCAGGATCGCGGCCTGCTTCGCCCCTTCGGCGATGTTGATTTCCTGCTGCTTTTCGCCTTCGGACTTCGCAATCAGCGCCCGCTTCTCGCGCTCGGCGGTGATCTGCTTCTCCATCGCCCGCAGGATCGACTCGGGCGGCGTGAGGCTCTTGACCTCGTAGCGCAGCACCTTGATGCCCCAGGCGCGGCCCGCATCGTCGAGGACCGAGACGATCTGGCGGTTGATCTCGTCGCGGCTCTGCAGCGACTGGTCGAGCTCCATCTTGCCGACCTCGGAGCGCAGTGTCGTCTGCGCGAGCTGGGTGATGGCGGTGAGGTAGTCGGACGTGCCGTAGGACGCGCGCTGCGGATCGGTGACCTGGTAGTAGACGATCCCGTCGACCGCGAGCTGGGTGTTGTCCTTGGTGATGCAGACCTGCTCCGGGACGTCGAACGGCACCTCCTTCAGCGAGTGCTTGTAGGCGACGCGGTCGAAGAACGGGATGATGATGTTGAGCCCGGGCTGCAGCACCTCGTGGAACCGGCCCAGCCGCTCGACGACCCAGGCGTGCTGTTGCGGGACGACGCGCACGCCCTCGACGACGAACGCGATCACGAACGCGAGGATCGCGACCCCGATCGAGAACGCGCTCATGCCCTGCCAGGCGAACGCGGCGATCGAGACGATGAGGGCGATGATCAGCTTGAGGAACATGCTGGTCTCCTTCCGGACGATCTGTTCGGGAGCGGCGGACGGCCGCCCGGCGCGATGCCGCCGCATGGCAAGCACCTTCTGACGGACCTGCTCGCGGGTCGGCTTGTCGCCTTGCACGACCTTGAAGAGCGCCCGGACGAGGTCCTCGGGTCCCGGCGGCGGCTGGGGGCCGTTCGCCATCAGGCGGGTTTCTGCTTGGCGACGTGCAGCGTGCTCCCGCTGACCGAGCGGATGTAGAACACCTCGCCCGTCTCGCCGCGGAACTCGCCGTCGATCACCGCGTCCCACAGGGCGTCGCGGTACTTCACGCGCGCGAGACGGTCGTCGCGGTTCACCCACGAGTCGAGCGTGACCGGCTGGCCGACGTCGAGCGAGGGCATGTCGGGCGTAGCGCGCGCGAGCCTGCGCGACCGGATCCAGAAGACGCCGGCGATCGCGATCGCGCCCGCCACGATCACCTGCACGAGGAACCCGCCGCCGCCGTACGCGACACCGCCCGCGACGAGCCCAGCGACGCCGAGGACGAGCAGATAGAAGGTGCCGGTGACGAGCTCCGCGATGATCAGCGCGATGCCGGCGACGAGCCACGCGAGCGAACTGTCCACTGCGCCCCCTGCGCACCCCGCGATCCGGGGCGCGGGGAATCATACCGCACGCGCGAAGCCGGACTCCGTGATCGACGCCACACCGCCTAGAATACCGGCCGGAAAAGTCGGAGCAGAAGGCACCATGCGGCTCACCCCGGAAGAGGAAGCGATGCTCGCGGGCGCCCGCGGCGAGGCGGTACGCGACGCGCTTCGCTACCAGCTCGCGGTCGGCGAGTTCTTCGGCGCCGAGCGGTTCGTCCCGATCACCAACGCCCACATGATGGGCGACATCGAGGTGATGGGCGACGCCGGCCTCGCCTGGCTCCGCGCGACCGGCGCGCAGCACGCGCGCGCGTGCGTGCCGAGCACCACCAACGCCCGCTGCTTCGACTTCGAGCACGCGGCGCGCCTCGGCCAGGACGCCGGCGAGGCGGCGAAGGAGCGCGAGCTGATCGCGACCTTGCGCGGGATGGACGTGCTCACCACCGACACCTGCATCAACTACCAGACGCTGTACCAGCCGCACCTCGGCGAGCACGTCGCCTGGGGCGACACCGGCACCGTGATCTATGCGAACTCCGTGTTCGGGGCGCGCTCGAACTTCGAGTCGGGCCCGGCCGCGCTCGCGGCAGCCATCACCGGCCGCACGCCCGAGTACGGGTTCCATCTCGACCGTCATCGCCGGGGCACGCTCGCGGTCCGGCTGGAAGCGCCGCTCGACGACCTCGCCGACTGGGGCGCCGTCGGCAAGATTGTCGGCGAGAAGCACCAGAACTACCATGCGGTGCCCGTATTCACGAGCGTCAAGCAGGCACCCACCGCCGACCAGCTGAAGCACCTGGGCGCGGCGCTCGCGAGCTACGGCTCGATGGGCATGTTCCACATGGTCGGCGTCACGCCGGAGGCGCCGACGCTGGAAGCCGCGCTCGGCGGGAACCGCCCCGCCGATGAGATCGTGATCGACGCCTCGCAGCTCGAGCGCATCTACGCCGGCTACGACCTTGGGGACCGAAGCGCGAGCCTGGTCGTGTTCTCGGGACCTCAGCTCTCGCTCTTCGAGATCAAGTCGCTCGCGCAGGCCTTCGGCGATCGCAAGGTGCACCGGGGCACGCAGGTCTTCGTCACGACGTCGAACGGCGTCAAGAGCGCGGCGCGCAACCTCGGGTACCTCCAGGCGCTCGAAGCCGCCGGCGCGACCGTCCTCGAAGGGGTCTGCTTCTACATCCTGCAGAACCTCTCGCAGTTGCGCGTCGCGAACGGCTGGACGAACATGATCTCCAACTCCGCGAAGATCGTGAACATCATCGGCGCCCACCGGTTCAACACGATCCTCCGTCGTACGCGCGACTGCGTCGAGATCGCCTGTTCGGGGACGCTCGATCCCCGCGGCTCGCCGCGCTCGCCAGCGCCCCTTGACCAGGGGGGACCGAAGTGAACGTCCCGCTCGCGACCATCCGCGTCGCGCGCGCCTTCGGCCCCACGGTCGAGGGCGAGGCGGTCGTCTCGGCCGAGGGTTTCTCGCCGCGCTACGACCTCGACCGCTGGTCGGGGCTGATCACCAAGCCCGGCCACAAGCTCGAGGGCACGAGCATCCGCGACAGGATCCTCTTCTTCCCGACCGCGAAGGGCGGCATCGCCGCCGGCTGGGCGTTCTACGACGTCAAGCACAAGGGGATCGCGCCGAAGGCATTCGTGTTCGGGGTCACGAACCCGGTGATGGTACAAGGCGCCATATTCGCAGGCATCCCCATCACGGAGGGCTGGGATCCGCCGCCTGCCGGGCTGATCCGCACCGGGGACTGGGTGCGCGTCGACCCGGCGCGGAAGGTGATCGAGCTCGTCCGGCGCACCGGATGACGCCGCTCGGGCGCACTGCCGAACTCCAGCGCACGGACCGGCTCGCCGAAGCTGCGGACCTGGGGCGCGCGGCGACGGTGTCCCCGAACCGCTAGCCCTTGCACGCCGGCAACGCGAGCGCCTGCAGCACCGCGCCCGTCCGGCGGCTCTGGACGAACGCCGCGACGCCGCCGTTCGCGAGGCTGCGCGCGGCCGGTGCCCGCACAAGCTCGGCAGTGCCGGCGCGATCCAGTGCGAGCGGACCCCACCACTCCCGGACGACGAAGTCGTGGTTGAGCGTCGCGCCGCGGTTCTCGCCCGCGGTGACCTTGTTGGCGAGCCCGTTCTCGTAGATCGCGACGTAGAGCGCGGCGTCGGCGCGGTCCTCCGCCCTGGGCACCGTCGCCGAGACACGGAGCTCGGCGCTTCCCGCCGGCGGTGCGCGCAGCGCAAGCGCGATCTCCGCCCGCGCCGGCGTCGCGTTGATTCCGCGAACATCGGTGCCGAAGCGCGCGCCGCTCGCCCAGCCGCGATAATCCCGTCCAGCGAGCATCACCTGTGGCGTGTAGATGACGCGGTTGCGCGTGATCGCCGCGAGTTCACGCTGGCGGGCGCCGAACGCGGGGCTAGCGAATGGATCCTTCCAGCCGATGTAGTCCCAGTAATCGACGTGGAAAGAGAGCGGTACCACCGCACCGGGCCGGAAATCCGCTGCCGGCAGCTTCCGCAGCCACGCGTCGGCCGGCGGGCAGCTGTCGCAACCCTCCGAGGTATACAGCTCGACGAGTGCGACGGTGCCCGGGCCGCTCTTCGCGGTGCACTCGCCGGGCGTGGCGTGCACGAGGGGGGCGACGGCGAGCGCCGCGACCAGGGCAGCAAGGCGCGTGAGCATGGACGCCTCCTCGGGGCGGAATTCGGGCGCATCGATCGTCCGATTGTTACGCTCGGTTTGTCGGCGCCCGATTCGGGACCTTACACCTGCCGCCCGGTCTTCTTCCAGGCGCGGCCTTCGAGCTCGGATGCCCCTTCCGCCCCGTTTGACGCCGTAGCAGGCGCTCGCGGATCATGGCGGGCCCCATGACCGCGCCCGGCCCGCAGGTTTCCCGCGTCCCAGCGTTTTTCGCGGCCGCATTCGCGTGGAACCTGGCGCTCGGGATGACCCACATCCTGATCCCGCTCTACGCCGATCATCTGGGCTACTCGGGCGTCGCAATCGGGAGCCTGGTGTCGCTGCCGGTGCTGGCGCAGATCGGCTTCAACCTGCTCGGCGGCGCGTGGACCGATCGCGCGGGCGGCAAGCGGCTGGCGATGGTCTCGGCGGCGATGTTCGGGGTCGCCGGCGTCGTGTTCGCGTTCGCGTCGACCTATGGGGCGCTCTTCTTCGCGCAGCTCTGCGTGATCGTGTCGCGCGCGATGTTCTGGCCGGCGACGTGGTCGCTCGGGTCGCAGCTTCCCGGCGACCGCTCGCGCGGGCTCGGGCTCCTCAACTCGATCACCAACGGCGGGCAGATCGTCGGCACGATCGTCGCCGGCCTGATGATCGCCTGGTTCGGTTTCGCGGCCGGGTTCTGGACGGTGGCGCTCGTCGGCGGCGCGGTCGCGTATGCGCTGATGGCGGCGTTCGTCGCTCCGGCGCCGCGCGCCGCCGCCTCGGGACATCCGCCGATGTTCGCCGCTTACCGCGCGCTCGCGCGCCGGCCGTCTATCTGGTTCGCCGTGACGTGCGCGTACGTCTCGGCGCTGCCGTTCTCGCTCGGGATGTCGTTCTACCCGCTGCTCCTCGTCGGCCAGGGGTTCTCGAGCGACGCCGCCGGCTGGATGCTCGCGCTGCGCGCGGTCGGGTCGGTCGCGGCGGGGGTCGGGGCCGCGCACTTCGTGCGGCGCGTGTCGACGCGCTCGATCCCGGTCGCAACCGCGCTCGCGGTCGGGCTCGCCGTCCTCGGCGCCGCGGCGTTCCACCACCCGGCGCCGATCAGCGCGCTGCTCCTCCTGGTCGGCTTCGGCTCGGGCGTGATGACGCTCTACTTCCAGCTGCTCATCAGCGATCTTTCCACCATCGAGGCCCGCGGCTCGGCGCTCGCGCTCGGCGGGCTCGGGTGGGGGCTCTCGCATTTTTCGACGCCGCTGCTCATGGGCGCGCTCAAGGATGCGTTCGGGATCGAGACCGCCTTCTACGCGATGGGCGCGATCGCCACCGCCTGGGCGCTCATGCTCGCACCGCTGCACACGTGGGCGTTTCGCGGTGGCAAGCCGCGTTGAGACGGTGTGAAACTCGGCACGCCCTACGTCCGCCGGACGCCCTAGAATCGCGCGACGACAACAACACGGGGGAAACGCCATGCTCAAGTGGGCCGCCATCACGTTCGGCGTCGGGATGCTCATCATCTGGTTCGAGTACTCGATGGCGAAGAAGAAGAAGGAAGGCATCACCTGGACCGACAAGCAGCGGATGATCGGCATCTTCTGGATCGCGATCGCAATGTCGGCGCTGGTCGCCGGCCTGATCTGGCTCGCCGGGTGAGCCGCGGGGCATGACGCTCGCGCTCGGCATCCTCGACCAGTCGCCGATCATCTCGGGCGTACGGCCCGCCGATGCGGTCGTCGAAACGGTCCGCCTCGCCGAAGTCGCCGAGCGACTGGGTTACTCGCGCTACTGGCTCGCCGAGCACCACGCAATCGCGGCGCTCGCCGATCCCTGCCCCGAAATCCTCACGGCACGCGTCGCCGCAGCGACCTCCCGGATCCGCGTCGGTACCGGCGGCGTGCTGCTCCCGTATTACAGCGCGCTCAAGGTCGCCGAGCAGTTCCGGATGCTGGAAGCACTCTTTCCCGGCCGGATCGACCTCGGCATCGGCCGGGCCCCGGGCGGCGATCGGCTGACTGCGCAGGCGGTGGCGCGCGGTCCGTATGCCTTCGCCGACGATTTCCCCGAGCAGGTGCGCGATCTCGTCGGCTTCCTCGACGGGAACCTGCCGCCGCAGCATCCGTTCGCGCGCGTGAAGGCGCAGCCGGCCGGCGAGACCTCGCCCGAGGTGTGGCTCCTCGGCTCGTCGGACTACAGCGGCGCACTCGCGGCGGAGCTGGGGCTGCGGTTCGCGTTTGCGCACTTCATCAGCGCGCGCGGGGGCGAGGCGATGGTGCAAGGATACAAGCAGACGTTCAAGCCGTCCGCGCGCGAGTCCGCACCGCGGGCGATCGTCTGCGCGTTCGTGATCTGCGCGGAGACCGGTGCCGAGGCCGAGCGGCTCGCCGCATCGATCGACCTCCGCCGGCTGCACATGGCGGTCGGCCTCGACACGCCGGTGCCGACCCTGGCAGAAGCGGAAGCGCACCGCTACACCGAGCGCGAGCGCGCTTACGTCCTGTCGCAGCGCGAGCGGCTGGTGCACGGGGCGCCCGACGAAGTACGCGCGAAGCTGCTGGCGCTCGCGGAGCGCTTCGCGGCCGACGAGCTGATGATCCTCACGATCACCGGCGACTATGCGAGCCGCCGGCGCTCGTACGAGCTCGTCGCGAGCGCGTTCGGCCTCGGCGGCTAGCAGTGCTGGAGCTTCGGGGCCGCGCGGCGGAAAACGCGCGCGAGCCGCCGGAGCGCGTCCCGAAGCAATTCGTGCACCGCTTCCGAGCGCAGCCGGTGCGCCTCGTGGACGTGGTACTCGATCTCCTCGCGGGTCGGGTAGCGGCCACCGATGTGGCCGTAGAAGACATGATCGTTTCGCATGGTCCAAGCTCCTTCGATTCGGCGCGACTACGGCTTGCACTCTAGGCCTGGTACGACGCGTTGTTAAACGAGATTTCTACATCCCATTCATTCCCGGATCGCATGCATAAGGGAGCCGTCCGATGACCGATTCGCTGGGCTGGCGCAAGAAATTCGGCGTCCTCGTCCCCTCGACCAACACCACCGTGCAGCCGGAGTTCGACTCCATGCGGCCGCCGGGCGTGACCAATCACATCAGCCAGATCCGCATCCCGAACGTCCCGCTTCAGTCCGACGAAGATTTCAACCGCCTCATCGCGCTCATCGAAGCGGCGCAGGACGAGGCGGTCGACAGCGTGATGTCGTGCGAGCCGGACTACCTGGTGATGGGGATCTCGGCCGAAACTTTCTGGGGCGGCTACGAGGCGAGCCGCAAGCCGAAGGCGCATCTCGCGGAGAAGACCGGTCTCCCGATCTCGATGGGCTCGGAGGCGGCCGAGGCGGCGCTCAGGCTCCTCGGCGCGAAGACGCTAGGTGTCGTCACGCCCTAGTGGTCGGTGGGCGACCAGAACGTGATCCGCTTCTTCAGCGAGGCGGGCTTCACCGTGAAGCGGATCGAGGGCATGAAATGCACCAGCCCGGTCGACATCGCGCACGTGAGCGAGGCGCGGCTGCGCGCGGCGCTTGCGAAAGTCGACGGCGACGACGTCGATGCGCTGGTGCAAGTCGGCACCAATCTCGCGATGGCGCGCCTCGCCGGTGAGGCCGAGGTGTGGATGGCGCGGCCGGTGCTCGCGATCAACACCGCAATTTACTGGCACGCGCTACGGCACGCTGGCATTCCCGACAAGGTGGAGGGGTTCGGGTCGCTGCTGGCGAAGTACTGATCTCCGCGGGTAGTGGCTCCGTTTGAACTTCGGCTTCCGACCCCTATGCACAGTTCTCAACTATGCGCAGTCTTTGTTGGTTGGCTGACGAAGGGGTCGGCGGCAGACTCTACATAGTTTCGCCGCCGTTCCGGTTGCTCGATTGCCCCCTGAGAAGTCCATGAGCAATTGGACTGGAAGATTTGTCAAAGCCGGATCGACTCGTTTCTCGAGAGCGCGCCTGCGGATCGCTTCGCTGCACTCATATTCACGCCATCGTCTCGTCGACCGTCATCTCGCCGCACCCGAGTTCCGGCAAACCCCAAAACTATGTCAAGAGCCGTGGCGGCTCTCACGTCCATCGACAGAGGGAGTGGCAAAGCGGCGGATTCATCAACTCCGCATAGTTCGCAACTGTGCATAGGGGTCGTTATGCAAAGGTCCCACTTATGCAAAGTGCAGAGGTCGCGAGCGCGCCGGTTCCCTGCGCAATGGATGGCCGGCCACGCTGTTGAGCTCTGCATAATTACAGCGTCTTGAGGAACTGCAGCAACGAATCCGGAGCGCGGTAGCGGCGAGGCGTCGCGTCGGGTTGCTGCACCTTGGCCAACGCCCGCTCCTTCATCGCCAGGTCGGCCTCCACGTACATGTGCGTAGTCGTTGGGCTCTCATGCCCCATCCACAGTGCGATCACGCTGATATCCACGCCCGACTGCAGCAGGTGCATCGTTGTAGTACGGCGTATCGTGTGCGGCGAGATGCGGCGCTTGGCCAGATCGCCGTTGGTCTTGGCGGCAGAGCGCACCGCCAGTTCTAGCCGCTGCGCCACGTTCGTTCGCGTCATCGCGTGGCCATCGCGGTTGGGTAGCAACGCCGAGCCGGCTGCAAGCTGCGGGTTCATTCGCAGCCATGCCCGGATTTCCTTCACTATCGAGCGCCACAGCGGCACTGAGCGCTGCTTGCGCCCCTTGCCACGCAGATGCACGCAAGCGGTACCATCCAGCACGACATCGTCCACCCGCACCCCGATGATCTCCGACACGCGCGCCCCGGTGTTGTAGAGCAGGCCCAGCAGCAGGTGATCGCGCTGACTGACCCGGGTGCTGCCCGGCGCACCGATCACCGCCAGTATTTCCTCGCGCGACAGGAAACTGAGCATCGGGCGCTCGAAGCGCTTCATCGGCACACCCAGCGCCCGCTCGACGGCGTGCAGTGACGATAAGTCCCTGTGTGCCGCGAACTTCAAGAACGCTCGGAGCGCCGCCAAGCGAAGGTTGCGGCTGCGCACGCTGTTGTGTCGCTGCTGCTCCAGATGGTCGAGGAAGGCCAGGATCAATTCAGGGGTGATGTCGGTGAGGTTTATGGCCGCCGGCGACTTGCCCAGGCGTGTCTGAGCGAAGACGAGAAACAGCATGAACGCGTCGCGGTAGGTCGCCACAGTGCGCGGGCTCAGCGCGCGCTGCTGGTTGAGATGCTCGGCGAAGAACGTCTGCACGAGCGCGGCAAACGAAGGGGTCACAATCACCGCATTGGCCGCGCTACGCATGGTCGGCTCCCGGCGCTTGCGCGAACTGTTCGAACTTGACCCCGGCCAGCGCCATCAACTCCGGCACACCGGTGAGGTACCAGTAGGTGTTCGAGATCTTGGCGTGGCCCAGGTAGGTGGACAGTGCCAGCATCGCCTGGTCGATATCGGTGCCGTGCTCATGCCAGAGCAAGACGCGGCGCACGGCGAAGCTGTGGCGCATATCGTGAATGCGCGGCCGGTCGTGGGCGCCGCGATTCACCCAGCCCAGTTGATCACGCAGGCTAGTGAAGACCCGATGAACTTGGCGCAGCCCAAGTCTTTGGCCCAGGCGCTGACCCCGCGTGCCGACGAAGAACGGCATCTCGGATGTGCGTTGAACGTGACGATTGCGCAGCCGCCGATAGCGCTGCAAGGCGTCCACCGTGCTCGGGTGCAGCGGCAGCTCGCGCGACTTGGCGAACTTGGTCTGCCGCACGGTCACCACACCCGACTTCAGATCGACATCGGCGTCCAATAGATTCAGCGCCTCGGACACGCGTAGACCGGTCGCGGCAATCAGCCCGAACAGGGTCTCGTAGGTGGCCGGACGCAGTCCCTCTTGCGGCTCGAGCGAGCGCGCGGCCGCCAGCAGCTCGACGATCTCTCGCTCGTGGTAGATGTGCGGTGCCAGTCGCTCCTGCACCGGACCAAAGACCAACTCGTCCGGCACTTCGGTGTGCGGCTCGAACTGCCGCAGGTAGCGGGCAAATGGCCGCAACAGCTTGAGTCGGCGCGCCCAGGTGAGGGGTGTGCCGCGGTTGCCCTTATCGCGCCGCGCCCAGTCGGCCATGACCTGAACGGTCAGCGGGCCCCGGTGGCCCAGACGCTCGACGTAGCGCGCGAAGCTTGCGAGCACCAAGCCCGTGGAACGCAACTCGAAGCCCAGGCGGCGGCGTTCGGTGAGGTAGTTGCAGACCCACGTCTGCATCGTGGGGCGCGCGCTCATGAGGCGCTCCCGGGCCAAGGCAGTGCGACGGCGGCAAGCCACGGGCGGTCGACCTTGGCGTAGATCAGCGTGGTGTTCAGCGAGCGGTGACGTAGCACATCGGCCACCTCCTTGATCGAGCCGCCGTGCTCGAGCAGTCGTCGCGCCAGGGCGTGACGCAACGCGTGCGTGCGCCCGTGTGTCAAACCGATGCGTCGGTAGGCATCACGCACGACGCGACGCACGGCGTCCACACCAATGGGTACATCACGCGGTGCGTTACGCCGGACGAACACCGCCGGGTTGCGGGTGGGCGGGCGCTCGCAGCGCAGGTACTGTGCGATCGCGTGGCCGCTGGAGGTAGGAAGGGGCAGGATATCTTGGCGACGCGACTTCGTTCGCCGCACCGTCACGGTGCCGCTTGCCCAGTCGATGTCGGCGAGCGTGAGCTGGGCGATCTCGCTCGCGCGAAAACCCATGTCCAACGCACAGCGCACGATGGCGTAGCCGCGCCGCGGCGATGGTAGTTCCGCGGTAAACGAGCCGAGCAGGCGGTCGATCTCGGCCTCGCTGAGGGACCTGGGTAGCGACGCCTGATTCCAATGGGCCGGCGATGCGATGATGCCCGCGAGCGCATGCACGCGATCCCCGCAGGTTGTGCGGTAGCGCAAGTAAGCTCGAAGTGCCGAGGCAAGCGCACTGGCGTTGGCAGCAGTCCCACACTGCTCGAGCTGGTCGGCGATGAAATGGCGCACGTCGTCGGGCTGCAGCGCCGCGATTACGACAGGCCGGCCGGTAAACCGCTCCAGCAGCAAGCGCCGCACGATGCGAAGGCGTGCGCTGCGCGTCTTGGCCGCAAGGCCTCGTACGCTGCGCATATGCTCGTCGAAGCCGCTCAGCTCTTCATCGATGGGGCTGATCACAGCCGTGGGCGCGGCGACGACACCGCGGTCCCGCAGCACGCGCAAGAGGTGGCCGCACGCTGCGCGCAAGTCCCCATAAACCCGTGTAACGGGAGTTGCACAGCGGCAATGCGGCAGATGGTGCTCGAGAAACTGCTCGACAGCGACCTCGTCGATTCTCTCGACAGCGAGGTAGGACTGAGTCATCCACCGCGCAAAGTGCGCGATGCAAGCAAGGTACTTGTTGACGGTGCGGGCTGCGTAGCCGCCCTGCTTCAAGCGATCGATCAACGCATCGAGATGCAGCGCAAGAGCACTGCCGCGCAGAAAGTCCCTCGGGTTGGAATCAGGATGTAGGGTCGGGTCCATGACGGCCTCCAGAAGTGGGGTTGCCACTCCAGTTGACCGTCAAATTTATGTATAGCCCGCTGGCGCCTCAGGAGCCCAAAAACCGCAGCTGGCCAAGCCTCTGGCTAATTTGCACAGGCGCAACTTTGCATAAGTGGGACCTTTGCATAATGGCCGCGAAGCGACTCCGCGAAGTTCCGCTTTCCTCGAACCCGACGGCAGCGACGGGTCCGCTTCCGGGCATCAGACTGCGGGCATTGACCACTACATCTACTGACGCTGCCCGCTGGTCAGTACCGACTTTCACAGATGATCCGCGACCTCAAGCCGAAATCCGAAGCGGAGATTTATATAGCGACCTTTAGCGTGCGATCGGGAGCAGTCAAACCCACTGGCCTCGGGAGAGGTCCCCAATCCTCGACAGCAATCGGTCCCAAACAGATAATCAAGATCCTCCGACAACATCAGTGAAGCTGAGGACAGATCAACTCACGATCTCCCCTGAATCGCGAAGCCCTGTCGGCGGTACACGCCGAGCCCGAAGGGATGTGCAATTAATGTCACTCGGGAGGACGATTCCTATGCCCGTTGCGGATCTACGAACCGTACGACAGCGGACGTTCGATGTCCCGCTCGGTTCGAGCGGCGCCCGCGCAACCTCGGTGGTCACTGGAACCTAGGTTTCGAGAAAGGTCGCCGAGTAAGCGCGCTTCCGTCAAGCAATCACTTCGTCGCGCACTGCCCAGAACAAGGTGATAAGGCTGCGCGGACCATCGGTCATGCCGCAGAGATACGCCGCCCGGACGTGGCGCTCCAGTTCCTTCCGTTGCGGGTCTCCGAGACTCGTGACGTAGCTCCCAGTCTTTCCTTGTCCGGTGAGGAAGGCCGACCAGTAGTCGTCGAACGATGTGTATTCAAAGCTCGCGCTCAGCTGATCTTCTACGGCATTCGCGAGGCGCGAAACGTTGACCGACTCGCCGAGCCTCGCACCCGTGGCCGAGATGCGTTGAAAGAACACGTCCTTGCGCGCCTGGTCGACCCAAACGACCGCAGCTTCGCCCTGATCGTCGAGCGCGACCGAGGGATCGTCGACGTAGTCGAACCTCGACTCGTTCATCCGCCAGGGCCCGCGCTCGGCGCGGCCGGCCGCGATTTCGGTGCTGCCGAGCCAAGAAAGCGGCTCCGCAGGTTGCGCGGTAGCGGCGGCGACCGCGGCAAGCAGGAGGGCGAAAAGGCGCTTCATGCGGGTTGGACCCGCAGAATACGCTTGAGGCTTTATCGCGAGGTCTCCCAACCAACGGAGCGGGGATGACATCCTCGCCAGGCGCGGCGGTTCATGAACCCCAAGGAGACAGTGGGGTCGCTCCGAAGCTGCCATTCAAACACGCTCCGACCCGGTTTGCCACGGCGGGCCAGTCGCCGGCCTCCCTGGAGGCAGTTCATTCGGGAAAACGGGCTCGCGCCGGCGTGATAGTTGGGCATGCCCGCGAACGGACAGAGGCGGAGTTTCGCCGCGCCGCTCGGGTCATCGGGATTCAAAGGGGCGCGGTTCCCTCTACCACCGGGGATTACAAGATGATCGAGGGCATCCCCGATTAGCCAAAGCGGGGAACCGGCGTGCTGCTGCCCAAGCGAAACCACGCACTAGACGTAGGACATTTGCTTCTCGAAAGTCCGCTTTCGAGCGAATCACTCAAGGCCCGGTTGCGGCCGATCGCGCCCGTCGGTCGGCCGGCGCTTCATGGCCGTTTGCAGCCTGTTGTAACGAATCGGGGCCGACTTTTTCAGTCATTGCTCTGAGTCTCCAGACACTCCACACCCCTCGCGCGCGTGAACCCGCGAGGCGATCAGCGAAACCCGCTGCTTGCCTCGCGAGGCATGCTCCCCGTCCCGCCCTCAGATGAGTGTGCAGGCCTCGTTGAATTCGAGGCGAGGACTGTGCGGGAAGAGCTTTGATCGGTCGCCGTATCCGAGATCGGATAGGAAGGTTGACTTCACATGTCCTGCCGGGAAGGACCCGACTTTGCAGTTAATTGCACGATGTCCCGCGACCTTAAGCGGGAAAACCGTTCTTTCGGCCAAGCCCTTCGGGGTCAGATCAGAGAGGAAAAGGAGCGAGAAATTGCTGTCCGAGCTTGAGGTGCAGCGCAACCGATGCGACTAGGCTCGAAGGTCAACCCACTACTGCGAAATGGCATTTACGACAGTTGCTCACGGTGGAGTGCGCACCACTCATCGATCCACTGCACGATCAGGTTAGCGGTGGGGTTGTTCTGCGGAGTGTCGCCTCGGTTGATCCGCATGAATAGCTGCTCGATCGGTCTGTCTGGCGCCGGCCCGAGTGAGGCGAGCCGATAAACATCACAACCACGCGCGTTTGCGATCGTGCCGATTAAACACGCACATTCGCCATAGTAGGTGCCGCCGTCTATTCGGCCCTCAACCAATGCGGCACGGAGGGCTGACACATCTTGCGTGGCAGACGACAAGACCGCCCAGAGATCTTGACGACTTGCTTCGAGTTCGCCAGCCGTGACGCCGGGGGGCGCGGCGGCTTGACCAGAAGCCACCCGGGGAGTGGCCGCGATCCTGGCGAGTACCCGCTGAGCCTCCAGCTCCGCCCAATTAGCCCGTGTAACATCGGCGTGCCCAAGGACGCTCCTCGGCTCCGCTAGACCTGCAGGGCTCGTCGGTGGCCCAACCACGCGTTTGATGGGGTCACTTGTCTCCGTCTGGCGGTTGGATAAGAGCATCGCATCGCAGAAACCGTCGAGCATAGCCATGTCAATCCGTTGCGCTCATGAGATGTGCATTGCTTTTCTAACCACTAAGACCGCTCCGAGTCGAACCGAGTTCATTGGGAGTAAGTTCCGGCCACCATGACCGCGGTCGTAGACGGGAGCGCCGGGGAGTTCATCAGCGCGCGACGCCGAATTCTAGACGTTGGGCATCACATGGGAGCGTTAGCTGGTAGTCATCGATCGGGATTCAAATTCAATGACCGCTCAAGTGCCTTACTCAATTCACACGGACGTCAAGTTCAACCCCTTGGAGCTAATCGATGTCCAGAGGCTTCAGAAGGAAACCCAGGAACAATGGTTTAACCAGACGCTCTGTCAAGTGAATGACTGTGTCGTTCGCGTGGGCGTACTGCAAGGTGAATTTCACTGGCACAAGCACGACGACGAAGATGAGTTCTTCTTTGTCGTCGAGGGTAGGTTCGTCATTGATCTCGAAGGCCGCACCGTCGAGCTCACTCCCCAGCAGGGATTCACGGTGCCTAAGGGCGTGCTTCACCGAACGAGAGCTCCCGTCCGATCCGTAATCCTAATGATCGAGGGCAAAGGCGTCGTGCCAACAGGCGACTGAGCATGGCGGTGCCCACCCAGGCCGCCTCCAAGGTTAAATGTTGCATGGCCGAAAGCAGCCCTTCGACGACGCTATCGACCGAGGCCGTGTGGAAACGCGTAGTGAGCCGCCGCTTGCGCTGGATCCCCTTTAAAGTCGCTGGATGAGGCCGGCGGCGGTGAGAGATACCTTAGCCTACCTCCTGGCCAGTGTTGGAAGGTGCTCTGTGTTTTCTGCCGCGGTGAGCTGCGCGTCGAGCCGAGCCTGCGGGCCTACCCTTGCAGCGCTTGCCAACCTCGAACCCAATCTGTCGCGGTCACAGGTTGGGCACACGCAATCTGAGTTGGTCACAACCGCGGCTCGCGGCCTGTTCTTCGCTAGGGCAGCTGCAATTCTTCTAGTCGCCGGGAATCAATATGCATCGCTGAGCCCGATAGAGGTGTCGGAAATCGAGGCGCGTCTCCGATGGCCTTCGCCGTCTTCTGCCCTTCGTTCTGCGGCACACTTGCGTTCTGGAGGATGACGCATGACGACAGTTGCCCGCATTGGGGTGCTCGTGCCGGTTGGCAATCCGACCGTCGAGCCGGAGTTCTATCGCATGGCGCCGTCATCGGTGACCGTGCACCTCGCGCGGTTCGACTCGCCGGAGGGCACGACGCCCGGCACGCACGTCGGGATGGAGCAGCGGCTACTCGGCTACCTCGACGCGATGCCGACGGTCATTCCGTCGTTGGCGGCAGTGCACCCGACGGTCGTCGCGCTCGCACACACTTCGGTCGGATTCGCGGATGAGCCGACGCTCGTCGAGCGGATCGCCAAGCTGGCGGGCTGCCCAGGCGTCACCGCTTCGCGCGCGATCCTGGCGGCCTTCGCGCGGCTCGGCGTCCGGCGCATCGCGCTGGCGACGCCCTACTCCGAGGCCATCGAAGCCCTCGGCGCGACGTACTGGAAGGCGGCGGGTCTGGAGGTAGTCGCCCGCCGCCGACTGGAGGGCGTCACCAACATCTATGATGAGACGGAAGCGCGTGCGTATGAGCTCGGTCGCCAGACTGACATGCGCGACGCGGAGGCGCTGCTGATGATCCAGCGGCACGGGCCTACCTACCGCCGGCATCATCCAGCGCCTGGAGGGCGAGCTCCACAAGCCGAGTTATAACGGGACAGACCGCAGCGCTGTGGCAAGCGCTGCGTCTGGCTGGCGTGATCGCACCCGTCGTCGGCTATGGCCAGCTGCTTGCTAGCTAGCGGCCTCCCGTCACCGGCAGCGTACTTCCGGTGATGTAGTTCGTCTGTTGATCATGTCGGAGTAGACCGCGCACCAGTAAGAGGACCCAGGATCGGTAGCACGCGGCCGAGGTCCGTCACAGCTGAGGCACAGGCGCGCTGCTAGTGATTGATGCGATGGGGAAACGCCCTGGTTCGTGGCCAGGGCGTCGTCCAGACTCGCAACGGAACGCTCAATGTGGTGCGGGTCGCCGCTCCGGAGCGGCGCAGGACTCGCCTTCCGCGAGGTGAGGCTCTCAGCGGCCGCAGTCGGACCCGAAGCGGAAGTTCGGCAAACGTCCGAGAACAGCTGAAAGACCATCGCCAAGCAACCTGCGATTGTGGTTGCCGCAGGACCGGTCTGTCCGCTCTTGATGCCCGGCCTGCTCGTGCTTATCACGATCCGCTTTTTCCGGTCGTCGGGGACGGCACTCCGAGGTTTCATGTATTGGCGTTTGCATTCCCGGCGCCTATACTTTTTGCAGCGATACCTGGTGTGGACTCGTCATGGAAAGGGGAGCGGGTCCGCATCGGGCAGGTGTCCCAGGGAGGGTGTAGCAGCTGCCGGCCCACGACTCAACGTGTCTGAACGGCAGCTGAGAGAAAGGAGGCCAGAGATGAAAGCCAAATCCTGGGTAGCCTATTTCATCGGCGCGTTGCCGATGCTTCTCGCCGGATGCGCTGCGACCTCGCCCTCGCCGCCGGCGGCGAGCGCCGACCCGACGAAGGTGCAGATCACCGTTCTCTACGACGCCTTCGGCAAGTCTTCCGCCATGCAGAAGGACTGGGGGTATGCCGCGTTCATCGAATATGGGGGCAAGCGCATCCTCTTCGACACCGGCAACAACTCCGAAATCCTGGCGCAGAACGCGAAGGCGAAAGGCATCGACCTGTCCAAGCTCGACTTCGTCATCATGTCGCACCGCCATGGCGATCACATGGGAGGCATGGCCTATCTCCTGAGCGTGAATCCCAAGGTGAAGATCTACGCGCCCAAGGAGGGTTTCGGCGTGTACGGCGCGGACTTGCCCAGCACCTTCTATCGCAAGGACGCCTCTCTACCGCCGGCGGAGCGCTACTACGACGGCGCGCCACCGGCAGTCATGCGGTTCGGCGCCGCCTGGCCCGGCGCCAACTTCGAGTTGATCGACAAGACCACGGAGATCGCCCCCGGCATCCATCTGATCGCCCTGGTCTCCGACAAGCCCGGGACGCTGGAGCTGCGCGAGCTGTCGCTCGCCATCAGCACGCCCGACGGCATGGTCATCGTGGTGGGCTGCTCGCACCCGGGCATCGACAAGATCGTCGCGGCCGCAGCCGCGATCAACCCACGGATCCATTTCATCGTCGGGGGCCTGCATCTGGTGGTATCCAACGATCAGGAAATCGAAAAGACCGTCGCGACTCTCCGCGATACGTTCAAAGTGGCCTTCGTGGCGCCCGGCCACTGCACCGGCGAGCCGACCTTCACGGCGCTCAAGAAGGCATTCGGTGATCGGTATCTCTACGCTGGGCTGGGCACAACCTTCGCGCTTGGCGCCACGCCGCGTGCAATTGTCGGAAGCGGTCAGCACACTCCCACGGCCATGGATGAGGACGATCTTGAGAGCTACCGGACGGCTCTGCCATTGTCTCTGCGCCTGAGACTTTTGGCCCAACGAGGCGCTCCAGCGGACGCGCTGCAAGCGGTGCGTCCCTGAGCGGGGACGTTTCGGCGATACGAAGGTCGGCAAATGGTCCGCTTCCGGATATCAGAATGCGGGTATTGACCACTACATCTACTGACGCTGCCCGCTGGTCAGTACCGACTTTCACAGATGCTCCGCGACCTCAAGCCGAGATCCGAAGCGGGATTTTATATAGCGACCTTTAGCGTGTGATCGGGAGCAGTCAAACTCACTGGCCTCGGGACAGGTCCGCTAATCCTCGACAGCAATCCGTCCCAAACAGATAATCAAGATCCTCCGACAACATCAGTGAAGCTGAGGACCGATCAATACTCACGATCTCCTTGTCTCGACTCTGGATCGCGAAGCCCTGTCGGCGGTACACGCCGAGCCCGAAGGGATGTGCAATTAATGTCACTCGGGAGGACGGCGCGAACGACCCAGGTGTTGACGCCCGGCGTGATGCTGTAGAGCGGCGGGAAATCATCGGGGCCAGAGGGTTCGATCCCAAGTGGTTCCTCGATCCGCTGTCTTCTGCTCCAGCGTCCGTAACGGCCGCACATCGCTATTTGCTGCGTGCCTCGACCTGCGCGGCCAACTCGCGGAGCTTCTTCGCGACTTCGGCGGCACCCTCCCCGCGCCAGAAACGGGGCGCCGCAACTGAGTACCCCCTACACGAAAAACAGTCGATGAGTGGAGGCTCAGCTCTTTTTTGAAGTCTTCGCAACAAATGGCGTTGGGACGTGCTGAACCGTTTCGCTGCCGCACTTAGGGCAACGCGGATGAGCGGTTTCATGTTCAGCGATATGTTCGGCATGCTCGAAAATCTCGCCGCACTTCTCGCAACGGTATTGGTAAGTAGGCATGGCGCTTCTCCATTGCGGAAGCCGGAAGCGCCTACCGGATGCGTTACGCCAGTGGCGTCCGGTGCATTCGTACCCCGATTCTAGAGCAGCAAAAGATCGCAGCAGACGGCCGGCGAGATTTTCGGGTGGCCCCAGCGCACCGTGTTCGTTCTTCTCGCTGATGTCCGTTCGGCAAATGCCGACCCTTTCCGGCCGTTCGTGCTTTCCGAAAGCACCCGTTCAACGCTGCCGTTGACCCGCAGAGCGGGCCTACGATCGCCGTGCCTGACGCGGCGCCCGGCCTTCTCTTTCCACGTACGCGCTAGCCGTTGTCGCACGAATAGGCCCGCCGGGCCGCTGGGCGTACCATCTCCCGTCGGGGCTCGGAGCGTAGTCGCCGGATCAGTGCCCTCACGCGCGAGTTCGGCGGCGTCTATGTCGTCGGGGATGGCAACAACGGTCTACGTCGTCGATCCGAATCCGGATGAGCGGATGTGGATCCAATCGGCGCTCGCGCGGAGCGTCGATGCGGTCGTCGTCCTTGACGACGCCTCGGCGTTGCTCGCGAACCCGCTCGGCTGTGAAGGTGCCTGTCTCATCGCATCGGCCGAGCCCGATGAGGTGGCGACGCTCAAGCTCGTCCGCGAGTTGAGAGACAGGGGCGCGACGCTCCCGGTGATCGTGCTCGGCCCATACAGCGCTTTCCGGACGGCGGTCGAGATCGCGCGCCTTGAGGCGACCGACTTCCTCGAACGTCCGGTCAGCGCCCGGCAGCTTCGCACCGCGGTGAGCAAGGCGTGCAAGCATCGCCCATGAGCCACTCGCTGCTATCCGGGAGGTCATCGACCGCCTCGAAGGAAAGCGCCGGCAAGCGATGGAGCATTCGGGGCGGGTGACGCTCGAAGAACTCGTCCTTGCAAGTATGTAGCCGGCAACGGAGAGATAGGAGATTTTCGGCCCTGCCTGGTCGATAGTTCGCTGTCGCCTTACAGGTCGTTCCAAGGTCACATATTGAACGACTGAAAGCAGCCCTTCGACGACGCTATCGACCCTCTCCGGCCATTCGCCGTACTCGAAAGCAGACGGTCAGCGAACGAAGCTGGCCGGCACTGAATGGAGGGAGCACGCCCCGAAGGCACGATGATCCAGATTCGAAGGGTAATCAACTAAATCACCTCGTCGGCACGCAACGAGGAGCCGCTCGACGATTTTTCGGCGCCCGACTTTCAAGCGATGGGCTTCAATGCATGATCTGGACCAGCGCATCGCGCAACGGCTCGGCGGAGACACGGACCAGTCCGGAGAAAGGGTGACCCAGCTCTAGGATCATCGTGATGCCTCCCGAAACCGCCATCGAGCAGAGGCACAAGACCATGACCGCCGTGGCGTTAAGGGGCGCGAAGAGGCCGAAGCTGGCGAAGACAAGGGCAAGCCAAAAGATCAGCAGGATCAGGAACGGTAAGGGAATGCCACTGCCAGCCTGTTCCGCCAGCAGCCAACGCGCCTGCAACAGGTCGTCCGAAAGCGTGAGCGCCTGCGAGCGCAGCCAGCGCTGCCTCTCGTTGGTCGGAGCAAGCGACAGAATTGCATCCTGCGTTGTCTCCATCATCCCGACCGTCGCTTCGCTGCTCCGTAACGGCTTCCCCGTCGTGGGGAACAGCTCTTGCATTTTCGCCTTCGCATAGGTGCGCAGCTTTGCACGCACATCATCGGCTTCTGGTCCATAGCGCTGCATCATGCGGTTGATGCGGATGAGGTCGACGGAGATCGCGGTCACTTGACTAGACCGTGTCGAGAACGAACTGCTCGCCGTCGAGATCATCAGACCGAGCACCAGGGCCGAAAGCGTGCCGACGACGGCCGCCGCAAGGGAGACCGCAGTGCGCGTCTCGTTGCTGAGGTGATGCTCGGGCAGAGCCCGCGCGGCAAAGATGCCGAGAAGAGCCGCGCCGAAGACAGCGACGAAGGCCATCGGACCGATAAGAGAATGGATCATGAGGTTATTCAGCGCCTGTGTGTCCGATAGAAGTATAGACGTCGGCGACTCAGAAGCTGCAGCGCGTGATCGTGATAGCTGGTCTCGCCGCCGCGGCGGCGATCGGTGAAAAGCTGGCGGCGATACACGTATTCGAGCAATCTCGGCGTTTCTTCGTTGCCCGTGAGCGCGATCGCCTCGGACGAGATGATCGACGGCGTGGATCGCCGTCAACATGCAGAATGCGCTGATCCTCCGGTTTCGCGCCGCTGCCGGGGAAGCAATGACAGCGCAGATCGGTGAGAACCTCGGATACCAGTGACCGAACTGGCCAACGCGTGTCAGTAGACGACCATTATGGGGCGCAGAGCGCTACGACCGCAGTTGGC
>CAVUSZ010000003.1:0-118891 GCA_963744255.1 uncultured beta proteobacterium
ACGCTACCGGTCCGGGATCACCGGCAGCAGCAGATACGACGCCCGGCTCCCGCCGGTATGGATCGTGTTGGTTCCGGAGTTGTAATCCGCCGCGTAGTGGGTGTAGGGTGCGGCGCCCATCCCGTCGCGCGGCTGGATGTCGATCCGGATGCGATGCCCGGTCGCGAACACCATCGACGTCGGCCAGATCTCCACGTCCATTCGGACCACCTCATCCTTCCTCAGCCACTGGCGCTCGGCGTGCCGGTGATACGGCCGGAACGGCAGCGAGCGCTGCTCGTCCAGCGCGCGGTGCGAGGCGCGGAGCCAGCCCTTCGCGACCGGCACCGGCTGCCCCTGCTGGCCGATCTCGGTCACGTCGTTGCCGTCGCGGCCGATGTTGCGGATCGTCGCGAACACGTCCATGTCCTCGGTCGTGCTCGCGACCCAGAGCACCAGCACGACCGGTCCCGCGACCTCGAGCGCCGCCCGCAACGGCGCGGTCTCGAACGACGCGCCCATGCGCGGCAAGCTGCCGGCAAGCGCGGTAGAGGTCCACGAGGCGGTCGCCACGCCGGCCTTCGTCACGCCGCTCGCAGCATACGAGACCGAGCCGCCCTTGCGCGGCGCCTCGGTCGCGAGCACGCCTTCGACCTCGCTTCCCGGGCGTGGACGTTCGGGCCGCAGATAGAACTTCGTCCAGCGCGTCCGGCGGAGCGGCCACTCGTTCTCGGATCGCCACGCGGCGTTGCCGTGGCCGCCCTTGCGGATGAGGAGCTTCACCGGCGGCTCGCGCATGATCCCGGTGTCGATCCCCTTCAGCCAGTGATCGAGGAAGCGGAGCTGATCGTACCGCCCCTCCTTCGTGTAGAAGCCGTGGTAATGCGTGCCGGCGTGGATGCGCAGTTTCTTCCGCCGCGACGCCGCGCGCATGTAGCCCTCGGTGTTGCCCCGCAGGTGCAGTCCCATCCCGCTCCAGTTGCCGGCGCTGTAGAGCGGATAGTCGATGTTGCCCCAGATCGGCCGGCGGCCGTGGTACCAGTCGCTGTCGAGACTGTGCCGCATGTACTCCCACACCCACGGTGTCGCGAAGGCGTCGGGCGCGGTCGCCTGCGGCCTGCCTAGCAGGTGATGCGCCATGTGGTTGTGGTACCAGTTGACGACGAACCCGAACGAGAAGATCCCGCCGTGATAGCCGAAGTCGCGGTACATGTCGGCCGCGCCTTCCCACGGAATCATCGCCGCGAGCGACGGCGGCTTGAGGCTCGCGACCAGCCACTGCGTCATCGCGAAGTACGAGATGCCGCTCAGTCCCACGCGGCCGTTGCACCACGACTGGCGCGCCGCCCACTCGATCGCATCGTAGAAATCCCGCGCCTCGCCGGGCGAGAACGGATCGGTGCGGCCGGGCGACTTGCCGGTGCCGCGGCTGTCGACTCGCAGCGCGGCGTACCCGCGCGGCACCCACCACAGCGGGTTCACGGTCTCCCAGTTCATGTAGGGGTTGGGCGCCTCTTCGAGGTCGGCGGGCGGCACCCACAGCTTGTCCTTCTGGTACGCGCCGACGTTGAGGATGACCGGGAACCTGCCGCCCGATTTCGGCCGGAAGAGATCCGCCGCGAGACGTGCGCCGTCGCGCATCGGGATCGCGAGGTCCTTCTCGATGGTCAGGTCGTACCGCGGCTGGGAGAGCCGGGCCGTGCGCTTCGCCACGAGCGCGCGCCGTCAGTCGACCTTGATCTTGCTCTCGCGCACGACCTCCGCCCACTCGCGCGTTTCCTTCTGCACGAGCGCGCTGAACTCCTCGGGCGAGGCCGACAATGCAACGGTCATCATCTGCTTCGCCAGCATCTCCTTCATCTCCGGCTGCGACAGCGTTTTCGCGACCGCGGCATACAGCTTGTCGACGACCGGTTTCGGCGTCGCCACCGGCGCGAACAGTCCTTGCCAGGCGTTGGTGCCGATGCCCGGATAGCCCTGTTCCGCCATGGTCGCCACGTCGGGCAGCTCCGCGAGTCGCACCGGCGCGGTGGTCGCGATCGCCTTCAGCTTGCCGGAGCGCACCTGCGGGAGCGACGACGCGAGGTTGATGAACGCGAGCTGGGTCTCGCCGGCCATCAGGCTGGGAAGCATCTGCCCGGCCCCGCCCTTGTACGGCACGTGGGTCAAGGTGATTCCCGCCGCCTTCTCCAGCCGCACCATGTCGAGATGCGGATACGTGCCGAGCCCGGCCGAGGCGTAGTTGAGCTTGCCCGGGTTCTGCTTCGCCTCCGCGACCATCTCCGCTACCGATCCGGCCGGAAACGCAGGCGTCACGACGATGATGTGCGGGATCTCGACGAGCTTGGTGATGCCGACGAGATCGCGGGACGGTTTCGTCTGCAGCGTCTGCGCGAACGTCGTCTCGTTGATCGCGTTGGTCGACACGTTGCCGCAGAGCAGCGTGTAGCCGTCCGGCGGCGCTTTCGCCGCCGCCTCGAGCGCAACGTTCCCCGACGCCCCTGCGCGGTTCTCGACTACGACGCTCTGCCCGAGCGCGTCGGTCAGCTTCGCTGCGACGTGCCGGGCGATGATGTCGGTGGCGCCCCCGGGGGCATAAGGCACCAGGACCTTCACCGGCCGGGCCGGATACTCGGCGGGCGACTGTGCAGCGGACCCGACCGGCAACGCAGCGAGCGCTGCCGCAGCGACGATCCCCATCGAGGTCGCGAACGTCTTCATGGTCCCCTCCTTCTCCGCAAGTCTTCTATCAGGATAGCCCGCGACTCGAAAGCGCACAAACGGCATCGCCGCGCGGCATGCGAGTCATAGAGAAGCAGCATGGATCACGAAATCGCCCTGTTTGTGCGCGCGGCGCAGAGCCGCTAACATCCGCCCGCCTCGGTTCACACTCGGAGCCTCCCGATGACCGCTCGAGACCCGCGCCGCGTGCGCACCGTCGACATCCACGCCCACTGGTATCCGGCCGACTGGCTGCGTCTCTTCGAGCGCGACGGCGCCGGCGAGGGCGCGAAACTGGATCGCTCGGGCAAGGGCTACGCGCTCCGCACCGAGCGGCTCGCGAACGCGTTCACGGAAGAGTTCGTCGACCTGGACCGCCGGCTCGCGGCGATGGACCGGGCCGGCGTCGACGTTCATGCGCTTTCTCTCACGACGCCCATGGTCTACTGGGCGTCGCCTGCGCTCGGGCTCGCGCTCGCGCAGGCGTTCAACGACGCCGCCTCGGCAGCCCACTCGCGCCACCCGACGCGCTTCGTCGGACTTGCGATGCTGCCGATGCAGGCGCCGGAGCTCGCGCTGAAGGAGCTCGAGCGCGCGTCGAAGCTGCCCGGCATGCGCGGCACGTACCTTGCCACGAACGTCAACGGCGTGGAGCTCGACGACCAGCGGTTCTGGGACGTCTACGCGAAGTCGGAGGCGCTCGGCTGGCCGGTGTTCCTGCATCCGGTCGATACGATCGGGCGCGACCGGACGGGCAACTACTACCTCCGCAACCTCCTCGGCAACCCCTACGACACCGGCGTTGCGGCCGCGTCGCTGATCTTCGGCGGCGTGCTCGACGCGTTCCCGCGGCTGGAGGTGAACCTGCCGCACGCCGGCGGCGCGTTCCCGGGGCTGATCGGCCGCCTCGACCAAGGGACCAAGGTGCGGCCGGAGCTCAAGCACATGAAGCGGCTCCCGAGCGAGTACCTGCGCCGGTTCACCTACGACACGATCGGCCACGACGATCGCATCAACCTGAACCTCGTGCGCCTGGTCGGCGCGGACCGCGTGGTGCTCGGCAGCGATTACTGCTTCGACATGGGGCTCGCCGATCCGGTCGGCACCGTGCAGCGGCTCGAAGCGGTGCCGCCCGCCGAGCGCGAGCTCATTCTCGGGAAGACGGCGGCGAAGCTGCTGCGCCTGGAGTAACTCGCCCGGTCACTCGCTCGAGTACGGCGCGCGCATCGGCGCCATCGTCGCCGCGCCAGGCGAGGTGCTGGTCCGGCCGGACGAGCGCGAAGTCGGCGCCGTACAGCTCGCGCAACTCGCTCGTCGCGGGTTCGCGCGACAGGTCGAGCTCGGCGAGGGGGATCGCCAGCGCCTGCGCCACCTCGACAAACCTGGACGCGTCCGCGGCGGCGAACCGGACCAGCGTGAAGTCGCGGTCCGGGCGCAGATGGTAAGCCGCTCCGCGGCCTTCCGTCCGCGAGCCGGCTTGCTGCGGCGCAGGCGCACGTGGTGACGGAAGGTCGCCACGCGAGGGAAAGGCCGTCAGGCACCACTTGTAAAAAATCTTGTAACAACTCGTTTCGGGCGGTGCACCGAATCGGGTTCCGGAGCATTATTGGCAGCATGAAGGTGCTGCACGCCGCCGTGGGAGCCGTGGCGTTGCTCGCGATGGTATTCGCGAGCGGAGCCGCGTTCGCCGGTGGCGGTGGCCGCGGTGGCGTCCGCGTGGGCGTCGTCGTCGGCGCCCCGGTCTGGGGGCCAGGCTGGGGCTGGCGAGGCGGTTGGGGCCCCGGTTGGGGTTGGGGCCCGGGTTGGGGTGCGGCTTGGGGCCCAGGTTGGGGTCCGGGCTGGGGACCCGGTTGGGGTCCGGGCTGGGGACCCGGCGCGACGTCGTGCCTTCCGGGCCGGTCGTCGTCGGAGTGCCTCAGACACCCGTATTCGTCGAGCGCGGCGACGTTGCGCCCGCCCCGGCGCCGCAGCAGTCCCCGCCAGCAACAGCAACAGCAACAGCAAAGTCACTACTGGTACTACTGCCCCGAATCGAGGGCGTACTACCCGTACGTCAGGGAATGTGCCGGCGCCTGGCAGCGCGTCGCGCCCCAACCTCCATCCTGAGCATGCCGCGCCTAGCCAGGCGGCTCGCCCCTGCTGCGGTGGTACTGCTCGCGGCCTGCGCGACGTTCCCGTCGGGCCCCGGTGTCCTCGTTCTCCCCGGCAGCACCAAGAGCTTCGACGACTTTCGCGCAGATGACGGAGTCTGCCGGCAATTCGCGAATGAGCAGATCGGCGGCACGGCGCCGTCGCAGGCGGTAAGCACCGCCAGCGTCGGCGGCGCCGTCGTCGGCACGGCGGTCGGTGCGGCCGCCGGCGCGGCGATCGCCGGCAGCAGCGGCGCGGGCGTCGGCGCGGGCGTCGGCCTGCTCACCGGGACCGCGATCGGAGCGGGCTACGGGTACGACTCCGCGTGGGCGCTGCAGCGGCGCTACGACCACGCCTACCTGCAGTGCATGTACGCGAAGGGCAACAAGGTGCCGGTCTCGGCGGCTTACACCTCGCCGCGTGCGCAAGTAGGCGGCGCCCCGCCCGGCCCCCCACCGAACTACCCGCCGCCTCCACCGCCGAATCAGCCGCCGCCGCCAGCGCGCTGACGCGGCGAGGCCCCCCTCGCGGCGTCATAGCTTCAGGATGCGCTCCACCGCGGCGAGGTGTTCGGCCGCGCGCATTTCGGTGCCGACGGAGTGCGAAGTGGCTTCTTCCAGGATCCGGTGGATCGACTTCAGGCTGCCCGCAAGCCACGCGCGCTTGGGGTTTTCCGCGTACAGCGTGCGCTTCAGCGTCGTCAGCTCGTCGTACAGCTCGCGCGCGAGCGGGTCGTCGCTGCGCGCGCGGTTGAGCTGCTTGGAGAGCGCATCGACGAGCCGCCGCGCCGCGTCGGGGTCGAGACCCGCATACGGATCGGCCGCTTCCTCCTCGGGCGGCGCGGGATCCGGCGGTGGAGGTTGCGGCGGGGGCACTGTGCGCGCGGCGCGAGCGGGTGGCGCCGCGTCCGGCGGCTGAGCCTGCTCCGCGCCCGGCGGCTGAGCCTGCTCCGCGCCCGGCGGCTGAGCCTGCTCCGCGCCCGGCGGCTGGCTGGTCGGCGTTGCCGCGCGCGGCACTTCGCGTGCTCGCTGGGGCGCGGGCGCGGCAGACCGGGGTGTCGGACGGGCCCGGGCGTCAGGCTCGAGACTCGCGCGCGGCCGCGACGACTTCTTCGCGGGCTCGGTGCGCCGCTCCGCCACCGGTGCAGGCTGCCGTTCCTTGCCGGCGATCGGATACTTCTCTGCATTCTTGGCGAGCTTCCTGCGGATCGCCTCGTCGAGATCGATCCCGAGCCGGTCGGCGAGATGCACCGCGTGCAGGACCGCGTCGGCGATCGCGTCGGCCGCCGCCTCCCTCTGCTCAGGGCGGTTGACGCCTTGCATGTCGCCCTCGTTTGCCCACTTGAAGAGACTCGACAGCACCCCCGACTCGGCCGCGAGCGCCATGGCGAGGTTCTTGGGCGTATGCAGCGGGTCCAAGCCGCGGTCGACGACGAATGCGGCGAGCTCCCATTGCAGTGCCTTGATGTCCATACATCGCTCCCTGGCGCCAAAGGCGCCCCGCCCATGATGCCCGGTCCGGCGTCCGCCGCGCCAGTGAAGGATGCCCGCAGTCCGAACAAGAACCGGGGGACCGGGAGGCCCACACGGCGGCTCGGCGGGAAAGGGTCCCCGCCTCGTTCGTGTCCCGGGTTCATCCGCCGCGGATTTCCCGCCAGCCGGCAAGCAGCGGGAAGTAGAGGCCCAGGCGGTGCGCGTCTCCGAGCGCTCGGGCGTAGCGCTCGAGCTGGGGCGCGTAGCGTGCGCGCTCCTGGTCGAGGAACGCCACCGGATCGGCGCCCTCGTGCGCGCTCGTCTTGTAGTCGACGATCCAGCGCTCGCCTGCCGCCGTCTCGAACAGCCGGTCGATCACGAGGCGCTCGATCGCCCCGTCCACGATCGCCGTCAGCCGGTGCTCGGTCGCTGCATGCGGATGCGGACCGAGCATCCAGCGGCCGCGAGGATCGGCGATCGCCGCCCCCAGCGCTGCCAGCGCGCGCTCGACGGCGCCGTCGAGCTCGCCCGCGCGCACGCCGCGCACCGCGAGCTGGTTCCGGACAGTCGCACGCAGCCGCTCCACCCTGCCCGCGTCCCAACCCTCGAGCCGATCGTCGGCGGCGTGCTGCAGCCAACGGTGCACGACGCTGCCGACTTGCCGCGCGGTCTCGCCGACCCACGAGTACTGGATCGCGTCGAGCGTGCGTGCCGGCGCGGGCGGCGCGGCCCACGCCGGCGCGGGCGGCGGGTCGGCCACCCGATAGTCGGCGGCGACCCGCACCACGTCCTGCGGCAGCGGCGGGCGCTCGCCCGCCCCGCCCGCCCGCGGCACGGCTGCCGCTGCCTCTGCGAACCGCGGGGCGACGACCGGCCAGAGCTGCGCGAGCAGCGTCCGCCCGTCGGGCGCACGCGGCTCGCCCGTTCCGGCGTCGCGTCGGACATCGCCGCACAGGTGGAGCCGCCGGCGCGCGCGCGTCGCCGCCACGTAGAGGAGCCGCACCGATTCGTGCGCGTCCCGTTCGGCGTCGATCTGCGCGATCCGCCCGTACACCGGATCGTCGTCAGCGCCGGTCTCCTTGATCGGTGCCACCAGGAGCTCCCTGCCCGCGCGGCCCTCGCGCTCGGTCCACAGGAAGAGCTGCGGATCGTCGGTGCGTGGCGGCCGTCCGAGCCCGGGCACGACCACGTGGTCGAACTCGAGGCCTTTCGCCTTGTGGATCGTCATGATCTGCACGTCGTTCGCGCCGGCGTGCACGTCGGGAAGCGCCCACAGCGCGGCGATGCGCTCCTCGAACCGGGCGGAGTCGCGCAGCGCGCCGGCCTCCTCGGCCTCGGCCAGCGCATCGAGGTAAGTGGCGGCGTCCTCGAGCGCGGTGTCGTCGACGCACGCCGGCCCGCCGAGCGCGAGCCACGCGTCCTCCACCTGGTCGCGCAGGCTCGAGCGCAGGCGTCCCGCGACGAAACCGCCCAGCACCGCGCGGACCCGCTTGAGTCGCGCCCGGCCCGCCGCGCTCAGCGCGCCGACGCGCGCCGGGTCGTTCATCAGCTCCCACACCGTCCGGCCCTCCGCGCCCTCGGCGAGCGCGCACAGGTCGGCGAGCGCGAGCCCGCACCACGGCGCCCGCAGCGCCGCCAGCCAGGCGAGCCGGTCGGCCGGATGTGCCGCCGCGCGCGTGAGCGCGAGGAGATCCTGCACGACCGGGCGCAGTCCGAGCCGCTCGATCTCGATCGCCCGGAAGCGCAGGCGCGCGGCGCGCAGGCGCGGCACGATCCGTTCGAGGTGGCTGCGGTTGCGCACCAGCACCGCAGCTGTCGACTCCGGCTCGCGTTCCCGGACCGCGGCGACGAGCGCGACCACGCGGGCGGCCTCGGCGTCGTAGTCGCCGTCGAAGAACGGGTGCACCTCGACCGCGCCGTCCGCGAGCGACGGGTGCACCGCCGCCGACGCCGCGTACGGCACTGCGCCGGCGGCCGCGTCCTCCCGCGCCGGCATCATCGGCGCGAACGCGGCGTTGACCCATTCGACGATGCCGGCCTGGGAACGGAAGTTGGCCGTCAACCGCAGCTGCTCGAGCGCCACGCCGCCGATGCGGCGGCTCGCCCACGCGCGCAGGTATTCGCCGACCTCCGCTTCGCGGAAGCGGTAGATCGACTGCATCGGGTCGCCCACGGCGAACAGCGTGCGGCCGTCGTCCGGCTGCCAGCCAGTGGTGAGGCGCGCGATCAGGTCGTACTGGGTAATCGAAGTGTCCTGGAACTCGTCGACGAGCAGATGCCGCACCCGGTAGTCGAGCGCGAGCGCGAGGTCGGTCGGCGCATCCTCGTCGCCGAGCGCGCGGAGCGCCGCCTGCGCGACCTCGGTGAAGTCCACCTGCGCGCGCGCCGCGAAGACGACCCGCAACGCGGCGATCGCGTGTCGAAGTAGGTTGCCGATCGCCGCCAGCACCCGCCATTGCGAATCGGTGTAGGCCGCGGGCGGAAGATCGCAGAGGACTGCGAGGGCTTCCCGCAGCGTCTCCGCCTGCGGGGTTGCGGCGAGCGCCTGCGCCGCGGCCGATTTCTTTCGCCAGGTCGCGTCCTTGGTGAGCAGCGAGTGGGCGAGCGCCTGCCATGCCTCCGGCCCGCCGGGGGACGCGTCCGGGTAGAACGCGGCCGCGCGCGCGACGAGGCGCTCGCGCTCGTTCACGAGCACCGCCTCCAGCGCAGCGCGGTCGAGCTCGCGGTTCAGTCCCAGGACGTCACGGGTCCAGTGATCGCGCCGCTCGAGCATTCCGGCGAGCAGTGCCTCCGCGTGCGCGACATCGTTGTCGAGATGCTCGAGCAGGCACTCGACGTCGGCGGCGACCGGCTCGCCAGACTCGACCAGCCCGACCACGATCCGCGCGGCCTCGAGATGCAGCGCCGCGGCGTCTTCGATCGTCTCGGGCGCGGCGCCGAACCCGGACAGCACCGGCATCTGCCGCGCGAGCGCGGCGCAGAGCGCGTCGATCGTCTGGATCCGCAGGCGT
Organism: uncultured beta proteobacterium; assembly: GCA_963744255.1. Classification (GTDB taxonomy): domain Bacteria; phylum Pseudomonadota; class Gammaproteobacteria; order Burkholderiales; family SG8-39; genus DATEDA01. Next base: position 9,314 of record CAVUSZ010000003.1, read on the forward strand.
CCTGGGTTGTCGTCGATGCGCCAGTCTTCGCGCCGGTCGCGCGCCGCGGCCGCCCGGGCGAGCGCGAGCGTGCGCGCTTCGTGTTCGCTCTCCGGCGGTCGGCCCGCGCGGGCGGCCGCGAGCGCCTCGAGCACGCGGCGGCGCATCTCGCCGGCCGCCTTGATGGTGAACGTGATGGCGACGATCTCTTCGGGCGCGTCGACGGCAGCGAGCAGCGCGAGATAGCGCTGGATGAGGAGCTCGGTCTTGCCCGATCCGGCCGGGGCCTGGACGATGAACGAGCGCGACGTATCGAGCGCACGCTCATGCGCCTCCGCATCGGGAATGCGGTCGATCGCCATCTAGTCGTCGTCCCCCACGGCTTCCAGGCGCTCGCGGATCCGGCAGAACGGGTGCACGTCGCACTCGCGGCAGGTCTGCAGCCCCCTTCTTGGCGCGACGTCGGCGCGGCCCGACGCGTACTCGGCGGCGAGGTTTTCGAGCTCGCGGCGCCAGAATACGACCTGGGCGGGCCAGTCGGCCTGCGCGCCGTGCCGGGCGGCCGCCGCCGGAGTCTTCACCCCCGGCAGGATCCCGTCCGCGCGCGCGAGTCCGACGAACCTCATCCCGCCGGCCCGCACCTGGCCGAATGCCGCGGCCGCCGCGCCGGGTTCGGCGGCGGTGGCGTAGAGAGGCAGCTGCGGATCGTCGGGCCGCGGGCGCAGGATCGAGCCGAGTCCGGGCTCGCCGGTCTTGTAGTCGATCACGATGCGCTCGCCCGCCGCGGACTCGTCGACCCGATCGAGGCGGACGGTGAGCGCGAGCGGCCCGATCTGTACCGTCCGCTGCTGCTCCGTCGGCAGCACCGTGAAGTCATCGCGCGCCGCCTCGACCTCCAGCCACTCGTCCGCGAGCCGCGCGAGGCGGTCGCGCTCGATCGTCGCGAAGCGCCCGCGCAGCGTCGCCGGCCGCCGGTGGCGCGCCTCGGCGATCGCGTCCTCGACGACGTCCGCGATCAGCGCGGCGCGCTCGGAGGCGGCGAGCACGTCGAGCGCGCGCTTCGTTCCGAGCCTGCGCCACACCCTCTCGAGCACGTGATGAACGAGCGTGCCGCGCTCCATTGCGTCGAGCCCGGCGTGCGGCGCGTCGAGCGCCCGCGCCGCGAGCCTCCGGGCCGCGAAGGCGCGGAACGGGCACGCCGCCTGATCCTTCAGGAGGCCGGTGCCGCCGCGGATCGGGCCGCCCGCGGCGAGCGGCGGGGCCGCGCCGTCGGATACGCGCTCGAGCGCGCTGCTGCGATGGATCGCGTCGCGCCACGTGGCGTACTCGGGCAACGCCGGCTCGCCCACCGCGATCCGTTCGATGAGCGGGCTCGGCGCGAGATCGCGGTCGCCTTCGCGACACGGATGCGACAGCACGAGCTCGCCGCCGCCGGCGAGCCACTCGCCGGTGAGCCGCCGCGCGAAATCGAGCGCCGTCGCCGGCGTCGCCGACGGCAGCCCGGCCGCTTGCTGCACGCGCAGCGGGATGAACGGGTTCGGACGGGGCGGCGGCGGCCAGATCTCGTCGGTGAGGCCGACGACCCAGAGATGGTCGAAAGTCAGCCCAGCCGCCTCGAGCACGCCGAGCACCTGCACCGGGACGTCGGGCGTCTCCGGCTGGAACAGCGTCTCCGCGGCCATCCGTCCCAACCGCGCGAGCGCCGCGTCGAAGCCCAGGCGGGACACGACGCGCTCGAGCGTCGCGAGACGCGCCAGCAGCTCGTGCCACTTCTCCAGCGTCTGAAACTCGTGCGAATCGAGGCCGCGCCCGCCCGGAAAGCCTAGCAGCGCAAGCGCGTCGCCGAACGCCCGCGCCCAGTCGGCCGGCGATTGCGTCGTGAAGAGCCGCGCCTTGCGGAACTCGGCGTAGGCAGCGAACCGCGCACCGAGCGCCCCTCCGTCGTCCAGCGCCCGGGCGAGCCGCTCGAGCGTGACGGTCGGCTCGGCGCGGCGGCGGAGAAAGGCATCGCGGCGCGCCAGCGACTGCGTCTCGGTCTCGCCGTCCGCGAAGAACGGCGAACGGATGACGACGCTCGCCTGTTCGAACGGAGCTTCGCGGCCGGCGAGCGCCAGGGCGGCGAGCGCGTGCCCGACCAGCGCAAAGCTCGTGAGCGGATCGCCAAGCGAAACGTTGAACGGCAGGACGCCGCCCGCGCGACCGGGATCCATCACCTCGACGAGCGCGCGGCGGAGCACGCGCTTTTGGCGGGCGAGATCGGGGACGACGATAGCGATACGCGCGTCTGGGCGAGCTTCCAGCCGCGCTCGTGCCCAGCGCGCCGCAAGCCGGAACTCCGCGCGCGAATCGGCCGCGACGACGCGCGTGACCTGCGCTTCCCCGCGCGGCTGGCCGCAGCGCGCGAGCTTCACGCCGCGGTCGGCAAGCGCATCGAGCAGTGCGGCCTGCTGCGGAGCGACGACGTCGAATCCATAGGCGACGAGCAGCTCGGCCTTTCGTACGCGCGGTTCGCCGAGCACGCCGGCGGCGATACCCGCGAGCCGGGCGAGGTCGGTCAGGTGCTCGCGGCCGGTTCGCGCGCCGTACTCGCGCGCCCAACCCGCGAAGGCGACGGCGTCCTCGCCAGCGAGCGCGCCAGGGAGTCCGTCCGCGAGCCCCCAGGCGTGAGCGAGCGCCCAGGCTTCACGTGCGAGCGTCGCCGTCTCCGGAACGGCGAGGAGCGCGTCGCCGGCGCCCGAGCGACGGACAACGTCTTCCCAGAGGGTCTGCTCCTGGTCGGGCGTCAGCAGGAGCGGCAGGCCGGCGGCGAGCTCGGCGTGCAGCGCATCGTCGTAGAGACGCTGGACGAACGCGCCGTACGGCAGGATGTCGGCCGTCTTCCACACCGTCAGGCCGGCAGCGCGCTGGCGACGGTCGAATTCGGACGCGAGCGTCTGCGCCAGACGCCGGTTCGGCGTGACGACCGTGGTCCCGCCTCCGATCGGCCCATGCGGCCCGTGCGCAAGCCGGGCGAAGAGTTCGTCCCGCGAGAGCTCGAGGAGCGCGTCCGCCATCCCGCGGGATGATAGGTCAGCGCGCTGCGCGATGGACCGCAGCCAGTCCGGGGGGCGGGTTGGCGTCCGGCGCCGGCTCTGCGCCGAACGCGATGGCGAATAGCAATGCGAATGCGCTCGCGATCGCCACCGCGCGATCGCCGAGCGAGCTGTGGCAGTTCATCGAGCGGCCCCCTCAGCGTCCATGCGCGCAGTATGCGGGGGGCAATGGCTCAGGGGACGAGCCTCCGGCCGGCTCGTCAGCCGTATTGCTTCAGCGCCGCCCCGAGCTGCTGGCGGACGGTGTCGCGGAGGCTCGCCGGCTCGAGGACTTCGACGTGGGGGCCGTGGCGCAGGACGTCCATCGCCAGTTCCCGCGGGTCCGAGAACGGCAGTTCGAGGACGTAGCGCCCGTCGGGTTCGAACCGGCCTTTCTGCTCCGGATGCCAGGCCTCGACCGATACCCACCTTGCCCGCTCCGCGGTGAACCTGAGCGTGGCCCAGGTCGTCTTGCGGCCCGAGAAGATCCCGTAGCCCGAGGCGAGCACGTCGTCGAGTTCGCGCTCGGCGACGGGTTTCGCCTTCCGGTCGGTCGGCGCCGCCGACCGGATGGCGTCGACCGCGAAGCTCCGCAGGTCCTCGCGCAGATGGCACCAGGCGTCGCAGTACCAGTTCTCGCGGTAGTGCACGAGGCGCTGCGGGCTGATCTCGCGCTCGGTGCGCTCGTTCGTGCCCCGGCTCACGTAAGCGATATGCAGCCGCTGCCGGCCAAGCACGGCGCTGGCGACGAGCTCGAAATGCGGGAGTGCGACCTTGCGCGCACCGAGGTGGATGATCCGGATGCGCCGTTCGACCTCCTCGGCGCTGTGCTCCCCGGAACCGAGCAGGCTCCGGAGTCGCGCGAGCAGCGGCTTGATGTGCGGTTCGAGCAGTCCCGGCTGAAGGTTCGCGAGCAGGTGCTGCATCGTCAACAGCGCGCGGACCTCGGACGGGTTGAACCAGAGGCCGGGGAGCTGGTAGCGGTCCGCGTCGCCCCCGGTGAACCGGTAACCGCCCGCGGCGCGATCCCACTCGATCGGCGCGTTGAGGCGGTCCCGCATGTATTCGAGGTCGCGCTTGAAGGTCGCGCGCGACACGCCGAGCGCGTCGATCAGCTCGCGCAGCTTCACCGTCCCGCGTGCGGCGAGGAGTTGGTGGATCTTGTAGAAGCGTTCCGTGCGGTCCATCGAGCCAGCGCGAATGCCAACCGGTTCACGTTCCCGTGCAATTGCCGGGGGCGACTGCAAACGATTGTCACACGGCCAACTCCGACGCGCGTGCCGGTGGCAATGTTCGCTTCGCAACACGGTTGTATCCCCTGCGGCAAGCGTTGGGCCGGCGAGAGCCGGCCTTTCTTTTTTCCGCGCGTCAAGCGCGCGGAAAAAAGAAAGGCCCGAGGGCCATACCAACGAGGGGGCGAGCAAAGGGGTGGGACCCTTCCCTTCCCACCCACCCGCTTGTAGATCCCCAGTGACCGGTTAGCGAAGTAATCGGCCCGTGTCCGCAAATCGTGCCGAAGAAACACGAGGCGTAGTCACTGTGGCAAGGTGGAACGCGACGCCGGGGAAGACCGATGCAGCAATGGTGCACATTGCCCGCGGGTTAGCGTGGTCATGGGCTGCGTCATCGACATTGGTGAATCGGCGCGCGGGCCGAAGGCCTGCACGTCGATATCCCGTTTGAGAGAGTGATCAAGACGACGTACCCGATCCGGCGCCACGTTCCGCAACCAATGATGGAGCATGCCATGGCGCAACGCAATCGGGCCTTCAGTCGAGCCGGCCTGACCCTGACCTACCCCAATGCTGCCGGCATCGATATCGGCAGCGCCGCACACTTGGTGGCCGTACCGCCCGACCGCGACGACGAGCCGGTGCGCGAGTTCGCCAGCTTTACCGCCGACCTGCACCGCCTGGCTGACTGGCTCGCCGAGTGCGGCGTGGACACCGTGGCGATGGAGTCCACCGGTGTGTACTGGATCGCGCTGTTCGAGCTGCTCGATGCGCGCGGCTTCAAGGTACTGCTGGTCAACGCGCGGCACGTCAAGAACGTCTCGGGCCGCAAGAGCGATGTGCTGGACTGCCAGTGGCTGCAGCAACTCATGAGCTACGGGCTGCTGCGCGGAGCGTTCCGCCCGGCCGACGGAGTGTGCGCGCTGCGCTCGCTGTCGCGCCAGCGCGCGATGCTGTTGCGCTCGCAGGCGCGCCATGTGCAGCACATGCAGAAGGCGCTCACGCAGATGAACATCCAACTGGCCAACGTCATCGCCGATGTGGCCGGTGAGACCGGCCAGAAGATCCTGCGCGCCATCGTGGCCGGCGAGCGCGATGGCCGTGTGCTGGCGGCGATGAAGAACGTGCGCATCCACGCCAGCGCCGAGGAGATCGGCAAGAGCCTGCAAGGCACCTGGCGCGCCGAGCATCTGTTCGCACTCAAGCAGGCGCTGGAGGCCTTCGACTTCTGCGCCACACAGCTGGCGCAGTGCGACACCGAGATCGAGGCTCAGTTGCTCAGCCTGCACGCTCACGATGGCGAACCCGCCAAAGGCAAGAAGAGGGGTCGCGCACGCAACGCGCCAAAGTTCGAGCTGCGCAAGCTGCTGTTCCAGATGTGCGGCGTAGACCTGACGCGCATCGACGGCATCGACGTGACCACCGCGCTGGTAGTGGTCTCGGAGATCGGGGCGGACATGTCGCGCTTCCCCAGCGACAAGCACCTCGCCTCGTGGCTGGGCTTGTGTCCGGGCACCAAGATCACCGGCGGCAAGGTAATGAGCGGCAAAACCAAGCGCTGCGCCAATCGCGCGGCGCAGGCCTTGCGGCTGGCCGCGGCGGCCCTACGCAGCAGCCAGTCTGCGCTGGGCGCGTACTTCCGGCGCATGTGCTCACGCATGGACAAACCCAAAGCCGTGACCGCCGCCGCGCACAAACTCGCCCGGCTCATCTACGCCATGCTGACCAAGGGCCAGGAGTACACCGACCTCGGCCAGGACTACTACGAGGAGCGCTACCGCCAGCGCGTGCTGCTCAATCTCTCGCGGCGCGCCCAGCAACTCGGCATGAAGGTCGTCGCCATCGAGCAGCCAGCTTGAACACCTCATCGCCGATCAGTCACTTGGGCCGTGTTTCTTGGAGAGGCAACGAAGTCGCGGAGCAGGCGACCGGCGCGCGGTGGGGATGGGATCGGGCCCCGATCGTCGACGACCCGTTCGCCGTTCACCCAGACGCCGTGGACGCCGACGGCCGGCGTGACGAGCCGCGGGGCGCCCGCCGGCAGGTCGAAGACCCGTCGCTTCGGACCACGCCCGACCGTCGCCGGGTCGAACAGCATCAGGTCCGCAGCGCAGCCCGCCTGCAGGCGGCCGCGGTCGCGGATGCCGAACACGCGCGCGGGCTCGCTCGTCAGCTTGCGCACACCCTCCTCCAGCGTGAGCGCCCCGCGCCCGCGCACCCAGTGGCCGAGCAGATGCAGGCCGAAGCCCGCGTCGTTGAAGAAGGTGAGATGCGCGCCGGCGTCCGAGAGCGACACCAGGCTGTGCGGATGCCGGATCAGGCGCGCGACCGCTTCCTCGTCGGAGTTGAGCAGCAGCGCAGCGAACACCGTCGCCAGATCGTCGGCGAGCGCGAGGTCGAGCAGCGCGTCGAGCGGATCCTTCCCCTGCGCGCGCCCGATATCGGCGAGCGAGCTGTTCTCGAGCGCGCGGTGCGCCGCGAGCGCGCCCTCGACGACGAAGACCTTCTCCCACTCGCCGCTGAAAAGCCGGAAGACCGCGGGCTGCGCGAGCTCGGCGCGGATCGCGTCGCGGAATCCCCGGTCGGCGATGACGCGCTTGAACGCCTCGCCCTTCTGCCCGAGTGCCGGCTTCCACGACGCGAGGCCCTCGAAGGGATACGGCGCCGCCAGCGTGAAATCCATAGTAAGCGGGCAGCACGAGATCGCGCCGACGAGCCGACGCCCGCGACTGTTCGCCGCGCCGATCTCGTCGAGGTCCTGGAACACGACGTCCGGGCTCGCGCTGCTATGAAGCAGCGCGGCGATGATCACCGGCCGGCCATTCCGCGCCGCGATCTCCTCGAGGAAGCCGACCTTGGTGTCCCCGCCCTTGGTCAGCATGAAGACGCCGGGGCTCGCGCGCAGCGCGCCGGTGAGCGCGAAGAGCTCCACGTCGTCGGCGAGCCGCGACGGCATCGGCATGCCGCCATCGCCGTTGTGCGCCGGGGAAGTCGACGTGGCGAAGCCGACCGCGCCCGCCCGAATGCCCTCGGCGACAAGCGCGCGCATGGCTTCGACTTCCGCCGCCGTGGCCGCGCGGCGCGCCGCGTCGTCCCGCATGACGAAGGTGCGGACCGACGAGTGCCCCACGAAAGCGGCGAGATTGAGCCCGGAGCCGTTTCGCTCCAGCATCGCCAGATACTCCGGCACGGTCTCGAAGTCCCAACGGATCCCGGTGCGCAGCGCCTCGAGCGACATCCCCTCGACGTTCGTCAGGTTGCGCATCGTGAGATCGCGATCGGCCGGCCGGCAGGGGGCAATCGTGAACCCGCAGTTGCCGATGATCGCTGTGGTCACGCCCACCGCGGTCGATGCGGCAAGGTCGGGGTCCCAGGTGACCTGCGCGTCGTAGTGGGTGTGGTTGTCGATGATGCCCGGCGCGAGCGCGAGACCCTGCGCGTCGAGCAGCTGCCGCCCCGCGCCGACGTCGCCGCCGAGCGCGGCGATGCGCCCGCCGGCAACGGCGAGGTTGCCGAGTCGGGGCGCATTGCCCAGGCCGTCGACGAGCAGCGCGTTGCGGATGACGAGGTCGTGCATAGGGGGCGATCTTAAGCCAACTCGCGACCCGTGCTTCGGTTACCCTTCGCGCTTCCCGATCCCGGAGGGACTTCATGCCCCACGCGACAGCCGACGACGGCGTGAAGCTCTACTACGAGGAGGTCGGCAGCGGCGATACCGTCCTGTTCGTGCACGAGTTCGCCGGTGACCATCGCAGCTGGGAGCCGCAGATGCGGTTTTTCTCGCGCCGCTACCGGTGCGTCGCCTATAACGCTCGCGGCTATCCGCCGTCGGACGTCCCCGCCGACGTCGAGAAGTACTCGCAGGCGCGGGCACGGGACGACGCCGTCGCGATCCTCGACCATCTCGAGGTCGACAAGGCGCACGTGGTCGGGCTGTCGATGGGCGGCTTCGCGACCCTGCACGTCGGTCTCGCGCATCCGCACCGCGCGCGCTCGCTCGTCGTCGCCGGCTGCGGCTACGGTGCGCAGCCCGGCGAGGAAGAGAAGTTTCAGGCCGAGTGCGAGGCGGCCGCGCAGGCGTTCGAGACGCAGGGCGCGGAAGCAACGGCCGCGAAATACGCCGCGGGCCCGGCCCGGGTGCGGTTCCAGCACAAGGATCCGCGCGGCTGGCGCGAGTTCGCCGACGCGTTGAGGGAGCACTCGGCCAAGGGCTCCGCCCTCACCTTGCGCGGCGTGCAGAAGCGGCGTCCCCTGCTCTTCCAGCTGGTCGACGGCATGAAGAAGATCGACGTGCCAACGCTCGTGATGACCGGCGACGAGGACGAACCCTGTCTCGAAGCGAGCCTGCTCATGAAACGATCGATCCCGACCGCGGGTCTCGTGATCCTCCCGTGCTCGGGGCACACGATCAACATCGAGGAGCCCGATGCGTTCAACCGGGCCGTCGCCGAGTTCCTCGCTGCGGTCGGGACCGGCCGCTGGCCGCGCCGAGATCCGCGGTCGATCGCAGGCGGGAGCATTCTCGGGTTCGGGAAACGCTGACGCTCCAATCCCGAACCGGCGCGCCTGGCGCCTAGCGCCCTCTGAAGTTGGGCGTCCGCTTCTCCATGAACGCGGTACGACCTTCCTTGTAATCCTCGCTCGCCCAGCAGGCGTCGATCTGCCGCTGCAGCCCGTCGAGGTCGCGCGCCGCCGGATCCGTGAGCACCTCCCGGATCGCCGCCTTGGCCGAGATCAGCGACAGCGGCGCGTTCTCGCCCATGAGCGCGCAGTACGTTCCGACCTCGCGATCGAGATCAGCCGCGGGGATCACCCGGCTCACGAACCCCATCCGCAGCGCATCCCGGGCGTCGAACTTGCGCGCCGAGTAGAAGATGTCCGCGGTGTTCGCGGCGCCGAGCACCTGCACGAAGCGGCGCATTCCGGTGAAGCTGTAGCCAAGCCCGAGCCGTGCCGCCGGCATCCGGAACGCCGCGTCGTCGGCGGCGAAGCGGACGTCGCACGCAGCGGCGAGCCCGAGCCCGCCCCCCATGCAGATGCCGCGGATCTTCGCGATCACCGGTTTTGCCGACAGGATCGGCGCGAGGTAGGCCGCCTCGACCGCACGGTTGTACTCCGCGCGGGCATCCTCGGTCGAGCGCGCCTCCTCGAACTGCGAAATGTCGGCGCCGGAGACGAAGGCCTTGTCGCCGTCGCCCGCAAGCACGACGACGCGAACCGCCGCGTCGGCGTCGAACGCGGCGAGCGCTTTCGGCAGGTCGCGCCACATGTCGAAGGTCATCGCGTTGTAGCGCGCCGGGTTGGAGAAGACGATCCAGCCAACGGCACCCTCGCGACGCTTGATGAGCTCTGCCACTGCCGGCCCCTTCTCAAGGCACCACGCGGACCGGCTTGCCGGCCGCGAATGCGTCGATCGCGTCGAACGCGTCGCCGAAGTAGTGCTCGTAAGTGTCCTTCTCGACGAACCCGATGTGCGGCAGGGCGAGCACGTTGGGCAGTCCGGCGAGCGGATGCCCCGCCTCGAGCACCGGCTCCTGCTCGTATACGTCGACCGCCGCATAGCCCGGCCGGCCCGCGTTGAGCGCCCGCTCAAGCGCGCCCGGTTCGATGAGCTCGGCGCGGCTCGTGTTCACGATCAGCGCGTCGGGGCGCATCGCCGCGAGATGCTCGAACCTGACGAGCGACCGCGTGGCGTCGTTCAGGCGCAGGTGCAGGGAGACGACGTCGCTCTCCGTGAACAACGCAGTCATCGATGCGATCCCGGTCAGTCCGGCGTCGCGCGCGCGCGCGAGCGTGCTCTCGCGGCCCCAGACGCTGACCTGCATGTCGAATGCGCCCGCGTACCGGGCGACGAGCTGCGCGATCTTGCCGAAGCCGACCAGCCCCAGCCGCCGACCGGCGAGCGTGCGCCCGAGGTAGCCCTGCCACTCGCCCTTGCGCATTCGCTCGGCCTCGGGAACGAGATGCCGCATCGCCGCGAGGATCATCGCCCAGGTCAGCTCGGCGGGCGCGGTCGGCGACCCGCCGCCCGCGCAGACCGTGACTCCCCGGCTGCGGCAGGCGGCGACATCGACGTGCGCGCCGATGCTGCCGGTCTGCACCAGCAGCTTCAGCCGCGGCAGCTGCGCAAGGAGGCTCGCCGTGACGCGCGTCCGTTCGCGGAGCAGCACGATTGCGTCGAATTGGGCGAGGCGCGCGGCGAGCTTCGCCTCGTCGCGCTCGGCGTCGGCGAACACCTCCACCGAGTGCTTCGATGCCGCCCTGGCGAACGCGGCGAGCGTCGGCACCGCGCGCTGGTAGTCGTTGAGGACCGCGACCTTCATCGCTAGATCACCCGCCGCGTGCGCAGGCCCGCAATCTCGGCGTCGCCGAGCCCGAGCTCGCGCAGCACCTCGTCGGTGTGCTCGCCGAGGGCCGGCGTCGCCGTCGCGAGCGTCGCCGGCGTGCGTGTAAGCCTCACCGCCTGGTTCACCAGGCGGATATCGCCGAGCGTCGGATGGTTCACGCTCGCGGCCGCCTCGATGTGTTGCACCTGCGAGTCGGCGAAGACCTGGTCGACGCTGTAGATCGGGCCGCAGGGCACGCCGGCCTCGTTGAGGATCGCGGTCCACTCGGCTGTCGAGCGTGCCGTGAGCGCGGCGTTGAGCTCGACGTTGAGCGCGGCCCGGTTCTGCGCGCGGTTCGGCTGGCCCGCGAAGTCGGGCCGATCGACGAGATCGGTCCGCCCGATCGCCTGGCAGAGCCGCGTCCACATGCCGTCGCCCGACGCGCCGACGTTGAGATAGCCGTCGGCGGTCCGGTAGGCCGAGGTCGGCATGCTGGTCGGATGGTCGTTCCCGACCTGGTCCGGCACCTCGCCCTTCATCAGATAGCGCGCGGCCTGGAAATCCATCAGCGCAATCCCCGACTGCAGCAGGTTGGACTGCACCCACTGCCCCTGGTCCGAGTACTCGCGCTCGACGAGCGCGGTCAGGATCCCGAGCGCGGCGAAGAGGCCGGCGGTGACGTCGGCGATCGCCGCGCCGGTGCGCATCGGGCCCTGCCCCGGCGCGCCCGTCACCGACATCAGCCCGCTCATGCCTTGCGCGATCTGGTCGAAGCCGGGGCGATCACGATACGGGCCGTCCTGTCCGAAGCCCGAAATGCTCGCGAGAATGATGCGCGGATTGACCCGCCGCAGAGCGTCATAGTTGATGCCGAGGCGGTCCTTGACGTCGGGCCGGTAGTTCTCGACCACGACGTCGGCGTCGCGCGCCAGCTTCAGGAACAGCTCGCGACCCTCCGACGACTTGAGATTGAGCGTGATCGACCGCTTGTTCCGATGCAGGTTCTGGAAGTCGGGACCCTCGCGCGGGCCGCCCATGCTCTCGTTGGGGTCGACGCCCGGCGGCGACTCGATCTTGATCACGTCGGCGCCGAAGTCGGCGAGCTGCTTGACGCAGGTCGGACCGGCGCGGACCCGCGTGAGGTCGAGGACGCGGAAGCGCGAGAGCGCGGACGATGCGGGTCGGTGCGGCATTGGCGGCGAGTCGCTAGAATCGTCCCGGAGACGGGACCGCTGCATTATGGCGGCGCGCTCCCGCCGCTGCAACAAGGACTGCGCGCTCGAGTGACCCCCAGCCGACCTCGCTGAAAACCGCACCGTTACGACGGCCGATATGCACCTGTGGATCCACGGCGGGTTCGCCTTCGCCCTAGAGCACGACGTCGAGCGCAGGATCCGCGACACGCGGCTCCACCCGGTGGCGACGATCTCCGCTAACCCGGTGCTGTCTTGCATCGGCGAGCACGTGCTCGGGTTGCCGCGCCCGTATCGAAGGAGGAGCCGATGAAGCGACGCAACATTCTCAGGGCCCTGCTGGCCGTCCCGCTCGCTGCGCGTGCAGCGCCGCCGGCCGACGCAAAGGGCGTCGAAGCGCTCCAGCGCGACTGGAAGACGCTCCTCGCCCAGAATGCCGACGTGACGCTGTCGACCGAGCCGTTGAAGCGGTCGAATGACGAGTGGCGCAAGATCCTCACGCCGGCGCAATACAACGTGCTGCGCGAGGAAGGCACGGAGCGCGCGGGGACGAGCCCGCTCAACGCCGAGAAGCGTCCCGGCGTGTTCGTCTGCGTCGGCTGCAGCCTGCCGCTCTTCACGTCGGCGATGAAATACGAGAGCGGCACCGGCTGGCCGAGCTTCTTCACGCTCATTCCCGGTGTCTTCGGCATCAAGCGCGACTTCAAGCTGATCTATCCGCGCACCGAGTATCACTGCATCCGTTGCGGCGGCCATCACGGCCATCTGTTCGACGATGGCCCGAAGCCGACCGGGCTGCGCTACTGCAACAACGGTGTCGCGCTCCGCTTCATCCCCAAGACCGGTGCGGCGTGATCGCGACCGGCCGGCCCGTGATGCGGGCCGCGCGCGGCCTCGTCAGCTGCCCGCACGCGCTCGCTTCCGCAGCGGGCGTGGAGGTGCTGCAGGCCGGCGCCTCGGCAGTCGATGCGGCGATCGCCGCCGCGGCGACGCTGGGCGTCGTCTATCCGCACATGACGAGCGTCGGCGGCGACGCGTTCTGGCTGATCTACGACGCGCCGCTGAACGCCGTGCGGTACCTCGGTGGCGGCGGCCGGGCCGCCGCGAGCGCGTCGATCGAAGCGCTCCGCGACCGCGGCCTGAGCGAGATCCCGTATCGGGGCGTGCTACCGGGCACGCTGACGGTCCCCGGCGGCGTGGCAAGCTGGTGCGAGGCGCACGCGGCGCACGGGAGGGTGCCGCTCGCGCGGAGCCTCGAACCGGCGATCGCCTACGCGCGCGACGGGTTCCCGGTCACCGCGAGGCTCGCGCAGCACATCGAATCCACCGCTGCGGCGGGCGTGTTCAACGCCGAGGCGCGGGCGATCTTCATGCCCCGCGGCAAGCCGCCGGCCGCCGGCGCGACGCTCGCGAATCCGGATCTCGCGCGCACGCTCGAGCGGATCGCCGGCGCCGGGCGCGAGGGCTTCTACGGCGGTGAGACCGCGCGCGGGCTCGCGCGGTTCGCGCGCGCGGCGGGCGGGTTCTTCGACGAGGCGGACCTGCGCGCGCAGGACGCTTCGTGGGGGGAGCCGGTGTCGACCACCTATCGCGGCGTGACGATCTACGAGACGCCCGCGCCTACGCAGGGCTTCACGGTCCTCGAGATGCTGAACCTGCTCGAGCCCCTTCCGGTCGGGCGCTGGGAGTTCCTCGGGCCCGACCACGTCCACTTCCTCGTGCAGGCGAAGCAGATCGCATACCACGACCGCGACCGGCACCTCGCCGATCCCGAGTTTGCGCCGGTGCCGATCGAGCGGCTGGTCTCGCGCGCCTACGCGGACGAGCGCCGCGGGCTGATCGACCCCACGCGCGCGCTCGCGTGGGACCGGGTGCCCTCGTACGGGTCGCTCGACGGCGATACCGTCTCCGTGGCGGCGGTGGACGCGGACGGGAACGCGGCGGCGCTGATCCAGAGCCTCTATGGATTCTTCGGCTCCGGCGTCGTCGCGGGCGGTACCGGCGTGGTGCTGCAAAACCGGTCGGCGTACTTCACGCTCGACCCGGCGCATCCGAACCGCCTCGAGCCGCGCAAGCGGCCGCTGCATACCCTGATCGCTTCGCTCGCCTTCCGGGGCGGCCGGCTGTGGCAGGTGTTCGGCTGCATGGGCGCGGACGGCCAGCCGCAGATCCACCTTCAGGCGTACGTCGCGACGATCGACTTCGGGCTCGACGTCCAGCAGGCGGTGGAGATGCCGCGTTGGCTGTCGGGGCGGTTCTCGCTCGGCGAGCCGCGCGATCTGCTAAACATCGAGGGCCGCTTTCCCGCCGCGACGCTCGCGGAACTCGAGCGGCGCGGCCACGTCCTCAACCGCTGGAGTGACTGGAACGAGCTTGCCGGGCACGCGCACGGCATCGCCATCGAGCCGGCGAGCGGGACGCGCCTCGGCGGATGCGATCCGCGGAGCGACGGAGCGGCGATCGGCTATTGACGGAGGGGGGGCGCGGGTACGCCTGCGCTCGATCCTCGGGCGCTGGGCCAGCTCCAGGCCGTCTATGGCGCGATCGCGCCGGGCCGGTTACTGGTACGTGCCGGAGGCAAGGTCACAGGTCGGCCGCAAGCGGCCGGTGATTAACGTGTCTTGGGACGACGCGCAAGGTTACTGCGCGTGGCCAAGCGAGCAGACGCGGTGCCTTTGCCGACTGCCGCAGCAAAGCGCAACGGGAGTCGCCTGTCGCGCCGGGACCGGCAAGGAAAGAGGGTCGGCAGATCAGTCGTCCATTTGGCCGATCGGGCCTATGTCTTTGGGCAGGATTGCGCGGCATGCGGCGCCATGGCTAAATTATCGGACTGCGCCGTGGAGCAGACTGGTACCGCCCACGAGCCATCTCGATGCCCGATGGGACGCTCAACCGAGGCAGCCGCACTGCGGATGCGCTGGACCGCGCGAACAGCGGAGGAGTGAAACGCCATGGCGACCAAGAAGAAATCTAGGAGTCCGAAAGAGCCGACGCAGGAAACACGGCCGTTCTCGCCCTTCAGCCTGGAGACGACCGTCATCGCGCTCCCGCTCCTGCAGAAGATCAAAAAGGACGGGCCGAGCAAGCCTCAGGACGTCATCATCGACATTAATCTCGAGTATCCGGGCGGCCGCGACGTCGCCAAGACCTGGACGCTCAACAAAATCCGCGAGATAACCGGAAGCGCCGAGTTCGAAACGATGAACAAGGCGAAGAACGCGCTGAGCCAGCAGTATCTCGTCGGCTCGCTTACAGGCAAGCAGATTCAAGATCTGGTCCGCGCGGACAGCGTTGACGGTCGCCAGGCCGCGGGCGAAACGCCTTTGCGACGCGCCATTTATCACGTCTGGCCGGACTTCGAGATCGAGCCGCTGATCAGCAAGTCGGTGCGCACGGTGAAGGGGGACGCCGCGCACGCGTCCTTTACCGCGCTCGGGGAAGACATCGTCTGGGCCGTCATCGACTCCGGGATCGACAAGAGCCATCCGCACTTCCAGCGCTGGAAGAATCTGGACGTCGCGCCGCTCGAGCATCGGGACTTTTCCGGCGGCATGAACTCGCTAGTGGACGATTTCGGACACGGCACGCACGTCGCCGGCATTCTCGCCGGTTCGGCGACGGTCTCCAGAAAGGAGGGCGAGCCGGTCATTGACCGCATACGCACTGTCAGCTGGCAGCGCAACGAGGCCGGCGAGATCACGCCGCGCATCGACGAGAACCTGACCGCGATCTCCGGGATGGCCCCCAAGTGCAAGCTGCTCAGCCTGAAGGTGCTCGGTGCCGACGGCAAGGGCAAGGCGAGCAATCTGATCGCCGCGCTGGCGTACATCCAGGACATCAACGGTTACGGGCGTCGCATTCTGATCCATGGCGTCAACATGAGCGTCGGGTACGGGTTCGAGCCGAAGTGGTTCGCCTGCGGCCAAAGCCCCCTTTGCGTGGAAGTCGACAAGCTCGTGCGCTCGGGCGTAGTGGTGGTAGCAGCCGCGGGAAACACCGGGTTCGGGTCGATCCAGCCGGAAGCTGCGGGGCCCGCGAGCGCGGGATTGGGCGTGACGATCAACGACCCGGGGAATGCCCAGCTGGCCATCACGGTCGGCTCGACCCACCGGGACATGCCGCACACGTACGGGGTGTCGTACTTCTCCTCCAAAGGACCGACCGGTGACGGGAGGCTGAAGCCTGACGTCGTCGCCCCGGGGGAGAAGATCATCTCGTGCGGGACGGGCAAGAAGAAGCAGGAAGCCGGCCGCAAGATCGACGCGGTGACAGGCGGCGCCGGCGCCGCTTTGGCCGGGCCGGGAGCCGAAGCGGGGCAAGTCTCGCCCGCAGAGGACATGCAGATTGCCGAGTACCTGGAAGACAGTGGTACTAGCATGGCCGCCCCCCACGTTTCCGGTGCCATCGCCGGCTTCCTGTCGGTGCGGCGCGAATTCATCGGCCAGCCCGAGCGCGTGAAGGAGATCTTCGTGTCCACCGCGACCGACCTCAAGCGCGAGCGCTACTTCCAGGGCAATGGCCTGATCGACTTGATGCGGGCGATCCAGTCCGTCTGACAAAAGGAGCCATCATGACCGACGTCGCAGGTTTTCCCTACTTCGAAGTGCAGTTCACCAAGGCGGGCGCGGTGCACGAGGAAGCCGCTGTCGCGGCGCTCCTCGGCTTTCTCGATCGCAACGAGACGACCGATCTCCTCGTTCTCTCGCACGGCTGGAACAACCACATGGACGAGGCCCGCGGGCTCTACCTGAAGCTCCTCGAGTCGATGCGCAGCCAGCTGAGCGCGAGCCCGGCACTCGCGAGCCGGAAGTTCGCCGTCCTCGCGCTGTTCTGGCCATCCAAGAAGTTCGCCGACAAGTCGTTGATCGCGGGGGGCGCCGCGTCGGGCGGGTCGCTTGCGGATGCGGTGCTCACGAGTCAGCTGGAGCAGCTCAAGGGCGGGTTCGACAATGTCCAAGCGGATGCCGCGCTAGAGCAGGCCAAGGGCCTGCTGGACCGGCTGGATTCCTCCCCCCAGGCGCGGCGGCAATACGTGGAGTTGATTCGCTCGCTAGTGCCGAAAGCCGAGGGTCAGCCGGACGTCGATGACGTCGGAAGCTTCTTCACCGAGGACGGCGATGATCTGATCGGACGGCTCTCCAGGCCGGTGCCGCGAGCCGTCTCGGCCGGCGGCGCGGATGAGGGCGGGGCGACGGCGGCGAGCGACGAAGGTGGTGCCGCGGGACTGATCGACTCCCTGGGCGGGATCAAGGATGGCGCCTTGAACCTGCTCAATTACGCCACCTACTATCAGATGAAGGAGCGGGCAAGTCTGGTCGGCCGCGACGGACTCGGCCCGGTCCTCGGTCGCCTTCGCGCACGCTCTTCTGCTCCGAAGCTGCATCTTATCGGACACAGCTTTGGCGGACGCCTCGTCACGGCGGCGGCAGCCGGCAAGGAGAGCGATCCGTCGCAACCGGTCGCCGACACGATGACCTTGCTGCAGGCGGCGTTCTCGCATAACGGCTTCGCGCAGCGCTTTGACGGCGATCGCGACGGGTTCTTCCGCCGAGTCGTCACGAACGGCAAAGTGGCTGGACCGATCCTCGTCACCTGCACCGAGAACGATAGTGCAGTCGGAAAGCTGTACCCGCTCGCATCGATGTTCGCGGGACAGGATGCAGCCGGAATCGGTGGGCCGACTAGCCGGTTCGGCGGCATCGGGTGCAACGGCGCGCAACACACCCCGGAGGCCACCGTCGCGAAACTCCTCGACGTCAGCGCGCGTTACGAAGGGCGCAACGCGTTCAGGGCGCAAAAGCTGCATAACCTCAATGCCGATGAGTTCATCAAGGACCACTCCGATGTGTGCGGCCGCGAAGTGGCGCATGCCATCCTCGCCGCGGTGGCACTCACGTGAGAGGAGACGTAGTCACGCCAACGCGAACACCCCGCGGCCCGCAGCGCGTCACGCGCCGGAGTTCAACCGCTTCGCCAGCTCGACGAAGAACTCGAGGCTCTGCGGGTTCGCCATCGCGTCGGCGCTTGCCACTTTCTCCACCGCCGTGCCGAGCAGAAGCTTGCGCACTGGCAGCTCCATCTTCTTGCCGGTCAGCGTGCGCGGCACCTCCGCGATCGCGTAGATCTCGTCCGGCACGTGACGCGCCGAGGCCACGGTGCGCACGCGCTCCTTGATGCGCGCCTTCAGGGCGTCGTCGAGCTCGTACCCGGGGCGCAGCACGACAAAGAGCGGCAGGAACGATTTCCGGCCGAGGTATTCGAGGTCGACCACCAGGCTGTCGAGCACTTCCGGACACTCCTCCACCACGCGGTAGATCTCCGCAGTGCCCATGCGGATCCCGAACCGGTTGATCGTCGTGTCGGACCGGCCGTAGATGACCGACGTCCCGCGCTCGGTGAAA
Organism: uncultured beta proteobacterium; assembly: GCA_963744255.1. GTDB lineage: Bacteria > Pseudomonadota > Gammaproteobacteria > Burkholderiales > SG8-39 > DATEDA01. The sequence continues at coordinate 27,516 of CAVUSZ010000003.1, forward strand.
CGGATCCAGTCGCCGTGCCGCCACTTGCCCGGATAGAGCTCGAAGTAACTCTCGCGATAGCGGCGGCCACCGGGATCGTTCCAGAAGTAGAGCGGCATCGTCGGCATCGGCTCGGTGACCACCAGCTCGCCGACCGCTCCGACGCGCGGGCGTCCCGCATCGTCGAAGGCTTCCACCGCGACGCCGAGGCAGCGGCACTGGATCTCGCCCGCCGTCACCGGCGCGAGCGACGAGCCGGCGACGAAGCCGCAGGCGATGTCGGTGCCGCCGCTGATCGACGCGAGCCAGAGGTCGCGCTTGACGTGCGCGTAGACCCACTCGTACGCGTCGACTGTCAGCGGCGAGCCCGTCGTGCTGATCACGCGGAGCCGCGAGAGGTCGGCGATCTTCGCCGGTTCGACGCCCGCCTTCATCGTCGCGCCGATGAGCGCCGCGCCGCAGCCGAAGTGATCGGCGCGCGTCTCGGCGACGAGACGCCAGATCTCGCCCGCGTCGGGGTACGCGGGGTTGCCGTCGAACATCACGATGGTGCAGCCGCCGAGCAGTCCGCTCACGAGCAGCGTCCATACGATCCAGCCGGTGCTCGACACCCAGAAGAAACGGTCGCCGGCGCGCATGTCCTTGTGCAGCCGCAACGTCTTGAGGTGCTCGATCACGATGCCGCCGTGACCGTGCACGATCGCCTTCGGCACGCCGGTGGTGCCCGACGAATAGACGATCCACAGCGGATGGTCGAACGGCACCTGCTCAAAGGTGAGCTGCGCATCGTGCGCGACGACGCTTTCCCACGAGGTAAGCTGTGACGCGCCGTCGAGCCGCGCGCCCCGGTCGAGATACGGCAGGAACACCACGCTTTCGAGCGACGGGAGCGCATCGACGATCTCGGCAACGACCGCACGGCGGTCGTAGGGCTTGCCGCCGTAGCGGTACCCGTCGACGGCGAACAGCACCTTGGGCTCGATCTGCTTGAACCGGTCCACGACCGCGCCGGTGCCCATGTCGGGCGAGCAGCTCGACCAGACCGCGCCGAGACTCGCCACCGCGAGGAACGCCGCGACCGCCTCCGGGATGTTCGGCATGTAGGCGGCGACGCGATCGCCCGGCTGCACGCCACGCCCGCGCAAGCTCGCGGCGATCGCGGCGACCTGCCGCTCGAGCTCCGCCCACGAGACCTCGGACGCGCCGCGGGTCTCGGAGCGCGCGACGATCGCGGGGCGGTCGTGCGCGGCGTGCAGAAGAGCGTGCTCGGCGTAGTTGAGTCGCGCGCCCTCGAACCATTTCGCGCCGGGCATCTTCCGCTCGTCGAGCACCCGCGCGTACGGCGTGGACGCGCGGATCCCGAGAAAGTCCCACAGCGACGCCCAGAAGTCCTCGAGCCGCTCGACCGACCAGCGGTGGAGCGCTTGGTAGTCGTCGAAGCGCAGACCCTTCGTCTCCTCGAGCCAGCGCATGTAGCGCGCGAGCTCGCTCGCCGCCGCGCGCCCGCGCGGCGGCTGCCAGAGGACAGTGCCTTCGGTCACGCCGGTCATGGTTCCCGGTCTAGCGCTCGTAGAGCTTCAGCACCGCGCCGGTGTCGAGCTCCGAATGGCCGAGATGGACGAGCATCCGGTAGAGCGAGAGCGCCTCGCCCATCATCGGCGTCGGCGCCTTCAGTCCGCCCGCGAGCTCGTTGACCATCTCGAGGTCCTTCAGGAGCTGCCGCACGTAGCCCTGCGGCGCGAAATCGCGCTTCACCATGCGCGGATAGAGCCGCTGGAGGAGCAGACCGTCCGCGAGTCCGCCCGCCAGACATTCGGGCAGGCGCGCCGCGTCGAGGCCCGTCGCCTCCGCGAGCACGACTGCCTCCGCCATCACCGCGTGGCCGCAGCCGACGATGAGCTGGTTCAGCATCTTCGCCGCCATGCCGCTCCCGGTGTGCCCCATGTGCGTGAACCGGCCCGCCACGTCGGCGAAGAACGGCTGCGCGCGCTCGATGTCGGCTGCATCGCCGCCCGCCATCACGGTGAGCGAGCCTGCTCCCGGCGGCCGGCGGTCCGCCGGAGACCGGGGCGTCGATCCAGCCTACCCCGGTCTCGCCGCGCAGCTTCGCGGCGAACGCCTTGCACTTGTCGAGCTTGATGGTCGAAAAGTCGATCACGAGCTGGGGCGGCTGCACCGCCGACGCGACGCCGTTCTCGCCGAACATCGCCTGCTCCACCGCGTCGGTCGTCGGCAGGTTGAGGAGCACGAGATCCGCGCCGGCGGCCGTATCGGCAGGCGACCGCGCGGGCGTTGCGCCGGCGGCGCGCGCGGCCTCGATCTGCGCCTGGACGATGTCGTACGCCCGGACAGCGTAGCCGAGCGATACGAGCCGTTTGGTCATCGGCAGGCCCATGAGACCGATGCCGACATAGCCGAGGCGGAGCTTGGCCGTCATTCGTCACTCCATGCCGTAAATGCGCACTGCATTGTCGTGAAAGAGCCGGCGCTGCTCGCCCGGCGTAAAATCCCGAACCATCTCCCGGAACCCCGAGAAGATGGCGTCGAAGGTGCCGCACAGCCCGTCCACCGGGAAATTGCTCGCGAACATGCAGCGTTCGGTACCGAAGAGATCGATCGTGGTGAGCACGATCTCCCGGTTCGTTGCTGCCGTCCACGCCTTCCCCGGAATGCCAAGGCCCGAAATCTTCGCCGCCGCATTCGGACACGCGGCGAGCGTTACCATGGCATGCTTCCAGCCGGCGATCCCCGCGGGGGTGCGGTCGGTCGGCAGCCCGGTGTGATTGAGGATGATTGTCGTTTGCGGAAAGCGGGCGGCGAGTGCCGCCGCCTCGTGCAGGTGCCACCAGGGCGTCTGCAGGTCGAACCGCAGGCCGTGCCGTCCGAGGAGCGCGAAGCCCGCGCCCCAGCGCGGGTCGGTCATGCCGCCGGGTGCACCGTCGGCGGGCGAAAGGTTTGCGCGCGGCTTGTGACGAATACTGCGGACGAACGGAAAGGCCGCCTGGCGGTCGAGCACCCTCGCGACGTCGTCGCGGTCGAGCCACGCCTGGGCGACGGCGACTGTCGGAAAGTCGGTCTGCCGACGCAGCCGTTCGACGTAGTTCATCTCGCCGATCGGGTCGCGGGGGTCCCACTCCGTTTCGACGTAGACCGTAGCGATGATGCGGTGAGACGCGGAATCCGCTAAATAGTGGGAAGGCAGGTACGGCCGGCGCAGCGCGCGGTAGTCGCCGTAGCGGAACGGGATCGGCGGCTCGTCGCAGAGCCACGGGTGGTAGTTCACCCGCGGGTCCCAGAAGTGCTGGTGGGCGTCGACGATCGGGAAGTCGGCGGGCATGGCGGCGAATTATCGAGCAGTGACCGAAGTCCCGCTCGCCGCACCGCGCAACGCCCTGTTTCTGCGGAGGAAGCCGCATCGACCGGGGCGGAGAGATCTACCCGGTGCGGTTCTTGCGTATGTGAATCGGACAGGCGCCGGCGCCGGAGCATCGCGCCCTCGCGAAGCCCCGGCGGCCGGACCGTGACCTTGCAGGAGATTGATATGAAGTTGCGTCGTTTCTGTATGACCCTGGTGGGCAGTGTCGTGCTCGCGGCGGGAGCGCTCTCCGGCGCCCGCGCCGCGGACCTCAACGAGCCCGTTGTTCTCGTCGCCAAGCCCGAGCTCGGGGAGTTCTACCGCAGCGCGGTGCTGTTCGTGCGGCCGATGGGCAGCGGCCGTCACGTCGGCTTCATCATCAACCGCCCGACCCCGATGACGCTCGGCAAGCTTTTCCCCGACCACGCGCCGTCCCAGAAGGTGACGAACCCGGTGCTGCTCGGCGGCCCGATGAACGTCGACAGCGTGTTCGCGGTGGTCCACCGGCAGGCGGTGCCGGGCGATCGCTCGATCCCGCTGACTCCCGACATGTCGCTCGCATTCGATGTCGACACCGTCGACCGGATCATCGAGCAGGACGGCAACGCGGCGCGCTTCTTCGTCGGCCTGGTCCTGTGGCAACCCGGCGAGCTCGAGCAGGAGCTGCAACGCGACTTCTGGTTCGTGATGGACAACGACTCCGACCTCGTCTTCCGAAAGCACACGGACGGGCTCTGGGAAGAGCTCGTGCAGCGCTCGCGCAACGCGCTGTAGCGGCCCTCTCCGGTCCCCGGGAGGTCGTGCCCGGGGACCGTCCCATCTGCTGGCGGCAAAACAGCCTATTTCGCGCCGTCCATCTCCTTGAACGCCTCGCGCGCGAGCGCGAACGACGCCATGCCGACCGGCACACCGCCGTAGACGGCGGCCTGCAGCAGCACCTCCGTGATCTCCTCCTTGGTGCAGCCGTTGCGGAGCGCTCCCTTCACGTGCGACTTGAACTCGTTCGGCCGGTTGAGCACCGCCAGCATCGCGAGGTTCAGCATGCTGCGGGTCTTCCGCGGTAGTCCCGGCCGGTTCCAGAGCCAGCCCCAGCAGTACTCGGTCACCAGCTCCTGCATCGGCAGGTTGAACGCGTCGGCCTCCTTGAACGCGCGCTCGGTGTGCTCGACGCCCACCACTTCCTGCCGCGCTTTGAGTCCCTTCTCGAACAGCTCGCCGGGCATCTTGCGTCTCCTTTCGTCGTGGCGCTAGCCGCGGCGAGTATACGTGCGCGCACCAAGCTTCCGCAGCCGTGCGGCGCCACTTACGTCGAGTCACCCTCCCGCTCGAAGCAGCGATCCTCGTCGAGATGAGGTAGCGTGGCGGGATCGAGAGGCATGGCGCGGCGCGCACGGTATCGAGGAATCAAGGTAGCTCGCGCACGTTCCGGTCGGGGTCGCATCGTGCTACCGTTCGGAGTGGGCCGAAGCATCGTCGAACCTCCCCGACCGGAAGCGAAATGAGGAAGACCACGCTCTACAGCAGCTCCAGCCGGGCGCTGCCACGCGGCCGGCCACACGCCGCCGCCTCTGCGGCAGCGACGGCCGCAACCCCGCCTGCGCCGCCGACCGCCCCCGGCAAACCCCGGCGGAAGCTCTCGTCGCGCGCAGAGCGTGTCCTCCTGGCTGCGGCCGGCGCGACGGTGGCACTGCTCGCCGCCCTGGTGCTCGGGCGGACGGGGCCGCCCCCGCAGACGATCACGCAGCAGGACATCGACGCGGCCGTCCGTCACACGCTCGAGACGAAACCCCTGCCGTCGGTAGCGGCAAGGGCGGCCGAAGCCGTGCGCCCCTCCGTCGTGCGCGTGCGCGGGATCACGGAAGACCCCGACGGATACGGCGACGCGGAGCGCGGCGTCGGCACCGGCGTGGTCATCGTCGACAAGGGGCTCATCCTCACGAACCTCCACGTCGTGGCCGGCGCGAGCCAGGTGACGGTGACCTTCTCCGACGGGCTCGAGTCCGAGGCAACGGTGGTCTCCCTCCAGCCGGAGAACGATCTCGCGGTGCTCCAGGCGAAAAAGGTCCCGGACGATCTCGCCCCCGCCACCCTGCGCTCGACCAAGGACCTCGCGCCGGGCGACGAAGTCGTCGCGGTGGGTTTCCCGTTCGGCATCGGCCCCTCGGTGTCGTCGGGCGTCGTCTCCGGCCTGAAGCGCGAATTCCGCTCGCCCGAGGGCAAGCGCGTGCTGACGAACCTCATCCAGTTCGACGCGGCGGCGAACCCGGGCAGCTCCGGCGGGCCGCTCGTGACCGCGGACGGCGCAGTTGTCGGGATCGTCACCGCGATCCTCAACCCCTCCGAGCAGCGCGTGTTCGTCGGCATCGGGTTCGCGGTGCCGATCGAGAACGCCGCATCCGCAGTCGGGATGCATCCTTTCTAACGCAGCAGGCAGGAGACTCATGGAGAAGAACGAAGCGGGCCGCGGCCAGATCGCGGCGTCGATGGAGCGCATCCTCTACGAGGTCAAGAAAATCGTCGTCGGCCAGGATCACTTCCTCGAGCGCGTGCTCGTGGCGATCCTCGCGCAGGGGCATCTGCTCGTCGAAGGCGTTCCGGGGCTCGCGAAGACCCTGACCGTCAAGACGCTGGCCGCCACGATCCGCGGGACGTTCCGGCGCATCCAGTTCACCCCGGATCTCGTGCCGGCGGACCTGGTGGGCACGCGCATCTACAACCAGAAGACCGGCGAGTTCACCACCTCGCTCGGCCCGGTGTTCACCAACCTGCTGCTCGCCGACGAGATCAACCGCGCGCCGGCGAAGGTGCAGAGCGCGCTGCTCGAGGTGATGCAGGAGCGCCAGGTCACGATCGCCGGGGAGACCCACAAGGTTCCCGATCCGTTCCTGGTGATGGCGACGCAGAACCCGATCGAGACCGAGGGCACCTACCCGCTGCCCGAGGCGCAGGTCGACCGGTTCATGATGAAGGTGCTGGTCGGCTATCCGAGCGAGGAAGAGGAGTTCGTCATCGTCGAGCGGGTCACCGGTGCCGCGACCGCGATCGCCGCCGTCGCGACGACCGAGCAGCTCTCCGCGCTCCAGCAGGAGTGCCGGACCGGCTACGTGGATCCCTCGCTCACCCAGTACGCGGTGCGGCTCGCCAATGCGACGCGCGATCCGGCCCGCTTCGGCATCCCCGACCTCGCGAAGTACCTCGTCGTACGGGGCGAGCCCGCGCGCGTCGATCCATCTCATCGAGGGGGCGCGGGCGCTGGCGTTCCTGCGGGCGCGCGACTACGTCCTCCCCGAGGACGTGACCGACATGGCGCCCGACGTGTTGCGGCATCGCCTGGTGCTGACCTACGAAGCGCTCGCCGATGCAGTGACGCCGGACCAGATCATCCAGAAGGTGATGCAGCACGTCCCGGCGCCGGCGAAGCCGCTGGACACCCATGTCCAGGTCGCCGCAGCCAGCTGACCCGGCGAGCGGGGCGCAGCACGCCGCTCCTCCTCCCGGCGGGGCGCGGGCGCCCGGGCCGTCGCGTGCGGCGAACCCCGAGGCGATCCTGAAGCGGCTGGAGTGGACGGTGATCCGCCGTCTCGACGGGCTGCTGCACGGCGACTACCGCACGCTCTTCCGCGGCTTCGGGCTCGATCTCGCCGACCTGCGCGAGTACCAGTACCACGACGACGTCCGCCACATCGACTGGAACGTCACTGCGCGGCTGCAGACGCCGTACGTCCGCGAGTACCACGAGGACCGCGAGGTCAACGCGTGGTTTCTGCTCGATCTGAGCCCCTCGGTGGATTTCGGCTCGCAGGACGTGCGCAAGCGCGCGGTCTCCGCCGAGTTCGTCACCGTGCTGGCGCGGCTCCTCACGCGGCACGGCAACCGCGTCGGCGCGCTCTTCTACGGCGACCGCGTCGACACCGTGATCCAGGCCCGCAGCGGGCGGCGCCATGTTCTGCACCTCCTGCACACGATGCTGTCGCGCCCCGCGCAGGCGGAGCTCGGGGGCCACGAACCTGAAGGAGCTGCTGCAGACCGGGTTCCAGATGATGCCGCGGCGCTCGCTCGTCTTCGTCGTGTCGGACTTCATCAGCACGCCCGGGTGGACCGAGCCGCTGGCGCTCCTCGCGCAACGGCATGAGATCGTCGCCGTCCGGCTCTACGATCCGCTCGAGATGGAGCTGCCCGACCTCGGGATGGTGGTGATCCAGGATGCGGAGACGGGCGAGCAGCTCTTCGTCGACACGCACGACCGTTTCTTCAGACGGCGCTTCGCCGCGGCGGCCGAGCGGCGCGAGAAGGCGCTGCGGACGGCGTTCCGCGAGGCCGGCGTCGACGCGCTCGAGCTCGCCACCGACGACGAGATCGTCAACGCGATCCTCCGCTTCGCGGACCTGCGCAAGCGCCGCAGCCAGCTGGCGTCGGGCGGCATCCTGCCGCGGCACCTCGAAGCGACGCCATGACCTTCATCTGGCCGGAGCTGCTCTGGACGCTCGCCCTCGCGCCGGTGCTCGTCGCGCTGTATCTCTGGCTGCTGCGCCGGCGGAAGAAGGCCGCCCTGAGATATGCGAGCCTCACGATGGTCAGGGAGGCGATGGGGGCGGGCCAGAAGTTCCGGCGTCACATCCCGCCAGTACTGTTCCTGCTCGCGCTCATCGCGATGATGATCGCGATCGCGCGGCCCGCGGCGGTCGTCACCCTCCCCTCGCAGCACGACATGGTGATCCTCGCGATGGACGTCTCCGGCAGCATGCGCGCGAGCGACGTGCAGCCCAACCGGCTCGCGGCTGCGCAGGCCGCGGCGCGGGCGTTCGTCGCCGATCAGCCGCGGCATACGCGGATCGGCGTGGTGTCCTTCGCGGGCACCGCGGCCGTGGTGCAGGCGCCGACGCTGAGCCGCGAAGACGTGATCGCCGCCATCGACCGGTTCCAGCTGCAGCGCGGCACGGCGGTCGGCAGCGGGCTTCTGGTGTCGCTCAAGACCATCTTTCCGGATGTCGAGTTCGACCTGCGATCGTCGAACCCGCGCCGCGACCCGGCGGGCGAATCGAAGCGCGGCGTCCCGCTCGATCCGTCGCGCGAACCGGGGAAGGCACCGCCCAAGCCGGTCCCGCCCGGGTCCTACACTTCCGCGGTCATCATCCTCCTGACCGACGGGCAGACGACCGCCGGGCCCGATCCGATCGAGTCGGCCCGCATCGCCGCCGACCGCGGCGTTCGCGTCTACACGGTCGGCGTCGGCACGCCCGACGGCCAGGTCCTCGGTTTCGAGGGCTGGTCGTTCCGCGCGCGGCTCGACGAGGAAGCGCTCAAGACCATCGCCAACATCACGCGCGGCGAGTACTTCTACGCCGGCACCGCGACCGACCTGAAGAAGATCTATCAGAGCATGAGCTCCCGGATCGTCATGGAGAAGAAGGAGACCGAGGTCACCGCGCTCTTCGCGGCGGGCGCGGCGCTCCTCGCGCTCCTGGCGGCGATGCTGTCGCTCCTCTGGTTCAACCGCATCCTGTAGGCCGGTGATCGAACGAATCGCCGAGCTCGTCAACGGCAACCCGGGCGTCGCGCGGTGGGGCCGCCACATGAGGTCGGCGAGTCTCGTCCGCTCCGAAACGGACGCATAATCCTGCAACGCACGTACCGACCGGCGGCACGGAAATCGGATAGGCACGAAGTGTGCGAGGAGTCACCACGTGCCCATTGCATGCGTGTGACCATGACCAGCGCCGACCCGCCTCTTCTGACCGAACCTGACCGGGATCTCCTCCGCGAGAGCCCTCGGTCGCGCCCGCGCGCGACCGCACGCGTGGCTGCATGAGCACGGACCGGGTACTCGCCATGGTCCTCGCCGGCGGCGAGGGGACCCGGCTCACTCCCCTCACCGCGGTGCGCTCCAAGCCGGCGGTCCCGTTCGGCGCGCGCTACCGCATCGTCGATTTCGTGCTCTCCAACCTGGTCAACTCGGAGATCTACTCGATCTACATCCTGGTCCAGTACAAGTCGCAGCCGCTGATCGAGCACATCCGCAACGCCTGGGTGCTCGCGCCGATCCTGCCGCACCACTTCGTGACCGTCGTGCCGCCGCAGATGCAGGTCGGCCCGGAGTGGTTCCTGGGCACGGCCGACGCGGTCTACCAGAACCTGGAGCTCCTCCAGATTCACGCGCCGGCGCTCGTCGTGGTCTTCGGCGCCGACCACATCTACCGGATGGACGTGCGCGCGATGATCGAGTTCCATCGCGCGTGCCGCGCCGACATCACGGTCGCCGCGCTGCCGGTGCCGCTCGCCGCGGCGAGCGCCTTCGGCATCCTCGACTGCGATGCGGACGGCCGCATCCGCCGGTTCACCGAGAAGCCGCCCGACCCCGCGCCGATGCCGGGCGACCCGACCCGAGCGCTCGTGTCGATGGGGAACTACATCTTCGGCACCGACGTTCTGGTCAGCGCGCTCCGCGAATCGCACGAACGGGGCGAGAAGGACTTCGGCCGCGACGTGCTGCCGAGGCTCGCGGCGACGCATCGCGTGTTCGCGTACGACTTCATGCAGAACCGCGTCCCCGGCGTGCGCCGCCAGGAGGAGCGCGCCTACTGGCGGGACGTCGGGACGGTCGACGCCTATTTCGACGCCAACATGGATACGCTGGGTCCGGCGCCGCGGTTCAACCTCTTCAACCCGAAGTGGCCCATCCGCTCCAGCAACTACCAGGGACCCGCGGCGCACATCCTCGAGGGCAACATCGAGCGCAGTCAGATCGGTCCCGGCACGCTGATCAGGGGCGGGACGATCCGCGAATCGGTGATCCGTCGCGAGGTCCTGATCGAGGAAGACGTCGTGCTGGACCGCTCCATCGTCATGGACTACTGCGTGATCCGCAGGGGCGCCCGCCTCCGCAACACGATCGTCGATCGCTACAACGCGATCGCGCCCGGCATGCGCATCGGCTACGAGCCCGACAACGACCAGGCCCGATACCACGTGACCGACGCCGGCGTCGTCGTCGTGCCGATGGGACCGGTCCGCCCGGACGCGAAGCTGTACGAGTGACACAACGTTCCCAACCCGGCGCATCGGCCGTGGTGGCCACATACAACATCCACCGCGCGATCGGCCGCGACGGCGTGTTCGATCCCGAAAGGGTGGCGGAGGTTCTGTCCGAGCTGGATGCGGAGGTCATCGCGCTGCAGGAGGTGCAGACGGGTGCGACGGGACGCAGCCTCCTTCACCTGTTTCGCGACCGCCTCGGCGCCGAGGCGGTCCACGGCGTGACGATGCTGCGCAAGGATGCTGAGTTCGGCAACGCGCTCCTCACGCGCCATCCCGTGATCTCGGTCGCTCGCCTGGACCTCAGCGTGCCGCCGCACGAGCCGCGCGGCGCGCTCGACGTGCTCCTCGACTGCGGCGACCGGCGGCTTCGCGTGCTCGCCACGCATCTCGGCCTATGGCCCTACGAGCGGCGACGACAGGTCAGGCAGCTGCTCGGTGCGCTGAGCGAAGACGATGTCCCGACCATTCTCATGGGCGATCTCAACGAGTGGTTTCTCTGGGGCCGTCCGTTGCGCTGGCTGCATGTGCAGTTCAAGCGCACCCCGGCGCCGCCCACTTTTCCCTCGAGCCGCCCGCTGTTCGCGCTCGACCGCCTATGGGTTCGACCGCGCAATTTGCTGCAGCGACTCGCGGTGCATGCGAGCCCGCTCGCGCGCGTGGCCTCCGACCACCTGCCGCTGGTCGCGACGCTGGCCATGGGCCCCACCCTTTCCCCCGCTCCCTCGCGGGGACCGGGTCGAGGTCAGGACGTAGACCACCCGGGCCGTCGGCACGAAGGTCGCATAGCTCCAGCCGACCAAAGCGGGACCGCCTGTTCCGCGTCCGTTCAGTTCACACTCAGCCGGTTCTCCACGGCCTTCACACCTTCGACCGATTGCGCGACTTTCTTCGCGAGATCCACCTGGCCCTTGTCGGGAACCACGCCCTTCAGCACCACCTTCCCCTGGAACGTTTCCACGTCCACGCCGCGACTCTTGACGTCCTTCTCGGCATGCAGCGCTGCCTTGACCTTCGCGGTGATCGCGGCATCCTCGATGACCTGGCCGGTCGTCTCCCCGCCTTCCTTGAGCGCCTCCTGCGCCTGGGCGGCCGCCTCTTTCGTCTCGCGCTTGATCTCGGCGCCGGCCTTGGTCGCCGCGTGCTTCGCCTCGTTCAACGCCTTTTGCGCATCCAGTTCCAGCTTTCTCCGCTCGGCGAGGTCGCAGCCGGCGAGCCCCGCTGCGGCGACGGCAATGGCGAGAACGGTACGGGCTTCGGGTTCGATCATGACGACCTTTCTTCGGACTGCGGTTTGCGAATCGCGCTCTGCACCACGCGGCTCAGACGCTCTTTCTCGCTGATCACTTTGCGCGCATAGCGCTTCTCTTCATCGTACTGCCAGCCGGCGTAGCGCTGCAGGCCAGCGTGGAGACTTCCCGTCTGGCGCAGGTAATCCTTCAGGATCCGCGTGCCCACCAGCACGTTGACCCGAGGATCGTGGATTGCGCCCTCGCCGCCGTGCTCGGCAAGCTTGTCGCGATGAAAGCGGGGCACGATCTGCATCAGGCCGCGCGCGCCGAACCTGCTCCGCGCCGCCGGATCGAACCGCGACTCGACGCTCATGACCGCGAGCACGAGCAGCGGATCGACGTTGAACGCTTCGCCGGCGGCGTGCGCCTCGGCCACGAACATGCCCGTCTTCCGGCGCTCGCGTCGGTACCGATCCGAGAGATAGTCCACCAGCGCGGTTCGCCGCGGATCGGGCGCCGGCATCTCTTACCGGCGTCACCTCGACCGCTTCGATCGACGGGCCTTCCGCGGTTAGCGGACGGGCGGCGCCGAGGGTGAAGAGAGCGCTTGCCGCCAGGATGCACGCGATAAAGGTAAACCCCTTCCCGCAGGCACGTGTTTGGTCGGGTCCATGCCCATCGACCGGCAACCGCCGTGCCCAGTGCGCCGCTCACGCTCCAGAGCGCTCACGCTCCAGAATGCGTCGGGGCGCTGCTCTCCGACGTTCGAACTCGCTAAGGCGCAGTGCGGCCCGGGCATACCAGATTGCAGGATTGGTCTTGGAGGCGGCGCAGACGCTGCCCAGTCGCGGACAGAGCATCTCTCGCTCGCCGCTTATCGCTGACGATCGCGGGGCGCCGGGTTGGCATCTCGCTTCAAACCACAGGAGAGCTCAAATGAAAGGTATCGTTCTTTGGTTGCTGGGCGTGCCCGTCATCGTCATCATCGGGCTGTACGTTTTCGGCATCTTGTCGTAAGGAAAGCGAGCGGCGCGATGACGAACCGCGTCCTCGCAACAGCATCTTGCTGAGCGTTGTGTCGCGGTGTGGTTTGTGACCCCGGACGTCGCGTGACTTCAACCATCGGCGACGGATCGCCTCGAACCGAAGACGGAAAGGAGAAATCCATGCAACCCCATGCCGAACGAGTCGTCGACGAACTGAAGCGCGTCGTCGCCGAAGCGCAGGACCTGCTTCATCAGGGCGGAAATCGTGCGGACGAAGCGCGGAGCGCGTTCGCCGCGCGCGTTGCGAACGCGCGCGATCGAGTGATATCGATGGAGCGGCTGGCGGCGCGCCGCGCCCGCGATACCGCGGCGAGGTCGATCGTTACGCGCACGAGCATCCCTGGCGCATCGTCGCCGCCGGCGTCGCGATCGCGGCGGTCGTCGCTATCGCGCTGAGCTTCTTCGCGGCGTCGCGGCGCGACTGAGCGGGGCCGTCGCTCACCGCGATCGCGATGACTGCGGTGCGGGTACCGCTCGCGCCCGTTCGCCGGTCCGGTCGCCCGGCGAAGCGGCGAGCGGGCTGACGAGGGACAAGGCCGTCAGCGGCTCAGAGCACCCGCCAGCGCGTCGAAGCGGGCTGCGCCGTCGGCTCGACCTCTGCCGAGAGTGTCGGCACGTCCGGCAGATGCCAGAGCCGGAACCCGCCGCGAAACGCCGCGAGGTTGTTGCCGATCCGCGTCCCGGGAGGCAACAGTTTCAGTTCCCGCGCGTTCCCTCCGCCGAGGACGACGTAATCGACCGTGAAAGCGGCCGCGAAGCGATCGATCATGCGGAGGAGCTCCTTCTTCCACGCACGCTTGCCGAGCTTGTTCAGCCCTTTGCGACCGAGCACGGCGCCGAGCGGCTCGCCGTTCCTCGACGGCAGCTCGCCCAGCTCGAGGGGAATGATCACGTTCTGCGCGATCATGGCCGAACCGAGCCCGGTTCCCAGACCGAGGAACAGCATCCGCCCGCCTTCGTAGCTGCCGAGCGCCTGCATCGCGGCGTCGTTGATGATGCGCACCGGGCGGTCGAACGCGGCGGCGAAGTTGAATCCGACCCAGCCGGAGCCCAGGTTGCCCGGTTCGGAAAGCGGCCCCTGCGCGCCCGCGAGCCCGGGATAGCCGATGGACACCGCGTCGTAGTCCCAGTCCTTGCATTTGTCCATCACGGCCTTGACCATCCGCTCGGGCGTCAGCCGGGGCCCGGAGCGGATCTTGCGCGGCGCCGCGTGACCGGTCGCCAGCATCTTGACCTTGCTGCCGCCGATGTCGAGTACGAGGACGTTGGATGGCGAGTCCGACGCGGCCTTGTCGCGCGTCCCGTTCTTCGCCGGCCGGTCGCGTTTCCCGCCGCCGTTGCGCCTTTCTTTCACCGTCTTCTTGCGCGCAGCCGGACGGATCATGTGGTCTCGCCTCAAGTTGACGGTCAGGTCCGACGGGGCGTTTCCTCGCCCCAGGGTTCGACGTCGCGCACAGCGGTATCCGCGAGGCCGCGAGCGAGGTCGGCGCGCGCTTCGCGGGCCAGCGCCCGGTACTTGGCGCGGACGCGATCGAGCTGCTCGTCGTCGAGCTCCTCGAGATCGAGCAGCGCATCGTGCGCTCCGGACATGGCCCGGATCAGCTCGTCCAGCTTGATCTGCAGCGCGTAGGTGTCACGGTTCTGCGTGCTCTGGATCACGAACACCATCAGGAACGTCACGATCGTCGTGCCGGTGTTGATCACGAGCTGCCAGGTGTCGCTGAACCCGAACAGCGGTCCGGTGATGCCCCAGGCGAGCACGACGAGCACCGCGGCGGCGAACGCCGCAGGCCGTCCGGCGACGTGCGACGCGGCGGATGCGAAACGCGCAAACCAGGAGCCGGACGATGCGCGCATCAATCGCTCACCCGGCACTCTCGGCCGCGGCCGGCAGCGTGTAGTGCTCCTCGATCGCAGCCCTCACCCGTGCGCGGCTCTCCTGCGTAGCGAGGTTGCGGCCGCGCTCCACCTCGGCGACCCGCTCCGCCAGCGCGTCGTCCTTGATCGAGCCTCGTAGCCACCGCGAGTAGTCCCCGCGCCCGAGGTGATGAAGCCAGGTTCCGTCGTCGACGCCGTCCGCGATCTGCAGGAAGAGCACGAGGTTCTGGGCGCGGAGATTGAGCTTCCCGTCCGGGCCGCGAAAATAGAAGCTCCGGTCCGGCGGCAGCTCGCCCGCCGCGTATTTCCGCCGGTGGCGGCGGCGCTCGGTGTCGCTCGCGGCGGGGCGAATCCTGAACGGCGGGCCGTCCCCGTCTCTCACCCAGAGCAAGACCTCGCCCGGAGCGAGCGGCGTGCGATCGAGCGCCGGCGCGGTTGCGCCGGCCGCTGCCGCGAACCGCTCGATCGTGGCGTCGGGCGCCTCGCCGAGCACCGCGACCACGCCGATGGCCTGAAGCACCGACGGCGCTACCGATTCCGGGTGGACGGTCACGTAGATCATGCCGCGCAGCGCGCGCGCGAGCACCGACTCCGCGGGATCCCACTCGCGCGGCAGGAGGTGGTGCGCTTCATCGACGAGGATCCAGTGCGGCCGGCCGGTCTTCGCGCGCAGCTCCGCGAGACGCGGCATCAGACCGAGGAAGAACGCCGGGCGGTCCTCGAGCCGCATTCCGACCAGGTTCACGATCACGCTGGCGTCGGGTTTCTCGAGTGCCGTGAGCACTTCGTCCGCGGTCGGCGGGCTCTCCGCGGTGCCGAAGACGATCGCGTCGGCGACGCTCTCGTAGTCGCCTTCCGGGTCGATCACGCAGAACTGGTAACCCGCGGCGCCGACTCGTTCCAGCAGGCCGGTCGCGAGCGTCGACTTGCCGCTGCCCGAGGAGCCGGCGACGAGCAGACTGACCCACGCCGGCGGCAGGTACACCGCCGCGCCGTCCTCGCGCGTCCCGACGAGCAGCCGGCGGCGCGGGGATCTCGGCGGTGTCCTCTCCAGGTCGTGCGCGATCAGGTCCTCGATCAGCTCGACGACCGCGTCGCCCGCCTCGTGCGCGCTGGTGCGATCGGCCTCGCGCTGCAGCATCGGGACCGCGTTCGCCACCGCGACGCCGTACTCGGCCTCGCGCAGGAGCGCGTGGTCGTTCTCGGCATCGCCGATCGCGACGACGTTGCGCGCGGAAAGGCCCAGGTCGGCCAGTGCGGCCTTCAGGCCGCTCGCCTTGTTGACCGAGGCCGGCAGCACCATCACCGCGCCCTTGTTGAAGATCACCTGCAGCTCGAGACCGAGATCGCGGATGGTCTCGAGGACCACGGTCTCGTTCGGATGGACGGTGGCGACGATCGACTTGCCCACCGACAGCGGCTCGACCCCGCGGCGCTGGAGCTCGAGCACGAAGGGCGCCGGCGGCGACTCCCCGAGCGCCTTGCGCTTGCGCGTCCCAGGACAGTAGAGCAGCGCACCGTTCTCCGCGACGACGCGGTCGAACACCTCGATCTCCGGGAAGACCGCGAGCAGCTCGTCGAGCTCGCGCCCGGTGACCAGGACGAGCTTGCGCCCGGTTGCAGCGAGCCGCTCGAGCGCGGCGACGGTGGTCGCCGCCACCCTGCCGTCGCGCGCAATGGTGCCGTCGAAATCGACGGCGAGGATCGAATAGCGCATGGGTACTCGCCTAGCAAGACGCGCGCCGGCGCATCGCGGTGCCAAGCCTGCCGATGCGTGTAGGGATTACCCGGTTACGCCTCCCGTTGTCGCGCCTCATAGGACGTGGCCTTGCCGACCAGCGCGCGAATCGCGGCGACCAGGCGATCCGCATCGACCGGCTTGTCGACGCGATCCTGGAATCCGGCGGTGCGCAGCCGCTGGCGGTCGATCTGGGTGAACGCCGTCACCGCGATCGCGGGCATCGCGCCGCGCTCGATCCCCCGCTCGGCTTCCATCGCCCGGACGCGCGCGAGCACGGCGAATCCGTCCTCCCCCGGCATCGCCAGATCGACCAGGAGGACGTCGGGTCGGGTGCCGGGGAGCAGTTCGCGGAGGCGCGCCAGCAGTGCGGCGCCGGCAGCGAACGCCTCCACTTCGGCGCCCGCCTGCCGCAGCGCGAGCCCGATGATCTCGCGCGCGTCCGCGTCATCGTCGACGAGGCAGATCCTGAGCCCGGTCAGGCGACCGGCCCCGGGCGCACGCTCGGCTGCGGCGACGCGCGCCCGGCCGGCACGCACGCCCGCGGGGGGAGCGGGCAGGTCGACCGTGAAGGTCGCGCCGCGGCCCAGGCCTTCACTCTCCGCCCGCACCTCGCCGCCGTGAAGCTCGACGAGATGCCGCACCAGCGCGAGACCGATGCCGAGCCCGCCCGCGCGGCGCGTCGTCGACGTATCCGCTTGCGTGAACCGCTCGAACACATGCGGGAGAAACTCCGGCGCGATGCCGGCACCGTTGTCGCGCACGGCGAGCCGGATGCGATCCCCGACGAGCCGGACCGAGGTCTCGATGACACCCTGCTCCGGCGTGAACTTGATCGCGTTCGACAGCAGGTTCGTCAGCACCTGCTGCAACCGCCCGGCGTCGCCCTCGACGGAGATCCCTGGATGATCGAACGTCGCGCGGAGCTCGATCCGCTTCGCGCCGGCGGCCGGCCGCGCGATCTCGACCGCGGCGTGTACCACGTCGACGAGGTTCACCGGGTTCCGCTCGAGCGTGAGCTTGCCGCTCATGCTGCGCGAGGTGTCGAGGATGTCGTCGATCAACCGTGCCTGGTGCTCGACGTTGCGCTTGATCGCCTGCGTGGCGCGCTCGATGAGGCTCGGCTCGAGCGGCCGGGTGTTGGCGAGGAGATGCCCCCAGCCGCGCAGCGCATTGAGCGGCGAGCGCAGCTCGTGCGAGACGATGGCGAGGAATTCGTCCTTGGCGCGGTTCGCGCGCTCGGCTTCTTCGCGGAGCCGCTGCTCGGTGCCGACCAGGGCCTCGAGCTCGCGTTCGGCGCGCTTGCGGTTGGTGATGTCCGTCGCAACCCCGACCAGCCCGACGATCCGCCCCTGCTCGTCGCGAAGGGGCGACTTCGTCGTGAGGTAGGTGTGAACGGCCGTCACGCCCGGGAAGATCTCTTCCGCGGTAAGCGACTGACCCGACTCGATGACCGTGCGGTCATGCTCCGCCTTGAGCCGCCCCGCCTCGGGGTCTGTGGCGAGCTCGAGGCTGCTCCGGCCGATCACGTCCCGTTCCTCCTTGCCGATTGCCCGCAGGTACGCCGCGTTCACCATCAGGATCCTGCCCTCGACATCCTTGGCGAAGATGAGGTCGGTCGTGCTCGCCGCGATCGTTCCGAGGAGGTGCGTCCGCTCGCGCAACGCGGCGGTCGCGCGCTCGAGCGCCGCCGTGCGCTCGACGACCCGGCGGTCCAGCTCGGCGTAGGCTTCGCGCATCGCGCGCTCGGCCTCGCGGCGTCCCGCAGCATCGCGGATCACGAGCACCCCGCCGGTAAGCTCGCCGCGCGAGTCGACGATCGCGGTGGCGCTGATCTCGACCGGACGCAGCGGGGCGCCGGGGACGCGCAGCGCGGGTTCGCCGACGACGACGGCTGTCTCGCCCGCGCGCAGCGCGCGGCCGAGCGGCGACTCCACGGGCGCGCCGGTCCGCTCGTCGATCACGTCCAGGAGGTCTGCCACCGGCCGTCCGACCGCGGCGCTCTCCGAGCGGCTTGTGAGGCGCTGGGCGGCGGCGTTCAGGAACCGCACGGAGCCCGTGCGGTCGGTCGCGATCACGCCGTCGCCGATGCTGGCGAGGACCACCTGGAGGGACTCGCGCTGGTGGTGCGCCTCGTCCTCGGCCCGCTCGCTCCGGGCACTCATGTGGTCGATCTCGCGGGCAACCCACAGCGTAAACGCGCCGAGCCCGGCAATGGCCAGCAGCGCAAGCACGCCCTCGCCGAGCGGCTCGTCCACAAAACCGTAGCGCTGCCCCGCCAGCTGCAGCCAGTGCGCGAGGAGCGGGACGACGATCGCCGCAGGCAGGAGCCAGCGGCTCATTACCGCACCGGGCCGCTCGCTCGTGAGGATCTCGAGGAGCCAGGCGTCCGGCCGCCCGGCGATCAGGCTCACGCCGAGGAGGAGAAATGCGATCGCCGCCGGCAGCGACATGCCGAAGAGCGGCGCGACCCCATAGGACAGCAGCACGCGGAAGCTCAGCCCGACGAGGGCGAGGAACGCGATCGAGACGATCGCGACGGCGACGGCCCGGTGCAGCAACTCCGCCAGCGGCGATCGGAGCGGCGAGACAAGGATTCCCGCCGCGACGAGGAGGAAGGTAAACGCCGTGGCGACCGGCATGGGGCCGGGCAACTCGGTGGCGGGACGCAGAAATCCGGTGAGCCAGACCTCGAGCCCGAGCGTGGATGCCGGTGACGTAGCTCGCGAGCATGAGGGCTGCAGCCAGGGCGATCACACCGGCGCCGAGTCGCGCGCGCCGTTGCGCGCGCTGGCTCCCCCGCCGCACCGCAACCATTGCGGCCGCCGCAATCAGGAAGCAGATGGCGGTGGAGAGCTGCAGCGAAGGGAAGTCGGCCCCGAACGTGCGGAGGACATCGAGGTCGCCAAGCCAGCCGACGACGACGGCCATTGCGATGCCCGCGACTAACACGCTGGCCACGCGGGCGATTTTCGACAACGCCCTGCGTGTCGTCTCGGTTCGATCCGTCGTTTGCAGCGAGTCCTGCATGCGTGGCGAAGGCATGGCCTCTCGAGAAGAGGCGATCTGGTTGTTGCTGCCGGGTTTCAGCATGCCCGCGTAAGCCTGTAATCCCAAGCAGAACTTATACCAGCGACACGGCCGGCATGACGGGCGTTTGCACTACCGCCCTGCCGTGAAGGATGCGGCGCGCCCCTTCGCATCGGCCACGCCCCTTGCGGACCTGCCGGAAATGAAATGGGCCGCCAAGACGGCGCTCGCGCTGGTCGCGCTCCTTGTGGTCGGTGTAAATCACCGTTGCCGTCCTCGATTGGAACTGGCTGAAGGGGCCCATCGAGCGCCAGGTGACCGCCCGCAACTCGGTCTGGAGCTCGAAATCGTCGGGACCTCCGGGTCGAAATAAGACACCGGCCGCGGGCACTCGTGCCGTTCATCGACCCCGGCAAGGACAGCGATTGCGCGCGACTCGTGGCCGAAGCGAAGAGCTGGTCGGCGCGGACGTCCGGGCCGCCCCCGGCAACGGCAAATAAGGAAGGGCTACTGCGTATCCCTCCGGCCCTCGCGCAGAGCCGGATCCGGGACCACGACCGGCGCATCGACGAGTCCGTGGCGCTCGCGTCGCGATGCGCCGCTCCGCCACCCACGTAACGCCACCTCCGCGAGCACCCACGGCGATCCGTAGCGCGCCCGCAGCATCGAGAACGCGATGCCGGCGAGCATGCCGCCGAGCCCGAGCTTCCGCGCTCGACCGGACGGTTTCGGCCGCAGCGCGTCGCCGAGCACGAACCCGACGGCAGCCACGGCGAAGAGACTTTTCCCCGACACGACCGTGTCGCGCGCCGTCGTGGCCCAGTCCACGGACAGGAGAGCGAGGCCGTTGCGCTCGCGCGCGATCCGCCGCTCGAGCACGCGGATGTCCTCGTCAAGATTTCTCATCGACATGTCACCTTGGCCGAACCGGCGGGCTCGCCGCGCAGCTGCCGCAGCGTCGCCGCGAACGGCAGCTCGCGCATGTAACCCCTCATCCAGAGCGCCAGCACGGCGCCGCCGAAGACGTTCACGGCCCCCGCGATGCCGAGCGCGGCGCCCCATGATGTGCCGTCGCCGGTCATCGCCACGACCGCAGCCACGACCAGCGCCAGCCACGCCGTGGAAAAGAGGACCGCGGCGACCAGCCCGGCGGCTACCAGCCAGCCGAACCGGACCGCCGCGAGCCGCGCATCCAGCGCCGCCAGCAGCGCGTAGTCGGCCGCGAGGTTGCGGCCGTGGCGGAGCAGCGACGATGTGAGGTCGGCGAGCCGCGGGGCGTCGGGCGCGGCAACGCGTTCGGCGGGCGCATTCATGCCGGTCGCGTCAGCGCGACGTGATCCGGCTCAGCAGATAACCGGCGGCGAGCGCGATGCCGACGGCGGCAAGCGGATGCTCGCGCACGTACCCTTTCGTCGCGTTCATCCATTCGTCCTTTGCCGTGAGCAGCTCGTGACTCTTCGAGCCGAGGCGTTCCGCGGCTGTCGCTGCCACGCCTGCAGCGCGGTCCACCGCGTCGTGCGCGCCCGAGGTGAGCCGGTCGATGCCGCTGTGGGCCTTCTCGCCCAGTGCATCGGCGCCGGAACGGACGACGTTGGCATCGGGATAGGTGTGGGTCTGTGCCATGCGATGTTCTCCTGAATCGAAGTCGCGGCAGCCCCGCGCCACCACGCACGCCCTCGATGCCGCAACCGGCGTGCCCGGGATCCTCTTCCCGATTGGCCGCAAAAAAAAGAACCCGCCGGGGGCGGCGGGTTCAACGTTTCAGCCGAGGGAGGGGAGGGCTGAAACGGGGAGGTCAGCTGTTCGCGGCGCGGGCTTCGTGCCGCGCGGCGGGAGGGTTCATCGGGGGCGCCACCAAGCGTTCGTCGGCAGCGGCGCGCACGAGCGCTCCAAACGACTCGCCGAGCACTGGGTGGCGCAGGCCGAAATGGAGGATCGCGGCGAGATAGCCGAGCTTCGATCCGCAATCGAAGTGACTCCCTTCCAGCTCGCGGCCGACAACCGGGTGGCTGGCGGCGAGCGACTGCAGCGCGTCGGTGAGCTCCACCTCGCCGTGCGGTCCCGGCGCCGTCGTCGCGAGATAGTCGAAGATCTCCGGTCCGAGCAGGAAGCGGCCGGCGAGCGCGAGCGGCATCGGCCGCTGACTCGACCCGGGTCCCCGTCCGATCCGGTAAAGCCCGGGAGAGAACGGTATCCCGGTGAGGTGCCCGGCCGCGGCGAGGCTGCCGCCGTTCGGGGGGGAGACGCCGATCACGGTATGACCGAACCGGTCGAAAGCATCGATGAGCTGCGTCGAAGCGGGTACCGTCGCATCGATGAGCTCGTCGGGAACGATGACGAGGAACGGCTCGTCGCCGACCACCGTCCGGGCGCACAGGATTGCGTGGCCGATCCCGAGCGGCTCGGGCTGGCGCACGAACTGGAAGTTCACGTCCTGCGGGAAGAGCCGCCGCAGCTCGGAGAGCAGCTCGTAGCGGTTGTGAAGCGCAAGCGCGCTCTCGAGCTCGTAGGCCTTGTCGAAATGATCCTCGATGGCGCGCTTGCTGCGGTTGGTGACGAGAATGAGCTGCTGCACGCCGGCGCGCACGGCCTCCTCGACCGCATAGTGGATCAACGGCTTATCGACGACGGCGAGCAGCTCCTTCGGCGCGGCCTTCGTCGCTGGCAGGATGCCGGTACCGAATCCGCCCACTGGAAACACCGCTTTGCGCACCGGCATCCTCATCGCGGCTTCCGGCTGCGAGTGCGTCGACGCGGCGCCGGCACGTCCGATGGGGTGCCGCGACGGTCGGTGTCGACCAGCCCGCGCTCGACATCGCGCGCCGCCTGCTCGATAACGCCAGTCGGACCGTACGGCGCGACATCGCGATCGATGACCTTGCGCGGGGACTCGTCACGCTCGTGGGGGAGTCGCAGCTCGCGGTCCGACGGACCGCGGCCGCGCTCGATGCCGTCCGGCGCGTCGCGCTGCTGATCGTGGGCGACGGCGCCGGGGTCGATCCGCTGCGGGGGAATTGGCGTCTGCTTGCGCATGGTGGGGCGGAGCCTGAAAGGGTGGTCACCCCCAAAAGCAGGGGCCGTGCCATGCCGGAACCGTCGCCTTTTCAGGAAGAAGCGACCGAACACTACGCGCGCGCGGCGTAAGACTTACCTGTGGCTGTAAGGGATACACGCATTTGTACGCCCTCGCGAGGTCGACGAGGGGTACAGCCGTTGCTGCGACCACCTCTGCAACGAACAGAGGAGCCCGCTCATGGCCGCACGGCACAGCAAGCGCAAGGAACCCGACGCAATCGAGATGCTGATCGCAGACCACAAGCAAGCGCAGCGGCTGTTTCGTGAATTCGAGCAGACCGACCGCGACGACGCCGACGCCTGCCGCGCGATCGTGGAGCTCGCCTGTACGGAACTGAGGGTCCACACGACCCTGGAAGAGGAGATTTTCTATCCCGCGGCCCGGAGCGAGGTCGGCAAGGACGACGAGTCGCTCGTCGACGAGGCCGAGGTGGAGCACGGCTCGGCCAAGCAGTTGATCGCGCGGCTGGGAGACCTCGCGGCTGACGATCCGTATTACGCGGCGACGTTCACCGTGCTCGCAGAGTACGTGAGGCACCACATCGCGGAAGAACAGCGCAAGATGTTTCCGAAGCTGAGGAAGACGAAGCTGGACCTCGACGCGATCGCGGCCGACATGCGCGCTCGGAAAGAAGAGCTGATGGGCGCGGTCGAGACCCCGGGCCAGGCCGAGCCAAGCCTCGAGGCGGAAGGCGAAGAAGAGCCGGGAATGGACGAGGTGCGCGCCCGGCAGGCGGGGAGCGGCGCACGCCGCTAGACGGTTCGCGGCGCCCCGGCCGCGGGCCCTTGACGCTACGGCTAGCGCGCCGCACGCGCGCTCCCGCGTTGCCGGCTCACCTCGTCCGCCAGCACCAGCAGCATCGACCGGGAAAGACTGATTTCGTCGAGAAGGCGGCTGCACGAGTAGTCGAACCCGCAGCGCCGGCGGCGCTCGTCGAAGCGGCGCACCGCGTCGCTGAATCGCAGCGCCGTACCCACGAGCGCGCCTTGTAATTCCTGCCGCAGCGTGGCGTTCTCTGCAAACGATTGGTCGATATATCCCATGGGGCGCCTCCTGTTGTGAAGCTGCATCGCTACACAGCACCTTCCGTGCCGGCGGTGAATGGGGCGTTGCCGCGGACCGAAAAGGCGCGGATCAGGTCCGCTCGCGCCGCCGCGTGGACGAGTCGGCCGATATCGGCCTTGAGCACCCCGGCCATGTGCGGGAGTGCCGCCCGCTTGCGCGCCACGGTTTCGGCAGCGAATGCAATATGCCTCCGCGCAAGACGGGTGCACATCGCGAGCGCGAGCGCGGCTGTCGGGGGCGGGTTTCGGCGACGGCGCAAAGCGCCGCGCAGGGCACCCGCTCGAGGTCGGGGCGCTAGACCGGCGTGCTGCGACCCGCAGTGACGCCCCCGGCTTTGCCCGAAGCAGGCAGAGCGGCGGCATCGTCCTGCTCGTCGACCTCCGCTGCCTCGACGCCGTCCGGGGCAGCCCCCGTTTTCTGGGCAGCCTCGGCATGGTAGGCAGTGAGCCGGTTGTACAGCGTCTTGAGGCTGATGCCGAGCATCTCCGCCGCCTTGCGCTTCACGTTCCCGCACTCGACGAGCGTAGCTTCGATGAGCCGGCGGTTGACCTCCTCGAGCGTCGTGCCGATCCGCACGGTGAGGAGCGGCGAGCGCGGAGGCTCGACGAACGTCTCCGGCGCGAGCTCGGCCTCGATCACCTTGTCGGCGAGGATGTGCGCACGCTGGACGTAGTTCTTCAGCTCCCGCACGTTGCCCGGCCAGGAGTGGGCGTAGAGCGCGGCGATCGCCGCCGGCGAGAAGACCTTCTGCGTGCCCTCCTCCTTGTTGAGCCGGTCGAGAAAGTGCTGGGCAAGGATCTCGATGTCGGTGCCGCGCTCGCGAAGCGGCGGGATCTGGAGCGGGAATACGTTGAGCCGGTGAAAGAGGTCCTCGCGCAACTTGCCTTCGGCGACCGCCTTCTCCGGCACGCGGTTAGTGGCCGCGACCAGTCGGACGTCGGTCGCGATCGGCGTGTTCATGCCGACCCGCATGAACGTGCCCGTCTCCAACACGCGCAGGAGCTTCACCTGCAGCTCCTGCGGCATCTCGGTGATCTCGTCCAGGAACAGCGTGCCGCCATGGGCGCGCTCGAAGAAGCCCTTGTGCTGCCGGTCGGCGCCGGTAAAGCTGCCCTTCTCGTGGCCGAAGAGCTCGCTCTCGATCAGCTGCGGCGACATTGCACCGCAGTTGAGCGGCAGGAACGGCGAGCGCTTCCGGCGGCTGAGCTCGTGGATCGTATGCGCGGCGACTTCCTTGCCGGTCCCGCTCTCGCCGACGAGCAGGACGGTTGCGGAGGTCGGGGCGACCCGACCGAGCTGGTCGTAGACCTTCTGGATCGCCGGCGAGCCACCGAGGATGTGCCCGAACCGGCCGAGCTTGCGCAGCTCCTGCCGCAGCTCGCCGATCTGCTCGCGCAACTCTTCGGGGCGCGGCACGCGGCGGAGGATCGCCTTCAGGCGCTCCACGTCCGCGGGCTTGACCAGATAGTCGGTGGCCCCCGCCCGCAGCGCGTCGATCGCGCTCTCCGTGCTCGCGTAGCCGGTCATCACGACGAACTCGGTCGATTCGCGCGACTCGAGATCGTTGACGAGCTCGATGCCCTGCCCGTCGGGCAGGATCAGGTCGGTGATCAGGACGTCGGGCGCGAGCCGGGTGAGGTGAATGCGCGCGGCGCGAAGCGAATCGGCCGTTGCTACAGTGAAGCCCTCACTCTTGACGAACTCCGACAGCCAGTCGAGGGTCTCCGGGTCGTCATCGACGAGCAGCACATGCGGCATGGGCTGGCCTCCTTACGGAATAGGTCGGTGTTTTGTTTGATTGCGCCGGCAACGATTACTGCGCATTGCAATTCTTACACGATAATCGGAGCCGGTAAGGCGGAATCGTGACGCGATTGCGAGGGCACGCAACTTGCGTACCAGCGCGGACATTCCTGGACAAGCCGGAGTAACCCTGATGATGCGCGAACTCGACATCCTTGCCGTGGTAACGCTGGCGCTCGGCGCGAGGCACATCCTGCAGTACGCGGCGCGCAAGCACGGGCGCCGCGAGCACCATGAGGCCGTGCAGAGCTGGGAAGCCGAAGGCGGCGCCGTACCGACTTCGCGCACCCGCACTGCGACTCAGATTTCGCCGACGCCTCCCGCATTCCGGGAGGATGCGATCAACCGCTGATGAACTCGCCCCCGTTCGGGTGCAGGACCTGGCCGGTCATGTAGGAGGACGCACCCCGGGACGCGAGGAAGCAGCACGGAGTTGCCGGGCATACACGTTGCATCAGGTCGCGTGCGTCCAGCGCATCCTCCCTGCGCCCGGGCAGCCGAGCCGGGCGCCCCCCATTCCCTCCTCCCCTCTGGGGGGTGCCCGGCGGGACGCACCGCCCACCGGACGTCCCGATGAACGTCGACTGGCAGGCGCTCTTCGCCTTCAGCGTCGCCCCGCTCGAGCTCGTCGTGCGGGGAAGCGTCGTCTACTGGTTTCTCTTCGCGCTCTTCCGCGTCGTACTGCGCCGTGACGTCGGCGCGATCGGCGTGGCAGACGTTCTCCTCCTGGTGCTGGTCGCCGACGCCGCGCAGAACGCGATGGCCGGCGAGTACCGCTCCATCAGCGACGGGATCGTGCTGGTCTCCACGATCATCGGCTGGAACGTCGCGATCGACTGGGCAGCGTACCGGTTCCCCGCGGCGCGGCGCCTGATCGAGCCGCCCGCCCTGCCGCTCGTTCGCAACGGACGGATCCTGCAGCGCAACCTCCGCCGGGAGTACATAACGGTCGACGAGCTGCGCGCGAAGCTGCGCGAGCACGGCATCGAAGACCTGGCCGACGTCCGGGCCGCGTTTCTGGAAAGCGATGGCGAGGTCAGCGTCCTCTCCCGTCGCGGGGGCAAGGTCAAGCCTTCTCGACGCCGAGGGCGTGCCGCATCGGGGGAGTGAGGCGCTGCGCCTGGCGCGCGTACCCGGCCCACGGATCCTTGCGGCTGCGCGCCAGGCGCACCGGAACGTTCTTCACGTTGAAGTAGCCCTCGCGCACATCCGCGGCAAGCTCGTCCCAGCGGATCGGCGTCGAGACCGGCGCCCCCGGCCGCGCTCGCGCCGAGTAGGCGGCAACGGCGGTCGCGCCTTCGGTGTTGCGCAGATAGTCGATGAAGATCCTGCCGGTCCGGCGCCGCTTCGCGACGCTGGCGGTGAAACGGTCGGGCATCGTGCGCGCGAGACGCTCGGCGATCGCGCGCGCGAACGCCTTCACTTCCGGCCACGAATGGCGCCGCTCGAGCGGGACCACGATGTGGAGCCCTTTGCCACCCGTCGTCTTGAGAAAACCGACGAGCCCCACCATTTCGAGCAGCGCGCGTACCAGCCGCGCCGCTTCGACGACGCGCGCCCACGGCAGGTCGGGATCCGGATCGAGGTCGATCGTCATGCGGTCGGGCCGCGCGACGCGCGGGAGCGTTGCGCCCCAGGTATGAAGCTCGACGGCGCCGCGCTGGACCAGCTGGATCGCGGCTGCGGGCGCGGCGGCATAGAAGTAGCTCTCGCCGTCCCTCGAGCGCCGCCACACGAAAGTCCTCACGCTCTCGGGCCGGTCGGGCCCGGGGTGCTTCTGGAAAAAGCAATGGGCCGCAACGCCCCGCGGACATCGGACCAGGCTGAGCGGACGGCGTACGAGATGCGGGCGGAGCCACTCCCCTACCCGCTCGTAGTACCGCGCGAGATCGGCCTTGGTGATGCCCGCGTCCGGCCAGACGAGACGATCGGGATGGGTGATCGCGACTCCGGCGACGCGGACCGGCCCGGTCCCGGCAGCCATGGTCAGGCGCGGCGGCGGCGCCGCTCGATCTCGTGCGACCTGCGGGCGCGCGTGCCCCGGCTGCGTGATCCGGCGCGACGCGGCCGGTGCCGCGCATGGTCCGCCTTCCCGCCGCCCTTGGCGTCGAGGCTCTTCCTCAGCGCCGCCATGAGGTCGATGACCTGGGCGCTACGGCGCGGCGCCTCGCCTTCCTCCGGCTGGACGACCTCATGCGTGCGACCGCTCTTGACCTTGCGCTCGATGCGCGCGAGGAGATCGTCTCGATAAGTGTCCTTGAACCCCTCGGGATCCCACTTCTCGGTCATGTCTTCGACGAGCCGCGCTGCCATCGCGAACTCCTTGGGCGAGATGCCCAGGGCTTTGAGGTTGTCGCCGGGGAGCTTCAGCTTCCCTATCGGCCGGATCTCGTCCGCGAACCGCAGCGTGTTCAGCGCGAGCAGCCGGTCTACTGGTAGCACCGCGGCGAGGTGCTGGCGAGTGTGCAGGACGACGTTCGCGACGCCCACGCGGCCGGTCTTCCGCAGCGTCTCGCGGAGCAGCGCGTAGGCCTTCTCGCCGCGTTTCCCGGGCTCGAGGTAGTACGGCGTATCGTAGGAGTAGGGCTCGATCTCGCCGGCGTCCACGAACGCCTGGATGTCGATCGTCTGCGTCGCCTTGACGTTCGCCTGCCTGAAGTCCTCGTCGCTCACGACGACGTACTGGCCTTTCTGGTGCTCGTAGCCCTTCACCGTATCCTCGGGCGCCACCTCCTTGCCGGTGCGCTTGTTGACCCGCTTGTAACCGACCGGCGCGAAATCGCGCCGGTCGAGAAGATCGAGATCGAGCACCCTCGCCGTCGACGCCGGATAGAGAGTGACCGGGATATGCACCAGCCCGAAGGTGATGGCGCCCTTCCAGACCGCACGCGGCATGATGGTTCCCCCGGCAAACGAATCCGACGCTGCGGCCGCTCGCTACGAACGGCGGCGGACTTGCGTCTCCCGGGCTCGACGCCGGTCGCTGGCGCGCATCGGAAGAATCGGGTCCTCGGGCAGATCCGCCGAACCGATCCACAGCAGCAGCCCGGCGACAAGCCCGGTGAAGATCCCGAGAACCGCGCCGAATGCGACCATCGGGCCGGTGGTTCCAAGAAGGAGCGCGAGCATCCCGCCGCTCGCCATGCCGATGCTCCCGCCGAGCAGGAGCTGGTCGAGAAGGTGCGCGCTTGGCGAATCGGTGTCGCGCCGGATCGTGCGCACGGTCGACTTCCACATGACCTTCGCTTAGCACGAAGCGTGCCGCGAGGCACACGCGGTCACGCCCGCCCGCGGCGGCGGAGATGCCAGTCCATGACCGGCGTCGAGGAAATGCCGTGCGCCAGCACCGACAGACCGATCACCGCGAGCGTGGCCGCGGCAAGCACCGCAGCGTCCTCGGCAGGCGCCCCGCGGTTCAGTGCGAACGCGAGCCAGTAGATCGAGCCGATGCCGCGCACGCCGAACCATTGCAGGAGCCGCCGCTCGCTGACCGACACCCGCTCGCCGGCGAGACCGACCGCGACCGCGATCGGGCGTGCGACGAGCAGGACGAACAGCGCGAACGCCAGCAAGCGGATATCGACGTCGACCGTCGCGAGCAGCGCGCCCGCGAGGACGACGACGACGACTTCCGCGATCCGCTCCACCTGGCGGTTGAAGACGAGCAGCTCGTGCGCCATCGCGGCGGGCGCGCCGGCAGCCTCCTGCGCGGCAGGGCTCTTGCCCGCCTTCGCCGTCGCCCGGCGTTCCATCCGCCGGAGTGCGACCGCGGCGGCGAATACCGAGAGGAAACCCTCGCCGTGGACAAGCGATGCGAGACCGTAAGCAAGCGCGATGAGCCCGAGAAGCAGGAACACCTCGAATCCCTCGGGTGCCTGCTCGCGCCGGCGCAGCGCGAGCGCGAGGCGGCCGACCTGGGTCCCGCACAGCCAGCCGACGGCGAGCCCGGCCGGCAAGGCCCAGACGATGTCGTAGAGGATCGCCAGCGCCAGCGACGGCCGCGGGGCGAGCAGCGCGAGGGCGAGCAGGATGCCCGCCGCGGCGAGTCCGTCGTTCATCCCGCCTTCGGCGGTGAGGCCGAACCGCACCGAGTCGCGTTCGGTGACCCGCTTGATCTGCACGTCGGACGCCAGCACCGGATCGGTCGGCGCGACGATCGCGGCGAGCAGGAGCGCGCTCGCCCAACCCAGCCCGAACATCCACCATGCCGCGACCGCCGTCAACGCGATCGTCACGATCATCGCCGGGCCGGCGAGACGGAGGGGCACCCGCCACGCCGGATCACCGATCGGCACGCCGAGCCGCAAGCCCACGCTGAACAGCGACAAGACCACTCCGATCTCGGCGATCGCCTCGACGATCCGTAGTTGGTGGTGGTCCGCGAAGCTCGCATCGAGGAGACCGAGCCCGCCGCGCCCCAGCGCGTAGCCGAAACCGAGATAGAGGATGGCCGCGCTGAACGGCATGCGCTCGATCGCCGCGCCGACGAGCGCCATCACCAGCAGCAGGGCGCCGGCCGCGAGGAACCATCCGGTGAGGAAGCTCATTGGGCGAAAGGCACAAGCAAGTCGGACGCCACCCGGCCGCTCGCGTAACTTCTTCCGTCCCATGCGAAAAAGTTACACGGCGCACGCACCGCAGGCCATCGACTGCCCGATACCGCCGGCGAGTGGCAGCTGGCACGCCCCATGCTCGAGAGGCCGCGAGGTGAGGACGAGCCCGCGCTCGTTCGCCCGTCGATTGGAGGACCACGATGTCCCATGCCGAGGCGAACGGGCCTGCCGGTGAAGCGCCGGCCCCGTCGGCCGATGCCGTCGCACCAACGCCTGCCGCCGTGCAGCGCACGTCGCCTCAGCGTCGCGCGGTCAGCGTCGCGATCGTCGTCATTGCGGCGATCGCCGTCATCGCCCTGCTCCGCTGGGCCCAGGCGTTCTTCATCCCGTTCGTCGCCGGGATCTTCATCTCGTACGCGCTGCGGCCGATCGTCGTCGCGCTCGAACGCCTCCGCCTGCCGCGGGCCATCAGCGCAAGCGCGGTGCTCATCCTGGTCGTCGCCGCCCTGGGCGCCGGGATCTACGCGCTCGGCGACGACTTCGAGCGCGCGATGGCCGCGCTCCCCGACGCCGCGCGGAAGATCCGGCTTGCCGTGGAGCAGAGCCGCCGCGACCCGAGCGGTCCGATCGCGCATGTCCAGCAGGCGGCGAAGGAACTCGAGCAAGCCGCCACCGACGAGACCGGCGCGAAGCCACCGCCGGCGTCGAAGCGCACCGCCGCCACGGCGGGCGAGCCCGGGATCGCGATGCAGCTGCAGCAGTTCGTGCTTGCGCGGGCCGCGTCGGCCCTCGCGGTGCTATCGGAGCTCGGGCTCGCGGTCTTGCTCGCATTCTTCCTATTGCTCGCCGGCGATTCCTTCAAGCGCAAGCTGATGCAGTTCGTGGGACCGTCGCTCGCGCGCAAGCGCATGACGATGGAGGTCCTGCAGGGGATCGACGCCCACGTCCAGCGCTACATGTTCGTGACGATGGTCACCAACGTCGCGGTCGCAATCGCCGTGACGGCGCTCGCGGCCGGGGTCGGGCTCGACAACCCGATCGCATGGGGCATCGCCGCCGGCCTGCTCCATCTCGTGCCCTATGCGGGCGCCGCCGTGG
Organism: uncultured beta proteobacterium; assembly: GCA_963744255.1. Classification (GTDB taxonomy): domain Bacteria; phylum Pseudomonadota; class Gammaproteobacteria; order Burkholderiales; family SG8-39; genus DATEDA01. The sequence goes on from CAVUSZ010000003.1 coordinate 58,401, forward strand.
CGGCGGTCGCGCTGGCCATCGGCGGCCTCCTGCAGTTCGGCACGGCCGCCAGCGCGGCGCTGCTCGGCGGCGGCACGCTCGTCATCACGGCGACCATCGGCATAGTGTTCCAGACCTGGCTCCAGAGCCGCGCGTCGCAGACGAACGCCGTTGCGGTGTTCGTCGGGCTGCTCTTCTTCGGCTGGTTGTGGGGCGCGTGGGGGCTCGTGCTCGGCGCGCCGCTGATCGCGGTCGCGAAAACGATCGCCGATCGCGTCGCCGAGCCGATCGGCAGCCTCCTCGGTTGAACGGTCCCGGGCACGCCGGTTGCAGCTAGGGCGTCGCGATGCGTGCGTGCATTCCGCGCGCACGACGAATCGACGCATAGGAGCAAGACATGAACTGGGATCGCATCGAAGGCAACTGGAAGCAGTTCACCGGCAAGGTCAAGGAGCAGTGGGGCAAGCTGACCGACGACGAGCTCGACGTCATCGGCGGCAAGCGCGACCAGCTCATCGGCAAGGTGCAGGAGCAGTACGGCATCTCGAAGGACGAGGCCGAGCGTCAGGTGAAGACGTTCGAGGACGGCCTGCGCGACGTCGACACCCGCAACCCGTAGACAGAGGCGCTCATGAACCGCAAACCCATCGTTGCCGCTCTCATCGCTCTCGGCCTCGCAACAGCCGGGACGGTGCTGGCGCAAGACCGGATGACCCGCGACGCTTACAAGGCCGAAAAGGACCGCATCGAGGCGCAGTACAAGGCCGCCAAGGAAGCGTGCGACAGGCTGTCAGGTAACGCCGAGGACGTGTGCGAGGCGCAGGCGAAGGCGGACCAGCGCATCGCCATTGCCGACCTCGACGCCAAAAACAAGGGCACCGCCAAGGCGCGGGCCGACGCGCGCGTGGTGCGCGCCGAGGCGCAGTACGACGTCGCGAAGGAGAAGTGCGACGATCTCTCCGGCAACGCCAAGGACGTGTGCGTGAAGGACGCAAAGGCTGCCGAGGCGAAAGCGAAGGCCGAAGCGAAGGCCGACCGCGCCGACGCCCACGAGCCCGGCCGCGCCGACACGCGCGCCGATGCGTCCGCAGCGAACCGTGACGCCCAGTATCGCGCGGCCATGGCGCGTTGCGACGCGCTGACGGGCGACGCGAAGACGTCCTGCGTCGCCGAAGCGAAGACGAAGTTCGCCCGGCCGTAGCGGAGTCGCGCCCTCAACGTACCTCTTCAGGAGGCACCATGTTCTACTGGGCTGTAGTCTTCCTCGTGATCGGGCTGATCGCGGCGGTGCTCGGGTTCTCGGGCCTTGCCGGTACGGCGGTGAACATCGCCTGGATCTTGTTCGTCGTCGGGCTCATCCTGTTCATCGTGTTCCTCGTACTGGGCCGCCGGCGACCGCCGTTGTAGCGGGTCCAAACGGGGCGACTGCCCCGCTCGAATCGCGCCGGCCGGAGCTTGATCCGGCCGGCGCGCTCGTTTCTGCCGTTGGCATGCCGTTTGCAACATCGGGGGGCGTGAAGATCGCTCTCATCAGCGGCGACGCGAGCCCGGTCGGTCACGATGACGGTCCGACGGGGGACGGCCGCGCCGGCTATGTCGCGCACGTTGCCTGCGAGCTTGGCGCCGCCGGCCATCACGTGGACGTATTCACGCGCCGTAGCGACCTGTGGTCGCTGCCGGTCGTGGAGATCGGCGCCAATGCGTACGTAATGAACGTACCGGCGGGGCCGCCTCATTTCCTTCCGCGGCAGGCGCTCCTGCCCCACATGGACGAGTTTGCCACGCGCTTCGTACAGGTCTGCGCGGCGCACCGGGGACGTTACGACGTCGTGCACGCGAGCTCGTTCCTGTCCGGGATCGCCGCGATGCGGCTGAAGCAGCGGTGCGGCGTCCCGTTCGTCACGACCTTTCACGACCTCGACAGGGTCCGCAGCCGGGGCCGGGCCTGCGACGCATTCCCGGTCGAGCGCGCGCGGGTGGAGCACCAGCTCGCTGCGGCCGCCGACCGGCTGATCGCGCTTCATCCGCAGGAGCGCGACGACCTCGTCGCGCTGTACGGGGCGGACTCGAAGCGCATCGACGTCGTCCCCGGCGGCGTCGACGCAGCGGCGTTCGGCCCAAGGTCCAGGGCCGCGCGCGTTCGCTTCGGCTTGCGCGCGGACGAGTTCGTGATCCTGCAGTTCGCCCGGTTTCTGCCGGGCGAAGGCGTCGACACCGCCATCCGCGCCGTGGGGCAGCTCCGTCGCGATCACGGCGTCAACGCCCGGCTCGTGATCAGCGGCGAGACCGACGACCCCGGCCTTGCGTCGATGATCGGCCGCCTTCGCCTCATCGCGGCGGTGGAGCGTGTCGCCTCGCAAGTGACCTACATCCGGACCCGCCCCCACGCGGTGCTGCGCGACGCATACGGCTCGGCCGACGTGGTCGTCGCCGCGCCGTCCGGCGACGCGTGCCCGGCGTCCCCGCTGGAAGCGATGGCTTGCGGCGTGCCGGTGATCGGATCGGACGTCGGCGCGATCGGTCAGGCCATCCAGAACGAAGTGACCGGATACCTCGTGCCGCCCGATGACCCGGCCGCGCTCGCCGACCGCCTGGCGCGCTTCCATCGCAACCCGGAGCTCGCCCGAGCGTATGGGCGGGCAGCGATTCGCCGCGTGCGCGCCGGCTTCACCTGGCGTCATGCGGCGACCGCGCTGGCGCGCGTTTACGCCGGGGTCCTCGCACCGTACCGTGCACGGCTCGCCGCCGCGGCGAGCAGATAGCTGCCGCTTCAGTCCCGGGCCGCGAGGAGCGTCTCGAGCAGCTCCCGGTCCACCGGTTTGACGAGGTGATGGTCGAAACCCGCCTCTCGTGCGAGGCGCCGATCTTCGTCGCGTCCGAAGCCGCTCATCGCGGCGAGGACGAGCGCGGAGCCGCGACGCGTGCCGCGGAGCCGACGCGCCACTTCGTAGCCGTCGATGCCGGGCAAGGCGATATCGAGAAGCACCACTTCCGGATCGAAAGTCGGGACGAGCGCAAGCGCTTCCTCGCCCCGATAGCACGCGCGGGCTTCGTGGCCGAGCGCGCGCAGGAGCAGCGTCATGCTGTCGGCGGAATCGCGATTGTCGTCGACGACCAGCACGCGCCGCAACGGCGGCTGCCCGGCGAGCTCGCTCCTGCTCGCGGACCCGGCGGCGGGCGCCGCGACGGCAAGCGGCAGCTCGATCGTGAACCGGCTGCCTTCGTCCGGCCCGGCGCTCGCCGCCGTCACCCTGCCGCCGTGGAGCTGCACCAGCTGTCTGACGAGCGTCAGGCCGATGCCGAGTCCTCCGGTCGCCGCCTCCGGCGCGGCGGGCACCTGCACGAACGGCTCGAAGATCTGTTCGAGCTGCGTGGCCGCGATGCCGATGCCGGTATCGTTCACGGCGATCACCGCCCGGCCGCCGCGCGGCGCGGCGGTGACGCTGATGCGTCCGCCTTGGGGCGTGTACTTGGCGGCGTTATGAAGCACGTTGGCAAGCGCCTGGGTCAGCCGCACCAGGTCGCCGTGCAGCGGCATCGGGGCGCCGGCGACATCCACGGCGAGCGCCTGCCGTCGCGCCTCGATCATCGGCCGAGCGAGCTCGAGCGCGCGCTCGATCACGGTTGCCGCCTCCAGGGGCTCGGGGCGCACCGCCAGCGCGCCGCGGAAAATCCGCGCGAGATCGACGAGATCGTCGACGAGGCGCGACAGGTGATCGACCTGGCGTCCGACGATCCCCTGGATCCGCCGCAGATCGGGGTGCGATTCGGCCGCGAGACGCAGCAGCTCCACGGCGTTGCCGAGCGGCGCGAGCGGGCCGCGCAGCTCGTGCGCGAGCACCACGAGGAACGCGTTCTTGCGCTGGTCCGCCTCGCGGAGGATCTCCTCGGCGCGCTTGCGCTCGGTGATGTCCTCGGAGACGCCCACGATGCGCACCGGCGCTCCGGCGGAGTCGCGGATGACGACGCCGCGGTCGCGCGCCCAGCGCACGCCGGCGGGCGTCTCGAACCGGTACTCGTAGTCGAAGTCCCGCTGCGGGAGATCCGCCGTGTAGTTCCGTTCGACGCGCGCGCGATCGTCAGGGTGAACGCTACGCAGCCACGCGTCCGGATCACTGTACAGCTCCTGCGGATCCTGATTGAAGAGCCGTCCATACCCGGGGCTGACGTAGGTCTGTCGCCCGGCGCGCGCGTCGTAGATCCAGAACACATCGTCGATCGACTCGGCGAGCTGGCGGAACCGCTCCTCGCTCTCGCGCAGCGCGGCTTCCGCGCGCATGCGGTCAGTGATATCGATCATCACGCCGAGAAAGCGCTCCGGGCGGCCGAGCGGGTCGTAAAGGCAGTCCCCGACGGCCGCAACCCAGCGCTCCTCGCCATCGGGACGGACGATCCTGAACTCGACCTCGTAATCCGCGTACTCGTGCAGTGCGCGGTCGATGGCGTGCGCGACGCGTGTCCGGTGCTCGGGATGCACCGCCGCCAGGAACGCCTTCTGACTGACCCGCGCGTCCGATTGGAGGCCGAAGAGCGTCTTGCACTCGTCGGTCCAGTCGAGCTCGTCCGCGCTCACGTCATAGTCCCAGAGGCACAGCCGCGCCGCGCGCGTCGCGAGGCGCAGTCGTTCCGCCGCCGCCTGGAGCGCAACAGTCTGCGCGTCCGCTTCGTCGGAGCGCCGGCGCGTCTCGGCCATCGCGCTGCGCAGCGCGCCCCGCGTCTGGTCGAGCGCAGATAAGTCGACCGTGACGCCGACCGCGCGGATGGCACGGCCCGACCCGTTCCGGACGATGAGCGCATGGTCGACGACGTCGATCCATCGGCCATCGGCATGCCGGACGCGATACTTGACGCGATAATCGCTCGCGTCGCCCGCGAGCGCCGCATCGGCAACGGCAGTCACGCGTGCCAGGTCGTCGGGATGGACGCGCTCGCGCCACCAGGCCGGATCGGCGCGCGCTGCCTCGGGGGCGATACCGACGACCGCGGCGAGACCGCGGCTGCGGACGACCTGCCCAGTCGCCAGGTCCCACTCGTAGACGAGCGCGTCGATCCCGCCGCTCCCCCCGGGGCGTCGATCGTCGGTGATGGTGGATTCGGGCACGGCGATAGCGTCGTCAGCGATAACGTCGTTGCAGCACGGCACGCTCGCCCGAGCGCGGCCCGCAACCGGCAACCCCTACACCGCTCCGGCAGTTCTTACACCGGCCGCCCGACGATGAGCCGTTGCTGGCGCGCGGCGCGGTCGCGCGTTGCGCCCAGCGTGCCGAGGCATCCGAGCAGGTTCTCGAACTCGCGCGCGACCACGCGGCGCACGGGATCCGGCAGGGCGTGCTCCAGCGCGTCGCGATAGGCGATGATCAGGGACTCTTCCCGCCGCTCGCATGCCGCGAGGATGCCCGCTTCGTCGGCAGGCGGCATCCGATTCGGGCTCGACGCGCAAGCGCTTCCGTCGAGCGCGAGGCCGCGCTCGTTCGCGAGCGCTCGCAACGCTGCCGCAGCGCGCCCAAAGCGCTGTGCGCGGTCGAGAAGCAGCGCACGCGCTTCCTCGCTCCGCACGTCGCCGGCCGCAGCGTGGAACGCGGCCTCGCTCTCGCTCGTCGCGTCGAGCAGGCCGTCGATCCATTCGGTGATCTCGTCCGTCATGACAGTGTGAACAGTGCAAGGGCGGGGTTCGGGCAAGCATCGGTCGTGCCCGACGGCGAGCCGGGCACGTGGGTTGCGGTCCAATCGGGGCGATGTCGCGAAGCGATTCGCTTCCTGTCAACCCCATAGACGATCAATCAGGAGATTCCGAATGGATCAAACCAAACGCACCCGCACCCGCGAAACCTTCTCCGGCGACATCGTTCCTCCCGGCTCGACCGCGGGCAGGACCGACGAAGGCGCGAACATCACGGGCTCCTCGTACCGTGCCGCCAACGACGGCCCCGGCCCGCGCGTGATGGGCGCCAGCACGCTCGAAGGCGACGACGTGGTGAACCGCCAGGGCGAGAAGCTCGGCACGATCGACGAGATCATGCTCGACGTGCCGACGGGGCGCATTGCCTACGCGGTCCTTTCGAGCGGCGGGTTCCTGGGCATCGGGGACAAGCTGTTCGCCATCCCGTGGCTATCGCTGACGCTGGACCCCGAGAACAAGTGCTTCATCCTCGACATCGCGAAGGACCGCCTCGAGCAGGCGCCGGGATTCGACAAGGATCACTGGCCGTCGATGGCCGACGAGACCTGGGCGCAAGAGATCCACACGTACTACCGCGCGCGCCCGTACTGGGAATGACGCCGCCCGGTCTTCCGGGCATTCAAGCGCTTGCCGGGCCCACTGCCCGGCTTTTTTTCTCCCGCCGTCGCAAGGAAGCCGACATGGACGACAGCACTCGCACCCTGCACCTGCATACGGAGCCGCCGGTCCCACCGCTGAATCCCGACCCCGACGACGCCGACCCGGCGCGACAGCCGCCCCTGCCGCCCGATACCCCCATTCCGGCCAAGCCGGTGGAGGATCCGCCACCGGGACCGCCCGATGCGCCGCGCGAGCCGCCATCCCCGATCATCGCCGCCGCGACAGTTGCGTGAGCCACGATAGAAAGGAGTGAACCGGTGATCCGCCATGCCGAAGCTGCCGGCGCAAAGGGGACGTCTCGCCGGAGGAGATGCAAGGACGCGCCGCGTCCCACGCCGGAAACGCCTGATTTCTCGGCACGAGGCTTTTCCTGGCATTATCTGGGGGGCGCCGTCCGCCGCAGCGGCCGACCGGCACCACGGCTGGAAAGGGGAGGTTTGCCATGCGACTGCTCGACCCGCGATTCCGGTACGTCCCGGCAACGCAGACGGACATTCTTACTACGTGGCGACGCTTCGGCTTCCGCCCGACCACCGACTCCGAGCGACGCGCGCGTCAACGCTTTGCGTCGCTCGCCGGCGACATCGAACTCACCGCTGGACGCGCGGACCGCAAGCCCGGCCTGAAGCTCGCCGGCTGAATTCACCCGCGTTGCGCGCCCGCACAGGGCGCGCACTTTGTACCGCCGTCGGTAAATCTTCCCGGCTCGCCAGGGCCCGCGCCGTCGCGAATGCGACGGGCACGGCACTTGCAGAGTACTGCCCAAAGTCACCGCGCACGCTACGCGCAGCCGGCATGCGCCGCGCGACCGCGGTGTTCCGCCCCTCACGACCCCGGGCAATAAGGAGGATTCAAATGGGTCAGACGATGGAGCTGCGGCTGCGGCAGCATCTCACGCTTACTCCGCAGCTGCAGCAGGCGCTGCGGCTGCTGCAGCTCTCCGCGCTCGAATTCGAGCAGGAGATGCGCGAAGCGCTCGACACCAACCCGTTTCTCGAGGAAGAGGAAGAGACGCCGCGCCCCGGCGCGAGCGGGTCCGAGCCGGTGGCGGAAGCCGCCGACACGGGCACGGAGGCACGTCCACCGACTCGAACGCCGGCGAGACGCTGGATGTGGATGGCCGCGTGGGGCTCGACGACCTCCCGCGCAGTGCGGCCACGCACGACGGCGACGATATCGACTGGACCGAGTGGTCCGAGGCGCCTCTCACCCTCCACGATCATCTGCGCAGCCAGCTGATGGTGTCGCAGATGGGCGAGCGCGACCGCGCGCTCGCGCACCTCGTGATCGACGCGCTGGACGACGACGGCTACCTCAAGCTGACGTTCGCCGAGCTGGCCGCGCTCGTGCCGGCGGAGCACGGCGTCGAGGCGGACGATCTTGCCGCGGCGCTGAGGCTCGTGCAGACGCTCGAGCCGCCGGGCATCGGCGCGCGGTCGCTGCAGGAGTGCCTGCTCCTCCAGCTGCAGGTGCTGCCGGAGGGCACGACTGGACGACCGATCGCGCTCGCCCTCGTCGGCGAGCATTTCTCGCTGCTGGCGGCGCGCGAGTTCGTGCGGTTGCAGCATCTGCTCGGCTGCAACGATTCCGATCTGCACGTCGCGCGTACGCTCATCCGGTCGCTCAACCCGAAGCCGGGGCATCGCTTCGGCCCGGACGACACGCGCTACGTCGTGCCGGACATCATCGTGAGCAAGGTGCGCGGCCGCTGGGTCGCCGGCATCAATCCTGCGGTCCTGCCGCGGATCCGCATCAACCGCGCCTATGCGGACATGGCGGGCTCGCGCGCGAGCGGCGGCTTGCAGATGTCGCGCCAGCTGCAGGAGGCGCGGTGGCTCATCCGGAACATGGAGCAGCGGTTCGTCACGATCCAGCGCGTCGCGGACGCGATCGTCGCGAAGCAGCGCAACTTCTTCGAGTACGGGGAGGTCGCGATGAAGCCGCTCGGCCTCAAGCACATCGCGAGCGAGCTCGACCTGCACGAGTCGACCGTCTGCCGGGTGACGAACGGCAAGTACATGGCGACCCCACGCGGCCTGTTCGAGTTCAAGCGGTTCTTCTCGCGCCAGCTCGCGACCGAGAACGGCGGCGCGTGCTCGGCGACCGCCATCCGCGCGCTGATGAAGGAGCTGATCGCGAGCGAGACCCCGCAGGATCCGCTCTCCGATGCGCAGCTCGCGCGGCTCCTCGCCGGGCAGGGGCTGCGCGTCGCGCGTCGCACCGTCACCAAGTACCGGACGCTCATGCGCCTGCCGAGCGTCGAGCTGCGGCGCGCGATGGCGCGCACCGCGGCAGCGGCTTAACGTCAGGGAAGCGAGAATCATGGCGAAGCTCATCGTGGGACGGTTCGACAACATCAACGACGTGAAACGCGTGCTCGAAACGCTGCCCCGCGAAGGGTTCGCGCGCGAGGAGTTCGGAACGTTCTACGCCGCGCCACCCGGCCAGCACGCGCTCTCCCCGGTCGGCGGCGACGCGCACAGCGACCAGGGCGCCCGGGATGCGGACGAGGGGGCGGTGAAAGGCGCGGCTCTCGGCGGCGCGGCCGGGCTCGCGGTCGGCGCGCTCGCGGCTGCCGCGCTGCCCTTCGCGGGCATCGCCGCAGCCCTGGCCGCGCTGGGCATCGGCGCCTATACCGGCTCACTCATGGGCGCGCTGTCGAAAACCCGCACGCCGGCCGAGGCCGAGGCAACCCCCGAGCATCCGGTCGAGCGTGCCGGCGGCCCGCGGGTCGCGATTCGCGTCGACCGGCCGGGGACCGAGCCGATCGCCATCGAGGTGCTGGAACGTTTCGGCGCGAAGGACATCAGTCACGCCGACGGCGAGTGGCACGACCGCGCGTGGCAGGACTACGACCCGCGCGTGCCGCCCGAGCGCATCGACGAGTCCGAGCCCGAGGACGCGCGCCGGTAGTTTTACAAGCCCGTGCCTCACTGTGGGGTACGCCGCTTGCTCCACACAAGGCGAGAGCGTCCTGAGGAAGCAAAGACGCAGGTCCCGCTGGAAAAGGCGCGTCGCGCAGCCGATGGGCAGCGCGTTGCATCGAACCATGGACGCACGTCGGACACTTTGCACGGAGCATCGCTGCTCAAAGCGTCAACCGTGCGACGCTCTCCCCTCCTCCTCTCCGCCGTACTGGGTCCGGAGTCGCCGCGCCCTGGAGATGCTCGCCGCCCGCAGGGAAGGGCTCTATCGCAGCTGCCGCATCGCCGCGGGCAGGCGCAGCACGCCCGCGGCGATCGCGCCCTCGTCATTTCGCCGGCGCGGAGTGCGCCTCCGCGCTCTGCTCGCGGCCGCCCTGCGGCGCGGCGGTGCCAGGGAGCTGGCGTACGTTGTTCGGCATGTTCGTATCGCTCACGCGGCCGCCGCCGTTCTGCGCGCGATCGCGGCGATAGCGCTCCGAAACGCGGTCCTGCGCTTTCTCGAGCAGCGCCTTCTCGCGCTGCAGCTGCGCCTCCTCTACGGCGCGCTTCTCCTGCTGCGCGGCAACCTCTTGCGGGGTCGGCGGCGGAAGCTTCGCTTCCGCGACTTGCACAAACCACGCGAACGCGACGATGACCGGATAGGCGAGCTTCATGGCCATGCTCTAGCGCAGACCGAAGAAGGACAGGATCGCGATCACGATCACGACCGCGCCGACGAGGTAAACGATGGAGTTCATCAGGGTTCCCCTTCAAAGTGGATCGGTGACGCGACGCGCGCCCGTACGCGACGAGACGAGCAATCCGCATACCTTCAGCCGCTCCTGGCGATTCGCCCCGCCGTGGGCTCCCTCGCGCGCCGAGCGTGAAGCGCTTCACGGCATCGTTGTCTCCCCGGCGGCGATAATCGCGTCGTTGGGAGGGCGCCGCTCCAAGGCGCGCGCGATCAAGAGGGGATCGAAGCAAAGTGACCGCCGGAGCCCGGCGCACGTCCGCGACCGGCATGCTGAAGCTCTACGCCGCGTTTTGGGAGTATGCGGCGGGGCGCCGCCTGAGGATCGCCGCCTCGAGCTCGCTCCTCGTCCTCTCGCAGGTCGTCAAGCTCGCGATTCCGTGGCTCGCCGCACAGGCGATCAACCCGATCCAGTCGCACGGCGCGGCCGGGCTCGAGCGGGCGGCCGGGTGGATCGCGCTCATCCTCGCCGCCGCGGCGGCATCGTGGGCAATGCACGGGCCGGGCCGCATCATCGAGCGGTCGGTGGGCGTGTGGGTCCGCGAGAACCTCGCCGACCGGCTCTACGCCAGGCTCGCCGAGCTGCCGCTCGCGTGGCACGAGAAGCACCATTCGGGCGAGACGGTCCTCCGCATGCGCCAGACGAGCAATGCGCTGTTCGATTTCGCGCAGAGCCAGTTCATCTATCTCCAGAGCTTCGTCAACCTGACCGGGCCGGTGATCGCGCTCGCGCTCCTCTCCGCGCCGCTCGGCGTGGCCGCTCTCGCGGGCTACACGATCATAGGCATCGTGGCGATCGCTTTCGACCGCGCACTCGCGCGCCTCGTCGCGGAGCAGAACCGCGCCGAGCGCCGGTACGCAGGGACACTGACCGACTGCCTCGGCAACGTCGCGACGATCCTCAGCCTGCGGTTGCAGCGTGCGACGCGGAAGCTGGTCGGAGAGCGGCTGGCCGCGGTCTTCCTGCCGCTCCGCCGGAGCATCGTCCTCAACGAATGGAAATGGTGCGGCGTCGATCTCCTGTCCATCACGGTGGCATGGGCACTCGTCGCCCTGTACGCGGTGCTCTCGCAGCGGAGCGGCGGGGCGCTCCTCGTCGGCGACGTTTTCATGGTCTATCTGTACGCGCAGCAGGCGGGCGGCGTGATCGGGTCGATCGCGATGAACTACCAGCAGTTCGCCCGCATCCAGGTCGACTACGCCGCGGCCGAGCCCATCTGGGCCGCCGCGCCGCGGCCGGCGGTTCCGGCCGCAATCGCACCGGACTGGCGCGAGATCGCGCTGGAACGCGTCGCACTGCACTACACGCGCCGCGCGGGCGACCCGCCGGCGCTCGTCGATGCCACGCTTCGCCTGCGCCGTGGCGAGCGCATCGCGCTGGTCGGGCCAAGCGGCGCGGGCAAGAGCACGCTGCTGCGGGTGCTCGGCGGACTCTACGACGCGGAAGACGGCCGTTTCGTGATCGACGGCATCCCGGTCCTCGGCCTGCGGCACCTCGGCGCAGTGGCGACGCTCATCCAGCAGGACCCGCAGGCATTCGAGGGGTCGCTCGCCCAGAACGTCGATTTCGGGCTCGAGCATCCCAGCGGGACGCGCGACCGGGCCATCCGGCTGGCCGGGCTCGATACCGTCGTGCGCGGCTTGCCGGACGGGCTGGACACCCCGGTCGCCGAGCGGGGCGCCAATCTTTCGGGCGGGCAGCGCCAGCGGCTTGCGCTCGCGCGCGGCGTGCTCGCCGCCGCGCAAAGCTCGCTCGTGTTGCTGGATGAGCCCACGTCCAGTCTCGACGCGGTCACCGAGGCGCGGGTCGTCACGGGTCTGCTCGATGCCTTCCCCGCCGCCTGTATCGTCGCGTCGATACACCGCCTCGATCTGCTGCCGTTCTTCGACCGCGTGGTGTTGATGGGGCGCGGTCGTGTGGTCGACGAGGGCACGATCGCCGAGCTCACGGCCCGGCAGCCGCTGTTCCGGAAGATGCATGCGCGCGCGTCGGCCGAGGAGCCGGCGCTCGAGCGTGCTACCGCCGGGGGCTGAACCGCTCCGCTCACGCCCGAGCGAAGCAGGCCCCTTCTGCCGCCGGGTGGAGGCGCCCGACGCGTCGCGCCGACAAGAAACGCGCTTTCCTCGGCGTGCGAGGAATGGCGCTTGCTCGGTCTTGCCGCACAAGCCGGAAGCGACATGCCCGACGACCCAAAGCCACCAGCCATCGTCGATACCTGTGACGTGCCGGGTGCCTGGCCCCGGTCCGGAGGGCGTCTGCTTCCGGGTCTGGGCGCCGGCCGCCAGGCGCGTCGAAGTGGTCATCGAATCTCCGGCATTCTCGGTCCATCCCCTCGATCGTTCCGCCGGCGGATATTTCGCCGGCACGATCGGCGGCATCGCCGCGGGCGCCTCATACCGCTATCGGCTGGACGGGCAAGGACCGTTTCCCGATCCGTGCTCGCGCTTCCAGCCCGGCGGCCCGGACGGTCCCTCCCTCGTCGTGGATCCGGCCGACTTCGACTGGAGCGACACGGGCTGGCCCGGCATCGGGATGAAGGGCCAGGTGATTTACGAGCTGCACATCGGAACCTTCACGCAGGAGGGGACGTTCGACGCCGCCGGGCGCGAGCTTCCCGCACTGCGCGATCTCGGCGTGACCGTGCTGGAGCTCATGCCCGTGGCGGAGTTCGCCGGCACCCGTAACTGGGGCTACGACGGGGTCAGCGCTCTACGCTCCTTTCCACGGCTACGGGGATCCGCACGCCTTCCGGCGGTTCGTCGACGCGGCGCACCGCCTCGGGCTCGCGGTCATCCTGGATGTCGTCTACAACCACGTCGGCCCGGCGGAGCTACCTCGCGCGATACAGCCCGCACTATTTCACCGACCGGTACCGCAACGAGTGGGGACCGGCGATCAACTTCGACGGCCTGCAATCGGGCCCGGTGCGGGAGTACTTCGTCCGCAACGCCGCGTACTGGATCGACGAGTTCCACCTCGACGGGTTGCGGCTCGATGCGACGCAGAGCATGCACGATGCGTCGCGCCCGCACGTCATCGCCGAGATCGCGACCGCGGCGCGCGCGGCGGCCGGCGAACGGCGGATCGTTCTCGTCGCGGAGAACGAACCGCAACGCGCGGAGTGCCTGCTGCCACGGGAATCGGGCGGCTACGGGCTCGACGCGATGTGGAACGACGACTTTCATCACTCGGCGCGGGTGGCGCTGACGGGCCGGCGGGACGGCTACTTCCGCGATCATCGCGGCGCGGCGCAGGAGTTCGTCTCCGCGGCAAAACACGGCTTCCTCTTCCAGGGCAGCCCTATCGCGTGGCAGGAACAGCTCGCGCGGAACGCCGTCGCTGGATGAGCCGGCGTGGTCGTTCATCGTGTTCACGCAGAATCACGACCAGGTCGCCAACACGCTCGACGGGCCGCCGGCTGCATCACCCTGGCCGCGCCGGGCCGATTGCGAGCCATGGTGGCGCTGACGCTGCTCGGCCCGCAGACGCCGATGCTCTTCATGGGCGAGGAGTTCGCCGCTTCGCAACCGTTCCCGTTCTTTGCCGACCACTGCGAACGAGCTGTGCGGCGCCGTGCTCGCCGGCCGACGCGAGTTTGTCCGGCAGTTCGTGCACTACGCCACGCCTGCCGCTCAAGCGCTCGTGCCCGACCCCTGCGCGGCGTCGACGTTTCTTGCCGCAAAGCTCGACTTCGCCGAGCGCGACGCGCATGGGCGCGTCTACGCGCTCTACCGCGATCTCCTGCGGCTGCGGCGGGAGGATCCGGTGATCGCCGCGCAGGCGCGCGAAGCGCTCGACGGTGCCGTCCTTGGGCCGGCCGCGTTCGTCCTGCGTTTCTTCGGTGCTGATCACGGCGACCGGTTGCTCGCCCTGAATCTGGGCGCCGACCTCGATCTGACCGTCGCGCCGGAACCGCTCCTCGCGCCGCCGCGCGGCGCGAGCTGGCAGGTCGAATGGTCGAGCGATGAGCCACGCTACGGGGGGCTGGGCGCGGTGAACCCGTGCGGCACAAGCGGCTGGCGCCTGCCATCGGACAGCGCCACGCTGCTTCGCTGCCGTGCCGCGGCGCTCCGTAGCGTAAGCGGGTCCGTCTATCCCTGTCGGAGCGAGCTTCGGCGCGCGCAGGGCCGCGCCCGGGCATGCGCGTTGCGGCACCCCGGTCTCGTGAACCGCGCAAAGCCGAGCGAGCAAGGCCGCATCCGCGTCGGTCTGTCCGGGTGGCGCTACGCGGGCTGGCGCGGCGTCTTCTACCCGCCGGGCCTCCCGCAGAGCCGCGAGCTCGCCTTCGCCTCGCGCGCGTTCGCGACGATCGAGCTGAACGGCTCGTTCTACTCGCTGCAGCCCCGGCGAGCTATCTGCGCTGGTATCGCGACACCCCGCCGGGGTTCGTGTTCAGCATCAAGGGGGGCCGCTACATCACCCACTTCCTGCGCCTCCGCGACTTCGAGCGGCCGCTCGCCAACTTCTTCGCCTCCGGCGTGCTCACGCTCAACGAGAAGCTCGGGCCGTTCCTTTGGCAGCTTCCGCCGCAGTTCCGGTTCGACGAGGCGCGCATGGCGGCGTTCCTCGCGGCGCTGCCGCGCGACACCGCGGCAGCGCTCGCGCTCGCCCGGCGCCGCGACGCCCGGATGCGGGGGCGCGTCCGCCTCGCGAGCGACCGCAATCGCCGGCTGCGGCATGCGGTCGAGATCCGCCACCCGAGCTTCGAGTGCGAGGCGTTCGTCCGGCTGTTGCGCGCGCATCGCGTCGCGCTGGTTGTCGCCGACACCGCCGGCGCGTGGCCGTACCGTGAGGACCTGACCGCCGACTTCCTGTACCTGCGGCTGCACGGCGACAGGGAGATCTACGCGAGCGGCTACACCGATCGCGCGCTCGACCGCTGGGCCGAGCGCGTCCGCACCTGGGCTGCGGGCGGCGAGCCCGTCGACGCGCGCCGCATCGCCGACCGTGGCGCGGTGCCCCGCCGCCGGCGCGACGTGTACTGCTATTTCGACAACGACGTGAAAGTCCGCGCGCCGTTCGACGCCGACCGACTCATGCGCAAGCTCGGGTATCGCACGCGCGGATGCGTCGTTCGAGTTTCCAGCGCGGCGCGCGCTCGGCGCGGTGCGCCCGGCCGCGCCGCTGCCGCCGTCGCGCTGGAGCTATCGGCGGCCGGGAGCGGAACGCGCCTGACCGGTAGAGGTTTCACCGTGCCGCAAGGCTTTCCAACGCGCTCGCGCCGGGGCCGACAATTGCCGCGCGGCACCTGCGAGCCGGTCTGGCCCGGCCCGACCCCGTCGGGCATGCCGCTTGCACTCCACCCCCGACGCCCTCGCGGGCGCGGACATATCGAACCAAGGGAGCCGAGTATGCGCACGCGCCGTTCCGCCGAAGGGGTCCGCCAATCCGAATCGAACCACCCGCCCGGCACGTCGCACGCCACCGACCCCGATCTTCCGGCAGAGCGCACGGCCGAAGCCGCACCCGGATCGCCGGTCGAGAACGATTCGGCGATGCACGCGACGCGCGCGGCAGCTAGAGCGGGCGGCAGCGGAAGACGCCGACGAGGCGCGCCGCCGGCGGATTGCCGAGCGCGCTTACCTGCGCGCGGAGCGCCGCGGCTTCGCACCCGGGCAGGAGCTCGACGACTGGCTCGCCGCGGAATCGGAGGAAGCCCGCGCGCCGCAGCGCGAATCCGGCCACTGACGGTTGCTTGGGCGGGTCGAGCGGGAGCGAACGGCGCGCCGGACCGCCGCGAATTGCAGGTAACTCCCAAGCGGGCAGTCGACGTGCCGTGCACTGAGCTCGCGATCGAGTGGACGCCGGGGCGGACCCGCGCCCCTGCGCGATCGCGAGTGGCTCGTGACGAACGGGCTCGGAGGATACGCGTCGGCGACGGTGCTCGGCATTCCCACGCGCCGATACCACGGATCTCTTCGTGCCGAACCTGTCTGCACCCGAAGGGCGCTACCTGCTGATCGGGCGCTATGACGACGAAGTCGTGTCGGAGGGGCGGCGTGTTCGGCTCGGTGGCGCGGAGCTTGCCGATGGGACGGCTCGAAAACGATGTCACGGCCTGCCTCCAGTCGTTTGGGCTCGACGGACTCGTCCCGGTCTGGCGATTCAGGGTGGGCGAACGCACTGATCGAACGGTCGGTTGTCATGCCGCACCGTTACAACGGCGTCTGCGTCCACTACCGGTTGCTGCAGGGCGAAAACGCGCGGCTGCTGTCTTCGCCCGTACTTCGTCTTCCGGCGCGTCGACGCCCCGCTGGTCGCGGAGGAGGCGCCCATCCGGCTCTCGCTCGGCGGCGGGGTACACGAGGTCGAGCTCCCCGACGCTTCGCTCAAGCTCGCCATTGCGGTCCGCCCCGATGGTGGCGCCGATTTCGTCGAGCGCTCGCGCACCAGCGCAACCGCGCTCTACCGGGAGGAGCGCGACCGCGGCTACGAGCATGTGGAAACGAGCGTGAGCCCGGGCCACTTCGCGGTGGATCTCCGTCGCGACGGGCCGGTGACGTTCGTTGCGACGACCGAACCCTGGCCGGCGGAGCTGGATGGCGCAACGGTCCTGGACGCCGAACGCACGCGGACGGACCAGCTCATCGGCATGGCCGCCGATGCCCGGGAGCCATTCGCGCGCCGGCTGGTGCTTGCGGCCGACCAGTTCCTGGTGCTGCCGGAGAGCCGCAGCGAGGACGCGGTGGCCGCGCATGCCGCGGGCGACGGAGGTGCGCACGGTCATCGCCGGCTATCACTGGTTCAGGCGACTGGGGACGCGACACGATGATCAGCCCTCGAAGGCCTGACGCTGTCCACCGGGCCGTCAGCGGGAAGCCGGCCGCGATTCTGCGCACCTTCGCCCGCTACGTCCGCGACGGATTGCTGCCGAACCTGTTTCCCGAGGGCGCCCGCGAGGGCGCTCTACAACACGGTCGACGCGACGCTCTGGTTCTTTCACGCGCTCGATCGCTACCTCGCGCACGTCGGCGATCGCGTCCACTCATGCGCCGAATTGCGTCCGGTTCTCGCGTCGATATCTCGACCGCCACATCGCCGGGACGCGCTTCGGCATCGGCGTCGATCCGTCGGACGGCCTGCTCCGCGGCAGGGCGCTCGAGGGCATCAGCTCACCTGGATGGATGCGAGGTTCCAGGATTGGGTCGTCACGCCCCGCCGGGGCAAGGCCGGTCGAGGTTCAAGCGCTCTGGTACAACGCGCTCGAGCTGCATGAGCGGCTGGGTCGGCAGGATCGCCGACGATGCCGTCGTTCGGTATCGGGCAGCTGGCCGACGCGTGCCACGCACCGTTTCAACGACCGATTCTGGGACCCACGGAGTGGCGGTATCTGCTCGACGTCATCGACGGCGAGAACGGGCGACGATGCCGAGCATGCCGCCCGAACCAGCTGTTCGCCGTATCGCTCAGCTATCCGATCCTGGAATCCACCCGTTGGGCGGCCGTGGTGCGACGGGGTCGGCGGCACGGCTGCTCACGCCGTTCGGCTTGCGGACCCTCGCGCCGGATCACCCTGACTACTAGAGGGATTACTCACGGCGACCTGCGCGGGCGCGACGCGGCCTACCACCAGGGGACCGTGTGGGCCGTGGCTGATCGGGCCACTACATCGATGCCTGGCTGCGCGTTCACCGGCGGATCGGGACAGCGCCGCGCAAGCTTCTGGAGCGCTTTGCCGAACACCTGCGCGAAGCCGGCGTCGGGACGGTGAGCGAGATCTTCGACGCGGAAGCACCCTATCGGCCGCGCGGCTGTATCGCGCAGGCTTGGAGCGTCGCCGAGGTGCTGCGCGCGTGGCTTGCGACGGCGAGTCCGGCGCCCGATCCTGACCGCTCGCCGACGCATGCCAATGCAAAAGATGTGAGCCGGTTGACGGGGAGAGGCGCCGCCGCGCCGCGGGACGTGCAGGCCTGACGTCGCGATCGAATCAGCGGTGCGGGCACGCGCTTTGCACGCGCCTCGGGGAATCCCCAGCACGAAGGAGCACCCCATGCCCGAGCAGCCTTTCCTTTCCGACATCCAGGCCATCCGCGCCCGCGCCCGCCGTCACATGGAGGAAGGCGCGGTCACCGACAACTACGGCGCCGACAAGGGCGTCGTCATCCGCCTGCTCAACGAGGCGCTTGCGACCGAGATCGTCTGCACGCTGCGCTACAAGCGTCACTACTTCATGGCGAAGGGCCTCACGTCGGCCGGCGTCGCCGCGGAGTTTCTCGAGCACGCCAAGGAAGAGGAAGGGCACGCGGACCAGTTCGCCGAACGGATCGTCCAGCTCGGCGGCGAGCCGAACTTCAGCCCGGAAGGGCTGGCGACGCGGAGCCACGCGGAGTACGTCGAGGGCAAGTCGCTGATCGACATGATCCGCGAGGATCTCGTCGCCGAGCGCATCGCAATCGAGAGCTACCGGGACATGATCCGCTACCTCGGCACCGGCGACCCCACCACGCGGCGGCTGCTCGAAGACGTCCTCGCCGTCGAGGAAGAGCATGCCGAGGATCTGCTGAGCCTCATCGAGGGGATGGGCAAGCAGGCGGGCGCCTGACCGGGCGCTACGAGGCCGATCGCGCTGCCCGGCTCGATCGGGATCGAGGAGCCAGGCGCGCTCTTGCGGCAGGTCGCCGGCGGGTGCTGCGTCTGCGTCCGCAGGCCCCGGTCGCCGCCGCAGCTGCACCGCGACCTGCGGCTTCCGCAGCCGGAGATTCAGGAGCTCGACCGCAACGGAGAACGCCATCGCGAAGTACACGTAGCCCTTGGGAACGCGCACGCCGAAGCTCTCGGCGATCAGCGTGAACCCGATCAGCACCAGGAAGCTCAGCGCCAGCATCTTGATGGTCGGGTGACGGTCCACGAAGGCGCCGAGCGGCCGGGCGGCGACCATCATGACGAGCACCGCGATCACGATCGCGAGCACCATCACCGGCAACTCGTCGACCAGTCCGACCGCGGTGATCACCGAGTCGAGGGAGAACACGACGTCGAGGACCGCGATCTGCGCGAGCACGATCCACAGCGCGGCGCTGGCGCGGCCCGGCACCGCCGCGCCGTCGCCCTCGAGCGATCTGTGGATCTCGTGCACGCTCTTCCAGAGGAGGAACAACCCGCCGCCGAACAGGATCAGGTCGCGACCCGAAACGCCGCGGCCCAGCAGCTCGAAGAGCGGCGTCGAGAGCCCCATCACCCAGGTCAGCGCGAAGAGCAGCAGGATGCGTGTCGCCATCGCCACCGCGAGCCCCGCGATCCGCGCGCGCTGCCGGTGGACCGCCGGCAGCCGCGCGACGAGGATCGAGATGAAGACGATGTTGTCGACGCCGAGGACGATCTCGACGGCGGTCAGCGTCGCGAGCGCGACCCACGCTCCGGGGTCGCTCAGCCAGTCGAGCATGAGCGAACGCTAGGCGCGGGCGAGGTTCTCGGCCGCGAACTCCCAGTTGAGGAGCTTCTCGACCACCGCCTTGACGTGCTTGTCGCGCTTGTTCTGGTAGTCGAGGTAGTACGCGTGCTCCCACACGTCGACGGTCAGCAGCGGCGTCATGCCGTGGGCAACCGGCGTGTCGGCATTCGGCGTCGTGAGGATCTCGAGCTTGCCGCCGTTGACCGCGAGCCAGGCCCAGCCGCTCCCGAAGTGGTCGGTCGCCGCCTTGGCGAACGTCCGCGACGAACGCGTCGTAGCCGCCGAGGTCGCGGTCGAGCAGGCGCCGCAGCTCCTCCGGCGGCTTCGCCGCGCTGCGGCGTCAGGCTCTCCCAGTAGAACGCGTGATTCAGCGCCTGGCCGGCGTTGTTGAACACTTTGACGCGCTCCGGATCGTCATGCGGTGCGTTTCACGACCTCGTGCAGCGGCAGGCGCTCGAGCTCGGTACCCGCCACCAGCTCGTTCAGCTTCTCGACGTAGGTGCGGTGGTGCTTGCCGTGATGCAGCTCGATGGTGCGCTTCGAGATCACCGGCTCGAGCGCAGCCTTTGCCCAGGGCAGCGCGGGCAGCGTAAACGGTCCGGCGGCGCCGGTCTCGCGGGACAGCGGGGCGTTCATGGTCGGGTCCTTTCCTTTGGGTTGAGAGCGGTCACAGAGAAGTATTCCCAGCGGCGCGCGAGCCATTCCCGCGGACGATCGAGCGAGGCCGCGCCGGCGCCACTCCTCGAGCCGTGATCTCGTGAGGCAGGCGTGCGACGTCGAGCGCGAACAGCCGCTCCATCTCGCGGCCGAAGGGCTCGGCTGAGCACGATGACGTCGGCCTCGTAGTTGTGGACGAAGCTCCGCCAGTCGAGGTTGGTCGAGCCGACGCTCGACCACACGCCGTCGATCACCGCGGTCTTGGCGTGCAGGAGCGCGTCGCGGCGCTCGTGGATGCGCACGCCGGCGCGCGAGCAGGCTCCTCGTAGTGCGACCGCCCGGCGTAGAGCGGCGCCCAGAAATCGCTGAAGCCCGGCAGCACGAGGCGGACGTCGACGCCGCGCGCGGCCGCGCCGTGCAGCGCCGCGGATGCGTTGCGGGATCGGGGACGAAGTAGCCGTAGGTGAGCCAGACGCGGCGCGCGGCGTGCGCGATCGCCGAGAGCGAGCGCGACGATAGATCTCGCTCTCGCCCGACTCGCGGGTCGCTCGCGACCACGCGCATCGTCCAGTCGCCGCGCCTGCGGTCTAGCTCGGGAAGTAGTTGCGCTGCGGCGGCGGCCTCGCCGCGCTGCTGTCGTCCCAGGCGTCCGAGGAACAGCGCGCTGGAACTCGCGCCACGATCGGGCCGCGGGTCGCGGATGTGGGTGTCGCGCCAGCCCTCGTCCTTTCGCCGGCTTCCTGCCGGCGGCTCTCCGAACGAGCCGGCCGAGTAGACGCCGCTGATGTTGATGCCGCCGGTGAACGCGACGCGCGCCGTCGACGACGAGGATCTTGCGGTGGTCGCGGTTGTTGATCTTGCCACCCTTTCGGCGCCTTCAGCGGATTGACCGGATTGAACTCGCAGACGTCGATGCCGGCGGCCCGCAGCCGATCGAAGTATTCCTTCGGAGTCTCGATCGAGCCGACGCTGTCGTATAGGACGTTTACCGCACGCCCTGCTACGCGCTTGTGGATGAGAAGGTCCGCGAGACGCTGCCCCGTCTCGTCGGCCTCGAGGATGTAGGTTTCCAGGTTGACGTGGTCGCGCGCGCGCGCGATCGCGTCGAACATCGCGCGGTGGTCGCGGACCGTCGATCAGGAGCGTCCGCGTCGTTGCCGGGACGAGCGGCGCCGAGATGCGCGGCTCGACGTGCGCGAGGTGGCGCGCGAGAAGGTCGCTCTTCCGCTCCTCTTCGAGGTGGCGGACGGCAGCCTGCTTTGGCCGCGGCCCGCCGCTCGTCCCGACGACGACGAGTTCGCGGGCCGTTGGCGCGGGTCGAGGACCGGCAACTAGGCGCAGGCGGCGGCCACGCCGTGGCAAAGAGAGCGTGCGTCGGACGCGCACGTAACCCCGCCCCTCTCTCACGCCGCTGACGGCGCCGTTCGCGGACGTCAGGACGTGGGTTTGACCCGCATATCGTTCTTGACGGCGCGGACGCCAGCCACCTTCTGCGCCGCGGCAACGGCCCTCCGCACCATATCGTCGGTGTCGACGAAGCCGCTCAGCGACACCTGCCCGCGGAAGGTCTCGACGTTGATCGCCGTCGACTTGACGCCGGGCTCGTTGATCAGCGCGGTCTTGACCCGTGCCGTCAGCGCCGCATCGTCGAGCACTTCACCGGTCGACTGGCGAGTCTGGGTGGGCGCGCAGGCTACGCCGCCCGCGAGCACGACCGCGGCCAGCGCGGCGGTGAGTACCGAGTTCCAAGTCTTCATGACGGGCACCTCCTTGGATAGCAAAATTGCGGCCGGCATGCGCCGGCCGCCAGTTGCGTTGCGTGCGTCAGCTCGTGCCGACGCTCAGCTTGTTCTCGACCGCCTTGACGCCTTCCACGCCGCGCGCCACCTGGATCGCGCGCTCGGCCTGGGACGGGTCGGGCACTTTGCCGGTGAGCGTCACCTTGCCCTGTTTCGTGTCGACGTTGATGTTCATGCCGCTCACGTCCTTCTCGGCGATGAGTGCGGCTTTCACCTTCGCGGTGATGCCGGCATCATCGAGGGTCTGCCCCACGGTGCGTTCGGCGCCCGGCGTGACCGGTGGCGCCCCGGCGGACGGCGATTGCGATGGCATGGACGGCGCGGACTGCGACGGCGTCGCGGGCGACGGTGTCGCGGGCGACGGCGCTGCGGCGCGCTCGGGGCGGTCGGTGCGATCGCAGCCGGCTAGGCCGCCGAGCGTCGCGATTGCCGCGATGGCAGCGAGAGTGCGAAGCTTCATAGCTTCATATCGATTCTCCTTTCCTGGGAGTGAAATCCGCCGGCGGTGCTGGCGCATGCCCGCCCAGCCGGCATCCGGCGTTCCGACTTACTTGCTGCCTTCCTGGCCACCCGAACGATTGCCGCCGGTGTTGCCATAGCGCGGCTTGTCCCCGCCTTTCGAAGGCTGCCCCTGCCCCGCAATCACGTCCGGCTTGATGTCCGGCTCGTCGCCGGGGTGGCGATACGGATCTGGCCTGGTACCGGGCGTGCCACCCGGAAGCGGCGGGTCTCGCCGCGTGCCGGTGTCGCCCGGATTGTTCGGACGCCCCGTCTGCTGACCGCCCTGCTCGTCCTTGCGGGGCTGCTGGCCCGACCGGTCCGCCGGGTTCGATCGGTTGGGATTCTGCTGGTTCGCCATGCGACTGCTCCTTTCCACTGGTTTCGGAAGCCACCCGCACGGCGTGCGGCGCGGGACGCGGAGACTGACTCGACGGCGACACTGGCGTCGCGACCGTGCGGGTGGAAGCACCGGATTACCCGCAATCGCCGTGCCCGGCCTTACCGCTGGCTGTCGCCGCAGGCCCGACCGCCGCCGACCGGTAACCGTTGCCGGTGGGTGAACGAATTACATACCCCGCTGCCGTGCCGTCTGCCCGGCGGCGCTTGCGATCCGGCGGCCTGCGTCGCGCGTGTGCGCTCTACTTCTCGCGTGTGCGGCGGCCAGCGACCGGGCGCTCGCGATTCGCGCGCCGACTGCGCGGCCCAGCAACTTGCGGATCTTCGCCGCGCGCCCGGCTCTTCCCCGCCTGCTCGGCCCGCTCGAGGCTCGCCGCTTCGCGGCCCGATGCCGGCGCCGCGCGCCGGGCCGCACCCGCCACACGGCCCGAGCGAACGAATTCGCGAGTGGCCTCGTTGTACTCACGCGAGGCACGGTAGTTGCCTTCCCCGTAAACTCCGCGGTTCGCGATCGGTTCCGCTGCGGCTCCCGCGCGATCCCGATCCGTGTGTCTTCCGTTTTGTCGCCACGCTGTCCTCCTGTAGGTTGCCGCGCACGGCGAGCAATCACCGTTCCCCGCGCCGGCACCGTTGGACGGAAGCGCGAGCAACGCCACGTCGGGTACAACCCTTGCTCGCGCGTCGCCTTGGCGCCGGCTCGGCCGGCGCACCGACACGATGGAGGATTCGCCGATGGCAACGACCGAACCGCACGACAACAGCGCGTCCGTGGTGCGCGCCCGGCTGGCGGAGCGGCTCGCCGAGCTGCAGGCGAAGCTCGCGAGCGAGCTCGCCCCCGAGCCCGATTCGAGCGCGAGCGCAGTCGCAGGCGAGGTCCGCGACGCCGGCGACGAGTCGGTTGCGATCGAGCATACGGACGTGCGCACCGCGCTCATGCAGCGCGACGCGCGCGAGCTGAACGACCTCCAGTCCGCGCTCGTGCGCCTCGACGGTGGCAGCTACGGCGTCTGCGCCGACTGCGGCCTCGACATCGAGCCCGCGCGGCTCGGCGCGTTGCCGACCGCACTGCGATGCAGCGTGTGCCAGGAGGTGTTCGAGCACCGCGCGGCGCTCACTTCGGGCCGGTAGGAGGCTCCGACCCCGCCGCCCATGTCCACGCGCCCTCTCAAGTCGCGCTTCCCGGGCACCGAGGAGGTGGAAGGAGCGCGCGAGGCGCCGGCGGAGCGGAGCTTCATCGCGCGCGTGCTCCTGGTGGCCCTCGTGGCGGCGGTAGCGATCGCGCTCTGGAAGGCGGCGGACGTGCTGCTGGTCGCTTTCGGCGGCGTGCTGCTCGCCGTCGCGCTGCGCGCACTCGCGGACCTCGTCTCACGCTACACGCCCCTACACAAGAAGCAGCGCTGCCGGTGGCCGTCGCGACGATCCTCGCGGTGCTCGCGCTGCTGGCGTGGACGATCGGCGAAACCCTCGCGACACAGTTGGATCAGCTCGCGCGGCAGTTGCCAGCGGCTTTCGTGAAGATGCGCGAATGGCTCGTGCGGACCGAGCTCGGGCGCATCGCCCTCGGCTCGCTCGGATCGGTCGACGGTGTCGAGTCGGCAGCGAAGCTCGTCGGCGTGGCGCTCGGCACGCTGAATGCGGTCGCGAACGTGCTGCTGCTGTTCGTCGTCGGGATCTACCTCGCGGCCGACCCTGGTCTCTATTTCCGCGGCACGCTCCGGCTGCTGCCCGCCCGAGCTCGCTCCCGGACGAGCGCGGCGCTATCGAGCGCGGGCACCATCCTGCGCAAATGGCTCGGCGGCCAGCTCGTCGCCATGCTCGTTGTCGGCGTGCTGACCTTCATCGGGCTCGACGCTGCTCGATGTGCCGCTCGCGCTGTCGCTCGCGACGATCGCGGGCCTGCTGGAATTTGTCCCCTTCGTCGGGCCGATCCTCGCCGCGATTCCGGCGATCCTGATCGCCTTCACCCACGACCAGGCGACCGCGCTGTACGTCGCGCTCCTCTATGTCGCGATTCAACAGCTCGAGGGCTATGTGCTGATGCCGCTCGTGCAGCGCTGGGCCGTCGCGCTTCCGCCCGCGCTGGGCGCGCTGTCGGTGGTCGTCTTCGCCGTGCTCTTCGGGCTGCCCGGCGTGTTCTTCGCCGTGCCGCTCACGATTGTCGCGATGGTCCTGGTCCGCGAGCTGTATCTCGAGACCGAGCACCCCGGCTGACCGGGCTTAGGGGATGGCGCTGGCGACCGATCTCATCGGGTGGGCGAGCGCGGCGACGCTGTTCGCGACCATCGCTCGGCAGGTGTACACGCAGTGGCGTACGCGAAGCGTCGCGGGCGTGTCGCGCTGGCTCTTCGTCGGCCAGCTCGCCGCATCGTCGGGTTTCTTCGTCTACAGCGTACTGGTCGGAAACTGGGTGTTCGCGGCGACCAATACGCTCATGGTCACCGCCGCAGTCGTCGGCGCATGGGTGGATCGGATGAACCGGCGGCGTGCACGCGGGACACCCGCGCCCGGAGTGAACGAGCTCTAGTTACAGCCGCGCAGGAGGTAGACGAGGAACAGGATCGGGATCGGCACGCCCAGCGCCCACGCCAGGATGTAGCCCCACTTTCCCTGTTGCGAACGCAGCGTCGGCACGATTCGCTTCATCTTCGCCAGCCTCCGTTCATTTTCCTGCGGCGTGCGGCCGGTCGCGGGCCTCGGCTTCGGATCGCGCCTGCCGCGCGTCCGCTTTGGCGCGCGCTTCCGCCGCGCGCGCTTCGGTGATGCACTGCTCGCGCGGATCCCCGGAACGCTCGCCGCAGCGCTCTTTCGCCACCTCGAACTCGGCCTCGGCGCGGGCGATGCGCGCGTCGTACCAGCTCTTCGGCGTGCCCTTGCCCCGCGCCTCGAGCTCGGCCTTGGCGATCCTGCGAACCGCGCGGGCCTCGGCGACGCAAACGTTCCCGAGGTGGCCGGGCGTGCCATCGCAGCGTTCGCGCGCGGCCCGAAACTCGGCTTCGATCCGGTCCAGCTCGGCGACATAGGTCGGCTCGGCGCCGGACACGGCCGAAGCGGCAGGAACCATTGCCATGATCAGCACGCGAGCCAGCAGGTTCGTCCGACCGGAATCTGCCATGGCCCACGCCCTTGCAAGCGGCGTGCCGACCCCCGGGCACGAAAGCTGCGAAAACGTCCGCGTTGCGGCCCTGTCGCCGCTCGCCATCGAGGAGCCACGCGAAATGTCCGTCGGTCCGATTCTGCTGGTCGTTCTCGTCCTCCTCCTGGTGGGATTGCGCCCGGCGTGGCCGTACGGCGGCTCCCGGGGTTACGTGCCGGCCGGCGTGGTCGGCGTGCTCCTCGTGGTACTCGTCTTTCTCTGGGTTCTCGGAGGGCTATAGCCATGTGGAAACAGTTGCGTGCGGAGCGCGCGGCGCGCTCGCGGCGATGACTGCGGTGTTCGTCGCCGTGGGTTGCGCCAGCGTGGAGACCACCGAATCCGGGGTCGTCGGCGTCGATCGGCGCCAGTCGATGTCGACGCTCATCAGCGAGGCGGACATCAACGACGGCGCGGGCGAGGCGTACGCGAAGGTGCTCGCCGAGGCGCGCGCCAAGGGCGTCCTCAACCGCGACGCGGCGCAGACTGCGCGCGTCAGGACGATCGCGCAGCGCCTGATCCCGCAAACGGCGGTGTTCCGCCCCGATGCGCAGAAATGGGCGTGGGAAGTGAACGTGATCAACGTCCAGGAGATCAACGCCTGGTGCATGCCGGGCGGCAAGATCGCGGTCTACTCCGGCATCCTCGAGCGGCTGCAGCTTAGCGACGCCGAGGTGGCGGCGGTGATGGGTCACGAGATCGCCCACGCGCTACGCGAGCATGGGCGCGAGCGCGCTTCGCGCGCCGTCACGCAAGGGCTCGTGCTGGGTGTGCTCGGCGCCGCCGCCGGTGTCGGTCAAGGAAGTGTCGATCTCGCGCAGCTCGCGCTCGAGGTCACGTTGAACCTCCCCAATTCGCGGGAGCAGGAAGTCGAGGCCGACCGGATCGGCGTCGAGCTTGCGGCGCGGGCGGGGTACGACCCGCGCGCGGCGGTCACGCTATGGCAGAAGATGGACCGCGCGGCGCAGGGCAGCCCGCCCGCGTGGCTGTCGACGCACCCGTCGAGCGAGGCCAGGCAGCGCGATCTCGCGATCTATGCCGGGAAGGTGATGCCGCTCTACCAGGCGCGGCGGTAGGAAGGAGACGATCGAATGGCTCGGTACGGCAAGAAGGCCGCGCAGAAGGTGAAGCAGGCCATGCGCGAGCGCAAGCGCGGGACGCTGCGGAGCGGTCGGTCCGGCAAGAAGGTGACGAGCCGCAAGCAGGCGATCGCCATCGGGCTCTCGCAGGCCCGCCGCGCGGGCGGCAAGGTGCCGCGCAAGCGGGCGTCCTCGAAGAGGAAGAAGCCCTGAGCAGCGGTTACACGACCCGGAAAAAATGACCTGCCGGCAGGCGGGTCGCCGGCGATCGCAGCGGATCAGACGGGATCCGCCGGGCGCTGCCCGGAGTGCGGGACGCTCTTCGCGCACGGGTTCCGCGGGCGCGCGTTCGCGCTGCTCGGACGGCACGCTGAAGGGCCACTCCCACTCCTTGGGACCCGTGTCGCTTCCCGCGCCCGGCTCGCCGGAACGGGGATCTGCAGGGCGTGGCTTGCGCGTGGCGCATCGTGTCCTCCGTCGTCAGGTTTCCCGTCCCGAAGCAGCCTACGTGCCCCGGCATATGGCACGTCGCCTGCTTCGAAAGCGAACCGTGTCCGACCAGGGAGAAACACGATGGCACGGCTCGCCACACTCGACCGCATCGCGCTCGTCCTCCTCATCGTCGGCGGCATCAACTGGCTGCTCGTCGGAGGATTCGACGTGAACCTGGTCTCGCAGCTCTTCGGGCCGCGCTCGCTCCTGAGCCGCCTCATCTACATCGCCATCGGCGTGGCCGCGTTCTATGCCATCTATATCCTGGCGCGCGGTCCGTTGCGCCGCGCTTAGAACGACGGTCCGGCAGCGGCACGCCGATTGCTGCGTCCCGGATACCCGTGTCGATTGCGGCACGCCCCAAGATCAGGAGAACGACATGATGCGACTCGTCTACGTAGTGCTCGTCACCATGCTGGTGTCTGCGTGCAATACGATGTCCGGGCTCGGCGAGGACATCCAGCGCGGCGGGCAGAAGCTCCAGGACCAGGCCGAAAAGGCGAAGAAGTAACGCGTAACGCGGCGCGCGCCCTCGGCGGGCGAGCAATGTTCGAGCTGCTGTTCTTTCCGCTCGTCCTGCTCTACCTGCTCTCGCTTGCGCTGCTGGTTTCGCGCCTCAGGCCGCCGACCCTGGAGGTGAAGCCCGCTTCCCGCCCGATCGGAGCGGATCCGTTGCGCGACCAGCAGCCGCTCCGGCTCCGCATCGAGGGGACCGAACGCCCCGCTCTCCGCACCACGAAGTTCGTCAGCGCGTTCGGCATCGACGTTCGGGCGCTGCGCGACATTCGCGTGTACGAGCGCGGCGGCGACCTGGAGAGCTTTCCGCCGCGCCTCGTTCAGCTGTTGCATTTCCTGCATCGGCACGGCTGCGTGAACGGCAGCGAGACGGTCGCGCTGCTCTTCCACGGCCGCGCGCTGAACGAAGGCGAAGCGCTGTACTTCGCACTGGTCGACGTGCCGCCGGAGCCGAGGGTCGTCGCGTTCATCGACCGGCGGCGTGGCTGAGCCGACCGACCGGCGCGTCTCGCCACGGCCGGTCCGGCGCTGGACCGCCGCTGCAGGCGCGATGCGACGCGACGTGACGGTGACGCGCCGCGGCGCGATCGCGCTCATCGGCGAGCAGCCCGGGATGTGGCGGACTGCGCGGCGCCCTTTCTCGCCGCTAGGCACTCGCGACGCAGACACCGGTGTTCGGCGCGCGCGCTGAAAGCGCGAACCGCCGCGGCTCAGGGATCGTCGCTAGGGCGATCGACCGCCTGCGGAGCGCCGAGCGCCGCGGGATCGTGACGATGCGCCGAGCAGCATCGCCGCGTCGGCCGCGGCGCTCGGGCATCGGACCCGGCAGTCAGCTCGTCGACCAGCAACCCCACGCCGCGTTACCGGTCACGGGGACGGACTGGGTTGCCCAGCCGTCTTCAGAGGGCGAGATCGGCCAGCACGGCGATCAGGCGGTCCGGATCCACCGGCTTCGCAAGATGCGCCTGGTAGCCCGCGCGGAGCGCACGCGTCCTGTCCTCCGGGGCCGAATGCCCCGTGACGGCCGCCGCCGGCAGCTGCGCCGGGCTGGCCGCGGGGCATGGTCCTGACCGCGCGGATCAGGGTGTAGCCATCGTCGCCCGGCATTCCGATATCGGACACCAGCACCGAGGGCCACCACCGCGCCAGCATTGCGAGCGCCTCCGAGGTGCTGGAAGCGGACCTCACCTCCGCGGCAGCGGCGCCGAGCAGCGCCACGAGGAAGTCGCGCTCGTCGGGGTCGTCGTCAACCACGAGCACACGAACGCCCGCAGCCGGGCGGGCGGCCAGCGGTCGTCCTGGGCCGTTCGGGTGAGTCGCGCAGTTTTCATCGAGGGTCGCTGCCCGTTGTAGCCTTCGAGCATTCGGCGTGCCCGCCGCCCATGCCGTGTTCCGGCGGAAGGCAGGTAACGCTTACGCGCCAGCGCAAGACTTACATGTGCAAGGCGCATCACTCCACGGAAAGCGAGGGCGGCCCGCGCAAAGTCGGCTAGACTCGTTCCGCGCTATGGCGGAGGAAGCGGGCGCAGACGGATGGCTGGCGGCAGTGGCCTCCCACTTCGCCGCCCTTCGCGACGAGCTTCTCCGGCGCTGGCGCGGGGCGGCCGATGCCGATCCCGAGCTGACCACCGCGTCCGCGCTATCGCGCGTCCAGTTCTACGACCACATCCCCGACGTCCTCGAGGCGTTCGAGCGGCGGCTGCGTGCCCGTCACTCGGCCGAGCGGCGCGAGGCCGCCGTCGGGCGGCGCGAGGGCGCCGCGGGCCACGGGATGCACCGCTGGCAGCAGGGCTACCAGCAGCGCGAGGTCATGCGCGAGTGGCGGCACCTACACCTCTGCCTCGTCGACGAGCTGGAGCGATTCGCGCTCGATCACCCGGAGGTGCCTGCGGAATCGATGGCCTGGGCACGCCACGAGCTCGCGGAGCTGTGCAGCGAAGGTGTGTGCGAGAGCGCCGACCAGTACGCACGGCTGCAGCAGACCGAGGCGGCCGGTCGCGTGCGGGACCTCCAGCGGGCGCTCGACGAGCTCGCGGGACTGGAGACGCGTCGCGCCGAAGTGTGGCGGGAAGCGGCCCACGACCTGCGCGGCAGCCTCGGCGTCGTGAAGAACGCCACTGCAGCGCTCGACCACGCGAACGCGCCGGAGAGCGCACGTGCGCAGTCGCTCGCGACCTTGCAGCGCGGCGTCGCGTCGATGCAGGCCCTGCTCAACGACCTCGTCAGCCTCGCCCGCCTGGAAGCGGGCCACGAACGCCGCGTCGCCGCATCGTTCGATGCGGCGGCGGTCCTGCGGGAGCTCTGCCTCGCGATGCGCCCCCTTGCAGAGGAGCGGGGCCTCTCGCTGGCGGCGACGGGCCCGGATACGCTGCCGGTGGAAGGGGACAGCCTCAAGACGTACCGCATCGCGCAGAACCTGCTGCTGAACGCCGTCAAGTACACGCAGCGCGGCGGCATCGCCGTGGGCTGGGACCCCGCTCCCGACGACGAGGCGGCGCGGTGGGTTCTCTGTGTGCAGGACACCGGCCCCGGCCTGGAGGCGCGGTCCGCGCAGCCCCTCGCTCGCGCGCTGAAAACCGCGACCGACGAGGCGCAGGCGGTCGGCGAGCAGGCGGCGACGGCGGGCGAGCGCTCGGTCGAGGCCGAGCCGCCGCCGCTGCTGCCCTCGCACGCGGCGGCGGGGACGCGCGAACCCGACCCGGGCGAGGGCATCGGCCTCGCCATCGTGAAGCGGCTGTGCGAACTGCTCGACGCGAGCCTAGAGCTCCACACGGAGCCGGGCAAGGGCACCACTTTCCGGGTGATCTTCCCGCGCCGCTATCCCGGGGCCCTGCCGACGCCGCCGCGCGGCGCCTGACGCACGAGCGTCGCCGTTCTCACGCGGCCGCGGAGCGCTCGGCCGGGGAGCTCCGCGGCAGCGAAGCGAGGACCCGTTCGAGGTGGTCGAAGTCGATCGGCTTCACGAGATGGCCGTCGAAGCCGGCCGCGAGCGACCGGCGCCGGTCGTCGTCGGACCCGTACCCGGTCAACGCGATCAAGGTCGTCGCGTCCAGCGACGGATCGGCGCGCAGCTCGCGCGCGACCTCGTAGCCGCTGATGTCGGGCATCCCGATGTCGAGCAGGACCAGGTCCGGACGCCGGCCCCGCGCGACCGCAAGCGCCTCGCGTCCGTCGTACGCCTGCCACACCTCGTGACCGAGCATACGGAGCAGCGCGGCGAGGCTCTCGGCCGAGTCGCGGTTGTCGTCGACGAGCAGCAGTCGCCGCGCGTGTGCCGCCGGCGGGGGACGCGGTGCGTCCGACCGCCCGGTGGCCGGCAGCGGCGACTCGAGCGCGTCTTCCGGGACGAGCGGCAGCCGCACGACGAACTCCGCGCCCTGGCCCGGCCCGGCGCTCGACGCTTCGACGCTGCCCCCGTGCAATGCGATGATCTCCCGCACGAGGGCGAGGCCGATGCCGAGTCCGCCCTCCTTGCGGCTTGCGGGCTGATCGCCTTGGTGGAACAGGTCGAAAATGCGCGGGAGCATCTCGGGCACGATGCCGACCCCGCTGTCCTGCACCGTGATCACGGCACTCCGGCCGTGCTTCGAGCGCCCGAGAGTCAGCTCGATCCGCCCCGCCTCTCGGGTGTACTTGATCGCGTTCGCGAGCAGGTTGCCGACGACCTGCGCGAGCCGGATCGGGTCGCCTTCGACCGCCAGCGATTCCCCGGGCATAGTGACGACGAGCTGCTGGCGCCGGTCGGCCGCGAGCGGGCGGATCGTCTCGAGCGCGCGGTCAATGACGTCGGCGAGCTCGAGGCGCTCGGGGCGCAGCGTGATCCGGCCGCGCGTGATGCGGGAGACGTCGAGGAGATCGTCGATCAGCCGGTTCAGGTGACCGACCTGGCGGGCGAGCACGTCCTGAACGGGCACGAGACCCGCGTCGCCCGGCTGCGCGAGCTGCATGTACTGGACCGCGTTGGCGATCGCAGCGAGCGGATTGCGGAGCTCGTGCGAGAGCGTGGCGAGGAACTCGTTCTTGCGGCGGTCGGCGTCGCGGAGGGCCTCCTCCGCGCGCCGACGCACGGCGTTCTCCGCCTCGAGGGCGGCGTTCGCCTCGGCGAGCTCGAGATTCGCCTTTTCGAGCGTGCGGTTCAGCGCCTGGAGCTCCCGGGCGCGCTCGGCCTGCAAGCTCGTGTGAGCGTCGGCGAGCTTCGCGTTCGCCTGCTCCAGGTTCCGGTTCAGCCCCTCGAGCCTCTTCCGCTGCCCGTACAGCTCCGCGAGGATCTGCACCTTGCTTCGCAGGATCTCCGGGACGACGGGCACGTACACGTAGTCGAACGCGCCGAGCTGATAACCCTTCAGCCGATCGAGGTCGGTCACGTGCACCGCGGTGACGAAGATGATCGGCGTCGTCTCGAAGCGGGGGTGGCGGTGGATCAGCGCCGCGGTCTCGAACCCGTCGATGTCCGGCATGTTCACGTCGAGCAGGATCGCCGCGAACTCGCGCTCCATCAGCCGCTGGAGCGCCGCGCGGCCCGATCGCGCCTCGACGAGCTCGAGACCGAGATCGTCGAGGATCGCCCGGTAGCTGAGGAGGCGGGCCGGCTGGTCGTCGACCAGCAGGATGTTGACGCGATCCCCGGCGCTCACGACCCGCTCACCTGTGGAGCCACATCCGCAGCAGCGAAAGAAGCTGCTCGGTGTTCACCGGCTTCGCGATGTAGTCCGTCTGCATGGCGGTATAGCTCCCCTGTTCGAGTGTCCGCGGATGGAGAAACGGTCGATCGGGTGAGTCGGAGCGCGAGCGCTAAGAACGGGGGTGACCCGGGACAACGAACCGCAACCGGCTGCCGCGCCGACCGCGGGGGGCGCATTCAGTGAACGGCAAGACAGGCACCACGCCATCCCTCCTTGGCGTCACCCGTTCGAACGGGAAATACTTACCGCGCGGTTGTAATTCTTACAGTGCCTGGCCGCGCGCCAACCCCGCTGGCGACATGCTCAAGGACCACCGCAAGTTACGTACCAATCAACCCTTCTCGGGGCGCTCGACCACCGCGCAGGCGATGCGGTCGCCGGCCTCGCCCGCCGGCTGGCTCCGGTAGTCATCCGGCTTGGCATGGAGGACGAGCGTGGAGCCGTCATTGTCGAAGAGCGTCGCCTCCCCCGGTTCCAGCGTGACCAGCGTGCTCAGGACATGGGCGCGCAGCGTCCCGTCCCTCTGCACGAACTGATTCGGCATGTCGCCGGCGTGCGGACCCCTGTCGGCGCGCAGGCCGTGCCGGCTTTGGCGCGGCGCGAAGTGCTCGCCCGCCGACTTAAACCCGGTGGCACCGTCGCACGCGCCCGTCGCGTGGATATGGAAGGCTTTCTCTCCGGGTGGGAGCTCGCTCAGGTCGAGCTCGATGAGCACACCCGCCGGGGTCTGGGTCAAGGTCGCGGTCCCGAGCTTCCGGCCGGCGGCGTTCATGAAGGTCGCGCGCGCAGTGTCCGCCGCCTCGGCGGCGAGCGCGAGGGCCAGTGCGCAGCACGCGCCCGCTACAATCGCAGATCTCATGGTGGTCTCCGGGGTCCAGGCAGACCCCGCTCCTGCAACGGCCGTGCCGCTCGCAGCCGCGGGCACGCCGGTTGCGGGTTCCGGCGCGACTCCATCCCGCTCCCGCCGGAGGCGAATTCCATGGCCGTATGCGAAGTGTGCGGAAACAACTATCAGCGCTCGTTCGAGGTGCTGGCGGCAGGCGAGCGCCACGTCTTCGACAGCTTCGAGTGCGCCATCCACCGACTCGCGCCACGCTGTGAGCACTGCGGCTGCAAGGTGGTCGGCCACGGCATCGAATCGGACGGCAAGTATTTCTGCTGCGCCCACTGCGCCCGTCTGCAGGGCGTGGAAGGGGCGGTCGATCACCCCGCGTAAAGCGGCCTACTTGCGGCCGCGCGGCAGCGGATCGCCGCGCTTCGTGTAGGCAGGCGGGACGTAGACGTTCAACGTGCGGAGCAGCGCGCGCCCGGTGTTCCGGATCTCGTGGCGCTCGCCTCGCTCGACGAGCAGGAGCGTTCCGGGGCCCAGCGCATGCGAGCGGCCCTTTATTACGGCGGCGCCGCGGCCGGCAACGACATACAGCCATTGATCGGCGCCCCGATGCCGGTTGTCGGCGCCGCCTTCGGAGTCGCCCGGGGCGATGACCATCTCGGCCGCCTGCGCGCGGGCGTTGCGGAATGCGACGCGAAAGCCAGGCCCGAGCCGAAGCGTCTTTCGTTTCATGAGTCCTCCTGGCACCGAGATTGCAAGGGTCGGTTTCGCCCTGACCGGACTGGGGCGAGCAGCTTTCGTTCCCGATCCGGTCTTTTCGCCAGAGAGCTCATGTCCGATCTTTTCCGTCCGGGCGAGAATTGCTGGACCGTCGCGCGCGCCGGCCGGGTGGCGCCGGTGGTCGACGCGGCGGCCTATTTCGAGGCGTTCATGCGCGCGGCCGAGCGCGCGGAGCGCTCGATCGCGATCCTCGCCTGGGATTTCGACAGCCGCACCGCGATCGCCTTCGGCGAGGACGACGCGCCGCGCACGAACCTCGGCGACTTCCTGAACGACCTCGCCCGACGGCGGCGGCGGTTGCGGATTCGCGTGCTCGACTGGGACTACCCGATGATCTTCGGCACCGCCCGCGAGTTCGCCCCCCTCTACGGCCTGAGCTGGAAGCGACACCGGCGCGTGCACTTCCGCTTCGACGACACCCACCCGCTCGCCGGCTCGCACCATCAGAAGATCGTGGTGATCGACGACAAGGTCGCCTTCGTCGGCGGGCTGGACCTCACCTTCCGACGCTGGGATTCGCCCGACCACCGGCCCAACGATCCGCGGCGCGTGGCCGCGGGCAAGCCGTATCCGCCGTTCCACGACCTGATGATCGCGGTTGACGGTGATGCAGCCCGCGCGCTCGCCGAAATCGCGCGCAAGCGCTGGCGCGCGGCGACCGGGGAGAAGCTTCCCGCGGTCAGGACGGCCGGCGACCCGTGGCCGCCGTCTCTCGAGCCCGATATCACGGACGTCAACGTCGGCATCGCCTGTACGGCGCCGGCAGGAAACGGCGGCAACGGCGTGCGAACCGTCGAGCGACTCTATGTCGACATGATCGCGCGGGCGGAGCGGTACATCTATCTCGAGAACCAGTACTTCACGTCGCAGACCGTGGGACAGGCGCTCGCCGCACGGCTCGCCGAGCCGCAGGGTCCGGAGATCGTCCTCGTGACCCGCCTCCTCAGCCACGGCTGGCTCGAGGAGATGACGATGCATGTGCTGCGGACCAGGCTGATCAAGGAGCTCCGTGCGGCGGATCACGGCGGACGGTTTCACGTGTACTACGCGCACGTCGACGGCCTGGCCGCGGGGACGTGCATCGACGTCCACTCCAAGATGATGGCGGTGGACGACGAATGGCTCCGCATCGGCTCGGCCAACCTGAGCAACCGGTCGATGGGCCTCGACACCGAGTGCGATGTCGTCGTCGAGGCGGCCGGCAAACCGTCCGTCCGGCAGGCGATCCGCGGGTTCCGCGACCGGCTGCTCGCCGAGCATCTCGGCCTCCCGGCCGAGACGGTCGCGCGCGAGGTCGAACGCGCGGGTTCCATGAACGGCGCGATCACGGCGCTCGCTTCCGGGCCGCGGACGCTGAAGCCGCTCGAAGAGCTGCCGGAGTGGTCGGACACCGTGCTGAGCGCGGCGGCTCTCGCCGATCCCGAGCGACCGGTGGCGCTCGACACGCTGGTCGATCAATTCGCTCCCGGCACCGACGTGCGGCGAACGGTGCCGTTCTGGAAGTCGATCCTCGCCCTTGCGGCGGTTCTCGTCGCGCTCACGCTGGCGTGGCGATACACCCCGCTGGCGGAACTCGTCACCGCGGAGGCGGTAATCGAATGGACGCAGGCGTTCGCGGGCAAGTGGTGGGCGCCGCTCCTCATCCTCGCCGCCTACACCCCGGCCTCGGTGATCATGTTCCCGCGGCCGCTCATCACCCTTGCCGCCGTCGTCGCGTTCGGACCCTGGCTCGGGTTCGTCTACGCGATGGGCGGGATCCTCCTCGCCGCGCTCGCAGGCTACTACGCCGGGCAGCTCTTCGATCGGGACACGGTCCGGCGCATCGCCGGCAGAAAGCTCAACCGGCTGACACGCGCGCTCCGGGAGCGCGGGCTGCTCGCCATCACTGCGGTTCGGCTGGTGCCGCTCGCGCCGTTCGTGGTCGAGAGCATCGTCGCCGGCGCCATCCGGATCAAGGCTTGGCACCTGGTCGTCGGAACGTTCCTGGGGATGCTTCCCGGGGTGCTCACCGCGACCGTGTTCGGCGAGCAGCTCGAGGCCGCACTGCACGATCCGTCGCAGATCAACTACTGGCTCGTCGGAGGCGTCGTCGCCCTGCTCGCCGTCGCCACGTTCCTCGTGCGACGTTGGTTCGTGAAGATGGAAAGCACCAGTCGAACCGGCCGCGCCCCGGCCCGGGAACGCCAGCCCGCCACGACGACGACGCCGTCATAAGGAAATGACAACGCCGGGGTGGCGCGACGTGGCGCTGCTCGATCTCGGCCTGCCCCGGATGAACGGATACATGCGGTGAGGGGCTCGAGGGATGCCGCGGGCGCGGATCGGGCCGTTTCCGTCATTCCAGACCTCCCGCGCAGCCCGGCACGCGGTACTATTTGTTGTAACACCGTCATAGGCGCGTGACGCGCCCCTCCCGGGACGGATAAACAAGGAGGCTGCCATGGCCATCCAGGAACCCTCGAATCTTTGGCTCGCCTTCGACGCCGGTGCGGAGCAGGAACCGGCGGGCGAGCTGGCCAGCGGCATCGCCGACGGTCAGCCGACCTTCGAGGAAGCCGAGGCCCGGCTGCTGGAGGAAACGGAAGCTCGCGTCCGGGCGGAAGCTCGAGCGGCTCAAGCCATGCTGGAGCGCGCCGCCGCGGAAGCGAGAGCCCGCGCAGCACTGGATGCGCGAGCCAGCGCCGATGCGCAGGTGCAGGCGCTCAACGAATCCCTCGTACAGGCCGAGCAGGCGGCGATCCGCGAAGCGGAGCAACGCGCGAACGCGCAGGCTCGAGCGCTCGAGGCGTTGCGCCTGCGGCAGGCACTCGACGCGGCGAGTCGCGCCGCGCGAGAGGAAAGAGCGAAGCTCGAAAGCGAGCTGGGCCGCATCCAGCAGAGCCGCGCCGAACTTGAGCAGCGCGCCGCGCACGAGGTGCAGGTCCGGCTCGAGGCGGAAGCTGCTGCCGTCCGTGAGGTGCAGGGCCGCCTCGAGGCGGAAGCTGCCGCCACCCGTGAAGCGGAAGCCCGGCTCCAGACCGAGCTGAAGGCGCGACAGGCCGCCGAAGCGCGCGCGCGCGCCGAAGAGGAGGAAGCCGCGGCCGCGCGGGCGCGCGAAGCGCTCGAGGCGCGCGCGGCCGAGGCGGCGCGAACCATTGCGCGCGGCGAGGAAGAAGCGCGGGACCGGGCGCGGGCCAGAGCCGAAGCGGAAGAACAAGCCGCAATCGCGGCGACCTTGCGCGTGCGCGTCGAAGAGGACGCGACAGCGCTGGCCGTAGCGCGCCAGACGCAGGACGCCCTGGCGCTCATCGAGGTGAGCGCACGTGCCGAAGCCGAGGCGAAAGCGCTGCAGGCAGCACGCATTCGCACCACCGCCGAAGCGGAAGCTTTCGCAGCTGCCGAAGCGCGCGCACGCGCGGATGCGGAGGCGGCAGCGCAAGCGCAGGGGCGCGCTGAAGCCGACGCGCGAGAGGCGGTCGAGGCGGCCGGACGGGCCGAGGCCGAGGCGGCCGCGGCCCGGGCGGCCGAGGCGCGGGCGCGTGCGGAGGCGGACGCGGCGGCCCAGGCGAAGGCGCGCGCGGCAGCCGACGCGCAAGCAGCAGCCGAACAGACGTCGCGCGCCGAGGCTGATGCCGCGGCGGCGCAGGCGGCCGAGGCGCGGGCGCGTGCGGAGGCGGACGCGGCGGCCCAGGCGAAGGCGCGCGCGGCAGCCGACGCGCAAGCGGCGGCCGAGCAGGCGTCGCGGGCCGAGGCCGATGCCACGTTGGCCCGTGCCGCCGAAGCTCGGGCGCGTGCCGAGGCGGACGCGGCAGCCCAGGCGAAGGCGCGCGCGGCAGCCGACGCGCAGGCGGCGGCCGAGCAGGCGTCGCGGGCCGAGGCCGATGCCGCGTTGGCCCGTGCCGCCGAAGCTCGGGCACGTGCGGAGGCGGACGCGGCGGCCCAGGCACAGGCGCGCGCGGCCGCCGAATCGCAGCTGGCCGCCGAGCAGGCGTCGCGAGCCGAGGCCGATACCGCGGCGGCACAGGCGGCCGAGGCGCGGGCGCGCGCCGAGACGGACGCGGCAACTCAGGCGAAGGCGCGCGCGGCAGCGGACGCCCGAGGGGCGGTCGAGGCGGCCGGACGGGCCGAGGCCGAGGCGGACGCGGCCCGGGCGGCCGAGTCGCGGGCGCGTGCCGAGGTGGACGCGGCAGCCCAGGCGAAGGCGCGCGCGGCAGCCGAAGCGCAGGCAGCGACCGAGCAGACCTCGCGGGCCGAAGCTGATGCCGCAGCGGCCCAGGCGGCCGAGGCGCGGGCGCGTGCGGAGGTGGACGCGGCGACCCAGGCAAAGGCGCGCGCGGCAGCGGACGCCCGAGGGGCGGTCGAGGCGGCCGGACGCGCCGAAGCCGAAACGGCCGCGGCCCGGGCGGCCGAGTCGCGGGCGCGTGCGGAGGCTGACGCGGCGGCCCAGGCGAAGGCGCGCGCGGCAGCCGAAGCGCGAGCGGCGGCCGAGCAGGCGTCGCGAGCCGGGGCTGAAGGCGCGCTGGCACAGGCGGCGGAGTTGCGGGCGCGTGCGGAAGCGGACGCGGCGGCCCAGGCGAAGGCGCGCGCGGCAGCCGAAGCGCGAGCGGCGGCCGAGCAGGCGTCGCGGGCCGAGGCTGATACCGCGGCAGCGCAGGCGGCCGAGGTGCGAGCGCGTGCGGAAGCGGATGCGGCGGCCCAGGCGAAGGCGCGCGCGGCAGCCGACGCCCGGGTGGCGGCCGACCAGACCTCGCGAGCCGAGGCCGAAGGCGCGTTGGCCCGCGCGGCCGAGGCGCGCGCGAACGCCGAAGCGGAGCTGAGGAGCGCCGCGATCGCCAGGGAAGACGCGGAACGACGCGCCGCCGAAGAGGCCGCAGCACAGGCGGCGGCGGCGCGCCGAGCCGCGATCGAAGCCGAGCAGCGCGCGGGAGCGGAGGTCGCTGCGGCACACGCGTCCGAAGCGCGCCGGCGCGTTGAAGCGGAACTGAAGGATGCTGAAATCGCCAGGGGCGAAGCCGACCGGCGCGCCGGCGAGGAAGCAGCGGCGCACGTGCTGGCGATGCGGCACGCGGAATCCGCGGCTCAAGCGCGTGCCGCGGTCGAGGCGCAGGGGCGCGCTGCTGCCGAAGCGCGTTCGCGTGCGGAGGCGGCGGTGCGGCAGGCGACGGAGGAGAGCATCGACGCGGAGCGCCGCGCGACCGCCGAGGCGGACGCGAAGGCGAACGTGCTCGCGCAGCTCGCCGCGGCGCGGCGTGCCCGAACGGAGGTCGATGTCCGCGCCCGGCGCGCGGCCGAAGTGACCGCCCGGCTCGAACAAACGCTGCGGGCGGAGCTGGATAACGTGATCCGCGCCGAAGCGCAAGCCGCCGCCGCAGCGCAGGCGAAGCTCGAGATCGTGAAGCGGGCGGTGCAGCTGCGGCGCGAGCGCGCCGAGTTCGAGGCGCGGGTGCAGAAGGCAGCGGAGATTCGGGCGCGGGCCGAGGAGCTCGCCGCCCATGCGGCGCGCGTGAGAGCTGAAGCCGAGGAGCTGCAAACGCGGCGGGAGCTCGCCCGCGTGCGGGCGACGCTGGGGGCAGGCGGCGGCCGCTAGCCGCGCGAACACCCGCTTCGCCGCGTTGACCTGCGCGAGGGAGCCGCGCGCGTCGTGATCGCCGCACCTCTCGCCGTCGGTCAGCCGGAAGCGGCGCTTGGCGCAGGACCCA
Source organism: uncultured beta proteobacterium (assembly GCA_963744255.1). Classification (GTDB taxonomy): domain Bacteria; phylum Pseudomonadota; class Gammaproteobacteria; order Burkholderiales; family SG8-39; genus DATEDA01. The sequence goes on from CAVUSZ010000003.1 coordinate 98,308, forward strand.
CCGGCGCCCGCACCGCACAGGGGATCACGGCGGTGAGATCCTGCTTCTGCTGGAGCGTCGCGGTCGCCATGCGGTGGCGCTCAAATATGTCCGCCTGCTCGATTTGCCGAAGGTAGAGTTCTCGTTCAGGTGGACGACCCCGTGAAATCGCTCGTGAACAGCGGCCAACCCCCCGGATGAGCGCATCGGACGGGCCGCCCGAGGTCGAGGTACTGATCGAGATCCCGCGCGGCAGCTTCCTGAAGCGCGGATACGCCGGGCAAGTCGCCTTCGTCTCGCCGCTGCCGTGCCCCTTCAACTACGGCTCGGTGCCGCAGTACTTGGGCCTCGAAGGCGACCTGCTGGATGCGGTGGTCCTGGGCCCGCGCCTGCGCCGCGGCACCCGGATCCGAATACGGGCCTGGGGCGCCGTCGTGCTGACCGATCGCGGCATGACCGACGACAAGCTCATCTGCAGCGAGCAGCCGCTCGGCCCCGGCGAGCGCCGACGGGTCCTGCGTTTCTTTCGCTTCTATGCGGCATGCAAGGGCCTGCTCAATCTGCTCCGTCGCCGTCCCGGGCGCAACGCCTGCGACGGCTGGTCCGAGGCGACTGCCGCGATCGCTCGCGCCCGTCCGCGCGACGAGACGTGGCGGGGCCCGCCCATTCCATTCTGAGGCGCTTCGCCCGCAGGACCGCGACGGTCGGGTATATTGCTTCTTCGATCGGACGGGCGCGAACCACTTCCTGGGGGTACGACGTCTGGTAACCTCGCCGGGCAGTAACGGCATCGCAGTCGAGCAGGGAGTAGATGCAGCGTCCGTACGTCACCGCTCAAGCGGGTTTCACGCTCCTTGAGGCTGCAATCGTGCTGGGCGTCATCGGTGTGCTCATAGGCAGCGCTCTCTGGGGCCGCGAGCTCGCGACTCAGGCCCGCACCAGGAGCGTGATCATCGATCTCAACGGACTGGCGGCTGCGGTGACGTCGTATCAGGACCGCTACCACGCCCTTCCGGGCGACGATCCCCAGGCACAGGGCCGCTGGGGTCTGACCGCGGTTCCCGCCGCCTCGCCGTCGACCCCGGGAAACCGCAGCGTCGATGGCGCCTACAACCAGCCGGCCGCCGTTCCCGAGCCCGAGTCTCGACTCTTCTGGTGGCATCTCAGACAAGCCGGGTTCATCCCCGGGCCGACCGACGCTGCCAACGCGGCGCAGGCGGCACAGCAACCGACGAACGTCGTTGGAGGCATGACCGGGGTCACGATGGGCACCGGCACGGCGACCGTCGGCCTCACCGGCCTGATCCTGTGCACCGCCAGCATCCCCGACAAGGTTGCCCTCGCGGTGGACATCCGGCTCGACGATGGCGTGCCGGCGGATGGTGAGGTGCGCGCGCGGCGTCAAAACGTTCTCAATGAAGATATCGGCCCCACGGACGCGGCGACCGCGTACGTCGAAGATGGCCGGTCCTACCTTCTGTGCCGCAAGCTTTGACGTACCCGGGGTCTGTCACCGCGCCGCTGATCGCATCGGTGACGATCTCGTCGACGATCCGCATGTTCTGACTCGCGAACCGCTCGGACGGATGCGGGCGGATCACCGCGCTGCCGCCACGCGCCGGGCCCGATCGCACCGCTGGATCCCGGGCCTGGTTCCGCGCGCGCTGTAGGCGTCGTTCATCTCGATCATCCTCATCCTATACTGGGCTCCCCGCCCGGAGCACCCCGAATGACGGCCCGCCACGACGCAATCGCCTTCGAGCTCTTCAAGAACGCCATGTTCTCGATCGCCGACGAGATGGCGCTCACCGTCTTCCGCACCACCTACTCGGGCGTGCTGAAGGACAACATGGACTACTCGACCGGCTTCGCCGACGCCGAAGGCAAGCTGGTGGCGCAGGGGCTCACGCTTCCGGGGCACCTCGGGTCGGTGCCCACGGCGATGGAATCGATCATGCGGCACTTCCGCGACGACATGGCGCCGGGCGACGTCTTCATCATGAACGACCCGTTCGACGGGGGCATGCACCTGCCCGACATCTTCGTCTTCAAGCCGCTCTATCACGACGGGAAACGGCTCGCGTTCGCGTGTACGGTGTGCCACCACACCGACGTCGGGGGACGGGTCGCCGGGTCGAACGCGTCCGATTCCACCGAGATCTACGCCGAGGGCCTGCGCATCGCGCCGCTCAAGCTCTACGAAGCGGGGAAGCTCAACCAGACGCTGATGACCATCATCGAGAAGAACGTCCGGCTCCCGGTGCAGGTGTTCGGCGACCTGCGCGCGCAGCTCGCGGCCTGCTACATCGCCGAGCGGCAGTTCGCCGAGCTCGTCGCGAAGTACGGCCCGGACGAGACCCGGGCCTACATGAAGGAGACGATCGATTACGCCGAGCGCCTGACGCGCGCCGCCCTCGAGCGGCTGCCGGACGGCGAGTGGAGCTTCGAGGACTGGATCGACGACGACGGCATCGACTACGGCCAGCCGATCCGCCTGTTCGTGACCATCCGGAAGTCGGGCGGCCACATGGTGGTCGACTGGACCGGCACCCACCCGCAGGTGAAGGGGGCGATCAACAACACACTCTCGTTCACGAAGGCCGCCTCCTACACCGGCGTGCGCTCGGTGCTCCCGCCCGGCATCCCGAACAACGAGGGCGTGTTCCGCGCGATCGAGGTGATCTGTCCGCCGGGAACGGTCGGCAACGGCGTCCTGCCGGCCGCCTGCGCGGCGCGCGGCCTCACCGGGTTTCGCATGACCGACTGCATCTTCGGCGCGCTCGCGATGATGCTGCCCGACCGGGTGAAGGCGGCGGGCGACGGCGGCAACACCGGGATCTCCATCGGCGGCTACTACGCCGATCGCCGGCCGTTCGTCTACGTCGACTTCACGTGCGGCGCGTGGGGCGCACGGCCGTGGGCAGACGGGCTCGACGGGAACTCGCACATGTTCGCGAACATGGCCTCGCACTCCATCGAGGTGACCGAGGCCGAGCACCCGATCTCGCTCCTCGCCTACGAGTTCGTGCCCGACAAGGCGGGCGCGGGCAAGTACCGCGGCGGCGTGCCCTTCAGGCGCGACTACCGCTTCAACGAGGCCGAGGGCGTGCTGCAGGTACGCTCCGATCGCCGCGATCACCGGCCCTTCGGCCTGTACGGCGGGAGCCCCGGGCGGCCGTCGGAGAACTACCTCAACCCCGACGGCGAGAATCGCACGCTGCCCGGCAAGCTGACGATGAACATCAAGCGCGGCGATGTCTTCCGGCACGTGCTGGCCGGCGCCGGCGGCTGGGGCGATCCGCTGGAGCGCGACCCGGCGGCAGTGCTGAAGGACGTGCGGAACGAGCTCCTCTCACCGGAGAAGGCCGCGGCCGACTACGGCGTCGTCGTCGATACCGGGCGTTGGATCGTCGACGAGGCCGCGACGAAGCGGCGACGCGAGGAAATTCGCGCCGCACGCGGCTGGCGCGAGGTGCCGAAGGTGCAGTGGCACGACCCGCTCGCCTCCCCGGGCGCTGCGGAGTGAGCCGATGATCACCTATCGCGTCGGCGTCGACGTCGGCGGGACGTTCACCGACATCGTGCTGCTCGGCTCGGACGGGACGATCCACGTCAAGAAGGTCGCATCGAGCGTCGGGAACTACGCGACGGCGATCGTCGACGGGCTCGCGGAGGTGTTCCGGGAGACCGGCCTCGACGGGAAGGTCATCGAGGAGATCCGGCACGGCACGACGGTCGCCTCGAACGCGATCCTCGAGCACAAGGGCGCGCGCGTCGGCCTCGTCACCTCGAAGGGCTTCCGCGACATCCTCGAGATCCGGACGCTCCGGATGCCGCGGCTCTACGACATCGGCTGGACGAAGCCGGCACCGCTCGTCGAGCGCTACCTGCGCCAGGTCGTCGACGAACGCATCGACGCCCACGGCCAGGTCGAGCGCGCGCTCGACCGGGCGGACGCCGAGCGGGCCGTCGATGCCCTGCTCGCCGAAAAAGTCGAGGCGATCGCGGTCTGCCTGCTCAACTCCTTCACCAATCCGGCGCACGAGCTCGCGCTGAAGGCGATCATCCGCGCGAAGGCGCCCGAGCTGCCGCTGAGCGTCTCGTGCGAGGTGCTGCCGGAGATCAAGGAGTACGAGCGCACCTCGACGACGGTGGTGAACGCGTACGTCATGCCGGTCGTCGCCCGGTACCTGCGCGCGCTGCGCCAGGGCCTCGACGAGGCGGGCATCCCGGCGCGCCTGCTCCTCATGCAGTCGAACGGCGGCCTGAGCACCGACCGCGCCGCCGTCGAGCGGCCCATGAACATCATCGAGTCCGGTCCCGCGGGTGGCGTGGTGGGTGCACAGGCGCTCGCGCGCGCGAAGGCGCTCCCGAAGATCATCACCTTCGACATGGGCGGGACGACCGCAAAGGCCTCGATCGTCGAGGACGGCGCGGTCACGCGCGCCGCCGAGTACTCGGTGGGCGCCGGCATCATGGTCGGCTCGCGGCTCCTGACCGGCGCCGGCTACACCCTGAAGGTGCCGGCGATCGACCTCGCCGAAGTGGGCGCGGGCGGCGGATCGCTGGTATGGATCGACGGCGGCGGCGCGTTGCAGATCGGTCCGGAGAGCGCCGGCGCGTCGCCGGGCCCGGTCTGCTACGACACGGGCGGGACGACAGCGACCGTCACCGACGCGAACGTCCTGCTCGGGTACGTCAACCCCGCGCATCTCGTGGGCGGGGCGTTGAAGCTGAACGCGGCGAAGGCGCGGCGCGTATTCACCGCGACGATTGCCGAGCCGCTCGGGATGTCGACCGAGCAGGCGGCGTACGGCGCGCACCAGATCGCGGCGTCGAACATGATCCGCGCGATCAAAGCGGTGTCGACCGAGCGCGGACGCGATCCGCGCGAGTTCGCGCTGTTCGCGTTCGGCGGCAACGGCCCGGTCTTCGCGTGCGGGATGGCGCGCGCGCTCGGCATCGCCCGGGTGGTGGTGCCGCCCTCCGCCGGCCTCTTCTCGTCGTTCGGGCTGCTCTATGCCGACGTCGAGCACCATTACTCGCGCACCTTCCGGCGGCTCCTGCGCAAGGCCGATCTGGAGGAGATCCAGCGCGCCTGGGATGCGCTGTCCGACCAGGCGATGACCCAGCTCGCAATCGAGGGCTTTCGCGGCGCGCAGGCGCGGCTACGCCGCTCCGCCGCGCTGCACTACCAGGGGCAGAGCTACGAGCTTACCGTGCCGGTGCCTGAGGGGCGGCTCGACGGGAGAATGGTTGCGCGCCTGGAGGAAGCGTTCGGCGAGGAGCACGAGAGGACGTACGGCCACCGCGCCGGCGCCAGAGGAGCCGGTGGAGCTCGTATCGATCCAGGTCGTCGGGCAGGGGTTGCGCGAGGGCGCGGGCGTGCCCGAGCGCGTGCGTTCGAGCCGGCCCGAGCCCGAGCCGCCGCCGCCGCGCCCGGCCTGGTTCGGGGCCGAGCACGGGTGGGTCGAGACGCCGATCCTCCGGCGCTCCGACCTCGCCCCGGCGCGCGTCGGGCCGCTCATCGTCGAGGAGTACGACGCGACCTGCGTCGTTCCGCCGGGCGCCAAGGCGAGCCTCGACGCCGGCGGGAATATCGTGATCGAGCTGGCCTAGACTCCGCGCTCGTCGTGCTGCGGCTCGGCCGACCCGAGAGGCGTGCGGTTACTTCTCCGCAAAACAGTAGAACAGACCAGCCCCGCCCGTCTTCACCAGCACCTCCTGGGTGCAACCCAGCGACGGGTGCGAGGAGTTCCACGAGGTCGCCCACGCGTTGTCGATCGGGCCGGCGCGGTCGTGATGCCCCACCATCGCCGCGCCGTCCGTTCCGCTTTTCGTCCAGCTGCCGCAAGTCATGTCGAAAAACGGCGTCCCCGGGAAGGCCGTCCCGTCGGGCCGCGAGCCGGTCAACATGTCGTGCTTGTTGGGTTTCTTGGTGCGGTCGTTGACGGGGTTACCCCGTTCGTCGAGTGCCGTCTCCTTGGTGACCTTGTTGTTCGCCGAGTGCAAGTCCTCGACGTTCCTGGCGACCATGACGCCCTTGGCGTTGTGCCACGGGCCGGTGCCGATCCGGTCGCGTGCATTCACGAACTTCGGATCGCTGAGCGCCGGTGCCTGCGTGCTCAAATAGGCGCGCCAGGTGCGGTTGCCCGCACCCGCCGCCTTGGCGAGCGACTGGCAGTGTTGGTCCGCACCTTCGAGGCCACCCAGGTCGGCTCCCTTTCCGGACCCGACGCTAGTGACGAAGAACGTCATGTTCGCGGGGCCGGCGGCCTGCTGCGACTCGGTCGCGCAGCCGAACAAGGTCGACAAACCCGTGACACCAACAACGTCCGTTGCATTGCGCAATACATGAAGGCCTCCTCTCGGTTCAACTGCAAATTGTTTTCGTCTGCGACCGCAGGGCTTCACCCCGAGGGTCGCGACCTAGAGCTTATCGCGAAAGCGCGCGGTCGGTCCGATCCCAGATCGAACGCTATGTTGATCACTGGAAGGAACACCCGCAGGGCGCCACCACCGAATATCCTTGCGAAGCTCGAGCGGCGCTACCAAACTATCGTGCGAAGCGGTACGAGCCGCCGCCATGCGCGTCAGCCCACCAGCCGCGGCAGCCACATCGCGAGCCCGGGAAAGACGCAGATCAGCCCGACCATGATCAGCAGTGCGATCACGAACGGCGCGGCGCCGCGCTCGACGTCGGACAGCGTGCCGCGGCCGCGGATGCCGTGGATGACGAACAGGTTGATGCCGAAGGGCGGCGTCACCATCGCAGTCTGGATCAGCAGCACGAGCAGGATGCCGAACCAGACCGGATCGTAGCCCGCCTGCAGGATCAGGGGCGTGGTGATCGGGATCGTCGAGATCATCATCGACAGCTCCTCCATGAACGTCCCCAGGACCAGATACAGGACGATCACGGCGGTGAGGACCTGGACCGGGGTGAGCTGATAGGCCGTGATCAGCCGGCTGAGCTGCTGCGTGAGCCCGATCGTCTGGATGACGACGTTCAGAAAGAAGGCCCCCACCAGGATGGCCACCACCATCGCGGTCGTGCGTACGGTCGCCTCGCATACGTCGCGCAGCATGGCGAGGCTCAGCCGCCGGCGCCAGGCCGTGATGGCGAGCGCCCCGATGATCCCGACCGCCGCCGACTCGGTGGCGGTGGCGAGGCCGAGAAAGATCGCGCCGACGACGATCATCAGCAGCGCGAGCGGCGGGACGAGATCGGGCAGCGTGCGGATCCGGGCCTCCCAGTTGGTCGCGATCCGCTCGCCACCCCAGCGCGGCCTCCAGAGGCAGGCGATCAGCACGGTCAGGCTGAAGAGCACCGTCAGGATGAGGCCGGGAATGAAGCCGGCGAGATAGAGCTTCGGCACCGAGGTGTCGGTCATCACGCCGTAGATGATCATGTTGATCGACGGCGGGATGAGAATGCCGAGCGTTCCGCCGGCCGCGAGCGTGCCCAGAAAGAGGCGCTCGTTGTACTTGTGCTTGTCGATCTCGCCGATCGCGACCACGCCGATGGTCGCCGCCGTCGCGACGCTCGATCCCGATACCGAGCCGAACAGCGCGCACGAGCCGATGTTCGAATGCATCAGGCCCCCCGGCAGCCATGACAGCCACTGGACCAGCGCGTTGTACATGCGCTCCGCGATCCCGCTGCGCAGCAGAATCTCCCCGAGCATGATGTAGAACGGAATGGCGGTGAGGATGAAGTTGCTGCTGGTTGCCCAGGTCAGCTCGCCCAGCATCCGCGTGAGCGGCATCGCGGAATAGAGCTGATTGAGAATCAGCCCGACGAGCCCCATGCCGGCGGCGACCGCGATCGAGCTGCCGAGCACGACCAGCAGCACGATGAGCGAGATCGCCGCCGTCATTCGCCGCGCTTGCCGTCGAGTGCGTGCGCTACTGCGGCGATCTCCTCTTTCGCTTCTGCCACGGTGGATTTCGAGCCGATTGCCTCGAACAGGCTGGCGAGGTCCCCCCTCAGGTACGCAAAGAGTGCGCGCGCGAGCAGGAACGCCGCCACCGCGACGAAGAACACCAGGCCCGCGAGCCACAGGCCCTGCGGTATGACGAGCGGCGCCTCGATCGCGGAGAGCGAGCGCGAACCGGACACGTAAGACTGCGCCAGCACCCCCCAACCGTGCCAGGCGACGAGCGCGATGAACAGGCCGAAGGAGGCCAGGCTCAGCAGGTCGAGCACCGCCCGGACGCGACGGCTCGTGACCCGGACGTACACCGTGTCGATGCGTATGTGCGAGCGGCTGAGCAGCGCCGCGGAGAATCCCCAGGCGCTCGCGATGGCGAGCGCATAGCCGGCGAGCTCGTCCGCGCCGCCGACCGAGAGCGAGAACGCATAGCGCAGGAAGATGTCGATGCAGATCGTCACCGCGGCAGCGAGCAGCATCGCACCGCCAGCGATCGCGCCGCCGCGCGCGATCCCGGCGGCGACTCGCTGCAGGCGCTTCATCCGTTGCCTGCGGTGCGCGAGGCGTTTCCGGCTAGTTGGTCGGCGCGGTGAGGCCGAGCGCCTTGCCGACCGTGCTGTTCCACTCCAACGCGCACTCGCGCCCGCAGCGCTTCGCCCAACCGGCGAGGACCGCGCCTTCGACGAGCTGCTTGTGCTGCTCGGCCTCCGCCGGCTTCACCGGCACGATGGTGATGTTGGCGAGCTTGCCCATGGTGCAGGGCTGCTTGCTGGTGTTGCAGTTGTCCGCTTCCGCCGTCGCCTTCTTCAGCGTCTGCCACATCTTGTCCTCGTACGCCTTCACCTGCGTGAGCAGGAACTCCTGCGTCTTGGCGTCGAGCCTCTTCCAGGTGTTCAGGTTGACCGCCATGACGTTGATGCTCCAGCCGAGCGACATCGGATACAGCGACTTGGTCACCTCGGGCCAGCCGGCGGTGTTACCCGACAGGCTGCCGGTGACGCCGCAGTCCACCACGCCGCTGTTGAGCGCCGGCACGACCTCGGCGAACGCCATGCTCACCGCGGTCGCGCCCACCCCGCCGAGGAAGTCGCGCATCGTGCTGTTGAACACCCGCACCTTCTTGCCCTTGAGATCGGCGAGGCCGCCGAGCATGCCGCGGCACCAGAACACCTGCGGCGGGTTGCCGCCGAACGCGAGCAGCTTCGAGTTCCAGTTCTTCTGCATCTGGCGGTCGATCACCTCGCGGTAGGCGTTGCATCCTGCGCGGGCCTTGTCCGCATCCAGCGTGATGCCGGCGAGATCGCAGCCCTCGAAGCGCGGGTCGTCGCCGGCCATCTTGGAGATGTCCATGCTCGCGAAGTCCATGACACCGAGCCGCAGCAGGCGCAGCATCGTCTTGTCGTCGATGCCCATCTGGTCGAGGGGCGTGATGTCGGCGGTGATGGCGCCGTTGGAGGCCTTCGGCAGCGTCTCGCGCCAGAAGGGCACCTCGTCCACGATCGAAGCGACCGTCGGACTGTTGAGGCCGATGACCTTGAACTGGTTCTTCGGCAGGTCCTGCGCGGAAGCAGCCAGCGAAACCGATACCCCGAGGACGATGCCGGCGAGCGAACGGTGGAACATGACCTTCTCCTCTTGCTTGTGAGCCAGATCGCTGCCTGCCGCGAGCAGGTCACGCGCGCTCGCGACACGACATCTCCGCGGGATGGTCGCATCAATCGCGCGTGGGGTGCAAGGCCGGCTGGCCGCCCGCCGGCCGGCGGGTGAGGCGCACGGCGATGCTGCACAATGCGCGAGGTTCCGAGCAACCGTTGCGCGAAGGGCAGCCGAAGCCATGTCCGTCACGACCCGACCGCTCTCGACCATCGAGGCCGAGTACCGCGCGCGTACCGAACGCTCCGCGCGGCTCTACGAGGAGGCGTGCCGGGTGATCCCGGCGGGCCTGACCCACGACTCGCGCACCACGCTGCCCTACCCCATCTACGCCGCCCGCGCGGCGGGCCCCCGCAAGTGGGACGTGGACGGCAACGAGTACGTCGACTACTTCGGCGGCCACGGCGCGCTGCTGCTCGGCCATTCGCATCCCGCCGTGGTCGAAGCCGTCCGGCGACAGGTCGCGCTCGGCACGCATTGGGGCGCCTCGCACGAGCTGGAGGTGCGCTGGGCCGAGCTCGTGCACCGGCTGGTGCCCTGCGCCGAGCGCGTCCGCTTCACGGCCTCGGGCACGGAGGCCACGCAGCTCGCGCTCCGGCTCGCGCGCGCTTACACCGGGAAGCCGAAGATCCTGCGCTTCGTCGGCCATTTCCACGGCTGGCACGATCAGGTCGCCCCCGGTGCGATGTCGCATTTCGACGGCTCGGTGCCGGCCGGAATTCCGCCGTCGCTCCTGGAGCAATCGATTGTCCTGCCGGCCGACGATGCGGCGCCGGCCGTCGCGGCGATCGAGGCGCGCGACGACATCGCCGCGGTCATCTTCGAGCCCTCGGGGGCGTCGTGGGGACAGGTGCCCTTGCCGCCCGGCTTCGTCGCCGCGCTCCGTGCAGCGACCCGGCGCCGCGGCGTCCTGCTCGTCATGGACGAGGTGATCACCGGCTTTCGCTGGTCGCGCGGCGGCGCTCAGTCCCGCTATGGCATCACGCCGGATCTCTGCGTGCTCGCCAAGATTCTCGCCGGCGGGCTGCCGGGCGGCGCGGTAGCGGGAAGCCGCGACGTCATGGACCAGCTCGACCCGGCGGCAGCGAAGGCCGCTCAGCGCGAGAAGATCGGTCACCAGGGCACCTTCAACGCCAACCCGTTGTGCGCTGCCGCCGCGGTCGCCACCCTGGCGCTCGTCGAGACGACGACTGCTTGCGCCCAGGCCGAAGCGACGGCCGAGGCGATCCGGACCGGGATGCGCCGGATCCTCATCGAGGAACAGGTGCCCTGGGGAATCTACGGCGAGGCGTCCACCTTCGTGATCTTCCCGAATCCGCACCGCGTCACGATCGATCCGGCGACTTTCGATGCGCTGCAGCTTGGCTTCCAGGGCATCAAGGGCGCACGCGACCCCAGTCTCATCAATCGCCTCCGCCTCGCCATGCTCGCAAACGGCGTCGACATCATGGGCGGACCGGGTGGCCTCGTCTCCGCGACGCACGGGCCGCGCGAGGTTGCGCTGACGCTCCAGGCCTTCCGCACCGCCGTGCAGTGGTTGAAGGCCGAAGGCGACATCAAGGCGCGCGGCTGAGCGGCGCCAGGTTCGAGATGATGCGGATCGTCGTCCGCGACCCGTGGGGCTTCGACCATCGCCTCGAGCATGACGGCGATCGCTGGTGGGGGTGCGAAAACCTGGCGCACGGCGCAGCCGCGGGAGGGCACGAGGCGCTCATCGCCGAGGTGGTCCGGGCCATCTCCGCGCGGAGCCCGCTCCCGGCCGGGTACAACAAGATCGTGCGCGTCAGCGGAGGGCTATTTCCTGCAGACGTGCTGGTCTGAGCACCACTGACGGCGCCCCCTCCTACCACCCTTCAAAGAAAACGCCGTTCGATCGCACCGCCGCCAGCCGCAGTGCCTTCAATTGCCCGTACTCCTCGGAGTCGTACCAGCGATGGGCCTCGACCAGCGTCGGGAACTCGATGATCACCGGAAACACCGGCCGCCAGTTGCCTTCGACGATGTCGCACTGGCCGCCGATCCCGCGATAGCGGCCGCCGTACCGCTCGACGGTCGGCTGGACGCGCTTCCGGTACTCATCCATCTTCGCGCGATCGGTGACTTCGAGGATGTCGAAAAAACAGAATGCAGGCATGTCCGTGTCCTTTCCGTGCGGCGTTCAGTGGAACAGCGCCATTGCTTTGTGGACCGTCTGGTAGATCCCCCATGCGAGCGGCAGGCAGACGCCCGCCCACATCGCCGTGAATCGCGTCTGCGCCAGTCGCTTCATTCGCACGCTCCCGTCATGGTGAGGTTCAACGCCCGCGTTCGCCGAACGGCCTGATCAGCCAGTTGCAGAGGAAGCCCAGCGCAAGCACCAGGGCCAGGATGAACATGGTCATGTTGTAGGCATCGGCGGCCGCCACGCCGCGACCGATCTGGTATTCGCCGAGATAGTTGATGAGAACCGGCCCGAGCACGCCGGCGGTCGCCCAGGCCGTCAGCAGCCGGCCGTAGATGGCGGCGAAATGACGCGTGCCGAAGAGGTCCGCGACGTAAGCCGGAAAGGCGGCAAAGCCGCCGCCGAACATGCTGATGATGAGCGCGTAGCACAGGACGAAGAGCGCCACGCCGCCCGCTCCCCCGGCGAAGGGCGCACAGGCGTAGAGAACGGACCCGAGCGCGAGCAACAGGAAGTAGGTCCGTCGACGCCCGATGCGATCGGAGATCGCGGACCAGGCGAGGCGCCCGCCCATGTTGAAGAGGCTCAGCAGCCCGACGAAGCCGGCAGCCGCCTCCGGGGTCACGCTGCGTGCAAACGCGTCCTGGATCAGCATCGACGCCTGGCCCAACACCCCGATGCCCGCCGTCACGTTGAGGCAGAGCACCAGCCACAGCAGCCAGAACTGCCTCGTCCTGAGCGCCTGCTCCGGAGTCACCTCGTTCCGCTGCGCCCGTTCCGGCGGCGCGACCCAGCCCTCGGGTTTCCAGCCGGGAGCGGGCAGACGAATGACGAGCGCGCCGATCGCGATCGCGACGGCGTAGGCAAGGCCCATCACCAGAAACGTCTCGGCAACCCCGACCGACACTTCGCTCCGGAAAGTGCCGATCAGCGCGACCGCGAGCGGCGCGCCGATCAGCGCACCGCCGCCGAAGCCCATGATCGCGAGGCCGGCGGCCAGTCCGCGCCGGTCCGGAAACCACTTGATGAGCACCGTGACGGGCGTGACGTAACCCAGTCCCAGGCCGAAGCCGCCAATGACGCCGTAGCCCAGGTAGAGCAGGCCGATCTGGTGAGTCTGGACGCCGATCGCCGAGAGGACGAACCCGCCCCCGAAGCAGGCCGCGGCCGTGAGCAGGGCTCTGCGCGGCCCCACTCGTTCCAGCCACTTGCCTGCGAACGCCGCGGTCAGACCGAGCGTCACGATGGCCAGGCTGAAAATCCAGCCCACATCGGTGAGTCGCCAGTCCCCCGGCGCGGGCGCGCTGATGCCGATCGCCCTCGTAAGCGGCTCGTTGAAGACGCTGAACGCGTAGAGTTGGCCGATCGAGAGATGCACCGCCAGCGCGGCCGGAGGCACCAGCCAGCGATCGAAGCCCGGGATCGGGACGGCCGTCGCGATCGAAGCGGTCGAGGTGCTCATCGGCGTATCGGCTCCCAGGGCTGGCCGCAGGTCTGCTCGAGTATCGAGGCGCTTGCGGTACGGGAAGAGACTAAGGCGCGCGGCCTAGTCCAAGGCGGGCACCATTGCCGGTGCCCGTGTGATGCATTCACGCCCGGCCGAGGCACGGCCGGAAACGACAAGGCCCCGCAGCGTCGCGGGGCCTTGAGCGGGGGCGGATCCTTTCAGCGCGCGGCTGGCAGGCAGGCTCTCAATCGAAACTCACGATCTCGACCCAGTTCGAGCCCTTCCCCGTGGGATATTTCTGGAGCAGCCGTCAGCCCGCCGTTCGCCTGGTCGATCGCATAGACCGAGATCGTGTCGGACTTCTCCCCGGTGGCGATCAGAAACCTCCCTTTAGGGTCGATCGCGAATCCTCGCGGCTGCTTCTCGGTCGGCGTGCTGCCCAGATAGGCGAGCTTGCCGGTATCCGCGTTGACGCTGAAGGCCGCCAGGGTGCTGCTCGTCCGCTCCGAGGCATAGAGGAACCTGCCGTTCGGCGTCATGTGGAGGTCCGCGGCCCAGATGTCGTTGTCGGTGTTCCGCGGCGGCGCCCCCGGGATACCGACGGCGCCACGCGGTGCGCCCGGCGCGAGCTTCGTGTCCGGCGGCAGCGCCGAAGCGGAGCTCACTTCAGTCAACACCCCGGTCTTTGGATCCAACGACAGGGTCGTGACCGTCCCCACGAGCTCGTTCAGGAGATAGACGAACTTGTTGTCCGGCGAGACGATGAAGTGGCGCGGGCCGGTCAAGGGCTTCATCTGCACCACCGCGGGCGTGTTCGACGTCAGCCGCCCGGACTTCTCGTCGAAGAGGAACTGGAAGATCTGGTCGGTGCCCAGGTGGGGGACATAGACGAACCGGTTCGTGTTGTCCGTGTAGATCGAGTGCGCGTTCCGGCCCGTCGGCAGGACCTGCAGGGGCTCGGCCGCCACGCGCCCGTCGCTGCCGACCGCGTTCACGCTGACGAGGTGCCCGCCGTACGACGCGCCGAGGAGGAAACGACCTGTTCGGTCGAGCGCGATATACGGAAAACTCTCCGCGAGGGGCGAGGTGGATAACAGCTTCAGCGCGCCCGTGCCGGGATCGACCGAATAGACGTGCACCGAAAACGGCTTGGAGCGCGAAGCGGCATAGAGGAAGCGACGGTCGGGGCTCACGGCCATGGGCATGACGACGTTCGCCGCCTTGGCGCGCGCGCCCGGCTGCAACTCGCCCGAATCGAGCAGCCGATAGATGCCGATGTCCCCGTCCTCGGCGTTCGACACGTAGACGAACGTCCCGGCTGTTGCCGGCATCCCGCCGGCGAGCGACATCGCTGCGGCCACGACCACCCCCTTGGTCCAGTTCGCGAAAGATAAACCGAAGTCGCGCGCTCGAGCGCGGTTGGCTAGAGAAGAACCGCCGCCAAGGGCGGCGGTTTTCCTGGCATTGGGGAGTGCGAGGGGGTGTGGCCCCTCGCCTCGTGACAACTGGCTAGCGATGAATGTGACGCGCAGACAGGTAACTCGCCACGCTGCCGGCGTCCAGTCGAGTCCCGGCGAGCCCGATATGGCCGTCAGGACGCAGCAGGTAGAACGACGGCCGGCGGATCTGCACGCGGCCCAGCGCCGCGTCGTTCGCCGGATCGTCGGGGATCACGTGGACGCGCAGCAGGTCGCCGTGCCCCACCGCTGGATCGGCAGGCAAAGGCTGCCCGGTGACGATCAGATTGAAGCGCGTGTCGTCGAGGCGCTGGAAGAGGTCTTCGACGGGGCCGCTCGCCTCGAACCTCAGCCGTAGCCACGGAAAGCGATCGCCTGCGCGCGGGGCGCCGGCAGGCAGCCCCGCCAGCGTTTCCGATAGCGGGCTCGTCCGATAGCGGATACCGGTCTGGGAGATCGTGCGGAACGCGAGCGTCCGTATGCGCTCCCGGGTCATTGCAAGCGCGAGGACCCTGGCGAGAATCCGCGTGCGGAACAGGCCGGCGAACCAGCCCTCCGACACGATCAGCGAGAACGCCCGGTCGGTGGTGCTCAGCAACCGCTGGGCGACCGGGATTCGCTCGGCCTCGTAGGAGTCGAGCAGATCCGCCTCCGCGCGGCCCGTGACGACGAGGGCGAGCTTCCAGGCCAGGTTGTAGGCGTCCTGAAGGCCGGTGTTCATACCCTGGGCACCGACCGGGCTGTGTATGTGCGCCGCATCCCCCAGGAGGAAGCAGCGGCGATCGCGAAAGCGCGCCGCGCGCCGATGGTAAATGCGGTATGTCGAGAACCAGCTGCAGCCCGCGAAGGACAGCTTCGCTCCCGCCTCCGTGCGCAGCGACGGAATCACGTCCTCGAACGTCAGGTCGTCTCTGCCCCGCAGGCTGGGCGGCACGATGCCCACGACCCGCCAGTGATCAGTGCCGCGCATCGGGAAGAAGAGATGAAATCCTTCCTCCCACAGGTACACATTCAGCTCGTCCGGGACCATCTGCCCTGTCGCTTGCGTGTCGGCAACGAAGAAGGTGTGCTCGTAGGGGGCGCCGGGAAATTCGATCCCGTTCAGGGTGCGCACTGCGCTGCGGGCGCCGTCGCAACCCGCGACCCACGCGGCGGTGACTTCCCGGGTCGCTCCGTCCGGCTGCCTGAGCGTCGCCGTCACGTGGCCGGATGCCTGATAAAGGGCAACCAGCTCGGTGGACCACTGGACCGCCATGCCCCGGCTGCGAAGCGCGTCGCCCATCAGCCGTTCGTTGTCGTCCTGGCCCAGGATGAGGACGAACGGGAACGGGCTCAGGTCCCGCCCGATGTCGCCCAGCGGGACGCGCGCTGCCCGCCGACCTTCCGCCCACATGTTGGCGCCGGTGGCGCGCTTGCCGAGCTCGAGCGCCCGCTCCACGATGCCGAGCTTGGCGTAGATCTCGAGCGTGCGCGCCTGCACGCCGAGCGCTCTCGTCTCGAGCGAGGGTCTGACGAGCCGATCGATGACCAGCGCGCGCACCCCGCGCCGCCCGAGCTGGTTGGCGAGCATCAGCCCGGTCGGGCCCGCGCCGACGATCAGAACATCAGTATCCATCGTGCCCCGCAGGGCGGACCGCCGGCAGTCATGCCGCTGCCGGCAATCGGCGAGTGGTCGACAGTGTCCCGCAACCGGGGCCCCGCTTGCCGAGCGAGGCTCCGGAAGACGCGTGACGCTGTGCTCGACTCGCGCCGTCGCCGGCGACGCCGGTCAGGCGACCGCCAGCTCGGGACACGGATTGACCGTGCTGTTCGGGTCCAGGCAGGTCTTGACCAGCTTGATCTTCTCCCGCTCGAACCCTGGCAGGATCGCGCCGGCCCGGGCCAGGAAATGGAAGAAATCGAGCTCGTCCTTCTTCAGATAGTCGTCGATGCCCTTGGCCGGATGCTGCAGGAAGATGCTCAGCAGGTCCTTGAGGCTGTAGCCCAGCCGCACTTCCGGGCAGGACACCTTCGAGAAGAGGATGACGAAGGCGTACTCGGGGTCGACCGCGGTGAGCGGCCGGTTGAAGTCGACGCGGTCGAGGAAGGGGAAGGTGAGGATGTTGAACAGGCTGTGCCAGCCGCGCTCGGTGAAGTCGACGTTCGCCAGGGTCCGCTCGCTCGGGCCGAGCGCAGCGCCGACGTAGGCCCGGTTGAGCGGGACGTCGGGGTATTTCCAGACGATGTCCTCCTTGAACTGGGCCGCCTTGTTGCCGGTGATCTCCTTGAGGATCTTGTAGGCGCTCCATTCCGCAAAGGCCTCGTGGAAGGGCACGAAGGTGGTGTTCTCCCGTGTCTGGTGTGTCGTGCCGTGCTTGGCGAGCTGCCAGGCCATGTTGACTTCGCCGGTCGAACGCTCGAAAGCCCACCGGTGCGAGAACTCGTGGATCAGGGTGCGGCTGTGGAAATCCCCTTCCTTGATGTAGCAGGTGTCGTTGACCGGGTTGCAATAGGAAGCCGTATTGGCGCTGTTCCCGCCGATGCCCATGGGGTACTTCACGATGACCTTCT
Source organism: uncultured beta proteobacterium (assembly GCA_963744255.1). Taxonomy (GTDB): domain Bacteria; phylum Pseudomonadota; class Gammaproteobacteria; order Burkholderiales; family SG8-39; genus DATEDA01. The sequence continues at coordinate 115,489 of CAVUSZ010000003.1, forward strand.
TCTTGTAGGCGTAGTCGGAGCCATAGCTCTCGAACAGGTCGAGAACCTTGCCGTAGAGGAACCAGATGTCGCCGTGCTTGCGGACGAGCGTCCGGGTGAGCGGGATGCTGCCGAGATCGATGACGCCGGCCTTGCGGCCGCCGGTGGCGGCGCCGTCGTCGTCGTTGTGGACCTCGTGCCAGTCCTTGTCGGTGAGGTCCAGCTCGACGTCGATCGGGAAGCCGTCCGAGTCCAGCCGGATCGAGGTTTCCTGGCCTTCCTTGATCCGCAGTCGATCGGAATCGAACAGGATCTCGACCTTGAACTGGCGGCGGTCGCCGCCGTGCGTCTCGGTAACCTGGAACCGGCCGTCGCTGCCGGTCTTGATCGTGCCCCAGCGGTTCCACCAGCCCCACCCGGTGGGGATCTTGGAGCGGGCGGAGACTTTGACCGTGATGCCGGCGAGGCCGTTGGTCGGCCCGAATGCCTCGGCCAGCTCCGGCAGGAGATGGCTCACCACGACCCGGCCCTTGATGGTCCATTTATCCGACATGTCCGTTTCCTTTCATTGCCATGACGTTCTCTCCTTCAGGATTGATGGGACCGCGTCCGCGCGGTCGCGTCGTCGATCTTGCGATTGCAACTCTAAAAAGAGCGCGCGAGCACGAATAGCCCGCGAACGCGTTCGCCCATCGCGTGTTCTGGCTAAACCTGCGGATGTAGACCGAAAGGCATGGCGCTCCGCGCCGACGCCGGCGGCGCACGCGCGCTCACGCCGAGCGCGAGAGGGCGAGGCTCAGGGTCGTGCCGAGCGCCGTGGGTGTAATCGACAGCCGTGCGCCCAGAGCCTCCGCGCGCCGGCGCATGCTGGCGACTCCGCGGCCCTCGCGGTGCCCGGCCGCGAAACCGCAACCGTCATCGGCGACGCTGATGACGAGGTGCTGGTCGGTGAAACCCGTTCGCACCGTGACGCCTTTCGCGCGCGCGTGCTTCGCGATATTGGTGAACGCTTCCTGCAGGATGCGCAGGATGTGCAGCACATGGTGCGGCGTGAGCGACGGCAGCCGGGGCAGATCGGCCACCTGCCAGTCGAGCGCGATCCCCTGCCGCCTCAGCCTGCCTTCCAGGCGGTAGCGCAGGCTGCCCAGCACCGCCAGCAGATCGTCCCCGGTCGGCTCCAGCGAATCGATCGTGAGCCGGAGGCCGTCCAGCACTTCCCTCAGCCCGCGCGCGATCTCGCCCTTCAGCGTCTCGCCCTGCTCGGCCAGGTCCAGGGTGGCGATCAGCTGCGAGCCGATGCCGTCGTGCATCTCGCTCATCATGCGCTGGCGCTCTTCGGCGATCGCGCTCGCGCGCTCCATCTCCTGCAGCCGCCCGTAGTGCTGCTCGAGCTCGGCCTGCTTCCGGGCCACGCGGTCCTCCAGCTCGACATTGAGCGTCTCCGCGGCGTTCAGCGCCGCGACGAAGCGGTTCGTCAGGATCCAGCCCATCACGACCGACAGGAAGATCATGACGTAGGACACGAGATAGAAGCTGTCGAACGCGAGCTTGTCGCGATGGACGAGGCCGTCGTGAACGGAGGCGATGACTATCAGCGCCCAGACCGTTGCCAGCAGCGCGCTGACCGCCGTGCGCTGACGCCAGGCCTCGCGTATCAGGAACGTCTCGAAAAAGACCCCTACCGGCACGATTACGAACGACCAGTTGCTCGCAACCGCGTGCAGCCGGTCCGGACCGCCGGCATACATCGCCACCGGCCCGAGCGCGGCATAGGCGAGGAGAACCGCCTCGAAGCGGGGCCAGCGCTGGCCCGAATACCGCATGGCGAGAACGATGAACAGCAGCGCGCACCATCCGAAAGAGCTTTGCACCCAGATGTCCCAGTAGAACGCGTCCACCGGGATGTCGCGGACGAACAAGTGCGTCGAGCGGAAGGCCCACAACAGTGAGAAGACGCAGAACCACACGTACGTCGGCTCGGCGCGGCGCTTCACCCACAGGGCGAAGGTGAACACGCCCAGGGCGGCGACGACGATATTGCAGAGCTGCGGAAGAACGGTCTGGACGAGATAGCGGCGCTCATAGTGCGGTCGCAGCTCGGCTTCGGGACCGACCTGGATCTCGCCGAGGCCACCGCGTGAATTCGGATAGACCCGCAGCCGCACGTGGAGGACGTTCTCGCCTTCGCTCAGCAGCGCCGGCGGGATCGTGAAGAACTGCGGGCGGTTCCAATGGCGCGCCACCGGTTCCTCGAACTGCCCGCCGCTCCCGACCGACGCGCCGTTGGCGTGGAATGCCGCGTTCATGCTGAGCTTGGGCACGTAGACCGCGTAGAGCCGGTCGGGCGCGCGCGGCAGCTCGAAGCGCACGCGATACCACGCGATTCCGCCCTGGCCCGGGCGGGATACGTTCCAGTTGTCCGGTAACGGCTGCGGCTGCCAGGACGCAGAGTCCGGCGGCGGCGAGGCAGCGTCGTCCAGGACGATCTCCGCGGCGTCCAGCTTGAGGATGGAGGCGGCGACGTGGTCCGCACCGAGCAGCCCGACCGTCCCGGCGACGAGCAGCGCGAGCCAATGCCGCCAGCGGCAGCGCATGGCCCGACGCGGGGACCCGCTACCGGATGAGGCCCAGCCTGCTCGCCTCATAGACCGCTTCGCCGCGCGAATGCACGGCCAGCTTCTGATAGATCTTCTTCACATACGTCGTCACCGTGTGCGGAGATTCTCGAGCAGGCTCGCGATCTCCCCGAAGCGGAAACCCTTGGCGATGATCGAGAGGATTTCGGACTCGCGCGCCGACAGCGCCGACCCGACCCGCGCGGCTTCGTCGGTCACGCCACTAGGTGGACGAAGCTTCTTCAGCAGCTGGCGCGCGATGGGCGGGCTGATCGGCGAGCCGCCGGCACGCAGCGCCTTGATGAGATCGACGAACTCTTCCGGCAGGGCGTCCTTGAGCAGGTAGCCGGTCGCACCGGCCTCGATGCTGGCGAGCACGTGCCCTTCGTCGCCGAAGATGGTGACGACCATGATGTCGGTAGCGGGGTAGCGCCCTGCGGTCTCGCGGATGATCTCGATCCCGCTCATGTCCGGCAGCCCGAGGTCGACGAGCAGAACGTCCGGCGCCCCGCGCGTGAGCGTATCCCGCGCGGTGGTGCCGTCGCGCACCGCGGCGAAGAGCTCGAACTCTTCCTCCTCGGCAACGGTCCTGCAGAAGCGGTTGAGGAACGAGGGATCGTCCTCGACGATCATCACTTTGACCAAGATTCGGGGCTCCACTGCTCGGGAAAACAGCGTAGAGCAACGCCCCGCCGGTGTCTGCTCGTCGGATGCACTAGATCCGACAGCCGGAACCGGAATTTGTGCTCGCGCGGCGAGCAACGCCGCTTGACCGGCACCGTCGCGCGGCGCCGGAAACGAGCTCGCTT
>CAVUSZ010000004.1:0-91098 GCA_963744255.1 uncultured beta proteobacterium
AGCACGTTGTAGGCCGGGTAGAGCGAGATCTCCATCGCCTGCACCGGCGCAGTCGACACCGAGGCGGGGAAGGTCGCGCAGTTGAACGTGCCGGGCGTCGGGTCGAACTCGACGTGCCGGAGCGCGCCGCCGATGGCGAAGTACTGGTCCCAGCACAGCAGCTGGTTCAGCGCCACCATGATCGCGCCGCGCCAGCCGGAGAAGGTGGCGTTCATGGCGCCGTCCTGCGGAGCGGTGCCGTCGTTCTCGAAGATGAGTCGCTTGCCCTGCTTGCGCAGGGTCAGCATCACGGTGTGCGTGCGCCGGTCGCCCGGCCGGCAGCACTCGACATAGGTGCGGTCGCGCCACACGCCGTCCGGCAGGCGCTTGAGCTTGTCGAGAAAAGCGCGCTCGGCATTGTCGAGGATGCGCTTCATGACCCCCTTCACGACCTCCGGGCCGTAGCGCCCGATGAGCCGCAGGATGCGATCGCGCGCGGTGGTGTTGCCGGCGAGCTGGGCGCGGAAATCGAGCGCAACCGCATCGGGTTTGCGCGAGGCGCGGAGGTACGCCTCCTCGATGTCCCGCCGGATCTCGTTCCCCTCGACGATCTTGATCGGCGGCAGGCAGATGCCTTCCTCGAAGGCGTTCTCGGCCGAGCCGCAGAAGGAGGACGGCGTCTTGCCGCCGATGTCGTACTGGTGCAGGCAGTTCGTGACCCAGCAGAAGAGCTCGCCCTTCCAGAACACCGGGCAGATGAGCATCACGTCCTGCTGGTGCGCCGCGCCGACCCACGGATCGTTGGCGAGAAACATGTCGCCGTCCCTGATGCCGGGGTTGTCGCTCCGGTATTCGAGAATCCACTTCACCTGGGTGTCGGTGACACCGGACATGTACTGCATGTACGGCCCGAAGTACACGAACTCGCCGTCCTCGGTGAGGATCGACGGGTTGAGATCCAGCGCGTACATCGCCACCGGCGACCCGGAGATGCGCTGGATCGTCGCGCCGTGCTCCTCGTTGACGTGCCAGAGGGAATGGCGGACGACCTCGTAGGTGATCGGGTCGATCTCCTTCTTGTAGCGGGTGTGGAGCTTCAGCTTCTTCGCAATCGCGAGCTTCTTCGGCGGGACGTAGCCGTACGTCTTGCCGTCGAACTTGACGCCCTTCATCTCGCTCAGCTTGGGCATTGCCGCCTCACTTGAACAGGATCTCGAAGTTGCCGAAGGCATCCACCCGCAGCGTCCGCCCCGGCGGCACGACGACGTTGGTCTGCGACGTCTCGACGACGCACGGGCCCTTGATGCGGTTGCCGGGCCGCAGCGCCGCGCCGTCGAAGACCGGCGTCTTGAGCGTGCGCTTCGGCGCCGCCCAGTAGATCGGGCGGGTGCCGCGCTTGGCCGCTTTCGGGATCGCGGCCGTGAGTGTGCTTGCTTTCGTGAGCTTCGGCCGCGGCGTGGCCGCGGTCGCGCGGACGCGCATCGTGACGATCTCGAGGCGCGCGCTGCGGTAGGACGAGCCGCGCCCGTAGAGCTGCTCGTACCGGTCATAGAAGCGCTGCCGCAGCCGCTCCGCGAAATCGCCCGCCAGGCGGCCCTCGGGCAGCATCACCTCGACTTCGTGGATCTGCCCGCGGTGTCGCATGTCGAGCGAGAAGCCGAACTTCCGGCGCGATGCGGCGATCCCGTCCTCAGCCAGCTGCGCCTCGGCGCGCGCCTGGAGGTCCGCGAGCGCCCGGTTGACCCGCGCCGGGTCGAACGGCGAGCCCTGGATGTCGACCTGCTCGTAGACGTGGAGGATGTCGGCGGCCGCGGCGCCGAATGCGCACCACGTCGAGGCGATCTCGCGCAGCGGCACGATCACCTTCCGCACGCCGAGCTCCGCGCCGAACACGGCGGCGTGCACCGGCCCCGCGCCGCCGAACGCGAACAGCACGAAGTCGCGCGGATCGTGACCCTTCTCGACGGTCATCTTGCGGATGATGTCGGCCATCTTGTACTCGGCGATCGTGGCGATCCCGCTCGCCGCCTCCGCGAGCGACAGGCCGAGCGAGTCGGCGACCGACTGCACCGCCGCCACGGCTTTGGCCTTGTCGAGCTTCATCCGTCCGCCGAGGAAGTTGTCCGGATCGATGTAGCCGAGCACGACGTCCGCGTCGGTCACCGTGGGCGTCGCGTTGCCCTTTCCGTAGCACGCCGGCCCGGGATCGGCGCCGGCGCTGTCCGGACCGACCGTCAGCGTCCGGGCGAACTGGTTCACGCGCGCGAGACTGCCGCCGCCGGAGCCGATCGCCTGGATGTCGACCTTCGGCAAGAAGTAGTCGTACTGGATGACGTTCGAGATGAACGAGTACTCGGGCTGCCCGCCGGCGATGATCCCGACGTCGAACGACGTGCCGCCCATGTCGGTGGTGATGATGTCCGGCGTGCCGATCAGCTTGCCGAAGAACACCGACCCGGTGACGCCCGACACCGGGCCGGAGTCGAGCGTGAGCAGCGGCGACTCCATCGCCCGGTCGACCGAGATCGAGCCGCCGCCGCACTGGGTGATCTGCAGCGGCTGCCGGTAGCGGTGGGCCTTCAGTTCGCGGTCGAGGCTGGAGAGATAGCGCGACATGACCGGACCGATGTACGCGTTCAGCACCGTCGCGGTCGTGCGCTCGTACTCGCCCCATTTCGGCGCGATGTCGATCGAGCACGACACGAACACCCGCGGCGCAACGGCGCGGACCATGTCGCGCACTCGCCGTTCGTGCGCAGGATTCCGGAACGACCACAGGAACGAGATCGCGATCGCGTCGCACCCGGCGGCGACGAGCTCACGGATCGCGCGCTCCGCTTCGGCCTCGTTGAGCGGCACGACGACCTCGCCGAAGCAGTCGACGCGCTCCGACACGCCGCGGATCAGTCGCTTCGGGACGATCGGATCCGGCTTCTGGCTCTCCGGAAAATGGACGACCTTGGCGATGTCGCGCGAGGTCACGCCGCGCGAGCCGCGCATGATGTGGATCGCGTCCTCGTGGCCCTTGGTGGTGATCAGTCCGACCCTTGCGCCCTGGCGCTGAACGAGCGCGTTGGTGCCGACGGTCGTGCCGTGGGTAAGCACCGATATGCGCTCGCACAAGGCGTCGAACGGCAGCTCGAGCCGTTCGGCCGCGACCCGCATCGCCGCTAGCATGCCGTCGGCGAAATTGCCCGGAGTGGAAGCCGCCTTGGTGGCGGTGATGTTGCCGGCGCGGTCGAGCACGACGCAGTCGGTGAAAGTGCCCCCGATGTCGACGCCGACGAGATACGGGCCCAACCTTTCCTCCGGTGTTTCTTGTTGTTCTTCTTCGCGGACGCGCCGCTAGCCTGTCAGCTTGGCAAGCAGCTCGTCCAGATGGACGTGATTCATGTAGTTGATGAGGACCCGCCCGCTGTCCTTCTTGCCCGGCTTGATCTCGACCGTCGTGCCGAGCTTCTCCGACACCTCTTCCTCGAGCCGCTGGATGTCGCGGCCGGTGCGCGCCTTCACCCGCGGTTGGCGCGCCTTCGGATGCAGGAGGTCGTTCACGAGCTGCTCGGTCTCGCGCACGGAGAGGCCCTTGGCCGCGACCTTCCTCGCGATGCCGGCCTGCAGCTCGCCGTCGAGCGCGAGCAGCGCCCGGGCATGTCCCATGTCGATCTCGCCGTCGAAGACGAGCTGCTGCACGGACTGCGGGAGGTTGAGCAGCCGCAGGAGGTTCGTCGTTGCGGCACGCGAGCGGCCGATCGCATCGGCCGCCTCCTGATGCGTAAGCCTGAACTCGGCGACGAGCCGTTGCACGCCCTGCGCTTCTTCGAGCGGGTTCAGGTCCTCGCGCTGGATGTTCTCGATCAGCGCCATGGCAAGGGCGGCCTGGTCGGGCACGTCGCGGACGACGACCGGCACCTCGTCCAAACCTGCAATCTGCGCCGCGCGCCAGCGGCGTTCGCCGGCGATGATCTCGTAGCGGTCGCCGTCGGCAGGGCGCACCAGGATCGGCTGCATCAGACCCTGCACCTTGATGGACGCCGCGAGCTCGTTCAGAGACTCCGCGTCCATTTTGGTTCGCGGCTGATAGCGGCCCGGCCGGAGGCGATCGACGCGTGCCGTCCCGAGCGATTCGCCCGCGGACGGCGCATTCTCGGCGTCCAGCAGCGCGTCGAGGCCGCGCCCCAGGCCCTTCGGCTTGATCATGTCCCCTCCTCCCCGACGACCGCCGGCACCGCGCCCGGCTCGGCTCGTCCGAGGATCTCGCTCGCAAGCTCGAGATAGGCCTGCGACCCCTTGCACATGACGTCGTATTTCACCGCCGGGACGCCGTAGCTCGGCGCCTCGGCCAGGCGCACGTTGCGCGGAATGACCGTGCCATAGACCTTGCTGCCGAAGTGCTGCTCGAGCTGTGACGACACCTGCAGCGCGAGCGTGTTGCGCGGGTCGAACATGGTCCGGAGCAGCCCTTCGATCTCGATCGCGGGGTTGAGATGCAGGCGCACCTTCCGGATGGTGTTGATCAGATCCGAGAGCCCCTCGAGCGCGTAGTACTCGCACTGCATCGGGATCATGACGGCGTCGGCAGCGACGAGTCCATTTAGCGTGAGCAGGTTGAGCGCCGGGGGACAGTCGAGCAGGATGAAATCGTATTGCGCGGTGACGCGCGCGAGCGCGCTCTTCAGCCTAAGCTCGCGGTGCTCGAGCTCGACCATCTCGACTTCCGCGCCGGCGAGGTCGCGGTTCGCCGGCAGGACATCGTAGCCGCCGCTCTCCGAGACGACGCGCACGCTGTCGATAGTCGAGAGCCCGAGCAGGACATGATAGACGGTCTGCCTGAGCGAGCGCTTGTCGACGCCTGAGCCCATCGTGGCGTTGCCCTGCGGGTCCAGGTCGACGAGCAGCACGCGCTTTCCGGCCTGCGCGAGCCCGGCGGCGAGGTTGACCGTGGTGGTCGTCTTGCCGACACCGCCCTTCTGGTTCGCGACGGCGAGCACGCGGGTCATGTTTCGGGCACCACGACGACCAGATGCCGCTCGGCGTCGAGCAGCGGGACATCGAGCTTGACCACTTCGCGCACGCGAAAGCTCGCGGGCAATCGCTCGACCTCGTCGCGGGGATGAATGCCCTTCATCGCCGCGATCACGCCCGCGGGCGCGAGGAGCCGCGCGCTCCAAGACGCGAACTGACCGAGGTCGGCGAAAGCGCGCGAGACGATGGTGTCGAAGCGCGCCTCGGTCGGCCACGACTCGATGCGGTCGACGACTACGGTGGCGTTCGCGATCCGCAGCTCCGCGATCGCCTGCTGCAGGAACGCCGACTTCTTGTGACTGGAGTCGAGCAGCGTTACGGCCAGCTCGGGTGCCGCAAGCGCGAGCGGGATCCCGGGCAATCCCGCGCCGCTGCCGACGTCGAGCACGCGCGTCCCGCGCACGTACGGCAGGATCGCGAGCGAATCGAGCAGGTGATGGGTGACCATGCGTTCCGGCTCGCGGATCGCGGTCAGGTTGTAGACGCGATTCCACTTCTCGAGCAGCGCGAGATACCGCTCGAGCCGCTCGACCTGCTCGTCGCGGAGGCCGACGCCGAGGGCGACCAGGCCGCGCCGGAGCGGCTGCGGCGCGTTCATGCGGCGCGCCGCTTCAGATGCACGAGGAGGAGCGAGATCGCAGCGGGCGTGACCCCCGAGATGCGCGACGCGTGCCCGATCGTTTCCGGACGATGCTGGGCGAGCTTCTGCTGCACCTCGGTCGAAAGCCCGCGCACCGCGCGATAGTCGAGATCCGGCGGCAGCCGTGTCGACTCGTGCGCCTCGTTGCGCGCGACCTCGTCGCGCTGGCGGGTGATGTAACCCGCGTACTTCGCCTGGATCTCCACCTGCTCCGCGACCGCTGGATCGCTCACAGGAGTGCCGGCGCCGTGCAGGGTCATCAGCGCGCCGTAGGTGACGTCGGGACGCTTGAGCAGGTCGATGAGCGTGTGATCGCGTTCGAGAGGCTTGCCGAGCACGCGCGCTGCGTCTTCCGGCGGTAGCACGCGCGGATTGATCCACGTGCACTTCAACCGCTCGGTCTCGCGCGCGATCGCGTCGCGCTTCCGCGCGAAAACCTCCCAGCGCGCGTCGTCGACAAGACCGAGCTTGCGGCCGGTTTCGGTGAGGCGCAGGTCGGCGTTGTCCTCGCGGAGCTGCAGGCGGTACTCGGCGCGGCTCGTGAACATCCGGTAGGGTTCGGAAACGCCCCGGGTAACGAGGTCGTCGACCAGGACGCCAAGATAGGCCTCGTCGCGGCGCGGTGACCAGGCCGCGTTGTTGCGCACAAGCTGTGCAGCATTCAGCCCGGCAAGCAGGCCCTGGGCTGCGGCTTCCTCGTAGCCGGTGGTACCGTTGATCTGGCCGGCGAAGAAGAGGCCCCGGATCGCCTTGGTTTCCAGCGAAGCCTTGAGACCGCGCGGATCAAAATAGTCATATTCGATCGCGTAGCCCGGACGGAGGATATGGACGTCACTTAATCCATTGATTGAACGCACTAAATCGAGTTGAACATCGAAAGGCAAGCTGGTCGAAATGCCGTTCGGGTAGATCTCGCTGGTGGTGAGCCCCTCGGGTTCCAGGAAAATTTGGTGGCTCTTTTTCGCCGCAAAGCGGTGAATCTTGTCCTCGATCGAGGGGCAGTAGCGCGGCCCCACGCCCTCGATCCTGCCGGTGTACATCGGTGAGCGATCGAGGCCGCCCCGGATGATCTCGTGGGTGCGCTCGTTGGTATGAGCGACCCAGCACGGCAACTGCCGCGGATGCATGTCGCGACGACCGACGAACGAGAACACCGGCTCGGGCTGGTCTCCCGCCTGGACCTCCATGACCGAGAAGTCGATGGTTTTCCCGTCCAGCCGCGGCGGCGTGCCGGTTTTTAGCCGCCCCACCGGCAGTTTCAGTTCCCGGAGCCGTGCCGCGAGGCTGATCGAGGCGGGATCCCCTGCCCGTCCCGCCTGGTAGTTCTGCAGTCCGACGTGGATCAGGCCGGAAAGGAAGGTTCCGGTGGTCAAAACAACCGCTTCGGCCCGAAAACGCACCCCGAGCTGGGTGACCACCCCGACGACGCGATCGCCTTCGAGGATCAGGTCGTCCACCGCCTGCTGGAAAAGAGTCAGATTCGGGTGGTTTTCCAGACGAGTCCGGATAGCTTGCTTGTACAGGAGTCGGTCGGCCTGGGCCCGAGTAGCTCGCACCGCAGGCCCTTTGCTGGAATTCAGAGTCCGAAACTGAATCCCTGCTTCGTCGGTGGCGAGTGCCATTGCGCCGCCGAGCGCGTCGACTTCTCTCACCAAGTGGCCCTTGCCGATCCCGCCGATAGACGGATTGCAGGACATCTGGCCGAGGGTCTCGATGCTGTGGGTCAGCAGGAGCGTGCCACACCCCATTCGGGCGGCAGCAAGCGCTGCCTCGGTCCCGGCGTGGCCGCCGCCGACGACGATGACTTCGAACTGGATGGGGAACAGCATAGCGACGCTCTCAGCGCGCGAATCATACTGAATGTTCCACGTGGAACCAAATTACCGCGTTTGTTCCACGTGGAACAAACCGGGAGATCGGGCGCTAAGCTACTGAATCAACTGATGCAGCCCGGCATCCCTGGATGAACCAGATAAGTGCGGCGAGCAATCCCGCTGGGATGAAAACCCAGTAGTCCGACGGGCGGTCCGGGTTGGGCAAGCGGATCCCGACGACCTTGTAGCCCTGCTCGATGCCGAGCTTTCGAGCGCGGCTGCCGAACTTCACGTCCGCCACTTCCATGTCGGTGCCGAGCGCGACGAGCGTGACCCCCCCGGCGCGTATCTTCTCGCGCCCCGTCGCCCCCTTGCCCATGGGCAGGGCGACCGTCTTGTTGATCTCCTTGCCTTCCACGTTCTCCCCGGCGATCCTGAGAATCAGCCACTCGTCTTCCCCGAGCTTGTCCGCCACCTCGAAGAGCGTCGAGACCGGCGCATCCACGTACTTGGGCGCGACGCGGTCAATCACGAAGTCGGGCCGGAAGAAGAGGAACGAGGCCACGAGTAGCAGGGCCACCTCCCACCATCGTGCGCGCGTCCGGAACCAGCCCATAGTGGCGGCAGCGAACAGCAGCGAGGCTACGATGGCGCTCGCGACCACGAGGATGAACTGCGCCACGTTGCCGACGCCGATCATGAGGATCTGCGGATTGAACACGAACACGAACGGGAGCAGCGCGGTTCGGAAGCTGTACCACGTCGCCTGCCACCCGGTTGCGTTCGGGTCCTCGCCCGAAATCGCCGCGGCCGCATAGGAAGCTAGCCCGACCGGCGGCGTCACGTCGGCCATGATCCCGAAGTAAAAGACGAACAAGTGGACGGCGATCAGCGGGATCACCAGCCCGCTCCTCGCGCCCAGCTCGACGATGACCGGCGCCATGAGTGTGGCAACCAGGATGTAGTTTGCGGTGGTGGGTACGCCCGCGCCGATCAGCAGGCAGATGACCGCCGTAAGGCAGAGCATCAGGAAAACGTTGCCGGCGGAGATCGCCTCGACGAAGTCCGTCATCATCAGGCCCATGCCGGTGAGCGTGATCGCACCGACGATGAGGCCGGCGCTCGCGCAGGCCACGGCGATGCCAATCATATTGCGGGCGGACAGCACAAGACCGCGCCACAAGTCTTCGAGGCCCTTCTTCCAGGCTTCCTTGGCCGATCCGGTCTTGCGGAACAGAGAAACCAACCACGGCTGGATGACCACCATCGCGATCGCGGTGAGCGTTCCCCAGAACGCCGACGTTCCCGGCGACAGCTCCTCGACCATCAGGCACCACAGCAGGACGACGATCGGGATGAAGAAGTGCATGCCGGCGCGAACCGTGGGCCATGTGCGCGGAAGGGTGACCACCGGCGACCTCGGGTCGTCGATCGGAAGGTCGGGATAGCGCGACGACCAGACGAGTAGTGCGACGTAGGCCACCAGTGTCGTGACCGCCAGCGCCCAGTTGGCGGCCTCGCCGAACAGCATGCGCACGCTCGTGATGAGGTAGTAGACACCGATGAGGGCGACAATCGTACCGGTGAAGCCCAGCAGCCATCCCAGCAGGCGGGCCCGCCACGGCTTCTCCTTGCGCGCGATTGGCTGGATGTCGTACTTGAGCGCCTCAAGATGGACGATATAGAAGAGCGCGATATACGAGATGATCGCGGGCAGCGCCGCGTGTTTGATGATCTCCGAGTAGGGAATGCCCACGTACTCGACCATCAGAAACGCTGCGGCGCCCATCACCGGAGGGGTAATCTGCCCGTTGATAGACGAGGCCGCCTCAATGGCGCCCGCCTTCACGCCCGAGTACCCCGTGCGCTTCATCAACGGAATGGTGAAGATCCCGCCCGAGACGACGTTCGACACGGAGGAGCCGGAGACGAGGCTGTTCAGCGCGGACGAAACCACCGCAACCTTCGCCGGACCGCCGCGGAGATGGCCCAGCAGTGCCAGAGAGACCTGCAGCATGAAATTGCCCGCGCCCGCGATGTCGAGCATGGTCCCGAACATCACGAACAGGAACACGAACGCGACGGAGACACCCAGCGCGACCCCATATACGCCTTCGGTCGTGAGCCAGAAGTGCGAGACAAATCGCGACAGCGAGGCGCCCTTGTGCTGCAGCGCCTCGGGCATGTACGGCCCGGCGAAGACGTAGAGCAAGAACAGCCCCGTCGTGATTAGCATACCGAAGCCCATCGCCCGGCGCGTCGCCTCGAGCATGATCGCGACGCCGACCAGGCCGACCGCCATGTCGAACCGGGTCGGCTGCCCCGGTCGGATGGCGAGCGCGTTGTAGAAGAGGAAGAGATAGCTGGCGCAGAACGCTCCGATCAATGCGAGCACCCAGTCGGTCCAGGGGACGACCTGGCGCGACGACGACTTGAAGGCCGGGAACGCGGTGAACGCGAGGAACACCGCGAACGCGAGATGAATCGCGCGCGCCTCGGTGTCATTGAAGACTCCGAAGCCCACGACGAAGGCTAATGGCGACGCGTACCAGACCTGGAACACCGACCACGCGGCGGCGACGAGCGCCAGAAACGCGCCGACCTTCCCTGCCGGCTCGCGGCCCCCCAGGCCCGCTTCTTTGACGAGTTGCTCTGGGTCGGGGCTAGGCCCCGCTGCGGTCGCTACCATGCCTCCCCCGTAGGAACGCGCGCCTCGGAAGCGCTCGGTCGGCGCGCTACGCCCCACCCCGACCCCTTGCCGCAAGAACTGCGGGAGAGGGACAAACAGAAAGGGGCGCGAGTCTGCGCCCCTAGTTGTCCGTAGCGTTAGCGTGCGCTTACTTCAACCAACCCTTCTCTTTGTAATACTTGACCGCGCCGTCATGTAGAGGTGCCGACAGCCCGTCCTTCATCATGCTCTCGGACTTGAGGTTGGCAAGCGCGGGATGCAGCTTCTTGAATTCGTCGAAGTTGTCGAACACCGCCTTGACGACCGCATAGATCTGCTCCGGCGGCACTTTCTGCGACGAAACGAAAGTCGCGAGTACGCCGTACGTCTTTGTTTCCTGAGGATTATTTGGGTACAACCCGCCGGGAATGCCGGCGTAGGCGTAGTACGGCTTTTCCTTCACAAGCTTGTCGATGGCCGGCCCCGTCAGCGAGACCAGCTTCGCGCCGCACGTCGTGGTCGGGTCCTGGATGTTCGCCGAGGGGTGCCCGACGGCGTAGAAGAAACCGTCGATCTTGCCGTCGCACAGCGCCGGGCCATGCTCGTCGGCCTTGAGCTCGGACGCCAGCGCGAAGTCCGACATTTTCCAGCTCATGGCGGCGAGCAACTCTTCCATCGAGGCGCGCGTGCCGGAGCCCGGGTTACCGACGTTGAAGCGCTTGCCCTTGAAGTCGTTGAAGCCCTTGATGTTCGCCTCTTTGCGGGCCAACACGGTGAACGGCTCGGGGTGGAGCGAGAAGACTGCGCGCAAATCGCCGTACGCGCCCGCGTCCTTGAACATCCCGAAACCTTTCACCGCGTTGAACTGCACGTCGGACTGGGCAACACCCATGTCGAGCTCGCCCGCCTTGATGGTGTTGATGTTGAACACCGAGCCGCCGGTCGACTCGACCGAGCAGCGGATACCGTGCTGCTTGCGGTCCTTGTTGACGAGACGGCAGATCGCGCCGCCCGCCGCGTAGTACACGCCGGTGACGCCGCCGGTGCCGATGGTGATGTACTTCTGCTGCGCCTGGGCGACGCCGGTCGGCAGCGTGAATGCGGCGCCTAGCGCTGCGGCGATCAGAGCTTGCGTACGCATGCGGGTCTCCTCGTCTCTGGTGAGTTGCCCGCCTAGTCTATCGGCTCCGGGGTAGGAATAGGCCGGCTGGCCTCGAGCGCGACGTCGATGGCTCGTCCGAGCTTGTCGACCAGCTCGTCGAGATGGACCTCGGTAACGATGAATGGTGGAGCGACGAGCACGTGTTCCCCGCGGACGCCGTCGATCGTCCCGCCCATCGGATAGCAGAGGAGTCCGTCGTCCATCGCTCGCTGCTTCACTTTCGCGTTTAGCCGTTGGCCAGGGTCGAAGGGCGCTTTCGTGGCCCGGTCGGCGACGAGCTCGAGGCCCCAGAATAGTCCCCTCCCCCGGATGTCGCCGACGTGCGGGTGATCACCGAACCGGTCCCGCAGGCGAGTTTCCAGGGCGCGCCCAAGTCGTTGCACCTGCGGCATCAGATTGCGCTCGCGGAACGCGCTCTGCACTGCGAGCGCGGCCGCGCAGGCGACCGGATGGCCGAGATAGGTATGACCGTGCTGGAAGAAACCCGAGCCCTTCACCACCGCCTCGTAGACCTTGCCGCTAGTGAGCAGCGCGCCAATCGGCTGATAGCCGGCACCGAGCCCCTTGGCGATCGCGAGGAGATCCGGTGCGATGCCTTCCTGTTCGCAGGCGTAGAGCGTTCCGGTGCGGCCCATGCCGCACATCACTTCGTCCAGGATGAGCAGGATGCCGTGGCGGTCGCACACCTCGCGGATCCCGCGGAAGTAGCCCGGCACCGGCGGGACGGCGCCGAGCGTCGCGCCGACCACGGTCTCCGCGACAAAAGCGATCACGTTCCGCGGCCCCAGGCGGGCGATTTCCGCCTCTAGCTCGGCGACGAGACGCCTCCCGTACGCGTCGTGGTTCTCGCCGGGCTGCTTGCCGCGATAGGCGTAGCACGGCGACACATGCGACACGTCCACCAGGAGCGGTTCGAACTGCTTGCGGCGCCAGATGTTTCCGCCCGCCGACAGCGCACCGAGCGTGTTGCCGTGATAGCTCTGGAACCGCGCGATCACGTGCCGGCGCTCGGGCTCGCCGATCTCGACGAAATATTGCCGCGCGAGCTTGAGCGCCGCCTCCATTGCTTCGGACCCGCCGCTCACGAAGTAAACGCGCGCCATCCCCGACGGCGCGTGCGTGATCAGCTCGGTGGCGAGCGCCTCCATCGGCTCGTTGGTGAAGAACGAGGTATGCGCGAATGCGAGCCGGTCGGCCTGCGCCTTGATTGCGGCGCGCACGTCCGGATCGCTGTGGCCGAGGCAGGAGACTGCCGCGCCGCCGGAGCCGTCGAGGTAGCGTTTGCCGCTCGAGTCGATCAGATAGGGCCCCTCCCCGCCGACGGCGGTAGGGTATTGGTGCTTCGGATTGCGGTGAAAGACGTGCGTCATCGCGCGAGCCGGCCGGCGAGGGGAGCAACATTCTAGACCCGCCCAGAAGCAAACGGCCGCGCAAGCGGCCGTCGTCGCGCTCGCTGGAGCCCTCTCTAACGCATCGCCTTGCCAATCGCCTCGCGTTGCGTCGCGAGCCGACGCGGGAGGCGGTCGCGCAGGGTCGCGAACAGCTGGTCGTGGCTCGCCAGCTCGTCGCGCCACTCTTCCGCCCGGATGGAGGTGACGGTCGCGAACTGTTCGCGCGAGAACCGTTCGAGTCCGGACCATTCGAGATCCTCGTACGCCGGCACGCGCCCGATCGGCGTCTCGACGCCCTTCGCCCGACCTTGGCAGCGGTCAACGATCCACTTGAGCACGCGCATGTTCTCCCCGAAGCCGGGCCACACGAACTTACCGTTCGCGTCGGTCCGGAACCAATTGACGAGAAACATGCGCGGTGGGTGCGGGAGCTGGGCGCCGACCTTCAGCCAGTGGCCGAAGTAGTCGGCCATGTTGTAGCCGACGAACGGGATCATCGCCATCGGGTCGCGGCGCACGACGCCGACCTTTCCGGTCGCCGCCGCCGTTGTTTCCGAACCCATCGTCGCACCGAGGTAGACGCCGGCCTCCCAATCGGACGCCTCGACGACGAGCGGCACCGTGCTCGAGCGCCGGCCGCCGAAAATCATCGCGGTGATCGGCACGCCGTTCGGGTTCTCCCATTCCGGATCGATCGATGGCACACGCGTTGCGGCTACCGTGAAGCGTGCGTTCGGGTGCGCGGCCTTGCGGCCGCAGCCCGCCGTCCACGCCTGTCCCTGCCAGTCGGTGAGCTGCGCGGGCGCCGTCTCGGTCATGCCTTCCCACCACACGTCGCCCTCCGGTGTGAGCGCGACGTTGGTGAAAATCGTGTCCGCACCTATGGCCGCCATGCAGTTCGGATTGGTCTTCACCGAGGTGCCCGGCGCGACGCCGAACAGCCCCGCTTCGGGGTTGATCGCATACAGCCGACCGTCCTTCCCCGGCTTGATCCAGGCGATGTCCTCGCCGATCGTCGTGACCTTCCAGCCCTTGAACGCCGCCGGCGGCACGAGCATCGCGAAGTTCGTCTTGCCGCAGGCGCTCGGGAACGCGGCGCTCACGTAGCTCTTCGCGCCCGTCGGCGAAGTCAGACCGAGGATCAGCATGTGCTCGGCGAGCCAGCCTTCGTCGCGGCCCATCACCGAGGCTATGCGGAGGCTGAAGCATTTCTTGCCGAGCAGCGCGTTGCCGCCGTAGCCGGAGCCGAACGACCAGATCTCGCGCGTCTCCGGGAAATGGACGATGTACTTGTGGTCCTTGTTGCACGGCCAGGCCACGTCTTTCTGGCCCGACGCAAGCGGCGCGCCGACCGAGTGGACGCAAGGCACGAAGTCGCCGTCGGTGGCGAGCAGGTCCCACACCTTCGCCGTCATGCGCGTCATGACGCGCATGCTGACGACGACGTAAGGGGAATCGGTGAGCTCGATACCGATCTGCGAGATGTGCGAGCCGAGCGGTCCCATCGAGAACGGCACGACGTACAGCGTGCGTCCGCGCATGCAGCCGTCGAAGAGGCGGCCAAGCGTCGCGCGCATCTCCGCCGGATCGATCCAGTTGTTGGTAGGGCCGGCGTCGTCCTTCGTGCGCGAGCAGATGAACGTCCGGTCTTCCATCCGCGCGACGTCGGTCGGGTCCGAGCGCGCCAGGAAGCTCCCCGGACGCAGCTCGGGGTCTAGCCTGATCAGCGTCCCGGAACGAACCATCTCCTCGCACAGGCGGTCGTACTCGGCCTGCGAACCGTCGCACCAGTGGACATGGTCGGGTTTCGTGAGCGCCGCGATCCTGGCGACCCATTCGATCGCACGCGCATGGCGCACGCAGTCGGGCGCCGCGGCGCGCGGGTGATAGGGCTGGTTCATCTCGGGCAGGGCCTTTTGTGTCGGCGTATCGGAAGGCGGGGCGGCACCGGATGCTGATGGCGGGCGGTGGCGGGGGACTTTAGCAGAAAGCGATTCGTCGCGGGCTGCGGCGCCACAATCTTTGACGATCAGAGACTTACCTTGCGGGGGCCGGCCCTAAACACGCCGCGATCGGCCGCGCAGCGAGCGCAGTAGCCGGAACAGCGGCGCAGTCGTCGTGACGAGGATGATAACCCGGGTCACATGGGCCGCTGTGACGAGGGGCACGCCGAGCTGGAGCACCTTGGCGGTGATGCACATCTCGGCGATGCCGCCGGGCGCCGTCGCGAGCACCATCGTCGCTACCGGCAGTCGGCTCCACCACGCGAGCGCTCCCGCGAAGACTGCCGAGACCGCGATCGCGGAGACGATGGTCGCCGCGGCGACGAAGACGAACCGCGGCGCGCTACGGACGAACGCGCGCTCGAACCGCGAACCGAGGTTGCAGCCGAGCAGGACCTGTGCCGCGTTGACGAGCGGCGTGGGGACCGACGACCACTCCGCCCCGGCCACCGTGAGCCCGATCGCGACCACGAGCGCGCCGAGCATGAACGGGTTCGGGGACCCGACGAACCACAGCGCGAGGCCGCCGGCGGCCGTGCAGACGAGGAGCACGGCGAGACCGGCCGCGTCGAACGGCACGGTGACGACGGGGTAGTCGTCGGTGCCGTGCGCTCCCCACCACGTCATCACCACCGGCACGGCCACCACGACTATGAGAATGCGCAGACTCTGCGCGACCGCGATTCGATCGGGCCTGGCGCCGAAGCGCTCGCCGAGGTGCATCATCTCGGTCGCACCGCCCGGGACACTCGCGAAGAGCGCGGTCGTACGATCGGTGTCGGTCCAGCGCGCGAGCATCCACGCCCCTACGTACGCGAGGACTGTCGCGAACGCCGCGGCCGCAACCAGCAGCTCCCAGCGCGCGAGCACCTCGCGCGCAACCGGCGGTGTGAAGTAGAGCCCGAGCGCAGTCGCGATCAGGGTTTGACCCACCTCGCGACCGCCGCGCGGCGCCGCGACCGCGAGCCCGGAGAACTTGAGCGCCGCCATGGTGACGAGCGAGCCCGTCATCCACGGCAGCGGAGTGTGGAGGAGAAAGCAGATCGCCCCGCCCGCCGTGCACGCCGCGAGCGCGAGGAGTGCCGGCCCCAGGCGCTTGGACCGGCTCACTCGCGCTTGAGTCGGCGCCAGATCCAGGGGCCGATGATCGCGGCAGCGGCGAGGGCGAGCAGCGTCGCGGAGATCGGCTGGGTGATGAACACGCTCGGGTCTCCTTCGCTGATCGCGAGCGCGCGACGGAACTGGGTCTCCGCGAGGGGCCCGAGGATCAGCCCGATGATCGCCGGCGCCACCGGGATGTCCCAGCGCCGCATGGCGAACCCCAGTAGCCCGAACACGTAGAGCATGAGCAGATCGACCCACGACTGGTGGAGGCTGTACGCGCCCAGTGTCGCGAAGACGAGGATGCCGCCGTAGAGTAGCTCGCGCGGGATCGCGAGCACCTTCACCCAGATGCCGATCAGCGGCAGGTTGAGGATGAGCAGGATCACGTTGCCGACGTAGAGGCTCGCGATCAGTCCCCAGACGAGCTCGGGCTGGGTCTGGAAGAGCAGCGGCCCGGGCTGGAGGCCGTAGTTCTGGAACGCGCTCAGCAGGATCGCCGCGGTGGCGGAGGTTGGAATGCCGAGCGACAGCAGCGGCACTAGTGCGCCGGTTGCGGCAGCGTTGTTTGCGGCCTCGGGGCCGGCGACACCCTCGATCGCGCCCTTCCCGAACTCCTCGGGATGCTTGGAGAGTTTCTTCTCCAGGGCGTACGAGAGGAACGTCGGGATCTCCGACCCCCCGGCGGGGATCGAGCCGAACGGGAAGCCGATGAAGGTCGCGCGCAGCCACGGCGGTGCCGAGCGCTTCCAATCCTGGATCGACATCCAGATCGAGCCCTTGAGCTTCTCGAGCGTCTCCGGCAGCCGGCTCGTGTACGACGCGACGTAGAGCGCCTCGCCCACCGCGAACAAGCCGACCGCGAGCACGACGACGTCCACGCCGTCGAGCAGCTCGGGCACCCCGAACGCGAACCGCGCCTGGCCGGTCTGACTGTCGATGCCGATGAGGCCGAGGAACAGGCCGAGGAACAGCGCCGCGAGCCCGCGCACGGTCGACGCGCCGAGCACCGCGGACACGGTGGTGAACGCGAACACCATCAGCGCGAAGTACTCGGCTGGGCCGAACGCGAGCGCCGCCTCGACGATGAGCGGGGCGACCAGCGTGAGCAGGATCGTGGCGATCGTACCCGCGACAAACGAACCGATCGCACTGGTCGCGAGCGCCGGTCCGGCGCGGCCGGCCTTCGCCATGCGGTTGCCTTCGAGCGCGGTCGCGATCGATGCGGACTCGCCCGGCGCATTCAGCAGGATCGTGGTGGTGGAGCCGCCGAACATCGCGCCGTAGTAGATGCCGGCGAACATGATCAGCGCGCCGGTCGGGTCGAGCTTCACCGTGAGCGGCAACAGCATCGCGACCGTCAGCGCCGGCCCGACGCCTGGCAGCACGCCGACGAACGTGCCGAAGGTGACCCCGATGAACCCCCACAGCAGGTTGATCGGCGTGAGCGCGACGCTGAATCCGGTGGCGAGCGAAGCGAGCGTGTCCACGGCTAGGTCCCCGCCGCGCCCAGGATCGGCGTTAGCCACCCGCCGGGCAGGTTGACGTTGAGGAGCTTCACGAAGAACAGGAACGCCGCGAGCGCGAGCACGAAGCCGATCGCGAGGTCGCGCACCAAGCGCCGGCTCCCAAAGCCGCGGGCGACGCACGCGAGCAGCACGGCACCAGCGATGACGAAGCCCGCCGTGCCGATGAGGGCCATATGGGCGAAGAGCCCGACGGTCACCCACAGGAACGCCGCTGCGTGGAACGGATGCTCGCCGCGCGCTTCGGGCGAGTCGTCGGGGCGGTCGCGCCAGCCCCCAGCGAGCGCCTCGTAGAGCAGCCACACGCCGACGACGATCAGGCCGGCGCCGACGACGCCCGGGACGAAGTTCGGACCGATGCGGGAATGGCCGCCCTCGGACGGCAGGAGCGACGTGCCGATCACCACGCCGATCCCGAGTGCGAGGATGCCGACGGAGAGCGCGATCTCGGCAGGTGAACGCCGCATGCAGACCTCCCTGCCGCGTCCGCGGCCGGTGCTACTTCTTCTTGATCCCCAGCGAGTCGATGATGCTCGTGATGCGCTTGATGTCCTCGTCCAGGAACGTCTTGAACTGCTCGCCGCCGAGGAACATCGGGCTCCACCCCATCTTGTCGAGCGTCTGCTTCCAGGCCGGCGTCTCGGTCGCTTCCTTGACGAGCTTCACGAGGGCGTCGCGCTGTTGCGGCGTGATGCCGGGTGCGCCGAAGATCCCGCGCCAGTTGCCGAGCTCCACGTCGACGCCCTGCTCCTTGAGGGACGGAATCCCGTCGACCGCCTTCGGCGCCGAAACCGCGAGCGCGCGCAACCGCTTGCCCTTGATCTGCTCCGCGAACTCGCCGAGGCCGGAGACGCCGGCGGTCACGTGGCCGCCGATGATGCCGGTCAGCGCCTCGCCGCCGCCCTTGAAGGCGACGTAGTTGATCTTGGCCGGATCCGCGCCCACCGCCTTCGCGATCAGCCCGACGAGGATATGGTCGGTGCCACCGGCGGAGCCGCCGCCCCAGGACACCTTGCCCGGGTTCTCCTTGAACACCTTCACCAGGTCGGCCATCGACTTGTGCGGCGACGAGGCGGGCACCACGATGACCTCCCACTCGCTCGTCAGACGCGCGACCGGTGTCACCATCCCGAGGTTGACTGGCGACTGCTGGAGGATGATGCCGCCGACCATCACCATGCCGCCTATCATCAGGGCGTTCGGATCGCCTTTGGCGGAGTTGACGAACTGCGCGAGCCCGATCGTGCCGGCGGCGCCGCCCTTGTTGTCGAACTGCACGCCGCTCACGAGCTTGCCGCTCTGCATAGCGGTCGCGAGCTGCCGCCCGGTCTGGTCCCAACCGCCGCCGGGGTTGGCCGGGATCATCATCTTCAGGCTGGACTGCGCAGCGGCGACACCGGCGAAGGCGAGCGCGGCGGAGAACAGAACGGCGTTGCGCGCAGCGATCGGCATCGCATCCTCCTACAAATGCTCGCGGGCCGCCATTCTACGTCCGCCTACTTGCCGATGCAGAAGCGGGCGAAGATCTCGCCCAGCAGATCGTCCGCGGTGAACTCGCCGGTGATCGCGCCGAGCTCGCCCTGCGCGAGACGCAGCTCCTCGGCAAACAGCTCGGCCGCCGCGAGCTGCCCGGCCGCCGCCCCGAGCCGTTCGGCCGCGCGGCGCAGCGCGACAAGGTGGCGCTCGCGCGCGATGAATACCGACTCCTCGGCCGAGTGCCAGCCGGCGTGCGCGAGCAGGCGCGCGCGCAAGAGATCGATCCCGGCGCCCGTCTTCGCGGAGAGGAAGACGACGGTGTCCTCCGCGCGCGGCGCCGCGCCGACGAGGTCGATCTTGTTGTGCACCACGAGGCGTGCGAGCCGCTCCGGCAGCCGTGCCGCAATCGCGTCGTCGGACGGCGTGACGCCGCTCCGCGCATCGACGATGAGGAGCGCGAGATCGGCACGCTCGAGCTCGGTCCAGGCACGCTCGATCCCGATGCGCTCCACCTCGTCGGCGGTGTCGCGCAGCCCCGCGGTGTCGACCACGTTCAGCGGAACGCCCTCGACTTGGATTGCCTGTCGCACCGAGTCGCGCGTGGTGCCGGGCACCGGGGTGACGATCGCGAGTTCTTCGCCGGCGAGCCGGTTGAGGAGGCTCGACTTGCCGACATTCGGCTGCCCGGCGATCACCACGCGCAGCCCGGACCGCAGGAGGCTTCCCTGCTGGGCACGCGCGAGCGTGTCCGCCAGCGCCGCGCGCAACCGGTCGAGCCGACCGCGCGCATCCGCACCGTGCAGCGGATCGACCTCCTCCTCCGGGAAATCGAGCGCGGCTTCCGCGAGCATCCGCAGCTCGACGAGCTGATCGACGAGCGAACGGACCGCGCTAGAGAACTCTCCCCGTAAGCTCCTCACCGCGCACCGGGCGGCGGTCTCGGTCGCCGCATCGATCACGTCGGCGACCGCCTCGGCCTGCGCGAGGTCGAGCTTGTCGTTGAGGAAGGCGCGCCGCGTGAACTCGCCCGGCTCGGCGAGGCGTGCACCAAGCTCCAAACAGCGACGCAGCAGCATCGCGAGGACGAGCGGGCCGCCGTGGCCCTGGAGCTCGAGCACGTCCTCGCCGGTGTACGAGTACGGCCCGGGAAAGTAGAGCGCGACCCCGTCGTCGATCGCGGCCCCGTGTGCGTCGCCGAAGACCGCACGCGTCGCGCGCCGCGCCGGCGGGATCTGGCCGATCAGCTCCCTGGCAAAGGCGGCGAGCGACCGGCCCGAGACGCGGACGACGCCAATGCCGGCACGCCCGTGTGCCGTGGCGACTGCGGCGATGGTGTCGGCGGGTGCCGCCATGCGCGCGGGCGGGAACGCCACATCAGCTCTTGGGGGCGGCCGCCTTCTTCCCGCCGCCTTCGATCATGCGCGTGATCTGCCACTGCTGCGCGATCGAGAGGATGTTGTTGACGAGCCAGTACAGCACCAGGCCGGCTGGGAAGAAAAAGAACATCACGCCGAACGCGAACGGCATGATCTGCATCACCTTCGCCTGCACCGGGTCGGGCGGCGTCGGGCTCATGCGCGTCTGAACGATCATCGAGGCCATCATCAGCGCCGGCAGGATGTAGAGCGGGTCGATGGCGGAGAGATCCTTGATCCAGCCGAAGAACGGCGCCTGTCGCAGTTCCACCGAGGCGAGCAGCACCCAGTAGAGCGCGATGAACACCGGGATCTGCACCACGATCGGCAGGCAGCCGCCGAGCGGGTTGATCTTCTCCTGCTTGTACAGCTCCATCATCGCCTGGTTGAGCTTGACTCGGTCGTCGCCGTACGTTTCACGCAGCTTCATCAGGCGCGGTGTCACCTGTTTCATCCGCGCCATCGACTTGTAGCTCGCCGCCGAGAGCGGGAAGAACACGAGCTTGATCGAAACCGTGAGGGCGATGATCGCGAGTCCCCAGTTGCCGAGCCACCTGTAAAAGGTCTCGAGTACCCAGAAGAGCGGGGCGGCGAGCACCGTGAGCCAGCCGTAGTCGACGACGAGATCGAGGCCGGGCGCCACTGCCTTCAACTTGTCCTGTTCCTGGGGACCGGCATACAGCCGTGTCCCGACCGTCGCCGTCGCGCCCGCGGCGATCTCCGCGAGCGGTATCTTCACGCCGGTGCGGTAGAAGTCGTCGCCGAGCTTCTCGGTGTAGTACTCGCGCGGCGTCTTGTCCGGCGGCAGAAGGGCCGAGACGAAGTAGTGTTGCACCATCGCGATCCAGCCGTTGTCGGCGTTCTTCGAGTACGGTGCCTTTCCTTTGTCGATGTCGCTGAAGGGCACCTTCACGAACTTGTCATGCTCGGTGTACACCGCCGGGCCGGTAAAGGTGTAGAGCATCGCCTTGTCGTCGGCTGGCGCTTTCCCGTCCCGCGTGAGGTGGAAGTACGCCTGGGTGGTGAGCGGCGTGGCGCCGACGTTCGCGATCTCCTGCGCGATATCGACCACGTAGCTCCCCCGGCGGAATGTCAGCGTCTTCACTACCCGCACGCCCTCGGGGGTCGCCGCGTCGAGCTTCACCTCGACTGCGTCCTGGCCGTCGGCGAGCTTGTACTCGCGCGCGCGCGGCGTGAACGGCGTGCGGTGATTCGGTAGGCCGTTGCCGATCAGTCCGCTCTGCGCGGTGTAGCGATGCTCGGGCCCGAGCAGCACGAGTTTCTTCGTCGGGTCGATGCTGTCGCTATAGCGCAGCAGCTCGACGCGGACGATGTCGCCGCCGACCGGGGTCGATCTCCGCTTTCAGCAGATCGGTGACGACCGTGACGAGATCGCGCGAAGCCGCCGTCGGAGCGCCGGGGGCGGGGACCGTCGCGGCCACGGGCGCTCCGGGCACGGCCGCTGGCGCACCCGGCTTCGCCGGGGCGGCGGCCGGTGCCGGGATCTCCGCGTCCCGTGCCTGCTGTTGTGACGGCGGCGGCACCGGCGGGCGCGTTTCCTTCTGCCACGCCTCCCATAGCATCAGGAGCGAGAAGGAGAAAATGATGAACAGGATGAGACGTTGGGTATCCATGCGATTTCTTCGGGCGGGCGGTGCGGGCTTGGGCGATGTGTAAGGTGGTGCGCCCCTTCTTCTTCCGCGTCTCAGGGGACCGGGTCGTAGCCCCCCGGGTGCCACGGGTGACAGCGCCCGATGCGCCTGAGCGCGAGCCAGACGCCGCGCAGCGCCCCGTGCCGTTCCAGCGCCTCCTGCGCGTACGCGGAGCAGGACGGATGGAAGCGGCAGCTGTGGCCGAGCATCGGGCTCAGGGCATAGCGATATGCGGTAACGAACGTGATTAGCACGCGGGCAGGCAATCGGAGGACGCTCGCGTTCGTCAAGCTAGTCTTAGCCACTGGTGGTGCGAAGCAGGAGTGCTTCGATCTCGTCGCGCGTGACCGGCGTATCCCCCGGCGCTTTCACCAGACGCACGACGCAGTCGAGGGCCGCGAGCCGCGGTTGCTGCCGCCGGAACGCCTCGCGAACCAGGCGGCGGATCCGGTTACGGGTCACGGCGCGCGGCGCGAGACGCTTCGGCACGACGAGCGCGAGTCGCGGGTAGTCGAGCGGGCTGGGGAGACGATACAGGTGAAAACGGGCGGCACGGATCACTTTGCCACCCTTGAGCGCCGCAGCGACCGCGGTGGCGCCGAGACGTTGGCCGCGGCGTAGTCGCTGCCGGTCGCGCGACGGGCGCGTCAGACGCCGAGTCGCGAGCGCCCCTTGGCGCGACGGGCGCGGATCACTGCCCGTCCGCCACGGGTGCGCATACGCACGAGAAAGCCGTGCGTCCGCTTGCGGCGGACAACGGAGGGCTGGAACGTTCGCTTCATGGATTTCTTCCTTGGGGTAGAGAAAACCCAGCATTAAACCAAGGCGTTGCGAACACTGTCAACGTATCGCTCGTGCCTGTGGATAACTTCCGGGGTTCCGGGTATCATTCCGCGCGCTCCGCGAAGCGCGCCGCAGTGGTGCAAGACTCTTCCAACAGAGCCGTCAGCGAGCATGCAGAACCTCTGGCAGTCCTGCCTAAAGCAGTTAGAAAAAGAGCTTCCTGCTCAACAGTTTAATACCTGGATCCGGCCGCTTGCCTCGAGCGACGAATCACTCGGCGAGCTGCGCCTGGTCGCGCCAAACCGGTTTGTCTTACAGTGGGTGAAAGACCGGTTCCTCGGCCGGATCGAAACGATGCTCGCAGAACAGGCCGGCCAGTCGATGCGCGTTGTGCTCGCGCTGCCCGCAGCGGGCGATGAGCCCGAACGCCCAGCATCCCCGCCACGCGCGCGGACGGCGCCGGCCGCGCCGCGCACCCAGCCCGAGCGGAGGTCCGTCGAGCGCTCGACGATGAGCGCCGAGTTCACGTTCGACAACTTCGTGCAGGGCAAGGCCAACCAGCTCGCGCGCGCCGCCGCCGTGCAGGTGGCGGAGAACCCCGGTGCGTCCTACAACCCGCTGTTCGTCTACGGCGGCTCGGGGCTCGGGAAGACCCACCTCCTGCATGCGATCGGCAACCACGTCGCTGCGCATCAATCGACGCCGAAGATGCGCTACTTGCACGCGAACCAGTACATCACCGACGTGGTGCGCGCTTATCAGCAGAAGTCGTTCGACGCGTTCAAGCGCTACTACCACTCGCTCGACCTGCTCCTGATCGACGACATCCAGTTCTTCACCGGCAAGGATCGGACTCAGGAGGAGTTCTTCTACGCGTTCAACGCCCTGGTCGAGGGGCACAAGCAGATCGTGATCACCTGCGACACCTACCCGCGCGACGTCACCGGCATCGACGACCGCCTGAAAACGCGGTTCAGCTGGGGGCTCACGGTGGCGGTCGAACCGCCGGAACAGGAGATGCGCGTCGCGATCGTGCTGAAGAAGGCCGAAGCGGTCGGCATCAAGCTCGGCGAGGACATCGCGTTCTTCATCGCGAAGCACGTGCGCTCCAACGTGCGCGAGCTGGAGGGCGCGCTCAAGAACGTGCTCGCGTTCGCCACCTTCAACGGCAAGGACCTCACCGTCGAGGTGGCGCGGGAAGCGCTGAAGGACCTCCTCTCGGCCCACAACCGCCAGATCTCGATCGAGAACATCCAGCGAACCGTGGCCGAGTTCTACAAGATCAAGGTTGCCGACCTGCACGCGAAGAAGCGCAGCCGCAACGTCGCGCGCCCGCGACAGATGGCGATGGCGCTGGCGAAAGAGCTGACCGAGATGAGCCTGCCGGAGATCGGCGACGCATTCGGCAACCGCGACCACACGACGGTTCTGCACGCGTGCCGGACGATCACGGCGCTGCGCTCCAAGGACACCGACCTTAACCGCGACTTCCACGTCCTCGAACAGACCTTGAAGGGATAGCCTGGTGAGCAAGTTCTGTATAAGTCGGCGGAGACTGTGGGCAATTCACGCCGGCCCGCGCGCGCGAGGCGAGCGGACGCGCGCATGATCCTCCTGTCCACAGCGCCGCGCACAGCTTCTCCACAGTCGAAGCACCTGATCCGGCTCGCATCTTCGGGCTTGTCCCCCGCAATGCGCGCCTTAATCATCAGAATCAGTAAATAGATATGAATCTACTAAAGACCAGCCGTGAGATTCTTCTCAAGCCGCTACAGGCCGTCACCGGCATCATCGAGCGACGGCATACGCTGCCGATCCTCTCCAACGTGCTGCTCGCTGGCGACGGCACCCGGCTCGCGTTCGTCGCGACCGACATCGAGATCGAGATCAGTGCCGCGGCGGCAGCGGAGACGCAAGCGGTCGATGGCAAGAGCCTGACGGTTGGCGCGCGGAAGCTACTCGACATCCTGCGCGCGCTCCCCGAGGGAGCGGACGTGACACTCGCCGCCGCGGACAAGCGGCTGCAGGTGCGCAGTGGAAAGAGTCGCTTTCAGCTCCAGACCCTGCCGCCCGAGGATTTCCCGCGGCTCGCTGCGCCCGAGGGCGCGACCGTCTTGCTCGAGCTGTCGCAGAAGGATCTGAAGGGCCTGCTCGCGCTGGTGCAGTACGCGATGGCGCAGCAGGATATCCGCTATTACCTGAACGGCCTGTTGATGGTCGTCGATGCCGGGGAGCTCCGCGTCGTTGCCACCGACGGCCACCGGCTCGCGGTCGCGACGAAGGAGGTGACGGCGCCGGACGTCGGGCGCCAGGAGGTGATCCTGCCGCGCAAGACGATCATCGAGCTGACGAAGCTGCTCGGCGACTCCAACGACCCGGTGACGATCGAGCTGTCAGCGAGCCAGGCACGGTTCCGGTTCGACGGTGTGCTGCTCGCCTCGAAGCTGGTGGACGGCAAGTTTCCCGACTACCAGCGCGTCATCCCGTCCGCGCAGTCGAAGCACCTGCGCATGAGCCGGCAGCTCCTCGGACAGGCGTTGCAGCGCGCGGCGATTCTCACCAGCGACAAGTTCCGCGGCGTCCGCTGGGTCCTCGGCGACGGAAGCTTGCGCATCTCGTGCACCAACACGGAGCAGGAGGAGGCCCAGGAGGAGTTGGACGTCAGCTACAAGGGCGAGGCGCTCGACATCGGGTTCAACGTCCAGTATCTGCTCGACGTGCTCAACAACCTCGCGGTCGAGGAGGTGCAGGTCGCCCTCGGCGACGCGAACTCAAGCGCCCTCATCACCGTGCCGGGCCGCGACGACTTCAAGTACGTCGTGATGCCGATGCGCATCTGACGCCGCATGAGCGAAGAGAACCAGCCGCAGCAGCTGGGCGCGGGTGAGCCGAAGAGGATCGAGACCCCGCCGGAGAGCTACGACTCCTCGAGCATCAAGATGCTCAAGGGGCTCGACGCGGTCCGCAAGCGGCCGGGCATGTACATCGGCGACACGTCCGACGGCACCGGGCTGCATCACATGGTGTTCGAGGTGGTCGACAACGCGGTGGACGAGGCCCTCGCGGGCTTCTGTGACGAGATCATCGTCACGATCCACACCGACAATTCCGTCAGCGTCGCCGATAACGGCCGCGGCATCCCGACCGAGATCCACAGGGAGGACGAACGCGGGCGATCGGCCGCCGAGATCGTGATGACCGAACTGCATGCCGGCGGGAAGTTCGACTCGAATTCGTACAAGGTGTCGGGCGGCCTGCACGGGGTCGGCGTGTCGGTGGTGAACGCGCTGTCGGAATGGCTCCGGCTCACCGTCCGCCGCGACGGTCAGGCGCATTTCATGGAGTTTCGGCGCGGCGAGCGCATCGCGCCGCTGAGAGTGACCGGAAAGACCGAACGGCGCGGCACCGAGGTGCACTTCCTCGCCGACGCCGAGACTTTCGGGCATGTCGAATTTCACTACGACATTCTCGCCAAGCGGCTCCGCGAACTGTCGTTCCTCAACAATGGCGTGCGCATCGTTCTCGTCGACCAGCGCGCCGGCAAGGAGGAGGAGTTCTCGTTCGCGGGCGGCGTGCGGGGCTTTGTCGACTACATGAATCGCAACAAGACAGTGCTGCATCCGAACATCTTCCATGCCAGCGGTCAGAAGGAAGGCATGTTCGTCGAGGTGGCGATGCAATGGAACGACTCCTATCAGGAGCAAGTCCTCCTCTTCACCAACAATATCCCGCAGCGCGACGGCGGAACCCATCTCACGGGTCTACGCGCGGCGATGACGCGCACGCTGGGAAAGTACATCGACGAGCACGAGGTCGCGAAGAAGGCCAGGGTCGAATGCTCCGGCGATGACATGCGCGAGGGGCTCACCTGCGTGCTGTCGATCAAGGTGCCGGAACCGAAGTTCTCGTCTCAGACCAAGGACAAGCTGGTTTCCTCGGAGGTCCGGCCCGTGGTCGAGGAGATCGTGGCCGAGCGATTGATGAGTTTTCTCCTCGAACGGCCGCAAGATGCCCGCATCATCACCGGCAAGATCGTCGACGCGGCGCGGGCGCGGGAAGCGGCGCGCAAGGCGCGTGAGATGACGCGGCGGAAGGGTGTGCTGGACGGTTTCGGGCTTCCCGGTAAGCTTGCCGATTGCCAGGAGAAGGATCCCACTCTCTGCGAGCTCTACCTGGTCGAAGGTGACTCCGCGGGCGGCTCGGCGAAGCAGGGCCGCGACCGCAAGTTCCAGGCGATCCTGCCGCTCAAGGGCAAGATCCTCAACGTCGAGCGGGCGCGCTTCGACAAACTGATCTCGTTCGCCGAGATCGCGACCCTCATCACGGCGCTCGGTACCGGGATCAAGGACGACTACAACCTCGACAGGCTGCGCTACCACCGCATCATCATCATGACTGATGCCGACGTGGACGGCGCTCACATCCGCACGCTGCTGCTCACGTTCTTCTACCGCCAGATGCCCGAGCTGATCGAGCGCGGCCACATCTACATCGCGCAGCCGCCGCTCTACAAGGTGAAGGTAGGCAGGGAGGAGCGCTATCTCAAGGACGACCACGAGCGCGATCAGTTCATGCTCCGGCAGGCGCTAGTCGGCGCGGCGCTCCACCCGCGGGAGGGCGCCTCACCCATCGAGGGCGACGCGCTCGCGCAGCTCGCCCGCGCCTATCTGCTTGCCGAGGCCGTGATCCACCGTCTCGCCCGGCTGATCGACGCCGAGGCGCTGCACGCGTGCCTTCGCGGGGCCAAGATCGACCTGGGGGACTCCGAGCGGGCTCGCGCGAGCGCGGAGCGGCTGTCGGCAATGTTGCCGGCCGACGGCGTGAAGATCTATGCGCGCTACGATGACAAGCACGAGCGGCACCGGCTGGTCATCGAGCGCAACCGCCACGGCAACGTCCGCGTGAGCGCGATCGACGACGACTTCCTCGTCTCCGGCGACTACCGCCAGATCGTCGAGGCGGCGGCGCTGGTCGAGGGCCTGCTGGGGGCGGGTGCATACGTGCAACGCGGAGAGCACCAGCAGGCGGTCGCCGACTTCGGCGAGGCGGTGCATTGGCTCCGCGCCGAGGTCGAGCGCAACGCCGCTGTCCAGCGCTACAAGGGACTCGGCGAGATGAACCCGGGCCAGCTGTGGGAGACGACGATGGATCCCGCGTCCCGGCGGCTGCTGAAGGTGCAGATCGAGGACGCGATCGCGGCCGACGAGATCTTCATCAAGCTGATGGGCGACGAGGTCGAGCCGCGCCGCGACTTCATCGAGCAGAACGCGCTCGTGGCGCGGCTGGATGTCTAGGCCGCGCGTTTCCTGGCGGCGGGCTTCCGCCGCGTGGTGACTTTCCGAGCGGCTTTCTTCGTTGGCGCGCCGCGCTTCGCGGCGACGCGCGCGCTCGGGGCGGCTGCCCGGGCGACCGTCTTCGCCGGTGCCGGCTCCGGCTTCGGAGGCTTCAGCTCGTAGACGTTCCGCTCGACTGCCGCGTCGCGCACGCGGGATGCTGCCGGCTCCGCCGGCGCCGCGGGAGGTTCGGCTCCGGCCTTGTCCGCACGCGCGGCGGTCTTCTTGGCTGCGCGCGGCGCGAACTCGAAGCCTACCTTGCCGTCGAGCTGGCGCACGAGGAACGCCGAGAACGGCCGGCCTTTCTTCGAGATGAACCGGTGCAGCAGATCGGTGCGGCCGGTGGCTAGGAGCTTCACCATCTGGTCGGGCTCGATCCCCCGCTGCAGGATGATCTTTCCGGAGCGGAAGTCGCAGGTCCGTCCGGGGCCGACCGAACGCTCGCACAGGTAGGCGAGCTCGTGATCGAACACCCGCGCGCCGCATTTCGGGCACGGGCCGAGCGGAGTCTTGCCCGAGAAGTCGACCGGCTCCGCGTTGCGCTCGTCCTGACCGCCCTGGCCGAAGTCGAGCTGGGCGGTGAAGTCGTCGCGCAGCTTCAGCATCGCGGCGAACGGCCGCCCCATGCGGCTGCGGAAGCCCTGCAGCGGTCCGATCGAGCCCTCACGGATCAGCTGCTCGACCTCCTCGTTCTCGATGCGGCGGCCGGCGATCACCTTCCAGATCGCGAAGCCGCAGCTGGCGCACTGGAACTTCTTATAGTTCTCGTTGACGACCCCCCCGTCTTTCGGGCACTTCACGTTCAGCGTCGAGATCGTGTCGTCGGCGAGTGTCCCGCGCTTGACCCGCTCGACCAGGTCGCGCGTCGTCTCGACGATGTGCTCCATGAACTCCTCGCGCCGGAGCCGGCCCTGCTCCATCTGCTTCAGCTTGAACTCCCAGGTGCCGGTGAGTTCGGGCGAGCGCAACTCGTCGATGCCGAACTTGCCGAGCGCATAGAGCAGGTCGAATGCCTTCGCCGTGGGATGCAGCTCGCGCCCGACGCGGTGGAGGTAGTCCTCGAAGATCAAGCCTTCGATGATCGCGGCCCGTGTCGCAGGCGTGCCGAGCCCCTTCTCTCGCATCGCTTCGCGCAGCTCTTCGTCGTCCACCAGCTTGCCCGCGCCTTCCATCGCCGAGAGCAGCGTCGCCTCGGTATAGCGTGCGGGGGGTTTGGTCTGGTTTGCCTGCACCTCGACCGCGATCGCGGTTGCGCGGCCGTCGGGCGCCGGCGCGAGCGTCGGCGTATCGGGGTCCTCGGCCTCCTTGCCGTACACCGCGAGCCAGCCGGCATTCACCATCACGCGGCCCTCGCTCTTGAACGGCTCGTCCTCGACGCGCGTGATCCGGGTCGTGACCAGGAACTCGGCGGACGGGAAGAACACCGCCAGGAACCGCTTTGTCACGAGATCGTAGAGCTTCGTCTCGGCCTCGGACAGATGCTTGGGCGCCTGGAGCGTCGGGATGATGGCGAAGTGGTCGGAGATCTTCTCGTTGTTAAAGACGCGCTTGTTCGGCCGGACCCACCCTTCGTCAAGGATCCGGTCGGCGAGCGAGGCGTAGGCGCGCGTGGTCCCGCTCTTCGCGCGAAGCATGTCGAGCGTCTTTTTCACGGTGCCGACGTAATCCTCCGGCAGCGCGCGCGAGTCGGTGCGAGGATAGGTAAGGACCTTGTGCTTCTCGTACAGCGCCTGCGCGAGCGAGAGCGTCGCGCGCGCCGAGAAACCGAACCGCCCGTTCGCCTCCCGCTGCAGACTGGTCAGGTCATAGAGCAGCGGCGGGGCTTGGGTGGTCGGCTTGGATTCCTCGATGACAACGCCCGGCTTGCCGAGACACTTCGCCCGGATCGCTTCCGCGCGAGCCTGATCCCAGAGCCGCTCCGCCCGCGCGTCGGCGTCGTCGTCCGGCCGCTCGAAGCGCTCGTCGAACCAACGGCCGGCGTACTCCCCGCCTTTGCCGGCGAAGGTGCCGTGCACTTCCCAGTAGTCGCGCGCGACGAAGCTCTTGATGCGGCTCTCGCGCTCGACGAGGATCGCGAGCGTCGGCGTCTGCACCCGCCCGACCGTCGTCTTGTAGAACCCGCCGTCCTTGGAATTGAACGCGGTCATCGCGCGCGTGCCGTTGATGCCGACCAGCCAGTCGGACTCGGAGCGGCACACCGCGGCGTCCGCGAGCGGCTGCAGTTCGCGATCGGTGCGCAAGGCCTCGAACCCGTCGCGGATCGCCGCCGGCGTCATCGACTGCAGCCACAGCCGCTGGATCGGTTTCTTCGCCCCGGCATGGCGGACGATATACCGGAAGATCAGCTCGCCCTCGCGTCCGGCGTCGCAGGCGTTCACGAGCCCGGTCACGTCCTTGCGTTTCATCAGCCGCAGGAGCAGCTTCAGCCGCTCCTCGTTCCGCTCGATCGGCCTGAGATCGAAGTGCGGCGGAATGACTGGCAGGTGCGCCAGTGACCACTTGCCGCGCTTGACCTCGTAGGCGTCGGGCGCCGCGAGCTCCAGCAGGTGCCCGATCGCCGACGACAGCACGTACTCGTCGCTCTCGTAGTAGTCGCCGTGCCGCGTGAAACCGCCGAGCGCGCGCGCGACGTCGTTCGCGACAGAGGGCTTCTCGGCGATGATGAGCTTCTTCGTCATGCGGCAGGGAATCTCGCCCGGCCGACTCGTTCGTGGTCGGGGCGCGCGGGGAGTCTAAGGGGTCGTCCTGCCCGAGGCAAGACGAGTCAGTGGATGTGCCGCGGGCCGCCCTCGGGCAGCAGCTCCTCGAGGATCAGCGTGTCGACGTTGCCGCGGCGCGTCCACAGCACCATCAGCACGATCACCTTCAGCTTGTCGAGTTCGACCCGTTCCTCCTCGACCGCCATCGCGCGGTCGATGATCAGCTCGCGCAAGGACGGGGTGAGGACGCGCGCGCTCTCGAGGAAGGCGATGAAACCGCGCGACTCGGTCGAGAGCTTCTCGAGCTCGGGCACGGTGAAAGCGCGGAAGCCGTCGCCCAGCTCGAACGCCTCCGGGAAGGCGTCCGCCTGCAGCTTGGCGAGTCCGCGGAGCCAGTCGAGCGCGTCGCTGATGTCGCCGTTCTCGAATCCGGCCGCCGTCAGCTTCTGCGCCAGCGCATCCTGCTCCGGCCAGGAATCGTTCTGGTAGAAGTTTTCGAACAGGTAGACGAGGATCTCGAACATCGGCTGTGGGTCCCGCCGTCAGGCGAGGCGCTGATATCGCCCGCCGGGCAGGGCCGCGACCTTCCCATCGAGCTCAAGCTCCAGCAGCATCGCTGATACGGTATCAGGCGTCAAGCCGCTGCGCCGACACAAGGTGTCAACATTGCACGGGTCGTGACCGAGGTGCGCGAGCAGCGCGTGGCCTTCTTCCGCTAGCGCGGGCGAAGGCGGGGGCGCAAGCGCCGGCAACGCGAGCTCATCGAGCACGTCCTGCGCGCTCTCCACGAGCTTCGCGCCTTCCTTGATCAGCGCGTGGCAGCCTTTCGCGAGCGGCGAATGGATCGACCCCGGGATCGCGAACACCTCGCGCCCCTGCTCTGCGGCGAGCCGGGCGGTGATCAGCGAACCGCTCGCAAGCGCCGCTTCCACGACGAGGACGCCGCGCGCGAGCCCGCTGATCAGGCGATTGCGACGCGGGAAGTTGGCGGCGAGCGGTGGGGAACCGAGCGCGAACTCGGAGACGATCGCGCCGCGCGCCGCGATCGCGCGATAGAGCTCGGCGTTCCGCTGCGGGTAGACGACGTCGATGCCGCAGCCGAGCACCGCAAGCGTCGAGCCAGCACCCTCGAGTGCGCCCCGATGCGCGGCGGCGTCGATGCCGAGTGCGAGTCCGCTCGCGATCGTGAGTCCTGCGTCGCTGAACGTGCGCGCGAAGCGCTCCGCGTTCGCAACACCTTGCGGCGTCGCGTTGCGACTCCCCACGATCGCGAGCCCCTGGCGCGCGAGCAGCCCGGCATCGCCCAGCACGTAGAGCAGCGCGGGCGGATCGGGGATCTCGAGGAGCTGCCGCGGGTACGCCGCGTCGGCCAGAGTGACGATCGAGTGGCCTCGCGTGTCGGCCCAGCGCAGCGCGGCGTCGACCGCCGCAGTGCCGTCGTCAGCGAGGACTCGCCGGGCGAGCTCTTCGCCCACGCTGCGGGCGAGCCTCGCATGCCCGGCGCCCAGGACCTGCAACGGCAGGCCGAAGTCGGCGAGCAATTTGCGCACGCCGCGGTCGCCCAGGCCCGGCACCAGGGTGAGCCGGAGCCAGGCGCCTAGCTCCGCGTCAGGCATGCCCGCACGCGGGCCGGCGTCAGGGCTTTGCGGCCACGTCCCCGGGTGCGACCGGCCGCTCGACGTTGAGCGTGAGCGCGTACGAAAGGTTCTCGAACACGCGGAACACCATGAGCAGGCCGTAGCGCTCCTCGGGCAGCGGGAAGTCCGGCTTTCTGGCATCACCCATGTAGAACGGGCCGGTGCTGCGGTCGCGGACGATCGTGGTCGAGCGGTACAGCGCGAGCACATGACCTGGCTCGAGGCCGTCCTTTGCACCCTTGTTCAAACTGACCACCGACAGACTACCTGTCTCGCCGCCGTATCGTTGTTGCTGCTGCGTCTCGGTAGTCTCTCCGATCAGCACTCCTTGGACGATCCGAGAAGTGCCGTAGTAGTCGAAACGCGCGTCGTTGCGCCCATCGTAGATCGACATGATCCGGGCGCGCACCGGCTTGTCGGGCGCGCGCGGCGCGAACGAAAAGAGCTGCGGTTGTGGGGCGACCACGAGTCGGTCGCCCTCGCTGATTTCCTGGACCGCGGACAGGATCTGGACGGTCGCCGGCTCGCCCTGGCCGCCTTGCCGGGTGAGCCGTGCGGTGCCGAGGTAGATCGCTTCGTGGCCGAGCGCCTCGTTCGAGTCCGGGTCAACGAGTGCTCTCCCGGGCCGGTACACTTGCCATAACGTTTCCTTGGTACCCGCGACGCCGGCGACGTACGCGCGTGCGCCCGCGCCGATGTTGTACCGTCCTTCCTGCGCCGCCACGATCTGCGGCGCATTGTCCAGGCCGCCGCGCTCGATCACGAGCGGGCGGGCAAGGAACGGCTCGATAACCTTGAGCGGGATGGTCGGGATCGCTTCGGCCGCGAGCGGCTCCACCCGGACCCGTGGCTCCATGGCCTCGATCGACAGCGTTCCGCCCGCCCGGTCGAGACGAACGATGTTCCCGGGAAAGATCAGATGCGGATTCGTGATCTGGTCCTTGTTGAGACGCCATAGTTCCGGCCAGCGCCAGGGTTCCGACAGGAACTTCGCGGCGATACCCCACAGAGTGTCGCCCCGCTGCACTACGTATTGATCGGGCGCATCGGTCTTGATCTCGAGCACGTTCCCGCTCTGGCGCGCGGGCGATTGTTGGGCCGACGCAATAGCGGCGCCGAGCGCGAGGGCGAGGAAAAGCGCCGTGCTAGACTTGAACATAGTCACCTCGGACCGATCTAAAGCAAGGCCAAGTGTTTGATTTATTGGGCCTGATGAGATTAGTCTAAGGACTTTGTTTAGATTCTGCACATAATTATTTCACGCAGCACGCAATTCATGGCGATTCTGAACATCCTCCGCTATCCAGACCCCCGGCTGCACAAGGTGGCAAGGCCGGTCGAACGGGTCGATGACGAGGTCCGAAGACTGGTCCGGGACATGGCCGAAACCATGTATGCCGCACCCGGGATCGGGCTTGCCGCGACGCAGGTTGACATCCACCTGCGGATCATCGTCCTCGATACCTCGGACACCCGCGACCAGCTGCTCGCGCTGATCAACCCGGAGATCGTCTGGACGAGCGCGGAGATCCAGGAATGCGAGGAAGGCTGCCTCTCGGTCCCTGGAGTCTACGAGACGGTCACCCGGGCGGCGAAGGTAACAGTGCGCGCCCTCGATGCCAACGGCATAGCGTTCGAGCGCACCGCCGAGGGCATGCTCGCGGTCTGCATCCAGCACGAGATCGATCACCTCGAGGGCAAGGTCTTCGTCGAGTACCTGTCCCGCCTCAAACGTTCCCGAATCAAGGCCAGGATGGAAAAGCGGCTCGGGCAGACCGCCTGAGCCGCCCCTCCGCTCGGCGCGTTCCGCCGCGATGCGTATCGTGTTCGCTGGAACACCCGATTTCGCCGTCCCGGCGCTCGAGGCAATTGCGGCCGCTGGCCACGAAATTGCGGGAGTGATCACCCAGCCGGACCGCCCGGCCGGGCGAGGGCTCGTCGCCGCGGCGAGTCCGGTCAAGCGGACGGCGGTACGCCTCGGCGTACCGACGGTTGAGGCCCCGACGCTCAGGACAGCCGCGGTGCAGGATGAGATACGCCAGCTCGCACCCGAGGCGCTCGTGGTCGCTGCCTACGGGCTCATCCTGCCGGAAGCCGTCCTCGACATTCCCCGGTTCGGGGCAATCAACATCCACGCGTCGCTGCTTCCCCGATGGCGCGGCGCGGCCCCGATCCACCGCGCGCTGCTGGCGGGCGACCCGGAGACCGGGATTTCGATCATGCGGATGGACGCCGGGCTCGACACCGGGCCGGTGCTCCTGAGCGAGCGGGTGCGGATTCTTCCCGCGGACACTGGGGGCACGCTCCATGACAAGCTCGCAGCGGTCGGCGCCCGGCTTGTGATCGCCGCGCTCGGCGGCCTCGCGCGCGGCGCGTTCGCGGCCACGCCGCAGTCGGCCGAAGGCGTGACCTACGCCGCGAAGCTCGGGAAGGATGAAGCACGCGTCGACTGGACGCGCACCGCGGCCGAGATCGAGCGGCAGGTTCGCGCGTTCAATCCTTCCCCCGGCGCTGGGACGCAGGTGCGCGGTGCCGAGATCAAGCTCTGGCGCACGCGCGTTGTGGACGGCACGGGTGAGCCGGGCGTCGTGCTGGCGATCGATCCCGCCGGCGTTGTAGTCGCTTGCAGCATCGGTGCGTTGCGCGTGGAAGAACTGCAGCGCGCGGGCGGCAAGCGTTTGCCCGCGCCCGAGTTCCTGCGCGGGTTCCCGCTCGCCGTCGGCGAGCGCTTCCAGTCGGCTGCAACAAACTGAAACATATTGAATTTTCGACGATCAACCCGATCTGACTCTCCGTTCAGTTTTCCCTATCGGAGCAAGAGTGATCGGCAATTGGCTGAAGACGGCCATCCTGATGGCGGGAATCGTCGCGCTGTTCGGCGCGATCGGCGCCGTGATCGGCGGGGAGCAGGGCATGCTCGTCGCGCTCGCGATCGGCGGCTTCCTCAATTTCCTCGCCTACTGGTTTTCCGACCGGGTGGTGCTCTCGCTGTACCGGGCACGGGAGGTCGACGCGACCTCGGCGCCGCAGTTCCACGGCATGGTGAAGGAGCTCGCTTCCCGGGCCGGGCTGCCTATGCCGCGGGTGTACCTGATCGACGAGGCGCAGCCGAACGCCTTCGCCACCGGACGCAACCCGGAGCGCGCCGCGGTCGCCGCGACCACCGGTATCCTGCGGCTGCTCACCCCGCGCGAGCTGCGCGGCGTGATGGCGCACGAGCTCGCGCACGTGAAGCATCGCGACATCCTGATCTCCACGCTTTCGGCGACCGTGGCCGGTGCGATCTCGACCCTCGCCAACTTCGGCATGTTCTTCGGCGGCCGGCGCGACGAGGAGGGCGGCGGCAATCCGATCCTCGCGATCCTGGTGCTCATCCTAGCGCCGATCGCGGCGATGCTGATCCAGTTCGCGATCTCGCGCGCGCGGGAGTTCGGCGCGGACCGCGGCGGCGCCGAGATCTCCGGCGATCCGCGTGCCCTCGCCGACGCGCTGGCCAAGATCGACGTCTACGCTCGCGGGATCCCGCTGCCGGCCGCGGAGGCGCATCCGGCGACCGCGCAGATGATGATCGTCAACCCGCTTTCCGGCGAGGACGTCAAGGCGCTGTTCAGCACTCACCCGGCGACCGAGGAGCGGATCGCCCGCCTGCTGGCGATGGCGTAACGAGATCGGCGTATTGGACGGCGGGGAGCCGATACACTCCCGGCCGTCGTGACCCTTACCCCAGCGCTCTCGGAGGTTCTTGCTGGCGCGAGCCGGGTCGTCGCGCGCGTGCTCGCAGGCGCGAGCCTCAATGCGGCGCTGGACGAGGATGCGCTCGCCGCCTCCCGCCCGGCGGTGCAGGATCTCGCCTATGCGACGCTCCGCGACTACGGTGCGCCGCAGGCACTCCTCGCCGCGCTCGCCCGAAAAGCCATCCCCGACCGCGCGGTCCGCGCACTGCTTCTCTGTGCGCTCCACGAGCTGCGGCACGAGCGCCGCGCGACGCACACCGTCGTCGACGAGGCGGTCACCGCCTGCGCGAAGCTCGGCCACGGTGCCGCGCGCGGGTTCGTGAACGCGTTGCTGCGCAACTACCTGCGCCGGCGCGAAGCGCTCGAAGCCGACGCGCGGAGCTCGGAGGTCGGACGCCTCGCCTACCCGCAGTGGTGGATCGACCGCCTGCGACGCGCGCAGCCGGACGGCTGGGAAGCGATCCTCGCTGCGGGCAACGCACGTCCGCCGATGACGCTGCGCGTGAACCCCCGTCGCCTCCACGCCGACGCGTACCTCGCAAGGCTCGATGCGCAAGGCATCGCCGCGACTCGCGTCGGCGACTGGGCGGTGCGGCTGGCGCGGCCGCGGGGTGTCGGCGACCTCCCAGGCTTCCGCGAGGGCGAGGTCTCCGTGCAGGATGCGGGTGCGCAGCGCGCTGCGCCGCTGCTCGATGTCCGCGACGGCATGCACGTCCTCGACGCCTGCGCGGCGCCCGGCGGCAAGACCGGGCATCTCGCCGAGCTCGCGTCGCTCGACCTTCTGGCCATCGACCGCGACGCGGCGCGCGTGCCGCGCATCGAGGCCAATCTGGCGCGTCTTGGCCTCGCCGGGACCGTCCGCGTCGCCGATGCCGGGGACCCGGACGCGTGGTGGGACGGCCGGCCATTCGACCGCATCCTGCTTGATGCGCCGTGCAGCGCATCGGGCGTCGTGCGCCGCCACCCGGACATCAAGTGGCTGCGGCGCGAGAATGACCTCGCCGGTTTCGAGCGCCAGCAGGCGCGGTTGTTGGACGCGCTTTGGCGCGTGCTCGCGCCCGATGGTAAATTGCTCTACGCCACCTGCTCGGTATTCGCCGAGGAGAACGAGGCGGTGGTAGACGCCTTCCTCGCCCGTCGGCCCGACGCACGCCGGCTGCCCCTTCCCGGTCTCGGCGGCGGGCAGCTCCTGCCCGGCAGCGAGCACGACGGCTTTTTCTATGCGGCCTTCTCTAAACACTGAGGCATGCTGCGCGCGCTGAGGCTCGTCGTCGCGGGGCTCTTGCTCGGGTCGGCGGCGGCCGTCGCCGACGAGATCGGGGTCAGCGCAGCGAGCCTCGCAACCACCGACGAAGGCGTGGTGTTCAACGGCGACTTCGAGGTGGACCTCACCTCGCGCCTCGAGGACGCGCTGGCAAAGGGCGTGCCGCTGTACTTCGTGGTCGAGTTCGAGTGCTACCGGCCGCGCTGGTACTGGTTCGACGAACGTATCGGCACGGCCGCGCTGAACCTGCGGCTCTCGTTCCACGCGCTGACGCGCACCTACCGCCTCTCCTCTGGCACGTTGCATCGGAGCTATCCGACGCTCGCCGAGGCGTTGCAGGCGCTCTCGCGAGTGCGCGAGTGGTTGGTTCTCCCCCGCGGAGCGCTCAAGCCGGACACTACCTACCACGCCTACGTGCGGATGCGCCTGGACACGGCGCAGCTGCCGAAGCCGTTCCAGGTGAGCGCGCTCGCGAACCGCGAGTGGACGCTCGCCTCGCCGTGGAAGCGCTGGGAACTGAACGGCTCGACCGCGTTGAGCGAGGCGGCGAGATGACTTATCTCCTGGTCGCCAGCGCCGCCCTCGGGGGAATTCTGCTGTTCCTGCTCGCTGCCGCGAGCGCGAACACCTCGATTTTCGCGAGCCACTACCCGCTGCTGCTGATTCTAAACGCGGTGATCGCAGCGGCACTGCTGGGGCTCGTCGGCTATCAGCTGGTCACCCTTCGCCGCGCGCTCAAGGGACGGGTCTTCGGGTCGCGGCTCACGTTCCGCCTCCTCCTCCTCTTCGCCGTCCTCGCGGTGGTGCCGGGGGCGCTCGTCTACACCGTCTCCGTCCAGTTCCTCACCAAGAGCATCGAGTCGTGGTTCGACGTCCGCGTCGATACCGCGCTCGAGAGCGGCCTCTCGCTCGGCCGCAGCGCGCTCGACAACATGCTGGGCGACCTGCGCGGCAAGGCGCGGGTGATGGCGCTCGAGCTGTCGGATCTCCCGCCGGTGGCGCAACCGAAGGCGCTCGACCGCATGCGCGAGCAGGCGGGCGTGGACGAGGCCTCGATCATCGCCCCGAACGGCGCGATCCTGGCGAGCGCGAGCCGCGAACCGACCCGGCTCGTGCCCGACGCGCCGCCAGCCCCGGCGCTGCGCCAGGCGCGCGCCGCGCGCGACTACGCCGCGATCGAGACCGTGGGCGAGCGGGGCCTGCGCCTCCGGGTCATCGTGCCGCTCGCCGGCGGCGCGATCGCGGAGGAGACCCGGCTCCTGCAGCTCGTGCACGCCGTTCCGCCCTCGCTCGCCGAGACCGCTGAAACGGTGCAGTCGGTGTACCGCGACTACCGGGAGCTGTCGTTGCTGCGGACCGGGCTCAAGCGCATCTACCTCCTCACGCTGACGCTCACGCTGCTGTTGGCGCTCTTCTCGGCGATCGCGCTCGCGTTCATCCTGAGCCGGCGGCTCTCGGAGCCGCTCGCGGAGCTCGCGGAGTCGACGCTAGCAGTGGCGCGCGGTGACTTCTCGCGGCGGCCCCGGGTCACGAGCCGCGACGAGCTGGGTGTGCTCACGCGTTCGTTCAACAGCATGATCGGGCAGCTCGACGACGCGCGTGCCGCCGCCGAGGCGAACCGGTCGCAGCTCGAGAACGCGAACGCGTATCTGCAGAGTATCCTCGCGAATCTTTCGGCGGGTGTGCTCACGTTCGACGAGGCCTTCCGGCTGCAAGTGGCCAATACCGGCGCCGCCCGCATCCTGGGCGAGGATCCCGGGGGTTGCGCCGGTGGCCCGCTCGCCGGGTCCCCCGCGCTCGACACGCTCGCCGGCGCGATCCGGGAGGGCTTCGCTGACGGCCCCGAGGATGCGCCGTGGCAGCGGCAGCTCGACTTCGGCAACCGCGGCCTCACCCTGCTCG
This sequence comes from uncultured beta proteobacterium, assembly GCA_963744255.1. Classification (GTDB taxonomy): domain Bacteria; phylum Pseudomonadota; class Gammaproteobacteria; order Burkholderiales; family SG8-39; genus DATEDA01. The sequence continues at coordinate 39,202 of CAVUSZ010000004.1, forward strand.
TGCGCGGCTCGCGGTTGCCCGGCGGCGTTGGCTACGTCGTGGTGTTCGACGACGTGAGCCAGCTCATCGCCGCGCAGCGCGCGACCGCCTGGGGCGAGGTCGCGCGCCGGCTCGCGCACGAGATCAAGAACCCGCTCACGCCGATCCAGCTCTCCGCCGAGCGGATGCAGGCCAAGCTCGCCGAGCGCCTCGCCCCGGCGGAGCGGGAGACGCTCGCGCGCGCCACCGAGACGATCATCAACCAGGTGGCGGCGATGAAGGCGATGGTCGACGACTTCCGCGAGTACGCGCGCATGCCCGCGCCGAGCCTCGGGACGCTCGATCTCAACGCGCTCGTCGGCGAGGTGCTCGCCCTGTACGGCCATGCGCATGCGAAGATCGCGAGCCGGCTCGACCCGGCGTTGCCGCCGGTGCGGGGCGACCCGACGCAGCTCAGGCAGGTGATTCACAACCTGCTCCAGAACGCCGAGGACGCGCTCGCCGGGCACCCCGAGCCGCGCATCGAGGTGCGCACCGAGCGCGACGGCGACCGCGTGCGGCTCGCGGTCACCGACAACGGCGGCGGCTTCACCGAGGCGATCATGAAGCGCGCGTTCGAGCCCTATGTCACGACCAAGCCGAAGGGCACTGGCCTCGGCCTGGCGATCGTGAAGAAGATCATCGACGAGCACCACGGCACGGTGAGCATCGAGAACCGCGCGGGCGCTGCCGGCCGCGGCGGCGCAGCGGTTACCATCGCGCTGCCACTCGCGGCCTAGATACGACCCATGGCGAACATTCTCGTAGTCGACGACGAAATCGGGATCCGCGAGCTCCTGTCGGAGATCCTCGCCGACGAAGGCCACACGGTGCGGGTGGCCGAGAACGCGACCAACGCGCGCGAGTCCCGGGTCCGCGAGCGGCCGGACCTCGTCCTGCTCGACATCTGGATGCCCGATACCGACGGCATCTCGCTCCTGAAGGAATGGGCGGCGGGCGGGCAGCTCACCATGCCCGTGGTGATGATGTCGGGCCACGCCACCATCGATACCGCGGTCGAAGCGACCCGCATCGGCGCGCTCGATTTCCTCGAGAAGCCGATCGCGATGCAGAAGCTGCTCGCCACGGTCAAGCGCGCGCTGCGCTCGGGCGAGGCGCCGCCGGCGGTCGGGCTCGCGCTCGGCAACTTGGGCCGCTCGGCGGTGATCGCCGATCTCCGCAAGCGTCTCGCGCAGCTCGCGCAGGTGGCGGCGCCGCTGCTGCTGCGCGGCGAGCCGGGTGTGATGCCCGAGCTCTTCGCGCGCGCGCTCCAGCACTCCGGCACGCCATGGGTCGCCGCGGGTGGCGCGCTCGCCGACGGGCCGCAGGAGCTGCTCGAGCAGGCCGCCGGGGGGATCCTCTTCGTCGACGAGCTGGCCGCGCTCTCCCGCGTGCAGCAGAAGAACCTCGCGTTCGTCGCCTCCCGCGCCGAGCGCCAGAAGGTGCGGCTCGTCAGCTTCACCGCCGAAGACCCGCGGCGGCTCGCCGACGAGCGCGGCCTCGACGCGCAGCTCCTCGCGCAGCTCTCGCAGGTCGTGCTGGCCGTGCCGGCGCTCCGCCAGTACGCCGAAGACATCCCGGAGATCGCCGCGATGCTGCTCGCCCAGCTCGTCGAGGCGCGGTTCTGTCCGCCCCGCGAGTTCTCGACCGCGGCGCTGAACACGCTGCGCAACTTCGGCTGGCCGCACAACCTCGAGGAGCTGCAGCAGGTCGTCCGCACGGCCGCGCTGACCGCGCTCGAGGAGGAGATCGGCGCCGAGGACGTGGCCCGCGCGCTGCCGGCGGCGGGCGGCGAGCCGACCTTCGCCGGGCTGCCGCTCGACCTGCCGCTCCGGGAGGCGCGCGAGGCGTTCGAGCGCGCCTACTTCGAGCACCACCTCGCGCGCGAGAGCTCGATCAGCCGGCTCGCCGAGAAGAGCGGGCTCGAGCGGACCCACCTCTACCGCAAGCTGAAGCAGCTCGGGCTGGGCCCGACGAAAAAAGAGGACTGAAGGCGCGAGACCGGGCGGAAATGGGTCTAGAATCCGCGCCCTCATAGGGAGCAACGGTCGTGAAAATCGTCATCCTCGGCGCCGGCCAGGTCGGCTCGACGCTCGCCGAGAGCCTCGTCTCCGAGCAAAACGACATCACCCTCGTCGACCACCAGCCGGCGCGGCTGAAGGACATGCAGGACAAGCTCGACCTGCGGACCGTGGTCGGCAACGCCGCGCACCCGTCGACGCTCGTCGACGCGGGGCTCGAGGACGCCGACATGGTGATCGCGGTGACGCAGGCGGACGAGACCAATCTCGTCGCCTGCAAGATGGCGGCGAACCTCTTCAACACCCCGACGCGGATCGCGCGCGTCCGCTCGCGCTCGATCCTCGCACGGCCGGAGCTGCTCAGCGACGAAGGCTTCGCCGTCGACTATGCGATCAGCCCCGAGGACATCGTCACCGACTACATCACGCGGCTGATCGAGTTTCCCGAGGCGCTGCAGGTGCTCCGGTTCGCCGACGGCCGGGTCACGATGGTCGCCGTGCGCGCGGTCGAGGGCAGCCCGCTGGTCGGCCACCCACTGAAGGATCTGCGGCAGCATCTGTCCAGCGTCGACGCAAGAGTCGTCGCGATCTTCCGCGGCGAACAAGCGATCATCCCCGACGGCGACACGGTGGTACGCGCCGGCGACGAGGTCTTCTGCATCGCCGACAGCGAGCATATCCGCCAGGTGATGCGGGAGCTGCGCAAGACGGACAAGCCGGTGAAGCGCGTGATGATCGCCGGCGGCGGCAACATCGGCCTGCGGCTCGCGCGCGTGCTCGAGGGGGACTACCAGGTCAAGATCATCGAGTTCACGAAGGCACGAGCCGAGCTGATTGCGACCCAGGTCAACTCGACGCTGGTGCTCCACGGCGACGCGACCGACGAGGAGCTGCTCGAGAACGAGAACATCGCCGAGATGGATCTCTTCCTGTCGCTCACCAACGACGACGAGAACAACATCATGAGCGCGCTCCTCGCCAAGCGCCTCGGCGCGCGCCGGGTGGTGGCGCTGATCAACCGCCGCTCCTACGCCGACCTGATGCAGGGCGGTCAGATCGACATCGCGATCTCGCCCGCGCAGGCGACGATCGGGAAGCTCCTGCAGCACATCCGCCGCGGCGACGTGGTCGCGGTGCACGCGCTTCGCCGCGGCGCCGCCGAGGCGCTCGAGCTCATCGCCCACGGCGACGAGAAGACCTGCAAGGTGATCGGGAAGAAGGTCGAGGAGATCCAGCTCCCGCGTGGGGCCACGATCGGGGCGGTCGTGCGCCAGCTCCCGCGGCCGGAGGTCGAGCGTCTGTCGGACGTGACCGTGAAGCAGCGCGACGCCGAGGTCATCATGGCGCACCACGACACGGTCATCCGGCCCGACGACCACGTGATCATGTTCGTCGCCAACAAGCGGATGATCCCGAAGGTCGAGAAGCTGTTCCAGGTCGGCTTCGGCTTCGTGTAGGACGGCCGATGGCCTCGGCAGCCCGGACTCCGGTGGCGGCGCTCGCGCGCTACGCGCCGCTCGCGCAAACGCTCGGGCTGGTGCTGATGATCTTCGGCGCGTCGATCGCCGCACCGCTCGCGGTCTCGCACTTCCTCGGCGACGGGGCCGAGCTTGCCTACGACGAGGCGCTCGTGTTCACCGTCGGCGTCGGCGCGCTGCTGTGGCTGCCGGCGCGCCGCGTCGAGGGTGAGCTGCAGATCCGCGACGGCTTCCTCCTGGTCGCGCTCGTCTGGACGCTGCTGCCAGCCTTCGCGACGCTGCCGTTGTTGCTCTATCTGCCGGAGCTCTCCTTCACCGACGCTTACTTCGAGACGGTATCGGGACTGACCACCACCGGCGCGACGGTGCTGGACGGCCTCGACAAGCTCCCGCCGTCGATCAACCTCTGGCGCAGCCAGCTCGTCTGGATGGGCGGCCTCGGCGTCGTGGTGCTCGCGGTCGCGATCCTCCCGCTCCTGGGAGTGGGCGGCGCGCAGCTGTTCAAGGCCGAAACCCCGGGCCCGATGAAGGACACGAAGCTCACGCCGCGCATCACCGAGACCGCGAAGGGGCTCTACGGCGTCTATGTCGCGATCTCGATCGCCTGCATCCTCGCGCTCAAGCTCGCCGGCATGACGTGGCTCGACGCGGTGATCCACGGGTTCTCGACCATGGGTCTCGGCGGGTTCTCCTCGCACGACGCGAGCTTCGGCTTCTGGGACTCGCCGGTGATCGAGGCGGTGACGATCGTTTTCATGCTGATCGCCAGCCTGAACTTCGCGACCCACTTCCTCGTCTGGCGCGGGAAGAGCCTGCGGCCCTACGCCCGCGATCCCGAGGCGGGAATGGTCATGCTCGCGATGCTCGGGAGCGTCGCGCTGATCGCGATCTACCTGTGGCAGGTCGGGTATTACCCCGAGTTCTGGACGTCGCTGCGGTTCGCCGCGTTCAACGTCGTCTCGATCGCGAGCACCACCGGCTTCGCCAACACCGACTTCAACCTGTGGCCGATCTTTGCGCCGCTGTGGATGCTCTATCTCTCGAGCTTCGCGACGTCGTCGGGATCGACCGGCGGGGGCATCAAGATGATCCGGGGGCTCGTGCTGCTGAAGGCTGCGGTGCGGGAGTTCACCCGCATCCTCCATCCGCGCGCCGAAGTGCCGCTCAAGCTCGCCCGCGAGCAGGTGGGGAACAACGTCATCTTCGCAGTGCTCGCGTTCATGCTCGTGTACGGCGCCGTGATCGTCGGCATGACCCTCGTCCTCACTGCGACCGAGCTCGACTTCATCACCGCGTTCTCCGCGGTGGTCGCGTGCATCAACAACATGGGCCCGGGACTCGAGCAAGGTCGGGCCGGCCACGACCTACGCGGTGCTCACCGATTTCCAGACCTGGCTGTGCACCGCGGCGATGCTCCTCGGGCGGCTCGAGCTCTTCACTTTGCTCGTCATCCTCACGCCGATGTTCTGGCGCAAGTGAGCGGCTAGCGCAGCAGTCTGAAGGAGCCCGGGAAGAGCGTCCGGTCGACCTCCGCGGCGCGCTCGGCGCGCGCGATGAGCGCCACCTGGTAGAAGCGGCTTCCGGAAGTCAGCACGCGCGCGGCGAGCCGCATCGGCCGCCCGTCCACCGCGCCTTCCGCCTCCACCTCGACGCCGCGCCCCTCGCCCAGCGCGAGCGGACGCTCGGACAGGACGCGCCCGCCGATGTTGTTCACGAGCGCGGCCCGGCCGTCGGACACGACGCGCGCGGCGTCGACGTCCGGCGGCAGATCCGCATAACCGACCCCGAATGCCATCCCGGAACCCTGCACCGAGACCATCTGCAGGGTCGTCCGCGTTCCGCCGATCGTCACCACGCGCGATTCCTTCGCGGGTCTGCCCGGCAGCATCACCGCGAACCCGCCTTCGGGCGAGACGAACTCGCGCCAGTCGAGCTCGGCATAGCAGGCGGCGACGGCAAGGGCCACGGCGAGCGCGAGGCTAATCCGCCGCGACAGCATCACCCACCCGGATGCGTCCGCTCGCGACGATGCGGGCGGTAATGCCGCCATGACCGCGCATGGCGTTGTAGCCACCGGGGCCGAGGGCCTCCTCCGTCCGCGAGCACGGCTCGCACGGGCCGGTGCCTTCGAGTAGCGCCGCGCCGATGCGAAAGCGCCGCCCCTTCAGCGCGGCGAGATCGATCCCGGCGATGACGATGTTGCGCCGGAGGATGGCCGCGGCCGGCGCATCCCGGCCGAGAAACGCCCCGACGGCGGGGAGGTGCTCGGCCTGGATCAGCGTGACCTGGCGCTTGCCGTCGTGCGCATAGTGGTCGCCGACGAGCCCCTGACCCGCGATCGCGTCGACGACGGCCACCGCTGCCAGGCTCGCGCGTCGGGTGGGCCGCACGCCGATCCAGGCGACGCGGCCCGCCTGCGGCAGTGTCGCGAGCAGGTCGGCGAGCGAGCCTTCCGTCACTTCGCCGCGATGCAGGCGATCTCGACCAGCATCCGCGGGTCGGCGAGCTTCGCCTCGACGGTGGCGCGCGCCGGGAGGTTGTTCGGGTCGATCCACGCCTTCCACACCCCGTTCATCGCCTCGCGGTTGCGGATGTCGGTCACCCAGACGTTCGCCGACAGGATCTTTGCCTTGCTCGAGCCCGCCTTGGCGAGCGTCGCGTCGATCGCCGCGAGCACCTGCCTCGTCTGGCCGGCGATGTCCTGCGTGAGGTCCTCGGCGACGGTGCCGGCCACGAACACGAGACCGCCATGCTCGACGGCGTCGGCGAGGATGCCGCCATGGGGGTTGTGTCTGACGATGCTCATGCGAGGCGTCTCCGGGGTTCGCGTTGAAGGGACATCCGGGTCGGCATTCTACGTCGCCCCTTGCGGACGCGGCGCCCGTCCGAAAGACGGTTATGCTCACGGCCTCGACCCCTTCCCCGAAGAGGACGCAAATGTCCACGCTCACGTTGCAGCAGGCGAATGCACATCATCGAGCACGCGCTCGCGAAAGCGCGCGAGATGAAGATCAAGCCGCTCGGCGTGGTCGTGCTCGACGAGTCGGGTCATCTGAAGGCGGCGCAGCGCGAGGACGGCGCGAGCATGTTCCGGATCGACGGCACCGGCGAGGAGGACGAGGCGGCCTGCGCGCACGGCATCGAGCGGGCCGGCCTCACCGCCGACGCTTCCGCGTAGCGCCACATTCTTTCCGCAATTCGCGCCGATTGCTTGGACAGTGACGGCGTAGCCTGACGGGTTTCCGTCGCTCGCCCAGGCAATGTTTCCCAGCATTGCGTTGCGGACAGGTCGCCCATTCGCGAAGAGCCTTCTGCTCTAATCGCGGGGTCCAGCGCCGCGCGCGTCCGTCCGATGAACCGTCCCACCGAACCGTCGTTGCATGCCGAGCGACCACCGCTCGCGCGCGCCGCACGCCGCCGCCGGCTCTGGCCGATCGTGATCGTCGCGGTCGCCGTCGGCGGGTACTTCGCCTATCGCCAGTTCGCTCCGACGCCCGCCCCTGAGGCGACGGCTGGCGCCGGCCGTCCGGCAGGACTCGGCGGTGGCCCGCCGCGCGCGACACCCGTCGTTGCGGTCCCGGCGCGTACCGACGACGTCGACGTCTATCTCAACGCCCTCGGCACGGTAACGCCGGTCCGGACGGTGACGGTGCGAAGCCGCGTCGAGGGCCAGCTCTTGCGCGTGCTGTTCGCGGAAGGCCAGCTCGTGAAAGAGGGCCAGCTCCTCGCCGAGATCGATCCGCGGCCGTTCCAGGTGCAGCTCGCCCAGGCCGAAGGGCAGATGGCGCGCGACCGCGCGCTTCTCGAGAACGCGCGGCTCGATCTCGAGCGCTACCGACGGCTTTTCGAGCAGGACTCGATCGCGAAGCAGCAGGTGGACACGCAGGCGGCGCTCGTGCGCCAGTACGAGGGCGCGGTGAGGATTGACCAGAGCCAGATCGACAACGCCCGGCTCCAGCTCGCCTACGCCCGCATCACCGCGCCGGTCAGCGGCCGCGTGGGCCTGCGCCTCGTCGACCCCGGCAACATCGTGCGCGCCGGCGACGCGAACGGCCTGGTCGTCATCACCCAGCTCGCACCGATCGGCGTCGTGTTCACCGTTCCGCAGGACAACCTGCCGGCGGTGATGAAGCGCATGCAGTCGGGCGAGAAGCTGCCGGTCGAAGCGTGGGACCGCGAGCTGAAGGTCCGGCTTGCGAACGGCACGCTTGCGTCGGTGGACAACCTCGTCGATCCCACCACCGGTACGGTCAAGCTCAAGGCGCAGTTCGCGAACGACGACAGCGGGCTCTTCCCGAACCAGTTCGTCAACACTCGCATGAAGCTCGACACGTCCCGCGACGCGACCGTGATCCCCGCGGCGGCGCTGCAGCGCGGCGCGCAAGGCATGTTCGTTTACGTCGTCCAGCCGGATCAGACGGTGAAGCTGCGGCCGGTCAGGCTCGGGCCGGTCGACGGCCAGCGCCAGGCGATCGCCGAAGGGCTGGCACCGGGCGAGGTGGTGGTCCTGGACGGCATGGATCGCCTGCGCGACGGCGCGATGGTCGAGGTGACGGCGCGGCCCGAGGTCAGACCGGCGGGAGACGGCGGCGCGGGGACGGGCCAGGGCATGCGGCGCAAGCCGCGGCCGGAGGGCGCGAACGCGTCGCCGAAGTGAGCCCGTGAACCCGTCGCGACCCTTCGTCCTGCGGCCGGTGGCGACCACGCTCGCGATGGTCGCAATCCTCCTCGCCGGGCTGCTCGCCTACCGGCAGCTGCCGGTCTCGGCGTTGCCGCAGGTGGACTATCCGACGATCCAGACCTTCACGTTCTATCCCGGCGCGAGCCCGGAGGTGATGGCCTCGTCGGTCACGGCGCCGCTCGAGCGTCAGTTCGGCCAGATCCCCGGCCTCAAGCAGATGTCGTCGACGAGCTCCGGCGGCGCGTCCGTGATCACGCTGCAGTTCGATCTCGCGGTGCCGCTCGACGTGGCCGAGCAGGGGGTGCAGGCGGCGATCAACGCCGCCTCCAACCTGATCCCGCAGGACCTGCCGGCGCCGCCGGTCTACAGCAAGGTGAACCCCGCCGACGCGCCGGTCCTCACGCTCGGTCTCGCGTCGAAGACGCTCACGCTGCCGGAGATCCAGAACCTCGCCGACACGCGGCTGGCGCAGAAGCTCTCGCAGGTCGCGGGTGTCGGGCTAGTCACGCTGTCCGGCGGACAGCGGCCCGCGGTGCGCGTTCAGGCGAATCCCAAGGCGCTCGCCGCCAACGGCCTCGGCCTCGAAGATGTGCGCAGCGCGATCACGGCGGCCAATGTCAAGAAGGCGAAAGGCAGCCTCGATGGCCCGAGCCGTGCCTACACCATCGACGCGAACGACCAACTGCGCTCGGCCGCGGAGTACCGAGCCATCGTGGTCGCCTACCGCAACGGCGCCCCGCTCTACCTCTCCGACGTCGCCGACGTCGTCGAGGACGCGGAAAACGTCCGCCTCGCCGCCTGGATGAACGAGGTCCCGGCAGTCATCGTCAACATCCAGCGCCAGCCGGGCGCGAACGTGATCGAGGTGGTGGACCGCATCAAGCGCCAGCTCCCGCAGCTCCAGGCCTCGTTGCCGGCGGCGGTGGACGTCGCGGTGCTGACCGACCGCACCGCCACCATCCGCGCCTCGATACGCGACATCCAGATCGAGCTGATGGTCGCGGTCGCGCTGGTGGTGATGGTGATCTTTCTCTTCCTCCGCAGCGTGCCGGCCACCCTCATCCCGAGCGTCGCGGTGCCGCTCTCGCTCGTCGGCACGTTCGGTTTCATGTACCTCGCCGGCTTCTCGATCAACAACCTGACGCTGATGGCGCTCGTCGTCGCCACCGGGTTCGTGGTCGACGACGCGATCGTCATGATCGAGAACATCGCGCGCCACGTCGAGCGCGGCGAACGCCCGATCGAGGCGGCGCTCAAGGGCGCGCGCCAGATCGGCTTCACGATCATCTCGCTCACCATCTCGCTCGTCGCGGTGCTGATCCCGCTGCTCTTCATGGGCGACGTCGTCGGGCGCCTGTTCCGCGAGTTCGCGGTCACGCTCGCGGTCGCGATTCTCATCTCCGCCGTGGTCTCGCTGACGCTGACGCCGATGATGTGCGCGCGGATCCTGCGCCACACGCCCGAGCGCGAGCAGGGCGGCTTCTACCGGGCGAGCGGCCGGCTGATCGAGGCGTTGATCGAGCGCTATGGCCGCGTCCTCGACTGGGTGCTCGCCCGCCAGGCCGCGACGCTCGTCGTGGCCGTCGCCACGCTGGTCCTGACGATCGTGCTCTATCTCGTCGTGCCGAAGGGCTTCTTCCCGGTGCAGGACACCGGCCTGATCCAGGGGATCTCCGAGGCGCCACAGAGCGTGTCGTTCGGCGCCATGGCCGAGCGCCAGCAGGCGCTGGCGAAGGTGATCCTGCAGGACCCGGCGGTCGAGAGCCTGTCGTCGTTCATCGGCGTGGACGGTACGAACGTCACCATGAACAGCGGCCGCGTGCTCATTAACCTCAAGCCGCTCGCGGTCCGGCGGACGCACGCTTCGGACGTCATCCGCCGTCTGCAACCGGCTCTCGAGAAGGTGTCGGGAATAACGCTCTACATGCAGCCGGTCCAGGATCTCACGGTCGAGGACCGCATCAGCCGGACCCAATACCAGTTCACCCTCGAGGCTGCCGACGGCAGGCTGCTGAGCGAATGGGTGCCGCGGCTGGTGGAACGCCTCCGCGCGCTGCCCCAGTTGACCGACGTCGCGGCCGATCTGCAGGACCAGGGGCTGCAGGCGTACGTGGAGATCGACCGGGACACCGCGGGGCGGCTCGGCATCACCCCCGCGGCCATCGACAACGCCCTGTACAACGCCTTCGGTCAGCGCCTCGTCTCCACGATCTTCACGCAGGCGACGCAGTATCGGGTGGTCCTCGAGGTGAAGCCTGAGTTCCGCGCCGGCCCGGACGCGCTGAAGGACATCCACGTCCCGTCGTCCACCGGCACGCAGGTGCCGCTCTCGTCGCTCGCCCGCGTCAGCGTGGGGACCGCGCCGCTTGCGATCAATCACATCGGCCAGTTTCCGGCGGCGACGATCTCGTTCAACCTGGCGCGCGCTGCGTCGCTCGGCGACGCGGTCGATGCGATCCAGGCGGTCGAGCGCGAGCTGGGGCTTCCGGCAAGCGTGCAGACCGGGTTCCAGGGCGCGGCGGCCTCGTTCCGCGACTCGCTCGCGAGCACGCTGTTCCTGGTGCTCGCCGCCGTCGTCACGATGTACATCGTGCTCGGCGTGCTGTACGAGAGCTACATCCATCCGGTGACGATTCTTTCGACGCTCCCGTCGGCCGCCGTGGGCGCGCTCCTCGCCCTGCTCCTCGCCCGCACCGATCTCGGCATCGTCGCCGTCATCGGGATCATCCTGCTGATCGGCATCGTGAAGAAGAACGCGATCATGATGATCGACTTCGCCCTCGATGCCGAGCGCAAGGAGGGGAAGAGTCCGGAGGAGGCGATCAGGCAGGCGTGCCTGTTGCGGTTCCGGCCGATCCTGATGACGACGCTGGCGGCGCTCTTCGCTGCTCTGCCGCTCATGCTTGGCACCGGTGTGGGCTCGGAGCTGCGGCACCCGCTCGGCCTCACGATGGTCGGTGGCCTGATCGTGAGCCAGGTGCTCACGCTGTTCACCACGCCGGTGATCTACCTCGCTTTCGACCGTCTCGCCAAGCGCGCCCGGGTTGGATCGGGCGCGGCCGCCGGGGAGGTGCAGCCGTGAGCCTTGCGGCGCCGTTCATCGCGCGCCCGGTGGCGACGACGCTGCTCGCGATCGGGCTCACGCTCGCGGGCGCGGTCGCCTACATGCAGCTACCGGTCGCGCCGCTGCCCCAGGTCGAGTATCCGACGATCGTGGTGACGGCGAACCTGCCGGGCGCGAGCCCCGACACGATGGCGGCAACCGTCGCGACGCCGCTCGAGCGCCAGCTGGGGCGCATCGCGGGGGTGACCGAGATCACTTCGAGCTCTTCGCTCGGCTCGTCGCGCGTCGTGCTGCAGTTCGACCTCAACCGCGACATCAACGAGGCGGCGACGGAGGTCCAGGCCGCGATCAACGCCGCGCGCAGCCAGCTGCCGTCGGGGATGCCGAACAACCCCACGTACCGCAAGGTGAACCCCGCGGACGCGCCGATCATGGTGCTGACCCTGACCTCCGAGGTATTGACCCAGGGGCAGATGTACGACGTCGCGGCGACGGTGGTCGCACAGAAGCTCTCGCAGGTGCGAGGCGTCGGGCAGGCGACCGTCAGCGGGAGCTCGCTGCCGGCGGTGCGCGTCGAACTGAACCCCACCGCGCTCAACGCCTACGGCATCGGTCTCACCGACGTACGGAACGGACTGGCGGCGGCGAATGCGAACCGCCCAAAGGGCCTGGTCGAGAGCGGCGAGCGCCAGTGGTGGATTTACGCGAACGACCAGGCGCGGACCGCTGTCGAGTACCGCCCGCTGATCGTCGCCTGGCGGAACGGCGCCCCGGTGCGGCTCGCGGACGTCGCCGACGTCGTGGACTCGGTGCAGGACGTGCGCAACTCCGGTTCGCGGGACGGGCGGCCGGCCGTGCTGATCCAGATCTACAAGGAACCGAACGCCAACATTCTCGAGACCGTGCAACGGGTGCGGGAGCTCATGCCGTGGCTGCAAGCGTCGCTGCCGGCTGCGGTCGACCTCGAGGTGGCGCTCGAGCGCACGTCCACGATCCGTGCCTCGCTCAACGAGGTCCAGAAGACGCTTGCGATCGCCGTCTGCCTGGTGATCCTGGTCGTGTTCCTGTTCCTGCGGCGGGTGCCGGCGACACTCATTCCGGCCGTGGCGGTGCCGGTGTCGATCGTCGCGACTTTCGGCTTCATGTACCTCGCCGGCTACAGCCTGAACAACCTCTCGCTGATGGCGCTGATCGTGGCGACCGGGTTCGTCGTCGACGACGCCATCGTGGTACTCGAGAACGCGATGCGGCACATCGAAGCGGGAATGAGCCCGATGGCGGCCGCGCTCACAAGCGCGCGCGAGGTGAGCTTCACGGTGCTGTCGATGAGCCTGTCGCTGATCGCGGTGTTCATCCCGATCCTGTTCATGGGCGACATCGTTGGGCGCGTCTTCCGCGAGTTCGCGATCACGCTCTCGGTCGCGATCCTCGTCTCCCTCGCGGTTTCGCTCACGTTGACGCCGATGATGTGCGCGCGACTCCTTCGGCCTGCGCCGCCGGGTGGGCACGGCCGGCTGTATCTGGCCGGCGAGCGGGTGTTCGCCGCGATGCGGCGCGGTTACGAGGCGAGCCTCGCCTGGGCACTCCGCCATTCGTTGCTGACGATCGTGATCCTCGCCGCGACGATCGGCCTCAACGTCTATCTGTACATCGAGATCCCGAAGGGTTTCTTCCCGCAGCAGGACACCGGCCGCCTGATCGGTGGGATCCGCGCCGATCAGTCGAGCTCGTTCCAGGCGATGCAGCAGAAGATGACCCGCCTCGTCCAGATCGTGCGGTCGGATCCGGCGGTCGAGACGGTGACTGCGGTGACGGGCGGCGGGTCGCGCAACTCGGGCAGCATGTTTGTGTCGCTCAAGCCGCTCAAGGAGCGCGGTGTATCGGCGGGCGAGATCGTCGCGCGGCTGCGCGAGCGGCTACTGAAGGAGCCCGGCGTGAACCTCTGGCTCGTGCCGGTCCAGGACGTGCGCGTCGGCGGGCGGCAGGGAACGGGGTCGTACCAGTACACCCTGCAGAGCGACGACCTCGAGGCGCTCCGCACCTGGACCTTGCGTCTGCAGGCGGCGCTGCAAGGCGTGCCGCAACTCGTCGACGTCAGCACCGACCAGGAGACGCGGGGCCTGCAGACGACGGTGGTGATCGACCGGCCGACGGCCGCGCGCCTCGGCATCACGCCGGACCTGATCGACACCACGCTCGGCAACGCGTTCGGGCAAGCCGTGGTCTCGACGATCTATACCGAGCGCAACCAGTACCGCGTGGTGATGGAGGTGGATCCGCGATACGCGCTGGGGCCCGAGGCGCTGAAGGACATTCACGTCCGCAGCCCGAACGGCATGCAGGTGCCGCTCTCGACGGTGGCGCGCTACGAGTTCACGAACACGCCGCTATCGGTAAACCACCAGGGCCAGTTCGCCGCCTCGACGGTCTCCTTCAGCCTGCCGGAGGGGGTCTCCCTGTCCGCGGCCACCGCCGCGATCAACGAGACGATTGCGCGGATCGGCATGCCGGCGTCGATCTATGGCAGCTTCCAGGGCACGGCGCGCGGTTTCCAGGCGACGCTCGAGCGCCAGCCGTGGCTGATCCTGGCGGCGGTCGTCGCGATCTACCTCGTCCTCGGCATCCTCTACGAGAGCACCGTTCACCCGATCACCATCCTGTCGACCTTGCCGTCGGCGGGCGTCGGCGCGCTGCTCGCGCTCTTCGCGTTCAAGATCGAGTTCGGCGTGATCGCGCTGATCGCGGGGTTCCTGCTGATCGGGATCGTGCAGAAGAACGCGATCATGATGGTCGATTTCGCGCTCGACGCGGAGCGGCGGGATGGCCTCGCGCCCGCGCAGGCGATCCTGCGTGCGGCCAGTCTCCGCCTGCGCCCGATCCTGATGACCACGGCGGCGGCGATGCTCGGTGCCCTGCCCCTCGCCTTCCGCACCGGGGATGGCGCCGAGCTGCGCCAGCCGCTCGGCATCGCCATCGTCGGGGGCCTGCTGCTGAGCCAGTTGCTGACGCTGTACACGACCCCCGTCGTCTACCTGTATCTCGACCGCTTTCGGCTCTGGAGCCAGCGCCGCTGGCGCGGGCGCAGCCGCCTGTCCGGACTGGAGCCGGGATGAACCGACGCGTTGCCGCCCCGCTTGTCGCCGCGCTGCTCCTCGCGGCGTGCATGGTCGGCCCCGACTACGTCCGGCCCACCGCGCCGATCCCCGACGCCTACAAGGAGATGGAGGGCTGGAAGCGTGCCGAGCCGCGCGACGCGATCGCGCGGGGGCGCTGGTGGGAGATGTTCGAGGACCCCGAGCTCAACGCACTTGCCGCGCGCGTCGATGTCTCGAACCAGAACATCCGCATCGCCGCGGCGAACTTTCGGCAGGCGCAAGCGCTCACCGAGCAGGCGCGGGCCGGGCTCTTTCCGACGGTGGGCGCTGGCGCCTCGGCGATCCGGAGCCAGTCGCCGTCGCTCTCCAATCAGCCTTCGTTCGCCACCGGTGCGGTGAACAACTTCAATCTCAACCTCAACGCGAGCTGGGAGCTCGACCTGTGGGGCAAGGTGCGTCGCGGGATCGAGGGGGGCGAGGCGAGTTGGCAAGCGAGCGCGGCCGACCTGGAGTCGGCGCGGCTCTCCGCGCAGGCCGCGGTCGCGCAGAACTATCTCGCCTTGCGCATTGCGGACGTGCAGCGGCGGGTGCTCGAAGAGACGGTGGCGGCGTTCCAGCGCACGCTCGAGCTCACGCAGAATCGCTACGCGGCCGGCGTCGCGGCAAGGGTTGACGTCGTCCAAGCGGAGGTTCAGCTCAAGAGCACGCAGGCGCAGCTCGTGGACAACGGCATCGACCGGGCGCTCCTCGAGCACGCGATCGCGACGCTCGTCGGCGAGCCGGCGTCGACGTTCTCGATCGCGCGCGCGCCGCTCGCGGCGAAGCTACCGGACATACCTGTCGGCGTGCCATCGGAGCTCCTCGAGCGCCGGCCGGACATCGCCGCGGCGGAGCGAAGCGCCGCGGCCGCCAACGCCCAGATCGGCGTCGCACAGGCGGCTTTCTATCCGACGCTCACGCTGTCCGCCGCCGGTGGGTTTCGCAGCACGAGCTTCGCGGACTGGCTGACCACACCGAGCCGCTTCTGGTCGCTCGGCGCGGTACTGGCGCAGTCGATCTTCGACGGCGGCCTGCGGCGCGCGGTCTCCGACCAGGCGATCGCGGCCTACGACGGCCAGGTTGCGGCCTATCGCCAGACGGTGCTCACCGGTTTCCAGGAGGTCGAGGACAACCTCGCACAGCTGCGCATCCTCGAAGAGGAGGCGCGGTTCCAGAACGAGGCCGCTCGAGGGGCGCAAGTGTCGGTCGAACTCACGACCAACCAGTACAAGGCGGGGATCGTGAGCTACCTAAATGTCATCGCCGCGCAGGCGATCGCGCTCAACAACGAGCGTGCGGCGGTGAATGTCCAGGGTCGCCGACTCGTGGCGAGCGTGCTCCTGGTGAAGGCGCTCGGCGGCGGGTGGGACGCGCGCGCGCTCGAGGAAGTCCGGCTCTCCTCAGGGCACAGCGCCGCGCGGGAGTAGCCTGGGATCGCTATGCTCCGGTCCTGATCCTCTTCAACCGGAGACCCCCGATGTCGAAGCTGACGCTGCAGAAAGCCAACGCCATCATCGAGCACGCGCTCGCGAAGGCACGCGAGATGAAGATCAAGCCGCTCGGCGTTGTCGTCCTCGATGGGTCGGGCCACCTCAAGGCGGCGCAGCGCGAGGACGGGGCGAGCATGTTCCGCATCGAAGTTGCGACCGGGAAGGCGTGGGCGGCGGTGGGGATGGGCGCCTCGAGCCGCGCGCTCGCCAAGCGCGCGAAGGACAACCCGAACTTCTTCGTCACGCTCGCCGCGACCGCGCAGGGCAAGTTCCTGCCGCAGACGGGGGCGGTGCTGATCAAGGGCGCGGACGGTGAGATCCTGGGCGCCGCTGGCGCGAGCGGCGGGACCGGCGAAGAGGACGAAGCGGTCTGCGCTTACGGCATCGAGCAGGCCGGCTTCACCGCCGACGCGTCGGGCTGATCGCCTAACTGTCGTACGCCAGCGCCGGCGCGAGCCACCGCTCGGTCTTGGCGAGATCCGACTGCTTGCGGCGCGCGTAGTCCTCGGCCTGGTCGCGGTCGATCTTGCCGACCGCGAAGTACTGCGCGTCGGGGTGCGCGAAGTAAAAACCGCTCACCGCCGCCGCCGGCCACATCGCGTAGTTCTCGGTCAACGTTAAACCTGCCTCTTCAGCGCCGAGCAGCGCGAAGAGCGGCCCCTTCTCGGTGTGGTCCGGGCACGCCGGATAGCCGGGCGCCGGCCGGATGCCGCGGTACGCTTCCGCGATCAGCGCCGCTTCGTCGAGCGCCTCGTCCCGCGCGTATCCCCAGAGCTCGCGCCGCACCCGTTGATGCATCAGCTCGGCGAGCGCCTCGGCAAGCCGGTCGGCGAGCGCCTTCACCGTGATCGCGCTGTAGTCGTCGTGCGCCGCCTCGAACTCGCGCACCCGCTCGTCGCAGCCGATGCCGGCGGTGACCGCGAACGCGCCGAGGTAGTCGCGCACGCCCGACCCCTTGGGCGCGACGAAATCGGCGAGACAGAAGTTGTAGCGATCGGCCGCCTTCTTCGTCTGTTGCCGCAGGCAGTGGACCACCATCGCGACCTCGCGCCGGCTCTCGTCCGCGTAGACCTCGATGTCGTCGCCCACTGCGTTCGCCGGATACAAGCCGACGACGGCGTTCGCCGTGAGCCACTTTTCCTTGATGATCCGCTCGAGCATCGCCCGCGCGTCGCGGAAGACGTTGCGCGCCGCCTCGCCGACCACCGGGTCATCGAGGATCTTCGGATAGGTGCCGGTCAGGTCCCAGGTCTGGAAGAACGGCGACCAGTCGATGTACCGGGCGATCTCGGCGAGGTCGTAGCCGCGGACGAGCGTGCGCCCGGGGCGCGCCGGCGGCGCCGGCGCATAGCTCGCCCAATCGTTCGGGAACGCGTTCGCCCGCGCCTCCGCCAGGGTCACCAGCGGTGTGCCCTTCTTCGCCGCATGTTGCTGGCGGATGCGCTCGTAGTCGACCTTCACCTCGGCCACGTAGCGCGCACGCTGGTCCACGGAGATGAGGTTGGTGCACACCCCCACCGCGCGCGACGCGTCGGGCACGTAGATCACTGGCGACGGGTAGTTCGGCGCGATCTTGACCGCGGTATGCACGCGCGAGGTCGTCGCGCCGCCGATCAGCAGCGGGAGCTCGAAGCCCTCGCGCGCCATCTCGTGCGCGACATGCGCCATCTCTTCGAGCGACGGCGTGATCAGGCCCGACAGACCGATGATGTCGGCGCGCTCGTCGCGCGCGACCTGCAGGATCTTCTGCGCCGGGACCATCACGCCTAGGTTGACCACCTCGAAGTTGTTGCACTGGAGCACCACGCCGACGATGTTCTTGCCGATGTCGTGCACGTCGCCCTTGACGGTGGCGATGACGATCTTGCCCTTCGCTCTCGATTCGCCCGACTGCGCCTTCTCCGCCTCGATGAACGGCACGAGGTGCGCGACCGCCTGCTTCATCACCCGCGCCGACTTCACGACCTGCGGCAGGAACATCTTGCCGGCGCCGAAGAGGTCGCCGACGACGTTCATGCCGTCCATCAGCGGACCCTCGATGACCTGGATCGGCCGCTCGGCCTTCTGCCGCGCCTCCTCGGTGTCCTCCACAATCCAGGTCGAAATCCCCTGCACGAGCGCGTGCGCGAGGCGCTCCTCGACCGACCGCTTCCGCCAGGACAGGTCCTCCTCGACGCGCTTGCCGCCGGCCTTCACCGTCTCGGCGAACTTCACCAGCCGCTCCGTCGAGTCGCTCCGTCGGTTGAGGATGACATCCTCGACGTGCTCCAGGAGATCCTTCGGGATGTCCTCGTAGACGCCGAGCTGCCCGGCGTTGACGATGCCCATCGTCATCCCGGCCTTGATCGCGTGATAGAGGAACGCGGTATGCATCGCCTCGCGCACCGGGTCGTTGCCGCGGAACGAGAACGACAGGTTGGACACACCGCCCGAGATCTTGACGTGCGGCAGGTTCTCCCGGATCCAGCGCGTCGCCGCGATGAAGTCGACACCGTAGGTCGCGTGCTCCTCGAGCCCGGTCGCCACGGCGAAGATGTTCGGGTCGAAGATGATGTCCTCGGCGGGGATACCTACCGTATTCGTCAGTACATCGTGGCAGCGGCGCAGGATCTCGGTGCGCCGCTCGAGGGTGTCGGCCTGCCCCTTCTCGTCGAACGCCATTACGACGACGGCTGCGCCGTACCGGCGCGCGAGGCGCGCCTGGCGGATGAACTCGTCCTCCCCCTCCTTGAGCGAGATCGAGTTCACGACCGGCTTGCCCTGCACGCACTTCAGGCCCGCCTCGATGATCGACCACTTCGAGCTGTCGATCATCACCGGCACGCGCGAGATGTCGGGCTCGGCGGCGACGAGATTCAGGAACGTCCGCATGGCGGCCTGCGAGTCGAGCATCGCCTCGTCCATGTTGACGTCGATCACCTGCGCGCCGTTCTCGACCTGCTGCCGCGCCACCGCGAGCGCTTCCTGGTAGTTGCCGGCGAGGATCAGCCGCGCGAATGCCTTGGAGCCGGTGACGTTGGTGCGCTCGCCGACGTTCACGAAGAGCGAATCGTCGCCGATGTTCACTGCCTCGAGGCCCGAGAGCCGCAGGCGCTTCTCGATGACCGGCACCCTCCGCGGCGCGATGTCGCGCACGTGCTCGGCGATCGCGGCAATGTGCTCCGGCGTCGTGCCGCAGCAGCCGCCGACGATGTTGAGGAAGCCCGACCGGGCGAACTCCTCGAGCAGGCAGGAGGTGTGTTCGGGCGTCTCGTCGTACCCGGTCTCCGACAGCGGGTTCGGGAGCCCGGCGTTCGGGTAGCAGCAGACATAGGCGTCAGCGACCCTTGCGAGCTCGTCGATGTACGGCCGCATCAGCTTCGCGCCGAGCGCGCAGTTGAGCCCGATGGTGAGCGGTCGCGCGTGGCGCACCGAGTTCCAGAACGCCTCCGGCGTCTGGCCGGTCAGCGTGCGACCCGACTGGTCGGTGATCGTCCCCGAGATCATCACCGGCAGCCGCTGCCCGCACGACTCGAACACGCTCTCGATGGCGAAAATCGCCGCCTTGCCGTTCAGCGTGTCGAAGATGGTCTCGCAGAGGATGAGATCGGCGCCGCCGTCGACGAGGCCGCGGAGGCTTTCGGCATAGGCTACGACCAGCTCGTCGAACGAGATGTTGCGGAAGCCCGGGTCGTTGACGTCGGGCGAGATCGACGCCGTCTTGCTCGTCGGCCCGAGGACGCCGGCGACGAAGCGCGGCCGGTCCGGCGTCTTCGCGGTGAACTCGTCGGCCGCCTCCCGCGCGAGCTTCGCCGCCGCGAGGTTCAGCTCGTAGGCGAAGGCCTCCATCCGGTAGTCGGCGAGCGACGGCGCGTTCGAGTTGAACGTGTTGGTCTCGATGATGTCCGCCCCGGCGGCAAGATACTGCCGGTGGATCGCGCCGATAAGCCCCGGCTGGGTGAGCACGAGCAGATCGTTCGCGCCCTTCAGGTCCACCGCCCAGTCGGCGAAGCGCTCCCCGCGGAAGGCGGCCTCCGCGAGCTTATGGCTCTGGATCATGGTCCCCATCGCGCCGTCGAGGATCAGGATCCTGCGGTCGAGGAGGGTGCAGAGTTGTTGCGTGCAGTCCGGACGCATGCCAGAAATGAAAAACCCGCTGAGCCTGCCTGGGCTTAAACGGGTTTCCCTCGCTTTAGCCGTATTTCTTTCACCCGGGGGTTTCCCCGGAGGCGCCCGCAAGCTGAAGCGTCAAATCGGCGCCGCTCTAAAGGCTAGCTTCTCGCTAGGGCCTTGTCAATGAACGGCTTATCGGGGTGCCTCCGGCCGGCCGCGGGTCTATACTTTCCCGCCGCTGTCCAGTCCCGGGACCGCACGATCATGAAGCACCTCACCCCGAAAGAAGCGCACGAGTACCTGAAGCGCACACCGAACGCCCTGTTCGTCGATTGCCGCAGCGAGATGGAGTACCTATTCGTCGGTCATGCGACCGGCGCGCTCCACGTGGCGTGGAACGACGGCCCCGACTGGGAGGTCAACCCGCACTTCGTCGGCCACGTGACAAAGCTCGCCGGCGCCAACCACGCGAACCGGCCCGTCGTCCTCATATGCCGCAGCGGCAACCGCTCGCTCGACGCCGGCGAGGCCCTCGAGAAGGCCGGCTTCTCCGACGTCTGCAACGTACTGCATGGCTTCGAGGGCGACCTCGACGAGCGGCATCAGCGCAACACGACCAACGGCTGGCGGTTCGAGGGTCTGCCCTGGGAGCAGTGCTGACCGGGGGGTCAATCCGCGACGCGCACCATCTGCGCCGCATGCTTGAGGCGATACTCGCCCGGACGCTTCTCGTATACGTCCTTCCCCCAGGTCGCCGCGACCTCGTAGATCCGCCACGGCCGGTCCTTGGGCAGCATGCCTTTGGCCGTCATCTCAACCGCGGTGGTCCGCGCCTCGGCGACCGAGCAGAATACCCGGCCGCCCGCGTAGCTGCCGTCCGGCTCGAGCGCGCGACGCGGTGCGCTCGGCGGGACGACGTGCGCGGGCAACGGACCGGGTTTGGTCACCGGCTGTCCGCGCGAGATCGGCGCCGCCACCTCGGGCTCGCCGATCGTGTACACCCGCGCGCACTCGCGCCCGGGCGGACTCGCGCATCCCGCGACAGCCGCCAGGCACAAGGCCGCCACCTGCCACATTGCAACTTTCGCCATCGAATCTCCTGTCAACGTTCGCCCTGCAGCTCGGCGACGAGCCGCTCGCGCAGGCGGAACCGCTGCACCTTGCCGGTTGCGGTGCGTGGCAGCTCCGCGATCTGCCGTATCCACCTCGGCCGCGCGTGCCGCGGCAGCTTGTCGAGGCGCCCCGTAGCGATCTCCGCCGCGCCCTCACCAACCACGAACAGCGCAAGCCGGTCGAAGCCGTCCGCGTCCGGGACGACGACACAAACAGCCTCGCGGATCCGGGTGTCGGCGAGGACCGTTTCTTCGAGCTCGGCCGGCTTCACCCATTGTCCCGCGATCTTGCAGAGCTCGTCCGCGCGGCCATGGTGCGACCAGAAGCCGTCAGCGTCGCGGCTGAAGAGATCGCCCGTGCAGAACCAACCGTCGCGAAACGCGCGCGCGGTTGCCTCATCGCTCTTGTAGCGTAGCGCAAGCGACGGGTGCCTGATCCAGAGCACGCCGGCTGCGCCACCGACAATCTCCTGCTCAGCCCCGTCGAGGAGCCGCGTTTCCACGCCGGCGAGCGGCAGGCCGCAGGTTCCGATCCGGTGCCGGCCGGGAGAGTTCGCGAATGCGTTGCAGAACGTCTCGGACATCCCGTACGCCTCGAGGACCCGGGTGCCGACCATTTCCTGCCACCTCGCCGCGATCGGGTCCGGCAGCCGCTCGCCGGCGGTGAACACGAGCGGGATCGAGGCGAAAGCGGCGAGCTGCTCGCGCGGCAGCGCGAGCAGCCGGCGCACGACCGTCGGGACGGTGAAAAGCACGTTCGGGCGGTAACGCGCGGCGTGCGCCGCGATCGCTTCGGGCGTGGGCCAGTCGTCGTCGAGCAGGATGGTCGCGCCGCAGGAAAGCGGGCCGGTGAAGCCGTTGTCGAGCGCGTACGCGAAGAAGAGCTTCGAGGTCGCCAGCACGACCGTCCCATCGCCCGCACCGGCCACTTCGCGCAGCAGCTTACCGGCGTGGGCGCAATTCGCGTGACTATGCACGATCGCCTTCGGCTTGCCGGTAGTGCCCGAGGAGTACAGCCAGAACGCCGGGTCGTCGGCCGCGGTCGCCGCAGGCGCGTACTCGGAGCGTGCCGCCGCCATCGCCGCGTCGAGCGAGTCGCCGGACCCGCGCGCGGGAGCGAGTCGCGTCGCGGTTCTCTGGCATGCCGCGCCGGCTGCCGTGAGGTACTCCGGCTCGGCGATCGCGAGGCGCGCCTCGCAGTCGACGACGATGCATGCGAGCTCCGCGACCGGCAGCCGGGTGTTGAGCGGTACGGCGACTGCGCCCGCCTTGAGCGCGCCGAGAAATGCCGCGCAGAACCGCGGCGAGTCGTCCATCAGCAGGCACACGCGCTCACCGCGCCGCAGCCCGAGCGCCGCGAAGGCGTGCGCCGCCCGCGACACGGCGGCGTCGAGCTCGCCGCACGTCACGGTACCACCCGAGTGGAGGATCGCCGCACGGTCGCGACGGTCCCGCTCGCGGACGCGCGCGAGGATCGCGTCGGAGGCGTTGAGCGGCGCCGTCATCCTGGACACACCGGTTGCAGGGGGGTCGGTCTTCGCCTACGATAGCCGCGCACCATCGCGTGCGTCAATTCGTTTGGCCTCCAAACAATCGCGCCGGGCGCGCGACGACGACGATCTCGACCACGGCCTGCTGCCCGGGTTGCTCGGCTACCAGCTGAGGCTCGCGCAGCTCGCGGTGTTCCGCGATTTCGAGCGCTCGGCCGGTGCGCTAGGCATCTCCCCGGGACGATTCGGCGTCCTCGCCCTCGTCGAAGCGAACCCCGGCGTCTCACAGAGCCGGCTCGCGCACGCGGTGGGCCTCGACCGCTCGACGATGGTCGCGGTGCTCGATCAGCTCGAGGGCCGGCGGCTGGTCGAGCGGCGGGCGGGCCCGGACCGTCGCACCAACGGCTTGTGGCTGACGCGCGAGGGAAAGCGCCTGCTCGCCCGGCTGAAGCGCCGCGTGACCGAGCACGAGGCGCGGATCGCAGCGCGATTGACGCGAGACGAGCGCGCGATGCTTTCCCGCCTGCTGCGCCGGCTCGGACCCTGAGCGGCACACACCAGACGGTGGCGTGCTGCGTCCACAGACATGGGGGCCAAGAAAAAGGGCGCCTCGCGGCGCCCTCGAAGGCTCGCCCTTTCGGGCTTCGCCCCCTGCTGGAGAGACGGTTCCGAACCGCGCGAGTCAAGTGTGATAGGCGGCCTCGCCGTGGTAGTTCACGTCCAGGCCCTCGCGCTCCTCCTCTTCGGACACGCGCAGGCCCACGATCATGTCGGCGATCTTGAAGGCGATGAACGCGACCACGCCGGTCCAGATGATCGTCACGACGACCGCCTTGAACTGCACCCACAACTGTTCGCCGATGCTGCTGAAGCCGGTCGCGGCGGTGACCCAGTCGGTCACGAAGCCCGGACCGCCGAGCCCCGGCGCGTTGAACACCCCGGTCAGGAGCGCGCCCAGGATCCCCCCGACCGCGTGCACGCCGAACACGTCGAGCGTGTCGTCCGCGCCGAGCATCCGCTTGAGCCCGTTCACGCCCCACAGGCAGACCAAACCAGCCGCCAGGCCGATCACGAACGCGCCCGGGATGCCGACGTTGCCGGCGGCCGGGGTGATCGCCACCAGGCCGGCCACCGCACCGGACGCGGCCCCGAGCATCGACGGCTTGCCCTTGAATAGCCACTCGCCGAACGACCAGGAAAGCACCGCGCAGGCAGTCGCGAGGAACGTGTTGAGGAAGGCAAGCGCAGCGGAGTTGCCGGCCTCGAGCGCGGAGCCCGCGTTGAAGCCGAACCAGCCGACCCAGAGCAGCGACGCGCCGATCATCGTAAGCGGCAGGTTGTGCGGCGACATCGCCTCGCGGCCGAAGCCGATCCGCTTGCCGGCGAGATAGGCGCCCACCAGCCCCGCGACGCCGGCGTTGATGTGCACCACGGTGCCGCCGGCGAAGTCGAGCGCGCCCCACTGCCAGATCAGGCCGGCCTTCGCGTTCATCGCATCGACGACCTTCGGGTCGGTGTACGCGTCGGGGCCCATCCAGAACCACACCATGTGCGCGATCGGCGCGTAGGCGAAGGTGAACCAGATGACCATGAAGATCAGCACCGCCGAGAACTTGATCCGCTCGGCGAACGCGCCGACGATCAGGCAGCAGGTGATCGCGGCGAACGTCGCCTGGAACGCGATG
This sequence comes from uncultured beta proteobacterium, assembly GCA_963744255.1. Taxonomy (GTDB): domain Bacteria; phylum Pseudomonadota; class Gammaproteobacteria; order Burkholderiales; family SG8-39; genus DATEDA01. Next base: position 63,467 of record CAVUSZ010000004.1, read on the forward strand.
AACACGATCTCGGGAATCACGACGCCCTTGCTGAACGTCGCCGCCATGGCGAACTCGCCCTTGCCGGGGTCGAGCGCGCCGCCCAGGAACAGGCGGTCGAAGCTGCCGAAGAACGCATTGCCTTCGGTGAACGCGAGGCTGTAGCCGTAGATGCACCACAGCACGACGATCATCGAGAAGGTGACGAACACCTGCATCAGCACCGACAGCATGTTCTTCGCGCGCACCATCCCGCCGTAGAACAGCGCGAGCGCCGGCACGCTCATCAGGATCACGAGCGCCGTGCACACGAGCATCCACGCGACGTCGCCCTTGTTCGGCGTCGGCGCGGCGGGACTCGCTCCTTCCTTCTTCTCCTCGACCTTCACCGTCTCCGTCACGGTGCCGGCTTTTGCGTCGACCTTGATGGTCTCGGTAACCGTCGTCGTAACCGCCGGCGCCGCCGGCTTGTCCTGGGCCAGTGCCGCGCCGGCGGCGCCGAACGAAACGGCGCCGACGAACGCGAGCAGCGCGATCAGCTTTTTCATGGATCTCACTCCCTTAGAGCGCATCCGCGCCGGTCTCGCCGGTGCGGATGCGCACAACCTGTTCGAGCGGGAACACGAAGATCTTCCCGTCGCCGATCTTGCCGGTGTTCGCCGACTTCTCGATCGCCTCGATCACCTGCTCCAGCATCTCCGTCTTGACGGCGGCTTCGATCTTGACCTTCGGCAGAAAATCGACGACGTACTCGGCGCCGCGGTAGAGCTCGGTGTGGCCCTTCTGGCGCCCGAAACCCTTGACCTCGGTGACGGTGATGCCCTGCACGCCGATGGCCGACAGCGCCTCACGCACCTCGTCGAGCTTGAACGGCTTGATGATGGCCGTGACTAGTTTCATGACAATCCCCTAACGAAGCTGCCCGCCGGGCCGCGAGAAATGCCTCTGACCCGGCGGCGCAGCTGGCGGTCCTAGAACGTCTTGCCCACGGAGAGCACGAGGCCCGTGGTGCCGATCTCCCGAACCTTCCCGGTGCTATTCACCGCATACCAGTAGTCCTTGTTGGCGTCGGTGCCGATGATGTTCGCGCCGAGCAGCCAGCCGGCGAGTCATAGGTCGAGGCCGACCTTGTAGTCGAAGTAGCTCAGGTCGTTGTAGTGCCTCACAAACGTGTAGCCGGCGGTTGCGGTGAACGTCAGCTTGGGCATCACCTCGTAGTTGAACGCGCCGTACAGGTACTGGGTCCCCTTCGTGTCGCCGCTGCGCGGCAGGTTCGAGCAGCTCCGCTGTTGGGGTTGCAAGCGACGAACCCCTGGATGCGTCCTCGCTCAGGCCGAAGTAGTCGGTGAAGGAGTAGGAGTACTTCAGCCGAGAACCACTTCCAGCTGCCGCCGATGTAGACCTCCCAGTTGTACGACGTCCGTGAAGGTGGTATTGCCGGCAGAGTCTACGCCCGGGAACTTGGTGCCGCCGGGATAGGCGTAGTAGATGGTGCCGATGTCGAGCCCGAAATCGCCCAAAGGCGTGCTTGTACCCGCCGTAGAAGTCCATCTCGATGCCCGAGCCGTTCGGGTACTGGTTGCCGCTCACGTTCGAGTTCCAGTTGCCGAGGTAGAACCCGCTCGAGTGCGAGTAGTCGATGCCGCCCTGGATCGCCGGGCCGACGGTGAAGAAGCCTTCGCCGAAGGTCTGGGAAATGCCGCGGAACCGGTAATCGGTGGCGATTGTCATGTTGCCGGTCAGCGTGTGCTCCGGCGTCGGTGCCGGCGCCTGCGCGTGCGCAATCGGGCTGATAAACGCCCCGGCCGCGACAGAGGCGAGCAGGAGTTTCTTCATGGATTGGCCCCTTTCGTTTTTGAAGAGAGAAAGCAAGCCGCCTTCAGCATTTCACATGCCAGAAGCAATGTTGTTCAAAAACAGCAAGTTGTCACGAGGGCCCAGCGTATTGCCAGGCGCAGCGCCCCATTGCGGGGCATGAGTCACGCGAAGCGCACCTTCTGGGTGCGACAAGAACCGAAATCAGCTCCCGCGGAGGGCCGTGCTAGACTTCGACGCAGTCCAGCTGTGGTTTCTATGCAACGGCCCAACTTCGTTGAGGAACTGAGCGCAAAGGTGTCTGAGCTGCTCGCTTCGAGCCCGGCCCGCGACTTCGAGAAGAACATGCGGGCACTCGTGAGCTCGGCCCTGGGCCGCCTGGACCTGGTCACCCGCGAAGAGTTCGACGTGCAGGCCAAGCTGCTGGCCCGTGCCCGCGAGCAGCTCGTCGCGCTCGAGGCGCGGGTGGCGGAGCTTGAGCAGAGATTGAAGACGCACGACTGAAAGACCGACGCCGGCCGGTACAGCCCCTCGGTCTTCCGACTCCGGCCGCCGAGCGTTGTCTTTCCGCATGTCCCTCGCAGTCCTCTACAGCCGTGCGCTCACGGGGCTCGATGCGCCGCTCGTCACCGTCGAGGTCCACCTCGCGAACGGTCTGCCGAGCTTCACCATCGTCGGGCTGCCCGACACCGAGGTGAAGGAGGCGCGCGAGCGGGTGCGCGCCGCGCTCGTCAACTGCCGTTTCGAGTTCCCGGCGCGCCGCATCACCGTCAACCTCGCCCCCGCCGAGCTGCCGAAGGAGAGCGGCCGCTTCGACCTGCCGATCGCGCTCGGCATCCTCGCAGCCTCGCGCCAGATCCCGACCGGCGGGCTCGCGGCACAGGAGTTTGCGGGCGAGCTGTCGCTCTCCGGCGACCTCCGCGCAATCCGCGGCGCCCTGGCGATGACCTATCGTGCGGCGCGATCGGGCCGGGCCTTCGTGCTACCGGCGGCGAGCGCCGCCGAGGCCGCGCTGGTCAGGGACGCTGCGATCCATCCCGCCGCGACCCTGCTCGAAGTGTGCGGGCACCTGACCGGCACCGCCCCCATCGCCCCCCTCGTCGGCGATCCGGTTGCTTCCAGTTCGGTGTATCCCGATCTCGCGGAGGTCAAGGGACAGGCGCATGCGAAGCGCGCGCTCGAGGTCGCGGCTGCCGGGGCGCACAGTCTGCTGCTCGCGGGACCGCCGGGAACGGGCAAGTCGATGCTCGCGTCGCGGCTGCCGGGCCTGTTACCACCGATGACCGACGAGGAGGCGCTCGAATCGGCGGCGCTTCGTTCGTTAGCGAGCACTAACTTTCAGATTGAGCAGTGGCGCGAACGGCCGTTCCGTTCGCCCCACCATTCGGCGTCCGGAGTCGCGCTCGTGGGCGGCGGCGGCGACCCGCGGCCCGGCGAGATCTCGCTTGCGCACCGGGGCGTGCTGTTCCTGGACGAGCTGCCGGAGTTCGACCGGCGCGTACTCGAGGTCCTGCGCGAGCCGCTCGAATCGGGCAAGGTCACGATCTCGCGCGCGACGCGCAAGAGCGACTTTCCCGCCCGCTTTCAGCTCGTCGCAGCGATGAACCCGTGCCCCTGCGGCTATCTCGGACACTACGGTGGGCGGTGCCGCTGCACGCCCGACCAGGTCGCGCGCTATCGCGGCAAGCTCTCCGGGCCGCTTCTCGACCGCATCGACATCCACATCGAGGTGCCGGCTGTCCCGCAGGAAGAGCTGCTGGCAGAGGGCGTCGGCGAGACGAGCGCCGCCGTCCGGGCGCGGGTGACTGCCGCCCGTGCGCGCCAGCTTGCGCGCCAGCGCAAGCCCAATGTGGAACTCGGGACGAAGGAGGTCGAGCGCCACTGCCGCGCCGACGGCGCCGGCGAGACGCTGCTCAAGCAGGCGATCTCGCGGTTGGGGCTCTCAGCGCGGGCCTACCACCGCGTGCTGAAGCTCGCGCGCACGATCGCCGATCTGGCGGGCGACCAAACGATCGCAGCTGTCCATGTCGCGGAGGCGATCGGCTACCGGCGGCGCCTGGAGCTCGACGCATGACGAGGCCCGCACAATCGCCGCTCGGCAAGCCGGTCGCCTATCCCGAGAGGTACGACCCGGCACTGCTCTTTACCCTTCCGCGCGCGCCCCGGCGGGAGGCGCTCGGGCTGGGAACGACGCTGCCGTTCTCGGGCGCCGACCTGTGGACCGCTTACGAGCTCTCCTGGCTCGATCCGCGCGGTAAGCCGGAGGTTGCGATCGGGCTCCTCAACGTTCCGGCCGACTCGCCGCATCTCGTGGAGTCGAAATCGCTGAAGCTCTATTTCAACGCCTTCAGCCAGACTCCATTCGAGTCGCTCCCGGTCGTGGAGCGGACGATCGCCGAAGATCTCGGCCGCGCCTTCGGCGCGGCAGTAGGCGTCGAGCTGTTTGCGGCTCGCGACTTCGCGCGCGTCCGGACGGGTGAGCTTGAAGGCGAGGTGATCGACGACCTCGCAGTCGAGGTCCAGGCGTACACGCCATCTCCCGAGCTGCTCGACGCCGGTGGCGCCGCGGTCGATGAGTCGCTGGTGTCGCACCTCTTCAAATCGAACTGTCCGGTAACCGGCCAACCCGACTGGGGCAGTGTCCAGGTCCGCTACCGCGGTCCGCGGATCGACCGCGCCGGGCTGCTCCGCTACCTTGTCTCCTTCCGCCGGCACGCGGAATTCCACGAGCATTGCGTCGAGCGGATGTTCGTCGATATCCTCCGGCGCTGCCGCCCGGGCAGGCTCACCGTTTACGCCCGTTTCACGCGCCGCGGGGGCATCGAGATCAACCCGTTTCGCAGCGATTGGGAGCCGCCGCCGGCCGCCGGCATTCGAACGGCGCGACAGTAAGCCCTGCAACAGGCCTCGGTTAGACTCGACGCGCGATGGCGACCTACGCGATCGGCGATGTGCAGGGCTGCCTCGAGCCGCTAGAGCGACTCTTGGGTGAGATCGGATATTCGCCCACGCGGGATCGTCTGTGGTTCGTCGGCGATCTGGTGAACCGTGGGCCGGATTCGGCGGCGGTGGTGCGGTTCGTGCGCGATCTCGGCGAGCGCGCAGTCGTCGTCCAGGGCAACCACGATCTGCATCTCCTCGCGCTCGCCGCCGGCCATGCAAAACGGCGGGCCGACGATACGCTCGACGACCTGCTCGCCGCGCCGGACGGCGACGAACTGCTCGAGTGGCTGCGCTTCCGGCCGATGCTCCACGTCGAGGGCGAATACGTGATGGTGCACGCCGGCCTGCTGCCCTCCTGGTCGGTCGGCAAGGCGGAGGAGCTCGCCGCCGAGGTCGAGGTGGAGCTTCGCGCCAGACGTTACAGGCTCTTCCTCGCCGAACTCTATGGGTCCAAGCCGGACGCCTGGCAGGACAGCCTGCGCGGCATGGATCGCCTGCGCGTGGTCGTGAACGCGATGACGCGCATGCGTTTCTGCACGGCCGACGGCGTGATGGATTTCCGGATGAAGGGCGAGCTGGACAAGGCGCCGTCGGGATTCATGCCATGGTTCGACGTCCCCGCGCGCAAGACCCGCGGCGTGCCGGTCGTATGCGGCCACTGGTCGGCGCTCGGGCTTCGCCTCACGCCGGATCTGCTGGCGCTGGATACGGGGTGTGTGTGGGGTGGTGCGCTGACAGCGGTTCGCCTCGAGGATCGCCGGCTGTTCCAGGCGCCGTGTGCGCAAGGCTCAGATCCAGTTCGCGTGCGATGACGCTGCGCGCCAGCGCCGCGAGCTCGCGCCGGTGAAGCGCCTGGACGTCGATCGTAGAGGCGAACCGCAGCTCGATCTCGAGGCCGGGCTCGCGCGCGATGCGCCACATCGACGCGACGAGCGACATTTCGCCGACGTAGGCCGCAGCGTCCGTTTCAACGCCTTTGCTGTCCCGGTAGCGCAGTGCGACCGGCAGCACTGCCGCGCCGGCGTCGATCGCCGGTTGCAGCAACGCCGCGTGAAAGTGCTTCACGGTGCGACCGTCGGTCGTCGTGCCTTCCGGGCACACCGACACCAGACGACCGCTCGCGAGCGCCGCCACGACGCGCTCGTTCGTTGCGCGCGCGTGACGGCGACTGCCGCGCTCGATGAAGAGGGTACCCACGCGCGCCACCAGCCGGCCGAGTAGCGGCCAGCCGCGGATGTCCGACTTCGCCACAAAGAGGGACGGACAGACCGCGTAGATCGCGAAGATGTCGAGCCACGAAACATGGTTCGAGACGAGCAGGCAGCGCTCGGGGATCACGGTCGGCGCGTTGTGGGGCGTCGCCCGCACTCGTAGAATGCCGAGGAGCCTGCGCGACCAGCGCTCGAGCGTGCGGTCTTGGTCGACAGGGGTGAGGCGGGCGTAGCGCGTCTCGACGATCCAGAGCCCCCGCGCGAGATGCGCACCGAGCCGCGCGAGGCGGAACAGGCTGTCGGCGAGGGCGGCGCGGCGGCGCATGGCCCGCCATTCTAGCGGGGGAACCAATGGCAACCTGCGTATTCTGCAAGATCATCGACGGCGAGATTCCGGCGAGCGTCGTGTACCGGGACGAGCACACGATCGCGTTCATGGACATCGGCTCGGTGAACCCGGGCCACATGCTGGTCGCGGTGCAGCCGCACGTCGAGAACGTGTTCGGGCTCGACGACACGCTCGCTGCGGCCGCTATGCGCACCACGGCGCGCGTCGCGCGTGCGCTCAAGGCCTCGATCGCGCCGGAGGGGGTGAACCTCTTTCAGGCGAACGGCGCGGTCGCCGAGCAGACGGTGTTCCATTTCCATATCCACGTCCTGCCGCGCCGCGCGGGCGACGGCATGAAGCTCGTATGGCCGGTTAAGAACCCGCCGCGGGAAGAGCTCGAGGCGACAGCCGCGCGGATCCGCGCGGCGGTGTGACTATTTGGCGGTGCGCACCTGCCCGTTGCCGCCAAGGATCGCGCTGGCACTCACGTCGACCTCGTGTTTCTCAGAAAATGACCGCCCCGAAGTGCCGCTCGTAGAGCGATGCGATCTCGTCGCGGGTCGGGCGATAGTTCTGGCCGCCGCGCTGCGCGATCTTGATCGCGCCCATCAACGACGCCAGCCGGCCGGTGGCCGGCCAGTCGCGCCCTGCTGCGATGCCGTACAGGAGCCCGGCGCGATACGCGTCGCCGCAGCCGGTCGGATCGACCAGTTCCGTCGGCTTGACGATGGGGATCTCGTGGCGTTGAGTTTCAGCATAAATCGTTGACCCCGCAGCGCCCTTCGTCACGATGAGCGCGTCGACCATGCGGGCAAGTTCCTCCAGCCCGCGACCGGTTTTCTCTACGAGGAGACGCCCCTCGTAGTCGTTCACGGCGACGTAGCTCGCGACATCGATCATCGCGAGGAGATCCGGGCCCGAGAACGCCGGCAGCTGCTGGCCGGGATCGAACATGAACGGGATGCGCGCCGCGGCAAGGTCGTTCACGTGCGCCGCCATTCCCTCGCGGCCGTCCGGCGCGACGATCGCGAGCGCGACGTCGAGCGCGCCATCGATCCGGTTCGTCGCCGAGTGGTTCATCGCGCCGGGGTGGAACGCGGTGATCTGGTTGTCGTCGAGATCGGTGGTGATGAAGGCCTGCGCGGTCAGCGTTCCGGGGATCATGCGCACGTGCTCGCGCGTGAGCCCGAGCGCATCGAGCCGCTCGAGATACGGTGCAGCGTCCTCGCCCACCGTCCCCATCACCAGCGGGACGCCGCCCAGGAGCTTCAGTCCGTAGGCGATGTTGCCCGCGCAGCCGCCGAACTCGCGGCGCAGATCGGGGACGAGAAACGCGACGTTCAGGATGTGGATCTGGTCGGCGAGGATGTGGTCCTTGAAGCGCCCCCTGAACACCATGATGTTGTCATAGGCGATCGACCCGCAGACGAGAATCCGCGTCACGTCGCCAGCGCCTTGATCGCCGACTCGTAGTCCGGCTCGTTCTTGATCTCCGGCACGAGCTCGGCGTGCAGCACCTTGTCGTTCTCGTCGAGCACCACGACCGCGCGCGCGGCCACGCCGGCGAGCGGCCCGCTCGCGATCTCGACGCCGTAGTTGCGCAGGAACTCGCGTCCGCGCATCACCGACAGCGGCACGACGTTCGCGAGGTTTTCGGTGGTGCAGAAGCGCCCCATCGCGAACGGCAAATCGGCCGAGATCACCAGCACGGCCGTGTTCTTCATGGCGCCCGCGCGCTCGTTGAACTTCCGGGTGGAGGTTGCACACACCGGCGTGTCGAGGCTGGGGACGATGTTCAGCACCTTGCGCTTGCCGGCGAAGTCCTTGAGGGAGACGTCCTTGAGGTCCTTGCCGACCAGGGCGAACGCGGGCGCGGTATGGCCGGGCCTGGGGAACTGGCCGGCGACCTCGATCGGGTTGCCGGCGAGGGTGACGGTAGCCATCGATTTCTCCTCGGGTAAGCGGCGACGCTGGGCGGGCAAGGATAGCTGAAGCGCGAACGCCCGTCGCTTCGTCACAGGTGGAACACGAACAGCCGGTACCCCGCGGCGTTGAGGCCGGAGGCGTCGACGTGTAGGCGGAAAGCGGTTTCTCCGCCCGGTGCGAGCACAGACTCGCGGTCGGCGCGGTCGCCGAGGTAGTCCCTCGGCTGCAGCACGCGGCGCGCAAGCGCGCGCTCGGCGCCATCCGTAAGCGTGAGCTCGAGCGCGGGCAGCGCCTGCGCGAACCCGGCGCGATTGCGCAGGACGGCCGAGAGCGTCAGCACGCCGCTCGCGCCACGCTCCGCGGCAAGCTCCGAGGACTCGATGCTGATCAGCTCGGCGCGCTGCGGCAGCGGGATGGTGCAGCGGGGCTCACGGCACGCTGCCGCGAGCAGCGGCCGCGATCCGGGCCACATCGCCGCGATCTCGCCGCGATAGGCATGGACCGCCTGACCGGCGAGGGCGAACGCTGCCGCGAGGCTCGCGAGCCCCCACAGCGCGAGCCGGAGTCGGGAGCCGCTGCCGGCTCCGCGCCCGAAATCCAACTCGGCGTCGCCGGCAAGGGCGATCTCGGGCGGTGGATGAAGCGTTCGCCCGAGCGGTTGCGAGACCGCCGCCTCGGCGCCAGTGCCCTCGTCGCTGCGCTTCTCGGCGGCGGCCGCCGGTGCCTTCTTGGCCAGGTCCGACTCGGGTACCAGCGTCGCCTGCGCGTCGAACACCGTCGAGCACTGGCCGCAGCGGACACGCCCCTCGCGCGCCGCGAGCTGTTCGGTCTGCACGCGGAACGCGGTCCCGCACGCCGGGCACCAGGTGACCATCCTCATCGCCGCGTACCTTCGAGCGCGACCCAGCCCGCGTCTTCGTCGAGCGCACTCATCGCGAACCAGGGGCGATATGCATCGGCGACACTTTCCCCCTGCGACGCCAGGATGCCGGCGAGCGCGATGCGGCCGCCGGGGCGGCAGTGCGCCGCTAGTACCGGCGCGAGCACCTGCAACGGGTCGGCGAGGATATTGGCCACGACGAGGTCGGCCACGAAGTCGAGCGGTGCGTGCGGGTCGAGGAACCGCGCCGCGGCATCGTTGCGCTCGGCATTGACCCGCGCCGCCGCGACCGCGTCCGGATCGATGTCGACGCCGAGGGCCTCGCCCGCACCGAGCTTCATCGCGGCGATGGCCAATATACCCGAACCGCTGCCGTAATCGAGCACCCGCGCGCCGGGTGTGACGTGGCGCTCCAGCCAGCGCAGGCACGCCCGGGTGGTGGAGTGGCTGCCGGTGCCGAACGCCAGCCCGGGGTCGAGCCGGATATTGATCGCGCGCTCGTCGGGGACTCGATGCCACGAAGGCACGATCCAGAGGCGGCCGGAGACCCGGATTGGCTCGAACTGCGCCCGAGTGCGGCGGACCCAGTCCGCGTCGGCTACAGGCTCGACGAGGTGAGCGGGCGCGGCTGCGAGACCGGCGTCCGCCGCCGCGGCAGCGAGGAGCTGCGCTGCATCGACCCCGGCCGGAAGGAGCGCCCGGATGCGGGCACGTCGCCAACCGCCCCCGACCGCGCCCGGTTCGTCGAACACCGGCTGCTCCGCCGTCGTGCCGGCGAGGGCGTCCTGGAGATCGGCCGCCGTCGCGCCGCGCGCGAGCAGCGCGTCCGACAGCGCGTCCGCATCGGCGGCGTCGATCTCGACGATCAGCACGAGCCAGCCCACGCCGCCGCCCGGGCTAACCTTTGGCGGTGCGCTTCGTGGCCTGCGCGAGCTTCTGCTCGAGGTAGTGGATGCTCGTTCCGCCGCGCAGGAAGCGGGTGTCGACGAGCAGTTCCTGGTGCAGCGGGATGTTCGTCTGGATGCCCTCGACGACCATTTCCGAGAGCGCGATGCGCATCCGGCGGATCGCTTGGTCGCGGGTGGCGCCGTACGCGATCACCTTACCGATCATCGAGTCGTAGTTCGGGGGTACGACGTAGCCGTGGTACGCGTGCGAGTCGACGCGAATCCCCGGGCCGCCGGGCGGATGATAGGAGGTGATCCGGCCGGGCGAGGGAGTGAACCGGAACGGGTCCTCGGCGTTGATGCGGCATTCGATCGCGTGTCCCTTCACCTCGATGTCGCGCTGACGGATGGAGAGTTTTTCGCCGTCGGCGATGCGGATCTGCGACTGGACGATGTCGAGGCCGGTGACCATCTCGGTCACCGGGTGCTCGACCTGGATCCGGGTGTTCATCTCGATGAAATAGAACTCCTCGTCCTGGTACAGGAACTCGAAGGTCCCCGCGCCGCGGTAGTGGATCCTGCGGCACGCCTCGACGCAGCGCTCGCCGATCCGCGCTCGCTGTCGCGCGGTGATCTCGGGCGCAGGCGCCTCCTCGATGATCTTCTGATGGCGCCGCTGCATCGAGCAATCGCGCTCGCCGAGGTACACGGTGTTGCGGTGCTCGTCCGCCAGCACCTGGATCTCGATGTGGCGCGGGTTTTCGAGGTACTTCTCCATGTAGACGCTCGCGTTCCCGAAGGCGGCCTGCGCCTCGGTGCGCGTGAGGCTCACCGCGTTCAGCAGGGCCGCCTCGGTATGGACGACGCGCATGCCGCGGCCGCCGCCGCCGCCCGCCGCCTTGATGATCACCGGGTACCGGGTCGCGCGCGCGAGCTTGACGATCTCCGCCGGCTCCTCGGGCAGCGCGCCATCGGAGCCTGGCACGCAAGGCACACCGGCCTTGAGCATCGCCTGCTTGGCGCTCACCTTGTCGCCCATCAGCCGGATGTTCTCCGGCCGCGGTCCGATGAAGACGAAGCCGCTCTTCTCGACCTTCTCGGCGAAGTCCGCGTTCTCGGCGAGGAAGCCGTAGCCGGGGTGGATCGCCTCGGCGTCGGTGACCTCCGCGGCGCTGATGATCGCCGGAACGTTCAGATACGAGGCGGACGAGGGCGGCGGACCGATGCAGACCGACTCGTCGGCGAGCTTGACATATTTCGCTTCGCGGTCGGCTTCGGAGTGGACGACGACGGTGCGGATGCCCATCTCGCGGCAGGCGCGCTGGATGCGCAGCGCGATCTCGCCGCGGTTGGCGATCAGGATCTTGTCAAACACCCGCAGTCACTCGATCACGAACAGGGGTTCGCCGTACTCCACCGGCTGCGCGTTCTCCACCAGGATCGACTTCACGACGCCGTCCTTGTCGGACTCGATCTCGTTCATCAGCTTCATCGCTTCGATGATGCAGATCGTCTGCCCGGCCTTGACGCTGTCGCCGACCTCGACGAACGGCTTTGCGTCGGGCGCGGAGGCGCGATAGAAGGTACCGACCATCGGCGACTTGACGACGTGCCCTTCGGGCGCGGCAGGGCCCTCGGCGGCGGGCGCCGGGGCGGGCGCGGCCGCCACCGGGGCAGCGCGCGGCTGCGCGTAGCCCGGGCCGGCGGGCATGCCCTCCGGCGCCGACGCGCGGCCGCTGCGGACGATCTTGACCCGTTCCTCGCCCTCGGTGATCTCGAGCTCGGCGATGCCGGACTCCTGCACGAGATCGATCAGCTTCTTAAGCTTTCGCAGGTCCATGTGATCCCCCGTGCGCGACACCCGCGGGCTTCCCCGGCGCGCGGCTGCGAGGCGCCGGGCGCCGTCGTTGTTCTTATTGCGGCCTTCAAGCCGGCAGCTTCGCCGACGTTGAACGCCGATCCCCGCGTCGGGACATCCTGCAAGTTTGCCGCGGATCGGGGTAGGAGTCCAACCGTTCGCCGCAAATTCGGCGAAGTTGGATGCCCTTATCCGAGCAATGGCGCGATCAAGCGCTCGAGCTGGGCTTCGCTTATCAGTCCGAGATGGGTGGTGACGACGCGGCCTTCGCGGTCGAGGACCACTGTGTACGGTAATCCCCCGGCGCGATTGCCGAGGCGGCGCGTCACGTCGATGACCTGCACCCCCGCTACGAGGACGGGATAGCTGATTCCCATCTCGTCGGCAGCTCGGCGGGTTTTGTCTACCGAATCGACGGCGATTCCTACCACTTGAACGCCGTTCGCCCCAAATCGCCGTTGGATCCGGATCAAGCCGGGAATCTCTTCGCGGCAGGGCGGGCACCAGCTGGCCCAGAAGTTCACCACGAGCACCCTGCCCCGCCACTGCTCAAGTGTAGCCCGCTGTCCAGCAAGATCCGTAAATTCGGCGCGAGTAAGCACTGACACAGCCGCGCTGTCCGGGGGCTCGGTGCGCTGCTCGGCGCTAAAGTAGAGCCCGGCAATCAGCGCGAGCGCGGCCACGCCCGCAGTAGCGGCGACGGCTGGGCCGTTACGCATCCGTTGCGAGCAGGGCCGAAACCGCGCCGGCGCTCGCTCGCTCGATCGGGCGGCCGGCGGCGGTCGCCTTCAGCGCGGCGCGTTCGTCCTTGGCAGCGTAGACGGCGAGGTTTACAAGCACCCCCTCCCAGTCGAGACGCAGGACCGGGACCGTGCGCGGCTCGTCTCCGCAGTAATGGCGCTGCTCGCTCACCGCGTAGACGAGATTCCGGTTGAGCAGGAAGAGCTCGACCGCCTTGAGATCGTCCGTGAAGAGCTGGAGGTCGATGTCCGCATAGCGGCCGGCGGTGCCCTTGAGCACTGGCCCGGCGAGATAGGGATTGAAGGCGGCGAGGGAACGCATGGCCGCGAGCGCCACGGTCCGGAGCTCGTGGATCCGGTCGCGCTGCTCCTCGCCCTGGTACAGCGACTGGTAAGCGCGAAGCTCCGCTTCGATCTCGTCGTTCGCCGGCAGCGACTGCGTGTCCGAGGAGCCGAGCTGCCGCGCGGCCTTGCGCTTTGCTAGGGCGAAGTCGTCGATGCCGTCTTCGGCCATGAGCCGCGCCGCGGCGGCGGCGATCCTGGCGCGCATCTGCGACTGTTTCCGATTACCGTCCCGGGGCATTTTGCGTTCCCGCCTCGTCGTCGCTCGGCTCGCGGGCGATATTACCTCACAGGACTGCGCCGCACGACCACGTACAATCCCCGCCCGATGCATATCCACATTCTGGGCATTTGCGGCACTTTCATGGGCGGAATCGCGGCCCTTGCGCGCGCCGCCGGCCACCGCGTCACCGGCTGCGACGCGAATGTCTACCCGCCGATGAGCACCCAGCTCGCCGCCCTCGGCGTCGAGATCGTCGATGGGTTCGGCGCCGACCAGATTGCGCTCGGGCCCGACCTGTGGGTAATCGGCAACGTGGTGACGCGTGGCAATGCGCTCGTGGAGGAGATCCTCGATCGCGGCGCGCGCTTCGTGTCCGGGCCGCAATGGCTGGCGGAGCACGTGCTCGCGGGCAAGCACGTGCTTGCGATCGCGGGCACGCACGGGAAGACGACCACCGCCTCGATGCTCGCCGCGATCCTCGAGCACGCCCGGCGCAGCCCGGGCTTTCTCATCGGCGGCGTGCCGGAGGATTTCGGCGTCTCGGCGCGCGCATCGGCGTCACCGCTCTTCGTGCTCGAGGCCGACGAGTACGACAGCGCGTTCTTCGACAAGCGGTCGAAGTTCATCCACTACCGCGCGCGGACCGCGGTCCTCAACAACCTCGAGTTCGACCACGCGGACATCTTCGCCGACCTCGCCGCGATCGAAACGCAGTTCCACCACTTCGTGCGCACGCTGCCGCGCTCGGCCCTGGTCGTCGCGAACGGCGCGGACGCGCCGCTCGAGCGGGTACTCGCGCGCGGCTGCTGGTCGCGGCTGGAGCGCTTCGAGGCGGCCGATGGGTGGGCAAGCGTCGCGGACGACGATGGCGCGTTCGACGTGCTCTGGCAGGGCGCGCCGCAGGGCCGCATCACTTGGCCGCTCACCGGCGACCACAACCGCGCCAACGCGCTCGCGGCGATCGCCGCGGCGCGCGACGTCGGCGTCGCACCCCGGGTAGCGGTCGACGCGCTCAACGCTTTCCGCGGCGTAAAGCGCCGGATGGAGCTGCGCGGGGTTGTCGGCGGGGTGGCCATCTACGACGATTTCGCGCATCACCCGACCGCGATCCGCACGACGCTCGCCGGACTGCGGCGCAAGGTCGGCGGCGCGCGCATCCTCGCCGTGCTCGAGCCGCGCTCGAACACGATGAAGCTCGGACGGATGCAGAGCGAGCTCGCGGCGAGCCTCGCCGCGGCCGACCTCGTTTTCTGCTACACCGCCCATCTCGGCTGGGACGCGCAAGCGGCGCTCGCGCCGCTCGGTGTCCGCGCCCGCGCGATCGGCGAACTCGCTGGGCTGGTTGCCGCGGTCGCGCGCGAGGCGCGTGCGGGCGATCACGTCGTCGTCATGTCGAACGGCGGCTTCGGCGGCGTCCACGGCAAGCTGCTCGCCGCGCTCCCCGGTCAGGCGGCGGCGTGAACGAACAGCGCGATCCTGCCGTCGTCCTCAGGTCCCGCCTCCCGATCGGCGTCATGGAAGCGTGACGATCGTCTATCTCCACGGCTTCAACAGCGCCCCGCAGTCACACAAGGCGCAGCTCCTGAAGCGTTACCTGGAAGCGCGCGGCCTGGGCGACCGTTTCGCCTGCCCGAAGCTCCCGCACCGGCCGGTTGAGGCGATCGCGCTGGCCGAACGCGAGATCGCGCGTCGCCCGGCCGGTACCGTGACACTGCTCGGCAGCTCGCTCGGCGGCTTCTACGCGACGCATCTCGCCGAGAAGCACGGGCTGCGGGCCGTGCTCGTCAACCCCGCGGTTTCGCCGCAGCGCGATCTCGCGAGCTATCTCGGCATCCAGCACAACCTCTACACCGACGAGGCGTACGAGCTGACGCGCGATCACATCGCCGAATGGCGTGCGTTGGATACCGCAGCGATCCATCCGGAGCGATATCTCCTCATCGTCGAGACCGGCGACGAGGTGCTCGACTATCGCGAGGCGCTGCGCAAGTACTCCGGGGCGCGCCGGATCGTGGTCGAAGGCGGCGATCACACCCTCAAGAGCTTCCCCGAGCATCTCCCGGCGATCCTCGAGCTCGCCGGGCTCGCGCCGCTATAATCGCCGCTCCCGGCCGTCCCTCGCGCACGGAGCGCGCGATTCCCATGAACGTCCTGTACGAGGACAACGGCATCTTCAAGGTCGGAGCCGTGCTTACGGAGCACGACGCGACACTGCAGGTCGAGGCGCCGCACGGCAAGCGCAGCAAGGTAAAGAGCGCGCACGTGTTGCTGCGGTTCGGCGATCCGGGGCTCGCCGATTTCCTCGAGCGTGCCGAGCGCGCGGCGGCGGAGGTCGACATCGCTTTCCTGTGGGAGGTGTGCGGCGAGGCGGAGTTCGGCTTTGCAGATCTCGCGGCCGAGTATCACGGCCGCTCGCCCACGCCGGCGGAGGCGGCGAGCATTCTGCTCAGGCTCCATTCCGCGCCGGTCTACTTCCATCGCAAGGGCAAGGGACGGTTCAAGGCCGCGCCGGCCGAAACGCTCAAGGCCGCGCTCGCCGGACTCGAGCGCAAGCGCCAGCAGGGCGAGCAGATCGCGCGATGGGTGGAGGCGCTCGAGCGCTCGGAGATGCCCGAAGCGCTGCGGGCGATCCTCCCGCAGCTCCTCTACCAGCCCGACCGGAACCGCATCGAAACCAAGGCTTTCGAGCAGGCGTGCACGTCGCTCGGGCTCTCCCCCGCGCGCCTTGCCGAGCGCTGCGGCGCGCTCGGGTCGAGCCACGACTACAACCTGGGGCGGTTCCTGTTCGAGCACTTCCCGCGCGGCGCCGGATTCCCGGATGTGCCGGCGCCCGAGGTCCCGGCCGATCTTCCGGTCGCCGACGTGGCGGCGTTCAGCCTCGACGATGCGACGACGACCGAGATCGACGACGCGTTCTCGGTCACGCGTCGCCCCGACGGCATGGTGCGCGTCGGCGTGCACATCGCCGCGCCGGCGCTGGGTTTCGCGCCCGGCTCCGCGATCGATTCGATCGCGCGCGAGCGGCTGTCGACGGCATACATGCCCGGCCACAAGATCACCATGCTGCCGCCGGCCGTGATCGACCGGTTCTCGCTCACCGAAAACGCACCCCGCCTGGCGGTGTCGCTGTATCTTGACGTCGATCCCGCGACATTCGCGATCGGCGGCGAGGAGACGCGCATCGACCGGGTGCCTATCGCCGCCAACCTGCGGCACCACGAGGTTGACATCCTCAACGAGACGCTCGCCGAGGGGCACGCCGACCCGGACGTACGGTTCGCCGGCGAGCTCGAGTTCCTCCACCGGCTCGCTATCGTGCTGGAGGCCGGGCGCGGCAAGAGCGGGGGGCAGCAAGAGCGCACGGAGTACAGCTTCCACGTGGCCGGTGACCGGGTGACGATCACGGAGCGGAAGCGGGGCTCGCCGCTCGACAAGCTGGTGGCCGAACTGATGATCCTGGTGAACCGCTCATGGGGTCAGTTCCTGGACATGCGCGGGGCAGCGGCGATCTACCGCGCGCAGGCGCCCGACGGCAAGGTGCGCATGACCACGGTCGCAGGCGAGCACCAGGGCTTGGGCGTGTCGCATTACGCCTGGTCGAGCTCGCCGCTCCGGCGCTACGTGGATCTCGTGAACCAATGGCAGCTCGTCGCGGCGTTGCGCGACACCCCCCCGCCGTTCCCGCCGCGCTCGGAGGTATTGCTTGCGGTGATGCGCGACTTCGAGGCCGCGTACGCCGCCTACGATGACTTCCAGCGGCACATGGAGCACTATTGGTGTCTGCGCTGGCTCGTCCAGGAAGGCATGGAAGTCGCGTCCGCCGAGGTCGTGCGCGAGAATCTCGTCCGGATCGTCGGCGCCCCGCTCTACGTGCGGGTCCCGTCGCTGCCGGAGCTTCCGCCGGGGACCCCGGTCGAAGTCGAGGTCGCCGCGGTCGATCTGATTGACACCCATCTGCGGTGCGTCTATAAAAAGCCACAAGTCAAACGAGAAGTGGCTTGAGAAAACGCAGATAACTTACTGAATAAAAGCATTTTCAGGGATCACTTTGCAGGTTGTAACAGCCTCCCCCTACGGCGCCGGCCGCTGGTTCAACCAGCCGCCGCGGCTTACGGCTGCGCTGCAGTTTGCGATTCTCGCTTCGATCCTGATCCACGCGGCGGTGCTGTCGCTCCGGTTCGCGTTTCTGGACGCGAGCCGCCCGCGCACCGCGCCGCAGACGCTCGACGTCATCCTGGTCAACAGCAAATCGGCGACGCGACCCGCCGAGCCGCAGGCTCTGGCGCAAGCGAACCTCGACGGCGGCGGCAACACCGACGAGAATCGTCGCGCGAAGACGCCACTGCCGGCGACGCGCATGGTTGAGCGCGGCAACGACGTGAAGCGTGCCCGCCAGCGGGTGCAGGAGCTCGAGGCCAAGCAGCGCCAGCTGCTGACGCAGCTACAGGCCCCGGCCGCTGCGACGAGCGAGAGCGACAAGCCCGAGCCCTCGCCCGAGCCCGCGAAGCCGGTGTCCGGTGCGGATCTTGTGAGCTCGGCGCTGGCGCTCGCGCGGCTCGAGGCGCAGATCGCGCGCCAGGTCGACGAGTACAACAAGCGGCCGCGCAAGCAGTTTGTCGGTGCGCGCGCGGCCGAGTCGCGGTTCGCGCAGTACGTCGAGGACTGGCGGCTGAAGATCGAGCGGGTCGGCAACCTCAACTACCCGGACGGCGCGCGGGGCAGGATCTACGGCAGCCTGCGGCTAACCATCTCGATCAGGCCCGACGGCAGCATCGACGACGTGCAGATCGATCGACCGGCCGACTACAGGATCCTGAACGACGCGGCACTCAGGATCGTCCGGCTCTCCGCGCCGTTTGCGCCGTTCCCGGCGGAGATCCGCAAGGACACCGACCTGCTCGTGATCACCCGGACCTGGACTTTCGCCCCCGGCGACCGGTTGTACGACAATTAGCGTGCCGCGCGACGGAGATTGCGCGCGTCCACCCGCTCGCCAGTCGTGACCGACCGTTACGCCGTCATCGGCAACCCGATCGCGCATTCGAAGTCGCCGGAGATCCACGCCGCCTTTGCGCGCGCCACCGGCGAGAATCTCGAGTACACGCGGATCCTCGCGCCGACCGACGGCTTCGCCGCGTCGGTCGCGGCGTTCCGCGCGGCCGGCGGCCGCGGCCTCAACGTCACGCTCCCGTTCAAGGGCGAGGCGCACCGGCTCGCGACCGAGCTTTCGGATCGGGCGCGCGCCACCGAGGCGGTCAACACCCTGCGCTTCGAGGGCATCCGCATCGTCGGCGATACCACCGACGGCATCGGGCTCGTCCGGGACGTCGGCATAAATCTCGGCGTCGCCATCGGGGGCCGCCGCGTGCTGCTCGTCGGCGCCGGCGGTGCGTCGCGGAGCGTGATCCCGGCGCTGCTCGATGCCGGCCCGGCGGCGGTGGTCGTCGTCAACCGCACCGTCGAGCGCGCGGCCCGGCTGGAGGCGCAGTTCGGCGAGCGGGTGCAGACAGCGGGCTTCGCCACGTTGCCGCGCCGGCCATTCGACATCGTCATCAACGCGACCTCGGCGGGCCACGCCGGCGAGCTGCCGCCGCTGCCGCGGACCACCTTCGCTCCGGGCGCGCTTGCATACGATATGACTTACGGCAAGGGCGCGGAGGCGTTCCTCGCTCTCGCGCGCGAGGCCGGAGTCGCGCGGGTCGCCGACGGACTCGGCATGCTGGTCGAGCAGGCGGCCGAATCGTTCTTCATCTGGCGCGGCGTGCGCCCGGATACGGCGCCGGTGCTCGCGATGCTCCGTTCGGCAGCGTGAGGCGGATAGCCAAAGCGCTCGCGTATGTTCTCGGCGCGGTCCTGCTTGCCGTCGTCTTAATGCAGGCATGGTTCTTCGCGCACGTGCTGTGGTGGGACCGGTTCAACCCGGGGACCACGAAGGTCATGGAGGCGCGCCTCGACGCGCTGCGCGCCGGGAGCCCCAAGGCGGAGCTCAAGCACCGGTGGACCGACTACGATCGGATCTCGGCTCATCTCAAGCGCGCGGTGATCGCCGCCGAGGACGCGAAGTTCATCGATCATGAGGGCTTCGACTGGGAGGGAATCCAGCGCGCGCTCGAGAAGAACCAGCAACGCGGCAAGGTGGTCGCCGGCGGCTCCACGATCAGCCAGCAGCTCGCGAAGAACCTGTTTCTCTCCGGCGAGCGGAGCTACGTGCGCAAGGGGCAGGAGGCGATCGTCACCTTGATGCTCGAGGCGGTGATGACCAAGCGCCGCATCCTCGAGCTCTATCTCAATGTCGCCGAGTGGGGCGAGGGCGTGTTCGGCGCCGAGGCCGCGGCGCGGCACTACTTCGGCGCGAGCGCGGCGAGCCTCACGCCCGCCCAGGCGGCGCGGCTCGCGGCGATGCTGCCGCGGCCGCGGTTCTACGACCGCAACCGCGGCTCGCGGTATCTCGCGACTTACAGCGAGCGTATCCTCGCGCGCATGGCGTCCGCGCAGGTGCCCTAGGCCGGCCACGATATGGAACGCCTGCACATCGTGGCCCGCCGGCTTCTGGATTTCGCTCGGGGCGATGCTGAGCGTGGTTGCCTCGTTGATCGCGTTCTTCAGGTGGCGCCGCTGGCTGTAGCCAGCGCCAGGACGGGCGGGCGACGCCCGCTTCGTGTCAGCCCTCGGCGCGAGCGCTTCGCGCCAGACGGCTTGCTCGCAACGCCTCCCGGCGCCCCCGCCGCACGTCGATCGACGCCAGAACCGCCAGCCCGCCGAGGAAGTAGACGCCGGTGATCAGCATCGCGAGCCGGTGGTCGCCGCGCGAGAGCCAGGTGGCGAGGCCGTAGGTGAGCGGTCCGAGGATCGACGAGAACTTCACCGCGAGCCCCCACAGCCCGAAGAACTCGGCGCGCCGGTCGCGCGGCGAGAGATAGCCGACCAGCGCCCGCCCGGCGGACTGTGACGCGCCGAGGCTCAAGCCGGCGAGGTTCGCCGCGACCCAGAACGTGGTCCGGTCGGTTGCCCACCACGCGACGATCACGGTCGCGATCCAGCCAAAGAGCGTTAGCGCGATGGTCCGGACGTGGCCGAGCCGGTCCTGGAACTGGCCGAACGCGACGGCACCGATCGCCGCAGTCACGTTCACCGCGAGGATGAGGACAATCGTGTCCCGGGTCGTGAACCCCATCGCCTGCTCGGCGTAGATCGCGGCGAGCGCGACGACGGCCTGGACCCCGGCCTGGTAGCACACGAGGCAGCCGAGGAAACGCGCGAGATCGGTGAAGGCCGCGGCGTGCCGCACGGTGTCCCATACCCGCGCGAACGCCCTGCGGGCGAGGCCCGCGCCCGTCGCGGTCTGCGGGACCGCACGCTCACGGAGCCACAAGAGGGTCGGCAGGCTCGCAGTGAGGAAGATCGCCGCCGTGATCAGCATCGTTACCGGCACGAACTCGGCCGCCGGTTCCCCGCGCGCCTGCGCGGCGGTCACGTAGGCGAGGCTCGCTCCGAGGGAGACGAGGCCGCCGAGGTAGCCGAGCCCCCAGCCCCAGCCGGAAATCTTGCCGAGCGCCTTCCCGCGGGCGAGTTCGGGCAAGAACGCCGCGATCAGGTTCTCCCCGGTGCTGAAGAAGAAGTTGGAGAGCGCAACGAGGACGCACGCGATCGCCAGCTTCCCCGGCCCGGCCAGCGCTAGCGCCGCGGTAAAGCCGACGCACCCGATCGTGGTCGCGACGAGGAGTCGCCGCTTGGCCGCCCGCTGGTCGGCGTAGGCCCCGATCAGCGGGCCCGCGAACATGACCGCGGCATACGAGACCGCGAGCGTGGCGGTCCATGCCAGCGTCGCCCAGGGCGCATTGCCCGCGACGACCGCCACGAAGTAGGCGTTGAAGACGGCGGTGATGACGACGGTCGTGTAGCCGGAGTTCGCGAAGTCGTACATCGCCCACGCGACGACCTCGCGCGCGCGCACGCCGGGCTGGAGCAGCGGTGCGGAAGCCGCGCGCGGACGCGCCGGAGATTCGGTCATCTGTCTTCGCAAGCACACGGGCCGACGCTATCCTACCGGCATGCCGGAGACGATCGAGCGGAAGGAGCTGGAGGACCTGCAGCAGGACCTGCACGACGTGCAGGAGCGGCTGCGCCGGCATCGCATCGTCGAGAGTCTCGTGGAGCGCCAGCAGATGCGCAAGCACGAGCTGGTCGAATCGCTCGTGCACAAGCAGCACCTCGCCGAGCTCCGTTCGAAGCTCGACCAGATGCACGCCGCCGATATCGCCTACATCCTCGAGGCGCTGCCGATCAACGAGCGTCTGGTGGTCTGGGACCTCGTCAAGGCGGAGCGCGACGGCGAGATCCTGCTCGAGCTGTCGGAGCCGGTGCGCGAGTCGCTCATCCGCACCATGGACTCCGAGGAGCTGATCGCGGCGGTCGAGACGCTCGATACCGACGAGATCGCGGAGCTCGCGCCCGATCTGCCGGAGGAGGTCATCCAGGACGTCTTCCAGTCGCTGCCGGTCGCCGAGCGCGAGCAGCTCCGCGCCGCGATGTCCTATCCGGATGACGCGGTCGGCGTGCTCATGGACTTCGACGTGGTGTCGGTCCGCGACGACGTGACGCTCGAAACCGTCACGCGGTACCTGCGGCGCTTCGAGGAGCTCCCCGACCACACCGACCAGCTCTTCGTCGTCGACCGCGAGCAGCGGCTGAAGGGCGTCCTCCCGATCGCGAAGCTCGTGGTGACCGATCTGGAGACGCCGGTTGCGGAGGTGATGGTGGAGGACTTCGTCACGCTCTATCCCGACGACAAGGCGCAGGACGCGGCGCAGGCGTTCGAGCGCTACGACCTCGTGTCGGCGGCAGTGATCGATCAGGCCGGCAAGCTCGTCGGGCGGGTGACCGTCGACGCGGTGGTGGACTTCATCCGCGAGCGGAGCGAGAGCGAGGCGCTCGCGAAGGGCGGCCTGCGCGAGACCGAGGACGTGTTCGCGCCGGTGTGGGAGTCGGTGAAGAACCGGTGGGCGTGGCTCGCGATCAACCTCGTGACCGCGTTCATCGCCTCGCGGGTGATCGGCGCGTTCGAAGGCTCGATCGAGAAGCTGGTCGCGCTCGCCGCGCTGATGCCGATCGTCGCCGGCATCGGCGGCAACTCCGGCAACCAGACGATAACGATGCTCGTGCGCGCGCTCGCGCTCGGCCAGATCCAGATCGAGCAGGCGCGCAAGCTCTTCGCGAAGGAGATCGGCGTGGCGCTCGCGAACGGGGCAGTCTGGGGCGGGATCCTCGGCGTGATCGCGTGGGCGCTCTACGACAACGTGAAGCTCGGCCTCGTGATGACGCTCGCGATGACCCTCAACCTGCTGCTCGCCGCGATCATGGGGGTCGTGATCCCGACCACCATGGCGAAGCTCGGGCGCGATCCCGCGCTCGGGTCGTCGGTCCTGATCACCGCCTGCACCGACTCTGGCGGATTCTTCATCTTCCTCGGATTGGCGACGCTGTTTCTGCTCTGACGCGCGCGGCTGCTAGACTCGCGCCCGCGAGGCGGTGCCGCCACCGATGCGAAAGGGAAGCGACCATGTCGATGCTTCAGGAGTTCAAAGAGTTCGCGGTAAAGGGGAACGTGATGGACCTCGCCGTGGGCGTGATCATCGGCGCAGCGTTCGGCAAGATCGTCGACTCGGTCGTGAACGACCTGATCATGCCGATGATCGGGCGCGTCACGGGCGGGCTCGACTTCTCGAACTATTTCATGCCGCTGAAGGAGGTCCCGCAGGGCGTGCCGATGACGCTCGACGCGGTGCGCAGGGCCGGCGTGCCGGTGTTCGCATACGGCAACTTCATCACCGTCGTCCTCTACTTCGTCATCCTCGCCTGGATCATCTTCATGATGGTGAAGTGGATCAACCGGCTGAAGAGGGAAGGGCCGCCGGCCGCACCGCCCGAGCCTCCCGAGGAAGTGAAGCTGCTGCGCCAGATCCGCGATTCGCTGAAGAAGAAGTAACCCGGGTCAGTCCTTCTCGGCGTCCTCGCCGCGGAGGCTCGCGGCGAGGCGTCGCGCGGCGGTGAGCTGCGCCTTCATCGCGTAGTCGAGCAGCGCCACCCGGTCGGCCATCATCTCGCGGGTGATGCGTCGTCAGCCCCGCTGGCGGCAGCTCGAGGCGGGCGTCCGCCTCGCCCGCCTCGGTCACGATCACCATACCGGCCTTGCTCGCAATGCGCATCATCGTGCGGTTCTCGGTCAGGCAATGCGTGAACATCGTGCGGATGTAATGGGTGCGGGCAAAGAGGTTCGCACGCTCGAAGAGCGCGGTCCCGATCCCGTGCTGGCGCGCCGCCGGCAGCACGCTCACGCCAAGCTCGGCGAACTCCGGAGACACCGCGACGTGCGCGACGCCCGCGAGCCGCAGGTCGTCGTCGAACACCCCGAACACCGCGTCGCGGTCGAAGTCGAGTGATTCGACGTACTCGGCGAGCGAGTGATCGGTCCGCGGGGTGCCGAAGCGCAGCCTCCGGTCCTCGTCGGCCAGCTTCACGAAGTGCGCCACGAGGGCGGGCCGGTCGACCGCCGAGAGTCGCTTGACCGGGATGGTCGCAGGCGCGGTCATGCGGCGCTCCCGAGCACCTGGTCTGCCGCCAGCACGGTGGCGGCGATCTCCGCTTCGCCGTGGGCGGCCGAGACGAACCCCGCCTCGTAAGCGGATGGCGCGAGATACATGCCTGCGCCGAGCATGGCATGAAAGAAGCGGTTGAAGGCTTCGCTGTCCGACTGCATCACCTCCGCATACGATACCGGCGGCGTCGGGCGGAAGAAGACACCAAACATCCCGCCGACGTGCGCGGCCGAGAACGCCACGCCGCGCCGCTTCGCCACGCCGTTCAGACCTTCCACGAGGCTCGCGGTACGCGCGGCAAGCCGGTCGAAGAACCCTGGCTCGAGCACGAGCTTCAGGGTCGCGAGGCCGGCCGCCACGGCGACCGGATTGCCGGAGAGCGTCCCGGCCTGGTACACGGGGCCGAGCGGCGCGATTTTCTCCATGATGTCGCGCCGGCCGCCGAACGCGCCGACCGGCATCCCGCCACCGATCACCTTGCCGAGCGTCGTGAGATCGGGCGTGATGCCGTAGAGCCCCTGCGCGCCGCTCGGGCCCACGCGAAAGCCGGTCATCACCTCGTCGAAGACGAGCACTGCGCCGTGCCGCGTGCAGAGCGCGCGCATCGCCTGCAGGAACTCGCGCGTCCCCGGCACGAGGTTCATGTTGCCCGCCACCGGCTCCACGATCACCGCCGCGATCTCGTCCCCATGCCTGCGGAACGCGTCCTCGAGCTGCTGCGTGTCGTTGAATGCGAGGACCGTCGTGTGACCGGCGGTCTCCGGCGTCACCCCCGCCGAGCTCGGGTTACCGAGGGTCAGCGCACCGGACCCCGCCTTTACTAGGAGCGGGTCGGCGTGACCGTGGTAGCACCCCTCGAACTTGACGATGCGCGGTCGGCCGGTGAACCCGCGCGCAAGCCGGAGAGCCGTCATCGTCGCTTCGGTGCCCGAGGATACGAGTCGCACCAGTGCCATGCTTGGCAGGGCCCTGCAGAGCAGCTCGAGCGAGCTCGGTTTCGAGCGCGGTCGGTGCGCCGAACGACAGCCCATGAAGCGCCGTCTCGCGCACTGCCTCCACGACCTTCGGGTGAGCGTGCCCGAGGATAAGCGGCCCCCACGAACCGACATAGTCGATGTAGCGTTTGCCGTCGGCGTCCCACAAGTACGCGCCCTCGCCGCGGGCGAAGAAGCGCGGAGTGCCGCCGACGGCGCGGAACGCGCGTACCGGTGAGTTCACGCCGCCCGGGATGACGGCTTGCGCCTGCTCGAACAGCTCGTCGTTGCGGGTCATCCGGCGGTCTTTCCTGCGAACAGATCGTTGAACGCGCGCGCGCGCGCCGCGACATCGGCGGCGTCGAACAACGCGGTGATAACGGCGATCGCGTCGGCGCCTCCGGCGATCGCCCGTGGCGCGGTCTCGAGCGTGATGCCGCCGATCGCGACCACCGCAACGCCGAGCCGGCGCGCCGCGCTTAGCAGCGCGAGCGGCGCACGCGCTGCCGCCGGTTTCGTTGGCGAGGCGAACACCGACCCGAACGCGACGTAGTCTGAACCCGCCGCGACGGCGCGCTCGGCGAGTTCGAATCGGTCGTAACAAGACGCGCCCAGGAGCCTGCACGGCCCCAGGCGACGGGTAGCCGCGGCGAGTTCGCCGTAGTCGCGCGCCAGATGCACGCCTGCGGCGTCGATGCCGAGTGCGAGCTCGAGATCGTCATTGACGATGAGCGGCACGCCGGCCGTGCGACACACCGCCGCGAGCGCATGCGCCTGCCCGGCACGCAGACGCGTGTCGGCCTGCTTGCTGCGGTACTGGATCGCCGCCGCCCCACCGGCGATCGCCGCGCGCACCTTGGCGACGAGCGCGCCGGTATCCGGCTCCTCGGGGGTTAGCGCATACAGCCCGGACGGAAAGACGGTCATCACTAGTGGGCCGGCTCGGCCGCCTTGCGCATGTCGAACAGTCGGTCTGGAATCGCCTGGCGGGCGCGCCGGGCGGAAGGCGTGCGTCAAGGTTTGCCAGGTGAAGCGCTGCGCCGCCCGCACCGCCTCCGCCACGGCGAGCCCGTGCGCGAGTCCCGCGGCAATCGCGGAGGCGAGCGTGCACCCCGAGCCGTGATACTGACCGGGCAGCCGGTCCCACCGGTCGGTGCTTACGATGCCTTGCGAATCATAGAGCGCGTTCACGACCTCCGGGGTCAGCTCGTGGGTGCCGGTGACGAGCACGAACTTCGCGCCGAGACCCGCGAGGCGCAACGCGCAGCGCTCGAGCGGCAGCGCATCGGCGCGCTCACCTGGAAATGCAGCCAGGCGACGTGCCTCGAGGCTATTCGGCGTCACCACCATGGCTAGCGGGATGAGCAGCTCGGGAAGCGCGGCCGCGATGTCGCCGGTCGCAAGGGGGTCGCCGCGCCCCGAGGCGAGGACCCGGTCGAGGCCTGCCGGGACCGCCGGGTGCGCGCGGAGCACCGCGGCGATCGCCGCGGCGTTCTCGAGCGTAGCGACCATCCCGATCTTGAACGCGCTGACCGGCATGTCCGCCAGGACGAGCCGTGCCTGTTCGGCGACCCAGTCGGCACCGACTGGCTGCACGGCCCCGACGCCGACCGTGTCCTGCGCGGTGATCGCGGTGACCACCGAAAGCGGATGACAGCCCATCGCGGCGAGCGTCAGAAGGTCGCCCTGCAGTCCGGCGCCGCCGCTCGGGTCGGAACCGGAGAACGCAACCACGATCGGGGGCAGAGGTCGGGAGCGCGGCGCGTACGATTCGCTCGAGCAGCGGTGGCCGAATCGTGCTGGCAACGTCTCTGCCCGCACGGTAAGATCGCCCCGCATTCTAGTCCAATCCCTCGCCTCAACCCCCTCTTTCCATGGCGGAAACGGCGAGAGCTCGAAGACCTGGATGTGCCTGATCTGCGGCTTCATCTACGAGGAGTCCGCCGGACTACCGGACGAGGGCATTGCGCCGGGCACGCGCTGGGAAGACGTGCCGATCAACTGGACCTGCCCGGAGTGCGGTGCCAGGAAGGAAAACTTCGAAATGGTGGAGATCTCGCGTGGGGGCAGTCCCTCGCGTTCCGATACCGTGGTGGGATCTCGTATCAGGAAGCGCGACGCCTCGACCTTCCGCCGAGGAGAAGTCTCGTTCAAACAAGGGGCGCCTCCTTGGCGCCTCCCCTCGATATGCCCACGATGCGAAACCCTTTGTACATCCCCGGTGATCACATTTAGGGCCATCCTTCAAGCTCCGTCGAGCCGCTTTCACACTTCAGAAACCGCGTTAAACAGTAGGCCGAAGCCATGATTACCTCATAACCTCCGTCGGCGGGCCGGCCTTCAAGTCGCCCCTGGCCCTCACCCGGCGGCGCTCTCCTGCCGCGCGATCCATCGCTCGCGCAGGGTCCGGACGAAGGGGACCCAACCGTTGAGCGAGACCGCAACCCTCGCCGGGATCAAGGTGATGGTGATCGACGATTCGAACACCATCCGCCGCAGCGCCGAGATCTTTCTGGCGCAGGCCGGCTGCCAAGTCATCCTCGCGGAGGACGGATTCGATGCGCTCTCCAAGATCACCGACCATCAGCCCGACATTATCTTCTGCGACATCATGATGCCCCGGCTGGACGGATACCAGACGTGCGCCCTGATCAAGAAGAACCCGCGGTTCGCGGGGACGCCGGTCATCATGCTGTCGTCGAAAGACGGTGTGTTCGACCGCGCCCGCGGGCGCATGGTGGGATCCAACGAGTACCTGACCAAGCCGTTCACCAAGGACAGCTTGCTCAAGACGGTCGGCGCGCACGCGCTAAACCGCGTGTGAAGAGGAGGGGCTCACCATGCCAGTCAAGAAGATCCTGGTCGTCGACGATTCGCCCACGGATCGCCAGTACCTGATCGAGACCCTGTCGAAGAAGGGGTTCCAGATCG
>CAVUSZ010000005.1:0-107068 GCA_963744255.1 uncultured beta proteobacterium
GCTCAGGGGTGCGCTACGTAAGGTGTGCGCGAGGTGATCACTCGCGGCGTTGCTGCGCTTGCCGATCGCGCGTGATCCATCTCCCGATCAACCCGCCAGTCGGCCCAGGCATCACGACAAAGGCGTCCCTCTGCTCCCCGGCGCCGAGCCTCACGAGATCGGAGCGGTCGCCCGCGAGCCCTAGCTCGAGGCCACGCGACCAGCGTCCCCCGGTCGTCTCCTGATAGCGCACGCGGTTTGCGAATCCGAGCAGGTCCCCTTTGGCAACGGTAACAGCGTGAATCCGGTCCTCGCCCGCGGGCGCGAGCAAGACAGCCAGGACGAACGTCGTCCACCCTCCGCCGCCTGGTTGCAGGGGGATCTTGTGGAGCAGTCGTCCATCCTTGAGTACCAGGACCTGCGGGGGGTCGGTGCCGACCTGCACCGTTCGCTGCTCGGACCCGAGCATAGTCCTGCGCACGCCAGCCGGCCAGCCGAGCGCGAAGAGCGGCTCGCTGGCCGCGCCTTCGGTAAACCCATATCTCCGACGATTCAGCAGGCTCAGCGGCCGGCCGCTCACCGTGTCGACTTCCGCCGGGACCGGTAGGTCCGAGCCTTCTCCCAACTCCCAGAGATCCACGGCGCGAACCGGCTCGGCCTCGCCGATGCCCTCGGGCAACCGGAACGATGTGGCCCTGACGAGGCGCCGCTGAATCGACGCGTCGAGCGGGCCATCGGCCTCGTACCACACATGCGCGACCTGCCCGCGGTCGGCGACGATCTCGGCGCGCCCGACGTTCCACGCCGAGTCGCGCTCGAGCACGGTGCGCACTCTCCAGCGGTCGCCCTCGAAGGAGTAGAGCACGAGCTTCCTGCCCTGTAGAGGGCCTACTACGCCGACTGGCTCCCAGGGGCCCCGCTCGCTGCTCTCGGGGAACGCCGGATCGAACGTTCCGAGACAGAGCGCCTGCACGCCAGCCAGCGCAAGACGCTCACAGCGGCCGGCCGGCCCGACGGTCCGGCCCATTGCGGACACCCGCAAGTAGACCTCCGCTAGGAGGACGTGAATCACGCCATTGGGGCTTACCGCGATGTCAAACGCGTCCCGAGGATCGACCTCCCCCAAGTCGGTGGCTACGACCGATCCGTCTGAGCGGACTGCCAGGTGAAGAAGTCGCCCCTTTTCGGTAAGCACCGCGACGTGGGCGACGTTGACGGGGTCGACTCGGACGCGCACCGCGACGACCGGCTCGCTCACGAGGCCGACTTCCTGACCGAGGACGGGTGCGGACGCCTCCACCTCCTCCGGGGCACCCCCCGGCTCGGACGCGCAGCCCGCCAAGCAGGCCATCGCTGCGCTGAGGCGCATCAAATGTCGCAACGAGCGCATCGATTTGACGACGAGGTGCGCCGATCTATTTCGAATCAAACCTTACTGCCATTTTCATGGCGGAGAGGGCGGGATTCGAACCCGCGTTAGGCTCATCACCTAAACACGCTTTCCAGGCGTGCGACTTAAACCACTCATCCACCTCTCCGCGAGGCGGCGATTTTAGCCGATCAGAGAAGCTTGCCCGGATTCATGATCCCCAGCGGATCGACCGCACGCTTGACGGCGCGCATCAGCGCCATCTCCACCGGTGACTTGTAGCGCAGGATCTCGTCTCGCTTGTACTGGCCGAGGCCGTGCTCGGCGCTGATCGAGCCGCCGAACTCGGCGACGCTGTCGTGGACGATGCGGTTCACGTCCTCGGTGCGCGCGGCGAACGCGGCCCCGTCACCCCCCTCCGGATGAGCGACGTTGTAGTGGAGGTTGCCGTCGCCGAGGTGTCCGAACGTCACCATGCGGATGCCCGGAAACGCCTTCGCGAGCCTCGCGTCGCTCGTCTCGATGAAGTCGCCGACGCGCGAGATCGGGATCGAGATGTCGTGCTTGATGTTCGGTCCCTCGGCCGCCTGCGCTTCGGAGACGTTCTCGCGCAGCGCCCAGAGGTTCTTCGCGTGTTCAATACTCGCCGCGACGACTGCGTCGAGGGCGAGACCGGATTCGATCGCATCCGCGAGCGTCGCCTCGAGCAGCTCCCCCACCCCGGTCCCGGATTGAGTGTCAGAAAGCTCGATCAGCGCGTACTGCGGATAGCTCGCGGCGAACGGCGCCGCCACTCGTGGAAAGTGCTTGCGGACGAGATCGAGGCAGATCGCGGAGAAAAGCTCGAACCCCGTCAGACGATCGCCGCAGTGCGCCTGGACGTGCCCGAGCAACCGCAGCGCATCGCGCGGCGTCGCCAGCGCCGCGACCGCCGTCGCCTGTGCCCGGGGTTTCGGAAACAGCTTCAGCACCGCCGCGGTGATGATGCCAAGGGTCCCCTCTGCCCCGACGAACAGCTGCTTCAGGTCGTAGCCGGTGTTGTCCTTCCGCAGAGCCCGGAGCCCATCCCAGATCTCGCCCGACGGCAGCACGACCTCGAGCCCGAGCACGAGGTCGCGCGTGTTGCCATAGCGCAGCACCTGGACGCCACCGGCGTTGGTCGACAGGTTTCCGCCGATCGCGCAGCTCCCTTCGGCCGCAAGGCTCAGCGGGAACAGCCGGTCGGCGTCGTCCGCGGCCTGCTGCACGTTCGCGAGCACGCAGCCGGCTTCGACGGTAAGCGTATTGTTGAGCGGATCGATTGCCCGGATCCGGTTCATCCGGCCGAGGCTGACGACGACCTGCTTCCCGCTGTCGTCCGGCGTTGCACCACCGCACAGACCAGTGTTCCCGCCCTGCGGGACGATCGCGGTGCGCGTCTCGGCGCAGGCCTTCACGATCGCGGCGACCTCCGTTGTCGTCCCCGGCCGCACGACGGCGAGCGGGACCCCCAGATAGCGTTTGCGCCAGTCGGTCGCGTACGCTGCCGTGTCCCGGTCGTCGGTGAGCACGTGCGCGCTACCGACGACCTGCGCCAGATGCTCTATGAGCTGCTTGTCGTTCATCTAGATCATTGTAGCGCCGCGGTCAGTACTTGAGCCGCGCGTAGTAGGTCTTCTCGGCCGCGGCACGTGCCGCGCCGAGCGTGTGGATGCCCCGTTCGGCCAGCAGCGGCAGCAGGCGCAGAAAAACTTCCGCCGTGACGAGTGCGTCACCGAGGGCCGTGTGCCGTCCGACCACGTCGACGCCCAGACGGGCGGCGATCTCCTCGAGGCTGTGGGACGCCTGCTCGGCATGCACAACCGCCGAGAGGAGTAGCGTGTCGAGCACCGGTTGCTCGAACCGCACGCCTGCCTGCGCCTCTTTCAGCTGGAGGAAGCGCATGTCGAACGCGGCATTGTGGCCGACGAGCACCGTCTCCTCCGCGAAGCGCCGGAACCGGGGCAAGACGGTCTCGATCGTCGGCTGGCCGGCGAGCATGTCACGCGTGATGCCGTGCACGGCGATCGACGCCGCCGGCAGGCTCCGCTGCGGGTCGACGAGCGCCTCGAACGCCTCCCCGGCCAGCAGGCGCGCGTTGAGGATGCGAACGGCGCCGATGGAGATGATCTCGTCCCCTTCCGCGGGATTGAGCCCCGTCGTCTCGGTGTCGAACACCGTGTACGCGAGCTCCGCAAGCGGGCGCTCGTCGAGCGCGTCGCTCGCAGGCGATCGGCGAAAGAGATCGAAGTCGTAGAACTCGGGCCGACTCGCCCCCGTCTGGCGCGCGTGTGTCGCGCTCCGTCCGTGCACCAGGGGGAGCAGCAGGCGGAAGTATGCGAGCTGGGCGGGGAGATCGCGTTGGTACCAGGCCTCGCCGCCATGGCGCTCGACCACCTGCGCGAGGGAGAGCGGGCTGTCCTCGCCGCCGAGCGTGAAGGCGTCGTTCTGCCACGCGAACGCGGTCTCGGGCGCGAGCGGCGCGCCACGCCACAGCACGTCGAGCTGGGCGTGCTTCGCGACTGGCAGCAGCCGGAACCGCACTTCGCGGACCGCGAACTCGTCCCGCAACCGCTGCGCGAGATAGGCGAGGCCCTGCGCGAGCGAGAAGCTGTCGACGCGCAGCCACAGGCCCGGATCGACCGACTCGAGCTTGGTCGCGAGCCCGACGCGACGCTCGATTCGACTGCGGGCGAGCGTGAGCAGATCCTCGCCGCGCATCTCCTCGAGCGGCCAGCGTACCTTGAGCTGCTCCGAGGCGGCCGTGGTCGTCGCGTGCAGGTGGTCGGATAGCCGGACCGCCTCATCCTGGATGATCGCCGCGAACCGCGCCCGTCTCGCCTGGTCCATGTCGGGATGCGCCGCCAGGTTCTCGCTCGCCGCGCGGATGTTGGCGAGCCCCGCGCGCGTTCTTTCCACCAGCCCCTGGAAGAGCGCGACGCGTTTCGCCTCGGCGTCCACCGATTCGGTGACGTCGGCGAGGAGCAGCACGTAACCGGCGAGCTCCGCCGGTCCCGCTTCCCCTTCGGCATGGCCGGGGACGGGCGCCGCCTGCACGCGGAGCAGTCGACCGTCGCCGGTTGCGGTCACGAAGTGCGCCCCTTCCCGCTCGCTCCGCTCGAGCTGCCGCTTCATCGTCTCGACGGCGTGCAGGATCAGATTCCGGTCGACGATGCCGAAGACCGACCGGCCGAGCCCGAGCACCGAGGCGTCGCCGCCGCCGAGGATACGCTGCGCAGCGGCGTTGTAGAGCAGGATCCGCCCCTCGCGGTTGCAGACCAGGACGCTCTGATCCAGCTCGGCGATCAGCGCGGCGAGGCGTCCGCGCTCGGCCTCGACACGCGCCTTGGCGTCCGCCACCGTGGCGGCGACATCGGCCGCAAGCGCCGCTCGGACCTCCGCAAGCTCGTTCACCCCGTTCCCGACTGCCTGCAGCTCGGCGGCACCCGCGGGGACGACGCGGTGCGACGGGTTCCCGCGTGCGATCAGCCGTATCTCTTCGGCGAGGCGTCGCGCCGGCCCGGCCGTCGCAGCGAACAGCCGATAGCCGAGGAACCCGACCGCGGCCGCGAGCGCGAGCGCGAAGAGCACCAGCAGTCCGATGCGCGGAGGAGTGAGAATTGCCGCGAGCGCCGTGCGATCGTCGGGATCGAGATCGGCCCAGAGGACCCCGCCGGCGACGGCGAGGATCACGAGCGCGACCGACGGCGGCAGCACCGCGGCCGCTAGCGCCCCGCGGCTCACGTGGCCAGCAGCTCCTTGACCTTCGCGACGAGCTCGCGCGTGGAGAACGGCTTGGTGACATAGGCGTCGGCGCCGAGCTCCAGCCCCTTCGCGACTTCCACATCGCGCCCCTTCGCGGAGAGCAGGATCACCTTGATTTCCTGCGAGGCCGGATCACTCTTCAACTGCTGGCACACCTCGTAGCCGTTCTTCACCGGCATCATCACGTCGAGCAGCACGAGATCCGGGCGGAAGCTGGCGACGAGCGCGAGCGCAGCGGCGCCGTCCTGGGCGACCTTGACCTCGAGGCCCGCCTGTTCCATCAGGAACTCGAGCGAAGCGACGATGTTCGGCTCGTCGTCGGCGATCAGCACCCGCTTCGTCATCATGATCCTCCTGCGCGCGCGGCCGGGACCGTGAACGAGAACGTCGCGCCGCGGCCGGCCTCGCTCGCGACCCACAGCTCGCCGCCGAACTGCCGCACGATCTGGCGCGAGATCGGTAGGCCGAGCCCGGTGCCCTGGGGCCGGTCGGTCAGGGTGTCCCCGACCTGCCGGAACTTCTCGAAGATCGCGCCCTGGTGCTCGGGCGCGATCCCGATGCCGTTGTCGGCGACATCGACGCGCACCGCGCCGTCCGCCTCGGACAGTGCGACCCGCACGCGGCCCGATTCCGGGGCGCAGAATTTTACTGCGTTGCTGAGCAGGTTGATCACTACCTGCTGCAGCCGGTCGCGGTCGGCGAGGACGATCGGCGCGCCGTCGGGCGCGTCGATCTCGAGTCGCACGTCGCGCTCGCGGTAGAGCGCTGCGGTCGAGTCCGCAGCGTCGCGGATCACCGCGCGGAGGTCGACCACCTCCGCCGCCCACTCCGCACGGCCCGATTCGATCTTCGCGAGGTCGAGGATCTGATTGATCAGCCGCGTGAGCCGCTCGGTCTCCCGCAGGATGATGCCGACGAATTCCTGCCGCTTCGCAGCCGGCAGCTCCGGGCTGTCGTGGAGAATCTCGGCGAAAGCCCGGATCGAGGTCAGCGGCGTGCGCAGCTCGTGGCTGACCGTCGACACGAAGTCGTCCTTCATCCGGTCGAGCTCCTGCAGGCGCTCGTTTGCCGCGCGCAGCTCCGCCGTCGCCGACTCGAGCTCCTGGCGCTTGCGTTCGAGCTCGCGCGAATACGCGAGCACCTGGGAGGTCTCGTCGAGGATGTTCATCACCTCGGCGATCCCCAGCCCCTCCTCCTTCGCGAGTGAGGCCACTGCGGCGCGGGCCGAGGCCGACCCGATCGCGCCGGCAAGCTGAGTCTCCGCGAACTGCGCCAGCTCCGCGTCGGCCCGGAGAGCTGCGGGCGCAACGCCCTTCCTCGCCGCGAACTCTTCGATCAGAACGGACGCCCGATCGGCGCCGAGGAAACGCCCGAGGAGGCTGCGCAGGTCATCGATCGACAGCTCGCCCCGCCAGGCGCCCGGGCCCTCCGCCGGCTGGCGGAACACGTCGACAAAGCGCACTGCCTGCGCCTGCTCGCGGGGAGCCGGCGCCACGAGCAGCGACCCAAGGACAAACGCGCCGCAGTTGGCGAGCATGCTCCAGATCATGCTGTGGGTGATCTCGTCGAGGCCGGCGAGACCGAACAGCGCGAGCGGCTTGAGGAGCGCGATGCCCCACGGCCCCTGCTCGACGAATCCGGCCGGAAGCCAGCCGGACCTGGCGAACGACGGCGCGAGCAGCGTGTACGCCCAGACGGCGAACCCCGCGAGGAGCCCGGCGACTGCGCCGGTCCGCGTCGCCTGCTTCCAGTAGAGGCCGCCGAGCATCGCCGGCGCGAACTGCGCGACCGCAGCGAACGAGATGAGCCCGATCGCGACCAGCGCGTAGGCCTCGCCCGCGAACCGGAAATAGGCATAGCCGAGCAGCAGGATGACGACGATCGCCGCCCGCCGGATCCCGAGCAGCAGCCGCGAGAGATCGCGCCCCTCGTGCAAACGCAGCAGCCCGCTCCGGAAGGCGAGCGGCATGACGAGGTCGTTGCACACCATGGTCGAGAGCGCCACCGTCTCCACGATCACCATCCCGGTCGCGGCCGACAAACCGCCCAGGAA
Organism: uncultured beta proteobacterium; assembly: GCA_963744255.1. Classification (GTDB taxonomy): domain Bacteria; phylum Pseudomonadota; class Gammaproteobacteria; order Burkholderiales; family SG8-39; genus DATEDA01. The sequence goes on from CAVUSZ010000005.1 coordinate 7,185, forward strand.
GACGGCGAGCGCGAGCCACGGCTGCCTCTCGGCGATCGGCAGCGCGAGGACGAAGGTGTCCGCGTCCACCGCGCCGCCGGGGAAGTGGAGCAGCCCGCCGAACGCGATCGGGAGCACGAACAGATTGATCGCGAGCATGTAGAGCGGGAAGAGCCAGCTCGCCCTGGCGATGTGCGACTCGTCGACGTTCTCCACGACGGCGACCTGGAACTGCCGCGGCAGGCACAGGATCGCGAACGCCGAAAGGACGAGCAGCCACGCCCAGCTCGCGTAGCTCCCGGCGGGCCCCTCGAAAGGCGCGAGCAGGTGCGCGAGCTTCGGCTCCGCCGCCACGCGGCCGAAGAGATCGTCGAAGCCGGCGTAGAGCCCGAACGTGACGAAGAGGCCGATGGCGAGGAAGGCGACGAGTTTCACGACCGACTCGAACGCGATCGCCGCCACCATTCCCTCGTGGCGCTCGGCGGCGTCGAGATGCCGCGCGCCGAAGAGGATGGCGAAGAGCGCGAGCGCGAGCGCGGCATAGAGCGCGGTATCGGCGAGGACCGGGCCGGCGCCAGCGGCAGGACGCGTGACCTCGGGCGCACTGGCAAGCAGCAGGAAGCTTCCGGACACCGCCTTCAGCTGGAGCGCGATGTAGGGAATGATCCCGATCACCGCGATGACCGTCACGATCCCGGCGAGCGCCGCGCTCTTGCCGTAGCGCGAGGCGATGAAGTCCGCGATCGAGGTGATCCGGTTCGCGCGGCTGATGCGAACGATCTTGCGCAGCACCAGCCAGAAGAGCGCCGCCGCAAGGGTCGGTCCCAGGTATATGGGGAGGAAGCCGACCCCGTTGGCCGCCGCGCGCCCGACGCTCCCGTAGAACGTCCACGAGGTGGCGTAGACACCGAGCGAGAGCGCATAGACGTAGGGGCTCGCGATGATGCTGCGGCCGGCGCCGGCGCGCTTGTCGGCATAGAACGCGATCGCGAACAGCAGCCCGAGATACGCGACCGAGACGAGCGCGATCAGCGCCGGCGCGGGCATCTCACCCCGCCCGCGACACGGCCCAGGCGATAGCGAGGATCAGGACAGCCCACGCGCCGAAGACGTAGAGATAGAGCACCGGCACCCCGAGCACCAGCGCGGGAACGTTCACCAGCGCGAGCAGCGGATAGCCGAAGGCGAGGCAGCCGAGCAGGAAGACCGCGATCACGCGCGCGGCCGGACCGATGTCGCTACGCATGAGGCCGCTACGCGCGGAAAATCCCGCCGGCCGGCGTGAAGACGCCGGCCGGCACCGTTCTCAATGCGAAGCTACGGCGCGCCCGATGCCGGTATTCGACCGCACGTACAGCTCCTCCCACATGTCCTCGGCGCGCTTGTCGCGGTACAGCAGCGAGCCGATCAAGACGGCGAGGAAGCCGAGGGGGATCGAGATGAGGCCCGGGTTGCGGAGCGGGAACAACGGCTCGCTCAGACCCACGAGCGAGGTCGTCGCGTCGCCGAGCGCCTTGAGCTGTGCTTCGGCCCCCGCCTTCGTCTTCTCCGCAACGGCCAGCGCCCGCTTCGCGTTGTCGATCGCAGCCGGGTCGGTGAGCCCCGGCAGCTCGGCGCTGAGCTTCGCGATCCGCTCGTCGGCCACCTTGATCGCCCGCTCCTGCGTGGCCCTGGTCTGCGCCGGGTAGGTCATGTTCGGCGAGACGAGGACCAGTGCGATCGCGGCGAACGTGCCGATCACCAGACCCGCGACCACTCCGCCGGTGTTGCACCGCTTCCAGTACAGCGTGAGCAGCACCACCGGCAGGTTCGCCGAGGCGGCGACCGCAAATGCGAGGGCCACCAGGTGCGCCACGTTCTGGCCGCGGGCGAGGATCCCGATGAGGATCGCGATGATTCCCACGATCAGCGAGCAGATGCGCGCCGCCTTCAGCTCCTCGTCCGAGGTCGTCTTGTCGCCCTTGATGACGCCGACCCAGATGTCGTGCGACATCGCCGAGGCCGCGGCGAGCACGAGGCCCGCCACGACCGCGACGATCGTCGCGAACGCCACTGCGGCGACGAACGCGAGCATGAGGTTGCCGAGGAGCGAATCCTTCCCGCCGCCGAGATACTGCGCGAGCAGCGGCGCGGCCATGTTGCCGCCGCGGTCGATCTCGGTGATCGCCGGCGCACCGACCAGCATCGCGGCGCCGGTACCGAGGAACAGCGTCAGCAGGTAGAACCCGCCGATGATCGCCATCGCCCAGATGACGCTCTTGCGCGCCGCTTGCGCGGTCGGCACGGTGAAGAACCGCATCAGGATGTGCGGCAGCCCCGCGGTACCGAAGACGAGCGCCATGCCGAGCGAGATCTGGTCGATCGGGCTCTTGAACAGCAAGCCCGGCTCCAGGAACCGCTGGCCGAGCTCCCCCGGCGTCATGTTGCGCGCGGCGTCGCCGAGCAGCCGCGCGACCTGCGCCTGGACGCCCGCGTCCGCGACCACCGCCCCGAGATACCCGGGCAGGCTGAATCCGTACTGCCCCCAGACCAGCGCGACCATGACGAGCGAGGCGATCACGAGCAGGATCGCCTTGATGATCTGCACGTACGTCGTCGCGACCATGCCGCCGAACAGCACGTACGCGAGCATCAGCACGCCGACCGCGGCAACGGAGATCTCGTAGTCGATCCCGATCAGCGTCTTCACCAGCACCCCGCCGCCGACCATCTGGGCGGTGAGGTAAAAGGTCGAGACGGTGATGGTCGACAGCGCCATGAAGGTCTTGACGGTCTTCGGGTTGTTGCGGAAGGCGAGGATGTCGCCCATCGTGTACTTGCCGATGTTCCGGCACGGCTCGGCGATGACGAGCAGCACCGTGATGTAGGCGACGAGCCAGCCGACCGAGTACATGAAGCCGTCGTAGCCGTAGAGCGAGATCAGCCCCGCGATGCCGAGGAACGACGCCGCCGAGAGATAGTCGCCGGCGATCGCCCAGCCGTTCTGCAGGCCCGATACCCCGCCCCCGGCAGTGTAGAAGTCGGCTGCAGTCTTTGTGCGCTTCGCCGCGAGGTAGGTGACCCACATCGTGACGGCGATGATCGCGCCGAACACGCCGAAAGTGAGGATGCGCCACTCGGACGACACCGCCTGCGCGAATGCCGGCGACGCCGCGACAGCGGCAGCGACGGCACCGATGGAGAGAACGATCTGTCGTTTGCTCATGGTCGCCTCCCCTAGCTCGCCCGTGCGCCGATGCGGTCGGCGTCGCGCGCGATCTCTTCGGCAAGCGCGTCGAACTCGCCGGCTCGGTGGGCATAGAACCAGGCGATCCCCCAGGCGACGATGAACTGCGAGAGCGCGAACACCAGGCCGAAGTTGATCGGGCCCCACACCTGCATCTTGAAGAGATCGGTGAAGTACGCGGCGCCGATCGGCAGCAGGAAGTAGTAGATCACCGCGAAGGCCATCAGCCCCCAGAGGAACCGCCTCTTCCGCTTGTGCAGCGACTGGAACCGCGCGTCCGAGTCGATGGCGAACCAGTTGATCGCGGTGCTTGGCTGCATGATTTCCTCCTTTTCTTGTCGCAGGGACGGGACGGCAACCGGCAGGTCGCCGCCCCGGCATCAGGGTAGGCCCGACCGGCCGTAGCTGGCAAGCCTAAGCGGATGTTGCTGCCCCGGTTTGCGCTGGATCAAACCCCGAACCCTGCCCCCGCGACGGAGAAGTCGCGGGCGAGCCGCATCTGCAAGTTCCGCGCCTGCCGCAGCGCGGTCTTGAGGCTGCGCCGCTCGCGATCGCTCAGCATCCCCGGGTTCAGGTGATTGTGGAGCGGCTCGGCCCGTGCATGCTGGGCGGCGTTCAGCTGCAGGCGCGACCGCTGGATGACGCGGAACGCATCGGCCCAGGCGTCGGCCTCGGCTGCCGGGAGACCGCGCGCGCGGGCGCCGGCAGCCAGCCGGTCGAGCGTATTCGTAGCGGTCACCCCGTCCGCCAGGCCGTAGATCCGGGCCGACTCGACGAACAGCTGGACGCCGTTCACCTTGAGGTCAAGCGTGCCCGGGTGCTCGCCGCCGCGCGCGAGCACGAAGTCCCGCACCAGGCCGAGCGGCGGCTGGTTCCCGAGCGCGTTCCGCACCATCAGGAACAGGAACCGGCCGCGGTCCTGCGCGTATCCGGCGAGCCATTCGCGCAGCCCGACGACGAGGCTCCGCTCGCCGTGGACCGCGCGGAAGTCGAAAAAGATCGCGGCGTTGAGGAGCGCCTCCGGCTCGGGCCGGTCGATCCAGGCGGCGAAGCGCTCGCGCCACTCGGACCTCGACAGGCACCAGCGTGGATTTCCCGCCATCACCTCGCCGCGGCAGAGCGGATATCCGCTCTGATCGAGCGCGCGGTTCACGCGCTCGGCGAGCGGCAGCAGCGCGCGCCGCTGCGCCTCGGGCTCGCTCCCGTCGGCGAAGACGATGGCGTTGTCCTGGTCGGTCGCGAGCGTCTGCTCGCTGCGCCCCGCCGACCCGAGCACGATCCAGCACGCCGCCGGCGGTCCGCAGCGCGGCGTCGAGGCCGGTGAGCTCGATCAGCCGGGCGGTGACGAGATCGTTGCACTCCGTGACGAGGGCGGTAATCGCCTGCGGGGCGACGCCCTCCTCGAGCAGCGGGCGCGGCAGATCGCGCACGCGCGCGGCCGCGGTTGCGACCTCGCCGACGTCGCGCGCGGCGCGGATCGCGGCTGCGTAGCTCCTCTTCGCGGGGCGGCGTCGCCGGCATCGCGCGAGAGCATAGCCCCATCCCCGCTCAGCGGCGCGCGCCAAGCCAGCGCGCCGCGCCCGGGTCCCACAGCATCGCGTCCACGGTGGCGACACCCCGTTCCGCCGCGCCGGCGAGGAGCACGAGGAAGAGCTGCGCGGTCGCCAGCGCGTCCGCGGCGGCGTCATGCCGGCTGAACGCCTCGATGCCGAACCGTTCCAGCCACGCGTCCAGGTGCTTGCGCGCATGCGCTTCCTCCAGGCACCAGCTCGGGCGCGAGCTGCGCGAGGTCGATCCACGGCCGCGCGAACGGCTCCCCCAGGTACGCGCGCATCGCCCGGCGGATCAGGGCATCGTCGAATCCGGCATGGAAGCCCACGAGCGGCGCCTTGCCGGCGAACTCGAGGAATGCGAGCAGGCCATCGCCCGGATCCTCCCCTTCGCGCTGCGCGGTGCCGCCGATGCCGTGCACGAGGATGTTCTCGCGGCTCGACGGCTGCCGGCTGCCGCAGGACGGCGTAGAACGAGCGGCCGAGGTCGATGCGAGCCGCTTCGACCGTCACCGCCCCGATCGCGATCAGCCGGTCGCGATCGACATCGAGGCCGGTCGCCTCGACGTCGGCCACGACGAACCGCGCTTCGACTGGCGGCGAGCGCAGCTCGGGCTCGGGGAGCGCGCGCCAGCGCGCGAGCCGCGCCGCCTGCGCCGGCGGAACCGTCACCCGCCGGCCCAACAGCTTCGCCAGCCAGGCCACGCGTTAGAGCCGAAAGTCGAGTGCCAGCCGCCGCTGCACCCGGGCGCCAAGGCGCAGGGCCTCCTTCAGGATGCGCCGGTCGAGCTCGTTCAGCGTCCGCGGATCGATGCGATGGCTGCGTGGACCCGCGGGCGCGTCGAGGTGCTCATGGCGCAGACGCAGCAGCAGCAGGAAGTAGAACGCATCGACGACAGCCTCGGTCTCCTCCTCCGGCACTCTGCGCACTGCGCCCGCGTGGCGCAGCCGCGCGGCCGTGTTTTGCACGTCGGCGCCGGTGGCGAGCGCGAAGACCCGCGCCGCGTCGATGAAGATGCGCGTGCCCTGCGCCTTGAGGTCGATCGTCCCGACCTCGGTACCCTTGCCGCTCGTCTGCACGCGGCCGAAGAAGCCGAGCGGCGGGCGGGACTCGAGCGCGTTCTGCGCCATCAGCCGCACGAAACCGCTGATCGTCGGGCGTGACCGCGCTCAGCCACGCGCGCAGGTCGTCCGCCAGCACGGCTTCGCCCCAGAGCGGCCGGAAGTCGAAGAAGATGTTCGCGTTCAGCAGCGCCTCCGGATGCGGGCTCCGGATCCACTCGCCGAAGCGCATCCGCCACTCGGCCGACGCAAGGCACCACTTCGGGTTGCGCGCCATGATGTCGCCTGTGCACAGCGGGAAAGCCGCAGGCGTCGAGGGTCGCGTTGACCGCGGCGGCGAATGGCAGCAGGCGCGCCCGTGCGGCGTCCGCCGGGCCTTTCGGTGTCGAACACGATGGCGTTGTCCTGGTCGCTCGAGAACGTCTGCTCGTGGCGGCCCTCGCTGCCGAGCGCGAGCCAGCAGAAGCGGATGCCGACCAGGTCGTGCCGCTCCGATTCGAGCGTCAGGATGCGGCCGGCGAGCCGGTCGTTCAGCGTCGCGATGAGCTGCGTCAGCGGTTCCGCGCTCACACCCTGCGCGAGCATGCCTCTCGCCAGCGCCCGGATCTCGGCGCCAGCGCGCTGGAGGCCCGCGAGATCCTGCGCAACCTCGATCGCGGCGATCACCTCGCGCATCGACTGGCGCTGGAGGGCGAAGAGGCTCCGCTCCGAGACGACGCCAGCGAGCTTCCGCCCGTCGCAGACCAGGAGGTGCCGGATCCCGTGCCGCGCCATGACGAGCGCCGCCTCGTACAGCGTCGCGCTCGCCGGCAGGTGAATGGGGTCCGGGGTCATGTACGCGCTGATCGGTCGCTCGAGCGCCATCGTGCCCGCGGCCGCACGGCGGACGAGATCGCGCTCGGTGAAGATGCCTCGTGGAGCGCCCTCTGCGTCGACGACCACGATTGCGCCGACGTGCTGCCCCTGCATGGTCTCGAGCGCGCGCTGGAGCGGCGTGTCGGGAAGACACGTGACCGGCGCACGCCGGATCGCCGACGCGAGCGGTCGCAGGAGCGGCCGGTCGCCTACGGCTTGCGCGCCGTACGCGGTCCGTAACGCCCGCCGTTCCTGCTGCAGGAGGCTGTCGATGTGCTGCGCGCAGAAACGCTGGAACGGCGGGCTCGAGCCGAGCAGCGCCTGCACGTCGGCGGCATCGAGCTCGTAGCAGAAGAGATCCGCGGCCGCCTCGTAGAGCCGCGTGGTGGGGCGGGCACCCAGAACGGCGTTGATCGGGAACATCTCGCCGGGCGCGAACTCGAAGGCGACCGCGCCGCGGCCCGCGTCGGGCGCCCGCGCCTGCACGAGGCCGCGCTGAACGATGAACAACGTGCGGGCGACGCCGCTGTGCGGCCCGACGACGGGTGCGCCCTTGGGGTAGTAGCCGAGTTTCCCCCGCGCCGCGATGAACGCGAGCGACGCGTCGTCCATCTCGTTGAACGGCGCGTAGCGGCGCAGGAACTCGATGGTCGCCCGCGCGAGCTGCGGCGGCTGGGTGGTTGCGGCGGCAACCACGCGAAGGGAAGGGAGAAGGGGAAAGGGTGCGGCGCGCGAGGCGCGCGCCGCCCTCCTATCCCTACAGCGTCTGCTTCAGCTGGTCGAGGATGCCGGGGTTCTCGAGCGTCGAGACGTCCTGCGTGATCTCCTCGCCCTTGGCGAGCGAGCGCAGCAGCCGGCGCATGATCTTGCCCGAGCGCGTCTTCGGCAGGTTGTCGCCGAAACGGATCTCCTTCGGCTTCGCGATCGGGCCGATCTCCTTCGCCACCCAGTCGCGCAGCTGCTGGGCCATTTTCTTCCCTTCGTCACCCGTTGGCCGCGGACCTTTGGTCACGACGAACGCCACCACCGCCTCGCCGGTCAGGTCGTCCGGGCGGCCCACGACTGCAGCCTCGGCAACGAGCGGGTTGGCGACCAGCGCCGACTCGACCTCCATCGTGCCGAGGCGGTGACCGGAGACGTTCAGCACGTCGTCGATGCGACCCATGATGGTGATGTAGCCGTTGAGGTCGCGGCTCGCGCCGTCGCCGGCGAGGTAGTACTTGCCCTTGAAGTCCTCCGGGTAGTAGCTCGTCCTGAAGCGCTCCGGATCGCCCCAGATGGTGCGGATCATCCCCGGCCACGGCCGCTTGATCACGAGGATGCCGCCCTTGCCCCTCTCCACCGTCAGACCCGTTTCGTCGACGATCTCGGCCATGATGCCGGGCAGCGGCGTCTGGCACGAGCCGGGCTTGAGCGGCGTCACCCCGGGCAGCGGCGTGATCATGTGGCCGCCGGTCTCGGTCTGCCACCACGTGTCCACGATCGGGCAGCGCGATTTCCCGACCGTCTTGTGGTACCAGATCCACGCCTCGGGATTGATCGGCTCGCCGACGGTGCCGAGGATGCGCAAGGACGAGAGGTCGTACTTGTTCGGCAGGTCGGCGCCGGCCTTGATGAGCGAGCGGATCGCTGTCGGCGCGGTGTAGAACACCGTGACCTTGTGGTCCTGGATGATCTTCCAGAATCGGCCCGCGTCGGGATAGGTCGGCACGCCCTCGAAGATGATCTCGGTGGCGCCGACCGCGAGCGGCCCGTAAGCGATATAGGTGTGGCCGGTGACCCAGCCCACGTCCGCCGTGCACCAGAAAACGTCGGTGGGCTTGTGGTCGAACACCCACTTCATCGTCACGATCGCCTGCAGCAGGTAGCCGCCGGTCGAGTGCTGCACGCCCTTCGGCTTGCCGGTGGAGCCGGAGGTGTAGAGGATGAAGAGCGGATGCTCGGCGTTGACCCAGGTGGGCTCGCAGGTCTCCGGCTGTCCTTCCACCACCTCGTGCCACCACTTGTCGCGCGGCGACTGCATGTTCACCGCGCTGCCGGTGCGCTTGTAGACGATGACGTTTCTTGACCTTCTCGCAGCCGCCCATCGCGAGCGCCTCGTCCACCGCGGGCTTGAGCGGGATCTCGCGGCCGCCGCGATACTGGCCGTCGGCGGTGATCACCGCCACCGCGCCGGCGTCGACGATCCGCTCCTGCACACTCTTCGCCGAGAAGCCGCCGAACACGACCGAATGCGTCGCGCCGATCCGGGCGCACGCCTGCATCGCCACCACCGCCTCGATCGACATCGGCAGGTAGATCGAGCACGCGGTCGCCCTTCTGGATGCCGTGGGACTTCAGCGCGTTCGCGAGCTTGCAGACGCTGGCGTAGAGATCCTTGTAGGTGACCTTCGTGACCTTGCCGTCGTCGGCCTCGAAGATGATCGCGACCTTGTCGCCCTGCGTCTCGAGATGGCGATCGAGGCTGTTGTACGAGGCGTTCAGCTCGCCGTCGGGGAACCACTTGAAGAACGGCGCGTTCGACTCGTCGAGCACCTTGGTGAAGGGCTTCGACCAGAGCACGTTCTCGTTTGCGAGCCGTCCCCAGAAGCCTTCGAAGTCGCGCTCGGCCTCATCGCAGAGCGCCTTGTAGGCGGCCTCGCCGGAGATGTTCGCCTGCTTGACGAACTCGGGCGAAGGCGGGAATACGCGGTCTTCCTGCAGAACGGACTCGATGGTCGAAGCCATGATGCGAGAGCCTCCTTCGTTGCGGTCGGGATCCTGCGGGGGAAGTGTGGCGCACGACGCTTACGCGTGTCCGACATCCGCCTGCTTGCGATCCGGTGCCGTGATGACAACACTCATCGGGACATCTGTAAAGCGCCGCGGCGCGGTCCCTGCACCTCGGGACGAGCCCGCCGATTGACTGCTGCCCCGGCCCGGTGCTAGCGTGGATGGCATTGTGCGCTGCGGCATAAGCCGGCGCCAAGGAGGAGGATTCGATGAACCAGCTTCGCGACCCGCTGCTCGGGGAGAGCCTCGCCCCGGCCGCCCATCCCGACGACTTCGGCCAGGTCGTCCGGTCGACGATCCTGTCGGACTTCTGGCCCGGCATCCAGCTCTACTACCCGCCGGTCAAGTACGCTCCCGCCCTCGGTATCTACGAGGACGTCGACGCCGCCGCGCAGCGCTTCAACAAGCACGCGCACCACACGCTCGCGCACACGCTGATCTTCGACCTCGAGGACGGCTGCCGGCAGAAGGAAATGAGCCGGGAATTGCTGCGGCGAGAGCTGCCCGGCCTCCCGAAGCGCCGGAACCTCCAGGTCGCGCTGCGGGTCAACCCGTTTCGCACCGAGGAGTACGAGAAAGACATGGCGCTCATCCGCGACATGTCGGAGCACGTCGACGTGGTCATGCTCGCGAAGGCGGGCGAGGCGTACGGCGCGGCGGAGATCCGCGACCTCTCGGCCCTGCTCGCGGCGTTCAGCCACAGCATCACCATCCAGCCGATCATCGAGCACCCGAAGTCGCTCAAGATGGCGCCCGAGATCATGCAGTACGCGACGGTGAAGCACGTGGTGTTCGGCATCCACGACTTCTCGAAGGCGATGGGCATCCAGATCACGCCCGAGCACTGGACCGAGGAGCTTCGCTTCTTCCTGAACCAGATGATGTTCGAGGCCCGGATCGCCGGAAAGGGCGTGATCGGCGGCGTCGAGACCCTGATCGGCCAGGCGGTGATGCCGGAGAAGTACGTCGAGAGCCACGACGTGCGGCGCTGGCTCGACCTGCACGGCGACCTCGAGTCGCGCATCGTCTACCAGCATGCCTGCGAGGAGGCCTCGATGGGGCTCACCGGCAAGCAGGTGATCCACCCCGGCCACATCCATTTGTGCAAGGTCGCCTATACGCCCTCTCCCTCCGACATCACGCGCAAGAGCGCCATCCTCAAGGCGGCGATCGACGCCGATGCACTGCTCGGCGGCGCGATCAAGTTCGAAGCGGAAATGCTCGATCCGCCGATGTTCGGCAAGGCGCTGCAGACCCTGTTGCGCGCCCACGCGCTGCACGCGCTATCCGACGACGACACCGAGTTCGCGCTGCAGGTGCTGCAGAAGCTCCCGGCGCAGGTGGTCCGCGAAAATTGGCCGTATGGCGTCATTCTGTGACGCCAGCCGGCCGATTCCGGGGGCGGCGAACCGGCACGTCTGCGCGGGTCATGCCGGGATCAGAGCTGGCCGCGGCATGATTCTCTGACGACGCTCGGCAGAGACGCAGCGGACGCGGACATCGCAGAGGACAGTATCGGCCATGCGGTTCCCTGCGATCCCTGCGATCTTCGCGTCCTTTGCCTCGAGGGCCCGATGACGGCGTTTGCGCCCTTCCCGCCATGGCGCTGGGAGATTCCCGACCGGTTCAACATCGGCGTCGCCTGTCTCGACCGGCACCTCGCCACGCCGGTGGCCGAGCGGGTGGCGATGATCGTCGAGGACGACGCCCGCGGCACCTCGCAGGCCACGTACGCCGAGCTCGCCGCGCGCACGAGCCGCTTCGGCCAGCTGCTCCGCGACCTGGGAATCGGCGCCGGCGAGCGCGTGCTCATCCGGCTTCCCAACTCGCTCGACTACCCCACGGCGTTCCTCGGCGCGATGAAGCGCGGCGCGATCAGCGTGCCCACCTCGACGCTGCTCACCGCCGACGAGGTGCTCTACCTCGCGAAGGACTCGCAGGCGGGAGCGATCGTCATCGACAAGACCGCCTGGGGAAGCTTCGCGCCACGGCTCGCCACGAGCTCGACCTTGAAGGTCGCGCTGCTCGCGGGCGACGGGCCGGTGAGAGCGGCCGCCGGACTCGCGGTCGTGGATCTCGCGACCGCGCTCGCCGGCATCGCGACCTGGGACGCGCCGCATTCGACTCGGCCGGACGACCCGGCGTATCTCGTCTATACCTCGGGCACGACCGGCTATCCGAAGGGCGTGCTGCACGGGCACCGGTCGCTGCTGGGCCGCCAGCCCGCGTCGGAATACTGGTTCGACTTCGCCGCGGAAGGCGATCGGATCCTGCATTCGGGAAAGTTCAACTGGACCTACGTGCTCGGCTCGGCGATGATGGATCCGCTCTATCGCGGCGAAACGGTCATCGCCCACGAGGGCCGGAACGACGCGGCGACGTGGCCGCGCCTGATCGCGAAGCACCGCGCGACCATCTTCATCGGCGTGCCGACCGTCTACCGGCAGATCATCCAGCGGACCACCCTCGCCGCGCAAGACGTCCCCAGCCTCCGCCACTGCATGAGCGCGGGCGAGCACTTGTCCGACGAGGTGCTTGCGCAGTGGCGCGCGCGCTTCGGCATGGACATCTTTGAAGCGGTCGGCATGAGCGAGTTCTCCTACTACCTGTCGCAGAGCAGGCGCCGTCCGATCCGGCCCGGCTCGGCGGGGTTCCCGCAGCCCGGGCACGCGATCCGCCTGCTCGACCCCGAGACGCTGCGCGAGGTGCCGGCGGGCGAGGAAGGCATGATCTGCGTGCCCGAGACCGATCCCGGCCTGTTCCTCGAGTACTGGAACCTGCCCGCGGAAACGGCAACCCTCCGGCACGACGGGTGGTTCTTCACCGGCGACTACGCGCGCCACGACGCGGACGGCTACATCTGGTTTCTCGGCCGCAAGGACGACATCATCAAGAGCTTCGGCTACCGCGTTTCGCCCTACGAGGTCGAGCGTGTGCTGAAGGCCCATCCGGCGGTCGCCGACTGCGCCTGCGTCGGCGAAGCGGTCGAGCGCGACAAGCTGCTGGTCGTCGCCTACGTCATTCCGCAGGCCGGCGGGCGCCTCGACGCGGACGAGCTGCTGGCGTTCGGAAGAGAACATCTGGCCGCGTACAAGGCGCCCAGGATCGTTTATCTCGCGCACGACTTTCCGCGCACGAAGAACGGCAAGATCCTGCGGCGCGAGATCACTCCGAACCTGGCCGTCGCACGCTCCCGCACATGAGCTTGAAGGACTGGATCGCGGTCGCCGCCCTCCTCGCTGCGCCGGGCTGGGCGGCGGCCGAGTGGTCGACGATCGCCTCGACCGAGGCCATCCTGGTCGAGTTCGACCCCGACCTCGTGCGGACGCAGGCGGGCTACGCGATGGCGTATACCCGGATGACGTTCACCGTGCCGCGCGCCGTCGAGGGCAACGCCGAGGTCAAGCAGCAGTCGGCGCTGCAGCTGCACGCGATCGACTGCAACGCTGCGGCGTCCACCATCGTGGGGGTTACTTCGTTCACCGGCACCTTCGGCCGCGGTGACGAGATCGAGCAAACGGTGCGGCCGCGCAGCGAGTGGAGCCCGCGGCACGCGCCGCCCGGCTCGCTCGCCGACCTGACCATCCGTCTCGCCTGCGCCGAGATCTCGCGGCGGGGCGACGCAGCGATCCCGAAGTAACGCGGACGCTGCGCCGTCATCTGCCGGTTGCTAGAATCGACGCCCACCCGCCAACTCCCCGCGCCCATGGCCCACCCCCAGCAAGTCCACCGGCTGCGCCCGGTCCCCGCGATGATCTTCGCCGCGCGCTGGTTGCAGCTGCCGCTCTACCTCGGCCTCATCGTCGCGATGGGCATCTACGTCTTCCAGTTCTGGAAGGAGATGATGCACATCCTGCACATCGTCACGACCCGCAACGTCGACGAGACCGAGATCATGCTCGGAGTGCTCTCGCTGATCGACGTCGTGATGATCGCGAACCTGCTGATCATGGTGATCGTGGGCGGCTACGAGACTTTCGTATCGCGCATGTACATCGAAGGCCATCCAGACCAGCCGGAATGGCTCTCGCACGTGAACGCCTCGGTGCTCAAGGTCAAGCTCGCCACGGCGATCATCGGCATCTCGTCGATCCATCTGCTCAAGACCTTCATCAACGCGGCGCAGCTCGAGGAGAAGACGATGATGTGGCAGACGATCATCCATCTCACCTTTCTCGTCTCGGCGATCGCGATCGCGGCGGCCGACCGGGTCCTGGGCATCAGGTATCACGAGCAGCATGAAGCGGAAGCGGGGGCCCAATGACAGTCATCAGGCAGAACGATTTCATCCAGAGCATCGCCGACGCGCTGCAGTACATCAGCTACTACCACCCGAAGGATTACATCGAGCATCTCGCCCGCGCCTACGAGCGCGAGCAGTCGCCGGCGGCCAAGGACGCCATCGCCCAGATCCTCACGAACTCCCGGATGTGCGCCGAGGGACACCGGCCGATCTGCCAGGACACGGGGATCGTCAACGTGTTCCTCAAGATCGGGATGGAGGTGCGCTGGGAGGCGAAGCTCCCGATCGCGGACATGGTGAACGAGGGGGTGCGGCGCGGCTACCAGGACCCCGACAACAAGCTGCGCGCGTCGATCGTCGACGACCCGCTCTTCGGCCGCAAGAACACGCGCGACAATACCCCAGCGGTCATCCACATGGAGCTTGTGCCGGGGAGGACAGTCGACGTCAACGTCGCCGCGAAAGGCGGCGGTTCCGAGAACAAATCGAAGTTCGTGATGCTCAACCCCTCGGACTCGATCGTCGACTGGGTGCTCAAGACCGTCCCGACGATGGGCGCCGGCTGGTGCCCGCCGGGCATGCTCGGGATCGGCGTCGGCGGCACCGCCGAGAAGGCGATGCTGATGGCCAAGGAATCGCTGATGGATCCGATCGACATGCACGATCTCCTCGAGCGCGGGCCCGCGAGCAAGCTCGACGAACTGCGGATCGAGCTGTACGAGAAGGTGAACGCGCTCGGTATCGGTGCGCAAGGGCTCGGCGGGCTGTCGACCGTGCTGGACGTGAAGATCCGGCAGTTCCCCACCCACGCCGCGTCGAAGCCGGTGGCGATGATCCCCAACTGCGCGGCGACCCGTCACGTCCATTTCGTCCTCGACGGCTCGGGCCCGGCGGAGCTCGAGCCGCCGTCGATCGACGACTGGCCGCGGATCACCTGGACGCCCAGCGCGCAGGCGCGCCGCGTCAACCTCGACACGCTCACACGCGACGAGGTGAAGAGCTGGCAGCCGGGCGAGATCCTGCTGCTGAACGGCAAGCTTCTGACCGGACGCGACGCGGCCCACAAGCGCATCCAGGACATGCTCGAGAAGGGCGAGCGGCTGCCGGTCGATTTCACCGACCGCGTGATCTACTACGTCGGTCCCGTCGATCCGGTGCGGGACGAAGTGGTCGGGCCCGCCGGTCCGACGACGGCGACCCGCATGGACAAGTTCACCGAGACGATGCTCGGAAGAACGGGCCTGATCGCGATGATCGGCAAGGGCGAGCGCGGGCCGACGGCGATCGAGGGGATCCGGAAGCACAAGGCGGCGTCGTTGATCGCGGTCGGTGGCGCGGCCTATCTGGTGGCGAAGGCGATCAGGAAGTCGCGGGTCCTCGCCTTCGACGATCTCGGGATGGAAGCGATCTACGAGTTCGAGGTGAAGGACATGCCGGTCGCGGTCGCCGTCGACGCGAACGGCAACTCGGTCCACCAGAGCGGGCCAGCGGAATGGGAGAAGCGTATCCGCGAGTTGAGGATCCCGGTGTCGGTAGCCTGAGGCGCTCCGCCTCCGACCAGCCACCGGCGCTTCAATCCCGCCCTATCCGACGGGCCGCCCGTCCTCGAAGCGCTCGCCCGGATCCTCTTCGCCGTAGGTCGACGGGGGATAGAAGGCACGGAAGTCGGCGGCGATCTTCTCGTACGGGAAGTCGGACCACATGCCGTGGTGCCTGACGTACTCCATGTGCCGACGGTCATGGGCGTCGTACTCCTGGTACAGCGCGTCGGAGCGTCCGTCGAACTCCGTCGGCCGGACGCCGAACCGCCGGCACAGCTCGATATTGAACGCCGGCACCGCCTTGACCCAGCGCCCCTCGACGTAGAACGCCGCGTAAGCGTGATCGATGAAATAGGTCTTGCCGCCCATCCGCGCCTTCAGCTTCTCCGTCGTAAGATGGTTCACGACGTCCGACAAGCCGATCGCGGCCGGGATGCCAGCGGCGCGCGCGGCCGCGGTGAGCAGGATCGCCTTGGTGATGCAGTACCCGTGGCCGGACGCAAGCACGTTGCTCGCGACGTACTCCGCACGCGTGAGCCGCAACTTGAACGGGTCGTAGCGCCAGCCGTCGCGGACCGCGTAAAAGAGCTTGACCGCCTTGCCGGCGTCCGTGGCCTCTCCCGCGGCCGTCTCGCGCGCAAACTGCTGAAGCGGCGCGCCCGCGCTGTCGAAGAATCCCGTGCTGGCGAGGTACTCCGGCCCGGGCTCGGGCGTCTCCGTCGGCAGCGTATGGATCATCGCAGCGCCTCCAGGCGGCCCGCGCGGAAGTTCAAGCGGCCGCAGGCGCGATCGCACACCCGGTCACTATCGTTTCCGGGCGAGCAGCGTCCCGCGGCAGGTCTTGGCCCCGCAGCGGCAACCCCAGCGCCGCCGTTCCACCGGCGTGTGCCGTTCCTCGAGGGTAATGTTGTAGTCGTAGCCGAGCTCCTCCCCGGCCCGGATCCTGCGGATCGCCTCGATGAAGATCCGGCCGTCCTCGTCCACCGCCTCGCAGTTCGGCGCGCAAGAATGGTTGATCCATCGCGCGGCGTTGCCGCGCTGCCCGGCGTCGATCACGAGGTTGTCCTCGATCTCGAACAGGAACGTGTGTGTCGGCTCGTCTTCGAAGTCCGGGTAGAGCTCGCAGGCGCGATCGTAGGAGATTCGCTCGCCGCGGTACTCGACGATCCGCGTGCCCTTGGGGATGTCGCGCGCGGCGAACACGCCGCGTCCGTGGATCGCGGACCGCCGTACCGCGTACAGAGGTCCCGAGCTGTTGATCCGGTGTCCGTCGAGTCTGTGGCCGTTGAGCTTGTGTCCGTTGAGCAGCTTCTTGCGGGGCATGATGCATTCCGTCCGGCGAGCGGCGGATTGTAGACCATCCATGCGGACGTCCCGGATGACACGCGTCAGGGCGCGGGCCGCGTCATCTCTTCCGCGCGCACCCAGCGGTCGAAGTCCTCCGCGGTGACGTGCCCGAGGGCGAGCGCCGTTTCCCTGAGGGTCGCGCCGTCGCGGTGCGCCCGCTTCGCGATCTCCGCGGCGCGGTCGTAGCCGATGTGCGGCGCAAGCGCCGTCACGAGCATCAGCGACCGTCCCACGAGCTCGGCGATCCGCTCGCGGTTCGGCTCGATCCCGCGCGCGCAGTGCTCGTCGAAGCTGGCGGCGCCGTCCCCGAGGAGCCGGACGCTCTGGAGGAAGGCGTTGGCGATCAGGGGCCGATAGACGTTCAGCTGGAAGTTTCCCGACGCGCCGCCGAAGTTGATCGCGACGTCATTCCCGAATACCTGCGCGCAGGCCATTGTCAGGGCCTCCGACTGGGTGGGGTTCACCTTGCCGGGCATGATCGAGCTGCCGGGCTCGTTCTCGGGGATCGAGATCTCCCCGAGCCCCGAACGCGGGCCCGAGGCAAGCCAGCGGACGTCGTTCGCGAGCTTGGTGAACGAGGCGGCGAGCGTCTTGAGCGCGCCGTGCGCGTTCACCAGCGCGTCATTCGAGGCCAGCGCCTCGAACTTGTTCGGCGCAGATACGAACGCGAGGCCGGTGAGCCGTGCGAGCTCGCTTGCCACGCGGTCACCGAACTCCGGGTGAGCGTTGAGGCCGGTGCCGACTGCCGTCCCGCCGAGCGCGAGCTCGCAGAGGTGCGGCAGCGCGTCCTCGAGGTGCGCGAGGCCGTGGTCGAGCTGCGAGACGTAACCGGAGAACTCCTGGCCGAGCGTGAGCGGCGTCGCATCCTGCAGGTGGGTGCGGCCGATCTTGACGATCCCGGCGAACGCGTCGGCCTTGCCCGCCAGCGTCCCGCGCAACGCCTTTACCGGCGGGGTGAGCCGGTGCACGATGCCCTCGACCGCGGCGACGTGCATCGCGGTCGGGAACACGTCGTTCGAGGACTGGCCCCGGTTCACGTCGTCGTTCGCGTGCACCAGGCGGTGCTGGCCGCGGCCGCCGCCGAGCAGCTCCGAAGCGCGATTCGCGAGCACCTCGTTCATGTTCATGTTGGTCTGGGTGCCAGAGCCGGTCTGCCATACGACGAGCGGGAACTCCTGGTCGTGCATGCCCTCCAGCACCTCATCGGCGGCAGCGATGATCACGTCGGCCTTCGCCGGCTCGAGTGCACCGAGCTCCCGGTTCACCCTTGCGCATGCGCGCTTGACCAGTGCCAGCGCGCGGATCAGCTCGACCGGCATTCGCTCGTTCGAGATCCTGAAGTGCTCGAGCGACCGCTGCGTTTGCGCGCCCCACAGGCGCGCGGCGGGCACCTCGATCTCGCCGAAGGTGTCGCGTTCGATCCGGACGTCGCTCGACATGGCATTCTCCTCGCGAGAGAGCGCAGGGCTCAACCTTAATCCACGAGCGGAAAAGGAGCCAGCCGGCCCCGCTTTGCCCAGCGGGCGCCGATTCCCGTTCAGCCCGTGCCGGTGACGGCGGTCCTTATCTGCTCGAGCGCGGCCGGGTCCTCGATCGTGGTGAGATCGCCCGGATCGCGCCCTTCGGCAAGCGCCTGGATCGAGCGCCGCAGCAACTTGCCCGAGCGGGTCTTCGGCAGGACGGTCACGAAGTGGACCCGCGCCGGCCGCGCGATCGCCCCGAGCAGCTTGTCGACGGTCGCCATCACCTCCTTCTCCTGCTCCGCGCGGCCCTCCGGGCTCGCGACCTTGACCGCGTCCTTGACGACCACGAACGCGAGCGGCATCTGACCCTTCAGCTGATCCGCGACGCCGACCACCGCGACCTCCGCGACGTTCGGATGGGACGACACCGCCTCCTCGATCTCGCGCGTGCCGAGGCGATGCCCGGCGACGTTGATGACGTCGTCGGTACGCCCGAGGATGAAGTAGTAGCCATCCCGGTCGCGGATGCCCCAGTCGAAGGTCGAGTACACCTGCTTCGTCTTGAAGGTGTCGAAGTAGGTTTTCACGAAACGCTCGTCGTCGCCCCACACCGTCGTCATCACCCCCGGGGGCAGCGGCGGCACGATCGCCACGACGCCCTTCTCGTCGGTGCCGCACGCCGAGGCGTCGCTCTCGCGCAGGAGCTGCAGGTCGTAACCGTACGCCGGGAACGACGGACTGCCGAAACGGTTCGGCGTCTCTTCCACGCCCGGCACCGCGGTGAGGATGGGCCAGCCGGTCTCCGTCTGCCAGTAATGGTCGATCACCGGCTTCCCGAGCGCGTCCGCGATCCAGCGATGCGTCGGCTCGTCGAGCGGCTCGCCGGCGAGGAACAGGCGCCGGAGGCTGGAGATGTCGTACTTCTTCAGGTACGCCGGGTCCTGCTTCTTCAGGACCCGGATCGCCGTCGGCGCGCTGAACATTACCGTCGCGCTGGTGTCCTGCACGATCTTCCACCAGATCCCGGCGTCCGGCCGGATCGGGGTGCCCTCGTACATCACCGTCGTCATGCCGGCGATGAGCGGGGCGTAGATGATGTACGAATGTCCGACCACCCAGCCGATGTCGCTGGTGGTGAAAATCGTCTCGCCGGCATTGCCGCAGTAGATCCACTTCATCGACGCCGCGAGCGACACCGCATGGCCGCCGGTGTCGCGCTGCACGCCCTTAGGCCGGCCGGTCGTGCCCGAGGTGTACAGGATGTAGGACGGCTCACTCGACTCGAGCCACGCGACCGGGACCCCGGCGTCCATGTGCTTCGCGCGCAGCTCGGCCCAGTCGATGTCGCGCCCGGGAACCCGGTTCATCCCGGGATCGACGCCCCGGTTCACGAGGATCACCTGCTGCGGCTTCGACTCGGCGAGCCGGATCGCCTCGTCGAGGAGCGGCTTGTACGGCACGACCTTTCCGGCGCGCATGCCGCCGTCGGCGGACACGATGAGCTTCGGTCTCGCGTCGTCGATGCGCGAGGCGAGGCTGTGCGAAGCGAAGCCGCCGAACACGACCGAGTGGATCGCCCCTATCCGCGCGCAGGCGAGCATCGCGAACGCCGCCTCGGGGATCATGGGCATGTAGAGCAGCACCCGGTCGCCGCGCTTCACGCCGAGCGACTGCATCGCGCCCGCGCAGCGGTTCACTTCCGCGTGCAGCTCGCGGTAGGTGTACGCGGTTTCCTTGCCGACCTCGGTAGAGATCCAGACGAGCGCGTTCTGGTCGCCGCGCGCGGCGAGATGCCGGTCGAGCGCGTTGTAGCAGAGGTTGGTCTCGCCCCCGACAAACCACTTCGCGAACGGCGGGCGGGAGTAGTCGAGAACGCGTTCGAAGGGCTTGTGCCAGTCGACGAGCCCGGCCTGCTCCGACCAGAACGCGTCGCGATCTCTTATCGAGCGGTCGTGAAACGCCCGGTATACCTCGCCAGCCATTGCCATTCCTCCTTTCCGCTACGGATCCGCGCGGATGAACGCGGGTTGAAACACGGCAGGGTGCGGCATCGGCCTGCCTGCCGTTTGATCCGCGTCAACCGATAGCGATCCCTTTCAGCCCGCCGCCATGTCGACCACCACCCGCCCGCGGACGCGCGCCTTGAGGAAGTCGTCGAACACCTGCGGCAGATCGTCGAATGGAATGGTGCGCGTCATGGATGCCAGGTGTTTCGGTTTCAGGTCGCCAGCCAGCCGCTCCCAGACCTTGCGCCGCTGCGGCATCGGGCAGTTGACCGAGTCGATTCCGAGCAGGCTCACGCCGCGCAGGATGAACGGTGCGACCGTGGTCTTGAGATCCATGCCGGCCGCGAGGCCGACCGAGGCGAGCGGGGCGCCGATGTTCATCGTCGAAGCAAGCCACGCGAGCATGTCGCCGCCGAGGTTGTCGACCGCGCCCGCCCACGTGGCCTTGTCGAGCGGCTTGATCTTCGCGAGATCGAGGCTCGAGCGGAGCATCACTTCGCTGGCCCCGAGCTCCTTCAGATACCCGGACTCCTCACCCTTGCCGGTCAGCGCCACGACGTGATGACCCGCCCCGGCAAGAATATCGATCGCGATCGAACCCACACCGCCGGTCGCGCCGGTGACGATCACCGGCCCGTTCCCCGGCTTCAGGCCCTCGTGCTCCATCCGCACGACCGCCAGCGCGGCGGTGAACCCCGCGGTGCCGAGCGCCATCGCCTCGAAGAGGCTCATGTCCTTCGGCATCGGCACCAGCCAGTCGGCCTTGATGCGCGCGTACTCGGCGTACCCGCCGTCGTGCGCGACGCCTACGTCGTAGCTCGTCCCGATCACGGCATCGCCCTTCTTGAACCGCGGGTCGCTCGACTCGACGACCGTTCCCGAGAGGTCGATGCCGCCGATGCAGGGGAAGCGGCGGATGATCCGGCCCGCGCCGGTAGCCGCGAGCGCGTCCTTGTAGTTGACGCACGAGTACCCGACCCGGACCACGACCTCGCCGGGGTCCAGCTCGTCGACGGTGGCCTGCTCGAATGCGGCCGTCACCTTCCGGTCCGCCTCGCGCAGGCGGTACACCTTGAACTTGTCCACTGGCTACTCCTTTTTTCCGGCCGTACCGCGCCGGGCTACGACGCGGTCTGCGCCTCGACCAGGGCCTCGGGTGCGCCGCCCGGCGCCCGCCGCGCGGCCATCAGGTAGTCGCGCGATTGCATCTCGGCGAGCCGGCTCGCGGTGCGCTGGAACTCGTTGGCGAGCGCACCCTCGGTGTACAGCGCCTCCGGCTCGGTTTCCGCCGAGACGATCAGCTTAACCTTGCAATCGTAGAAGATGTCGACGAGCCACGTGAAGCGGCGGGCTTCGTTCGCCCGCTTCGCCGAGAGGCGCGGGACGTCGGACAGAATCACGGTGTGGAAGCGCTTGGCGAGGTCGAGGTAGTCGAGGTGCGACCGCGGGCCGCCGCACAGCGCCTCGAAGTCGAACCACACCACGCCGCCCGCGCGATGGCGGTACGCGATCACTCGTGTCTCGACGTCGAGCTCGTGGAACTCCTCCTCGACGTCGGCGACCTGCCGGAAGGTCGCCATCAGGGCCTCTTCGGCCGCCGGCCCGAGCGGCGTGTGATACACCTTCACCTGCTCGAGCGCACGCCGGCGGTAGTCGACCCCGCCGCCGATGTGAACCACGTCGAGCCGCTCCTTGATCAGCGCGATGGTCGGGAGGAACCGCTCGCGCTGCAGGCCGTTCGGGTAGAGATCGCCCGGGGCGTAGTTCGAGGTCATGCAGTAGACGACGCCCCGAGCCATCGTCCGCTGGAGCAGGCGGCCGAGGATCATCGCGTCGGCGATGTCGTTCACGTGGAACTCGTCGAAGCAGACGAGGCGGTAGCGCTTCGCGATGCGCCAGGCGACCGCGTCCAGCGGATCCTCGCGGCCCTTCAGCGTCTCCATCTCGCGGTGCACGTCGCGCATGAAGTGATGGAAGTGCACGCGCCGCTTCCGCACCAGCGGCACCGTCAGGTAGAAACTGTCCATGAGGAAGCTCTTGCCGCGCCCGACCGGACCCCACAGATACGCGCCGCGCGGCAGCGGCGGACGCACGACCAGCCGCTTGACGGCGGTGTTGCGCCGAGCCTTGTACCCCACCCATTGCTCATACGTGCGCTGCAGACGCTGGACCGCGGCGTACTGCACGTCGTCGGCGATGAAGCCGCGCCGGCCGAGGGCCTGCTGGTAGTACTCGAGGACGGTGAGCGGAAGCCGCTTGGCGGGCTCGGTATACTCCGCCGAGTCGAACACGCTCCCGTCGCCGAGCGGCGGCAGCGGCTCCTGAACCTCCGGCTCGTAGGCGCTGTCCCTCATGACCGGTCAAGCGTAATGGGTGAAGGGCCACGGGTAAAGCGAAACCCTGACCTGCAACTTCCCGCGACCCGCCACCCTTCACATGTTCAGCGCCCGCTTGTGCACCGCAAGCGCCGCCTCGTGCGTCACCTCCGAGAGCGACGGGTGGGCGTGGACGATGCGCGCGATGTCCTCCGATGCAGCGCGGAACTCCATCGACACCACCGCCTCCGCGATCAGCTCCGAGGCATGGGTGTTGATGATGTGCACCCCGAGGATCTCGTCCGTGCGGCCGTGCGCGAGCATCTTGACGAACCCGTGCGTGTCGCCGTGGCCGAGGGCGCGGCCGTTGATGCTGAAGGGGAACTGCCCGACCCGGTACGGCACGTCGTCGGCCTTGAGCTGCTGCTCGGTTCGCCCGACCCAGGCGATCTCGGGCGCCGTATAGATCACCCACGGGATCGTCTCGAGATTCACGTGCGCCTTCTGCCCGACGATCAGCTCGGCAACCATCACGCCCTCCTCCTCGCCCTTGTGCGCGAGCATCGGGCCGCGCACGACGTCGCCGATCGCGAACACGTTGGCGAGGTTCGTCCGACACTGATCATCCACCTCGACGAACCCCCGGCCGTCGATCTTCAGGCCCACGACGTCCGCGCCCAGACCGTCGGTGTTGGGCAGGCGTCCGATCGACACGACCAGCCGGTCGCACTCGAGCGTCTCGTCCTTCCCGTCCCGCTGGTACGCGACCTTCACGCCCTTCTTCGCGAGATCGACCTTGCCGATGCTCACGCCGAGGCGGATGTCGAGGCCCTGCTCCTTCGTGAAGATGCGCCACGCTTCCTTCGCGACGCTTTCATCGGCCGCGGCGAGAAAGCCCGGCAGCGCCTCGAGGACGACGACCTTCGAACCGAGCCGCCGCCACACGCTGCCGAGCTCGAGCCCGATGACGCCGGCACCGATCACGCCGAGCCGTTCCGGGACCTCATTGAACGCGAGCGCGCCGACGTTGTCGCAGACGAGCGCCTGGTCGACCGGGACCCCGGGGAGATGGCGTGCCTTCGAGCCGGTAGCGACGATAACCGCCTTGCCTTCGGCGACTTCGGCCTCCCCGGCACCGCGCACCTCGATCTGCCAGCCGCCGGCACCGCGCCCGGCGAACCGGCCGTGGCCCTTCAGCCAGGTGATCTTGTTCTTGCGGAAGAGCGTCTCGATGCCCTTGGTCATCTTGGCGACGATCCCCTCCTTGCGGGCGACCATCCTTGCGACGTCGACCTTCACGCCGGACACGGTGATCCCATGGCCCGCGAGCCCCTTGACCGCGTGCTCGTACTGCTCGGACGACTCGAGCAGCGCCTTCGACGGGATGCAGCCGACGTTCAGGCAGGTACCGCCGAGCGCCGGCTCGCCGGCCGGGCTCGTCCACTCCTCGACGCACGCCGTCTTCAGGCCGAGCTGGGCAGCGCGGATCGCGGCGATGTAGCCCGCTGGGCCGGCGCCGATGACGATGACGTCGAAGGTCTGTGCCATATCAGAGTCCGGGTTCGACGCAGAGCGCGCAGGGAAACTCCCGTCCTTCCGCCGCACCGACTCGCGTCGCGTCTTCTCAGAGGTCCAGCAAGAGCCGGGACGGGTCCTCGAGCGCTTCCTTGATCGCGACCAGCGACAGCACCGCCTCGCGGCCGTCGATGATCCGGTGGTCGTACGAAAGCGCGAGATAGTTGATCGGGCGGATCACGATCTGGCCGTTCTCGACCACCGGACGCTCGCGCGTCGCGTGGATGCCGAGGATCGCGCTCTGCGGCGGGTTGATGATGGGCGTCGAGAGCATGGAGCCGTACACGCCACCGTTCGAGATCGAGAACGTGCCGCCGGTCAGCTCCTCGATCGTGAGCTTGCCCTCCTGGGCACGCTTGCCGAAATCGGCGATCTTCTTCTCGATCTCGGCGAAGGAGAGCTGGTCGGCGTCGCGCAGGACCGGCACGACGAGGCCGCGCGGGCTGCCCACCGCGACGCCGATGTCGAAGTAGCCGTGGTAGACGATGTCGTTGCCGTCGACCGACGCGTTCACGACCGGGTACTTCTTCAGCGCGTATACCGCGGCCTTCACGAAGAACGCCATGAACCCGAGCCGCACGCCGTGCTCCTTCTCGAAGCGCTCGCCGTGCCGTTTGCGCAGATCGATCACCGGCTGCATGTTCACTTCGTTGAAGGTCGTGAGGATCGCGGCGGTCGACTGCGACTGCACCAGGCGCTCGGCGACGCGGGCCCGCAGCCGGCTCATCGGGACGCGCTGCTCGGGCCGTCCCGCGAGGAGCCGGTCCACGCTCACCGGCACCGGTGCGGGCGGCAGGGACGGTCTCGCGGCCGGCGTGGTCGCGGGGACAGCGACCGGCTGCGACCGCGCGACCTGGTCCAGCACGTCCGCCTTGGTGATCCGGCCTTCGCGGCCGCTGCCGGTGATGCGGGTCGGGTCGACGCCCTGCTCCTCGACGAGCTTCCGCGCCGAAGGCATCAGCCGCGCGTCCTGCCGCAGCGCCTCCGGCGCCGGGGTCGGCGGCACGGCGACGGGCTCGACCCGCACCGCGGAAGGCGGCGCCTCCGCGGCGGCCGCGCCTTTCGCCTCCGTGTCGAGGGTCGCGATCACCTCGCCCGCGACGACCGTGCTCCCGTCGCCTTTCGCCACTTTCACGAGCACGCCGTCGCTCGGCGCGGGAAGCTCGAGCACGACCTTGTCGGTCTCGATGTCGACGAGGTTCTCGTCGCGGCGCACCGGCTCGCCCTCCTTCTTGTGCCACGACAGCAGCGTCGCCTCGGCCACCGACTCCGAGAGCTGCGGCACTTTCACTTCGACCAGCATTGTTCTCTCCGTTCGGTTCTTCGCCGCGCTCCGTTCAGCATCGCCGCGGCGTACCGCAAAAACCCGAGTGCCGATCGCACCGGCGGCCTCCTTCACGTCGCTCCGGCTCCGGCCGGGCGCCGCCCGACCGCGCGCGCCTCACTTGTACTTGCCGAACGCCTGCTCCACGAGCGCCTTCTGCCGCTGGTTGTGGCGGGTGTAGGACCCGCCTGCCGGGGCTGCCGCGGACGGCCGGCCGGCGTAGTAGAGCCGCTGATCGGGGCGCATGTTCTCCTCGAGGTAGTGCTGCGTCTGGTACCAGGCACCCTGGTTCTGCGGCTCCTCCTGGCACCACACCACCTCCTCGGCGTCCGGATAGCGCTTCATCTCCGCGGCGAACTGCTTGTGCGGGAAGGGATAGAGCTGCTCGACGCGGATGATCGCGACGTGGTCCAGGCGCCGTTCGCGCCGGGCGGCAAGGAGGTCGTAGTAGACCTTTCCCGAGCACGCGACGATGCGCGTCGCCGCCTTCGGATCCAGCGCGTCGACCTCGCCGATGACCGTTTGGAAACTGCCCTGCGAGAGCTCTTTGAGGCTGGACACGGCCTCGCGCTTGCGCAGCAGCGACTTCGGCGTCATCACGATCAGCGGCTTGCGGAACGGGCGCACCATCTGCCGCCGCAGCAGGTGGAAGACCTGCGCCGGCGTGGTCGGGACGCAGACCTGGACGTTGTGCTCGGCGCAGAGCTGGAGATAGCGCTCCAGCCGTGCCGACGAATGCTCCGGCCCCTGACCCTCGTACCCGTGGGGCAGGAACAGCGTCAGCCCGACCATCCGCCCCCACTTCGCTTCGCCGGAGGTGATGAACTGGTCGATTACCACCTGGGCGCCGTTCGCGAAGTCCCCGAATTGCGCCTCCCAGATCGTGAGCTCGTTCGGCTCCGCGCACGCGTAGCCGTACTCGAAGCCGAGCACCGCCTCCTCCGATAGCAGCGAGTCGATGACCACGAAATCCGCTTGCCCCTCCTGCAGGTTCTGCAGCGGAACGTAGCTGCCCGCATCCCAGCGCTCGCGGTTCTGGTCGTGCAGCACGGCGTGGCGATGGGCGAACGTGCCGCGACCCGAGTCCTGGCCGGAGAGGCGCACCCCGTAGCCGGAGATGAGCAGCGTCGCGTACGCCAGGTTCTCCGCCATGCCCCAGTCGAGCATCGTCTTCCCCTGGCCCATGTCGCGCCGCGCCTGCATCACCCGTTCGACCACCGCATGCACCTTGAAGCCCTCGGGAACGGTCGTGAGGAGCACCGAGAGCCGCTCGAGTTCCTTCATCGGCACCGAGGTATCGGCGGCGTCGGTCCACTTCGAGCCGAGGAACGGCGCCCAGTCGATCGCGTACTTGCGCTGGAAATTGGAGAGCACGGGACTCGAGGTTTGCCGGCCCTCGTCGAGCGCCTGGCGGTAGTCCCGGATCAGCCGCTCCGGCTCGTCCGCCGGAATGACGCCCTGCGTGACCAGCTTGTCGGCGTAGAGCTTGCGGGTGCCCGCGTGCTGGGCGATCTTCTTGTACATCAGCGGCTGCGTAACGAACGGCTCGTCCTGCTCGTTGTGGCCGAGGCGCCGGAAGCACACCAGGTCGATGACGACGTCGCGCTTGAACTCCTTGCGGTAGTCCATCGCAAGCTGGGTCACGAACAGCGCCGCCTCAGGGTCGTCCGCGTTCACGTGCAGGATCGGCGCTTCGATCATCTTCGCGACGTCGGTGCAGTACGTCGTCGACCGCACGTCGCGCGTATCCGAGGTCGTGAAGCCGATTTGGTTGTTCACGACGATGTGCACCGTGCCGCCCGTGGAGTAGCCGCGGGTCTGCGACAGGTTCAGCGTCTCCATCACGACGCCCTGTCCCGCGAACGCCGCGTCGCCGTGGAGCAGGACCGAGAGCACCTTGTCGCCTTTCGTGTCCTTTCGCCGGTGCTGTCGCGCCCGCACCGAGCCTTCGACCACCGGGTTCACGATCTCGAGGTGCGACGGATTGAAGGCGAGCGAGAGATGCACCGGCCCGCCCGGCGTGGAGACGTCGGACGAGAATCCGTTGTGGTACTTGACGTCGCCGAGCGAGGTCGTGTCGCTCGCCGCGGTGCCCTCGAACTCCGCGAACAGGTCCTTCGGCGACTTGCCGAGGGTGTTGACGAGCACGTTCAAGCGTCCGCGGTGGGCCATGCCGATGACGACCTCCTCGACGCCGTACGCGCCGGCGCGCTGGACGATCTCGTCCATGCACGGAATCAGGGTCTCGCCGCCTTCCAGGGAGAATCGCTTCTGCCCGACGTACCGCGTATGCAGGTACTTCTCGAGCGTCTCGGCGGCGGTCAGCCGCTCCAGGAGGCGACGCCTCACCTCGGCGGGCAACTGCGGCCGCCCGCGCACCGACTCCAGCCGCTGCTGGATCCAGCGCTTCTGCGCGGGATGGGAGATGTACATGTACTCGGCGCCGATCGTGGCGCAATAGGTTTCGCGCACGATCTGCAGGATCTCGCGCAGGCTGGCGCGCTCGGGCCCGACGAGGTTGCCGGTGTTGAAGACCGTCTCGAGGTCCGCCTCGGTGAGGTCGTAGTACGCCGGCTCGAGGTCCGGAATCGCCGGCCGCGGCAGGCGCTTCAGCGGGTCGAGCTCCGCCCAGCGGTTGCCCATGAACCGGTAAGCGTTGATGAGCAGATAGACGTAGACCTGCTTGCGCTCGACCCCGAGCCCGGCCGGCGCCGCCGGCGCGCGGAGCCGTCCCTGCTTCGCGCGCTGCGCGAACGACTCGACCACCGGGGCATGCGCCACGTCGCGGCCGCCGTCGCCATCGGCGCCCGGCAGGACCTGCAGCTTGTCGAAGTACTCCCGCCACTGCTCCGGCACCGACTGCGGGTTGTTGAGATACGACTCGTAGAGCTCCTCGACGAACGGCGCGTTGCCGCCGAACAGGTAGGAGGTGGAGAGGAACTCCTTCATCATGATCGCGGTCCTCTAGCGCTGGTCGATCGGGACGGCATCCCGCCGCGGCGCCCCGGTGTACAGCTGGCGCGGCCGGCCGATCTTCTGCTCAGGATCGGCGATCATCTCGGCCCACTGCGCGATCCAGCCGACGGTGCGCGCGAGCGCGAAGATGCAGGTGAACATGCTCGTCGGGATACCGAGCGCGCGCTGCACGATGCCGGAGTAGAAGTCGACGTTCGGGTAGAGCTTGCGCTCCACGAAGTAGCCGTCTTCGAGCGCGATCTTCTCGAGCTGCATCGCCAGCTTGAACAGCCGATCGTCGTGAAGTCCCAGCTCCTCCAGCACCTCGTGGCAGGTCTCGCGCATCAGCTTCGCGCGCGGGTCGTAGTTCTTGTACACGCGATGGCCGAACCCCATGAGCCGGAATCCCGAGTCCTTGTCTTTCGCCTTCTTGATGTACTCGTTGACCCTCGAGACGTCGTGGATCTCCTCGAGCATGGCGAGCGCGGCCTCGTTCGCCCCGCCGTGGGCAGGCCCCCAGAGGCAGGCGATCCCGGAGGAGATGCACGCGAACGGGTTGGCGCCCGAGGACCCGGCGAGCCGGACCGTCGAGGTCGACGCGTTCTGCTCGTGGTCGGCGTGCAGGATGAAGATCCGGTCGAGCGCCCGTACGAGGACGGGGTTCACGTGGTACTCCTCGGCGGGCACGCCGAACATCATGCGCATGAAGTTCGCGGTGTACGACAGGTCGTTGCGCGGGTACATGAACGGCTGTCCGACCGAGTACTTGTACGCCATCGCCACGATCGTCGGCATCTTCGCGATCAACCGGAACGCCGCGATCTCGCGCTGTGCGGGGTCGTTGATGTCGAGCGAGTCATGATAGAACGCCGACAGCGCACCGACGACCCCGACCAGCACCGCCATCGGGTGCGAGTCGCGGCGGAATCCCGAGTAGAGCCGGCCGAGCTGCTCGTGGATCATCGTGTGCACCGTCACCGTGCGATCGAACTTCTGCTTCTGCGCGCGGTCCGGCAGCTCCCCGTACAGCAGGAGGTAGCACACCTCGAGGAAGTCGCACTCCACCGCGAGCTGCTCGATCGGGTAGCCGCGATAGAGCAGGACGCCCTCGTCGCCGTCGATGTAGGTGATGCTCGACCGGCAGCTCGCCGTCGAGAGGAACCCCGGATCGTAGGTGAACATGCCGGTCTTCGCGAAGAGCGCCCGGATATCCGCAACGTCCGGGCCGAGCGTTCCCGAGAGCCGCGGGAATTCGGCGATCTTGCCGTCGTCGTAGCTTAGGATGACCTTGCCGTTCGTTTCCATTTATCGCTCCTCGTAGAAGCCATCACGCGTCGCGCAGCATCGCCACCACCGCCGCAAGTCGCGGCTCGTCACACCTCCGTTGCCCGCTCACGAGCTCCCACAGCTCCGGATCCGGCAGCGCGAGGAGCGCGTCGAGCGCCACGAGCCGCTCGCGGTCGAGCGTCGCGGCATGCCGCTCCAGAAACCGCGCGAGCACGAGATCGTTCTCGAGCAGCCCCCGCCGGCACCGCCAGCGCAGGCGCCTCAGCTCGACCTCGGCGAGCGGCACGCTCACGCCTCCTCACACGCTGCGCCTGACCATCGCTTCCTTGATCTTGCCGATCGCTCGCGTCGGGTTGAGTCCCTTCGGGCAGACGTCGACGCAGTTCATGATCGAGTGGCAGCGGAAGAGCCGGTACGGATCCTCGAGGTCGTCGAGCCGCTCGGCGGTCGCCTGGTCACGCGTGTCGGCGATGAAGCGGTAGGCCTGGAGCAGGCCCGCCGGTCCCACGAACTTGTCTGGGTTCCACCAGAACGACGGGCACGAGGTCGAGCAGCACGCGCACAGGATGCACTCGTAGAGCCCGTCCAGCGCCTCGCGCTCCTCCGGCGACTGCAGCCGCTCTTTCTCTGGGGGCGGGTCGTTGTTGATGAGGTAGGGCTTGATCGAGTGGTACTGCTTGAAGAACTGGGTCATGTCCACGAAGAGATCCCGGATCACCGGCAGCCCGGGCAGCGGCTTCAGTTCGACGGGCTCCTTCAGCTCGGCGAGCTTCGTGATGCAGGCGAGACCGTTCTTCCCGTTGATGTTCATCGCGTCCGAGCCGCATACGCCCTCGCGGCACGATCGCCGGTATGCGAAGCTGTCGTCCTGCGCCTTGACCTTCACGAGCGCGTCGAGCAGCATCCGGTCGGAGGGCTCGAGCGGGACGTCGTAGTCCTTCATGTACGGCCGGGCGTCCTTGTCGGGGTCGTAGCGGTAGATCCTCAGGCGCATGCTCGGCTCGCTTCCCGTTGAGTGAGTGTGCGTATCAGTAGGTCCGCGCTTTCGGCGGAATCGACTCGATCGTCAGCGGTTTCAGGTTCACCGGCTTGTACTCGAGCCGGTCGCCTTCCTTGTACCAGAGCGTGTGTTTCAGCCAGTTCTTGTCGTCGCGGCCGTTCGGGTAGCCCGGGCGGTCGTGGTAGTCGGCGCGGTCGTGCGCGCCGCGCGACTCCTTGCGCGCCTCCGCGGACACGATGGTCGAGCGCGCGATCTCGATCAGGTTGTCGAGCTCGAGCGCCTCGACTCTCGCGGTGTTGAAGGTCTTGCTCTTGTCGGCGATCCCGGTGCGGCCGACGCGCTCGCTGAGCCCTCTGATCTTCTGCACACCCTCGGCGAGCAGCTCGGGGAAGCGGAACACGCCGCAATGGGCCTGCATCACGCGGCGCAACTGGTTGCCGACCTCGTAGACGCTCTCGCCGTTCTTCTGGCCGTCGAGCCGGGCGAGGCGCGCGAGCGTCCGGTCCGCGGCGTCCGCAGGCAGGTCCCGGCGCCCCGGATTCTCCCGCAGGAACCGGACCATCGCATCGCCTGCGGTCCTCCCGAACACCAGCAGGTCGGTGAGCGAGTTGGTGCCGAGGCGGTTCGCGCCGTGCACCGAGGCACACCCGCACTCGCCGGCCGCGTAGAAGCCGGGGACCACGTTGTTGGGACCGTCCCTCCCCGGGACCACGACCTCGGCGCGGTAGTTCGTCGGAATGCCGCCCATCTGATAGTGGACGGTCGGCACGACCGGGATCGGTTCCTTGACCGGATCGACGTTGGCAAACTTCTTCGCGATCTCGCGGATGCCGGGCAGCCGCTTGTCGATGACCTCCGGCCCGAGATGGTCCAGCTTGAGGAGCACGTAGTCGCCGTTCGGTCCCGCGCCACGGCCGTCCTTGATCTCGGTCGCCATCGCGCGCGCGACGACGTCGCGCCCGGCGAGGTCCTTCGCCGTCGGCGCGTAGCGCTCCATGAAGCGCTCGCCGTTCTTGTTGAGAAGGTAGCCGCCCTCGCCGCGGACGCCCTCGGTGATCAGCACGCCCGCGCCGGCAACGCCGGTGGGGTGGAACTGCCAGAACTCCATGTCCTCGAGGGGGATGCCCGCGCGCGCCGCCATGCCCAGGCCGTCGCCGGTGTTGATGAACGCGTTCGTCGACGCGGCGTAGATGCGCCCGGCGCCGCCGGTCGCGAAGAGCGTCGCGCGCGCCTGCAGCACCACGACCTCGCCGGTCTCCATCTCGAGCGCCGTGACGCCGAGGACCTGGCCGTCGGGCGCACGGATGAGATCGAGCGCCATCCACTCGACGAAAAACTGGGTGTTCGCGCGCACGTTGCGCTGATACAGCGTGTGCAGCATCGCATGGCCGGTGCGGTCGGCCGCGCAGCACGAGCGCTGCACCGCGGGACCGGCGCCGAAGTTCATCATGTGTCCGCCGAACGGACGCTGGTAGATCGTGCCGTTCTCGTTGCGGTCGAACGGCATGCCGAAGTGCTCGAGCTCGATGACGGCGCCCGGCGCCTCGCGGCACATGTACTCGATCGCGTCCTGGTCGCCGAGCCAGTCGGAGCCTTTGACCGTGTCGTACATGTGCCATTCCCACGAGTCCGGCCCCATGTTGCCGAGCGCCGCGCCGACGCCGCCCTGGGCGGCGACGGTATGCGAGCGCGTCGGAAACACCTTCGACAGCACGGCGACCCTGAACCCCGCTTCCGCGAGTTGCAGCGCACCGCGCAGACCGGCTCCGCCAGCGCCGACGACGACCGCGTCGAATTGCCGCACGACCAGCGCCATCGCCTAGGTCCTCCAGAGGATCTCGACCGCCCAGCCGGCCGCGCCGATGAGCACCAGGGCGACGACGATCTCCAGCGCGAGCCGCCATCCCGTAGGCTTGATGTAATCCATCAGGATGTCGCGCATTCCCACCCACGCGTGAAGCAGCAGGCTCACGAAGAAGAGCAGCGTCGCGAACCGCATCCACCCGTGGCTGAACAGCGCCTTCCACCCGCTGTAGTCGCCCGGCCTCGCCGCGGCGAACGCGGCCACGAAGACGAGCATGTACAACGCCATCACCACCGCCGAGACGCGCTGCACGAGCCAACCGCCCAACCCGTAGTGCGCGCCTACCACGATCCGGTTCACCACAGGAGCCCCCAGCCGAGGACGGCGGTCAGCACGAGGCTGACGACGAGGACCGCAGCGCTCGACGCCCGCGCGGCCTGGAGGTCGACGCCGACGTGGACGTCGAGAAGCAGATACCGGATCCCGGCGCAGAGATGGTGAAGGAACGCCCACAGCACGCCGAGCAACACAAGTTTGACGAACGGTAGTGCCATCGTCTGGCGGACCGCCTCGAAGCGCTCGGGCGAGGCTAGGCTCTCGTCGAGGAGGTGAAGCAGCCAGAGGAGCAGGACGAACAGTGCGGCACCGCTAATGCGGTGCAGGATCGAGACCAGCCCGGGGAGCGGCAGGTTGAGGAGGCTGAGGTTGTACCAGAGGGGTCGTTTTCTTTTCAGCGAAGCATCAGGCATATCGCGTATTCTCCCCGCATCCTGCCGCCTGCCGCGATCGGCAGCGGGAAAGTATAGCAGCGCGGTTGGGCGATTTGTGGGGTGCACAATGGGCCGCGTAAGCGATGTGGAACCGCGGCAGCGACAGCGGTCGTTCCGACCGCGCGCGGCGCGCGCTATCGCGAAGGCATGCGCCTCCCGATCGCGCGTCGACCGCGCCGGCTGCGCGCTCCTGTCCGAGCCTCCGGCCGATTATCGGCTTGGTGGGACCGTGACGGCCCGTCGCGCGCGGCCTCGAGCTCGGACGCGGCGAGGCTCGCCGCCCCGGGCGGCCGCGAGACTCTTACGGGACACGAGCGGTGGCTGTCCACGCCGACGCGCCTCGCGCGGTGCACCGGCAACCCCTTGATCTGCCAGCCGTTGACTTCGCGCTTCGGCGCGAGCCTACACTCGAATGCCCTTGCGCCGCAGCACGCGCGCAATCCGATACACGGCGACGCGCGGACCGCGGTTTCCCGCACCCCGACTCTCGATCTCGTTCCCTGAGGAGCCACACCATGGCGAAGCAACCCGTTCGAGTCGCAGTGACCGGCGCCGCCGGCCAAATCGCTTACAGCCTGCTGTTCCGGATCGCCGCCGGCGACATGCTCGGCAAGGACCAGCCGGTGATCCTGCAGCTGCTCGAGATCACACAGGCGCTGCCGGCGCTCAAAGGCGTCGTGATGGAGCTCGAAGATTGCGCGTTCCCGCTGCTGCACGGGATCGTGACCGCCGACGATCCGAAGGTCGCCTTCCGCGACGCGGACTTCGCGCTGCTCGTCGGCGCTCGCCCGCGCTCGAAGGGAATGGAGCGGAAGGATCTCCTCGAAGCCAACGCACAGATCTTCACCGTCCAGGGCCGCGCGCTCGACGCGGTCGCGAGCCGCGACATCAAGGTGCTCGTCGTCGGCAACCCTGCGAACACGAACGCGCTGATCGCAATGAAGAGCGCGCCCAGTCTCCGGCCCGGGCAGTTCACCGGCATGATGCGGCTCGACCACAACCGCGCCCTCTCCCAGGTCGCGGCCAAGATCGGCGAGCCGGTCGCCTCGATCCGCCGGATCGTGGTCTGGGGCAATCACTCGGCGACGCAATACCCGGACATCTTCAACGCCGAGGTGGATGGCCAGAAGGTGTGGCCGCTGATCAACGACCAGACCTGGCTCGAATCGGTCTTCATTCCGACGGTGCAGAAGCGCGGCGCCGCGATCATCGAGGCGCGCGGCGCGTCCTCGGCGGCGAGCGCGGCGAGCGCGGCGATCGACCATGTCCGGGACTGGGTGCTCGGCTCGCGCGAGGGCGACTGGGTCACGATGGGCATCCCCTCCGACGGCAGCTACGGCATCGCCGAAGGCGTCATCTTCGGTTATCCGGTCACCTGCAAGGGCGGGGAGTACACGATCGTGCAGGGTCTCAGCTTGAGCGCGTTCAGCCGCGCGCGCAGCGAAGCGTCGCTGAAGGAGCTGCTCGAGGAGCGCGACGGCGTGAGCCACCTGATCGGATGATGAGACATTTCCGCCCTCGCCGGTCAATGCTGTATTCGCCGGCGAACGTCCTGCGGTTCCTCGAGAAGGCGGCGGAGCTCCCCACCGACTGCGTGGTGATGGACCTCGAGGAGACGATCGTCCCCGAGGCGAAGGAGGCCGCGCGCGGGAACGTCGTCAAGGCGCTGAAGACCTACGACTATGGCCAGCGCGAGGTCATCGTGCGGGTGAACCGGCTGGGCTCGCCGTGGATCGACGCCGACCTCCGCGCGGTCGCGCGGGCCGGAGCCCACGCCATCCTCTTCCCGCGTATCGAGAGCCGGCAGGAGGCGGTCGACTGCATCGCGGCGCTCGATCGCGCGGGCGGCGACAACCTGGCTGTGATGATGATGATCGAAACGCCGTTCGGCGTGCTGCGCTCGGAGCCGGTCGCCGGCGCGTCCGACCGCATCGCGGCGCTGGTGATGGGCACCGCCGACCTGACGAACCACCTGCACGCGCGCCCGCATCCGGAGCGGCTGCCCCTGATCACCAGCCTCTCGCTCGTGATTCTCGCCGCGCGCGCCCACGGGCGGTCGGTGGTCGACGGGATACAGTCGAACCTGAAGGACATGCACATGTTCGAGTACTCGTGCCGGCTCGGCCGCGACATGGGGCTCGACGGCAAGACGCTGGTCCACCCCGACCAGCTGATCTACTGCAACGAGGCGTACACGCCGAAGCCCGCCGAGGTCGCCCAGGCGAAGGAGGTGATCGGCGCGTTCGAGAAGGCCGCGACCGAAGGCCGCGGCAATGTCGTCGTGAACGGACGGCTCATCGAACAGATGCACGTCGTCGCGGCGCGGCGCATGGTGACTCTCGACGAAGCCATCCGGAAGATGGCCCAGTAGGACGGGGTGCCGCGCTCCACGACCGCACGGCGCCCGACCACCTGGCACCCTCCAGCCATGTCGAGATCGAAGGCTCGCGCCGGCCGATTCTTCGAGGATTTCCGGCTCGCGGCCCGCATCGTCCACGCGACGCCACGCACGATCACCGACGGCGACTGTGCGCTCTACATCGCGCTCACCGGCGCGCGCGATCCCGTGCACTGCGCCGCGCCCGTCGCGAAAGCGATGGGCTACCGCGACCGGACAATCGACGATCTCCTCCTCTTCCACGTCGCTTTCGGCAAGACGGTTCCCGACATCTCGCTCAATGCCGTCGCGAACCTCGGCTATGCGGACCTGCGCTTCCTCGCGCCGTGCTACCCGGGCGATACGATCCGCGCGGAGTCGGAGGTGATCGGGCTGCGCGAGAGCTCGAACCGACGCTCCGGCGTCGTGTACGTGCGCTCGAATGCGTACAACCAGCACGGCGAGCCGGTGCTCACCTGGGCGCGCTGGGTGATGGTGCACAAGCGCGATCCGGACTCGCCGCCACCCGCGACGGTCGTGCCTTCCCTTCCCGAGCTCGTTCCGCCCGACGCGCTCGCCGCGCCCGCTGCCGCGAACCCGGCGGCGCTCGCGCCGGCAGTCACCGGGAGCGCGGACCTCTGGGACGACTACGCTCCCGGAGAACGTATCGATCATCCGTCGGGCATGACGATCGAGGAATCCGATCACACGCTGGCGACCCGCCTCTACCAGAACACCGCGCGCGTCCATTTCGACGCGCTGGCGATGAAGCAATCGTCGTTCGGGCGGCGGCTCGTCTACGGCGGGCACGTGATCTCGGTATGTCGCGCGTTGAGCTACGAGGGCCTCGAAAACGCCTACGCGATCGCCGCGATCAACGCCGGCAGCCATACGAACCCCACCTTTGGCGGCGATACGCTCTATGCCGCCACGGAGGTGCGCGATCGGTGGCCCCTCCCCGGCCGAATCGACGTCGGTGCGCTTCGCCTTCGCCTCATCGGCATCAAGAACGTCCCGCCGGCCGACGTCGAGTCGGCGGCTGGTCCCGACGGGAAACCGCATCCCAACGTCGTCCTCGACCTCGACTACACCGTGTTGATGCCCAGGAAAGCGCGCGCATGAAACTCGTCCATCCCAATGAGGCCCTGTTCAGGGGCGAGAAGCCGTTTCCCGTCATCCCGTCGTGCGAGCACTTCGCCGGCAGCGAGAAGCTGATCGTCAAGGCCCTCGAGCTGCAGGACAAGCTGGGGCCGATCTTCGACATCACCTGCGACTGCGAGGACGGCGCGCAGGCCGGAAGCGAGAAGGAGCACGCGGAAATGGTCGTGCGCGTGCTCGGTTCGCCGGCGAACAAGCGGGGCATGGCGGGCGTGCGCATCCATGATTACACCCACCCGGCGTGGAAGCAGGACGTGGAGGTCGTCGTGTCCGGGGCGGGCAGCGTGCTCGCTTACGTCACGATCCCGAAAGCCACCGCGACGGGCCAGGTCGCGGAGATGATCAATCACATCGAGCAGGCGGCGGCCCGGCACGGCATCCGGAGGCAGATCCCGATCCACGCGCTGGTCGAGACTCACGGCGCGCTGAAGGACGCGGCCGAGATCGCGGAGCTCCCGGGCATGCAGGTGCTCGACTTCGGCCTGATGGACTTCGTATCGGGCCACCACGGCGCGATCCCCGCCGCCGCGATGCGCTCGCCCGGCCAGTTCGAGCACAAGCTGCTCGCGCGGGCCAAGACCGAGGTCGTCGCCGCGGCGCTCGCGAACGGCGTCATCCCGGCGCACAACGTGACGCTCGACCTCAAAAACACCTACCAGACCTACCAGGACGCCTGGCGCGCGCGGACCGAGTTCGGCTTCCTGCGGATGTGGTCGATCTACCCGGCGCAGATCCAGCCGATCGTCGACGCGATGAAGCCGGACTACTCGGAGGTGCAGGACGCCGCGGCGATCCTCCTCGCGGCGCGAGATGCCGAGTGGGGGCCGATCCAGTACGCCGGCGAGCTGCACGACCGGGCGACCTACCGGTACTTCTGGGAGATCCTCCAGAAGGCAAAAGTCACGGGCGTGGAGCTGCCGGAGGAGGCGGCGAAGGCCTTCTTCTAGCCGCCGGGAGCCGTCCGCGGTACTATGCAGCCGTCATAACAATGCCACCTGGGGAGATGTCATGAGACGGTTTCTGTGCCTGGCCGCGGCGGCGGTCGCCCTGCCTGCGACGGCCGCCCTTCCCGTTCCCGCCGACCAGCTGGTCGGCACCTGGGAATGTCGCGTCCCGGGCGCGGAGCCCACGCGGACCCCGCCCATCGTCTGGTTCGGGCCAGCGCAGGCGGACGGCAGGCTGGCCGCGACCTACGTGGACCTGGACGGCTTCGCCCGGACGGTCTCGGGCATCTCGGACATCCTTCCCGATGCCGGCGGCTGGTGGAGGGTCCAGCCGGAAGGCGGACAGGTGTTCATGGTTCAACCGCTCCCCGCGCGCGGGAGGACACCGGCCATGTCCCTGAGGCGCGGCAGCGCGTCGTACAGCTGTCTGCGCCTGCCGCGCTACATCTGACTTGCTTTCCGCTGAGGCGCTTCGCCTCGCGCCTTACTCTTCCACCCCGCAGGGCGTAACGCCCTGCTACGCCTTACAATAGCGTCCCTCGCGCCGCCGCGGCGCGATCGTGACCATTCTGCAATGCGTCCGCTCCGTCGGCTCGCGCTCCTCGCGCTCCTCGCGCTTCTGCTCGCGCCCGTCGTCGTGCCGGCGGAAGCGCCCGGCGCGGGGAAGCGGGACCCGATGCGGTACTTCTTCTCGCCCACCCTCGGTGACCTCGAAGCAGAGGCGGCCGATGCCCGGGCCGCCGGCAAGCGGGCGGTGTTCGTGTTGTACGTCCGCGACGACTGCCCCTACTGCGAGCGCATGAAGCGCGACATCCTGTCGCTCGAGGCGGTGCAGGACTATTACCGGCGGGAGTTCGCAGTGCTCGCCGTCGACATTCGGGGCGCCGTGCCGATGGTCGACTTCGGCGGCAAGAGCACGGTCGAGAAGAACTTCGCCGCTGCCCAGGACGTGAAGTTCTCGCCGGTGATCGTCTTCTACGACTTCGACGGCAAGCCGCTCGCCCGTCGGAACGGGGAGATCCGCGACGTCGGGGAATTCCTGCTGCTCGGAGAGTTCGTCGCGAGCGGCGCGTATCGCACCCGCTCTTTCACCGAATACCAACAATCGATGGGGAACCGGAAGGGAAGCTGACGATGGCACACGACACATTCAACGCCCTGCAGTCCTTCAAGCCCGCCGACGGCAAGTCCGGCAAGTTCCACTCGCTTGCGGCGTTGGAGAAGGCCGGGCTCGGAAAGGTCTCCCGGCTGCCGGTCTCGATCCGCATCGTGCTCGAGTCGGTGCTCAGGAACTGCGACGGCAAGAAGGTCACCGAGCAGCACGTTCGACAGCTCGCCGGCTGGAAGCCGAACGCGCCGCGCACCGACGAGATTCCCTTCGTCCTCGCCCGCATCGTGCTCCAGGACTTCACCGGCGTGCCGCTCCTCGCCGACCTCGCGGCGATGCGCAACGTCGCAAGCCGGATGGGCAAGAATCCGAAGGTGATCGAGCCTCTAGTGC
This sequence comes from uncultured beta proteobacterium, assembly GCA_963744255.1. Lineage (GTDB taxonomy): Bacteria > Pseudomonadota > Gammaproteobacteria > Burkholderiales > SG8-39 > DATEDA01. The sequence goes on from CAVUSZ010000005.1 coordinate 46,239, forward strand.
CGGTCGACCTCGTGGTCGACCACTCGGTGCAGATCGACTACTACGGCACGAAGAACGCGCTCGACCTGAACACGCGGCTCGAGTTCGAGCGCAACCAGGAGCGCTACACGTTCCTCAAGTGGGGCATGCAGGCCTTCGACACCTTCAAGGTCGTGCCCCCCGGCATCGGCATCGTGCACCAGGTGAACCTCGAGTACCTCGCTCGCGGCGTGCACCACACCCCTGACGGGGTCTACTACCCCGACACGCTCGTCGGCACCGATTCGCACACGACGATGATCAACGGCATCGGCGTGGTGGGCTGGGGAGTCGGCGGCATCGAAGCCGAAGCCGGCATGCTCGGCCAGCCGATGTACTTCCTCACCCCCGACGTCGTCGGCGTGCACCTCAAGGGCGCGCTTCGCAGCGGCGTTACCGCGACCGATCTCGTGCTCACCGTCACCGAGATGCTGCGGAAGGAGAAGGTGGTCGGGAAGTTCGTCGAGTTCTTCGGCGAGGGCGTCGAGAACCTCGCGGTCCCCGACCGCGCAACCATCGGCAACATGGCGCCCGAGTACGGCGCGACGATCGGCTTCTTTCCGGTCGACGACAAGACCGTCGCCTACCTCGAGGGCACCGGGCGCACGGAGGAAGAGATCGACGCGTTCAAGGCCTATTTCAAGGCCCAAGGGCTCTACGGTGTGCCGAAGCAGGGCGAGATCGACTACAGTCAGGTGCACGCGCTCGACCTCGGCACGGTGGCGCCGTCGCTCGCGGGGCCGAAGCGCCCGCAGGACCGGATCGAGATCGGCAACGTGAAGGCCAAGTTCACCGAACTCTTCTCGAAGCCGGTGAGCGAAAGCGGCTTCGCAAAACAGCCCGCCGAGCTCGGTAAGCGCTATCGCGTGATGCTGTCGGCGGGAAGCCTCGCCCCCGGCGGCGGCGAGGTGCCGAGCGAGTCGCTACCAGAAGGCGCCCCGACCGACGTGGTCGAGATGTTCGACAACCGGCCCACGCCCGATGTCATGAGGGCAACGGGTGCTGGCCGAGCGACGGTCGAGATCGGCCATGGCGACGTGCTGATCGCGGCGATCACCTCGTGCACCAACACCTCGAATCCCGGGGTGCTGCTCGCGGCAGGGCTGCTCGCCAAGAAGGCGGTCGAGCGCGGGCTCACCGTGAAAAAGCACGTCAAGACTTCCCTCGCCCCGGGCTCGCGGGTCGTCACCGAGTACCTGAGCAAGGCCGGCCTGCTGCCCTACCTCGAGAAGCTCGGCTTCAACGTCGCCGCCTATGGCTGCACGACTTGCATCGGCAATGCCGGTCCGCTCGCGCCGCAGATCGACGAGGCGATCGCGCAGCGCGACCTCGTCTGCGCCGCGGTGCTCTCCGGCAACCGCAACTTCGAGGCCCGCATCCACCCGAACATCCGCGCGAACTTCCTCGCCTCGCCGCCGCTCGTCGTCGCCTACGCGATCACCGGGACGATGCTCGTCGACCTGATGACCGAGCCGCTCGGCAAGGGCAAGAAGGGCGAGGACGTCTGGATCGGCGACGTCTGGCCGACGAGCCAGGAGATCGACGACGGCATGAAGTTCGCGATGGACCCGAAGACCTTCCGTGCGCTCTACGGGAACGTCGCCGATGCGAACCCGATGTGGAAGCGCGTGGTCGCTGCGACCGGCCAGGTCTACAACTGGCCGACCTCGACCTACATTGCGGAGCCGCCGTTCTTCAGGGACTTCGGCATGCAGCCGGGCCGTACCGGCGACGTCCGCGGCGCGCGGGTGCTCGGCATCTTCGGCGACTCGATCACGACCGACCACATCAGCCCCGCGGGCTCGATCAAGCCGACCTCGCCGGCGGGGATTTACCTCCTCGAGCACGACGTCGGCGTGCCCGACTTCAACTCCTACGGCGCGCGGCGCGGCAACCACGAGGTGATGATGCGCGGCACGTTCGCCAACGTGCGGATCAGGAACCTGATGATCCCGCCGAAACCCGACGGCACGCGCGTCGAAGGCGGCTTCACGGTCATGCAGCCCTCGGGCGAGCAGCTGCCGATCTACGACGCGGCGATGAAATACATGGCCGCCGGTACGCCGCTCGTCATCTTCGGCGGCGAGGAGTACGGGACGGGCAGCTCGCGCGACTGGGCAGCGAAGGGTACCCAGCTCCTCGGCGTCAAGGCGGTGGTCGCGCGCAGCTTCGAGCGCATCCACCGCTCGAACCTCGTCGGCATGGGCGTGGCGCCGCTGCAGTTCAAGGGTGCGGACTCGGTCCAGTCGCTGGGCATCAAGGGCGAGGAGGAGTTCGACGTCGTCGGCCTCGCCGGCGACCTCAGGCCGCAGCAGGACGTGACGCTGGTGATCCGGCGCAAGGACGGTTCCCGGCAGGAGGTGAAGGTGCTGCTGCGCATCGACACTCCGATCGAGGTCGACTACTACCGGCATGGGGGGATCATGCCGTATGTGTTACGCGACCTTCTTGCGAAGGCCGCGTAATCCGGCAGCGGGGAACGCGAGACCAGGCTCGCGTAGACGCGCCCCGCTCGGGAAGGCGGCGTAGAAGAGCCCGCTTCTAGTGGTGGTGGTGCGCCCCGCCCGGCCCGTGGGCGTGGCCGTGGGCGATCTCTTCCGCGGACGCGGGACGCACGTCGAGCACGGTGCAGCGGAACTCGATCGTCTGGCCGGCGAGCGGATGGTTGCCGTCGAGGTTGACCTCCTTCTCGCCGACCTTGACGACCCGAAAGCTCACCGGGTGGGTGTGATCTGCGTGCCTTGCCTCGCCTTGCACCCGCATCCCCACCTTGAGCTTCCCCCGGAACCGGCTGCGCGGCTCGGCTCGCACGAGCTCCGGGTCGCGCGGCCCGAAGGCATCCTCGGGCGCGAGGCGGACCCGCACCCGCTCGCCCGTCTCCTTGTCCGCGAGCGCCGCCTCGACTTTCGGGAAGATTCCGCCGTGGCCGCCGTGCAGGTAGACGAGCGGTTCGTGCCCGCGCTCGACCACCTCCCCGCGCGCGTCGAGCACTTCGTACCTGAGCGCCACCACGCTGTTCCTGATCACTTTCATCGGCCAGTCCCGGCAGGAAGCCGCGAACTTTAGCTGTTGCCGCCGGCCGCGTCGAGCTAAACTCGCCCGCATGAACGGTTTCCCCCGCCGCGTGTCGGTCGCGATCGCGGCTGTGCTCCTCGCAGTCGCCTGCAGTCAGCCCCCGCCCAAGCCTGCACCGCCGCCCGCCGGCCCGCCCAGGGTCGGCGTCGTCGGCCTGGTGAGCGAGGTCAAGCACCGCGGATTGAACCAGGAGAACGTGAGGGGCTATTTCGGGAAGCTGTTCTCGACCGACTCCGATCACAACATCACCGCGGTACAGTACGAAGTGACCGTTCTATACGACGACGGCACTACCGGGACCGTCACTGTGGAGCAGAACCCCATGCTTCAGCCCGGACAGAAGGTCCGAGTCACCGGCAACCAGATCGAGCCGCTGGTCCGTCGCTAGTCGAGCGGCAGGCCGACGTAGTTCTCCGCGAGGCTGGTGGCGGCGGCGCGCGAGCTCACCACGTACTCGAGCTGCGAGCGCTGCAGCCGCTGGCCGAACGCGTCGTCGTCATGGAACCGGTGCAGCATCGAGGTCATCCACCACGAGAAGTGCTCGGCGCGCCAGATGCGGCGGAGGGCCGTTTCGGAGTAGCGCTCGAGCAGGTCCCTGCGGCCGTGCTTTAAAGACTCCACGAGCGCTCGCGCGAGCACGCGGACATCCGCGGCGGCGAGGTTGAGCCCCTTCGCACCGGTCGGCGGCACGATGTGCGCGGAGTCGCCCGCGAGATAGAGCCGGCCGTGCTGCATCGGCTCACAGACGAAGCTCCGCATCGCGATGATGCCCTTCTGGAAGATGCGGCCCTTGGTCACCTTCCATCCGTCCGCCATCTCGAGACGCGCATCGAACTCCGTCCAGATCCGCTCGTCGGGCCAGTTCTCGATCCGGTCGTTGGGATCGCACTGGAAGTACATACGCTGGATCTGCGGCGAGCGCGTGCTGACGAGGACGAAGCCGCGCTCGTGGTAGGCGTAGATCAGCTCGTCGGAGGACGGCGGCGCCTCGGCGAGGATCCCGAACCAGCCGAACGGATAGACCCGCACGTGCTCGCGGCGCACCCGCGACGGGATCGACGGCCGGCTCACGCCGTGGAAGCCGTCGCAGCCGGCGATGAAGTCGCAATCGAGCTCGCGCCCCTCGCCGTCCTTGCGGAAGTGGATACGGGGCGCCGACGTATCGATGTCGCTGACGCTGGTGCCCTCGACCTTGAAGATGACCTCGCCGCCGGCGTCGAGCCGCGCCTTCACGAGATCCTTGATGACCTCGTGCTGGGCATACACGGTGATCGCCCGTCCGCCGGTCAATGCCGCGAGATCGATACGGTGGCGGCGCCCGCCGAACGCGAGCTCGATCCCGTTGTGGACGAAGCCCTCGCGCTTCATCCGCTCGCCGACGCCCGTCTCGGTGAGCAGATCGACGGTGCCCTGCTCGAGCACGCCCGCCCGGATCGTCTGCTCGATCTCCTCGCGGCTGCGGTTCTCCAGCACGACCGACTCGATGCCTTCCCGGTGCAGCAGGTGCGAGAGCAGCAGCCCCGCGGGGCCGGCGCCGATGATGCCGACTTGCGTACGCACTTGAGGCCTCCTTCGGTTCGATACGAACCCCGGAACCGAATGCTACTCGCGACGCGACACCCGGGCCGGCTATGCACGCGGCCGGACGGTGTTATCAGCTGCTGCCGCGCGTCTCGACCTCGATCATCGAGGCGAGCAGGCGCCGCCCCTGCGTCGGTCCGGCGTCGGCCTTGATCGTCACCTGGAACGCCGGCTCCGTCACCGGGCCGATGATGCGCTGCTGGGATTCCAGCATCTCCTTGTCCTCGTCGAACGTGCGCCGGACGTTCTCGCGCAGGAACTCGGTGACGGCGATCTCGTCGAGCCGGAAGTTGCGAGCGAACGCCCAGAAGTAGTGCGACGAGGTCGGCGTCTCGGGCGTGATCAGGTCGATCACGCGGCCTTCGACGCGGATCGAGCCGGGGATCGGTTCGAGCGGCTGCACGCCGACGTCGATCACGATGTAGCCGGGGGGCAGATACACCGTGCGCTGCCATCGATCCACTTTGTCGGAGGCTGACACCCGTGCGAGGTACTGATAGAACGGCGGCGGGTTGCAGGCCTTCATCTCCTTGTCCACGTATACCGCCCCGGCGTCCATGCGGATCGAAATCGGCGACTCGGCCACCGAGTCGTGCCCGATCGTCTTGCCGTGCACGTAGGTCTCGTGCGAGAGATCGAGCAGGTTGTCGTTGAGCAGCTTGTAGTTCGCGTCGACGCGGTGATAGCCCTCGCTCGCCACCCAGCCCGGCGAGTCCATCCAGTGCACGTCGGGCACCAACGCCGGGTCGGCCTTCTCCGGATCCCCGATCCAGATCCACGCGCACTTGTAGCGCTCGACCACCGGATAGGTCTTCACGACGGCTTTCGCCGGGATCCGGTCCTGGCCGGGAATGCTCACGCACTTGCCGCTCGGCTCGTACGTCAGCCCGTGATACATGCAGCGCAGGTTCTCGCCGATGAGGGTGCCCTTCGACAGCGGTGCATAGCGGTGCGGGCACCGATCCTGGAACGCCACCACGCGTCCGTCTTTCGCCCGGAAGAACACCAGCGCCTCGTCGCAGATCTTCCGTGCGAGCAGCTGTCCGCCGATCACCTCGGTCGAGAACGCTGCGACCTGCCAGCAGTTACGCAACCACATGTCCGCCTCCTTGTGCGACGTTTCGCTCTCGGCCCGTCACAGGTCGAGCACCAGCACCTCGCTCTTCGCGCGTGAGACGCAGGGCATCATCTTGTCGCACGCCTCCTTCTCCTCGTCGGTGAGGAAGACGTCGCGATGGTCCGGCGTGCCTTCGAGCAGCCCGGTCAGGCACGTCCCGCACACGCCCTGCTCGCACGAGGTCTCGATGTGGACGCCGTGCGCGGCGAGCAACTCGACGATGCTCTTGTCGGCGGGGATCGTGTACTCGCCGCCGCTCCGCGCGAGCTTCACCGTGAACGTCTCGCGCGGCCCGGAGAGCGATGCCGGATCGGCGGCGAAATACTCGAGATGCACCGCCTCCGGCGGCCAGGTCGCGGCGGCGGTCGATTCCACGAGATCCATGAAGGGACGCGGCCCGCACAGGTAGAGGTGCGTGTCGTCGGCGCGGTGCCAGAGGAGCTTCCTCAGGTACGCCCGCACCGCCTCGGGTTCGAGGGCGTAATGGAACGACACCTTGCCCTTGAACTCGGAGCCGGAGAGCAGCTCGTGGAAGGCGGTGTGCTGGATCGAGCGGCTGAAGTACTGGAGCTCGAACGACGAACCGGCCGCCCGAAGGTAATGCGCCATGCTGAGAATCGGCGTGATCCCGATCCCGCCGGCGAGCAGCAGATGCCGCTTCGCGCCCGCGTGGAGCTTGAAGTGGTTGCGCGGCTCGCTGATCTTCAGGACATCGCCTTCCTTGATGCCGTCGTGCATCCCGCGCGAGCCGCCGCGGGATTCGGGCTCCTTCTTCACCGCGATGCGGTAACCCGAGTTATCGAAGGGGCTGTTGCACAGCGAGTACTGCCGGACCAGGCCCGGCGCGACCTGCACGTCGACGTGCGACCCGGCGGTGAACGAAGGGAGCGGCCTCGCATCCGCGCTGACCAGCGCGAAGGACTTGACATCGAGCGCCTCTTGCTTGACGTGCACGACTTTAACGGTGAGCTCGCTCATGGCAGCACCTTACGATAGGTTACTTCGAATCCATCTCCGCGAAGACCTCCTGCGCGCTGTGGAACGCCGCGTTCGCGGCGGGCACGCCGCAGTAGATCGCGCACTGGAGGAGCATCTCCTTGATCTCGTCGCGCGTGACGCCGTTGTTGAACGCCGCACGGACGTGCATGCGGAACTCCGCATCGCGATTGAGCGCGACCATCCAGCCGAGCGTCAGGAGGCTCCGCGTGTGCCGCGGCAGCCCGGGACGGGTCCAGATCTCGCCCCAGGCGTAGCGCGTGATGAGATCCTGATACTCCTCGTTGAAGGCGTTCTTGTGCTCGAGCGTCCGGTCGACGTGCGCGTCGCCCAGCACCGCGCGCCGTACCTTCATCCCCGCTTCATGCCGTTCCTTGTCGTCCACAGCCCTTGCTCCTACCCGGAAAGGAAGCCCAGTACCACCGCCGTGAAGCGGTCGGAGGCTTCGACGTTGGAGATGTGCGCAGCGTCCAGCTCGACGTACTGGGCACCCGGAATCCGCTCGGCGATGAAGCGGCCCTCCGCCGGCGGCGTCGCCTCGTCGTGCGCGCCGGCGATGACGAGCGTCGGCGCGGCGATGCGCGCGATCGCCTCGCGCTGATCCATGTCGCGGACGGCCACGCAGCACGCCACGTAGCCCTCCGGCGAAAGCCCGAGCAGCGTCTCGCGCATGCGCCCGAGCATCGGTGAGCGCTGCTGCAGGAAGCGGGGCGTGAACCAGCGGGCGAGCACGCCCGATTCGATGGCGGCCATCCCGCCCTTGCGCACGGCCTCGATCCGGGCGTTCCACGGGTCCGGCGATCCGACCTGCGCGGCGGTGTTGCACAGGACGAGGCTCTCGATCCGATTGCCGGCGTGAGTGCCGAGCCACATGCCCACCATCCCGCCGAGCGAGAGTCCACAGAAGGAGACGCGGTCGATGCCGAGCTCGTCCAGCAGCCCGACGACGTCGCGCCCGAGCTGCTCGATCGTATACGGGCCCGGCGTGACCGCTGAAGCGCCGTGGCCGCGCCGGTCGTAGCGCAGCAGGCGGAACCGCTCCGCGAACGCGCTCACCTGCGGGTCCCACATCGAGAGATCGGTGCCGAGCGAGTTCGACAGCATGAGCACGGGCGCATCGTCCCGTCCCGCTTCGCCGCCATCCCACCGGTAGTGGATCCGTCCTCCGTTCACCTCAGCGAAAGGCATCGTCCTCGCTCCGTCATTTCGCGCGCGCCGCCAGCGCACGCTCCACCAGGGTCCCGGCGAGGCCGACGTAGTTCGCCGGATCGAGCAGGCGGGCGAGGTCTGCGGCCGAGAGATGCTTTCGCACCTCCGGATCTTCGCCGAGCACGTCGCGCAGGTGCCGCTTCGCGCCGGCCGCCCGGCGGCAGGCCTCCTCGACCAGATGATGCGCGGGAAGACGCCCGATCTTGCCGCCGAGCGCCATCGTCACGGCCTCGGCGAGAATCAGGCCGCGTGTCGCCTCGAGGTTCGCGGCCATCCGCGCCGCATCGATCTCGAGTCCTTCGAGCACCTGCGTGAGCTGCGCGAGCGCGCCCGCCGCGAGCGTGCAGATCTCCGGCAGCGTGTCCCACTCCGCGTGCCAGTCGCCCAGCCCGCGCTCGTGCTCCTGGACCATCGCCGTCAGCATCACCGAGACGAGCCCGGGCACGCGGATCGCGGCGGCAAGGATCGCGGCGCAGCCGACCGGGTTGCGCTTGTGCGGCATCGTCGACGACCCGCCCTTGCCCGCTGCGGCCGGCTCGAACGCTTCCCCCACTTCGGTCTGCATCAGAAGCGAGACGTCGCGGGCGATCTTGCCCAAGGTGCCGACGAGGAGACCGACCGCGGTCGCGACCTCGGCGATGCGGTCGCGGTGGGTATGCCACGGCCCGTCAGGCAGGCCCAGCTCAAGCTCGCGCGCAAGCTCGGCAGCGACCTTGAGGCCGTCCTCCCCGAGCGCCGCAAGCGTGCCGCTCGCCCCGCCGAACTGGAGCACGAGCACGCGCGGGCGCAACTCACGAATCCGCGCGCGGTGCCGCTCGATCGCGCTCAGCGCGCCGGCGGCCTTCAGTCCGAGGGTGACCGGCGTGGCCTGCTGGAGCCACGTCCGGCCGGCGAGGACCGTGCGCTTGTGCTCGTCCGCCAGGTGCGCGAGCACGTCACCGAGATGCGCCAGGTCGGCGTCGATCAGATCGAGCGCATCGCGCAACTGCAGGACGAGTCCGGTGTCCATCGCGTCCTGGCTCGTCGCCCCCCAGTGCACGAAGCGCGCGGCTTCCTCATCGTTCTTCGCGACGAGCGCAGTGAGCGCCTTGACCATCGGGATCGCCGTATTGCCCGCAAGCGCGACGCCGCGCGCAAGCGCCTCGATGTCGAACGCGTCCGCGCGGCATTGCGCCGCGATCGCCGGCGGCGCAGCGTCGGGGATCACGCCTGCGCGCGCCTCGGCGCGGGCGAGCGCCGCCTCGAAGTCGAGCATCCCCTGCAGGCGGCCGCGGTCGGAGAAGACCGCCCGCATCCGGTCCGTCGTGAACAGGGGGTCGAGCAGCCGTGTCGAGGTGCTCGTGTTCACGGCGGACCGGGGTTCAGAGGTCGAAAAAGACCGTCTCTTCCGCTCCCTGGAGGTTCACGTTCCACTCCAGCGCGCCCTTGCCGCCAGGGAGCTTCTTCGCGACCAGCGTCGAACGGCGTTCGGCGGGCACGAGCTCGAGGACCGGATCGTCCGCGTTGCTCGGCTCGTCGGGGAAGTAGATTCGCGACACGAGCTGCTTGAGCTGGCCGCGCATGAACACGGTGACCGCGATGTGCGGTGCCTGCAGCGCGCCGCCGGGACCGGGTACGCGTCCGGGCCTGATCGTCTTGAAACGGAACACGCCGTTGTCGTCGGTCGCAGACCGGCCGAACCCCTTGAACCCGGCCTCGAGCGGCTTCGCCTGCTTGTCGTCGGGGTGCGCGTACTTGCCGTGCGCGTTCGCCTGCCAGATCTCGACCAGCGCGTCGTTGACCGGCTTGCCGTTGCCGTCGAGCACGCGGCCCTGGATCGTGACCGGGTCGCCGGTGACGCCCGGGCCGACCAGGTCCTCGCGAATGAGCCAAGTCAGGCCGATGTGGAGGTACGGCCCGACGGTCTGGGAGGTGGTTGCGTAGAGACTCATGTCGGTTCCTCCTCTATTCGCCGGGGCTCGGATCGCGCGGCGTCTCGTCGCGCCCGCGCAGGACGATGTCGAACTTGTACCCCAGCGCGAACTCGGGGATCGTCGTCTCCCAGTCGAAGCTCGAGATCAGGCGTTGCCGCGCCTTCTCGTCCGGTACGCACAGGTACATCGGGTCGTACTCGAGCAGCGGGTCGCCGGGGAAGTACATCTGCGTGACGATGCGCGTCGCGAACGCGGGGCCGAACAGCGAGAAGTGGATGTGCGCCGGCCGCCAGGCGTTGTAGTGGTTGCGCCACGGATACTCGCCCGGCCGGATCGTGATGAACCGGTAGCGCCCCTCGGCATCGGTCAGCGTGCGCCCGGCACCGGAGAAGTTCGGGTCTATCGGCGCGTCATGGTGGTCGTTCCGGTGCGGATAGCGGCCGGACGAGTTCGCCTGCCACACCTCGACCAGCGTGTGCGGCACCGGCCGGCCGTTCTCGTCGAGCACCCGCCCGCTCACGACGATCCGCTCGCCGATCGGGTCGCCCGCGTGCTGCTTGGTGAGGTCGTTGTCGGTTGGCTTCAGCTCGTCGTGCCCGAAGAGCGGCCCGGTCAGCTCCGACAGCGTCTGGGGCAGGACGACGAGCGGTTTAGTCGGTGCCCGCTGGACGGTGGAAGCGTACCTGGGGAAGAGATATTCCGGCTGCGTACCGACATAGGACCGCCTATAGCCCGTGGATTCGCTCATTTGCTGACTCCTTGGATCTTGGGACGTAGGGTTCGTCCTGGTGTGTGCTGCCCACCGGGCCTCTGCCGTCCCGGTCGCCTATTTCGATGCGTGCAGGAGCGGCGCGGCGGTGCGCCGCTGCAGCTCGTCGAGGGTCAGGCCCTCTACCATCTCGACCACGCGCAGGCCCTCCGGCGTGACCTCGATCACCGCGAGGTCGGTGTAGATCCGGTTGACGCAGCCGATGCCGGTCACCGGGTACGTGCACCGCTCGACGATCTTCGCTTCGCCCGCCTTCGTCTGGTGCTCCATCATGACGAATACCTTCTTGGCGCCGATCGCGAGATCCATGGCGCCACCCACCGCCGGAATCGCGTCCGGCGCGCCGGTGTGCCAGTTCGCGAGATCGCCCTTCGCCGAGACCTGGAACGCGCCGAGCGCGCAAATATCGAGGTGGCCGCCGCGCATCATCGCGAACGAGTCGCCGTGGTGGAAGTAGGAGCCGCCGGTGAGCAGCGTCACCGCCTCCTTGCCGGCGTTGATCAGGTCCCAATCCTCGGCCCCTTTGGCCGGCGCCGGCCCCATGCCGAGGAGGCCGTTCTCGCTCTGGAGAAAGATCTCCCGGTCCTTGGGCAGGAAGTTCGCGACGCGGGTCGGCAGGCCGATGCCGAGATTGACGTAGGAACCCTCGGGGATGTCGCGCGCCACGCGCGCGGCCATCTGGTCACGGTTGAGTCGGTTCATAGCTGGCTCCCGGGAATCAGGCCGCCGCCCCGGCGGGGGCGGAGATCGGCACCACGCGCTGCACGAAGATGCCCGGCGTCACGATCGCCTCCGGATCGAGCGCGCCGAGCGGGACGACCTCGTTCACCTGGGCGACGGTGCACTTCGCCGCACGCGCCATGATCGGCCCGAAGTTCCGCGCCGTCTTGCGATACACGAGGTTGCCCCACCGATCGCCCTTGTGCGCCTTGATGAGGGCGAAGTCGGCGCGGATGGGATACTCGAGCACGTAGTTGCGGCCGTCGATCGTCCGCGTCTCCTTGCCCTCGGCGAGCAGGGTGCCGTAGCCGGTCGGGGTAAAGATCGCCCCGAGACCCGCGCCCGCCGCCTCGATCCGGCACGCGAGATTGCCCTGCGGCACCAGCTCGAGCTCGATCTCGCCCGCCCGATAGAGGGCGTCGAACACGTAGGAGTCGGCCTGGCGCGGAAACGAGCAGATGATCTTTCTCACCCGCTTCGTCTTCAGCAGCGCGGCCAGGCCGATGTCGCCGTTGCCGGCGTTGTTGTTGACGACCGTGAGGTCGCGCGCATCCTGCGCGATCAGCGCGTCGATCAGCTCGGACGGCATCCCCGCCGTCCCGAACCCCCCGATCATGATGGTCGCGCCGTCGCCGATGTCGGCGACCGCCTGTTCGATCGAGTTCGCGATCTTGTCGATCATGTCTTCCTCCGCGAGCGAGGTTGCGGTTCGTCATCCGGCGGGCGGCGAGCCGCGCGGACCTCGCAGTTCATTAATCGATGTTACACCGACTCCCTGCCGTTTTCCCCACCGGCGTCAGTGCCCCGCGCCTACCGGCGCGTGCAGGGTGTCCTTCTCGATCGGCACCCGCAGCGCGTTCAGGACGCGCGGGACCATGGCGTAGAAGCTCGCCGTGAGCACCAGCTCGACGATCTCGCTCGACTTGAACTGCTTCTTCAGTGCCCGGTACATGGCGTCCGAGACGTCTCCCGCCATGATCGCTTCGGTCAGCGCGAGCACCGTGCGCTCCTTGACGGAGAAGCGCGGCGAGTCGCGCCACATCATCAGGTCCTCGATCTGCTCGGCCGGCACGCCCTGCTGGCGCGCCCAGCGCCGGTGCTGGTGCCACTCGTAGGCCGAGCCCGCGAGCTGCGCGCCGCGCAGGATCATCAGCTCGCGGAGCGTGCGGGCCGTCGTGCAATCGCGGCGCAGCGTGTAGGCGAACTCGATCCACGCCGACAGGAGCGTGGAGTGGTGGCCGAGCACCCGGTACAGGTTGAGAAACTCGCCGTTCAGCTCGCGGATCCGCTTCTTGTTCCGCGCATCGATCTCCTTGAGCGGGAGACGGCTCTTCGATTTGTTCGAGTTGAGTTGCATCATTCCCCCAAAGGTTTCCGCCTACATTCGCGCCTTCAGCCACTTCACGATCCCCGGGGCAAGGACCTTCTGCGCCTTGCCGCCCACGAACGTCCCGATGTGTCCTCCCGGCACCGCCAGCTCGCTGTAGTCGTTCGTCCCGAACCGTCCGTCGAGGCTGCGCGAGCAGGCCGTGGGGACGATCACGTCGCCCTCCGCGTAGACGTTCAGCACGGGCATCGTGATCGCCCGCAAGTCCACCCGGCGGTCCCCGAGCATGAGCTCGTTCCTGATCAGCTTGTTCCCCTGATACAGGTCCTTGAACCACTGGCGCGCGATCTCGCCGGGATGGTCGGGCCGGTCGGCGATCCAGCGCTCCATGCGCAGGAAATTCAGGAGCTTCGCGTCGTCGTCGAGGATGTTGACGAGCTCCGTGGTGTACTTCGTCACGTTCGATACCGGGGACATCATCAGGAACGAGAAGCCCACCATGGCACCGGGAATGCTGCCCAGCGTATCGACGAGCAGATCGACGTCGCCGGGCCCCATCGCCCGCGACCACAGGTTGACGTATCCCGACCCCCTCTCCGGATCGCCGGCATCGCCGTGGAAGTCGAGCGGCGTGACGGCCAGAAGGAGATTCTTTATCCGGTCCGGATGAAGCGCCGCGTAGCAGGTCGAGAAAACGCCGCCCTGGCAGATGCCGAGCAGGTTGATCCGCTCCACGTCGTGGCGCGCGCAGATCGCCTCGACGCACTCGTCGAGGTAGTCGTTGACGTAGTCGTCGATCGTGAGCCAGCGGTGGGCCCGCTTCGGCATGCCCCAGTCGATCATGTAGACGTCCAGGCCTTCGGCGAGAAGCCGTCGCACGAACGAGCGGTGCGCCTCGAGATCGATCATCTGATAGCGGCCGACCAGGGCGTATACGATCAGCACCGGGGTTCGCAGCGGCTCGGCGACGACCGGGGTGTAACGGTAGAGCCGGACCATGTCCCGGGCGAGGACTTCCTCCTTGGACGCGGTCGCGATCGCCAGCTCGTCGTCCGACAGCTCGGCGAGCCGCCTCGCCCCGCGGTCGATCTTCTGCAGCATCCCGTAGAAGTCGAGCATCGCCTTGTCGGGCGGCAGATTCAGCGCCGGGCCCGGTTCAGCTTGATTGGCCACGTGACCTCTCCTCGGACTTGCGGCGGGCCGGACGGGAAGGGTTCGACAGCGTCCGCACCTCGCGCTGGAGCGCCCGGACCTGCCGCTTCAGCGTCTGGATCTCGAGATACGCGTCGTCGACCTCGCTGCGGGCGGGGACGTTGAGCAGCCCGCTGACGATCTCGACCAGCCGGTTCTGCTGCTGACGGTAACGGAGCGCGGCGCGGAGATACTCGGCCGTCGCATCCAGCCCGGGTTTCGATTGCATCGCTTCGTGCAGCGTCTTCTCCGCGACGCCGGCCCACAACCGGACCAGGTCGACGAGCGATTCCACGCGTTCGCCGCTCGCGCGCATCTCGCCGAGCCGCTTGCCGACCCCCTCGATCACCTTGCTCCAGCCCGAAGTGACGACGCTGAAGTAGTCGAGCTGCGCCTTGCGCCGCTGCGCGTCCGCGGCGATGAGCTCGCGCCATGCGTCGCGCAGCGCCCTGGACGGGCCCAGCCCGAAGGCGTCTGCGACCGCACTGAACGTGCGATCCAACCCATCCAGCAGCGGGTATCCGGTCCCCCCGTCCATCACGGGCAAGAGGCCGCCTAACGCGAGCGGCGTGCGCTGGCCGGTCCACGACTGCGCCAGCTGGCCGATTGCACGGGTGCCGTTCTCCAGGAATTGCTTCTGTGCGGCGACCCCGCTCTCGAAGAAGGTCTTCAGCCGCTCGGTGTTCGCGGTCGCCAGGCTCTGCCAGTCCTGGCCCGCCGCCGTCGCCCCCAGCGCAGGCGCGAGCGCCCCGTAGTACTGGGTGAGCAGCTGGCGTGTCAGGTTCAAGGCCTCGGCGATCGGCCTGACCGGCTCGGGGATGTCCCGCGGCGTCGCGTCCACTCCGGGCTGCGCCGCCGCGAAGAGGCCGACCGGGCCCTGCAGCGACGGCGAAAACATGCGCGCCCACTGCTCCATCATCCCGAACCAGGTCCGGTAGAGCGCGGCCGCCTGCTCGCTGGGAGGCAACATAGATCTCAGGCCTTCTGCTTCAGCCGGTCGCGGAGCACGTTCTTCTGCACCTTCCCCGTCGCCGTCTTCGGCAACGGGCCGAAGACCACCCGCTTCGGCGCCTTGAACCGCGCCAGCAGCCCGCGCACGTGCGCGATCAGGTCGGCATCGGTCGCCGTCGCGCCTTCCTTGAGGTCGACGAATGCGATCGGGATCTCGCCCCACTTCTCGTCCGGCGCGGCGACGACCGCCGCCTCGAGCACGGCCGGGTGCGTGGCGAGCGCCTGCTCGACCTCGACCGAGGAGATGTTCTCGCCCCCGGAGATGATGATGTCCTTGGCGCGGTCCCTGAGCTCGATGTAGCCGTCGGGATACATCACGCCGAGGTCGCCGGTCCGGAACCAGCCATCGGGGCACGCCTTCTTCGTCGCCTCTTCATCCTTGTAGTACCCGAGCATCACGTTGTTGCCGCGGATGGCGATCTCGCCCATCGTTTCGGCGTCCGCCGGCACGTCCGCGCCGCGTTCGTCCACGACGCGGATCTCCTGCGAGATCACGTTGCCGACCCCCTGCCGGGATTTGAGCCGCGCCTGCTCGGGGATCGGCAAGCCGCGCCATTCGCTGCGCCAGTCGCAGATCACCGAGGGCCCGAAGGTTTCGGTCAGTCCGTAGAGGTGCGTGATGTCCATGCCGAGCTCGGCCAGGCGTTCGAGCAGCGCCGGCGTCGGCGGGGCGCCGCCGGTGCCGATGCGCACCGGCCGCGGCGGCTTGCCCTTGGCCGCCTCCGGATCCCAGATCGTCATCGTGAGCACGGTGGGCGCCGCGCAGAAGTGCGTCACGTCGGATTCGCGCATGTGGCGCCAGATCAGGCCGGCCTCGAGCTTCGGCAGGCAGAGGTGGACCGCCCCCACGGCCGTGACGCCCCAGCTGAAGCACCAGCCGTTGCAATGGAACATCGGCAGCGTCCAGAGATAGACCGAGTCGCTCGCCACCTGCATGTGGAGCGCCATCGCCAGCGACTGGAGGTAGGCGCCGCGGTGGTGGTACATGACGCCCTTGGGACGCGCCGTGGTCCCGCTCGTGTAGTTGATCGCGAGCAGCGCGCGCTCGTCGGTGACCGGGCGCGAGTACGGCTCGCCGGCCGCGATCAGCGGCTCGAGCTCGTCGCGATCGCCGCCGGCGCGCACGGCGCGCAAGCCTGGCCCGATCTCCTTCGCGGCCTGCGTCGCGGTCGCGGCGAACTCCTGGTCGTAGATGAACACCGAGCAACCGGCATGCTGCAGGATGTACGCCATGTCGGCGGCGGTGACGCGGGTGTTGAGCGCCACCAGCACCGCGCCCGCGAAGGGCACGGCGTAGTGCGCGGCGAGCAGCACGTGGGAGTTGCCCGCCAGCACCGCGACCCGATCGCCCGGCTTGACGCCGAGCGATCGCAGCGCCCCGGCGAACTTGAGCGACCGCTCCAGAAACTGCGAATACGTGAACCGGAGGTCGCCGTCCACGACGCCCACCCGATCGCCGAACACGCGCGCTGCGCGGTGCAGGAACGCCGTGGGGGTCATCGGCTCGAAGCTGAACTCGGCTGCCATGGCGCGTGCCTCCGGCTAGAGCGTGTTCACGACATGGCCGCCGTCGACGACGAGGGTCGAGCCGGTCATGAACTCGGACGCATCGGAGGCGAGCAGCAGGAGCGGGCCGTCGAGGTGCTCGGGCTTGCCGAGCCGCCGCTGCGGCACGCGCTTGATCAGCGTCTGGCCCGGCTCGCTCGCGAAGAACTCGCGGTTGATGTCGGTCTCGATGTAGCCGGGCGCGAGCGCGTTGACGCGGATCTTGAAGCGCGCGAGCTCGAGCGCCAGCGCCTGCGTGAGGTGGATCAGCCCCGCCTTCGACGCCGCGTAGGCCGGCACCTGGGCCGCGACCCGCAGCCCGAGAATCGAGGCGATATTGATGATCGAGCCGCCCTGCCCGTGCTCCTTCATGTGGCGCGCCACCGCCTGCGCCACCCGCCACGCGCCGGTCAGGTTCACCGCGATCACGCTGTTCCAGTCCTCCTCGGTCTGGTCCAGCACCGGTTTCGTCACCGCCACGCCGGCGTTGTTCACGAGGATGGTGATCGGACCGAGGGCATCCCGCGCCTGGGTGACCGCCCGCGCGACGCTCGCCGGATCGGAGACGTCCAGCGCCACGACGGCCGCTTTCCCGCCTTCGTCGGCGATCAGCTTCGCGAGCTTCTCGCCTTCGGCCAGCCGGCGCCCGGCGAGCGCCACGCTCGCGCCTGCGCGCGCGAGCGTCAGCGCGAAGTGCCGGCCCAGGTCGCCGAATGCGCCGGTGACGAAAGCCGTCTTGCCGTTCACTGACAGCGTCATGGCCGGATCAATCGCCGCTCATCGACAGGAAGTGGCGGACCATGCGTTCGGCATCGGGCTCGATCCCGGTGAAGAGGCGAAATGCTCCCACCGCCTGGAAGACCGCCATGCCGCCGCCGTCCGCCGTCCGGCAGCCCTTGCTGCGCGCCACGCGAAGCAGCTCGGTCTCCAGCGGGAAGTAGACGATTTCGGCAACCCAGTGCTTGCCCTCCAGGAGCTCCGGTTTCAGGGGGATCCCGGGCAGCTTCGCCATGCCGGTCGGCGTACAGTGGATCAGACCGTCGGCGCTCGCCATCGATGCGGCGAGGTCGGTGCCGCCGACCGCCCTGCCCTTGCCGAAACGGCCGGAAAGACTCGCGGCGAGCTCCGCGGACCGCGTTGCATCCACGTCGAATATGGTCAGCTGCTGGGTCCCCATCATGAGCGCGGCGTGCGCGACCGCGGCCCCCGCGCCGCCCGCCCCGAGCTGCACGACACGGTCGAGCTTCACGTCGGGCAGCCCGCGCCGGAACCCCTCGGCAAACCCCGACCAGTCGGTGTTGTGGCCGATCAGCTTGCCGTCCTTGATCACGACGGTGTTCACCGCGTTGAGCGCGCGTGCGTCCTCCGAGAGCTCGTGGAGCAGCGGGATGATCGCCTGCTTGCAGGGGTAAGTAATGTTCAGCCCCGCGAAGCCCATGCGCTGGGCAGCGGACAGGAGCTCCGGCAGCGCCTCGACGCCGAGCCCCAGCTTGTCGAGATCGATGATCTTGTAGACGTAGCGCAAGCCCTGCTCGTCGGCCTCCCGCTCGTGCATGGCGGGCGTGCGCGACGCCTGGATGCCGGAGCCGATCAGGCCGCAGAGGAAAGACGAGCCGGTGGGTTTCATGGCGATGCTCCCAAGGTTTGGTCCTCGTCGAGCGCTTGCAGCAGGCGTTTCGTCGCGGACAGCGCGCGTCGCGCGCGCCCCACCGCCCCGACGGTCTGGGCGAGCTTCTCGGTCGGAATCTCGAGGCTGATCGGGATATCGTGCGGCAGGGCGCGCAGGATGCCCCGCAGATCGAGCCCCCCTTCGCCCGGGAACAGGCGCTCCGCCCGGGCCTGGAAGAGCAGCCCTGCCGTATCCGCCGGCCGTTCGGCGGGCGCATCGCAGAGCTGGAGGTAGCGGAACCACTTCTGACGGAACGGCTGCGATGTCGGCGACGCGGCTCCCCGCCCGGTCGAAGTGGATCGGGTCGATCAGCACCCCGCAGTTCGCCCGCCCGGCGGCGGTCAGGATGCGCGCCGCCTGGACGATAGTCTTCACGTCGGTCCAGGGCATCGGCTCGAGATTGGCGGTCAGCCCGAGCTTGGCGGCGGCGTCGCACAGCTCGCCGAAGCGATCGGTCAGGCGGCGCTCGTCGGGGTCGTTGCCGGCGACGAGCAGATGCTTCGCACCGACGCGCGACGCCGTCTCCATCGCCGGCAGGTATTCCGCGACGGCGGTCTCGGGCTTGAGCCGGATGATCTCCGCATCGAGCACCTCGATGCCGGTGTCGGCGAGCCGCGCGAGAATCTCCCGGATCATCGGCGTGTCACCGATCGTCGGATAGCGGACTTCCTCCGGCGTCGCCGGGATGAGCCGCAGACCCACGTGGGTGAATCCCGCCTCCGCCGCGACGGTGATCTGCTCGACCGGCGAGACTTCGAGGACCGTGAGGGCGGCGAGCCCGATGGGACGGGTGGCGCTCACGCGAACTGGTCCTCGGCGGGAAGCGCGATATGGCGATCCGCGCCTGCGGTCGACGCGCGCTGCGCGGAGGCGGCACCGGTTGCACCGGCGAGGTGGCGCCCCGCGATATAGCCAAACGTCATCGCCGGGCCGAGAGTGATGCCACCGCTCGGGTAGTTCCCGCCCATGATGCTCGCCATGTCGTTGCCCGCCGCGTAGAGTCCCGCGATCGGGGCGCCGCGCTCGTCGAGCACGCGCGCATGGCGATCGGTCTTCAGGCCTGCGAAGGTGCCGAGGCTGCCGGCTACGACTTTCACGGCGTAGAACGGGCGCGCGCTCGATCGGCGCCACGCAGGGGTTCGGCTGCCGGTTCGCGTCACCGCCGAAGCGCTCGAAGGGGCCGCTCCCTCGTCCGAAGGCAGGATCGCGCCCCTCGCCCGCGTCCCGGTTGTACTCGGCAACGGTCGCGGCGAGCCCGGCGGGATCGATGCCTGACTGCGCGGCGAGCGCGGCCAGCGTTGCGCCGCGCTTTAGGTAACCCGAGCGGAGATAAGACCCGAGTGGGATCGGGAACGGCTTCGCGAAACCGAGGCCGTATCGCCGCAGGGTACGGCGGTCGCAGATCAGGAAGGCGGTCACCTCGGCGCCTTCGCCGACCGCGCCGAACAGGGCCTGCATGAAGTCGTGGTACGACCCCGCCTCGTTCACGAAGCGTCGCCCGTTGGCCAGCACCGCGATCACGCCCGGCTTGGCGCGGTCGATGAGATGGGGAAAGACGCCCTCGCGCGCGTCTCCGTGCGGGACGATTGGAGACCGGGACCCACGCCGCCGGATTGCGCAGCGTCTCGTCGACCTGGGCGCCCGACGGCCTCGGCGAGGTTCAGACCGTCTCCGGTGTTGCCGGGTGGCGCGGCGGACCAGTGCTCGTTCCCGCTCGGCGTACCGGGAAAGAGACGCTTGCGGCGCGCGACGTCGTGCGGAAAACCGCCGCAGGCGAGCACCACACCGCGCCGCGCGGCCATCCGCACCTCGCCGCCAGCCGTCGCAACGATGGCACCGCGCACGGCCCCATCCCCGACGACCAGCCTGCGGGCCGGGCACGATTGGCGAAGGTCGATGCCGAGGTCCAGCGCAGACCTCAGGAGACGCGCGGCGAGCGCGTTGCCGTTGACGAGGTGCATGTTCCGCCCGTAGCGGAGCACGTGCAGGAAATGCGCGGCAAATCGCTTGCCCGCGTACAGCGCCGAGCGAGGCGAGCGCGTCGCGTTCATGAAGTGCCGGAGATCCGCCCCGGACGCAATCGCCATCCCGGCGACCGTGATCTCGCGCAGCGGCGGGCGGAGGCGAGCGATGTCGGCCCCGAGGTTGCGGCCGTCGAAGGGCGCCGCGCAGATCGGCCGGCCGATCGCAAACCCCGGTGACTCGGCGTGAAAGTCGGGCGTGGCGAGCCCCGCGACGAACTCGAGCGCGGTGCGTCCCTCGAAGAACTCCACCATCTCCGGCCCGGTCGCGAGGAACGCCTCGACCCGCTCCGCGTCGAAGTGCCCGCCGAGCTCGTGCCGCAGATAAGCGCGCGCCGCGTCGAGGCTATCCGTGGCGCCGGCGCGCGCCGCGATCGGGTTGCAGGGAATCCAGAGCCAGCCGCCGGAGATCGCCGTCGTCCCGCCGAACACGGGCTCCTTCTCGACGACGACGACGTCGAGCCCATGCAGGCGCGCGGTGATCGCGGCGGAAAGACCGCCTGCGCCGGAGCCGATCACGAGGACGTCGCACTCGACGGCAGGTTGATGGCTCACGTTCGTCTCTTTGCACGCGCGACCAGGCGCGGTCACTTCTTCCCTGGCGCCGGCGCCTCGGCGACCGCGGCGGACGCCGGCGGCAGCGTCGCGAGGAACTCGTGCCGCCCGCCGCTCACCCTGACGATGAAGCTTGCCCGGTCGAGATCGCCCTTGTCGTCGTACTTCACGTCGAGGAGGATGCCCGGGTATTCCTTGGCGGAGAGCGCAACGCCTTTCATCGCCTTCGCGAATGCCTGCGAATCGAACTTCCCGATCTTCTCGGTGACCGCCTTCAGCACGTAGGCGGCGATGTAACCCTTCATCCCGTTGTGGTCGCTCCTGTAGCGGTACTCGCGGATGAACCTGTTGTCGAACGTACGCACGTTCGGGATCAGCGCGTCGGCCGTCAGCCCGACGTGCGCCCGAACGCCATTGGCCGCGTCGCCGGCAAGCTCGATGACTTTGTGGCTGGCGAGCGTGGTTTCGCCGACCAGCCATCCGTCGTAGCCCTGCTTCTGCAACTCGAGGAGGAAGCGCCCCGATTCCTCTTCGGTCAGGTAGACGAACAGGGCATCGGCGTTCGCCTGCCGGGCTTTCTGCACGGCGCCGGCGAAGTCGGTTTGCTGCTGCTTGGTCGACACGTCGGCGACGACCTTTATGCCCTGCGCGTCGAGCGCCTTCGTCATCGCCTCGCGCCCGCCGCGGCCGAACGCGTTGTCGATCCAGACGACGGCGACCGTCTTCGCGCGGATGACGTCCTTGATGTAGCGCGCGAGCCGCGGCATCGCCGTGTCCTGCGTGAACGACGTGCGGAAGATGTAGGGATTGCCCTGCAGCGTGATGGCCGCGGCCTCGCCGCCGGTGAAGGTCGGGATCTCGGCCCGCCGCATCTCTTCCATCACGGCGAGCGTCATCCCGGAGAACACCGGTCCCATGACCGCGTACGGCTTGAGCGCGAACGCGCGCTGCGCGAGCGCTTTCGCGAGCTCGGGGTTCGTCTCGGTATCGAAGGTGACGACCTGGATCTTCTGGCCGAGGATGCCGCCGGCCGCGTTGATCTCCTTGAACGCCAGCTCGACCCCGTTCTTGAAGTTCGTCCCGACGATCCCGGCCGGGCCCGACAGCTCGACGAGGTTCACCACGATGACCGGCGCCTGCCCCTGAGCGGACGAGATGACCGGAGCGCAAAGCGCCAGCGTGGCAGCCAACAGCCGACCGAGCATTTTCATGATCGCCTTCTCCAATTCGTCCGCGCCGGACGGCGTCGCGTCAGGTCACTTCTTCGCGGCCCGGACCTTAGCCAGCTCCGCGTTCACCTCCTTCACGAGGTCCTCGCCGACCACCTTCGAATACTTGTCGATCACCGGCTTCACCTTTACCCGCATCTTCTCGATCTCGGCCGGCGGCAGCTCGGTGATCTGCATCGTCTTCTTCAGCATCTCGAGCGCCTGCGCGTTCTTTTCCCGCGATACCTTGCGCTCGAAATCGCGCGCCTCGTTCGCCGCCTCCTGCAGGATCTTCTGCTCGTCGGGAGAGAGCTTGTCCCAGGCCCGCTTGCTGACGATGATGATCTGCGGGTTGTACTGATGGCGCGTGATGGTCAGGAACTTCTGCACCTCGTTGAACTTCATCACCGGGATCGTGACCAGCGGATTGGTCGCGCCGTCCACGGTCTTCTGCTCGAGCGCGTTGTAGACCTCGGGGAAGGGCAACGGCGTGGCATTGGCTCCCAGGGCGTTGAGCGTGTCGATGTAGACCGGCGTCTGAATGACGCGGATCTTCAGCCCCTGCAGGTCCTCCAGCTTGGTCACCGGACGCTTGCTGTTGTGGATGTGCCGGAAGCCGAGCTCGGGGTACGCCAGCCCGACGATTCCCTTTTCCGGCAGCTTGTCCATCAGCTTCTTGCCGACCGGGCCGTCGACGACGGCGTAGGCCTCCTCTTCGTTGTTGAAGAGAAACGGGAAGTCGAGAACCGAGAACTCCTTGACCAGGCCGTTCAGCAGGCTCGCGTTCATCAGCGACATCTCGACCGTACCCCCCTGGAGCGAGGACACGACCTGAAGGTCGCCGCCCAGCGCACCGCCGCCGAAGATCTTGACGGTCATCTTGCCGCCGCTCTTCTGCTTCACCAGCTCGGCAAACTTCTCCATCCCGTCGAACTGCGCGGTGCCGGGGTTGGTTTGCAGCGCGAGCTTGAGCTCGCGCGGCTTTGCCTGGGCGTGAACCGCGCCGAGCGGCGCGACCAGCGCCGCGACCGCGATCCCGACCAGCAATCGCTTGCACATCTTGCTCATGACCTTTATCTCCTTCGGATCTTGGACTCGGGACTCACCCCGCAAACCACTTCGCCGGGACGGTGACGAGCGGCGGGAAGAGCACTAGCAGCACCAGCACGATCAGCTCGGCGATCAGGAACGGCCAGACGCCCTTCATCAGATCCTCCATGCTGATCTTCGACACCCCCGCCACCACGTTCAGCACCGTGCCCACCGGCGGGGTGATCAGCCCGATCGAGTTGTTGATGATGAACAGCACCCCGAAATAGATCGGGTCGATCCCCGCCGCCTTCACCACCGGCATCAGCACCGGAGTCAGGATCAGGATCGTCGGCGTCATGTCCATCGCCGTGCCCACGATCACCACCAGCACCATGATCGCGAACATCAGCAGGATCTTGTTCCCCATGAACGGCTCGAGCAGCCCCACCACCTTGCTCGGCAGATCGGCCACCGTGATCAGCCACGCCGACACCAGCGCCGCGGCCACCAGGAACATCACCACCGCCGTCGTCCTGGCCGCGGTCACGAACACCGCGTAGAGCTGCGAGAACTTGAGCTCGCGGTAGATGAACACCGCCACCACCAGCGCATACACCGCCGCCACCACCGCCGCCTCGGTGGGCGTGAACACCCCGAGCTTCAGCCCGAAGATGATGATGAACGGCAGCATCAGCGCCCAGAAGGCGCTCACCAGCGCCTGCACCACCTCCTTCGCCGACTTGCGCGGCGGGGGAGTGAGGCGCTCCTTCCGCACCTCCCACCACCACGCAAACCACAGCGCCGCGGCGATGTAGATCCCCGGCATGATCCCGGCCAGAAACAGCTTCGTGATCGAGAGATTCGCCGCCACTCCGAAGATCACAAAGCCGATCGAGGGCGGGATCACCGGACCGATGATCCCGGCGGACGCAATCAGCCCGGCCGACTTCGCCTTGCTGTGGCCGGCGGCCACCATCATCGGCACCAGCAGCGCCGAGAGCGCCGCCGCATCGGCCACCGCCGAGCCCGACAGCGCCGAGAGGATGCAGGCGGCGACGATCGCCACGTAGCCCAGGCCCCCGCGGATGTGCCCCACCACCGCGAGCGCCAGATCGACGATGCGCTTCGACAGCCCGCCGGTGTTCATGATCTCGCCGGCGAGCATGAAGAACGGCACCGCCATCAGCGGAAAGCTGTCCGCCCCGTTGATGAAGTTCTGCGCGATGATCTGCGCATCGAACATGTCCAGGTGCACCATCAGCGCCACCCCGCACAGGAGCAGCGCATAGGCGATCGGCATGCCGAGCGCCATCGCGCCCAGCAGCGAGAACAGGAACACACTGACGGTCATGGACGTCTCCCCTATCCGCTCTTCTTCGCCGCGGCCGCGGCGAGCTGCTCCTCGCGCTCCTGCTCGGCCAGTTCCTTCTGCAGCTCCTCGAACTCCTCCTGCTCCTCGGACTCCTTGACCATCACGAGCTCCTCGTCGGAGATCTTCCCGGTGACCACCCGGTACAGGTCATAAAGGATGATCAGGGCTGCGGAGATGCTGAACACGAGGCCAACGCCGTAGAACCACGCCACCGATAGGCCCGATGCCGGCGCTGCGACGCCGAAATTGATCTTGGTTTGCTCCCAGCTGCCCTCCAGGAACAGCCAGGTGGCAAAGAGCATGAGGACCTGGCTCACGACTAGGCACGCCTTCTTCCCCAGGGGCGGGAGCCGCTTGACGAGGGTATCGACGCCGAGGTGCCCGTGCTCTCGCAAGGCGACGATCGCGCCGAGGAAAGTGAGCCAGACGAACAGCCAGCGCGACACCTCCTCCGATACCGTGATGCCGAGGTTGAACCCGTACCGGAGCACCACGTTGCCGAACACGAGGATCACCATGAGCGCCAGGCACACCACAATGATGAACTTCAGCAGATGGAAGTAAGCCTCGATGACCTTCTTAATCATTGTTGATTTCCTCCTCCGCGCCCGCGCCTATTGTGCGCTTATCGCACGGACGTTGATGACTTCGAGTCTTGCTCCGGGGGAACCGAATGTAGTCCGATCGCGCGCGTCGCGCGCAACCCGAACAAAATTGTGGGCGCTAATCGCCCACAAAGCGAATCGGCGTCGAGACGACGATGCCGATTCGCGTGAAGCTTCGCTCCGTGCGGATGAACGAGTCGAGGGTCAGGCGGAAGCAGGCGAGCCCGGAGGGCATTGCCGGGATCCCGGCGCCCGTATCGCAGCGGCCACCGCCGCTCTCGCCCGCGCGCGAGATCGCCGCGCTCAACGGCGATCCCAATTTCATGACCTCCCTCGCCCGCGGCCTCGCCGTCATCCAGGCGTTCACCGAGCAGCGACGGAAGCTGACGATCGCCCAGATCAGCGACCGTACGGGCATTCCGCGCGCTGCGGTGCGCCGCTGTCTGTACACGCTACAGAAGCTGGGCTACGTCGGATCGGAGGCGCACGCGTTCGCGCTCCGCCCGAAGATGCTGGCCCTCGGCCACGCCTACCTCTCGTCCACGCCATTGGCGGTTTCGGCGCAGCCGTTTCTGGATCGGGTCGGGGACGCCGTAAGCGAGTCGTGCTCGCTTGCGATCCTCGACGGCGAGGAGATCCTGTATCTCGCCCGCTCGCTGACCTCGCGGATCATGTCGGTCACCCTCAACATCGGCAGCCGGCTGCCGGCGTACTGCACCTCGATCGGGTATGTCCTGCTGGCGCACCTGCCGGGAACCGGAGCTCGATGCATATCTCGCCCGAGTCCAGTTCCAGCCCTTCACCGAGCGGACCATCACCTCGCCCGGCAAGCTCCGGGAGACACTCAGCGCAACGCGGCAGGCAGGCTACGCGATCGCCGACCAGGAGATGGAGCTCGGCATCCGCTCGATCGCCGTCCCGGTGGCGGACACCTCCGGAACGGTGGTCGCAGGGATCAACGTCATCGTGCAGGCTGCCCGCGTCAGCGTCCGCCAGATGAAGACCCAGTACCTGCCGCACCTCGAAAGCGCCGCGCGCGAGCTCGGCACGCTGCTGCTGCCCTGATCGGTTCGCTCCGGCGGGCCATCTTCCGCCAGATCGGAGCACTGTGCGTTAATCGCCCACTTGACCGATTATCGGTACGATGCTATGATGTTGCCATGCACAATCGAGATGAGGGACACAGCGGCATGGAACGGGATGCACCGGCGCCGGCACTCTCCGGCCAAGCCACCGCGCCGACCGGCGCGAAACTGGGACGGAAGGTGCCGCCTGCGGCGGCCATCGCGGAGATCGATGCCCTCACGGGCGACCCCAACTTCATGACCTCGCTCGCGCGCGGTCTGGCAGTGATCAAGGCGTTCACCGAGCAGCGCCGCAAGCTGACGATCGCGCAGATCAGCCAGCGGACCGGGATCCCGCGCGCCGCGGTGCGCCGCTGCCTCTACACCCTCGAGCGGATGGGTTACGTGGACGCGGACACACATACTTTTGCCCTGCGGCCGAAGATCCTCGCGCTGGGCCACGCGTACCTGTCGTCGACCCCGCTGGCGGTGTCGGCCCAGCCGGTTCTCGACCGGGTCAGGAACGCGGTCAACGAGTCCTGCTCGCTCGCCATCCTCGACGGCGACGAGATCCTGTACCTCGCGCGCTCCGCCGCCTCGCGCATCATGACCGTGACGCTGAACGTCGGCAGCCGCCTCCCGGCGTACTGCACCGCGATGGGCCGCGCGCTGCTCGCGCATCTGCCCGAGCGGGAGCTCGACGCGTATCTCGCCCGCGTCGAGCTGCGCCCGTACGTGGACCGGACCGTGACCTCGCGCGAGAAGCTGCGGGAACTGTTGGAGGCGGCGCGGAAGGCGGGCTATGCTCTGGTCGATCAGGAGCTCGAGATCGGCCTGCGCTCGATCGCAGTGCCGGTGCGCGGCGCGTCGGGCTCGGTGGTGGCCGCGATCAACGTCAGCGTTCACGCCGCGCACGCGACCGTCCGCCAGATGGAGACGCGCTTCCTGCCGCACCTCCGGGCCGCCGGCGACGATCTGGGGTCGCTGCTCGTAGCGTAACGCGCACCACCACCTCGGAAGGGAGGTCATGACGGTCCGGGAACACAACCCCGAGCCCAGCAACCCGCTGGGAATGGACGGCATCGAGTTCATCGAGTACGCGACCTCGCAGCCGCAGGCGCTCGGTGCGGTGCTCCAGACGATGGGGTTCATGCCGGTCGCGCGGCACCGCTCGCGCGAGGTGATGCTCTACCGCCAGGGAGGCATGAACCTGGTCGTCAACGCGCACCCTGAGTCGGCGCCCATGAGCACACCCGCGTTATCGGCCATCGCCCTGCGCGTGCGCGATGCCGCCGCTGCGTGGCGTCATACGCTCGACCTCGGCGCATGGGAAATGCCGACGCGCGCCTCGGCGATGGAGCTGAACATCCCAGGGGTCCGCGGCGTGGACGACAGCCTGATCCACTTCGTCGACCGCTACCGCGACTTCTCGATCTACGACGTGGACTTCGTGCCGCTGCCGGGGAGCGAGCGCAACCCGCCCGCGATCGCCGGGCTCCACTATTTCGGCGTCGTGCAGACCATTCTCGACGACCGCACCCGCGAATGGGTCGAGTTCTACCGCCAGCTCTTCGGGTTCTCGGTGCTGCCCGGCGGGCAGTACTTCGGCATCCTGCCCAAGGGCACGCTGCTCGAGAGTCCCTGCCACAAGTTCTATCTCCAGCTCATCGAGCCGCCGCCGGGCGCGGAGGACATCGAGTGGGACGAGCGGCTGCTCCGCATCGGGCTCGGGGCACCCGACGTCCTGGCGGCGACGCGCGCGCTGCGGGATCGCGGCGTCGTGTTCGTCGACCGCGATCCGGTTCAGCCCACCGAGAAAGGCGCGCTCACCCAGGTCTACCTGGGCGGCGTGACGTTCGAGCTCGTGGTGAGCCACCTCGAGCCCTGAGTCGGGAGGTCCGCGTGAACATCGACGCCTTCGGCATGGACACGATCACGCTCGCCGGGCCGCTGGAGGCGAAGCTCCGAGCGATGCGCGACGCCGGCTTCACCCAGATCATGGTCTCGGCACGCGACATCGCCGGCTATCCCGCCGGCGAGGCGGCCGCCGCCGGGCTGGTGCGCGGGAGCGGCCTCCGCGTCACCGGCTTCCAGGTGCTCCGCGACTTCGAAGGGTTATCGGGCCGCTTGCACGCGTACAAGGTCGACATCGCCAAGGCAATGCTGCGCGTGTGTCATTCGCTCGGCGCGAAGGTGCTGCTCGTGTGCTCGTCGACCTCGACCCATGCGAGCGGCGACACGGCGCTGCTCGTGCGCGATCTGCGCAAGCTCGCGATGCTGGCAGTGCCGCTCGGCATCCGCATCGCGTACGAGGCGCTATCGTGGGGCCGGCACGTGAACGAGTACCCCCGGAGCTGGGAGATCGTCGAGGCCGCAGACCACCCCAGCCTCGGCGTGGGGCTCGACTCCTTCCACGTGCTCGCGACCGACACCGGGCTCGACGCGCTGGAGTTGATCGACCCGGCGAAGATCTTCCTCGTCCAGCTCGCGGACTTCATGTGGCAGGAGATCCGGTCGCCCGAGGAGCGCATCAACACCGCGCGCCATTTCCGGGTGTTTCCGGGCGAAGGCGCTCACAGCGCCGAGGTCGCGACGCTCGTGCGCCAACTCGACGAGATGGGCTACCGCGGCGACTACAGCTTCGAGGTGTTCAACGACGACTACGTCCAGCTCCCGCTGGCCGTCGTCGCCGAACGCGCCCGCGCATCGGTGAGATGGCTTACCGGACAGGTGCCCCGGCGGAGCCTCCCGATGCGGCGGTCGGTGAAAAGGTCAGCGGGAAGCGTCGGTGCCTGACGCGCGACGACGGAGAAGATAAGGTCGCAGAATCACGGCCGCGTAGACGCCGGCAGCAAGCAGGATGGCAATCATCATGAGCTCCATAGTGAATGGTTCACTGACAATCTATGGGCTCGAGGGCGCGGTTGCCAATCGCGATTTCGGATCGGTTCGATCGATCGCCCCGATGTGGATTCGGCGGCCCGGACCGCATGGCCGCGCGGTAGTTCCCGAGTCTTGGCCGGTGGCGGCCGCCGGGACCGACGGCCGCGATCCGGACGCCTAGTTCTTCCTGAGCGGCGGCAGCGTCTCGACCACCACCTGCTTGCCGCCCTTGACCTCGACCAGGAAGCTCTCGCGGTCGATGTCGCCCTTGTCGTCGAAGCAGACGTCCATCAACAGGCCGGGGTGGTCCTTGATGGCGAAGCAGGCGTTCTTGATCGCCTGCGCGAACGCCTTGCGGTCGAACTTGCCGATCTTCTCGGTGACCGCTTTCACGACGTACATGCCGGTGTAGCCCTTGATGCCGTTGTGGTCCGACTTCGACTTGAACTCGCGCTCGTACTTCTCGCCGAACGCGCGGATGCCGGCGACCGGCGCGTCGATGGTGAGGCCGACATGGCGAACCGGTTCCTTGTTGCGTCGACGACTCCAGCGCGGCCGAGTGCGAGTAGCGCGGCCTACGGGGGCACCCGGCCGCCGACAAGCCGCGAGACGGCCTCGACCATCGCCTCCGCGCTCGCGCGCCCCTGCCCGGCGATGTCGAGCGCCGAGCCGTGCGCGACGGACGAGAACAGCACCGGCGTGCCGATCGTGAGGCCCGCGCTGCGGTTGCGCGCCAGGAGCTTCGCCGCGATGTGCCCCTGGTCGTGGAACATGACCACGAAGGCGT
Organism: uncultured beta proteobacterium; assembly: GCA_963744255.1. Lineage (GTDB taxonomy): Bacteria > Pseudomonadota > Gammaproteobacteria > Burkholderiales > SG8-39 > DATEDA01. The sequence goes on from CAVUSZ010000005.1 coordinate 75,907, forward strand.
CGTAGCCCGTCTTGTGGAACATGGTGTCGGCGCCGAATGGCCCGTCGGCGTCGATGTTCGCGGCCCGGGCAGCCGCGATCGCTGGCGCGATGATCGCGCGGTCCTCGTCCCCGAACATCCCGTCCTCGCCGGCGTGCGGGTTCAGACCGCCGACCGCGATGCGCGGGGCGGGAATGCCGAGCCTGCGCAGCGTGCCGTCCACGGCGCGCACCACCCGTTCGACCCGCTCCTCGGTCACCAGCTCGATCGCCCGCCGCAGGCTCACGTGCAGCGTCGCATGCGCAATCCGCATCGCGTCGAAGCAGATCATCAAAAACGCGTTTTCCGCGGCGACGCCGGTGCAGCGCGCCACGAACGACGGGTAGCCGTCGAACTCGATGCCGGCCTGCTTGATCGCGAGCTCGGTCTGCGGCGCAGCGACCACCGCCGCGACCTCGCCCGCCATCGCCGCTGCGATCGCCGCGCGGGCGGCGTCCACCGCGGCGCGGCCGTGGACAGCGCGGATCTGGCCGATCTCGAGGCGCTCGTCACGAAAATGATCGAGCGCGACGGTCTCAACGTCCGCCGAAATCCCGCAGGCAGCGGCGTGGACGGCGATCGCTTTCGGATCCCCGAACAGCACGGGCCGGCAGATGCGCTTCACGCGCTCGTCGAGCGCCGCCTTGAGCGCGATCTCCGGCCCGACGCCGGCCGGATCACCGATCGCGATGCCGACTCTCGGGAGCATCATTCCGCTAGACACTGACAGGATCGGTGCCGAGCGCGCGGAAGAGCCCGTCCTTCGCACCGTCCTTGAACGCCACGTCTTTCGGCAGCTCGATCGCGCAGGAGCGCACGCGCTGCGAGGCGGGAGCGAGGCCCGGGACCGTCTTGCCCGCGCGGTTCGCCTCGGCGGCGCTCGCGAGAATCCGCCGCGCCATGACGATGCCCTTGTCGGTGGGAACGAGGGTCTCGCGCGTCCGGTCGACGATCGGCCCCATGCTTTCCTGCAGGGACGCGTCCTGCATGCCGATGCCCTCGACGCCGCTGTAGCTCAGGCCCGCGAGCTGCGCGTTGCGGTCCATCAGGTAATCGTTGCGCTTGTTCGCCGCCGGGATGAATGTGCCCGGGATGTACTTCACGTGGATGCCCTGCCCGGCCCGCATCGCCGCCGTTTCCTCGTGCGTCAGTGCCCGGCGCGGATGATAGCTGACGCTCCAGGCCCAGCAGTTCTCGTCGTCGATCGGGACCCAGGCGTGGCCGTGGATCGGATGGTGGCCGCGCGGCGGCACGAGCGTGAAGAACGGCGCGACCCAGGGCGTGATCCGCCAGTAGTACTGATCGTTGTCGGCGTTGCGCCGCGCGCCGATCAGCAAGCCCCCGTCGAACTCCACCACTTCGAACTGCGGCGCCGAGTCGCGCAGGTTGTAGATGTTGCCCTTGGCGCCGACGAAGAGCGCATCGCGCTTGAGCGCGCCGCTGTGCAGGAACGAGACGTGGCTCGAGTCGATGCCGCCTTCCATCGCCTGCAGGAAATTGCACTCCTGCAGGCGCTTGGAGATGAACCGCTGCGCCGGCTCGACCAGGGCCCACTCGTGCTCCGGCGGCTCGGGCCGCAGCTCGGGCGGCCCCATGTAGGTCCAGATCACGCCGCCGCGCTCGAGGCAGGGATAGCTCTTCAGCCTGATCCGCTCGCGCATCGCCGGCCGGTCCGGCTCGGAGGGCAGGTCGATGCACTGACCGGTCACGTCGTACTTCCAGCCGTGGTACGGGCAGCGCAGCCCGCACTCTTCGTTGCGGCCGAACCACAGCGACACGCCGCGATGGGCGCAGTACTCGTCGATGAGTCCGAGGCGTCCCTCGGTGTCGCGGAACGCGACGAGCCGCTCGGAAAGCAGCTGCACCCGCACCGGCGGACAGTCCGGCTCGGGCAGCTCGTCCGCGAGGAGGGCGGGGATCCAGTAGCGCCGGACGAGATCGCCCATCGCCGTGCCCGGGCCGGTGCGGGTCAGCAGCTCGTTCTGCTCCTTCGGCATGCCCATCGTGAGACCTCCACTTCGCTATTTCACCGCTTTCGCGACCGGGCCCCAGCGCGCGATCTCCGCGCGGACGAACGCCGTGAATGCTGCCGCATCGAGGTCGTTCGGCTCGATCCCCTCGGGTGCGAGACGCTCGCGGACGTCGGGCAGCTGCAGGATCGCGCGCACTTCCGAATTCAGCTTGACCACGATCGGCTGCGGCAGTCCGTCAGGGCCGGAGAGCCCGAACCACACCGTCGCGACGAGATCAGGATACCCGCTCTCCGCGAACGTCGGAACGTTCGCGAACTCGCGCAGGCGCTTCGGCGAGGACAGCGCGATCGCGCGGGCCTTGCCGGCCTTGATCTGCGTCGCGGCCGTCGTGAGCGTGGTGGATGCAGCCGAAAGATGACCGGCGATCAGATCGACCATCGCCGGCGCCGCGCCCTTGTAGGGCACGTGCGTCAGGTTCGCGCCGCTCAGCCCCTTGAGCATCTCCCCGACGAGATGGCCCTGTGTACCCTGGCCCGGCGAGCCGTAGCTCAACCCTCCCGCCCGCGACTTCGAGAGCGCCACGAACGACTTGAGATCGCGGGCCTCGAGCTCCGGCGTGACGACCAGCACCGTGGGCGGGCCGCCGAAGAGCGCGATGTGCGTGAAGCTCTTCAGCGGATCGAACGCCGCGTTCCCCATGGCCGGCGCGATGACGTGGGAGGCGACGCCGGAGACGATGAACGTGTAACCGTCGGGCGCTGCCTTCGCGACGAACTCCGACCCGATGAGCCCGCCGGCGCCCGGCCGGTTCTCGACGAGGACGTTCTGGTTGAGCCGGCCCGTGAGCTTCTCGCCGACGATGCGCGCCAGCGTGTCCGCGCTGCCGCCCGGCGCGAACGGTGCGACGACCTTCACCGGCCGCGTCGGCCACTCCTGCGCCCAGGCACACGCCGTGACGATCGCCGCCGCGGCGACCGCGACCCGCAGGGGCGCGTGCCCGCAGCGCATCGATGCCGCTCACCCCGTCTGCTTCGGCAACTCCCCGGCGCTGCCGATCAGGCTTACCCCGGCGTCGGCCGGGATCGGCGGCATCGTCGCCGCCCAGGCGTCGTACTTCGCGCGCAGCTCCGCGAGGCGCTCGGGGAAGCGCTTGACGAGGTTCGCGCGCTCGCGCGCGTCGCGTGCGAGGTCGAACAGATACTCGTGGTCGTCCATCGCGAGATACTTCCAGTCGCCGGCGCGAACCGCCCGCTGCGCGCGATGACTCATGCGCCAATAGAGCTCGCGCGGCGACGACGCCGACGGCGAGCGCAGCACCGGCGCGAGGTCGATCCCGTCGAGCGAGTACCTGGGATGCGGCCGCACGCCCGCCGCGGCGAGGAAGGTCGCGACCCAGTCCATCGTGACCGCAACCTGCGGCGTCACGCCTCCCGGCGGGATCACTGCCGGCCACGAGGCGAGCAGCGGCACACGGATCCCGCCCTCGAGCAGGTCCATCTTCTTGCCGACGAACGGCCAGGTATCGGAGAACCGCTCGCCGCCGTTGTCGCTCGTGAACACGACCAGGGTGTTCTCGCCCGCGCCGGCGGCGCGGAGCGCCTCGAAGATCCGACCGATGCCCTCGTCCATGTGATGGATCATCGTTCGATAGGTCTCGATCGAGCCGCCGTCGAGGTGGTGGATCGCTCTTGCGATGCGTCGCGACTCGGCCTCGTCGGCACGCGTCTCCCACGGCCAGTGGGGCGCGGTGTAGTGCACGCTCAGCAGGAAGGGCTCGCGCGCCCGCCCGATGAACTCGACCGCGCGGTCGGTGATGAGGTCGGTGACGTAGCCCGAGCGCTCGACCTCGACCCCGTTCTCGTAGAGGTCATGAGTGCCGGCGCTGTCGCAATGGGTGAAGTAGTCGACCCCGCCGCTCAACGGTCCGAAGTGCTCGCCGTAGCCGCTCTTGAGCGGCCCGAAGTGCGGCGGGAAGCCGAGGTGCCACTTGCCGGCGAGCGCGGTCGCGTAGCCGGCATCGCGCAGCAGCGACGGAGCCGTCGGATGCGACGGCGGCAGGCCGAGGTCGTCGCGCCCGCGCGCCTTGCTCGTGAGCGGCTCTTCCGCGGCGCCCCGGAGGCGATATTGATAGCGGCCGGTCATCAAAGCGAAGCGCGTCGGCGAGCAGACCGGCGAGTTCGCGTAGCCGTCGGTGAAGCGCAGGCCGCCGGCGGCCATCGCGTCCAGACAAGGCGTTGTCGGCGCGCGTGCACCGTAGCAGCCGAGATCGGCGTAGCCGATGTCGTCGGCGAGGATGAAGACGAAGTTGGGTCTCTCCATGGTCAATCCGGCCTGATGCCTGCTGCCCTGATCACCGCGCTCCAGCGCGCCCCTTCCTTGTCCGTCCAGGCCTTGACCGCAGCCTCGCTCCCGGTCACCGGCTGCAGGTCAGGAGCGTGTGCCCGTCGGGCTTTGCCTTCGCCACCGCCTGTGCGCCGATGTTGCCGCCGGCGCCCGGCTTGTTGTCGACGATGACCGGCTGCTTGAGATCGCCCGCACCCCTCTCGGCGATGATCCGCGCGACGACGTCGAGCGGCCCGCCGGCGCTGAAGTTCACGACGATCGTGACCGTCTTCTCGGGATAGGTCTGCGCCAGCGCGGGTGCGGCAGCGAGCAACAGGCAGAGAACATCCATCAAGCGTTTCATGGCATCAAGCGGCCCTTGACGAAGGGGGCTCCTCGCGCGCCCGGAACTCCGGGATGTCGGGCCGCGAGCCCCACATGCAGAACGACGCGGGCGTGAACGGGAACTGCCGCGGGCGCCAGGTCGCCTCCTCCTCGGGCTTGATGAGGCGCACGCCGGTCGAGTACTCGTACACCATCGCGTCCGGACCCTCGAAGTACAGGAACACCGCGCCGGAGGTCGGGTGGCGGCCCGGTCCGAACACGATCCGCACGCCCTGCTCGCGCAGGAAGTAGTAAGACCGCATCACGTCGTCCACCCCCTCGACCTGGTGGTTCACGTGCTGCACGCCGGCGTGCGCCGACGGAAAGAGCGCGATCCTGTGATGCACCTCGTCGATGCGGAGCAAGGGCGCCGCCCCGATGCGGTCCGATACCCGTGCGTTGCAGACGCCAGTCCAGAACGCCTCGTCGCGGGCCGCGTCGATGGTGCGGAGTCCGATGTGCGAGAAGCTCCACACGCCGCAGTCCCGCGACGGGAAGAAGCGCTTGCCGCTGTGGTGCGGTCGCACGACGAGATCGTGGGTATTGCCGCTCGGGTCGACGAAGCTGAGGAAGTCTTCCACGTGGCGGGCGTCGCACTCGGCTCGCCGGCCGCGTCGCACCGCGATCCTGCGCGATTCCAGGTCGGCGCCGGCAGCGTCGAGCGCCGCGCTGTCGGCCACCTCCCAGCCGACGGTGTGGTCGGCGGGGTCGCCTTTCACGTACACCAGTGTGTGGTCGCGGTCGTCGCCGCGGAGGTAAATCGCCCCGCCCTCGCGCCTGACCAGCTCGAGGCCGAGGATCCGCTGCGCGTACTCGGCAGCGGCAGTCGGGTCGCGCGTCCCGAGGCGCACGTAGCGCAGATCCTTCAGCCGGATCATGGCACTCCTCCGCCGGCGATCATAAACCACCCGGGCCTCGCCATCCTTGCCGACCACGTGCCGCAAGACATCGTCATCCGGGCGGAGGCCGGGATCCACTTCAGCTCCCTGGACCCCGGCTTTCGCCGGGGTGACAATAAGCGATGCGCGCACCCAGCCTGCCCCCGCGCTACACGCCGCCCTTCAACTTCCGGCGCTGGATCGACGAGCACGCGCACCTGCTGCAGCCCCCGGTCGGCAATCAGCAGGTGTGGAAGGACACCGACTTCATCGTCACCGTCGTGGGCGCGCCGAACGAGCGCACCGATTTCCACGACGATCCGTTCGAGGAGTTCTTCTGGCAGTTCAAGGGCAACGCGCACCTGCTGCTGTGGGACACCGGGCGCTACTCGCGCCTCGACCTCGCGGAAGGCGACATCTTCCTGCTGCCGCCGCACCTGCGGCACTCGCCGCAGCGCCCCGAGCCGGGGAGCCGGTGCCTCGTCATCGAGCGCGCGCGGCCGCAAGGGACGCTCGACGGCTTCGAGTGGTACTGCGCGCGCTGCGGCGGCCTCGTGCACCGCATCGACGTCCAGCTCGCGAGCATCGTCGAGGATCTGCCGAAGGCGTACGAGCGGTTCTACGACTCGCCCGACGATGCCCGCCGCTGCAAGCAGTGCCACATGGTCCATCCCGGGCGCGACGCTACGGCCTGGCTCCGTTCGGTCGCGGCCTGAGCCGCGCGATTCCTGGACACTCCCGAGCACCGCTTGGTAGACTGCCCCCGGCCCGCTTCCGGGCCCACCGGCGGCGCCCGGCGTAGGCGCGGCCGTGGCCAAGCATCCGAGGAGGTAGTCGTGCGCATTTCGTTCCGCGCCCTGTCGCTGGGGCTCATCACGGCGCTAGTCGCGGCGGCTCCCGCCGTCGCCCAGCAGAAGCTCAAGATCGGCTTCATCACCACCCTGTCCGGCCCGCAAGGCGTCATCGGCGAGCACATGCGGCAGTCCGTCGAGCTGGCGCTCGATCACCTCGGCCGCAAGGTCGGCGGCCTCGACACCGAGGTCATTTACGGCGACGACCAGGTCAAGCCCGACGTCGGCAAGCAGCTCGCCGACGAGATGCTGAAGAAGCACCAGGTGCACTTCGTGAGCGGCATCATCTGGTCGAACGTGATGCTGGCGGTGGCGCCGACGGTCACCGAGGCCGGCACCTTCATGATCGGCACCAATGCCGGACCGCACGACCTCGCCGGCAAGGGTTGCAGCGAGCTCTTCTTCACCACGTCGTGGCAGAACGATCAGACGCCGGAAGCGATGGGCAAGCACATGACCGACAAGGGCATCACCGACGTGTACGTCATGGCGCCCAACTACGCGGCCGGCAAGGACATGATCACCGGCTTCAAGCGCTACTTCAAGGGCAAGATCGTCGACGAGGTCTACACCAAGCTCGGACAGACCGACTACCAGGCCGAGTTGAGCCAGCTGCGCGCGAAGAACCCGAAGGCGGTGTTCGTCTTCTACCCGGGCGGCATGGGGATCCAGTTCCTCAAGCAGTACTCCGAAGCCGGCATGCGCGGGCAGTTCCCGCTGTACTCGGTGTACACGGTGGACGAAATCTCGATTCCGGCGGTGAAGCACGCCGCGCTTGGCCAGTACGAGACCCGGTACTGGAGCCCCGACCTCAAGAACCCCGCCAACGAGAAGTTCGTGGCCGACTTCAAGAAGAAGTACGGCAAGCTGCCGGTGTTCTACGGCGCGCAGAGCTACGACGGCATCATGCTGATCGATTCCGCGGTGCGCGCGGTGAAGGGCAACCTCGCCGACAAGAAGGGCATGATCGCGGCGATGCGCAAGGCGAACTACAACTCGACGCGCGGAAAGTACGCGTACAACGTCAACCATTTCCCGATTCAGAACTTCTACCTGCTGAAGGCGGTTGCCGGCGCCGCCGCCGGCGCCGATCCGGTGCTGGAGATCCAGGAAACGGTGTTCGCGAACCACAAGGATGCCTATTCCAAGGACTGCCCGATGAAGTGGTAGCCGCAGGCAGCGGAGGCGGCAAGGGGCGCGAATCCACCGCGCCCTTTTTTGTGCCCAGGCGATGAATCCGATCCTCATTCTCGAGCAGACGCTGAACGGGCTGCAGCTCGGGGTCATGCTGTTCCTGATGGCCGCGGGGCTGACGCTCGTGTTCGGCATCATGAACCTCGTCAACCTCGCCCACGGTTCGCTCTACATGGTGGGCGCCTACCTCTGGGTCGCGTTCACCAACCTCACCGGTTCCTACCTCGCCGGGGTCGCGCTCGCGCTCGCGGGAACGCTCGTCGTCGGGGTCGTGGTCGAGTTCCTCGCGTTGCGCAAGCTCTACGAGCGTGACCACATGGACCAGGTGCTCGCGACCTTCGGCCTCATCCTGTTCTTCAACGAGCTGGTCGCGATCCTGTTCGGCCGCTCCGCGCTCTACACCAGCGTGCCGCCCTGGCTGTCGGGTCACGTCGAACTGTTCGCCGGCCTGCGCTATCCGCTGTATCGCTTCGTCATCATCCTGGTCGGCCTCGCGGTCGCGGGTCTGCTCTGGTACGTCGTCGCCCGCACGCGCCTCGGCATGCTGATCCGCGCCGGCGCCTCGAACCGCACGATGGTGGCGGCGCTGGGCATCAACATCCGCCTCCTCTACACCATCGTGTTCGGGTTCGGCGCCGCCCTGGCGGGCCTCGCCGGGCTGATGGCCGGCCCGATCTACACCGTGCAGCCCGGCATGGGCGAGGATGTGCTGATCCAGGTGTTCGTGGTGATCGTCATCGGCGGCATCGGCTCGATCCGCGGCGCGGTGGCGGGCGCCCTGATCGTCGGCATGGTGGATACGCTCGGCCGCGCGTTCCTGAAGCCGACGCTCGCGACCGTCGTGTCGCCCACCGCCGCGGACGCGGCCGGACCGGCGATCGCGTCCATGCTGATCTACCTCCTGATGGCGATCGTCCTCGCCCTCCGGCCGGCGGGGCTGTTCCCCGCGCGCGCATAGTCCGATGCCGAACCGCGCACGGCTTCTCGCGACCGCCACGGTGCTGGTCGCGCTCGCCGCGGTGCCGCCGCTCGCCGCGGCGCTCGGCCAGCCCTTCTATCTCGATCTCGTCCGGCGCATCATGATCTTCGCGATCGCCGCGCTCAGCCTCAACCTGATCCTCGGCTACGGCGGCATGGTGTCGTTCGGCCACGCCGCCTACCTCGGCGTCGGCGCGTACGCCGTAGGCATCCTCGCCCATCACGGCATCGACAACGGCTTCCTGCAGTTCGCGGTCGCGATCGCCGCGTCGGCCGCGGTTGCGCTCGTCATCGGCGCGGTGTCGATCCGCACGAGCGGCGTGTACTTCATCATGATCACGCTCGCGTTCACCCAGATGCTCTTCTACCTCGGCATCTCGCTCGAGGAGTACGGCGGCGACGACGGCATGCGGCTCCCGATGCGCAGCCAGTTCGCCGGGCTGATCGACCTGCGCAACTCGACCGCGTTCTACTACTTCGTGCTCGCGGTGCTGGCGGGCTTCCTCTACCTCGTGCACCGGCTGGTGAACTCGCGCTTCGGGATGGTCATCCGTGCGACCAAGTCGAACGAGGCGCGGACGCGCGCCATCGGCTTCTCGCCCTACCCGTACAAGCTCGCCGCGTTCGTCATCGCCGGCGCGATGTGCGGGGTCGCGGGGGCGCTACTCGTCAATCAGACGGCGTATCTCACGCCCGAGTTCATGAACTGGACGCGCTCGGGCGAGATCATGTTCATGGTGATCCTCGGCGGCATCGCCACGCTCATCGGGCCGGTGCTCGGGGCGGCCGCGCTGCTGCTGCTCGAAGACCTGCTCGCGGCGTGGACCACTCACTGGCAGATCATCCTCGGTCCCATCCTCGTGCTCGTGGTGCTGTTCACCCGGCGGGGCCTCGCCGGGCTGCTCCCGGGAGGCGGCCGGGATGAATGACGCGCTGCTCCAAGTCGCCCGGCTGTGCAAGTCGTTCGGCGCGCTGCGCGCGACCGATCAGGTCAGCCTCGAGGTGCGCCAGGGCGAGACGCACGCGATCATCGGGCCGAACGGCGCCGGCAAGACGACCCTCATCGGCCAGCTCGCCGGCAACCTGCGGCCCGATGCGGGCACGATCCGCTTCGCCGCCGAGGACATCACCGCCCTCGCGGCACCGGCCCGTTCGCGCCGCGGCCTCGCGCGCTCGTTCCAGATCACGAGCGTCTACCGCGACTTCACTGCGCTCGAGAACGTCACGCTCGCCGTCCAGGCCCATGCCGGGTCGAGCTTCCGCTTCTGGCGGCCGGCGCGGAGCGACGAGTCGCTCCGCGCCCCCGCGCGCGCGATCCTCGCCGAGGTGGGCCTCGGCGAGCGCGCCGGCGTGCTCGCGGCCAACCTCGCCCACGGCGAGCAGCGCCAGCTCGAGATCTCGATGGTGCTCGCGACGAAGCCGCGGCTGATGCTGCTCGACGAGCCGATGGCGGGAATGGGCACCGACGAGTCGCAGCGCATGGTCCGCTTGCTCGCCGGGCTGAAGGGCCGGCAGACGATGATCCTGGTCGAGCACGACATGGACGCCGTGTTCGCGCTCGCCGACCGCATCTCGGTGCTCGTCTACGGCCGCATCATCGCGAGCGGCACGCCGGAAGAGATCCGCGCGAATCGCGAGGTGAGGAGCGCCTACCTCGGCGAGGAAGCGGAGGCCTGATGCGGCGACGCAGACGGCTGGGGCATCGCGCGACGCCAGGTGCATGTTTTTCGAGCGCGCACGTCCTTTCGACGCCAAATCGCGTGTGCGCCCCGCGCAAACGACGCGCGGTCGCTCGCGCCGGTATTGTTCGTTAGGCCGCTAATGCTCGCCGTCGACGCGATCGAGACCAGCTACGGCGCGAGTCAGGTGCTGTTCGGCGTCAGCTTCGGCGTGCGCGCCGGCGAGGTCGCGACCCTGCTCGGCCGCAACGGGATGGGCAAGACGACCACCGTGCGCTCGATCATGGGGATCGTGCCGCCGCGAGCCGGCGCAGTCACGTTCGACGGCAAGCCCTTGCGCGGCCTGCCGTCGTTCCGCGTCGCCCAGGCGGGGATCGGGCTCGTGCCGGAAGGGCGGCAGATCTTCCCCAACCTGACCGTCCGCGAGAACCTGGTTGCGACCGCCGCGAACCGCGGCGCGCGTCAGGATCCGTGGACGCTGGAGAAGGTGTTCACGCTGTTTCCCCAGCTCGCCGAGCGGCAGCCGAACATGGGCAACCAGCTCTCGGGGGGCGAGCAGCAGATGCTCGCGATCGCGCGGGCGCTGATGACCAACCCGAAGCTGCTCATTCTCGACGAGGCGACCGAAGGCCTCGCGCCGCTGATCCGCCTGGAGATCTACCGCTCGGTCGAGCGTCTAAAGGCATCGGGACTATCGATCCTGATCATCGACAAGGACGTGCGCGCGCTGACGCGGATCGCCGACACGCACTACGTCCTGGAGAAGGGGCGCGTCGTCTGGAGCGGCTCGTCCGCCCGCCTCGCCGCCGCGACGGACGTCCAGCACCGTTACCTCGGCGTTTGATTCGTCATTCCGGCGAACGCGGGAATCCAGCCTGCGCCGCCCTGGACACCGGCGTGCACCGGGGTGACGCGCTGGCTAGAAGAGATCGAAATACTCGCGCTGCTCCCACTCGCTCACGTCGAGGTTGAAGCGCGCGAGCTCCGCCTCCTTGATCCGGCAGAAGTAGTCGATGAACGCACTCCCCAGCCCCTCGCGCAGGCACGCGTCGGTGCGGAGCGCCGCCAGCGCCTCGTCGAGCGTGCGCGGCAGCGTCGGCGCATCCGACTCGTAAGGCGTGTCGGCCGACGGGCCGGGATCGAGCTTGCGCGCGATCCCGTCGAGGCCCGACCAGATCTGGGAGGCGAAATAGAGATACGGGTTCGCCGCGGGCTCGCCGATCCGGTTCTCGATGCGCGTCCCCGGATCGCCCGGCCCGCCGATCACGCGCAGCATCGCGCCGCGGTTGTCGCGGCCCCAGATCACGCGATCGGGAGCGAGCGAGTACGGGCGGTAGCGCTTGTAGCCGTTGATCGTCGGCGTAGCGAGCGCCGCCGCGGCGCAGGCGTGCACGAGCAGGCCCGCGAGAAAGTGACGCCCGGTCGCGGAGAGCGACGATCCGGCTTCCGCGGGCGCAAACGCATTCGCGCCGTCGGCGGCGTGCCGCAGCGACTGGTGCAGGTGCCAGCCGCTCGACATCACGCTGGGAATGCGCGGCCGGCACATGAACGTCGCGTGGTAGCCGTTGCGCCGGCAGATCTGCTTCACGGCGCTGCGGAAGAGCACCATCGCGTCGGCCGACCCGAGACCCGGGAGCGCGCCGAGCGTGAACTCGAACTGGCTCGGCCCGAACTCCACCTCGAGCGAGCGCAGCGGCAGGCCGAGGCGTCTCGAGGTCGCGCCGCAGGAGCTCGACCACCGGATCGATGAGGTCGTAGCGCTGCTCGGTGAGGTACTGGTAGCCGTGAGTCAGGAGGCTCACCTCCGGCGGCTCGCCCGGCTGGCCGGCGTCCGCCGGCTGCAGGCGCGGATCGACCAGCTTGAAGACGTGGAACTCGATCTCGAGCCCGGCGACGTACTCGAAGCCCGCCTCGTTGAGCCGCGCGAGAGCGCGCCGAAGCAGCGGCCGCGTCCCGAACGGCACCGGCTCGCCGCTCGCGAAGTACGGATCGCAGAGCAGCCAGCCCGTCTTCGGCGCCCACGGCAGCACGCGGAAGGTGGCCGGGTCAGCGATCATCAGCGCGTCCGCGCCGCCCTCCATCGCGTCCAGCCCGAAGCCCCCGCCGCGGGTGAACACCGGGAACACCGTGCGATGCGACGTGTCCTTCGCGAAGAGCGTCGTGGTGAAGGTGACGCCATCCGCGAGCGCCCTCGGGAGCTCGGCCGCGGTGATCGTCTTGCCGCGCAGGATCCCGTGCTGGTCGGGAAACGAGAAGCGCACGACCTCGACCCCGCGGGCGTCGAGCTCCGCGACGAGCGCGCGCGCCGCCGCGCGCTGCGTATCGGTCCAGAGACCGTAGCGGTCGACGAAGCCCATCAGCCGGCGAGCGGATCGGGGAGCGCGGCCGCCCAGGCCGAACGCCGCCGCCGCGCGCCGTCGTACTCGCGCCAGTAGCGCTGCCAGTCGCCCGCCGGCCCGATGCCGTCGATCGTCACCGGCCCGCGTACCCGCGGCGCCTGCGTGCGGTCGAGCACCATCAGCGGCCGCTCGCCGCGCGCCGCCTCCTCGATCGCCTTGAGCAGGGTGCGCCGATAGGCGACGATGATCCGGTCGGAGGTGCCGAGATACTCCTCAGTGCGGTCGTGGATGCGCCCCTGCGATTCGACCGCCCACTGGTCGTGGACATTGATGTCGAAGCCCATGCCGGTGTAGGTGCGCGTGCGCTGCTCCTGCTGGTCGAACCCGTAGTCGTTCCCGCGGTGTGCGCGCGGCTTGTAATCGGGCAGCGTGTAGAGCTCGAGCCGTTGCCGCCGCATCTCGGCCTTGTCGACCGGCTGGTCGAACGCCGTGAAGATCGCATACCAGTAGCAGCTCGTGTCGTCCACCGGCACGTGCCACTGGGTGATCGTCATCTCCGGCGAGAGCGGGATCACGAACGCCTGCGGGAACACCATGTTCGTCACGCGGACGTGCGTGTGCTCGCCGTCGATGCCGCGCAGCGCGAAAATGCGGAAGCCCCACGGCGCGTTCTCATGGTCGAGCTTCGGCTTGTGGTGCTCGCGCAGCACGCGCGTCATCGGCATGCCGGAGCTCGCCGACGCCGCGCGGAATTGCCGGCCGTAGACGGCACCGCCGGGATCCTCGTCCTCGGTGAAACGGTGCAGGAACGACGCGTGCGCCGGGTCGATCCCGATCTCGAGCGCCTGCAGCCAGTTGCAGTCCCAGAAACCCTTGAACGCGAACGTGTACGCGGGCGGCGCGACGAAGCAGTCGAACTCGGGGAACGCCGGCGGCTCGCCCGCGCCGAGATACCCCCACAGGATCCCGTTCCGCTCCACGACCGGATAGCTCCGGTGCCGCACCGACTCGCACAGCCGGCTCCCGTCGGGCTCTGCCGGCGTGTCGAGGCAGCGGCCGTTCACGTCGAAGAGCCAGCCGTGGAACGCGCACCGCAGGCCGCCGTCCTCCTGCCGCCCGAACGAGAGGTCGGCGCGCCGGTGCGGGCAGTGCCGGTCGAGCAGACCGTGGCGCCGCTGCTCGTCGCGGAAGAGGACGAGGTCCTCGCCGAGCAGGCGCACCGGACGCACCGGACGCTCCCCCTCGAGCTCGTCGACGAGCGCCGCGGGCTGCCAGTAGCTGCGCAGCAGCGTGCCTCCGGCCGTCCCGGGGCCGACGCGGGTCATGAGCTCGTTCTGCTCGGCGGTGATCATCGGCTGTTCTCGAAGCGTCGCGGCAGAATACGACGACCGGCGTCGGCCGGGCAAGGCGGTAATATCGCGCCCCATGCGCCGTTTCCTCGTCACGCTCCTCGCCCCGCTCCTCGCCCTCGTCGGCTGCGATACCGGCATCTCCCGGCTGAAGCCCGGGGTCTCCACCGCCACCGAAGTGCGGAGCATCATGGGCAACCCCACCTTCGAATGGAAGGAGCCGGACGGGAGCACCACCTGGGAGTTCGCGCGCGGCCCGGAAGGCGTCGTGACCTACATGGTCGATCTCGGGCCGGACAACGTGCTCCGCGCGATTCGCCAGGTGCTCACCGAGCAGTACTTCGCGAAGATCGAGCCGGGCGCGTCGCGCGACGCGGTTCGCAAGCTCATCGGCAAACCCGGCCAGACGATGCCGTTTCCGAACCTCCAGGAGGAAGTGTGGTCCTGGCGGTTCGAGCAGAGCCACGGCAACCCGTGGTTCTTCAACGTGCACTTCGCGCCCGACGGCACGGTGAAGCGCACGACGCAACAGAAGATCGAGAACCTGAACCCCTGATGCGGCTCGCTGCCGCCCTCCTCGCCGCGATAGTCATCCTCCTTCCGGCCCGCGCTGCCGACGGCGAACTGCGCGCCTGGGCCGTCCCCGGGCACGGCAAGGTCGAGATGGTGGTCCCGGCCGACTGGTACGACGAGCCGAAGCGCTCCCCGGGTGGGCTTCCGGTCGTGCGGTTCTTCGACCGGCTCGGGCCGCGCCCGCCCTTCGACATGACGGTCACGATCGCCTGGTCGACCGGCAAGGAAGCCTCCTACAAGGATCCGGCGCGCCTGCGCGCGTTCGTCGCGCAGTCCGCCGACGAGCTCGCCCACGCCGCGACGGAGAAGCGCTTCCCCTTGCGCGAGTTCGAGGGCGAGGGCGGCCGGGGCTACTACTTCCAGGCGACGATCCAGTCGCCCGACGCGAACGCCTGGCCGCATCTCACGCAGGGCGCGTTCGTCGCCGGCGACCTGCTGCTCGCCTTCAGCATCCTCACCGCAGAGCCGAAGTCCCCCGACGTCGAGCGCGCGCTTGCGATGCTGCGCACCGCGCGCCGGATGCAATAGTTCCCCGCAACAGAACTTTCGCGCGCGCGTCACCGCGCTGTCACACGCGCCGACTAACCTCCGGCGCCAAGTGCTTGGCGGCCGAACTTCAACCGCCGCCGGAGGTCGGGACTGGAACGCGCGCGCACGCTTGCGGATCGCTTCGACGAGAAGGTGTTCGAGGCGATCTATTCGCGCGCCCTCGTCTACAACGCCTGCTGGGAGGACCCCGCCGTCGACCGCCAGGCGCTCGCGATCGGGCCGGGCGACCGGATGGTCGTGATCACGAGCGCAGGCTGCAACGTCCTCGACTACGCGCTCGCCGGCCCCGCCGCGATCCACGCCGTCGATGCGAACCCGCGCCAGAACGCGCTCCTCGAGCTCAAGCTCGCCGGCATCCGGCGGCTCGCGTTCGAAGACTTCTTCCGGCTGTTCGGGGACGGCCGCCACCCCGAGTTCGAGGCGCTCTATCGCGACCTGCTGCGCGGCGACCTGTCGCCGTTCGCCCAACGCTTCTGGGACGTCCACGGCCGCTGGTTCCGCGACGCCAGCGCACGCGAAACCTTCTACTACCGCGGGCTGTCGGGATTCGTCGCGCGCGGCTTCCGCGGCTATCTCGCGCTGAACCCCAAGCTTCGCGATGGGCTCGAGCGGCTGATGGAGTCGTCGACCCTCGACGAGCAGCGCGAACTGTACGACGCGCGGGTCGCGCCGCATCTCTGGACGAAGCCGGTCGAGTGGACGCTCTCGCGCCAGCTCACGCTGAGCATCCTCGGGGTGCCGCACCCGCAGCGCAAGGAAATCGAGCGCCAGCACGCCGGGGGCGTCGCCGCCTTCGCCCGCGAGGCGCTCGAGTACGTCGCGCGCAGCCTCCCCGTCTGGACCAATTACTTCTATACCGTCTACCTCCGCGGCCGCTACACGCGCGGAGTGCTGTCCCGAGTACCTCAGGCGGGAGAACTTCGAGCGGCTGAAAGCGGGGCTCGCCGACCGGATCGCCGTCCACACCTGCAGCGTCACCGAGCTGCTGCAACGGACGCGCGAGCGGATCTCGAAGTTCGTGCTGCTCGACCACATGGACTGGATGAGCTCCTACCGGCCGGAGGCCCTCGCGCAGGAATGGAACGCGATCCTCGCGCGCGCGCTCGACGGCGCGCGGGTGATCTTCCGCAGCGCGCACGCCAACCCCGCCTATCTCGCAGCCGTGCGCGTCGGCGCCGGCGCCGACCGCCGGCCGCTCGTCGAGGCGCTCCGCTTTCACCCCGAGCTGGCGGCGCGGCTGCAACGCGAGGACCGGGTGCATACGTACGCCGGCTTTCACATCGCGGACGTGAGGACCTAGCGTGCAGCTCGCCGCGGACGCCCGGGTCGTCGCAACGCTGCTCCGCGGCATGGGCGGTGCGGGCACGCACGCCGAGCGGCTCCAGCGGTTCTACGCGCCGCAAGCCGCGGGCTACGACTGCTTCCGCGAACGGTTGCTCCACGGCCGCGACGACCTCATCGGGCGATTGCCGGTCGTGCGCGGCGCCCGCATCGTCGAGCTCGGCGGCGGGACCGGCCAGAACCTGGAGCGCTTCGGCGCCCGGCTGGAGCGCGTCGAGCGCGCCGAGATCGTCGATCTGTGCCCCGCTCTGCTCGCCGTCGCTCGCGCGCGTCACGCCGGTCGCCCGAACGTGTGCATCGTGGAAGCCGACGCGACGACCTGGCGCCCCGCCGTGCCAGTCGATTGCGTTTACTTCTCCTACGCGCTCACGATGATTCCCGACTGGCGGGCCGCGATCGACAACGCGGTCGCGATGCTGAAGCCCGGCGGGACGCTCGGCGTCGTCGACTTCTACGTCTCGCGCGCGCGGCACGGTGCGCTCGCGCGCGCACTCTGGCAGCGCTGGTTCCGCCACGACGGCGTGCGGCTCTCGCCCGACCATCTCCCGTACCTCCGCGACCGCCTGCAGACGATCGAATGCCTCGAGCGGCGCGGCGCCGTGCCTTATCTCCCCGGGCTCGCGGCGCCCTACTACGTCTTCGTCGGTTGCAGGGCCGGGCCGTGACGACGCGGGTCCGGTCGATCTTCCTCTCCGACATCCACCTCGGCACGCCGGCGTGCCAGGCCGAACGTCTCCTCGACTTCCTGAAAGCCTACGACTCCGACTGGCTCTTCCTCGTCGGCGACATCCTCGATTTCTGGGCGATGCGGCGGCGGGGCGTGTACTGGTCGGCGGCGCAGAACACGGTGCTCCAGAAGATCCTGAAGCGCGCGCGACACCACGTCAACGTCGTCTTCGTGCCCGGGAACCACGACGAGGCGGCGCGCGAGCACGTCGGCACCTCGTTCGGCAACATCCGCGTCGCGATGGACTACGTGCACGTCGCGGCCGATGGCCGCCGCTATCTCGTGCTGCACGGCGACGAGTTCGACCAGGTCACCAAGTACCACCGCTGGCTCGCGATCCTCGGCGACCACGTCTACGCCTTCCTCGTGCGGCTGAACATGCTGCTCTCGCGGGTGCGGCGGACGCTCGGCATTCCCGGCTACTGGTCGCTCTCCGGATACGCGAAACGCAAGGTGAAGAGCGCGCTCGACTTCGTGTTCGGCTTCGAGGACGCGGTCGCCCGTCACGCGGCCGCGCGCGGCGTCGACGGCGTCATCTGCGGGCACATCCATGCCGCAGCGATCCGCCGGATCGACGGCATCGCCTACATCAACTGCGGCGACTGGGTGGACAGCTGCACCGCCGTCGTCGAGCACGACGACGGCAGGATGGAGCTCGTGTACTGGGGCGTCCGCGCCCGCGCCGAAGCGCCGCCGCGCGACCCTGCGCTTCTCGAGCCGGTGACGGGACACTCCGGTCCGCGCCTACCGTTCCGGGAGCCGGCCTAGCCGGGACCCGCGGCCAGCCCGTCGAGCGGACTCGCGACGCCGCGGGCTCCGCGGTTCAGCACGTGGGTGTAGATCATCGTCGTCGAGACGTCCGCATGCCCCAGCAGCTCCTGGACCGTGCGGATGTCATACCCGGCTGCGAGCAACTGGGTCGCGAACGAATGGCGCAGCGTGTGCGGCGTGGCAGGCTTCGAGATTCCCGCGTCGCGAAGGGCCTGCCGCATGGCGCGCTGCACCGCCTGCTCGTCGGCATGATGGCGGCGCTCGGCGCCCGAGCGCGGGTCGATCGAGCGGCGGGCCGACGGAAACACGTATTGCCAGATCCACTCGCGCCCCGCGTTCGGATACTTTCGCGCCAGCGCGAACGGCAGGTAAACCGGGCCGACCCCGGCCGCCAGGTCCGTCTGGTGCAGCGCCCGCACCCGCTCGAGCTGCTCGCGCACCGGTAACGCGACCCGCGCCGGAAGCACCGTCACCCGGTCCTTCGCGCCCTTCCCGTCCCGCACCAAGATCTCGCGCCGCGCGAAGTCCACGTCCTTCACCCGCAGCCTCAGGCACTCGAGAATGCGCATCCCCGTGCCGTACAGCAGCTTCAGGATCAGTCCTACTGTACCGTCGACCCGCACGAGCACCGCCCGAACCTCCTCGGGCGTGAGAACGACCGGCAGCCGAACCGGCCGCCTGGCGCTCTCGACGTCGTCCAGCCAGGGCAGCTCGCTGCCGAGCACCTCCTTGTAGAGAAAGAGCAGCGCGCTCTTCGCCTGATTCTGGGTCGACGCCGAAACGCCGCCCGCCACGGCGAGATGGGTCAGGAACGCTTCGACCTCGACCCTCCCGAGGTCCCGAGGATGCCGCAGCTCGCAAAACACCACGAACCGCCGCACCCAATCCACGTACGCCTGTTCCGTCCGGATACTATAGTGCTTGAACCGAACCCGATCCCGAACCTGATCGAGCAGGCGAGGACTCTCATGCATGGTGCGACGCCTCCAGAGGCAGTCTCCGGGTCAGAATGGGACGGCCTATTCCGACCCAACTCGTTGATTCCCCGCCCCCGCATTCCGACACCTGTACGACTATACACCTTCTTCGGCCCCTGTAAACCGTCCCAATCGCCGGGCTCAGACCCGTCTATTGGGTTCCCAAACTCCTCCTCCATTCGGAGGGCAGTTTTGCCGTCTATTGGCGGGCCGACTTATTGTTAGGCATCCGCAGATCATCTGGGGTCGATACATGATCAAGGACGTTGAGTTTCCGTCCGAAGGGGCGACGCTTCGAGGACTGCTGTTCTTGCCGGAGTCGCAGACCAGGAGGCCACCGGTCGTCATCATGGCTCACGGAACGTCGGCCACGGTGACCATGGTGGCGGACAAATATGCGGAGGCGTTTTCCCGTGCCGGCCTGGCGGTCCTGCTCTACGACCACCGGAACTTCGGAAGGAGCGACGGTGAGCCACGGCAGGAGATCAATCCCTGGATTCAGTGCCGAGGCTACCGTGATGCACTGAACTTCGCCGAGAGATTGGGCGGAGTCGATCCCGAGCGAATCGCACTGTGGGGGGACAGCTATACCGGTGGCCAGGTTATCGTCGTCGGCGCAATCGAGCAGCGAGTCAAAGTCATCGTCGCACAGTGTCCGGTATTCGGCGCGGAGCCGCCGGCAGTCGAGCCGAGCAGGGCCAATTTCGATCTCATCAAAGAGATACTTTCGCGGGGTGATATCCGTGGATCGCCCGAGACGACAATGGGTCCCATACCTGTTGTCTCCTTTGACCAAGCCGGCACGCCGTCGCTACTCAAGCCCATCCAGGCGTTCCGCTGGTTCATCGACTACGGAGGCCGCGCCGGCACCCGGTGGATCAACAGTGCCACGCGAGTGCTGCCGGCAACGCCGGTGCCTTACCACCCGGCGCTGTGCGCGCCCTTCGTCAAGGCGCACACGCTGCTAATGGTCGCGCCGGAGGACGAGATGGTGCACGCCAATTACTCGGTCGCCAGGCAGGCCTACGAACTCATTCCCGGGCCCAAGCAGTGGTACGACATCCCCGGGGGGCGTTTCGGACTGCTCTATTGCCCAAGTGAGCTGTTCGATGAGGCAAGTCGAGTGCAAACCGAGTTTCTGAAGAATTGGCTCTGAGCTATGCCCAACAAGCCGTTGCACCCGACCCTCGGAGGCGGCGCTGCGCGCCGTTCCTCGGTCGGGTGAACGGCGACGTTGGGCGTCATCGCGCAGGCGCTGCGCCCTCTTGGCCCGCCCGAGGGTGAGGGTGGGCTGACGAAGATTCGCGGGAGGATTTGCCGTGCCGATGGCGAGCGTTAACGGGGTCGATCTGTATTGGGAGCAGACCGGCCAAGGCGTGCCGCTGGTCTGGGTCCATGAGTACGGCGGCGACCTGCGCTCGTGGGAACCGCAGGTCAGGTACTTCTCCCGGCGATATCGCGTCATGGCTTACAACCATCGCGGGTATCCCCCGTCGACCGTTCCCAGAGCCGCCCGTGACTACTCCCAAGATCTTCTCGTCGAGGATCTCCGTCAACTGCTCCGACACCTGGGGCTTGGTCCAGTGCACCTTGGCGGTTGCTCGATGGGCGCCAACGTCGCCCGTGATTTCGCCATCGCGCACGGCGAGATGACGCGGAGTTTGATCCTCGTCGGGGCGGGCGCCGGCTCGGTGAACCGGGAGCAGGTTCTGAAGGCTCAGGAGGCGAGCGCGGCCGCACTCGAGCGTGAGGGCATTGCGACTCTGGTCGGCAACTTCGAGAACCTGCCGACCCGCGCATCATTCAAGGAGAAGGATTCCCGTGGCTTCGCGGAATTCCTTCGCCAGGCCAGCGAGCACGACGCACAGGCGTGCGCTCATCTCGCACGTGAGGTCATGGCCAAACGTAAGACCATCTTCGATCTGGAGACCGAGCTAAAGGCTCTGCGCGTCCCAACTTTGATCATGGTAGGCGACCGCGACGCCCCTTGTGTCGAGCCCTCACTGTTGATGCGCAGTTGGATCCCGCACGCAGGACTGGTTGTCTTCCCGGCTTGCGGCCATACCCCGAATCTCGAGGAGCCGGGTCTCTTCAATCTCCTCGTCTCAGAATTCCTCGCCGCAGTCGAGGGGGGGCGATGGGCAGGCCTTTCACGCTGACGCGACCGCGCTCTCACTGCGAGCTCGATGCAGTCATGAGCAGAACGATGACGCCCAACCATCCGATGCAGCGGACCGCTTCAAAGCGAGCTTTCGCTCGCTTCTTCGCGGCCGCTGATCGGGAGCGTTGGGCGTCACAAGGCCAAGCGTTGCCGGCCCACGCTTGAACCTCAAGGCCGCTACGCTTCATTTGAAATGACCCCGAACCAGCTTCGAGCCAAGCACGCTACGGCGGACCGCGTCCTCAGAGAAAGCGTGCGTGAGCGGAAAAGGCTGCAGGAGATAGGCCGGGTAGTCGGTCCAAGTATCGCGCAGTACACGCAACTCGCCCCGGAGGTGCATCGCATCCTGGACAAGTATCTGGACGAGAAGCGGGGCTTCTTCGCTGCGATATTTCGGGGCCGGTGTGGGAGCAGATGAAGCCAAGCAGCGGAGCAAGAATGACCGTAGCCGAGAAGGCTGTTCTTGTGCGGCTTGCAGAGATATTCTGAGAGGTACAGGAGGCAGCCACGCTCCTGCCGCCCCACCTGACACATGACGACCCCGCGAAGCGGTCCATGGTGCTCACCTCGCTTCTGTTGGTCTCCATTGAAGGCGTGGACAACCTTTGGGAGCGCGCCATGGGGTACGGGGAGGCGCGAATCTCCCGCTGGCCATCGCCGGCGCTTCTCGGCGCTTGGCGTGGCATCGGCTGTGGGTAGGGACGTGACGCCCAACCAGTTGCTGGAGCGGAAACGATCTCCCGCCAGCTCTTGTGGCTGCGCCACCCATGGAGATCTGGCCAGAAGTCCCGATGTCGAGCAAATTGTCGTGAGGGCAATGCCGCCGCGAACATAGGTGCGCGCAGCGGCGCGGCGACAGTCTGCTTCGCGGTGGCAATTTGGTGTCTGTGTGCGTCGCTGTGGGTCGCGTACTGCCGACTGTCCTGAATCGGTGAACGGCCGGTCATGGCCGGGTCGCTGCCGTTCGGCAGGCCGCGCTTGACTGCTCCTTGATGGCCCGACAGCTGACCACCACGCCGTGTCCTTGACTTTGTCGACGCCCAATCAGACATCACCCGGGGCGCCGGGCTGTCCGCGCATGAGCACGACGCAGGTGACGCCGAACATCGCATAGCCGAGCGCGACCAGCGGCGACACGGCCCAGCCGAGCTGCGCGCCGTGGATCAGGCCGACGAACGAGAGGATCGCGCCGGCGAAGGGCCCACGCGGCGGCGTGGCGCATCTGGTTGTCGATGACGTAGACCGCGATCGCGCCCAGCACCATGCCGGCCAGCACCGACCCGCCGCCCACCGACTCCAGGCCCTTGTAGAGCACGCCGAAGCCGGCGAGCTTGGCCAGCCCCACCGCGGCGGCGGAGGTGCCGGCCGCGCCGAGCGCGCCGTCGATCTGCGTCTTCGCCCACTCGGCGATGTTCGGGATCAGCGCCAGGATGATCGCCGGCGCGTGCTTCGCCGGCGAAGCCTGGAACGCCTGCGCGCCGATGACGAGGCCGATGTAGAGCAGGATCGGCAGGATCGCGACCAGCGGAATCAGCGCCAGCAGCAGCGCGGTGAGACCGAGGAAGCACACGAGCGCGATCGCGACCCCGGTGGCGAGCGAGTAGCCGATGCGCCCGCCGACCGCCTTCCAGCCCGGGTGGCCGATGTAGACCGCGGGCGGGAACGGGCTGCCGAGCATCGAGCCGACGACCGCGCCGAGCCCGTCGGCGAGCAGGATCTTGCGCAGGTTGTAGTTGTCGCCGGCGGCCGAGGCGCTCTCGACGTTGTTCATCGCCTCGGTGAAGTTGTAGATGCCGAGCGGGATCGCGGTGGCGAGCAGCGGCGCGACCTTGGCCAGCCCGGTCCAGACATCGGCCGAGAAGATCGGCAGGTGCAGGCCGAACTGCTCGAGCGACTTGCCCACCGCGGCCGGCTGCATGTAGTCGCTCCAGCCGGCGAGCGAGGCGATCCAGCCGATCGCCGAGCCGACGATCACGGCGACGAGCCCGCCGGGCAGGCCGCCCGGCAGCCGCACGTTCGCCGTCCAGGCGATCAGCACGATCGCAAAGCAGGCGAGGCCGATCCACGGCGTTTCCCACATCTGGAACGCCGGGCGCATCGAGATGAAGGCGATCGAGATGCCGGCCAGCGTGCCGAGCATCGCCGCCCGCGGCGTCAGGGCGCGAAGCTGCGGCCCGACGAAGGCGCCGAGCAGCACGATGACGCCGATGATGAAGCACCAGGCGAGTCCGGCGTGCCAGGCGAGCATCGGGTTCTTGGTCTCCAGGTACACCGGCAGCATGACCAGGAACACGACGATGAACATGTGCGGCACGCTGGGGCCGTACGGCATCGCGGTGACGTCGCTGCGGCCCTCGGCCTTGCCGAGCTTCCATGCGAGATATGCGTAGAACAGGTTGCCGAGCGGCAGCGCGATGCCGAGCGCCGGCAGGATGCGCCCGAACACCGTGTCGGCGGGCAGTTGAACGACCCCCAGGCAGAGGCCGGTCAGGACGATCACGTTGAGCAGTACGTTGGTGAACAGGCCGAAGAAGCCGTTCCAGTCGCCTGGGACCCAGAGCCGTACCGCACCTGCGTTGGTGCTGCGTTCATTTCTTGTCCGTATTCATTGTAGCGTAGCGACATTCTCCGTCTCGTTGTGGTCGCGAGCCGACGATCACCGCTGCGCTGCGGTGTAGGCGCGCCAGCCGCCGAATGCCGTGATCTCGCGCTGCCCCTCGCACAGGAAGGGCTCGCCCAGCACGCCCAGCACGATGGTGCCGTCCTTCAGCACGACCTTGCCGATCGCCAGCCCGGGCGGCTCGTTCTGCAGGATCGTCGCGAGGCCCGCGGCCGGGACGTCCCAGAGCTCGAGCGCCACGCGCGCGCCCGCGCCCGGCGTGCGCAGCATCGCCGGATGTCGGTCGCCGATCGACCAGAGCCGATAGCACGGCGTCGGTCTCGTCCTCGCGCACGAACGTCGCGCCGACGGCGAGCATGTTGCGGGTTGAGCTCGAGGCCGCGCATCAGCGTGCCGTTGACCGCGAGCAGCGTCTTTTCCATCGTCGATGACTCAGCCTTCGATCCAGGTGCCGGTGTCGCCGTGCAAGCGCGCGCTCGATGTTCTCGGCGTTGGTGATCACGCCGCGCCCGCCGGGGCGGCGCTTGACGAAGCTGAGCAGGGCCTCGATCTTCGGGCCCATGCTGCCGGCGCCGAAGTGCCCCTCGGCCGCATAGGCTTCGGCCTGCGCGACGCTGATCCTGTCGAGCCACTCCTCGCCGGGCTGGCCGAAGCGGATCGCCACGCGGGCCACGCCGGTCGGGATCATCAGCAGCTCGGCGTTCATCTCGATCGCCAGCAGCGCCGAGGCGCGGTCCTTGTCGATCACGGCCTCGACCCCGCGCAGCTCGCCGCCGGCGAGCTCCTCGACGGCGATGCCGCCGCCGCCGCAGGCGATGATCAGCACGCCCTCGCGCGCCAGGCGCTCGATGATCGGCGCCTCGATCACGCGCACCGGCTGCGGCGACGCGATCGCGCGCCGCCAACCGCGGTTGCCGTCCTGCATCACCGTCCAGCCGAGCTCGGCGGCGAGCTGGCGGGCGACCTCCTCGGTCATGAACGAGCCGATCGGCTTGTCGGGTTGCGCGAACGCCGGATCGCGACGATCGACCAGCGTCTGCGTGACCAGCGTGACGACCGGGATGCGGATGCCGCGGCGCGACAGCGCATTGCCGAGCGCGTTCTGGAACATGAAGCCGATCGCGCCCTGCGTGTCGCCGACCGCGTACTGCACCGGGACCGTCGGCACCTGTCCGTCGGCGATCTCCGAGCGGCGCAGGATGAAGCCGACCTGCGGGCCGTTGCCGTGCGTCAGCACGACGTTCCAGCCCGCACCGATCATGGTCGCGACGTGCGTCGGCGGTTTCGCACACCGCGTCGTACTGGTCGGCGAGCGCCATGTGCCGGTCGTCGAGGATCAACGCGTTGCCGCCGACGGCAACCACTGCAAGTGGCTTGGTCATGGCTGCACCTGGCGCTTCGCGCCTCTTTCGCCGCGGGCGAGCTGCCTCGGGCGGCCCGACGGCTCTCGCCTCGCCGACGCTGCGCGCCAGCGCCTTCACCGCCGCCGTGAAGCATGCCATCGGCGCGGTCGTGACGCCAGCGCCGATCTGGCCGACGCCGGCCTGGCGGTGCGCGATGCCGCTGTTGATGACCGGCAGGACGCCGCTGTCGACCACCTTGCGCGCGTCGATGCCGACGGCGGCGGCGGCGAAGTCGAGCGCCGGCAGAGTGAACGACGGATTGGCGCCGAGCGTGATGGCGCGCATGCGCAGGCTGTGGTGGATGGCATCGGTCGGCGTGCCGCCGACGAACTTGACGATCGCCGGCGCCGCGGCCATCGCGAAGCCGCCGACGCCGGCGGTCTCGGTGATCGCCGAGTCGCCGAGATCGGCGGCGGCGTCGGCGATCGAATAGCCGGGGAAGTAGAGCCCGTCGACCGGATTGGCGGGCGCTTCGAACCAGCTGTCGCCGGTTCCCGACAGGCGCACGCCGAAGTTGACGCCGTTGCGCGCCATCGCCGTCACCATCGAGCTGCCCGCGACGCCCGCCGCCGCGTCGCACATCGCCTTGCTCGCCGCCATCGACAGGTTGAGAAAGAAGTGGTCGTTGCCGGCGACGAACGCCAGCGCCGCCGCGCGTCGTCGCGCGCCACGTCGGCGTCGATCAGCGCCGGCGCGATGCGCTTGATGAAGAGCGCGGTCGCCGCGACGTTGCGGTTGTGGACCTCGTCGCCCATGTTGATCGCCTGCGCCATGAGCGGCTTCAGCTCGACGCCGCCGGTGCGCGCGAACACCGCGCGCAGCGTCGGCGCGACGGTGGCGGCGATCGTGTGCAAGCGGGCGATGACCTCCGGCCCGTTCGCGCCGAAGCGCAGCACCTTGCCGAGTCCTTCGTTGAAATTGCAGTACGCACGATTGCCCGCCGCCTTGTTCTCGACCACGAAGACCGGCATCGACGGGCTGATGATGCCGGCCATCGGCCCGACCGCGCCGTGGTGGTGGCAGGGCTCGAGCTCGACGCCGCCGCGCTCGACGAGACGCTCGGCAGCGTCGACCGAATCGGCCCAGCCTTCGAGCAGGACGGCGCCGAGCACGGCGCCTTGCATCGGCCCGCACATCTCGGCCCAGGCGATCGGCGGACCCGCGTGCACGATCAGCGCGCCGACCGCCCGCCATGCCGGGCAGCGCGTCGCGCGCGTCGGCCACGCCGGTCAGCACCGGGTTGGCGGCGATGAAACGCGCGAGTGCGGTGGCGTTGGCGGCTTCGACGAGCGGGTGAGCGAGCGTTTCGGCGAGCGCCCATCCTCCCACACGATCGCCTTGCGCGGGTGGCTGCCACTCAGCGCGACGCATCGTCCGCCGGCGGCGACGATGTCGTCGCCGAAGCCCTTGAGGCCGACGTTGACGACGGTCAGCGTCTCCTTGAACAGTGTCATGGCGGCATCGCTGTGTTCCTAACGCTCGGCGGCGCCGGACGCGCGGCGAGCTGCGCCGCCAGCTCCGCCGCCAGCTCTGCCGCCTCGACATTGCTGTCGACGATCACGGCGCCGGCGGCTTCCAGCTCGCGCACCTGCGCCGCCTTGTCCTGCGGGTCGCCGTCGGTGCCGCAGACATGGCCGATCAGGGCGAGCGTGCGCCCCTGTGCGCGCGCCTCGCGCTGCGCGTCTGCCAGGGCCTGCGCCAGCCCGCGCGCCGGATTCTCGTGCGCAGCCGAAGCCCAGCACGACGTCGAACAGGATCGCCGCCGTTTGCGGATCGGCGCCCTGCGTGCGCACTGCCGCGTCGCGCAGCAGCGGGTCGATCATCGGGTGCGGGCGCCCGCGCGTGTAGTCGTCGTCGCCGAGGTCGAGGAACACATGGCCGTCGAAGCGGCCGTCGAACGTCGCGGCGCCCTTGGCCGGCGCGTTCGAGCTGCACGCCAGCCCGCGCGCGATGAACGCCAGCTGCGCCTCGTAGCAGAACGTGCCGCCGGTGAACAGCCCGCGCACGGCCGTTTGCGTCGGTGCCATCGCTGCCGCGCGCTGTGCGACGAAGGCGAGCGCGGCGTCGCCCGGCGCTGCCGCGGATGCTCGGCGGCGCGCTCGCCGCGGGCGAGCGCGACAGCGAGGTCGGCCGCCTGGCGCAGCGAGCCGGCGCGCGAACACGCCGGCGGCGCATGCGCTCGGGCGCGGCACCGAGGAAGTGGATGACGACCGGCTTGCCGGCGGCGCCGGCCGCATCCTCGATCCGGCGCGCGATGGCTGGCGCAGGCGGCTTGGAGATCAGCACGATCACGCGCGTGTCCGGGTCGTCTGCCAGCGCGGCGAGCCCCTGCAGCATCGTGATGCCGCCGATCTCCTCCTTCAGGTCGCGGCCGCCCGTGCCGAGCGCCTGCGAGACGCCGCCGCCCAGGTTGTGGATGCGGCACGTGACCTCCTGCAGCCCGGTGCCGGAGGCGGCGACGAGACCGATGTCGCCGCGCCGCACGACGTTGGCGAAGCCGAGCGGAACGCCGTTGATGATCGCCGTGCCGCAATCCGGGCCCATCACGAGCAGGTCCTTGGCGCGCGCGGCGGTCTTGATCGCGCGCTCCTCGGCGATCGAGACGTTGTCGGAGAACAGCATCACATGCTTGCCGAGCGCGAGCGCCTTCATCGCCTCCGCGCCGGCATAGTCGCCCGGCACGGAGATCAGCACGAGGTCTGCGTCTGGGTTGGCTTCGACGCCAGTGCGATGCTCGTCAGCGGCGGCGCGAACGCTGCCGCGTCGCCGTCGCCTGCGCGCCCGCTGATTGCAGCATCGCCTCGGCCGCGTCGATCGCGGCGTCGCACGCGTCGGCGTCGCCGCGCACGACGACGAGAAGGTCGGAGGGCGAGGCCTGCGTGTCGATCGAGAGATCCGCGTCCTGCAATTGCGCCAGGTTGGCCGGAGTCGCCATCAGGCAGGACGCCTGCGCGACGCCGTCGCGCTCGCGCAGCGCGCGCCCATCTGCATCAGCGTCACCGAATCCTTGTAGAGATTCGCGAAGATCTTGAATCTCGTCGCTGCTCATGCGGCGGCGCGTGGAAGTTGCGGGCAACCAGGCGAGGAGCCCGGCCAGCAAACCGCTCACGGTGTCGGCGCCGGAGGTGGCGCCGACTGCGAGCGCGCGACGCAGCGCTGCCTCGACACGTCGCGCCGTCCTCGCGCAGAGCAGGGCATTGCGCAGGCGAGCAGCGGCTCCGTGTAGTGGCCGGCGGCGGCGAGGCGCAGGCAGTGGGCGGCGATCGGCGTCGTCCGCTCTGTGCGCGAGGCGACCGCTGCGGCCAACGCGCTGGAAGCGGCGCCGCCGTTCGTCGCCTCGAACGAGCGCGTCGAGGCCGGCGGCCAGGCCGACCAGGAAGTCGTCGCCTGCCGGCGTCAGACCTTCGCCCCAGCCGATCAGGCCGACCGCGCGCTCCGCGCACTCGCGATCGAGGGCGCGGCAAGCATCGCCGAGCGCGGCGATCACGGGCGCGCCGGCGGCGTCGAGCACGTTGCGGTGCGTCGCGCGTCGCTGCGCAGACGCAGCCGGCGTTGCGCAGGTGCGCCTCGATGCGCGCCGACGGCAGCGACGGACCCGGTCGGCGGGACGCCAGACGCTCGCGTGCAGCAACGAAGCTCGACGCGGCGTGTGCGCGGCGAACCCTGCGGGCGTCGACGCGCTCGCCGACCTCGAAGTGGTCGCGCAGGTCGCCCGGCGCGCCGCGCGCGAGGCGCAGCGTCGTCGGGCCGTTGCCGGCGCCGAAGCGCACAGGGTCAGCAGCGTGTCGTCGCATGCCAGATTGCAGGCCTGCGCGAAGACACTGTGCACGCGGCCGGCGAATCCGCGGGCGGCACGAGGTAGCCGATCGAATCGACGGCAAGGTCTGGGCGCCTCGTGCTCGCGCGCGCGTACGTCAGGATCTTGCACCCGTTCAGAAGAATCTCGGCGGGACGGGTGGCTGCGCCGACTGGACGGACATGGCCGCGAATGAAGTCATGAGCAATCCGGTTGGGACGCGAGCGGCGACCGTAGCACAGCGCGTGATGCGGGTCAAAACGGGACCTCGAAACGCGGCAGCGCGCAATTGCGCAGCGCGTGCCGCGTCACGTCTCCGGAAGGATCGATACCAGACATCGTTCGTCGGTTGCATGCCCGCGGCGGTCGGGTGTACGTTTGGCAGACGCTCAGCATTCACGAACCAAACAGGAGAGCCGACATGGATCTCGGACTCAAGGGCAAGCGAGCAGTCGTCACCGGCGGTGGTAGTCGCGGAATCGGCCGGGCCATCGCCGAGTGTTTCGCCGCCGAAGGGGCGAACGTCTCGATATGCGCGCGCAAGGCCGACGAGGTGGCCGCGGCCGTCGCGGCCTTGAACGCGAAGGGAGTCAAGGCCTTCGGGCGCGCACTCGACGTCGCCGACGCGCCGGCATTGAGCGCTTGGATCGCGTCGGCCGCCGGTGAGCTGGGCGGCATCGACGCGCTGGTGTGCAACGTGAGCGCGCTGGCGGTCGGCGATTCGGCGGACTCCTGGGAGAAGACCTTTCGTACCGACATGATGATGCACACCGTCAACGCAATCGCCGGTGCGGTGCCGTTTCTCGAGAAGTCCGCGAGCGGCTCGATCGTGGTGATCTCGAGCGTCTCCAGGCTTCGAGGTGGACTTTGCCGCCGGCTCCTATGGCGCGATCAAGGCGGCGCTGATCCACTACGCGAAGGGCTTGAGCCGGCAACTCGTCAGCAAGGGCATCCGCGTGAACTGCATCTCGCCGGGCAATACCTACTTCGACGGGGGCATCTGGCAGACGATCGAGAAGAAGCATGCCCCGACCTCTACAACTCGACGCTCGAAGTCGAATCCGACGGGCAAGTTCGGGACGCCCGAGGAAGTGGCCCGTGGCGTCGTGTTCATTTCGAGCCCGGCCGCGAGCCGCATTTCCGGCACCAACCTGGTGATCGACGGCGCGCTTACCGTGGCCGTCTAGGAGTTCCAGTCGATGAGACATGCCGTGTCGACCTGTCTGTGGCGGGCCAAGCGCCGCGCCGCTCGCAAGCCGGCCCGCATCGCCTCGGGGGATCGAGCGACGTATTCGTCGGGCGAGGGGCTCCGATGAGCGAGCTTGCCGGTCACACGATCCATAAGGAACACATCCACCACGGCTGGAACAACGCATTCCCGCCTTGCCTGACGATCGCACCCGGCGAGACCGTGCAGTTCGAGACGCTCGACGCCTCGTCCGGGCAGCTGTCGCGGACATCGATCGACGCCGACCTGGAAAGGCTCGACCTCGCGCGCGTCAATCCGGTGACGGGACCCGTGTACGTCGATGGGGCCCGGCCGGGCGACGCGCTGAAGGTCACCATACTGTCGCTGCGCCCTTCGGGTTGGGGTTGGACCGGAAACATTCCCGGCTTCGGGCTGCTCACCGACCAGTTCCCGAAGGCGAGACTTCATCACTGGAACTACGACCCCGGATTGGCGCCGGCGATGTACGGGCCTGGCGGACGCGTGCCGCTGCGGCCATTCACCGGGACGATCGGCGTCGCACCGGCTGCGCCGGGATCTGCACAGCATCATTCCGCCGCGAAACGTCGGCGGCAATATGGACGCCCGCGACATCGCTGAAGGGGTTCGAGCTCGACCTCCCGATCGAAGTCGACGGAGCCATCTTCTCCGTGGGCGCCACACACACGCGGCGCAGGGCGATGGCGAGGTCTGTGGCACCGCGATCGAGAGCCCGATCGATGTGGCGCTGAAGTTCGAGCTGGTGAAGGGCGCCCATCTCCTTGCTCCGCCGCGTACAACGTCACGCCGGGACCCGTCACCGATCAGATTTCGACAAGAAGGGCTACGAGGTGACGACCGGCATCGGCCCCGATCCTCGACGGCCGGCGCCCGCTCGGCGGTGTCCGAAATGATCGAAGCCGCCGAGCCGGCGGCAACGGCTATGCAGCGGTCGACGCCGTACATGCTGTGAACAGCGTGTGCGCGGACCTACCTTCCGGATCAGCCTCGATCGTCGACGCACACGAACTGGGTAGTCTCGTTCTACTTTCCGAGGCTGGTCCTCGAATAG
>CAVUSZ010000006.1:0-57941 GCA_963744255.1 uncultured beta proteobacterium
CAGGCCGAGAGCAACGAAAGCGATACGAGCACGATGAGGCCGAAGGTCCGGGGACGAAGCAGCACTTGCCCGGTTGCGAAGCGCGAAGGCACGGGTTGACTCCTTGCGGCTGGTCGAGATCGGGGGTGTCGGCGCGCATGATACACAGCGTAACGCGGCACCGGCGATATCAACGGGCTTGGCGGGTCAGGTCGATGCAAGGAGGGGTGCATCAAGCATCGCCGCCGGATCGAAACATCACGGACGCCCAAACGGCTATGCTACCGTCCTGCGAAAAGAAAGGTCGCTTCGGTTCGTGTCGACGATACCCGCAGGCGTGCCCTGCCGACTCGAGGCTGCCGGCGATTCGCAGGTCCTGCGCCTCGTCGGCGACTGGCGTCTGCCGCACCTCGCCGCGCTCGACGGCGCGCTTGCCGCGTTGCCGCGGCTCACCGCCGCGGTGAAGGTCGACGGCGCGGGGCTCGCGGAGCTCGACACCGCAGCGGCGCTGCTCCTCGCGCTCCGCCTGCGCGACGCGGGCCTCGATCCGGCGAAGGTGCCCCTCGAGCAGTTCTCGGCGAGCCACGCGCGCGTGCTCGATCTCGTTCGCGGGCGACTCGCCGAGATCGGCCTCGCGTCACCGCCGGCGCAACGCGGATGGCTCGCGCGCGTCGGACGTGCCGCGTTCGAGATCTGGCGGCTCGTCAAGGGACACGTCAACTTTCTCGGCCTGGCCGTTTCCGCGCTTGCCGCCACGCTGCTCCGCCCCGGATCGTTGCGCCTCAAGGAGCTGACCGTGCAGCTCGAGGCCGTCTGTCTCAACGCGATCCCGGTCGTCGCGCTCGTGACCGCGCTGATCGGTGTCGTCTTCGCCTACCTGCTCGGCATGCAGGCGAGTCAGTACGGCGCGAACATCTTCGTGGTCGACGGCGTCGCTATCGGCATGACTCGCGAGCTCGCGCCGATGCTGGTCGCCATCATCATGGCCGGGCGGTCG
Organism: uncultured beta proteobacterium; assembly: GCA_963744255.1. Taxonomy (GTDB): domain Bacteria; phylum Pseudomonadota; class Gammaproteobacteria; order Burkholderiales; family SG8-39; genus DATEDA01. Next base: position 977 of record CAVUSZ010000006.1, read on the forward strand.
GGCGCCGCCTTCACCGCGCAGCTCGGCACCATGAAGCTCACCGAGGAGATCGACGCCATCCGGACGCTGGGGCTCTCGCCCGTCGAGGTGCTGGTGCTGCCGCGGATGCTCGCGCTGATGATCGCCATGCCGCTCCTCACTTTCGTCGGCGACGTGGCGTCGATCGGCGGGGCGATGCTCGTCGCGGGACCGATGCTCGACATCACGCCGGCGATGTTCATCGACCGGCTGCACAGGGCGCTCGCGACGCGCCACGTGATCATCGGGCTCGTGAAGGCACCGGTCTTCGCCATGTTCATCGCGGTCATCGGCTGCCGCATGGGCATGGACGTGAGCCGCGACACGCGCGCGATCGGCACCAGCACGACCTCGACAGTGGTCCAGTGCATCGTTGCCGTCATCCTCCTAAACGCCGCATTCGCCGTGACCTTGCAGGCGCTGGGATGGTGAGCGCGACGCCAGCTTCCGTCCGCGACGCCGTCCCGCCGCGGGCGAGCGAACAGAAACAGGTGGTGCTCGAGGTCGAGGGCATCGTCACGCGCTTCGGCGCCAACACGATCCACGACGGCGTCTCGTTCACGATCGAGCGCGGCCAGATCCTCGCGATCATCGGCGGCAGCGGGACCGGAAAATCGGTGCTGCTGCGGGAGATCATCGGGCTCCTGCGCCCCACGGCGGGCACCGTTCGCCTCCTCGGAACCGACGTGTGGTCGGCCTCGCCCGACGAGCTCGCGGCGGTGCGAACGCGCTTCGGCATGATGTTCCAGGACGGCGCGCTGTTCTCCTCGCTCACCGTGGCCGAGAACGTGGCGACGCCGCTCGTCGAGCATGCCGCGATCCCGCCGCGGCTCTTCGACCCGCTCGTGCGCCTGCGCATCGCGATGGCCGGGCTGCCGCCCGAGGCCGGCGCCAAGATGCCGAGCGAGCTGTCGGGCGGCATGCGCAAGCGCGCGGCCATCGCGCGCGCGCTCGCGCTCGAGCCGGAAGTCCTGTTTCTCGACGAACCCACGTCGGGCCTGGATCCGATCACCGCCCGGGCCTTCGACGGCCTGCTGCGCGTGCTGTGCGACGATCTCGGGCTCACCGTGGTGGTCGTCACGCACGATCTCGACACCCTGCTCGGCATCGTCGACCGGGTCATCGTGCTCGCGCGCGGCAAGGTGCTGGCGGATGCGCCGGTGCGCACCGTGATGGCGCTGGACGATCCGTGGGTCCAGTCCTACTTCTCGGTGCGGCGGATGGTCAACGAAAAAGGCGAGGTCACGAATGGAATCTGAGGCACGCTACACGCTGGTCGGCGCGACGCTCATCGCGCTCGTCATCGCTGCGATCGGTGGGATCTTCTGGCTGAAGGCCGCGGGGACGCGCGAGGACGTCAAGCTCTACACGATCTACTTCCAGCGGCAGTCGCTCGACGGCCTGCAGGTCGGCGCCGACGTGACCATGCTCGGGGTCAGCGTCGGCAGGGTCGTGAACTACGCGATCGACACCCGCACGCTCAACCAGGTCCGGGTCACGGTGCGGGTCGCCGAACAGACCCCGGTCAGCCAGGCCACCACGGCGGCGGTGCAGCGGAACGTTCTCACCGGCATCGCCCGCATCAGCCTCGTCAACCCACTCGAGCCGGGACCGCCGCTCGCCGCCGTCCGGCCGGGCGAGACCTATCCGGTGATCCCCGAGGGCACGTCGGGCCTCCAGCAGATCGCGGATACGGTGAACCAGCTCGCCCATTCCGGCGCGATCGCGCTCGACAACGTCAACGACGTCCTGTCGGCCGACAACCAGAAGGCGTTCGGCCAGACGCTCGCCAACGTGCAGGCGATTACCGCGGCATTGAACAGCCGCATGTACCGCATCGACGAGGTGGCCGTGTCGTTCAACCGGACGGCCGCCGAGCTCGCGCGCGCGAGCCGCGACTTCACCGAGACCACTCGCCAGATGCAGGCTGCGGTGAGCACCACCGCGGGCGAGGCGAACACCGCGCTGCGCGAGGTCACGCGCGCCGCGGGCGCCTTGGAGCGCGACAGCACGGCGGCGGTGCAGCGGGCGAATACGGCGATCGAGATCGGGTCGCTCGAGCTCACCGCCACCGCGAGCGAGCTGCGCTCGACCGCCGAGATCGTCGCCCGCACGTTCGACCGGTTCCGCGATCCTCGGACCGCATTTCTCGGGCCCTCGAAAGCACAGCTCGGCCCGGGCGAGCGGCTGGAATGAGACCCGTCCCGGCGATGCGCGGCGCGCGCCGCGCTCGCCGCCGCGTCGATCGCGGCTGCCGGCTGCGGATCGCTCCTCGGCGGCGACGTCCCGCCGCCAACGTTCTTCGTGTGGCGCGACGCCGGACACGCCGCCCCCGCGGCCCAGGTCTCACCGCACAGGCTGCTCGTCGCCCCGACGACGACGGCCACGTTCTATGACTCGCAGCGCATCGTGTTCAGCCGGGAACCGGGCACCCGGGCAACGTACCAATTCGCCGCCTGGACCGAGCGCCCGGGCAAGCAGTTCGACTTGCTGCTGCTGGCGCGGCTCGAGCGGCGCAACGCCTTCGCGCAAGTGGCCGGGACCACCTCCGGCGTGCGGGGAGACCTGCTGCTCGCCGCCGCGATACTCGATCTCTACCACGACGACTCTCAGCCGCCGGGCGTCGCGCGACTGCGCGTCTCGGTCGAGCTGACCGACCGCGTCACCCGCGCGCTGCTGGCAAGGCGCACGTTCGTCGCCGAAGTGCCGGTCAAGGCCGACAACGCCGAGGCCGCCGTCGCGGCGTTCGACACGGCGCTCGCGCGCGTGCTCGACGAGCTGCTGCCGTGGCTGGAGGGCGAAGCGGCCAAGGTCGTCCCCCGCTAGCGTACGAGGCGGACGGTCGCTACGGACGCGATCCACTTCCATCCCGACTCGCTCGACGAACGCGTCATCCTGCGGCGCAAGGACAACGAGATCTCGGCGCAGTGCTGGGCGTGATACAAGTCGCCCTTGCGGTACAGCTGATTCTCCGCGCGCTGCGCGAACTCGGGGTGCTCTAGTCACGACCGGGTCAACCGGATGTCCTGGGCGTCCAAATCGATTGCCACCGCGACGGGAGGGCGGGGAGCGGTGAAGAACACGTCGGAAGTGCGTTTTGGCGGGTGGGCGCGCCTGCTGGTCATGGCCGTCACCTGGGGCGCAGCCAACACCGCGTTTGGCTGGATCTACCCGGAGCACCGCGACATCGCGGTGTTCGCCGTTCAGGGACTCGACGCCGAAGGCAGGGCCGAATTCGATCGCCTTTGGCAGCAGGCGCGAGCCGGTGACGAACAGCGTATGTGCGCGACGCCGGCCGACTCCGAGCAGGGGGTTACGCCGGCGTGCATCGACTGGGCGGCGCTCTCGGCCATGGCCGGCGATCATTCCTGCTCGAGCGCGGACATGCTCGAGACGGTTCGCAAATCGGACTGGATTCTCGTCGTTGCGGATGTCGCCGCCCAGCTCAAGGCGGACCTCGCGCGGATTCCGGTGACCGCACCGGCGGACCAGGCCGAGCGCGCCTCCGGCATCATTGCCGACGCCCAGCGACGCCTCGCCGACGAGGCGAGTCGCGCCCAGCGCCTGAACGCGCAGCGCTCCGCCGATACGCGGATGCAGCGCGCGGACCCGCAGTACGCGACGCGCGCGGACGCCAACCTCGCCCATTTCCTTCTTCCGCGCCCCGACACCAATCTCGATCCCATCGCCTATGGAGGATTGGCACTGAAACCCGGGTCCGAGCTCAACGCAGTCGGCGTCTATGCCTGGTATCACATCAGCGCGATGGAGAAGGCGAGCCGGCTCGCCCACGAACAGCTTTCGCCCGAGGAGCGGCGCGCGCTGGTGCGCGCCATGCTGTTCGACGAGGCGTTCGCGCTGCACTTTCTGGAAGACGTCTTTGCGGCCGGTCACGTCGCGGGCAGCTGGGGCGACGTGTCGCAGCGCAAGGGCACGCACGACTTCTACAATCAGAACGGGATCGAGGTGTTCACGTGGAAGGGGCGCGAAAGAACGATCGTGCTGATGGGCGATGCGCACATGCGCCCGCAGGACGCCGCGCTTGCCGCCGAATCCGTGCGCAAGAGTATCGCGCAGGTGCTCGATGCTGCCGCCGGGCGGTCCCGCGGCTATAGCATCCCGCACGCTGCAACCGCGGCGGCGAAGCCGGACGACTTCGACATCTGCAAGAGCGCCACCTTTCCCGACCGTGGCGTTGGCCTCGGCACCGGCCGGGGGCAATACGGACAGGTTCTCGTGGAAGTGCTGCTGGACACGCCCGTGCCGGCGCTGGGTCCCGGCCTGGGCGCGCTCCCGCGCGCGCGGAGCGAGGTGGGCGCGTTCATGGGGATCGCCGGTTCGATCAACGGGCGCGCCGTGAGCGGCGGCTTCGAAGCCTCGCAGAACCAAAACGGCTTCATTGCCGGGCTCGACCTCGGGTTTCGCGTCGGATTGGGACTGGAGGGGGCGCTGGGGGACGCGGGGGATGGGCTCGCCTTTCTCCAGGTCGGCTTCACCGCCGATGGCGCCTCGACGAACAAGATCTCCGAAACGGGACTGGGAACGCTCGGAGGGAGCCTGAGCGCGGCGATCCCGGCGCGCTCGGGCCTGTCGACGCGGATCCGGATGCCCTATTACCTCATTCCCGGCGACCTCTTGTGGCTGTCGCCGATGTACTTCTTCAACCCCGAGAAGTACACGCAGCTCGCCGTCACCGCCAGTAACGGCGGTCTCTTCGGCTGGCAGCAGGGCTGGGCCACGCGCTTCGGCCGATTCCAGTTCGTGCTGGGGCGCGAGCTCGGCGTGACCTTCTATGGGCTATGGGGCGACCCACAGTTGGTCGCGCCGCGCGTTTCCCCCGCCACCATCGGGCGGGTGGTCAACTTCAAGTCGACCTACTTCGAACTGCCGATCCTCGAGTACCGCCCCTACCGCGCGTTCTCCGCGAACCAGAGCTCGGCAGTCTTGTTCCAGCTGTTCGCCGGCGCGGACGTGCCTTACGGTGAATCGGTCGAGGCTCCGATCGGCGCACCGCCACCCAGTCTGCGCACCGTCTGGTCGGTCGGCGTGCGCATGACCTTCGACTGGAGGTACTACTGGAGATGAACGCACCTGCAGCGGATGCGCAATCCGGCGCGCGGCCGATCACCATGGCCGCCGCGCGACGGTCGAGACACCATGCCAGGCGGGGTGGTCAACTGGCCTCATTCCTCGTAGCGGGTGTGCTCGGGGGCTGTGCGACGCCGCCGTTGATTCCCTACTCGACCGAGACGCCGCCGCTCGTCCTCGTCCCTGCCGCGCAGGCGGGCGTGCAGGACAAGCGCGCCCGGTTTCGCGAGATCTTCTGCGCCGTCCTGGAGGCACGCAAGGCCGAGCTGCCCGACTATCGCGCCTGCGACGATGCGCTCACTCGAGTGGGTGTCGAGCCGGCCGGCAGCGCGAGGCCGGTGACGCTGGCGCCATCGCGCCGGCGGCTCGTCGCCGCGATGGTGCCGGGATTCGGATACGACTGCTTCGAGTCCTGGCTGGAAGCGCCCGGCACGACCGGCGCGCACCTGCGCCGGCATGGCTACGACCTCTCGCTGGTCCGTGTCGAGGGTCTCTCGGGTACGGCACGCAATGCACGAATGATCCGCGATGCGCTCCTCGCGTTGCCGGCGGAATCCGGTCCGCCGCGCATCGTGCTCGTCGGCTACTCGAAGGGCTCGAACGACATTCTCGAGGCGCTGGTGGCCTATCCGGAGCTGCGCCCGCGTGTGGCGGCGTTCGTGAGCATCGCCGGCACGATCGCGGGCTCGCCGCTCGCCAACGATGCCGAACAGGACATGGCCGAGTTGCTGACTCGCTTTCCCGACGCCGGGTGCACCGCGGGAGACCGCGGCGCGGTGGCGAGCCTGCGGCCCGACACCCGCATGAGATGGCTGGCCGCGAATCCGTTGCCGAAGGAGTTGCGGTACTACTCGGTCGTCACCTTTCCGCAGCCGGAGCGGATCTCGTCGATATTGAAGCAGCCCTACCGCAAGCTCGGCCAAGTCGATGCGCGCAACGACAGTCAGGCGATCTTCTACGACCAGGTGGTCCCAGGAAGCACGCTGGTCGCCTATCTCAATGCCGACCACTGGGCAGTCGCGGTTCCAATCGGCCGGACGCATACGACGATCGCCGCGACGCTCGTGACGCAGAACGCCTATCCGCGTGAAGCGCTCGCCGAGGCCGTCTTGCGCTTCGTCGAGGAGGATCTCGAGACATCCCAGTGACCGGCCGCGCAAAGCTCGGCACGTCCGACGTCGTCCGATCCCAAGGCGCGCGAGTTGATCCGCGGTCTGAAGCCCGGCGACGAGGTCCAGGTGACGTTCCGCGAGGCGTTCGCGGTGAGCGTCGAGCCGGCGAAGTGGCGAGCGCGCGCGGCGGAAGCTTCAGCGCCCGCGGGAGATGCTGTCTCATGCGGGCGCACGCCGAGGGCATCAGCGCGAGCACCGACCGCACGAGAAGACCAAGAGCGCGCGCAGCGCCTTCATGATCGCAACCTCGATCTCGAGTCCAGTCGGTCGTTCAAACCACGGTGGCGGATCTGATGAGGCGGTTGTAGCCGCGCACCGGTGACCTCGACGACGTTCTGGATCGCGTCGACGCCGTAGATCTTCACCGGCAGGCGGACCTCGTCGACGACCCCGGTCCGCGACTCGACCCAGTTCTGGCTCGACGTGGAGGGGGTTCCAGCTGCGCGCGCCGCGCGAACGGATCACGCGGTTCCCTTGCCGCCCGCATAATCGCACCCCGAAGCGCGAGGCCCCCGCCGTGCGGGTCCGCCTGACCTCCGCTGCCGACATCCGACAACCGACCTGGACACAACCGACATGACCACAGCCTCGCATCGCCTCGGCGCCGCAATTGCGCTCGCGCTTCTCGGCACCGGCGCCGCGTTCGCTCAGGGCGTCCCGTCGGCCATCGCCGATTGCGCCTCGATCCCCGTCGACAGCGAGCGCCTCGCCTGCTACGACCGCGCCGCCGGCCGCTCGCCTGCGCCGCGGTCGCCCGACGCGCCGCCGTCCGCCGACCGGCCGACGGCCGTGCCCGAACGTACGGAGCCGGCACCCGGCGCGCTGCGCGCACCGCCATCGCTGATCGATGCCGCGTGGGGGTTCGAGCCGGACTCCAACCGCTACGCGATCGATCTGTACAACCAGAACTACCTGCTGGTCGCGCGCTACACGGACAGCGTCAACAGCGCGCCCTACCAGTCCATCTTCCAGACCGCCGGTAAGCCGCAGTCGATCGACGACACCGAGGCGAAGTTCCAGATCAGCTTCAAGCTGCGGCTATGGACGACGGATGACCGGCGCTGGGGCGTATGGGCGGCGTACACGCAGCAGAATCAGTGGCAAGTCTACAACGCCGACATCTCGCGGCCGTTCCGCGAAACAAACTACATGCCGGAGCTGTTCGTGAGCTACCGGCCGGGGCTCGCGCTCGGCGGCGGCTTCAACTGGAACCTCCTCAACGTCGGCTTCCTCCACCAGTCGAACGGCCGCAGCGACACGCTCTCGCGAAGCTGGAATCGCATCATCGCCACGTTCGGGTTCGAACGCGAGAACTTCGCCCTGCTCGCCAAGGCCTGGTACCCGTTCAGCTACGAGGACGATAACCCCGACATCACCGACTACTACGGCTACGGCAGCCTCACCGGGATCTACAAGTGGCGCAACCACAGCTTCTCGCTGATGGCCCGCGGCAATCTGAGCAAGGGCAAGGGCGCGGCGGAGCTCACGTGGATGTCCCCGCGGCTGCTCGGCCCACTGCGGGCCTACGTGCAGGGGTTCACCGGCTACGGCGAGAGCCTGATCGACTACAACTGGAACCAGAGCACGATCGGCTTCGGCATCGCGCTCAACGACGCGCTGTAGGGAAGGATGCGAGCGATGCATAACCAAGGCGCGATGCGAGCGGCGGGGCATTCTCGTCGCGCCGCGCTCCTGCGCGGCGCGGCGTTCTTCGGCTTCTGGGTGGTGCTTATCGGGGTCGGGCCCGCCGACCTCGTCGCCGGCGTCGTCGCCGCAGCGGCAGCGACGTGCGCGAGCCTGCGCCTGGCACCGCCGGGCACAGGCCGGGTAGTACGGCTCTCCGCCCTGCCCGCCTTCGCGCTGCGCTTCCTGTGGCAATCGGTGATCGCGGGCTGGGACGTCGCCCGGCGCGCATTCGATCCGCGCTTGCCGTTGCAGCCCGGCTTCGTCCGTTACGCGACGGGTTTTCCGCGCGGCACGGCACGCAACGCCTTCGCCTCCTACACCAGCCTGCTGCCGGGAACGGTACCGGCGGAGGACGACGGCGAGTCGCTGCTCTACCACTGCCTCGACGTCCGCCAGCCGGTGACCGCGCAGCTCGCCGCGGAGGAAGGCGCGTTCGCACGGGTCTTCGCTCCGGCCGAGGCTCGATCGTGACGACCTTCCTCCTCGCTGCCGCGGGCGTCATCCTGGCCACCGTCGCGCTCGGCCTCGTGCGCGTCCTGCACGGCCCGGGCGATGCGGACCGAATGATGGCGGCGCAGCTGCTGGGCAGCGGCGGCATCACGGTGCTGATCCTCGTCGGCGCCGCGGCGGGGATGCCCGCCGCGGTCGACGTCGCGCTGACGCTCGCGCTCCTCGCCGCATTCGCGTCGATCGCATTCGTGAAGGGCGCGCGCCGAAGCGCGGAGGAAGGTCGATGAGTCTCGTGCTTGACCTCTTCACGATCGCCGCCGTCGCGGCCGGCGGGGTTTTCTTTCTCGCCGGCTCGGTCGGGCTGCTGCGCTTCCCGGATGCCCTCACGCGCTTGCACGCCCTGACCAAGGCCGACAACCTCGGCCTCGGCCTCGTCGTTCTCGGCCTCGCGCCCCGGGTCGACGGCGTGCTCGGCGCGCTGAAGCTCATCGCGGTCTGGGCTCTCGTGCTCCTCGCCTCGGCGACGGTGTCGCAGCTCATCGCGCGCGCGGCGCGCCGCGAGAGCCGATGAGCGTCGCGCTCGCGCTCGAGATCGGTCTCGCCGCCCTCATCCTCGGCGTTGCCGCCTGGACGATCGCCGCGCGCGACGCTTACGCCGCGGTGATCGGCTTCGTCGTCTACGGCCTGCTGGTCGCGCTCGCGTGGATGAGCCTCCACGCGCCCGACGTCGCGTTCACCGAGGCGGCGATCGGCAGCGGGCTCACCGGCGTCCTGATGCTCGGCGCCGCGGCGCGGCTGCGGGCGACCGATGCGACGGCGGCGTCGGAGCAGCCGTCCATCCCGGTGCGCGTCGTCGCCGCGCTCCTCGCCGTGGCAGCGGTCGCGGGGTTGGCGGCCGCTGTGCTCACCCTCGCCGAGCCCGCGCCGACGCTCGCGCCGGCCGCGACCGCGGAGATCGCCGCCACCGGACTCGGCAATGCGGTGACCGCAACGCTGCTCGCCTATCGCGCGACCGACACGCTGCTCGAGAAAGTGGTCCTCGTGCTCGCGCTCGTCGGCGTGTGGTCGCTCGCGCCCGATCGGTTCTGGGGCGGCCGCCCGGGCCCGGGCTACCGCGCCGATCCGGAGGGCGCGCTCGCCTTCCTCGCGCGCGTCCTGCCGCCGTTCGGGATCGTCGTCGGCGTCTATCTCGTGTGGGTCGGCGCCGACCATCCCGGCGGCGCGTTCCCGGCCGCGACAGTCCTTGCCGCGATGTGGCTCGCCGTCGTCATGGCCGGCCTTACCGATGCGCCGCCGATCGGCCTCGCCCGGCTGCGGCTCATGCTGGTCGCCGGTCCGATCGCGTTCCTCGCGGTGGGGATCGCCGGCGTCTCGCTCGCCGGCGCCTTCCTCGCGTATCCGGCGGGCTACGCGAAGGCGATCATCGTTGCGGTCGAGGTGCCTCTCGTGCTCTCGGTCGCCGCCACGCTCGGGCTGCTGCTCGCCGGCGCACCCGAGCGGGAGGCGCGGCGATGAGCGCCGTCACCGTGTTCGGGCTCGCCGGCGCGGCGCTCGTCGGTCTTGGCCTCTACGGCCTGATCGTCCACCCGCAGCTGCTGCGCAAGATCCTCGCGTTCAACGTCCTCGGCAGCGGCGTGTTCCTCCTCTTCGGCGTGCTCGCGCGGCGCGGCGCCGCCGCAGGGCTCGGCGGCGACCCGGTGCCGCAGGCGCTGATCATCACCGGCCTCGTCGTCGCGTTCGCCGCGACGGCGCTGGCGATCGCGCTTGCCTTGCGCCTCTTCCAGGCGACCGGCGCGGCCAGCCTGCGCGCCGACCCGCCGGCGGGCGAACTCTGATCGCAGTTCGATGGCGACCCTCGAGACGGTGACGCCGGGGGGCCTCCTCCTCGTCATGGCGGTGTTCGTGCCGGCCGCCGGCGTACTGGCTTCGGTCGCCCTCGGCGGACGCCGCGCGGAGAGCGCGGTGCTCGCCACGATGCCCGTCGGCCTCGCGATCGCGGTCGCGATCGCCGGCGGCGTCCTCCGCTCGGGCGAGCGGCTCGTCTACTTCCTCGGCGGCTGGGCGCCGCCGCTCGGCATCGCGCTCCGCGCCGACGGGCTCGCCGCGGCGATGCTCCTCACGACCGCCGTGATCGTCTGCGCGATCGCGGTGTTCGCGCGAGCGGACTTCCGCTCACCGCGCGGCGGCGGCGAAGCGCGCGCGCCGTTCGCGTTCTGGACGCTGCTCGCCGGGGTATGGGGCGGGCTGAACGCGACGTTCCTCGCCGGCGATCTCTTCACGCTGTACGTCGCGCTCGAGATCCTCACGTTCGCGGCGGTGCCGCTCGTCTGCCTGGACGGGCGCGCCGAGCAATACCCGGCGGCGCTGCGGTATCTCCTCTTCGCGCTGCTCGGCTCGATGCTCTACCTGCTGGGGGCGGCGCTGATCTACGGGGTCTACGGGACGCTCGACATCGCGCTCCTCGCCGGCCGAGTCCGCGGCGGGCCGGCGACTTGGGCGGCGGCCGCGCTGATGACAGTCGGGCTCCTCGCCAAGACCGCGCTTTTCCCGCTGCACCTGTGGCTCCCGCCCGCGCACGCCGGCGCGCCGGCGGCGGCGAGCGCGGTGCTGTCGGCGCTGGTGGTGAAGGGCTCGTTCTTCATCCTCGTGCGGCTGTGGTTCGACGTGATGCCGAGCGAGGTGACGAACGCGGCCGCGCAGCTGCTCGCCGCGCTCGGCGCCGCGGCGATCGTGCTCGGCAGCGTGGTCGCGCTGCGGCAGGCGCGCCTGAAGCTCGCGATCGCGTACTCGACGGTCGCGCAGATCGGCTATCTCTTCCTCATGTTCCCGCTCGCGCTCGGGAGCGAAGGGGCCGAGCTCGCCGGGGCCGGGGCGCTGGCCGGCGGCATGCTCCAGGCGATCTCGCACGCGACCGCGAAGGCGGCGATGTTCATGGCGGCGGGGCTGATCTACGCGGCGATCGGCCACGACCGCATCGCGGACCTCGCCGGCGTCGGACGCGCGTTGCCGATGAGCGTCTTCGCGTTCGGGCTCGGCGGCGTGTCGCTGATCGGACTGCCGCCGAGCGGCGGCTTCCTCGCGAAGTGGCTGCTGCTCGGCGCCGCGGTCGCGACCGGGCAATGGTGGTGGGCGGTCGTGCTGATGGTGGGCGGGCTCCTCACCACCGGCTACGTCGCGCTCGTGATCGCGCGCTCGCTCGCCGGCACGGCCGCGCCGTTGACGCTGCGGGCGCCGGTGCCGCGGCACCGTGAGGCGGCCGCACTCGCGCTAGCCGTGGTGTCGATGCTGCTCGGCCTGGTCGCGTTCACGGACGTGGACCTGCTCGGGATCGGCCGATGAGCGGCGACTGGTCCCCCGTGCTCCTCGCCGCCACCGTTGGACTGCCGCTGGCGATGCTCTTCGCGTGCGTGTCGCGGCGCCTGCGCGATTCGATGCTGTCGTTCGTCTGGGTCGCGCCAGTCCCGGCGCTCGCGGCGGCGCTGCTGGCAGCCGACGGGCCGCCGCTCGTCGCCGGCGAAGGCCGCGTGCGCTTCGTCTTCGCGCTCGACTTCCCAGGATCGATCCTGCTCGGCGTTGCCGCGTTGCTGTGGATCGTCGCCGGGCTCTACGCCGCGAGCTACATGCGCGCAGCGCCGAATCGCGGCCGCTTCGCCGCGTGCTGGCTGATGGCGGCCGCGGGCTGCCTCGGCGCGTTCGTCGCCGCCGACATGGTGAGCCTCTACCTGCTGCTCGCGCTTCTGACCCTCGGCGCCTGCGGGCTGGTGATGCAGGAGGAGACGCCGCAGGCGTGGCGGTCGAGCGCCGTCTACCTCGGCCTCGCGCTCGCCGGCGAGGCGCTGCTGCTGATGGGCATGGTGATGCTCGCGCAGGCGACCCCCGGCGGGAGCCTGCTCATCCGCGACGCCGCGGCGGTGCTGCCGTCGCTGCCGCATTACGATCTGATCCTCGGCCTCCTCGTCGCCGGGCTCGGCCTGAAGGCGGGGCTCGTGCCGCTGCACGTCTGGATGCCGCTCGCGCACGCAGCGGCGCCGGTCCCCGCATCCGCGGTGCTGAGCGGTGCGGTCGTCAAGGTCGGCCTGATCGCGCTCGGCCGCTTCCTGCCGTTCGATGCGACGCTGCCGGAATGGGGGCTCGCACTGACTGCGGCCGGGCTCTTCACCGCCTTCTACGGCGTCGTGATCGGCGTGACGCAGCGCCACCCGAAGGCGGTGCTCGCCTACTCGAGCGTGAGCCAGATGGGTCTCGTCATCGCGGTCCTCGGGATGGGCCTCTCGGCGAAGGAGACCGATGCGCCGCTTGCGGCGGCGTATTACGCCTCGCATCACGTGCTCGTCAAGGGCGCGCTGTTCCTCGCGGTGGGCGTGTACGCGGCGACCGGCGCGCGGCGCGCGTGGCCGATCCTGGTGCCGGTGACCGTGCTCGCGCTCAGCCTCGGCGGGCTGCCGTTCACCGGTGGCGCGCTCGCGAAGTACGCGGTGAAGGGCCCGCTCGGCGAAGGGCTCGCCGGGGCACTCGCCAACGTCTCGGCCGCGGGCACCACGCTCTTGATGCTGCATTTCGTGCATCGCCTGCGTCGGAGCGGCGGCGCGGAGGCGCCCGACGCCCGGGCGCCGATGGGGCTCGTCCTGCCCTGGGCGGTGATCGCGGTAGCCTGCGTCGCCGTGCCGTGGGGCCTCTACCTCGCGGTGCAGGACGGCATCGTGTCGAATCCGCTCGCCCCGAAGGCGGTATGGGCGGCGCTCTGGCCGGTGCTGGCCGGCGCGGCAATCGCGTTCGCGCTCGATCGCTGGGGCGGCCGGCTGCCGCGCATCCCGCAGGGCGATATCGCGGTGGCGATCGACGCCGCCGTGCGCGCGGCGCCCGGCTGGGGCAAGCGCTTCGCGCGAGCCGACTGGGTCCTGCGGCAGTGGCCGGTAGCGGGCGTCGCGCTCGCCGCGCTCGTGATCGCGTTCGGTGCGTTGCTCGCGCGATGAGCTGCGACGCGAGGCAGGATCTCTCGCAGGCTTCGGCCGCTCGCGCGCGTCATCTTGCTCGTGTAGCATCGGCCGGCCGCATCGAGCCGAGGGTGCCTCCGATGAACTGCAAGAGCCGCGGGAACTTCCAGGGTCGCGACGCCGGGAACGCGCTCGCGAAGACCGCCGACAAGGAGAGCTGACGTGATCGACGCCATAGTCGTCCTCAACGCCGGCTCGTCGAGCCTCAAGTTCACCGAGTACGTCGTCGGCACGGCCGGCGCGCTCGAGCCGAAGGTCGGCGGGAACCTCGAGGAGCTCTACGGCCGGGCCCGCTTCCGTGCTCGGGACGCCGCCGGTGAAGTCGTCGGCGAGCACGCCTGGGAGGAGGATTCGCCGCCGCAACACGCCGGCGCGCTCGAGTTCCTCTTCGACTGGTTGAGGAAGCACGCGGGCGATGCGCAGGTCGTCGCCGTCGGTCACCGGGTCGTGCACGGTGGCACCGACTACGCGGCGCCGGTGCGCGTCGACGCCGCCGTCATCGAGAAGCTCGAAGCGCTCGTGCCGCTCGCGCCGCTGCACCAGCCGCACAACCTGCTGCCGATCCGCGCGATCGCGGAGCGGCGGCCCGACCTCCCGCAGGTGGCGTGTTTCGACACCGCGTTCCATCGCACCGCGCCGCCGCTCGCGCAGGCCTTCGCGCTGCCGCCCTCGATCACCGACCGGGGCGTCCGACGCTACGGTTTTCACGGCCTGTCGTACGAGTACATCTCGACGGTCCTGCCGGAGCACGATGCGCGCGCGGCGGCGGGAAAGACGGTGGTGCTGCACCTCGGCAACGGCGCGAGCATGTGCGCGATGAAGGCCGGCAAGAGCATCGCGAGCACCATGGGATTCACCGCCGTCGACGGCCTGCCGATGGGGACGCGCTCGGGCAATCTCGACCCCGGCGTCGTGCTCTACCTGATGCAGGAGCTGAAGATGGACGCGGGCGCGATCGAGTCGCTCCTCTACAAGCAATCGGGCCTCCTCGGCGTCTCCGGCGTCTCGAGCGACATGCGCGAGCTCCTCGAGAGCGAGGACCCGCGGGCGAAATTCGCGATCGATCTCTTCGTGTACCGTATCGGCCGCGAGCTCGGCTCGCTCGGCGCGGCGCTCGGCGGCCTCGACGCGATCGTGTTCACCGCCGGGATCGGCGAGCGTGCCGTCCCGATCCGCGAAGCGGCCTGTCGACAGGCGGCGTGGCTCGGAATCGAGCTCGACGCCAAAGCGAACGCCGCCAACGGGCCGCGCATCAGCACCGCGGCGAGCCGCGTCGCGGCGTGGGTGATCCCGACCAACGAGGAGCTGATGATCGCCCGGCACACGCTGGCGTTGATGACGTAGGCCGCTGCCAGGAGGCGGCCGCCGGCTCGCGGCCAACCGGAGACACCGCATGAACATCGTCGCCACCGACGCCGCACCGAAAGCCATCGGACCTTACAGCCAGGCGATCGCACAGGGAGGCCTCGTCTTCTGTTCGGGCCAGATCCCGCTCGATCCGGCGAGCATGAAGATCGTGCCGGGCGGGATCGAGGCCCAGACGGAACAGGTACTGAAGAACCTTTCGGCCGTCCTCGCGGCAGCCGGAAGCGACTTGTCGCGAGTGGTGAAGACGACCGTGTTCCTGCAGAACCTCGAGGATTTCGCCGGGATGAACGCGGCTTACGCGCGTGCGTTCGCGGGACACGCACCCGCGCGCGCTACCGTGCAGGTCGCTCGGCTGCCGCTGGACGCCCTGATCGAGATCGAGTGCGTCGCTTCTCTGGTCTGAGCGGGGCGTGTCCTCTTCAGACGGAACATCGACGCTGCGGTGACACGAGGGCACGGCGCGTTTCCTGCGAATCGCTGCCGCGCTCGTCACTTCTCCCTCGCGAGCGCCGCGCGCGCCAGCGCGAGCTCTTTTTTCTTCGCGGCGTCCAGCCGGGGATAGTGCAGGTCGAGGTTTTCCATCGCCTCCACGATCGCCGCCGCGACCACGAGCCGCGTGAACCACTTGTTGTCGGCGGGGACCACGAACCAGGGCGCATGCTTGGACGCGGTCGCCCGGATCGCATCCTCGAACGCCGCCATGTAGCGGCTCCAGTACTGCCGCTCGCGGACATCGTCGGACGAGAACTTCCAGTTCTTCTCCGGCTTGTCGAGGCGCTCCAGGAAGCGCTTCTTCTGCTCGTTCTTCGAGAGATGCAGGAAAAACTTGAGCACCACCGTCCCCTGCCGCGCGAGGTAGTCCTCGAAGTGCGCGATATCGGCGAGCCGCTCCTTCCAGATGCGCTTCGTCACCACCCGCGGCGGAAGCTTCTGGCGCCGCAGGATCTCCTCGTGCACGCGCACGATGAGGACCTCCTCGTAGTAGGACCGGTTGAAGATGCCGATGCGGCCGCGCTCGGGGAGGCACCTCATGTAGCGCCACAGGAAGTCGTGATCGAGGTCCTCCGTCGAGGGCTGCTTGAACGAGAACACCTGGCAGCCCTGCGGGTTGATGCCCGACATGACGTGCTTGATCGTGCTGTCCTTCCCAGCGGCGTCCATGGCCTGGAAGATGAGCAGCACCGACCAGCGGTCCTGAGCGTAGAGCATGTCCTGGTCCTCGGCGAGCCAGCGGGTGCCGCGGTCGAGGAGGTCGGCCGCCTCGCCCTTGTCCAGCTCGATGCCCAGCGTATCGTCGGGGTCGAAGTCCTTCAGCCGGAAACGCTTGCCCTTGGTGACGATGAAGGGCTCGGTGAGCCGACGGGTCAGATCGAGGATCTCTTTCCTTGGCATGGCGAGTCTCCCTTCGTGGATGTTGCCGAGGGTCGTCGGCCCGCTCCGCGCTTACGTCCAGGGGTTCACCGGCTACGGCGAGAGCATGTTCGACTACCACCGGAACCAGAGCATGACCGGCTCGGCATCGCGCTCAGCAACGCGCTGTAGCTCGGTACCGGGTAGAGGGGCGTCCGCGTTACGGCTCGCGGCTACTTTTTCGCGATCACGCGGTTGTAGATGAACAGCAGGATCAGCGCGCCGATTACCGACGATACGAAGCTCGCCGGGTGACCCTCCTGGTAGAGTCCGAGCGCCTGGCCGCCCCAGCCCGCGAGGAGTGCGCCGCCGATGCCGAGCAGGATCGTCCAGATCCAGCCCATCGGCTGAGGGCCCGGATAGACGAAGCGGGCGACGATACCCACGATGAAGCCGATGATGATCGTGTAAGCGATTTGCACGCCAGTCTCCTTGGAGGTTTGAACGGGCCGGCCCCCCTTGGTCCGGACCGCGAGCCTACATGCTCGCCCACGAGGCCGCTTCGCACCACCGCGGGCAGGCCGACGCCGACCCTGTGAGTCGCCCCGACGAGCACGAGACCACCCGAAAACCGGAGAACATTCCACTTCGTGCGAAAGCGCTCGACCGCTAGGAGGACAAGCGATGAATGTGCGCGACCACAGGGTCGATGACACCCTGAAAAACGGTATCTCGATCACGGTAAGGGCGATCCGCCCGGACGACAGAGAGCGCCTCCTCGAGGCGTTCGGAAAGCTCGAGCCCGAGACGATCTATAAGCGTTTCTTCGGCTACAAGAAGGCGCTCACTGAAGACGAGCTGCAACGCGTCATCGAGGTCGACTTCGACAGCGAGGTCGTGCTGGTGGTCACCACGGGAGAGGGCGAGCACGAAACGGTGATCGGTGCCGCGCGATACGTGCGCGTCGACCGCGCCGACCATGCAGGCGTGGCCGAGGTGTCCTTCCTGGTTGAAGAGGACTATCAGGGCCTCGGGATCGCGAGCCGTCTCCTCCGGCAGCTGGCCGCGATCGCCCGCGCGCGCGGGATCACGCGCTTCGACGCCGAGGTGCTGGCGGTGAATCGGCCGATGCTCGCGGTCTTCGCCCGCAGCGGACTGCCAATGCGCCAGCGGCGGGAGGAGGGCGTGGTCCGCGTCGCGCTCGAGCTCGACGGCAAGCGCCAGGGCTGACGCGCGCTCGTCAGAAGGACCACGGCCGCGTTGTGTTCCGGTGGCGGGGTTCAAGGCACCACGGCGAGGAACAGAAACGCCGCGAAGATCACGAGCTGCACCACGCCCTGCATCATGTTGGTCCGCCCCCCCGCGCCGACCCCGATCGCGCACACGAAAAAGGTCAGCGCGAGCAGCGCGATGTCCTTGGGCTCCAGACCGAGCTCGATCGGCAGGTCGAATAGCACGGACACCAGCACCACGACCGGGATCGTGAGGCCGATGGTCGCCAGCCCGGAGCCGAGCGCGAGGTTGAGGCTCGTCTGCAGGCGGTCGGCGAGGGCGGCGCGGATCGCCGCGAGCGCCTCGGGCATGAGCACGAGCAGCGCGATGGCGATGCCGATGACCGCCGGCGGCGCGCCGGCGTTGCGAACCGCGGCCTCGATCGACGGCGACAGCACCTTGGCGAGACCCACCACCGCGACCAGCGACACCAGCAGCAGGGCGAAGCTCGCCCAGGTCTGCGCGGTGGTTGGCGGCGCCGCATGGGCGGTCTCGTCGGAAGCACCGGTCGGCGGCAGGAAGTAATCGCGGTGCCGGACGGTCTGGAAGAACGTGAACACGCACCACATCACGAACGAGCACACCGCCACGAACTCGAGCTGCGCCACGGTATAGCGCGGTCCCGGCGCGCTGACCGTGAAAGTCGGCAGCACCAGAACGAGCGTGGTGAGGGTTGCGAGCGCTGTCAAGGCGGGACCGGCGCCCTCGATGCGGAACGACTGTTCGCGGTGCCGCAGCGCACCGAGCAGCACGCTGATCCCGATGACGCCGTTCGCGATGATCATGACCGTCGCGTACATGGTGTCGCGCGCGAGCGTGGCCTTCTCGGCGCCGCCGGCGAGCATCACCGACACGATGAGCGACGACTCGATCGCCGTTACAGCGAGCGCGAGAACCAGGGTGCCGAACGGCTCGCCGACGCGATGGGCCACGACCTCCGCGTGATGTACCGCGGCGACGACCACGCCCACCAGCGCGACGGCGCAAGCGCTGCCGAGCAGCGCCCCGAACGGCAGATGCAGCGCCGCGGCGAGCAGCGCCGCGGCGATCAGCGGAACGAGCAGAGGCCAGTGGGACACGGCGCCAGATCGAGGGCGAGAGCCGCTCCCCGCTGCCCTCCTCTTACTGGATCGGCATCGTCGGGACCTTGTCCGGAACGGCGAGCTCGGCCTCGGTCGCGGCGCGGACCTGATCCGCCGTGACGCCGGGCGCGGTCTCGACGAGCTTCAACCGCCCGTCATCGAAGGCGATCACCGCCATCTCGGTGACGATCAGGTCGACCGAGCGTACCGAGGTCAGCGGCAGCGTGCACGCCTTGAGGATCTTCGACTTGCCCTTGGCCGTGTGCTGCATGGCGACGACGACCCGCTTCGCGCCCGTGACGAGGTCCATCGCCCCGCCCATCCCGGGCACCATCTTGCCGGGGATCATCCAGTTCGCGAGCTTGCCCTTAGAGTCGACCTGCAGGCCGCCGAGGACCGTCATGTCGACATGGCCGCCGCGGATCAGGCCGAAGGACACCGCGCTGTCGAACGTGGATGCGCCGGGCAGCGCGGACACGGGCTTGCCGCCGGCATCGGTGAGCTTGGGATGCGCAAAGCCCTCCTCGGGCACCGGACCCGTCCCGATGAGGCCGTTCTCGGACTGGAAGAAGACGTCGATACCGGCCGGCACATAGTTCGCGACGAGCGTCGGGATGCCGATGCCGAGGTTGACGAGCATGCCGGAGCGAAGCTCGAGGGCGATGCGCTTGGCGATGATGGTCTGAGCGTCCATGGCGGTCAATTGGCTACCAGATAATCGACGATCGCCGCCGGGGTCATCACGTCGTCGGGTGGAATCACCCCGACGGGCACGATGTTCACGGCGGTGGCGATGACGGTCGTGGCCGCCATCGCGACGATCGGGTTGAAGTTCCGCGCGGTGAGGGTGTAATGAAGGTTGCCCAGATAGTCCGCCACCATCGCGTGGATGAGGGCGAAGTCGGCGCGGAGCGGCATCTCCAAGAGGTACTCCTTGCCGTCCACCTCGATCTTGCGCTTGCCCTCTTCCACGAGCGTGCCGAGGCCGGTGGGCGTGAGGACGCCGCCGAGGCCGTAGCCGCCGGCGCGGATGCGCTCGATCAGCGTGCCTTGCGGCACCAGCTCCACCTCCAGCGTGCCGTCGATCTTCCGCCTTTGCGTATCGGGGTTCAGCCCGATGTGGCTCGCGATGGTCTTGCGCACCAGGTTCGCGGCGACGAGCTTGCCGACGCCCACGCCCGGCAGCGCGTTGTCGTTGGCGATCACGGTCAGGTTGCGCTTGCCCTGGCGGACCAGCTCGTCGCAGAGCCGCTCGGGCGTGCCCACGCCCATGAACCCACCGATCAGCAGGCTCGCCCCGTCCGGGATCAGGGCGACCGCGTCTTCGAGCGAGATTCTCTTCACGGCGCGCTCCTCATTGCGCCGTCCACGCACCGTCGACCGGTATCCCGACACCGCGGATGTTCCCGGCTCCCTCGGAGCACAAGAACACGGCGAGCGCACCGAGCTGCTCGGGCATGGTGAACTGCAGCGACGGCTGCTTCTCGCCGAGGAGCTTGATCGTCGCGTCTTCCGGCGACAGCTTCTCGCGCTCGGCGAGCGCGTCGATCTGTTTCTGCACGAGCGGCGTGAGGACCCACCCGGGGCAGATCGCGTTGCACGTCACGCCGGTGGTGGCGGTCTCCAGCGCCACCGCCTTGGTGAAGCCCATGATCCCGTGCTTGGAGGCGACGTACGCCGATTTGTCCACCGAGGCGACCAAGCCATGCACGGAGGCGATGTTGATGATGCGCCCCCAGTTGCGCTTCAGCATCTGCGGCAGCACCGCGCGGGTGGCGAGAAACGGAGCCGACAGGTTGATGGCGATCACCGCATCCCAGCGCTCGACCGGGAACTCGTGCACCGTCGACAGGTGCTGGATGCCCGCATTGTTGACCACGATGTCCACGTGACCGTGCTCGCGGGTCGCGGCCTCGATCATGCCGGTGATTTCTGCCGGCTTCGTCATGTCGGCGCTGCTGTACGTGACCTTCACGCCGTGCTCTTTCGCGAGTCCTTTCGCAGCTGCTCGATCGCCTGCGCCTCGCCGAACCCGTTGAGCACCAGATCGGCCCCGTCCGCGGCCAGCGCCTTCGCGATGCCCAGGCCGATCCCGCTCGTGGAACCGGTTACGACCGCCAC
The DNA here is from genome assembly GCA_963744255.1 of uncultured beta proteobacterium. Lineage (GTDB taxonomy): Bacteria > Pseudomonadota > Gammaproteobacteria > Burkholderiales > SG8-39 > DATEDA01. The sequence continues at coordinate 21,578 of CAVUSZ010000006.1, forward strand.
TTTGCCTTTCAACATGGAACTCTCCTTTGGTGTTCGGCCGGCCGCCGGCGGGCCGGGTATGCGTGTCTCTTTAGTGCCCCTCGCGACGCGACGCAGAGGCTATGTCCTTTTCTGCTTGGACGCTTGATTCAGTTCCGTCAGGCGATCCTTGAGAAGCTGGGCCGATTTCCGGAAGAGGGCGACCTCGTCTTTGTCCATGGGGATATCGAGAATCTCCTCGGCGCCGTTGCGGCCGACGACGGTGGGCAAGCTGAGCGCCATGCCCTCGATGCCGAACTGCCCTTGCAGGGGAGCGCCAACCGTCAGGACGGTGCGTTGATCGCGCAGGATGGCTTCGACGACGCTCAACGTCGCGATGCCGATCGCGTAGTAGGTGGAGCCCTTGCCCTCGATGATCGAGTAGGCGGCGTCCCGGGTCCCCCGCTCGAAGATGTCCTGCATCGCGGCCTCGTCGAAGGCCTTCCCGCTGGGTCCGCGAAACTTGCGGAGCGGCACGCCGGCGACGTCGGCGAGGCTCCACACCGGGACCGCGCTGTCGCCGTGCTCGGCCACGATCCAGGCGTGGATGCTGCGCGGATCGATGTCGTAGTAGTCGCCGAGGTTGAACCGGAACCGCGCGGTATCGAGGGTGGTCCCGGTGCCGATCACGCGGCCGGCAGGCAGTTTTGCGAGGTCCGCCGATATCTGGGTCAGGATATCCACGGGGTTCGTGACAACCAGGATGATCGCGCTCGGCGCGGCGGCGGCGACCTTCGGAATGACGTCGCGGAAGACGCCGGCGTTCTTCTGCAGGAGGTCGAGGCGCGTTTCCCCGGGCTTCTGGTTCGCCCCGGCGCACATCACGACGACATCGGCTCCGGCCAGGAGGTCATATCCGCCCGCCTGGATGCGCATCGGACGCATGAAGGGCAGGCCGTGATTGAGGTCCATCGCCTCGCCTGCGGCCCGTTTCTCGTCCCTGTCGATCAGGACCATTTCGCTCGCCAGTCCCGATTGCATCAATGAATACGCGAACGAGCACCCGACCATCCCCGTGCCGACGACGCCGACTTTGCCCTTGCCGCGTTCGATGATCATGTCGAGGGCACTCCTTTGTCCGGTCGAGTTACGGGTGTTGATCAGCGGGGCCTACTCGGCGGCTCGGGGCACCGACTGTCTCAGTCTTCGCCGGGGCAGCAACGCAAAACTCTCAGCAGGAACGCTGTCATTCTAGGCTCACAGGTGGTCTGGCGGTCAAGCCTCGCCCACGCGCTGCTTCATCTGTGGAGCAGACGACGGGAGTTTGGTGTTTCAGTTCTCGTGCATCCACCGCTACCAGATTGACCGCAACGCAGCAAGAAGCGAGCAAGTGAAAGCAGCGTGGTTACCAGCGAACAGCCCGGCATCGCTACAATCGGATCCGCGTGCAGCGACTGTGTGCGAGCGCGTCCTCGACGCGTCGTGATCTTCGGAGCGGGATCCAACCATGCAGCTTGGCTACACCTTGCGCGGAGCGGTCTGGGCTGTCCTCTATCTTTTCTTCGTCCTCGGCCCACTGTTCGCGCTCCTGGCGGGTCGGCTCCCTCCCGCGCGCGACTTCTGGACCGAGTTCTCGGCCGCCATCGGCTACGCCGGCCTCGCGATGATGGGTCTGCAGTTCGGCATCACGGCGCGCTTCCGCTACGTCACCGAGCCGTGGGGCGAGGACGTCATCTACCACTTTCATCGCCAGATCTCGCTCGTCGCGGTCGGCCTGGTGGCGACGCACGCGCTCATCATGTTCGCCACCCGGCCGGAAATGCTCGCGCTGACCAGCGTCGGCGACGTGCCGCTGGGCGCCGTCTTCGCCATGCTGTCGCTTGCTTCACTGATCGCGCTGGTGGTGACGGCCCTGTGGCGTGCGAAACTGAAGATCCGCTACGAGACGTGGCACCTCGCCCATATCGTTCTGGCGGTCGTTGCGGTCGCGGCCGGCGTGGCGCACATGGTGGGGTGGGCCTTCTACCTGACCGACCCCTGGAAGCGGGCGCTGTGGATCGGCCTGACGATCTTGTGGATCGCGCTGCTGCTTTACGTGCGCATCGTCAAGCCGCTCTTCATGCTCCGCAGGCCGTATCGCGTCGCGGAGGTGCGCGAGGAGCGCGGCGATGCGCGCACGCTGGTGATGCGGCCGGACGGGCACGCCGGGTTCCGCTTCACGCCCGGTCAGTTCGGCTGGCTCACGCTGTGGGCGGGCCCGTTCAGGATCACTGGGCACCCGTTCTCGTTCTCGTCCAGCGCCGCGGTCGCGGACGGACGGGTCGAGATGACGATCCGCAACCTGGGCGACTTCACCAGCCGCATCGCCGGGGTGCCGGTGGGCGAGCGCGTCTACCTCGACGGGCCGTACGGCGCGTTCACCATCGACCGCAACCCGGCGGACATGCACGTGCTCATCGCCGGCGGCGTGGGCATCACGCCGATGATGAGCATGCTCCGCACGCTCGCCGACCGCGGCGACAAGCGCCCGGTGATCCTGCTCTACGGCAACAAGGACTGGGACTCGATCACCTTCCGCGACGAGCTGGAGGCGCTGAAGTCGCGGCTGGACCTGAAGGTCGTCCACGTGCTGCCGGACCCGCCGGCCGGCTGGACGGGCGAGAAGGGCTACATCGACGCCGAGATGTTCAAGCGTCATCTGCCGCCGCCGTATGCCGACCACGAATACTTCATCTGCGGCCCGGACGTCATGATGGATGCGATCGAGAAGGCGCTCGGCGAGCTGCACGTGCCGCTCGCGAAGTACCATTCCGAGCGCTATAGCTTCGTCTAAGGCGAAACGCGATGCTGAAGGCAGCGCCTTTCCTGACTTTGGGGAGCGCGAGGGGGTGTGGCCCCTCGCGTCGTGACGACTAGGAGACCGCGATGCGCCGCCTGTTCGCCGATCGGCTGGTTGTCGCCACCGCAGTGGTCGTGATCCTCATGGCCGTGACGTTCGCGCTCTTGCGCGTGGCCGGATAGAAACACGTCGACCGACGCCAAGCATGGCCCGCCGCGTCGCGTGTATGATCCGCCGCACTTTTCCAGGCCGCGCCGTGTGCAACACCGCTCGGGCTCGAAATGAATAGCCCGCGCCCTGCAACGGGGCCAAGAACGGGAGGGGAAGCGCCATGCCGGACCCCGTAATCGCCTACTGCGGGCCCGCCGCGGTTCCGGAAGATTTCTGGCTACGCTGGAACGGCGATCCGCTGCTGCTTGCGGCGCTCGGCGCTCTCGCGCTTGCGGTCGGTCGCGGCCACTCGTCCGACGCCCGCGCCGGCTGGGGCGCGATCGCGCTGATGGTCGTCGTCTTCGTCTCGCCGCTCTGCGCGCTCGCCTCGGCGCTGTTCTCGGCGCGCGTTCTCCACCACGTCCTGCTGATCGCCGCCGTGGCGCCGCTCCTCGCGGTGGCCTTTCCGCTGCGGCGCCTGCGGCTCGCCGCCGCTCGCCGCGCTGGTCGCGGCGCACGCGATCATCCTGTGGCTCTGGCATGCGCCGGGGCTCTATGCCTGGGGCCTCGCCAGCGTGCCGGCCTACTGGCTGATGCAGGCCACGCTGCTCGGCAGCGCCTGGCTCCTGTGGCGGGCGATCCTGGCGCCGGCGGCGCAGCCCGGCCCGGCGCTCATCGCACTCGTGGCGACGATCGGGCAAATGGGGCTGCTCGGCGCGCTGATCGTCTTTGCGCCGCAGCCGCTCTATTGGGCGCATCTCGCAAGCACCGCAGCGTGGGGATTGAGCCCGCTCGCCGACCAGCAGCTCGGCGGGCTCCTGATGTGGGTGCCGGCGATCCTGCCCTACCTCGGAGTGGGGCTCTGGCTCGCGTGGTCCAGCCTGCGGCCCGGCGAGCCGGCCCGGTGACGACCTTCCTGAAGTTCGTCCACATCGCCACGATCGCGGTCTGGGCGGGCGGGCTGATCGTCCTGCCGTACTTGTTCTGGCAGCGGCGGCTCCTCGCGGCCGGGCCGGAACTCGACCGCCTCCACCGCGTCACCCGGTTCGTCTACGTGGTGATGACCTCGCCCGCCGCGTTCGTCGCGATCGGCAGCGGAACGGCGCTGATCTTCCTGCAGAGCACGTTCCGGGAGTGGTTCACGCTCAAGATGGTCCTGGTCGGCGCCATGGTGATGTTGCACGTCGTCGCCGGCCTGGTGGCAATGCGCGTCTTCGCGCCCGACGGCCGCTTCGGGTCGCGGTCCTGCGTTGCGCTGACCGGGGCCTATCTCGTCCTGATCGTCGCGATCCTCTGGGTCGTGCTCGCCAAGCCCGCCATCGACTCCGCGCAGCTCGCCCCGGGCCTGTTCGAGCCCGGCGCCCTCGCGCCGCTCCTCCGTCAGATCTTCGGCGTGACCAGCACGCCGACGCCGTGATCGAACACGAGCTTGCCGCCATGCCAGCCCGCGAAGCCCACCATCACCGAGGCGAGCGCCGACAGGACGAGCCCGTGGGGCAGGATCAGCTCGGGCTTGAAGAGGTGCTCGCCCCAGACCGCGCCGGTGATCGCGAGCAGCGTCATCGCCGCCACGGCGTGCGACCAGCTCGCCTCCAGCAGCCGGATGCCGCGCACCAGCAGGAGCTCGGCCGTGCCGACGACGCTCGCGGCGAGCGCGGACCAGAAGGCGAAACCCGAGGACCACACGCCGACCCGCACCCAGAACTCGTCGCCCGACCACCAGTAGAAAACGTCGACGCCGAGGGTCGCGATGACGAACGCGACCGGGAAATGCACCATCATCACGTGGAGCGGATGCCCGACCAGGGCGACCTTGGAGCCGATGTCGAGCCGGAGCATCTCCAGCACGACGGGGCTCGCGGCCTGCGTGCCGGGATCGTCCTGGGGCTTCGCCATGTTTTTCATCCTCCGTGCCGGACGCGTGCGTTGCGCGCGAATCATAGCAGTCTGCACACGGCCGTCGGCCTGGGAACGGTCGCGTTGCTGGCGGGCTGCACCGGGCCGCTCTCGACGCTCGATCCCTCCGGGCCCGCGGCCGCTTCGATCGCAACGCTGTGGTGGGTGATGCTCGCCGGCGCGCTGGTGCTCTTCGCGCTGGTGATGGGCTTGTTTGCGGCTGCGTTCCTGCGGCCGGGCTGGGGGGCGTCGGTACCGCCGCACCGCTGGATCGTTCTCGGCGGGCTCGCCCTGCCGGCCGTCGTTCTCGTGCCGCTGGTGGCCTACGGGCTGATCGCCGGCGAACGCCTCCTGCCGCTGCCGGGGGTAAAGCCGCCGCGGATCGAGGTCCGCGCCGAGCGCTGGGGCTGGACCTTCCACTATCCCGACCACGGCGGCAAGACGACCGCGGGTCTCCTGCACCTTCCCGCCGGCACGCCCGTCGATATGGTGGTCACGAGCCGCGACGTCATCCACTCCTTCTGGATTCCCCGCCTCGCCGGAAAGATCGACGCGATCCCGGGGCACGCGAACGTCCTGCGCATCCAGGCCGACGCGCCGGGGCGATTCGAGGGGACCTGCGCCGAGTTCTGCGGCGTCGGGCACCCCGGAATGCGGTTCCAGGTCGTCGCGCATCCGGCGGCGGACTTTCCCGCCGCGCTCGCGCAAGCGGAGTCGGTGGTGGAGGCGAAAAAGTGAGCGCGCCGGCCGGACCGCAGGGAAGCCGGGCGCTGCGGCTGCACCGGGAGCTCGCCGCGATCTGGGCCACCGGGCCGGGGCTGCAACGCCTCGCCTCGGTCAACCACTCCGTCATCGGCCTGCGCATCATGGTCACGGCCTTCGTCTTCTTCGTGATCGCGGGCCTGCTCGGCATGCTGACGCGCGTGCAGCTCGCGACGCCCGCGTCGGCCTTCATGGACCCCGAGACCTACAACCAGGTCTTCACCCTGCACGGGTCGGTGATGCTGTTCCTGTTCGTCATCCCCATGCTGGAGGGCATCGCGGTCTACCTGACGCCGAAGATCCTCGGCGCGCGCGACTTCGCGTTTCCCCGGCTGACCGCGTTCAGCTACTGGTGCTACCTCTTCGGCGCCACGATCGTGACCGGGTCGCTCCTCTTCGGCGTCGCACCCGACGGCGGCTGGTTCATGTACACGCCGCTCAGCTCGAGCACCTACACGCCCGGCATCAACGCCGACGTCTGGCTGCTCGGCGTGACCTTCGTCGAGATCTCGGCGTTGAGCTTCGCGGTCGAGATCGTCGTCTCGATCCTCAAGATGCGCGCGCCGGGCATGTCGCTCGACCGGATGCCGATCTTCGGCTGGTACATCCTGGTCACCGCGGCCATGATGCTGGTGGCCTTTCCGCCGCTGATCCTCGCCTCGATCCTGCTCGAGGTCGAGCGCGCTTTCGGCCTGCCGATCTTCGATCCGACCCGCGGCGGCGACGCGCTGCTTTGGCAGCATCTCTTCTGGCTGTTCGGCCACCCGGACGTCTACATCATCTTCCTGCCCATGGCGGGGGTCCTGTCGACGCTGATCCCGGTCTTCGCCGGTCGGCCGCTCGTCGGCTACCGGGCGATCGTCGTCGCGATCATCGCGCTCGCGTTCGTGAGCTTCGGCATCTGGGTGCACCACATGTTCACCGTGGGCATCCCGCATCTCGCGCTCGCCTTCTTCTCGGCCGGCTCGGCGATCGTCGCGGTGCCGACGGCGGTGCAGATGTTCGCCTGGCTCGCCACGCTGGCGCAGGGGCGCCCGCGCTGGAACGTGCCGATGCTCTACATCTTCGGCTTCTTCTTCGTCTTCGTGCTCGGCGGCCTGACCGGCGTCATGCTGGCCATCGTCCCGTTCGACTGGCAGGCGCACGACAGCTATTTCGTCGTCGCCCACCTGCACTACGTCGCCGGCGGCGCCTTCGCCTTCCCGCTGCTGGCGGCGCTGTACTACTGGCTGCCGCTCCTCACCGGGCGCACGGCGGTGCAGCGGCTGTCGGTGCCGGCGTTCTGGCTGATCTTCATCGGCTTCAACCTGACCTTTCTCGTGATGCACCTGTCGGCCTGCTCGGCATGCCGCGGCGCATCTCCACCTACGCCGGGCACGAGGGCTGGACCGGGCTGAACCTCCTCGCCTCGGTTGGCAGCTTCATCATGACGATCGGCTTCGGCCTGCTGGTGATCGACCTCCTCGTGCAGCTCCTCTACGGACGACGGGCGCGGCGCGACCCCTGGAAGGCAGCGACGCTCGAATGGGCGATGCCGATGCCGCCGGCACCCTACAACTTCGCCTCGGTCCCCCAGTTCGAGTCCCGGGACGACCGGATCGCCCCCGCGACGCTCGCGCCGGCCCTGGCGCGGGGCGAGGGCTACCTCGGCTTCACCCGCAATGGCTGGCAGGAGACGCTCGGCGTGCACGTGACCAGCGGCACCCCCGATCAGCTGATCGTGTTGCCGCGCGCGACCTACCTGCCGCTCTGGACCGCACTCACCACCGCCGGCGCGGTGCTGGCGTTCCTGTTGAAACTCTACCTGCTGTCGCTCGCCGCGGCACTCGTGGTCGCGGGCCTCTTCGTGCTGGGCGGCCAGAGCGCCGGCCTCCCGCGCGACCACGGCCCGCTGCCGGTCGGCCATGGCGTGAGCGTGCCTCCGCATACCGAGGTGAGCGGCACGCCACCTTGGTGGGGACTCGTCTTCACGCTGATCGCCGACAGCACGCTCTTCACCGCGCTCGTGTTCGGCACGTTCTACCTCTGGATCGCCGCACCGAACTGGCCGCCGGCGGTGTCGCCCGACACCAGCCTCGCGCTCGCGCTCGGCTGCGTCTTCGCGCTCGTCGTCGCCGCGGTGGGCGCGCGCGGATCGCTGCGTGCGTTCGCCGGCGGCGGCGCGCCGCAAGGCTGGATCGGCCTCGCCGCGCTGGCGCTCGTCGGCAGCATCGCCGCGATCGTGGTGCTGATCGGCGGGATCGCGCCGCACCCGCGCGAGCATGCGCTCGGCGCGACGGCCGCCGCGCTGCTCGGCTACGTTGCATTCCATGCCGGCGTGGGGCTGCTTTTTCTCCTCAGCAACGTCCTGCGCATCGCCGCGGGCCGCGTATCGCCGAAGCGAATGGTCGACCTTCGCCTGACGCGGCTCTGGCTCCACTACACGGCCGCGACCGGGGCGATCGCGATCGGCCTCGTCCTGACGCTGCCGGCGCTGGTGGCGATGCTGCACGCGCGGCCATGAGCGCACCGACCGAGGGTCGCCCAATGGGCGCGCGTCCTGTGCCGCCCCGCCAGTTCTGGCTGCTCGCGCTGGGCTACGGCGTCTGGTGCAGCGCGATCGTCGTCGTCTACGCCCTGCACGGCCTCGGCTGCGCCTTTGCCTGGCCGACGGGCGCCCTCCGCCTCGGCCTCGGTGTGGCGCTGCTCGCCCATCTGGCCGTGATCGGCTGGGTGTGGCGCGACTACGCGAAGGGCACTCCGGACCCCGCCTTCGGCCCGACCGGCGCGTTCCTGCACTGGGTGGTCGTCTGGACCTTGATCACCGCTTTCGTCGCCACAGTCCTCACCCTCGGTCCGACGCTGCTGCTCACCACATGTGTGTGATCGGCGAGTAGCCGCCCATCGTGTGGAGATGAAGCGCGTGAACGAACTCGCGCGGCGCGAGGGAACGGATCTCGACCGAATCTGGGCGATGCACGACTGCATCGAGCGGGGCCTGTGCAGGGAGGGCACGCTCCGCGGTTCGCCGTGCGGCCTCAAAAACGCCAGAACAGCGGCACGACGAACACCGCCACGACGAAGAACCACGCCATGCAGGGCAACCCGAGCTTCCAGAAGTCGCCGAAGCGGTACCCGCCGGGTCCGGTCACCATGAGGTTTCCGGGCGTGGCGACGGGCGTGAGGAACGAGGCGGCGGCGGCTACCGTGATACTCATCAGCACCGGCCGCGCCGAGATGCCGACCTCGGTCGCGGCGGCCACCGCGATGGGGATGACGACGAGGGCCGTCGCGGTGTTGCTGATCAACTGACCGAGGATGGCGGTCAGCAGGAACAGCCCGCCAAGGAGCGCGTGCGGTCCGGCGTCGCCGACCCAGCTCAGCAGTTTCTCCGCCATCAGGTCCGCGGCACCGGTCTTCGCCATCGCGGTGGAGAGCGGGATCATGCCGCCGATCAGGAGGCAGGACGTCCAATCGATGCCCTTGTACGCTTGCGGGACCGTGAGCACCCCGGCGAGCACCATGGCGACCGCGCAGATCAACCCCGCAATCGCAGGGGGCACGGCGCTCGTGGCGAGGAGGAATACGAGCAGGGCGAGTACCGCGATGGCTGCCTTTGCGCCGGGGCCGAGCGCGAGGGCCTGCCGCCGCACCACCTCGGGTGAGTCGACGACGAGCACCTGCGGGTCGGCGAGGTGCCGGTCGAGCGCCCGCCAGGTCCCCTGCAGCAGCAGGTGGTCGCCAACCGCCAGCGGCGTCGGCTTCGCGCCCAGATCCTCGCCGCCGCGCTGCACGCCGAGCACCAGCAGATCGCCGTCGCGCGCCGCCATGCCGGGGAACACCGTTTGCCCGACGAGCTTCGAGCGCGGCGGGATTACCACCTCGGCCAGCCCCGAGTTGCGATTGAACAGCGTGTCGGCGACACCGCCGCCCGCTTCTTCCGATTGGACGGCGAGGTGCTTGTCGCTCGCGAGCCGCCCCAGCGCCTGCGCATCGCCGCGCACGAGGAGCACATCGCCCTCGGCGAGCGTGGGCCGGGCGAGCGCTCGAGCGCTCTGCTTCCTGGATCGCGACGAGGCTCAATCCCTCGTAATCCTTGAGATCGACGTCACTCCGGCGTGCGCCGACGTAGGGCGACGTGGACCGCACGCGCAGCCGATGCAATCCGTCCTCGAGGCGATACTGCTCGACGAGCGTCCGCGTGTGCGCGCTGAAGTCGGTCGGCAGCGAGTCGCCGCTCCGCTTCGGCAGCAATCGCTGCCCGAAAAGGAGCACGATCGCCAGCGTCCCGAGGAGCGCGGGCACTCCGGCGAGCGCGAACTCGAAGTAGCCGAACCCGCCCACGCCGGCGTCCTCGGCGGCGTTGAAGGTGACCACGTTCACCGGCGATCCGGCGAGCGTGAGCAGCCCTCCGGCACTCGCGGCGAACGCGAGCGGCATGAGCAGCTGCGACGCCGGAATCCCGAGCCTGACTGCGACGACGACGACCACCGGCAGCAGCGCGGCCACCGCCCCGACGAGGCCGATGAGCGCGCTCAGGAGCCCGGCAAGCAGCATGAGCAGGACAAGCAGCCGCGGGCGGCTCGTCCCCGCCTTTGCGATCAGGAGCTGGCCCGCCCAGGTCGTGACGCCCGCCGCTTCGAGGCCCGCGCTGACCACGAACAGCGATGCGAGGAAGATCACGATCGTGTCGCCGAAGCCCGCCATCGTCTCGGCTGCGTCGAGGATGCCCGCGAGATAAAGGGCAAGCGGCGTCCCGAGCGCCACGAGCACGACCGGAATGCGATTCCAGACGAACAGCGCCACGACCGCAACCACGATCGCGAACGTCACCGCGATATCGCTCAGGAGATCCTCCTCGTCGTCCTCTAGGGACTACTCGGCTCCGGCAAGCGCGCTGCTAGCCGACGATTTTGTCGTACTCGGCATGGGTGCCGATCCAGAACCACAGCAGGCCGTCGGGTGCTTCGACGGCGACGGCTCGGTAATGCAGCCCGACACGCGCAGACCAGAACCGGCCGATCTTCTTGAGGTGGAGCGACGGGTGTCGCGAATCGGCGTTCAGAAGGGTGAAGGACTTGTCGGCGAGCCTCTGAACCTCGGCGGGTAGAGCTCGATAGCGGGACCAAAAGTCGGGCGAGGCGTGGTGATTCAAAGTTTGGTGGACTGCCCTGCTGCGTGAGCGCGAAGCGCCTTCTCCGCGAGCGCGTCCAGCTTTCCTGCCTTCACGTCCGACTCGAACTGCCGATCCCAGAGGTCGGCGTCGAACTCGGCGTACCAGCGCCGAAATTCAGCCAGCTCCTCGGGGGACAGCTGTCGGATCTGTTTCTCGAGATTTTCGACTTTGCTCATCATGTACCTCAGCGAGTCGTCGTCAGTATACGCGCGACGACACCGCTCGGCGGCTAACGCCGAGATCGTCCGGCGGAGTTCTACCCGATCAAGTTCGCGCTGACCACCGACCGCCCTCATCCGAGCTTAACGCACTTCACCGCGGCGGGACGCGGGCCGCTCGCACCCAGCGCCTTGCCTTGACGAACGGCAGCTCGCGCGGATCGACCTGGCGCGCCGCGGCCGCTTCGGCCTGCGTGCTGATCGGCCATGTAGAGCGAGAACATGTTCCCGTAGGTCTGGAAGAACACCGCCTCACTTCCAGCAGAACAGTCTCAGCCGACGAGCCTGCGACGCCGCGCTGCGAGTCGAGAACGCGCCGCGGCCTCGCCGATACGCGCGCTCAGATTTCGAGGCGCGTGAACCGGTTGCCGTTCAGGCTCAGGCTCGCCATCAGACCGGCGTTGGTGAGGACGAAGCCGACGATCGGCTGCTGGGCCGTCTGTGTGGTGATGCGCGCATCGGCGCCGACCGTAATCAGCGAGATCGAGCCGTCCACGCCCGCGGTCCAGCCGTTGCTCTCCTCGAACCGCTTGAGCGCGTCCGATGTCATGAAGAGGACGAACACCGCCTGCGATTGCGCGCCGGCGAGGAGCCCGACGGAGCCCTCGGTCATGCGCCAGTAGCTGGCGCTTTTCCCGCCCTTGCGGAGCACACCTCGGCCACCCCCACCGCCCACGATGAAACCTGCGGAGACGACGGCGGGGAAGATCAGCACGCCCTGCGCCCGCGACACGAGTTCCTGCGAGCCTCGAGCCTCGCTGGTAGAGCCGCGACAACGCGCTGTCGGCGCCGGCATCAATGGCCCGGCGCTGGTAGCGGCGGGATCTGCAGAATCGCCACCTGTGGTCGTGCAGGCTGCGGTGACAACGGTGAGCGCCGCGATCGAGGCGCCCGCGGCGAGGAACTTTCGTTTATCCATGACGCGTCCTTCCACTTCAGATCGGGTTGATAGGTCGGGTAGGTGTATCGTCGCCGGTTGCAGCACAGCCCGGGATCGGCGGTCGACCGCACGGTCGACGCCGTAACATTACCGCAAGTGCGCTCGCTCCGTCGTTCGCGGTGATGCGACGCCTGCGATCTCGGGTCGACCGTGCCGTTCAGGGTACGATGGCGAGGAACAGGAACGCCGCAAAGATCACGAGCTGCACCACGCCCTGCATCATGTTGGTCCGCCCCCCCGCGCCGACCCCGATCGCGCACACGAGGAAGGTTAGCGCGAGTAGCGCGATGTCCTTGGGCTCAGACCGAGCACGATCGGCAGGTCGAACAGCGACGCACACTAACACCACGACCGGGATCGTGAGGCCGATGGTCGCGAGCGCCGGAGCCGAACGCGAGATTGAGGCTCGTCTGCAGGCGGTCGGCGAGGGCGGCGCGGATCGCGGCGAGCGACTCGGGCATGAGCACGAGCAATGCGATGGCGATGCCGATGACCGCCGGCGGCGCGCCGGCGTTACGAACCGCGCTCTCGATCGACGGTGACAGCACCTTGGCGAGGCCCACCACCGCGACGAGCGATACCAGCAGCAGAGCGAAGCTCGCCCAGGCCTGCGCGATGCGTCGGCGGCGCCGCATGTGCGGTCTCGTCGGAAGCACCGGTCGGCGGCAGAAAATAGTCGCGGTGCCGGATGGTCTGGAAGAACGTGAACACGCACCACATCACGAACGAGCACACCGCCACGAACTCGAGCTGCGCCACGGTATAGCTCGGTCCCGGCGCGCTGACCGTGAACGTCGGCAGCACCAGTACGAGCGTGGCGAGCGTCGCCAGCGCTGTCAGCGGCGGGACCGGCGCCTCGATGCGGAATGACGGCTCGCGGTGGCGCTGCGCTCAGAGCAGTACGCTGATCCCGATGACGCCGTTCGCGATGATCATGACCGTCGCGTACATGGTGTCGCGCGCGAGCGTGGCCTTGTCGGCGCCGCCGGCCAGCATCACCGACACGATGAGCGACGACTCGATCGCCGTTACGGCCAGCGCGAGGACCAATGTGCCGAACGGCTCGCCGACGCGATGGGCCACGACCTCCGCGTGATGTACCGCGGCGACGACCACGCCCACCAGCGCGACAGCGCAAGCGGTGCCGATCAGCGCGCCGAAGGGCAACATCAGCGCCGCGACCAGCAGGGCCGTGCCGGCGAGCGGAACAACCAGGGACCACCGGGACATGAACGACTCCTTCACGAGGTGTTAACCGCGGACTTTACCTGCCGGCTCGATTGCCCGGCGCTGCTGCCGCTGCACTGACGTCGCGCTCGGTCCCTTCGGCGTCCCACGCATGAAGACGACGGCCTGCGCGCGCGACGAGCTCACGGGGTGATCCTGTTCAGCTCGGCCCACCCGTTCCACATGATCTGGATGCCGACGCAGAGCAGGATGAAGGCCATGAGCCGGATCATCACGAGCATGCCGATGTCTCCCAGCCGGCGCAGCACCGAGGCGGCGTTCTTGAACAGGAAGTAGAGCACCAGCGATACGAGCGCAGCCCCTCCGGCAAGCGCGACGCTCCCGAGCAAGTAGATGAGGGGCGTCGTCGGGATCTGGGCGCCGAGCGCGATCGCCGCGGCGATGGTGCCCGGGCCGGTCGTCAATGGGAATGTCAACGGGAAGAAGCTCCGCCGCACGACCTCCGCGTCGGTGAGCGTGGCCGCCTCCTCGGCGGCGGCCGCATGGACGTCGTCGTCGTCGGTGCGGTGGAGCATGCGCCAGCCCGCCGCAGCCACGAGCAGGCCGCCGCCGATCCGCACGACCGCGAGCGAGATGCCGAAGAGCGCCAGGACGTGAGTGCCGATCAGCATCGACGCGACCATGACGAACCAGCTGTTGATCGCGATCTGGCGCGCCAGCCGCTTCGCGACGGCGCGATTGTGACCGAAGGTCGCGACGAACACCGGTGCCGTGCTGAGCGGATTGATGATCGGCAGCAGCGTCACCGGCACCAGGGCAAGGGCCTTCAGGAACGGGATGATCAGCGACTCCACGAGACCTCCGTAGCCGCCCCGCGATCCGGAGGCGGAAATCCATGCTCATGAACTCTCACTCGTCGCCCCGGCGGCCGGGAACCGGCGCGGTCACGATCCCGGCGCTCACGGCGGCGGCTGCTCTGTCCGAAATGCGGGAGGATGGAGTTCCCACTCGGGCCCGGCGCGCGCGGTCCGGTAACCGATCTCGTAGAGCTCACTCATCCTCACCGGGTCGAACGTTTCGGCCCCCTGGAGCTCGACGCCCTCGGCGATCGTGATCCACTGGAAGGTCGCCCCTTCGCGCTGCGCCAAGGCGTAGATACGAAAGAGGTCTCCGACCATCGACGCTCTGAGCGAAGCCTCCAGGACCCGCGTTGCGATGCCGCGCAGAGATCGCGGCGTCGGACTCGGCCCGACGCGCAGCTTGCCGTTGTGGATCAGAAAGATGTCTTGCCGCGCCGCACCGCGTCCGCCGCTCGCGTGGACGTGCGAGAAACGGAACACCCCGCCGCTCACGAAGACGTTGAATCCCACGGCACCGTCGACGTGCATCTCGTCGTAGCGCCGCCCGTCGACCTCGACCTCGAAGAACACGGGCGGAAAGGCGACCGGGATGGACGCGGACGCGAGCATGACCTTGCGAAAGAGCTCCAACGCCTCCGGACGGCCGCTTCCGGCGATCAGACCCATGTTCCACACGACGAACTGCTGCGAGTCGAGGTCCACCGTTGCCATGTACAGCCGCCGGCCACGCGCGTGCGCGTCGGTGATCTTCCCCAGGAATTCCTCGTCGACGTGCCGCGCGATCAGCGCCGCGAGCGGGGCGGTGTCGGCGAGCGCTTCGCCCTGCAGCAGCTGGAGCAGCAAGGTGCCGAGGGCGAAGATGTCGCGTGTGGCCGTCGTCGTGTAAAACTCGCGGAGCGCGTCGTCGTACTGCGGGCCGAGAAACGCGAACGGCGCGATCAACGCGCCGGTCGAGACCCCGGTAACGATCTTGAAGATCGGGCGACTGCCGGTGGCCGTCCAGCCGTTCAGGAATCCGGCGCCGAAGGCGCCGTTCGCGCCCCCTCCGGACACCGCGAGGTGCGGATAGCGAACGAGGCCGTCGGGGCCACGGGGGAAGTCCGCGCGGGATTCCTGGTCGAAGGACTGCGCCAGATCGCGCTCCATCACCGGGATCGGGCCCCCCGCCCGTGCGCGCACGTCCGGCATGCCCGGGATCGTCGCCGATGCCGTCAGCTCGGGCGGGACCGGGTTGCGGGGCAGCACGCCGCATCCCGCCAGCGACACGGCAAGACCAGCCAGCACGACCCCGCGCGCGAGCCTGCCCATCGATCGTCTCACTGCGCGCATCGGGGTCCCGGACCCGGTGTCACGCATCGCGCCGCTCTCCGCGCGCAGGACGAGCGCGGCGTTCGCGGTCTCAGAGCGTAGCAGCGCACGGGCGGTACTCGAACACATCCATCATAACCGTGCGGCTTGCGCGACTCGATTGCGCCGGACAGACGCCGATCTCTGAAGGTACGTGGCGGCGGGGCGCTCATGCGGTGCCTTGCCGTGTTCTTCAACCGGCGCGGTCGTCGCCGGGGAACGCGGGCCAGTAAACGCGGTGAGGAGCGCGATGAGCGCCGCGATGGTAATCCCTGCGAGAACGATTAACTTCTCGGGTGCGCGGCGCGCGGGAGGCGAGGGTCGCGCCGCGACGGGGGCCGCTTCGCCACGCGCAGATAGAGCGTGAGAGTCGGCGCATTGGCGTCCACGGCCTGGATGATCGCGGTCGCCTCCGCGAGCCGCCGCAGCGCGTCGGAGGAATAGAACCGGCGCGACACGGCGAGCCAGAGACTGGTGTCCGATTCTCCGCCGGTGCGGACGGTAGGCGATGTCCGAGTGGCCTCGGCATAGAGACGTTGCGTCGCGGCCGTCGAATCGGCGTTGGGCGCCGGCTGATCGGGCAGATCGCGGCGGCACGCGCGTAGATCGGCCGCGAGCTCGCGGCGCATCCCGGTAACGCGCGTCGGGCCTTGGCGAGAGCCTTTGCGACGATGAGATCGAGTATCGGCGGCAGCGGCGGGGTTGAGGAGAGCTGGGCGGCGGGCGGCGATCGCGGTCACGACCTAGATACATGAGCTGACTAAACATCCGCGCCGGAAAACGGTGCTGGCGCCGCGAGCATCTCGTAGAGCACCACGCCGAGGGAGAAGATGTCGAAGCGCGGTGTCGAGGGCTCGCCCGGTCACCTGCTCGGGCGACATGTACTTCGGCGAGCCCAGCGCGCATGCCCGTTGGGTCTGCACGCGGAGATGCGTATGCGAGCGATGCCGAAATCGATGATCTTCACGCGGTCCGCCGCGCGGTGATCATGATGTTCGCCGGCTTGATGTCGCGATGGACGACGCCGGCGCGTGCGCGTAAGCGAGCCCGTCGGCGACTTGCGCGGCGATGTCCACCGCGCGCGGCAGCGGGAGCCGCTCGCGGGCGAGGAGATCGCGGAGCTCGCGTGCCTTCGAGGAACTCCATCGCCATGTACACGACGTCGCCTCGCGGCCGATGTCGTAGATCGTGATGACGTTCGGATGGTTGAGACGGCCGGCCGCGCTTGAGCTTCGCTGATAGAACCGCGCCTCGTACTCGGCGCGCTCCTCGGGGTCGGCGGACATGCCGATCGTCTTGAGTGCGACGGTTCGGTAGAGCAGCGGATGGCCGCCTTGTAGACGACGCCCATCGCGCCGCGGCCGAGCGCAGAGGACGCGGTAACGGCCGAAGAGCGCCGGTCGGTTACTGTGGAAGGGCAGGCTGCGGCGGAACTCGCGCCACATCTCTTTCACGCTGGGCGCGCGACGATTTCTGCGCGGCGGGTTGCGCGGGCGTATGGGCTGGCGCGGGACGCGCGGTAGAGAAGGCGTGGCGGACAACGATGTCTTCACCGGGCTGCAGCTCGACTTGGATCGCGACCGGCGGATGGGCGCGTTGCGCACCTCGATGGTGTGCCAGAAGGGACTCACGTCGATCCGCTTGAGCGGCGGCGTAGTGCCGCGGTGCTCGCCGTCGATCAGCACCTCGCCCCACGGGGTGATCGCGAGCTGGATGAACGCCGGTCGGCGGCGGCGTTCGGCGGCGGCGTGGCGGACGACGCGCACGGTGACACCGGCGCGGAGCAAGCCGGCTACACGGAGTGTTCCGAGGACGATCAGCCGTGGGCGTCGGGCGGTAGGCGCGGCCGCGTCCGGCGCGAATACCTCGTGCGAACGGACACGCCGGTCAGTGAACGTCCCTGCCGGCCGCAAACCCTCGGCGCGCTCCGGCGCGAGACGCGAGATAGCGTCGCGAAACGAGCGCGTCGCGAGCAGGCGCGAGGGAGCAATGAAGCCGGCGACGCTCGCCGCGGTGGCGAGCCCATCGCCGACGAGACCCAGCTCGCCGCGCTCGCGCGGGGCGAGCTTGAGCGGGCCGTGGTAGACACCGACGCGAATGGACGGCGATGCCCCTGAAGACGCTCGTTGGGCGACGTAGAGCGCGGCCTCGGGTGAGTAGAGTACGACCACCGCCGCGCCATCTGAGGCGTCGAGGAAGATGCGATCGCCTGGAGGAACCGGTGCGATCGCGGCGTTGACGAGCGCTTCGATCTCGCCCTTGAGCTGGACCTGCTCCGCGACGGGACGTCGCGCGAAGTCCTCGATGCGCACGAACACTACGCTCTCGCGCGCGGGTTCTGCCTGGACCTCCGGGATATCGCGCTGGTTCATGGGCTCGGCATCGTGCCAGTGCGCTCTCGGTAGGCCGAGGAACGCCTCCACATTCGCCGGCCGTGACGGTGTGTTCCGCAGACTCGATGTACTTTGGTTGAACAGACTAACGAAGCGATGACGGAGCGCTTATGACGGGGCCGATCGCTGTAGTGGATGGCGTGTCGGCGATGATATGAGCGTTTCGACAGTATATATGTGGATAGGCTACGTGGAGTAGGAACGGTATGAATCTCTGACGGGCGGCGGCAGTCAATCGATCGGCTTCACCGCCATTCCCGCACCGCGACGTGATACCGCGTGCCTTTGAGCTGCCCGGTCACGCGCAGCACGCCCTTCTCCACGAGGTCAGCGAGGTCGCGCGAGGCGGTCTGCCGAGAAGTCGACGTGAGATTCTGGTACTTGCCCGCCGAAAGTCCGCCTTCGAAGCCGCCAGGCCCCGAGTCGAGCAGCGCGCTGACAGCCTTTCGCTGGCGATCGGAGAGGGACACGTCCGCCAGACGGGCCCAGAAACGCGCCTTGGCGAGCGAGCCGTCGATCGTTTCCTCGGATTCGCGGCAAGCGGCGCGAAACTGCCCGACGAACCACGCCACCCACCGGGTTGCGTCGAGCGTGCCCCGCTGCGCGAGCTTCAGCTCCTCGTAGTACTCCGTGCGGTTCGCGGACAGCCGCGACGACATCCGGTATAGCGGCATGGAGACGGCGGAGTCCCGCGCGAGCACCAGATCGACGATGGCGCGGCCGACGCGCCCGTTGCCGTCTTCGAACGGGTGGATCGTCTCGAACCAGAGGTGCGCGAGGGCTGCCCGCACCAGCACGTCGGTCCCGTCCTTCGCCGAATTGGCGACCCAGCGCAGGAACTCGCCCATGAGGCGCGGCACGGCCCGCGCGGGCGGTGCTTCGTAGTGGACTTTCTCCCGGCCGATCGGGCCGCTCACGATCTGCATCGGCTCGCTGCCGCTCCGCCAGCCTCCGGTCCGGATCTTCACAAGGCCGGATCGGCCGGTCGGAAAGAGCGCGGCCTGCCATGCGAACAGACGCTCCTTCGTGAGGGGTTCCGCATGCCGCGCCACCGCGTCCTCCATCATGTCGAGCAGGCCCTCGACGTTACGCGCGTGACGCGCCTTCGCCGGCGCCGGCAAACCAAGGCGCCGGGCAACCGATGATCGCACGGCATCGAGGTCGAGCGTTTCGCCCTCGATCGAGGCCGTGGCGAGCGCCTCGGCGGCCCAGATTTCCCCCGCGGCGCTGCCGACGGCCTCCAGGCCGAGCGCCTGCGCTTTGCCGGTCACCCGGCCCTGCGCCAGCCGGGCATCCTTGAGCAGCGCGGCGATCTCGGCTTCCTGCACGGCGAAGCGCGGCCAGTCCGGGCGCTGCCAGATGAACTTGGGCTGGGTCATGACGCCCGATTTTATGCCTCATCCGATGAGGCATAAAGGGGCGCAATATGCCCCAAGCGACCGGCGAGATGCGCTCCCGGCCCGGGATCGACGCGACCGGCGTCAGCTCGGGAGGCACCAGGTTGCGCGGCAGCACGCCGAGGCCGACCAGCGCGAGCCCGCGCACCGCGGCGCGAAGCTCTGAAGGCGGTGCGCGCATCGGCGGGAGCTGGCCCGTGGGCGCAGGGCGTCAGCCGAAGAGTCGCCGGTGTGCGCCGGTCAGTCGGCGCAGAGCAGCCGCACCCTGCGCTCGGCGCGATCGAAAGCTTCCTCGGTCTCCGCGGCGAGCAACTGGTCCTTCGCCTGGATGCAGGCGTCCGCCACGCGCACGTCCGCAGCCGTCGCTTTCGGCGGCGGCGGGGGCGCGGATTTCGGCGCGGACGCGGCCCGCGGCGGGTTGCAGCGCGCGTCGTCGACCAGCCGCAGGTTGTTGAACGCGCCGCGCTCGACCGCGACGCAGTCGCCGACCCGCAGGCCCGCTTCGTCGGTGACCATCCTGACGGTCGAGGTGCCGTCGATGAGGATGGTGTACTCGAACGCCTGCCGCTGGGTCGCCATGCGCCCGAGCTGCTGCCCGGCGAACACGCCGGCGCCGGCGCGCAGCGCGCGGGTGCCGCTCGACCGGTTGGATCCCGAGGCGGCGCCGAGCGCACCGCCGAGGATCGCGCCGCCGGTCTGCGCGGCGCGGTTCTGCTCGGTCATCAGGTTCACCGCGGTGATCCGGCCGTAGTTGACCGTCGTCTGCGCCAGTGCCGTGGTGCGCGACAGATGCCAGCGACAGCCGCGCCGAGCAGGCCAGTCAACCGGAAAGGGTTCGGCATTTCACATCTCCTTCGTGCGATTAGAACGATCCGAACGCCGATCCGAGCACGATCACCGCCACGAGCGCGAGGATCGGGCCGACGATCCCGGCCATCACGATGTCGAAATAGCTCTTGCCGTGCGTCGATCCGCAGACCGCGAGCAGCGTCACCACCGCGCCGTTGTGCGGCAGGCTGTCGAGCGTGCCGGCGCCGATCACCGCGACCCGGTGCAGCAGCGCCGGATCGATGCCGCGCTCCGCGGCGAGCTGCAGGTAGGTGCCACCGAGCGCATCGAGCGCGATCGTCAGGCCGCCCGATGCGGAACCGGTCAGCGCCGCGAGAATGTTGGTGGACACGGCGAGCGAGACGAGCGGCCCGCCGCCGATCGACAGCACCCAGTCGCGCACCACCTCGAACGCCGGCATCGCCGCCACGACCGCACCGAAGCCCACCAGACTCGCCACGCTGAGCACGGGCAGGACCGAGGCGTTGGCGCCCGCGTCGACGGTCTCGCGCAAGCTCGACAGCCGCCGGCGGTTGAGCAGGACGAGCACCGCAATCAGCGGCGGCGAGCGCCACGACCACCGACCACACGCCGCTCACCGACGAGAGAGAGATCCCGCCCCATCGCTCTTCCGCGAGGAAGCTCGTGTCGAGGCGCGGGAGCACCGCGAGCGACATCACGAGATTGACGAGCACGACCACCACGAGTGGCAGCACGGCCACGAATACGCCAGGCGCCGCGTCGCTCACGCGGCCGCGATGCACTTCCGGCGGATCGAACGAGCTCGCGGTCGTCGCGCGCTCGCGCACCAGCGGATCCTCGGCGGCGGCATCGACCGCCACGGCGGCGTCGCCGTAGCCCTCCCCTTTGCGGCGCGCGGCGGCTTCCGCGCGCCCGAGCCACCACAAGCCGAACGCGAGCATGATCGCCGCCGCGATCACGCCCAGCCCGGGCGCGGCGAACGGCGTGGTGCCGAAGAACGGCATCGGGATCGCGTTCTGGATCGCCGGCGTGCCCGGCAGTGCGGTCATCGTGAACGTCGAGGTGCCGAGCGCGATCGCCGCCGGCATGAGACGACCCGGGATGTTCGCGGCGCGGAACAGGGCCTGCGCCATCGGCCCGAGCACGAAGAACGCGACGAAGAGACTGACGCCGCCGTAAGTGACGAGCGCCCCTGCGAGCACGACGGCCAGCACCGCGCGTCCCGACCCGAGCTTCTCGGTCATGAACCGCGCGATCGCCGCCACCGAGGCGCTGTCTTCCATGAGTTTTCCGAAGATCGCCCCGAGCAGGAACAGCGGAAAGAACGACGCGAAAAAGCCGGCCGCGGAGCCCATGAACGTCTGCGTCCAGTGCGCGAGCAGCGGCTCGCCCGCCGCAAGCGCGGCGACCAGGCCGGCCGCCGGCGCGAGCACGAGCACGCTCCAGCCGCGGAACGACAGCCAGACCAGCGCCCCGAGGCCGAGCAGGATGCCGGCGAGCCCCATGAGCGCTAGATGCCCTCCAGATACGCGTCGATATCGAGGGTCGAGCGCACGCCGAGGTCCGCGCCGTGCTTCTCGATGAACGCCTCCGCCGCGCGACGGCCCTCGTCGCGCAGCATCAGGAAGAACTCCCACTCGGCGAGGAGCTTGGAGGAGTAGCCGAGGTCGATCATGGCATCGCTCGCGATGCGGTGGATGCGCATCTTCGCCCAGACGGCACCCTCACCCGTGCCGGGATCGGCGACCCGCCGCAGCAATGCGGCCGCGCGGAACTCCTTGATCAGCGTGGCGTTGAAAGCGACTTCGTTCAGCCGGTTGTGAATCTCGCGCGCCGTGCGCGGCGTGCCCGGCCGCTCGATCGGGTTGATCTGCACCAGGATCGTGTCCGACGACGAGCACTCCCGGATCAGCGGCGTCATGGAAGGGTTGCCCGAGTAACCGCCGTCCCAGTACGCTTCGCCGTCGATTTCCACGGCCTGGAACATCGTGGGCAGGCACGCCGAGGCGAGCAGCACGTCGGGCGTGAGATCGGCGTTGCGGAAAACGCGGCCGCGGCCCGTGCGCACGTTGGTCGCGGTGACGAAGAGCTTGATCGGCGCACGGGTGAGCCGGTCGAAACGGACGCTGTCCGCCAGGATCTGAGTGAGCGGGTTCGAGCCGAAGGGGTTGGTGTCGTACGGCGAGAGCACCCGCGCCGCGATGTCGAGGGCCGCGAACACCGGCGAATAGTCGAGCGTCCAGCGGCCGGTCAGGATCTCGAGCGGGCCGCGGCGCAAGGGGCTGAGCAGCGCCGCATCCGACACGCGCTTCCAGAACTGCTCGAGCGCCGCCCGTGCCTGCGGCGGCCCGCCCTCGGCCAGCCCGTCGGCCATCACCACCGCGTTCATCGCGCCGGCCGAGGTGCCGGAGATGCCGTCGAAGAGGAGCCACGACTCCTCGAGGAGTCGGTCGAGGACGCCCCAGGTGAACGCGCCGTGCGCCCCCCCGCCCTGCAGACCGAGATCGACCGAAACTGGATCGCGATTCATCATGACCTCCGACCGGATGTTGGTTGCCGCGCGAACGCGCCGTCCGGTTGCTGGCGGGCCCGAAGGTGTCGTTGCCGAGGCGCCGCGTCAGCGGCTGACCGGGTCACGCGAGCGCCTTTGCCTTGAGCCGCGCGTCCCAGAAATTGCTCACTTCATCTCTCCCTGTGTCAAGCGACGCCCGGACGCTGCGGCGTCCGGCTACAACGAAACTGTGATGGCAATCACGCCGGGCGCTGATTCGCGCCGCGGACCCAGCTCCGAAGGAGCGCGAGAACGAACCCGCCGGTGAACATCCCCAGGAGGTAGACCAAGAGGACCAGGACGGAGACCGGAAGCGTGAAGCTGGACGAGGCGAGCGAGACCGTCACGGTCTCGAGATTCTGAAACTTGAACAGTAGAACGGTGGCGGTGAACACGACGATCAGCGCGATGTAAACGTATCTCATCGGTGCTTTCTCGCTGACGCCGGACGTCGGAGGTCGGAAACCTCCGGCTGCGCGAACCGCGAGCATCAAGTTTCGGTCTCGATGCGCCGCCGCAATTGTAATCCACCAACGCCCGCGGGAAAGAGCGGGTTGGATGCGGCGCGCGATGTCGTCTCACTAGCGAAACGCCCGGCGTGTTGCGCGTATGCGAGGAGGATCGTCGATGGCCACACGCGGGCCGCATCGGCTTACCGCCCGGGGTTCGCGCATACGTCGCGCCCGTCTGCCGGAACGCGCTCGCCGACGAGCCTCTGGATCGGCACGACTACCGGCGAGGTCACCCATCGGGCCGCGGTGCCGAGCGCATCGACCGGGCGCACGCCGAAGCGGTAGTCATCGAACGTCCCGCCGACCTCGACCGGCGTCGCGAGACTGAAGAACTGCGGCACCTTGGCGCGCGGCACGAAGCGCAGGCGGACCTCGCTCGTCCCCAAATCAGCCCTGCCGCTGCCTTCGGTGCGAGTGTTGATCGTGTCGATCACCAGCCGCACCGACTGCAGCTTGCCGTGCTCGAGATCGAACTGGCCCACCGCGCAGTTGACCGGCGATGCGCTGGTGTCGACGATCGGCAGCAGCCGGAACAGCATGTTCGCCGCCCACAGGTCGAACGCCCCGGCTTGGAGGCGCTCCGGCCATACCGCGAAGTCGAGGCGTCCGGACCCGGTCGCGAGCGCAGCGGACAACCGCGGTGCCGTCGCGTCGAGACGGAGATCCAGGCTGACCGCGCCGTCGAGATCCGAGCCGGGACGGATGCGGCGCGCGAGCATGCCGTAATCGAAGCGATCGACCTTGACGCGCGCGTCGACGAGCACGTCGCGCTCGCGCGGCTCGTAGGCGAGCGAGCCCCGCGCGGCTCCGGCAGCGCTCTCGACCTCGACCGGCCCGATCGTCGCGCGGCCGTTGGCCACGGTGGTAACGAACCGGCCGCGCCCGAGCTCGTCCTTGCCCGAGACGACCCGCTTCACCGCCACGTCGACGTCCGCGTCGCCCATGCGCAGGAGCTCGCGGCTGAAAATTGCATGGACCCTGCGGGCGCCGCCGGCGACGGCCTGGCGGGCCGACTCGACGGTCATCGGACTCCCCGGGCCGGTTCGCTCGCCGAACGGGGACCAGTCGCCGACCGGAAAGTCGTCGAGCTGGATGCGCTCCGCGGCAAGCGAGACGTCGAGCTTCGGCGGGGTGCGGGCGGTGTCGAGCGAGCCTTTGCCGTCGAGCACGCTCTCGCCGAGCGCGAGCCGCATCGTACTGACCTCGTAGCCGCGCTTCGGGAAGCGCAACCGCGCGGTGAGCGCGTACGGCCCCCAGGGCGGGAGGGATGCCTCGAGGAGCGCGTCGAGCCCATCCAAGCGCTCGCCGCTCAACGCGAGCGTCAGCGCGACGTCGGGATTCCGTTCCGGCGCGGCGGTGCCGCTGATCGCGAGCTTCGCCGCGGGCGCTTCCGCGGTGAGCGAAAACGGCAGGCGTTTGTCCGTCTCGACAAACTCGCGCAGGGGTGCGGCCTGCGCTTTGAGGGTGATCGGCATGGTGCCGGTCGTCCCGGTGATGGAGGCAGTTACGGGCCCGCCGGCATCCGCGCGCACCTCCCCCGCATCGACCGCGAAGCGGAGCCGCGCCCGGGTGTTGGCATCGCGAAAGTCGAGCGTCCCCGACTCGATGCTGGCGACGAACGACGACTGCTCCAGGACGTCGCCCAGCCGGCGCTCGCGGATGTCGGCATACAGCCGCAACGTGCCGATGCGCGACTCGATGTCCCGCGCCACGCGCAGCCGCCGCAGCATCGGTCCGACGTCGACGTCGCCGCCCGCAACCCAGAGCGAGGCGGTGGGCGCATCGCCGCGCGCGTCGAGCGCGAGCGCCCCGGCGAGCGCGTTGCCCTCCACGCGGAGCGAGAACGGCGAGGGCGTGACCTCGCCGCCCCGCATCCGCCCCTGGAAGACGACCTCCGTGAGCTCGAGCGGCAAGCCGTCCACGCGCTTCACCCGCACGTCCACGTCGGAGTCGGCGAAGTCGAGCGACTCGGGGAGAATCGGAATCTCGAGGACCGCGGGCGCTGCCGTCCCGGGCGAGGTCGTCAGTGCTTTCAGCTCGGCAGGGACGAGCAGTTCGGCCATGAGATTCGCCTTCACGAGCGCTTTGCCGGCGAGGGGCTGCCACGCCACGTCGCCGGTGATCGACGTGCGGCCGAAGAGAAGCGAACCGCCGGTGAGCGACGCATGGCCGCGCCGCACGTGCACGGTCCCCTTGAGCGCGACGCGCGCATCGCTCGCCGACGAGAAACCGAGCCAGGGCGTGAGCTCCCGGGCGCGCGGCGCGGTGACATCGAATGCGATTTCGGGGCCGATGGTGTCGGCCGGCTCCGCAAGCGTGCCTGCCAGGCGCGCGCGCACGCTCCCGCTCGTGCCATCGAAGCCGAACGGCGTCCGCCGTTCGCGCAGGATCCGCTCGACGGTTCCGGCCCGGAAGGTCCCGTCGAACGCCTTGCCGCGCAGGCTGCCGCGCAGCCTGCCGGCGATGGTCCGGCCGCGCGGCTGCGTCACCTCCGCCGCATCGAGCTGCATCGCCACCGGCTTTCCGCCCGCGTAGTTGCCGTACGTCAGCCGCGCGCCTTCGACCCTGCATGCGCGCCTCGAGATCGCGCGCGAGCTCACCCGGGCTGTTCCCGCGGGCGTCGAGCGCCACTTCGAATCGGCGCACGTTCCCCGCCACGTACGGAGCGTCGAACACCACCTCGGCGAGCCCGCCGAGCGGCGCCTCGCGGGCGACGAGGTGCGTCCGCAGCCGCGGCGGCGCGGTGGTTCCGTCGGCGGCAATGTCGCCTTCGAAGCGCGCGCCGGCGATCGTCACTGCAAGCGGCGCGGCGAGCTTGCCCGCGACGACGCGAAGGCGGGTGCTCAGGTCGCGCACGTCGCCCGGTACGCCCGCCCAGTGCGCGACGCTCAGCTGTACGTCGGCATCGACGAGCGCCAGCCGCTTCGGATCGAGGTCGGTCCGCTCGAGATCGCCGAAGGCTTCGGCAAGGGTCTCCACCTCCACTGCCTCGGCACCGGGTGCGGGTGCAGAAAAGGGGCGCAGGTCGAGCTCGGGAATCGCCAGCCGGCCGGCGAGCTTCGGGCGCGCGCCGCTCGCATCAAGCGCGAGATCGCCCGCAACGGCGGTGGCTCCGATTACAGCGTTCATCGAGTTCAGCGCGGCGGTGCCGGGCGCCACGTCGAGCTCGCCTGCGATTGCCGCTGCGCCAACGCGGCGGAAGCCGGATGCCCAGCAGCCGCTCCGACCTCGCGGGTGTCGGCCGTGCCGGCGCCGAACACCATCCGCGCGACCGGCGGGTGAAGCGAGCCGCTGAGGGTCCCGCTGGCATTCAGCACCGTGCCGGGGAAGCGGAGCGTGAACTCGAACGGCCAGGGCTCCGCTCCACCGAGAGCCGACAGCGGCGCGGCGGTCGCTTCGGCCGTGTACGGCAGCTCCTTGTCGACCATCCCGCGCGCCGAGAGGCGTGACGACTGACCCGCGCGCGCTTCGCCGGTGAGCTCGGTGAGCTCGAAGCGGCGGGTGGCGCCCCTGCCGACGTAATCGATCAGCACCTTTTCGAGCGCGACGCGATGAACTTCCAGCCCCGGAAGGTTGGAGGGCTCGCGCGCCGCCGCCATGTCCGTCGCGCGCGCGTCGAAGATCCAGTTGCCGCGCCCGTCGCTCGAGCGCGCGAGCCGGACGACGACATCGCGACCGTGCAGCTCGCGCACCCGCGTCTCGCCGCGCAGCAAGGGCAGGAGCTCCACGCCCAAGCGCAGCTCGCCGATGCGCGCAAAATCGGGCGAGTCGAAGCGCGGCGGGTTCGCGATGCGGATGTCGCGGACGAGAACCTCGGGACGGAGCGACAGCGCGAGCCGCGCGGGCCCCTCGAGGCGCACCTCGCGCCCGAGCGCACGCGAGAGCATCGCTGCGACCGGCTCGCGCCAGCGCTGCGCGTCGATACTGATGCCGATGAACGCGACCGCGGCAAAGGCGAGGACGACGAACGCGACCAGCGCGGCGAGGAGTTTTACGGATAGGCGGAGCGACAAGTCGCGCGGTCGAGGGGCGGCGGCGGCGCGATTCTATAGCGCATGCCACCGACCGCTCGCCTGACGCTAACGGACGATCAGCCCGCGGGCGCTCAGACCCGAGCCCCGGGGTTCCAGATCAGGGCTCGACCTGTTGCGCATGGCACGACGTCGCGGAGGCACTCCCGTTCCGCGATGACGGTGGCCCTGCTACGCTAACGTGAGACGCTCGACTGACCGGATGAAGACTGCTCTCATCACCGGCGGGAATCGCGGCATCGGCCTCGCTGTCGCGGAGGGTCTCGCCGCGGCGGGCCTGCGCGTGATCATCGGTAGCCGGACGCTGAAGGACGGCGCAGACGCTGCGGCGGCGCTCGAGGCGAAGGGGGCTCAGGCGCGCGCGCTCGAGCTCGACGTCGCCGAGCCCGCGTCGATCGACGCCGCGGTCGCGGCGCTGACGCGTGACCAGCTCGACATCGACGTGCTGGTGAACAACGCCGGGATCTACGTCACGGGCGGCAGCTTCGAAGTGCCGATGCAGGCCGTGCGCGACTCGATGGAAGTCCACCTCTTCGGGCCGCTCGCCCTGTGCCGGGCGCTCGTGCCGGGAATGGTCGAGCGCGGCTACGGTCGCGTCGTCAACGTCTCGTCAGGCTACGGCGCGTTCAGCCGCGGCATGGGGCCCGACACTGCCTACGCGATCTCGAAGGCGGCGCTGAACGCGCTCACGCTGAAGCTCTCGGGCGAGGTCAGCGGTGACGTCAAGATCAACGCCGGATGCCCCGGCTGGGTCCGCACGCGGATGGGCGGCAAGACGGCCACGAGCTCGATCGAGCAGGGCGCCGACACGATCATCTGGCTCGCGACGCTGCCGGCCACCGGGCCGAACGGCGGATTCTTCCGCAACCGTCGAGCGATGCCGTGGTGAGCGAAGCGTGCGGTCCGGCTATCGGGTGATCCACCCCTCGATGGAGGGCTCGACCGGCGCGCCGCTCGATGCGACCATCCGCTTGCTGCGGCGCCTGGCCTAAGTTGCCGTCAGCTAGCTAAAGGTCTTTGCACGGCCTGAAACTCAGTGATCTAATCTACACTTAGCTGAAGTTCCTACATAAGACTATGAATATCGAGCAGGCACGCTTCAACATGGTCGAGCAGCAGATCCGGACGTGGGAGGTCCTGGATCAGGACGTGCTCGATCTGCTGTACGTCGTTCGGCGGGAAGAATTCGTCCCCGACGCGTATCGCGCGCTCGCGTTCTCCGATCTCGAGCTTCCGATCGGACACGGCGCGACGATGATGCAGCCCAAGGTCGAGGCCCGCATCCTGCAGGAGGTCGCGCCGAAAAAGCTCGACAAGGTGCTCGAGGTGGGCACGGGCTCGGGGTACATGGCCGCGCTCCTCGCGCACCGCGCCCGCCACGTGCATTCGGTGGAGATCGTGCCCGAGCTCAAAAGACTGGGCGAAGGCAACCTGCGGCTCGCCGGCGTCGCGAACGTCACCGTCGAGACGGGTGACGCGGCGCGCGGCTGGCGGCAGCACGCGCCCTACGACGTCATCGTGCTGACCGGGTCTACCCCGGAGCTGCCCGACACCTTCCTCGCACAACTCGCGATCGGCGGCCGGCTCTTCGCCGTCGTCGGCGAGGCGCCGGTGATGGAAGCGCGGCTCGTGACGTGCGTCGGCCACGGTTCGTTCAACACGATGGACCTCTTCGAGACCGTGCTCGCGCCGCTCGCGAACGCGCTCGAACGCGACAAGTTCGAGTTCTAGCGAGAGCCGTGGCAGCCGCCGCGCCGTACGGGGCCGACATGGAGAGAATCACGTCGCAGCAGTTGAAGGCGTGGCTCGACGATGCGAGCCGCGCGCGTCCGGTCCTGGTCGACGTCCGCGAACCGTGGGAGCACGCGATCTGCGTCCTGCCGGGTGCGGTCCAGATGCCGATGAACACGATGCCGGGGCGGGCCGGCGAGCTCGATCCGGGCGCCGATACGGTGGTGATCTGCCACCATGGCGCGCGCAGCTTCCAGGTGGGTCAGTTCCTCGAACGGCGGGGCTTCGCCCGCGTGTACAACCTTCTCGGCGGTGTCGACGCGTGGGCGCGAGAGGTCGATCCTTCGATGGCGGTCTATTGAACTGAACAAAAGGGCGAACCCCGATGAGGGCACCAAAGCTCAAGATCGCAACGATCGCCGTCGTCGCCATGTTGGCCGGCAATGCGGCCGCGATCGACTTCCTCCAAGCCTACCGGCTCGCACGCCAGAACGACGCCACGTTCGCCGCGGCGCGCTCGGCCCTGGAGGCGGGGCTCGAGAAGCTGCCCCAGGGGCGGGCGCTGCTCCTGCCGGTGATCGACGGCGCTGCGAACACCAACTGGAACGACGCCCGGAACGTGACCGGCAATAGGGACATCAGCTTCAACTCGAACGGCTTCAGCATCACCCTCACGCAGCCGCTGTTCCGCTGGCAGAACCTCGTCCAGTACCAACAATCCCAGTACCAGGTCCTGCAGTCCGAGGCGCAGTTCGGGCAGGCGACCCAGGACCTCGTCGTGCGCGTCGCGCAGGCCTACTTCGACGTGCTCGCGGCACAGGACAACATCGAGTTCACCATTTCCAACAAGATCTCGATCGCCGAGCAGCTCGCGCAGGCGAAGCGCAACTTCGAAGTCGGCACCGCGACCATCACCGACACGAACGAGGCGCAAGCGCGGTACGACCTCGCGGTGGCGCAGGAGATCGCGGGCCAGAACGCGCTCGAGGTCGCGGTGCGCGCCCTGCAGCAGATCATCAGCGATGTGCCGGACAAGCTCACGCCGCTGAAGGCGGTCGCCATGACGACGCCGGTGCCCAACGTCATGGACGAGTGGGCGAATGCGGCCCGCGCGAACAATCTCGTGGTGCGTGGCAACGAGGCGGTGTTCGAGATCGCCACGCGCGATGTCGACCGGCAGCGCGCGGGACACTACCCGTCGCTCGATGCCGTCGCGAGCTATCAGGAAGCCACCACCCTGAACCCGGCGGCGGCGTTCGCGGGGGCCGCCGTTCCGCGCGCCGAGGTT
The DNA here is from genome assembly GCA_963744255.1 of uncultured beta proteobacterium. Taxonomy (GTDB): domain Bacteria; phylum Pseudomonadota; class Gammaproteobacteria; order Burkholderiales; family SG8-39; genus DATEDA01. The sequence goes on from CAVUSZ010000006.1 coordinate 51,604, forward strand.
CAGCAGAACGTGATCGGATTGCGGTTGACCGTGCCGATCTTCGCCGGCGGGTCGGTGCTGTCGCGCACGCGCGAGGCCGTGGCGCTCAAGGAGCGGGCGCGGCAGGACCTCGAGGCGAGTAGGCGCGCCGCCGAGTTCAACGCGCGCCAGTCGTACCTCAACGTCACCAACGGGCTCGCGCAGGTGAAGGCGCTCGAGCAGGCGCTCGTCTCGAGCGAGGTCGCGCTGCAGTCGAACCGGGTCGGCTACGAGGTCGGCGTGCGGATCAACATCGACGTGCTGAACTCGCAGCAGCAGGTCTTCCAGACCAAGCGGGACCTCGCGCGCGCCCGTTACGACACGATCCTGAACGGGCTGCGGCTCAAGTCGGCCGCCGGGTCGCTCACCGAATCCGACGTCGAACTGGTCAACGGGCTGCTCGGGTTCGAGCCCGGGGCGCCGCCAGCGCCGGTGCCGAGCGGGCCGACGAAGCCGCCGGCATAGCGTTGGACCAGCCGCCGGCGGCGAGCCCGCCCCCGAGCCGAAGCAGGACTGATCAGCGCGCGAGCCGCTCGACGAGCGCCATCGTGCGCTCGGTCGCGCCGCGATGCGCGGCGCAAAAGCGCCTTCCCGCTTCCCCCATCCGGCGGCGTGCGTCCGCGTCGGCGAGCAGCCGCGCCGTCTCGCGCACGAGCGTGTCCGCATCGGGCACCTCGATCGCAGCACCCGCTTTCACCGCCTCCGCCGCGGCCTGCGCGAAGTTGAAGGTCGAGGGGCCGATCGCGACCGGTGCGCCGACCGCGCACGCCTCGATCAGATTCTGCGCCCCGAACGGCAGGAGGCTCCCGCCGACGAACGCGACATCGGCGGCGGCATAGTAGGCAGTCATCTCGCCCATGCTGTCGCCGAGCACGTAGTCGCGGCCTGCCGGAACGGGGTCCTCCGCGCTGCGGCGGACGAACGCGAGCCCGCGATCGCGCAGCAGTGCCGCGACCTCGTCGAAGCGCTGCGGATGGCGCGGCACGATCACGACGAGCGCGCCGCCAAGCGGCGCGCGCGCGAGCGCGTCGAGCAGCAGGACCTCCTCGCCTTCGCGCGTGCTCGCCGCGAGGAGCACCGGCCGCTGCCCGAACAGCGCGCGCAACCGCCGGCCGCGGTCGATCATCGCCGGCGCGGGCGCGATGTCGAACTTGAGGTTCCCGGTGACGGCGACGGCCGGCGCGCCGAGCGCCCGCAGCCGGGCGGCGTCCGCGTCGGTCTGCGCGCCGGCGGCGTCGAGATGCCCCAGCGTCTCGCGCGCGAGCGAGGCGATCCGTGCGTAGCCGCGCGCCGACCTCTCCGACAGCCGCGCGTTCGCGAGCAGGAGCGGCACGCCGCTGCGGTGGCATTCCCGTACCAGGTTCGGCCACAACTCGGTCTCCATGAGAATGCCGAGCGCCGGCCGGAAGTGCGCGACGAACCGTCGGACCGCCCACGGGAAGTCATAGGGCAGGAAGGCGAGCGTGGCGAACTCGCCGTAGAGGCTCGCCGCCGCCTCGCGGCCGGTCGAGGTCATGTGGGTGACGAGGAACGCGTGGCCCGGAAAGCGCGCTCGGAGCGCCGTCACGAGCGGCTGCGCCGCCCGGGTCTCGCCGAGCGAGACGGCGTGAATCCAGATCACCGGCCGATCGGGCCGCGGACCGTAGCGGCCGAAGCGCTGGCCGATGTCGCGCCGGTAGCCCGGTTCCTTTCGTCCACGCCACCAGATCCGCAACGGCAGGAACGGCAACGCGAGGTGGAGCGCGACCGTGTAGAGCATGCGCAGCATCAGGCGAGCGCCGGCGCGACCTCGTCGAGCGCGTCGAGCACCTCGGCCGCGGATGGCGGATTGCCGACGCCGCCGCGGACCGCGATCGGCCCCGCCCCGGACGGACCGGTCCGCGCGGGCTCGGAGCTGGCGTAAATGCCGACGACGGGGGTGCCGAGCGCCGCCGCAAGATGCATGAGGCCGGTGTCGAGCCCGACGACTGCCCTCGCGTGACCGATGAGCCGCGCCGCATCTTCGATCGACAGGCGCGGCGCGACGACCGCACGCTCGAGCGAGGCGGCGAGACGACCTGCCCGCGCGCGCTCCGCTTCATCGCCCCAGGGCAGAACGCAGATGAGTCCCCGCGACTCGAGCATGCGGCCGAGCTCGATCCACGACGGCTCTCGCCAGAGCTTCTCGGCGCGCGCGGTCGAGTGCAGCAGGACGCAGTACGGCGCTGCGGGCGCGAACGCCGGACGCGGCGGCGCGACGATGCCGTAGTCGATGGCCGCGGGCGGCACGTAGCCGACCACCTGCGCCAGCAGCCGGCGATAGCGTTCGACGGAGTGATGTTCCGGCCCGACGTCGTAGGTGTACCGGTAGAACCGCGCCGCCCACGGCTCACGCGCGGTGGCGCGGCTGTAGCCGTGCACCCGCCCGCGCGCGAGATCGGCGACGAGCGCGCTCTTCACGAGCCCCTGTACGTCGATGACCGCATCGTAAGCCTGGTCGCGAAGCGAGTGGCGGAAGGCGCCGATCTCTCGCCATACGCCGGCGCGAAGCAAGCCGCGCCGCCAGCGCCGCAGCGCGAACGGGATCGCGTGGGAGACGCGGGGATGCATGCGCACGAGCGGCACGTACGCCTCCTCCACGACCCAATCGATGACGGCGCCGGGACGCGCTCGCGCAGCGTCGGTGACCGCAGGGAAGGTGTGCAGGACGTCCCCGAGGGAGGACAGGCGCACGAGGAGAATTCGGCGCATCCGTCCGGCGCGCCTCAGGTCATCAGGACCAAGCGATCACCGATGCCGCGTCTCGCGTCGTCGGGACCAGGCCCGCCGCTCGGCACGGGTCGCTGCGAGCCGGCTGGCGGCGCTTCGATCCGTCAGACCGACCGCCCGTTGGAGAGCGTCCAGCGCATGCAACCGTTCCTCGATGGGTGATATCGCCTGCTCGCGCGAGGAGGCGAGCTTTATCTTGGGAGGCGGCATGCCGCGAGGCTATGGCCATACCCCGCCCTCGTCAAGCGAGCCCAGGCCTTGCCGGGCGCGTAGAATTCAGCCCTCGAACCAACTGAATCGAAAGGAAAACTCGCTTGGCCACCCGCGCCCCGCTGTCCGCCGTGCTGATCACCCGGGACGCCGCGTCTCAACTCGACGCTTGCCTCGCGAGCCTCGCGTTCTGCAGCGAAATCCTCGTCGTCGATTCGGGCAGCACCGACGGCACGATCGCGATCGCACAGGCGCGCGGCGCGAAAGTCGTGCAGCACGCCTGGCCCGGCTACGGCAAGCAGAAACAGTTCGCGGTCGCGCACGCGGCGCACGACTGGGTGCTCTGCATCGACGCCGACGAGCGGGTCAGCGACGAGCTGCGCGATGCGCTCGTCGCCGAGCTCGCCGCCCCGCGCGGCTTTGTCTACTCGATGGCGCGCTGCAACCGCTTCCTCGGCCGCTGGCTGCGCCACGGCGAGGGTTATCCCGACGTGAGCATCCGCGTCTTCCACCGCGGCCACGCGCAGTGGAGCGACGACACGGTCCACGAGCAGGTGCTCACCACCGCACCGGTCCTGCGCCTCGCCGGCGATCTCCTGCACGACTCGGCCGACACGCTCGAGCGTTACCTCGAAAAGCAGAACCGCTACACCACGCTGCAGGCCGAGCGCCTCGCGCGCGAGGGCCGCACCACCAACGCCGCGCAGCTCCTCCTGTCGCCCGTCGTGCGGTTCCTGAAGTTCTACGTTTTCCGGCTCGGCTTTCTCGATGGCATCGCGGGGCTCGTGCACATCCTGATCGGGTGCATGAACAGCTTCGTCAAGTACGCGAAGCTGATCGCGCTCAGGCGGGCGGCGCGGTGAGTGCGCACGCGGCCCGGCTTGCGCCTCGGTCCGGTTGAGCATACCTTTCAGGCTGAACGTGAGATATCGACATGGGCGAAACCGCAACCCGGGAACAGCTGATCGCACAGTGGGCCGAGCTCGTCAATGATCCGAGCTTGCAGGATCTGCCCTACAAGATCGAGCTCACTGCGGAGGGGAAGATCCAGATGAGCCCGGCGAGCAACTGGCACGGCATGGTGCAGGGGCGTCTTGCTCGCGCGCTAGGCGCCGCGCTGCCGGACGGCGAAGTGATCACGGAGTGCTCCGTGCTTACGACGATCGGAGTGCGGGTTCCCGACGTCGCATGGGCGTCGAACGCCTTCTTGCAGGAGCAGCAGTACGCGCACGCCCTACACGCGCGCCCCGGAGATCTGCGTGGAGATCGTGTCACGGTCGAACCGCAAGCAGGAGATCGACGAAAAGGTCGATGCCTATCTGGCTGCGGGCGCAAACGAGGTCTGGGTCATCAGCACGGCGGGCAACGTCCAGATCTTCGGCTCGCAAGGCGAGCTGAAAAAGAGCGCGTTTCCGGTAGAGATCGAGCTCCCGCCGCTACCCAAGAGCCCATAGCACGTTGCCTTCATGAGGGTGAAGTTCGTCGCGCTGCCCGCCCCGAGCTGAGCGGCTCGGGACAGCCGAGGTTTCGACGGTAGGCGTGAAGGACTTCGCAATCTGCCGCCTCCCCAAACGGGACACCGCTGGTGAATCTGCTACAAAGCGAGGCTTGACGGCGGCCGGTAGTTCCCAGTGCGCCGGATGAGACCATCATGACCGCCCGCATCCCCGCACCTCGCGCATGACGATCCTCGTGACGGGTTGCGCCGGCTTCATCGGGATGCACGTCGCGAGACGCCTGCTCGAACGCGGCGATGAAGTCGCCGGTGTCGACAACCTGAACCCGTACTACGACGTCCGGCTCAAGGAGGCACGGCTCGGCGAGCTTCGTCCCTTCGAGCGCTTCCGCTTCACGAAGCTCGATCTGGCGGACCGCGACGCGATCGAGCGCCTGTTCGAAGACGAGAAGCCGGTGCGCGTCATCAACCTCGCCGCGCAAGCCGGTGTGCGCTACTCGCTACGGGATCCGCACGCGTACGTCTCGAGCAATCTCGTGGGATTCATGAACATTCTCGAGGCCTGCCGCCACGCCAGGGTCGAACACCTCGTCTACGCGAGCACCTCCAGCGTGTACGGCGCGAACGTGTCGATGCCGTTCGCCGAAGACGACCCGGTCGACCACCCGGTCAGCCTATACGCGGCGACCAAGCGCGCGAACGAGCTGATGGCGCATACCTACAGCCATCTATTCGGCCTGCCAGCGACGGGGCTCCGCTTCTTCACGGTGTACGGTCCGTGGGGCCGCCCCGACATGTCGATGGCGCTCTTCACGAAGGCGATCCTTGCGGGCGAGCCGATCACGGTCTTCAACTACGGGCAGATGCGCCGCGACTTCACGTATATCGACGACATCGTCGAGGGCGTCGTGCGGGTACTCGATGTCGTCCCCGAGGTCCGGCCCACGGACGCGCCGGATGCGTACACGCGGCCATCGCGAAGCGCGGCGCCGTTCCGCATCTACAACATCGGCAACAGCCGACCAGTCGAGCTGCTCGAGTACGTCCGGCTCCTTGAAGCGGCGACCGGAAAGAAGGCGAAGCTCGACCCGCAACCGATGCAGCCCGGCGACGTAGTGGCGACTGCCGCGGACACCTCCGCCCTCGAGGCGGCAGTGGGATTCCGTCCGGCGACGCCGCTCGACGAGGGCATCCGGCGCTACGTCGAGTGGTATCTCGGGTACTACGGGGCGCCGTGATCCGAGAAGCTGGCGCGAACCGCGTCGGCGACGCGCTGCTGCGTGGGCTCGTCGAGGTAGGGATGCATCGGGAGAGAAAGCACGCCGCGAGCGAGCTGCTCCGAGACGGGATAGCGTTCTCCGCCGCATAGCGCCGCGTACGCCGGTTGCTCGTGGAGAGCGACCGGGTAGTGCACGGCCGTCGGGATTCCGCGGCGCTTGAGGCCTTCCGCGAGCGCCTCCCGATCGTCGCAGACGAGTGTGTACTGGGCGTACACGCTCGTCCGGTCGGGCCGAAGTTGGAGCGTTCGCACGGCCGGCTCGAGGCCGGCGAGCAGCTGGTCATAGCGCCTTGCCACGACCGCGCGCTGTTCGACCTCCCATTCGAAGCGCTCGAGCTTCGCGAGCAGCACAGCGCACTGGATCGTATCCATCCGGCCGTTGATGCCGAGTCGCGTGTGGTGGTATCGACGCTCCTGGCCGTGATGCCGGATCTCGCGCATCGCGGTCGCCAGCGCGTCGTCGTCGGTGAAGAGTGCACCGCCTTCGCCGTAGCAGCCGAGCGGCTTGCTGGGGAAGAAGCTCGTGCATCCGATCGTCGAGAGTCCGCAGCTCTTCCGTCGCTTGTACGCCGCGCCGAAGCTCTGCGCGGCGTCCTCGATCACGGGGATGCCGTGCTTCGCGGCAAG
>CAVUSZ010000007.1:0-12314 GCA_963744255.1 uncultured beta proteobacterium
CGAGCCAGACGTGCGGGAAGTCGGGATTGTGCGCGACTTCCCAGAGGAAGCCGTACGGATCGCTGAAGTACCCGGCGTAGCCGCCCCATTCGGTGGGCTGGCCGGGTTTGACGACCGTGCCTCCGCACTTCGCGACATGGGCGAGCAAGGCATCCACCGCGACGGGCGAGCGGACATTGTGGGCCAGGGCGAAACCCCCTGCCCCGCGACGAGAGGCCAGCGTCGTCGGCCGGGCTTTCGCGCGACCAGAGCGCGAGCCACGTCTTTCCGCGCTCGAAGAATGCGACGGAAGGTGGGGTCTCGCAGCGAGACGATCCGAGGCATTCCTCGTAGAAGCGAGCCGCGCGCTCGAGATCGGCGACGCCGAGCGTGATCAGGCTGATCCGGGGTTGCATCGACTCAACCTCGCCGTTCGAACGCAAGCTTGATCCCGAGCACGATCAGGACGGAGCCGCTCGTGCGGTGCATGGCGATGAGTAACCCGGGCCGGGCGCGCAACCACGCCGACAGCGCGCCCGCGAAATAGCCGACCGGACCCTTCGCGAGAAACGTGAGCGCCGAGAAGACGGCGCCGAGCATCAGCAGCAGCCGGGTCGGATGCTGCGTGTCGGCTGCCATGAACTGCGGCAGGAACGCGAAGTAGAAGATCGCGATCTTGGGATTGGAGAGGTTCGACAGCGCGCCCTCGACGAACAGCCGCCGCAGCGGCACCGCCCGCAGGCCGACAAGCTCGAACGACGCCGTTCCGGTCAGGAGCAGCCGGACGCCGAGGTAGATCAGATACGCGGCGCCGACGAGCTTGAGGACGACGAACAGCGTCTCCGAGGCGAGGAGGATCGAGCCGAGACCGAGCCCCGCGAGGAGCGTGTGACCGAGGAGGCCGGTGCTGACGCCCGCGGCAGCGGCGACGCCAGCGGCCGATCCTTGCGTGATGGATCGCGACATCACGAGAATCATGTCCTGTCCGGGCGTGACGATCACGACCAGCGACGTGACGACGAAGAGGACTAGCTGGGCATCCGACATGGATCCACCACGAAGAGCCTGGCGCGGACCGGAGTGAAGGAGCGAGGCGTTTCCGCGTCATCGGCGACCTGGCCTCGCCCCGACGCCTCACGCCGACGGCTCAAACCACCTCGACCTCAACCGCGGTTGTCTGAGCATCGCGAACCGTGCAGGCGATTGGCGAGTGAGCGTCTGCCCACGACACGATCTGCCGGAGCTGCTCGGGGTCCGCATCGGCTGCGCCGATCCTGACGTGCATTCGCAGACCGACGAGGCTGGCAGACACCGTTTCATCGGTGCCCAGAAGACCCCGGGCATCCGATTCGCTCGTGACCGTGACCTCCAGTAACGTTAGCGTGATGCCGAGTCGGGCGGCCCGCATGGCGATCGTCGTGGCGTTGCAGGATGCGAGAGACGCCCGGAGATGCCAACCCGGGGCCGGCGCAGAGCCTTTGCCACCCAGCGGAGGCGGCATGTCGGCGACAGCAACTTCGCCGTTCGGACCCGTGATCCTGAACCGCAACCCGGTCTCGAGTGCCGCTGTGGCGGGGGCATTCTTCGACCGGCCCTTTTGCGGCTGTTCGGAAAGAGCTTTCGTGATCTTCTCGATCGCTTCGCGAACCTCGGCTGCGGACATGCGGACCTCCTGTGGGACTGGCGCCGATTGTGCAGTTCACCCGGCGTCTAATGCAAACGACGGGTTGGAGACGCGCCGCCGCTGACCGCGGCGGGATTTCCGGGCGACATGGCTTCCGTGTCTACGGCTTGACAACGCCGAAGTAATACGTCGCCTTGTACCCTACCCGAGCCGCTTCCCCGTCTGCGCCTGGGTACAGGCTTCGACGGGTGCGCCCGAGGGCGGCAGGGAAAGGGTCCCGACCGGTCGCGACGCCGTCGGCGTCGCTCGAGGCGTATCACGGATCGGGTCTCTCCCCACGGTCCGCGCGATATGCTCGGTGTTTGCCGATGAGCCTGCAATCCTTCTTCGCCACCTGCCCGCGCGGCCTCGAAGCCGCGCTCGCGCGCGAGCTGGAGGCGTGCGGCGGACGGGCGGTGGTTCCCCTCGCTGGCGGGGTGAAATTCGAAGGCGACTTCGGGACGTGCTACCGCGCGAACGTCCGCTCGCGGATTGCTTCGCGCGTTCTGTGGCGGGTCGAGGAAGCGCCGTACGCCGGCGAGCGAGACGTGTACGAGGCGGCGCTGCGCGTACCCTGGTCCGAGCACTTCGCGGTGGACCGCGCGATCCGCGTCGACGTCAGCGCCGTGCGCTCGCCGGTGAAGAGTCTCGACTTCATGACCCTGCGCGTGAAGGACGCCGTGTGCGACCGGTTTCGGGCCGACACCGGCCGGCGGCCCGACGTCGACACGCGCGCGCCGGACGTGCGCGTCCATGCGTTTCTCGACGCGCGCTCGGTCACGTTGTACCTCGACACGTCCGGCGAGCCGTTGTGGAAGCGCGGGTGGCGCGGCGACACGGGCGAAGCGCCGCTGCGCGAGAACCTCGCCGCCGGAATCATCGCCCTCAGCGGCTGGAGCGGCGACGAGCCGTTCCTCGACCCGATGTGCGGCAGCGGCACAATTGTGCTGGAAGCGGCGGCGCTCGCGCGCCGGCTCGCGCCGGGCAGCCGGCGGCACTTCGGCTTCGAGAAGCTGGCCGGGTTCGACGCGAAGCTGCTGCGCGAAGTGCGCGAGGAGGCGCGCGCAGCGGAGCAGCCGGCGAGGCCCGTGGCGATCTTCGGCGCCGACAAGGCGGGATCCGAGATCGCGCGGGCGCGGGCCGCGATCGAGGCGGCGGGGCTCGCCGGCGCGATCCAGCTCAAGCAGGCCAACGTGCTCGAGCTCCGGGCGCCGGCGCCGCACGGCGTCCTTGTCGCGAACCCGCCCTACGGGGTCCGGGTCGGGCGCGAGGACGAGCTGGCGGCACTGTACCCGAAGCTCGGCGATGCGCTGAAGGCACGCTACGCCGGGTGGCGCAGCTATTTCCTCACGGGTGACCTGCGCCTCGCCAAGCTGATCGGGCTGAAGCCCTCGAAGCGCATCCCGCTCTACAACGGCCCGCTCGAGTGCCGGCTGTTCGAGTTCAAGATCGTCGCCGGAAGCATGCGGCCGGCGCGGGCCGCCCGCTGAGGTTGCCGGACGGCGTTGCGCGCGCTATAAGACTTGCCCGACCAGAGGAGGAAGACGATGGCCCACACGTACGAGGAGCTCAAGCACAAGACCGTCGCCGAGCTGCGCGAGATCGCGAAGGGGCTCGAGCACGAAGCGGTCAAGGGTTACACGCAGATGAACAAGGACCATCTGCTGGTCGCGGTGTGCAAGGCGCTCGGCCTCGACATGCACGTCCATCACCATCACGAGGCGGGCGCGCAGCGCGGAAAGATCAAGGCCAAGATCAAGGCGCTGAAACACAAGCGCGACGAGATCCTCGCTTCACCGAGCCGTGAGGGTCTCAACCCGGTGTTGCGCGAGATCCACGGCCTGAAGCATCGGCTGCGCCGGCCGGCGCTGTAGGCGCCGCCTCCGCCACTCCGGCGGAGTCCAGGGATACGCGGTATTGGAGCCCGCCCCGGATGACCGTCCTCCGGGGTGACGACGCCGGGATGACCTTCGCCGCCGCGCTACGCGCGGGTGACACAGGTCACTTGACGATATCGAGGTGCCCGATGCCCTGGGTGATGTCGCGGTTCTTCGCTTCCTTCGAGTGCAGCTTGATCGCCAGCCGCAGGTCGTTGACCGAGTCGGCGTTCCGCAGCGCCTCCTCGTAGGAGATGATGCCGTTGTCGTACATCTCGAAGAGGTGCATGTCGAAGGTCTGCATGCCGAGCTCCCTCGACCGCTTCATGATCTCCTTGATCTCGTGCACGTCGCCCTTGAAGATCAGGTCCGCGATCAGCGGCGAGTTGAGCATGACCTCCACCGCCGCGACGCGCCCCTTTCCCTCGCGCCGCGGGATCAGGCGCTGCGAGATCATGCCCTTCAGGTTGAGCGAGAGGTCCATCAAGAGCTGCGGCCGACGCTCCTCGGGGAAGAAGTTGATGATCCGGTCGAGCGCCTGGTTGGAGCTGTTCGCGTGCAGGGTCGCCATGCAGAGGTGTCCGGTCTCGGCGAACGCGATCGCGTAGTCCATCGTCTCGCGGTCGCGGATCTCGCCCATCAGGATGACGTCGGGCGCCTGCCGCAGGGTGTTCTTGAGCGCGTTCTCCCATGACTCGGTGTCGACCCCGACCTCGCGCTGCGTGAGAACGCAGTTCCGGTGCGGATGGACGTACTCGATCGGGTCCTCGATAGTGATGATGTGGCCGTAGGAGTTTTCGTTGCGGAAGCCGACCATCGCCGCGAGCGAGGTGGACTTGCCCGAGCCAGTCGCGCCGACCATGATCACGAGGCCGCGCTTGGTCATGCAGACGTCCTGCAGTACCGCCGGCAGGCCGAGCTCCTCGAACGTCGGGATCTTGGAGTTGATCGTCCGCAGCACCATGCCGATGTTGCCCTGCTGGACCAGCGCGCTCACGCGGAAACGCCCGATCCCGCCGGGCGAGATCGCGAACTGGCATTCCTTGGTCGCCTCGAACTCGGCCGCCTGCCGATCGTTCATGACCGAGCGCACGAGCTCCGCGGTGTGCTGGCCCGACAGCGGCTGCTGCGACACCGGGGTCACCCTGCCGTCGAGCTTGATGGCCGGCGGGAAGCCGGCGGTGATGAAAAGGTCGGACGCCTTCTTGCTCACCATCAGGCGCAAGAGGTCGTAGATGAACTTGGTTGCCTGGTCTCGTTCCATTGTGGCCTCCCGTCTCGGCCGGCGATCCGGCCAGTTTTGCCCTCGCGGTTCGGGGGCTTCGGCCCGCGAAGTCGCGGTGACGACGCGACCCGAAGGCCGCCCTTCATCCCATCCTGCGAGGTTCGGCAGCGGCGGGCGTCAACCCACGAAGTTGTCCTTGTTCGCCGCCTTCACCCGCGCCTCGGCGACCGTCACCACCCCCCGCTTCACCAGCTCCTGCAGATTCTGGTCGAGGGTCTGCATCCCGAACTGGTGGCCGGTCTGGATCGACGAGTACATCTGCGCGACCTTGTTCTCCCGGATCAGGTTCCGGATCGCCGGCGTGCCGATCATGATCTCGTGCGCCGCCACGCGGCCGGCGCCGTCCTTGGTCTTGAGCAGCGTCTGCGAGATCACCGCGCGCAGGGACTCCGACAGCATCGCGCGTACCATCTCCTTCTCCGCCGCCGGGAACACGTCGACGATCCGGTCGATCGTCTTCGCCGCGGAGCTCGTGTGCAGGGTCCCGAACACGAGGTGGCCGGTCTCGGCGCCGGTCAGCGCGAGGCGGATGGTCTCGAGGTCGCGCATCTCGCCGACGAGTATCACGTCCGGGTCCTCGCGCAGCGCGCTCCTGAGCGCGTTCGCGAACGACAGCGTGTGCGGGCCGACCTCGCGCTGATTGATCAGGCACTTCTTCGATTCGTGCACGAACTCGATCGGGTCCTCGATCGTGAGCACGTGGCCGTGCTCGTTCTCGTTGACGTGGTTGATCATCGCCGCGAGCGTGGTCGACTTGCCCGAGCCGGTCGGCCCGGTCACCAGCACGATGCCGCGCGGCTGGTTCGAGATGTCGACGAAGATCTTCGGCGCGTTCAGCTCCTCGAGCGTCAGCACCTTGGTCGGAATCGTCCGCATCACCGCGGCGGCGCCGCGCTGCTGCACGAACGCGTTCACGCGGAAGCGCGCGAGGCCCGGGATCGCGAACGAGAAGTCGCACTCGAGCACCTCCTCGTAGGTCTTGCGTTGCGCGTCGTTCATGATGTCGTAGATCATCGAGTGCACGTCCTTGTGCTCGAGCGCCGGCAGATTGATGCGGCGCACGTCGCCGTGCACGCGGATCATCGGCGGGAGGCCGGCGGACAGGTGCAAGTCGGAGGCCTTGTTCTTGACGACGAACGCGAGGAGCTCGGAAATGTCCATATACTTTTCGTCCTGTTCTGGAGCTTGAGCGGCCAACCCATTGGCGCACCAGCGTAATCCAAACCATTATGGACACAATCGAAAAGCGCCTGCAAGCCGTAAAGTCCCGCATCGCGGCGGCGTGCGCGGCGGCCGGACGCGACCCCCGTGACATAGTTCTCGTTGCGGTCGGGAAGCACTTTCCCGCCGCGGACATCCGCGCCGCGCACGCCGCGGGCCAGCGGGACTTCGCCGAGAACCAGGTCCAGGAAGCGATCGGGAAGATCGAGCAGCTCCCGGGCCTCGATCTCGTATGGCACTTCATTGGTCCGGTCCAGAGCAACAAGACGCGTCCGGTAGCGGAACGCTTCGACTGGGTGCATTCGATCGATCGCCTCAAGATCGCCGAGCGTCTCGCGGCGCAGCGGCCGGCGGCGCTGCCGCCGCTCCAGGTCTGTGTCCAGGTCAACGTCAGCGGCGAGGTCTCCAAGAGCGGCGTCCCGCCCGCGGAGACGCCCGCGCTCGCGCACGCGGTGGCGCACCTCCCGCGGCTCCGGCTCCGCGGCCTGATGACCATCCCCGAGCCGACGACCGACATGGCGCTTGCCCGGCGGCGGTTCGAGACCGTGCGCGAGCTCCGGGCGCAGCTCGAGCGCGACGGCCTGCCGCTCGACACCCTGTCGATGGGCATGTCGGACGACCTCGAGGCGGCGATCGCGGCCGGAGCAACGATGGTCCGCGTCGGCAGCGCGATCTTCGGGGCGCGTCCAAAGACGATCGAGACCGCAGCGGAACGCAGATGAGCGCGAGACTGAACCGGGCGGGCGCCGCCCCGGCCGGGCTGGATGTCGGGCGCGCGAATACCCGATAATCAGCGCCTGTCTACGGTCACTCGTCTCTAGTGGACATCACCTTCATCGGCGGCGGGAACATGGCAACGGCCCTCGCGGGCGGACTCGCCGCGAAGGGATTTGCCGCGCGCGGCATGAAGGTCGTCGAGGCACTGCCCGACGCCCGCAAGCGCCTCACCGATACGCTCGGCGTTGCAACCTTCGCCGAGCCCGCTCAGGCGACGCCGTACGGCGACATCGTGGTGCTCGCGGTGAAGCCGCAGCAGATGCGCGAGGCCGCGCACGCCGTCGCGCCGCACCTGAAGAGCGAGCTGGTGTTGTCGATCGCAGCCGGGATCCGGCTCGCCGATCTCGGCCGCTGGCTCGGCGGCTACAGTTGCCTCGCACGCTGCATGCCGAACACCCCGGCCCTCATCGGCCTCGGCGTCGCCGGGCTCTATGCGCGGCCGGCGGTCGCGCCGGCGCAACGGGCCCATGCGCAGGCCGTCCTCGAGGCCGTGGGGGAGGTGATCTGGGTCGACGACGAGTCGGCGCTCGATCCGGTGACGGCGGTCTCGGGCAGTGGACCGGCTTACGTGTTCTACCTGATCGAGGCGCTGGAGCGCGCGGCGTGCGACGTCGGGCTCGAGGCCGCCGCCGCGCGCCGGCTCGCGCTCGCCACGTTCCGCGGCGCGGCCGAGCTCGCCGCGCGATCGAGCGAGGCCCCGGCCACGCTGCGTGAGCGTGTCACCTCCAGGGGCGGCACGACCGAGCGGGCGCTCGCCTCGATGCGCAGCGACCGCGTCGACGAAGCGATCGCGCGGGCGGTCTGGGCGGCGAACGAGCGCGCGAAAGAGCTCGGCGACGAGCTGGGAAAGGACTAGCCGGCGATGGGCGGCCAGATCCTCCAGCTCCTCATCGAGACCACCTTCGGTCTGTTCATCTACGTGGTGCTGCTCAGGTTCTGGATGCAGGCGCTGCGCGCGCCGTTCCGCAATCCGATCGGCCAGTTCGTGATCGCGCTCACCGACTGGGCGGTGCTCCCGCTGCGGCGGATCGTGCCGTCGTTCCGGGGCTACGACCTGGCGAGCTTCGCCGTCGCGTGGATCACGCAGATCGTGATGATGATCCTGCTGTATGCGGCGGTGGCAGGGGGCAGGTTCGCCACACCGGGGCTCGCGGTGCTGGGGCTGTCGCTCGTGGGGCTCCTGCGCGCGAGCCTGCACCTGCTGATGTTCGTCGTCATCGTGCAGGTCGTCATGGGCTGGGTGAGCCCGTACAATGCCCTCTCGCCGGTGTTCGATGCCCTAACGCGGCCGTTCTACGGTTTCTTCCGCCGCTTCATCCCCCCGATCGGCACGATCGACTTGTCGCCGCTGTTCGTGGTCGTCCTCGCCCAGGTCCTGCTGATCGTGCTCGACGGCATGCCGCGCGCGCTGCTCACGAGTGGCTGAGGGCACGCCCTGGGCGCGGCGGACCGCGAGGGGTTGGGCGCTCGCGCTGCACGTCCAGCCCGGGGCGAGGCGCTCGGAGGCGGCCGGCCTGCACGGCGAACGTCTCAAGCTACGCATCGCTGCCCCGGCCGTTGACGGGCGCGCCAACGACGCGCTGATCGCCTTCGTTGCCGAGCAGCTCGACGTGCCGAAAGCCCGGGTCGCGGTCGCGAAAGGCGAGCGCTCGCGGGACAAGCTGGTGGTAGTGACCGGGGAATGCGCGCCTGGCCGCCTGACGGCGGCTTAGGTTTCCTTCTGGCTCTCGAACCGGACTTCACCCGCCACGAGCGTCCAGCGCACGACACCCGGCAACTCATAGCCGAGGAACGGCGTGTTCTTGCCCTGGCTGCGCAGGCCGCCCGGCGCGACGGTGAAGTAGGACTCCGGGTCGAAGATGCACACGTCGGCCGGTGCGCCGGCGCCCAGATGACCGGCATCCACGCCGAGGATGCGCGCGGGTTCGCAGGTCGCCCGTGCGAGCGCCTGCACGAGCGGCAGGCGCATTTCCCGGCTCCACTTGAGGGTGAGCGGCAGCAGGAGCTCGAGCCCGGTCGCGCCCGGCTCGGACTCGCCGAACGGGAGCTGCTTCGCGTCCTCGTCGACCGGCGTGTGATCCGAGCAGACGGCGTCGATGGTTCCGTCGACGAGCCCCGCACTCAAGCCTTCCCGGTCGCGCTGGCTCCGGAACGGCGGCACAACGTGGCAGTGCGAGTCGAAGTTGCCGAGGTCGAGCTCCGAGAGGTGCAGATGGTGCGCGCTCACGTCGCAGGTGACCGGCAGCCCGTCGCGCTTCGCAGCGCGGATCATCTCGACCGATTCGCGCGCCGAGAGCCGGCACACGTGTACGCGGGTACCCGTGACGCGCACGAGCTGGAGGATCGTGCCGAGCGCGATCGTCTCGGCGAACGCCGGGATGCCGGGCAGTCCGAGCCGCGTGGCGACCTCGCCGTCGTGGGCGACGCCGTTCTTCGCAAGCTGGGCATCCTGCGGCCGCAGCCAGACCGCGAGCCCGAACGTCGCGGCGTACTGCAGCGCGCGCCACAGCACCTGCGTGTCGGCGAGCGGCACCTCGGCCTGCGAGAACGCGATGCAGCCGTGGTCGCGCAGCTCCGCCATCTCGGTCAGCCGCTCGCCCTCGAGCTTCGCGGTAAGCGCGCCGATCGGGTAGACGCGCGCGAGGTTCAGGCTGGATGCGCGCCGCTTGAGCATCTCTACCAGCCCCGGCTCGTCGAGCGGCGGATCGGTATCCGGCGGGCACGCGAGGCTGGTGACGCCGCCCGCCACCGCGGCGAGCATCTCCGACTCGAGCGTCGCCTTGTACTCGAGGCCCGGCTCGCGAAGCCGCGCCGAGAGGTCGACGAGGCCCGGCGCCACGACGAGGCCGGTGGCGTCGACGACGCGATCGGGCATGAAGCCCTTGGGCGCGTTCGCGACGCCGGCGACGCGGCCTTCGGCGATATAGAGATCGGCCGGGCGATCGACACCGTGCTTCGGGTCGACGAGCCGGCCGCCTTTGATGTGGATCTTCACTTTGGTCGTCGGGACACAGCGATGCTTCGCATCGGTCGCTAGCCGCCGCCCAGAATCGACATCACCGCCATCCGGACCGCGATGCCGAAGGTCACCTGCGGCAGGATCACCGAGTGCGGGCCGTCGGCCACCGCCGAATCGATCTCGATGCCGCGGTTCATCGGGCCGGGGTGCATCACGATCGCATCGGGCTTCGCGAGCGCGAGCTTCTCCGGCGTGAGGCCGTAGTACTTGAAGAACTCCTGCGCCGAAGGCAGGAGCGCGCCGCGCATGCGCTCGCTCTGCAGCCGCAGCATCACGACGACGTCGGCGCCCGCGATGCCCTTGCGCATGTCGGGGAAGACGCGCACGCCCAGGCTCTCGACCCCGGACGGCAGCAGCGTTTGCGGCGCGATCACGCGCACCTCCGGCGTGCCGAGGATGTTGAGGACGTGGATGATCGATCGCGCGACGCGCGAGTGCAGGATGTCGCCGACGATCGCCACGGTCAGCGCGGAGAAGTCCCGCTTGTAGTGGCGGATCGTGTAGGCGTCGAGCAGCCCTTGCGTCGGATGAGCGTGGCGACCGTCGCCGGCGTTGATCACGTGCCGCTCCGGCCCGACGTGCCGCGCGATCATGTGCGCCGCCCCGCTCTGCGCGTGGCGTACGACGAACATGTCGGCGTGCATCGCGGCGAGGTTGTCCACCGTGTCGAGCAGCGTCTCGCCCTTCTGCGTCGAGGATGTGCCGACGTTGAGGTTGATCACGTCCGCCGACAGGCGCTTCGCCGCGATCTCGAACGTCGTGCGGGTCCGCGTCGAGTTCTCGAAGAAGACGTTGAACACGCTCATGCCGCGGAGCAGCGGCACCTTCTTCACCTCGCGCTCGGTGACGCCGAGAAACGACTCCGCGGTGTCGAGGATGCGGAGGATGATCTCCCGCGGCAGCCCCTCGAGCGTGAGGAGGTGCGCGAGCTCGCCCGCCGCATTGAGCTGCGGGTTACGCATCGTCGACCCGCAGGGAGAGTTGCCCCGCGTCGTTGTGATCCAGGCGCAGCATCGTGCCCTTCGGCACCGCGAGCATTGCGCCGCAGTACTGCGCGCAGATCGGCAGCTGCCGCTCGCCGCGGTCGACGAGGACCACGAGCGCGATCGAGTCGGGGCGCCCGTAGTCGAAGATCTCGTTCATCGCGGCGCGCACGGTGCGGCCCGTGTAGAGCACGTCGTCGACGAGCAGCAGTCTGCGGTCCGGAACGTCGAACGGGATCTGGCTCGCCTTCACCGATCGGTGGAGGCCCGACTTGCGGTAGTCGTCGCGGTAGAACGAGATGTCGAGCCGGCCGAGCGGCAGCGCGAGCCCGAGCTCGCGGTGCAGGCGCTCGGCGAGCCAGGCGCCGCCGGTGTGGATGCCGACCATTGCCGTCGCGGGGGTGACGGCCGGCCGGAGCTTCTTCACCAGCTCGGCGCACAGCGCTTCGGCGTCAGGCAGCTGCATTGCGGTCGAAATGGTCCTGCAGGATGACCTGTGCTGCCACCGGGTGGGCGAGGTCCTTGTGCTTGCGTCCGCCGCGTCCGATCGCGCGGAGCCGCGCCGCGGCCTCCGCCGACGAGAGTCGCTCGTCGATGAGCGTCACCGGAGCCGAAACCGGCCCTCGAGTTGCCGCGCGAACCGCTCCACGCGGGGCGTCAACTCGTGCCGCTCGCCGTCGGGTCCGAGCGGCAGCCCCACGACCAGCCGCGCGGGCCGCCCATTCCGCAACAAGCGCGCCGCGATCGCGTCGAACCGGGCCGCCGCGCCCCGCGCGCCGATCGCGGCGAGCGGATGCGCGACGCCCAACGCGTCCTCGCCGACCGCGACGCCGACGCAGCGCTCGCCGTAGTCGAATGCCAGCACGGTACCGGACCAATGCTCACGCATGCCCCGCCTCATCGGCGAGGGTGGCATACGACACGCCCAGGAGCTCCATCGCCGCCGGCAGGCGCTCCTCGGCGGGCATGTCGAAGATGATCCGAATCTGCGCCGCGACCGTGAGCCAGGCGTTCTGCGACAGCTCATGCTCGATCTCGCCCGGCGACCAGCCCGAATAGCCGAGCGTCAGCAGCATGCGCGCCGGGCCTTCACCGCGCGCGACCGCCTCGAGGATGTCCCTCGAGGTGGTGAGGCCAAGGCGTCGCGCACGGCGAGCGTGGATTTCCATCCGCCGATCGGCGCGTGCAGCACGAAGCCGCGGTCGGTCTGCACCGGGCCACCGAAGTAGACCGGGGTATCGTCCAGCCCTCGCGGTCGGGCATCGAGACGAGACGCTCGAACAGTGCTGCAGCGTCATGTCGATCGGGCGGTTGACGACCAGGCCGAGCGCGCCCTGGTCGTTGTGCTCGCAGATAAGGTCACGTGCGGGCGAAGTAGGGATCGGCCATGTTGGGCATGGCGATCAGGAAGTGATCGGTGAGATCCACCCGTGACACGGGCGCATTGTAGCGCCTGATCAGCAACGAAGCTCCGCCGACCCCTCCCCTTTCCTTGCCCTCTCTGTCGCCG
>CAVUSZ010000008.1:0-32780 GCA_963744255.1 uncultured beta proteobacterium
CTCACGCCGACGGCTCAAACCACCTCGACCTCAACCGCGGTTGTCTGAGCATCGCGAACCGTGCAGGCGATCGGCGAGTGAGCGTCTGCCCACGACACGATCTGCCGGAGCTGCTCGGGATCCGCATCGGCTGCGCCGATCCTGACGTGCATTCGCAGACCGACGAGGCCGGCAGACACCGTTTCATCGGTGCCCAGAAGACCCCGGGCATCCGATTCGCTCGTGACCGTGACCTCCAGTAACGTTAGCGTGATGCCGAGTCGGGCGGCCCGCATGGCGATCGTCGTGGCGTTGCAGGATGCGAGAGACGCCCGGAGATGCCAACCCGGGGCGGGCGCAGAGCCTTTGCCACCCAGCGGAGGCGGCATGTCGGCGACAGCAACTTCGCCGTTCGGACCCGTGATCCTAAACCGCAACCCGGTCTCGAGTGCCGCTGTGGCGGGGGCATTCTTCGACCGGCCCTTTTGCGGCTGTTCGGAAAGAGCTTTCGTGATCTTCTCGATCGCTTCGCGAACCTCGGCTGCGGACATGCGGACCTCCTGTCGGACTGGCGCCGATTGTGCAGTTCATCCGGCGTCTAATGCAAACGACGGGTTGGAGACGCGCCGCCGCTGACCGCGGCGGGATTTCCGGGCGACATGGCTTCCGTGTCTACGGCTTGACAACGCCGAAGTAATACGTCGCCTTGTACCCTACCCGAGCCGCTTCCCCGCCTGCGCCTGGGTACAGGCTTCGACGGGTGCGCCCGAGGGCGGCAGGGAAAGGGTCCCGACCGGTCGCGACGCCGTCGGCGTCGCTCGAGGCGTATCACGGATCGGGTCTCTCCCCACGGTCCGCGCGATATGCTCGGTGTTTGCCGATGAGCCTGCAATCCTTCTTCGCCACCTGCCCGCGCGGCCTCGAAGCCGCGCTCGCGCGCGAGCTGGAGGCGTGCGGCGGACGGGCGGTGGTTCCCCTCGCTGGCGGGGTGAAATTCGAAGGCGACTTCGGGACGTGCTACCGCGCGAACGTCCGCTCGCGGATTGCTTCGCGCGTCCTGTGGCGGGTCGAGGAAGCGCCGTACGCCGGCGAGCGAGACGTGTACGAGGCGGCGCTGCGCGTACCCTGGTCCGAGCACTTCGCGGTGGACCGCGCGATCCGCGTCGACGTCAGCGCCGTGCGCTCGCCGGTGAAGAGTCTCGACTTCATGACCCTGCGCGTGAAGGACGCCGTGTGCGACCGGTTTCGGGCCGACACCGGCCGGCGGCCCGACGTCGACACGCGCGCGCCGGACGTGCGCGTCCATGCGTTTCTCGACGCGCGCTCGGTCACGTTGTACCTCGACACGTCCGGCGAGCCGTTGTGGAAGCGCGGGTGGCGCGGCGACACCGGCGAAGCGCCGCTGCGCGAGAACCTCGCCGCCGGAATCATCGCCCTCAGCGGCTGGAGCGGCGACGAGCCGTTCCTCGACCCGATGTGCGGCAGCGGCACAATTGTGCTGGAAGCGGCGGCGCTCGCGCGCCGGCTCGCGCCGGGCAGCCGGCGGCACTTCGGCTTCGAGAAGCTGGCCGGGTTCGACGCGAAGCTGCTGCGCGAAGTGCGCGAGGAGGCGCGCGCAGCGGAGCAGCCGGCGAGGCCCGTGGCGATCTTCGGCGCCGACAAGGCGGGATCCGAGATCGCGCGGGCGCGGGCCGCGATCGAGGCGGCGGGGCTCGCCGGCGCGATCCAGCTCAAGCAGGCCAACGTGCTCGAGCTCCGGGCGCCGGCGCCGCACGGCGTCCTTGTCGCGAACCCGCCCTACGGGGTCCGGGTCGGGCGCGAGGACGAGCTGGCGGCACTGTACCCGAAGCTCGGCGATGCGCTGAAGGCACGCTACGCCGGGTGGCGCAGCTATTTCCTCACGGGTGACCTGCGGCTCGCCAAGCTGATCGGGCTGAAGCCCTCGAAGCGCATCCCGCTCTACAACGGCCCGCTCGAGTGCCGGCTGTTCGAGTTCAAGATCGTCGCCGGAAGCATGCGGCCGGCGCGGGCCGCCCGCTGAGGTTGCCGGACGGCGTTGCGCGCGCTATAAGACTTGCCCGACCAGAGGAGGAAGACGATGGCCCACACGTACGAGGAGCTCAAGCACAAGACCGTCGCCGAGCTGCGCGAGATCGCGAAGGGGCTCGAGCACGAAGCGGTCAAGGGTTACACGCAGATGAACAAGGACCATCTGCTGGTCGCGGTGTGCAAGGCGCTCGGCCTCGACATGCACGTCCATCACCATCACGAGGCGGGCGCGCAGCGCGGAAAGATCAAGGCCAAGATCAAGGCGCTGAAACACAAGCGCGACGAGATCCTCGCTTCACCGAGCCGTGAGGGTCTCAACCCGGTGTTGCGCGAGATCCACGGCCTGAAGCATCGGCTGCGCCGGCCGGCGCTGTAGGCGCCGCCTCCGCCACTCCGGCGGAGTCCAGGGATACGCGGTATTGGAGCCCGCCCCGGATGACCGTCCTCCGGGGTGACGACGCCGGGATGACCTTCGCCGCCGCGCTACGCGCGGGTGACACAGGTCACTTGACGATATCGAGGTGCCCGATGCCCTGGGTGATGTCGCGGTTCTTCGCTTCCTTCGAGTGCAGCTTGATCGCCAGCCGCAGGTCGTTGACCGAGTCGGCGTTCCGCAGCGCCTCCTCGTAGGAGATGATGCCGTTGTCGTACATCTCGAAGAGGTGCATGTCGAAGGTCTGCATGCCGAGCTCCCTCGACCGCTTCATGATCTCCTTGATCTCGTGCACGTCGCCCTTGAAGATCAGGTCCGCGATCAGCGGCGAGTTGAGCATGACCTCCACCGCCGCGACGCGCCCCTTTCCCTCGCGCCGCGGGATCAGGCGCTGCGAGATCATGCCCTTCAGGTTGAGCGAGAGGTCCATCAAGAGCTGCGGCCGACGCTCCTCGGGGAAGAAGTTGATGATCCGGTCGAGCGCCTGGTTGGAGCTGTTCGCGTGCAGGGTCGCCATGCAGAGGTGTCCGGTCTCGGCGAACGCGATCGCGTAGTCCATCGTCTCGCGGTCGCGGATCTCGCCCATCAGGATGACGTCGGGTGCCTGCCGCAGGGTGTTCTTGAGCGCGTTCTCCCATGACTCGGTGTCGACCCCGACCTCGCGCTGCGTGATAACGCAGTTCCGGTGCGGGTGGACGTACTCGATCGGGTCCTCGATCGTGATGATGTGGCCGTAGGAGTTTTCGTTGCGGAAGCCGACCATCGCCGCGAGCGAGGTGGACTTGCCCGAGCCGGTCGCGCCGACCATGATCACGAGGCCGCGCTTGGTCATGCAGACGTCCTGCAGTACCGGCGGCAGGCCGAGCTCCTCGAACGTCGGGATCTTGGAGTTGATGGTCCGCAGCACCATGCCGATGTTGCCCTGCTGGACCAGCGCGCTCACGCGGAAACGCCCGATCCCGCCGGGCGAGATCGCGAACTGGCATTCCTTGGTCGCCTCGAACTCGGCCGCCTGTCGATCGTTCATGACCGAGCGCACGAGCTCCGCGGTGTGCTGCCCCGACAGCGGCTGCTGCGACACCGGGGTCACCCTGCCGTCGAGCTTGATGGCCGGCGGGAAGCCGGCGGTGATGAAAAGGTCGGACGCCTTCTTGCTCACCATCAGGCGCAAGAGATCGTAGATGAACTTGGTTGCCTGGTCTCGTTCCATTGTGGCCTCCCGTCTCGGCCGGCGATCCGGCCAGTTTTGCCCTCGCGGTTCGGGGGCTTCGGCCCGCGAAGTCGCGGTAGACGCGACCCGAAGGCCGCCCTTCATCCCATCCTGCGAGGTTCGGCAGCGGCGGGCGTCAACCCACGAAGTTGTCCTTGTTCGCCGCCTTCACCCGCGCCTCGGCGACCGTCACCACCCCCCGCTTCACCAGCTCCTGCAGATTCTGGTCGAGGGTCTGCATCCCGAACTGGTGGCCGGTCTGGATCGACGAGTACATCTGCGCGACCTTGTTCTCCCGGATCAGGTTCCGGATCGCCGGCGTGCCGATCATGATCTCGTGCGCCGCCACGCGGCCGGCGCCGTCCTTGGTCTTGAGCAGCGTCTGCGAGATCACCGCGCGCAGGGACTCCGACAGCATCGCGCGTACCATCTCCTTCTCCGCCGCCGGGAACACGTCGACGATCCGGTCGATCGTCTTCGCCGCGGAGCTCGTGTGCAGGGTCCCGAACACGAGGTGGCCGGTCTCGGCGCCGGTCAGCGCGAGGCGGATGGTCTCGAGGTCGCGCATCTCGCCGACGAGTATCACGTCCGGGTCCTCGCGCAGCGCGCTCCTGAGCGCGTTCGCGAACGACAGCGTGTGCGGGCCGACCTCGCGCTGATTGATCAGGCACTTCTTCGATTCGTGCACGAACTCGATCGGGTCCTCGATCGTGAGCACGTGGCCGTGCTCGTTCTCGTTGACGTGGTTGATCATCGCCGCGAGCGTGGTCGACTTGCCCGAGCCGGTCGGCCCGGTCACCAGCACGATGCCGCGCGGCTGGTTCGAGATGTCGACGAAGATCTTCGGCGCGTTCAGCTCCTCGAGCGTCAGCACCTTGGTCGGAATCGTCCGCATCACCGCGGCGGCGCCGCGCTGCTGCACGAACGCGTTCACGCGGAAGCGCGCGAGGCCCGGGATCGCGAACGAGAAGTCGCACTCGAGCACCTCCTCGTAGGTCTTGCGTTGCGCGTCGTTCATGATGTCGTAGATCATCGAGTGCACGTCCTTGTGCTCGAGCGCCGGCAGATTGATGCGGCGCACGTCGCCGTGCACGCGGATCATCGGCGGGAGGCCGGCGGACAGGTGCAAGTCGGAGGCCTTGTTCTTGACGACGAACGCGAGGAGCTCGGAAATGTCCATATACTTTTCGTCCTGTTCTGGAGCTTGAGCGGCCAACCCATTGGCGCACCAGCGTAATCCAAACCATTATGGACACAATCGAAAAGCGCCTGCAAGCCGTAAAGTCCCGCATCGCGGCGGCGTGCGCGGCGGCCGGACGCGACCCCCGTGACATAGTTCTCGTTGCGGTCGGGAAGCACTTTCCCGCCGCGGACATCCGCGCCGCGCACGCCGCGGGCCAGCGGGACTTCGCCGAGAACCAGGTCCAGGAAGCGATCGGGAAGATCGAGCAGCTCCCGGGCCTCGATCTCGTCTGGCACTTCATCGGTCCGGTCCAGAGCAACAAGACGCGTCCGGTAGCGGAACGCTTCGACTGGGTGCATTCGATCGATCGCCTCAAGATCGCCGAGCGTCTCGCGGCGCAGCGGCCGGCGGCGCTGCCGCCGCTCCAGGTCTGTGTCCAGGTCAACGTCAGCGGCGAGGTCTCCAAGAGCGGCGTCCCGCCCGCGGAGACGCCCGCGCTCGCGCACGCGGTGGCGCACCTCCCGCGGCTCCGGCTCCGCGGCCTGATGACCATCCCCGAGCCGACGACCGACATGGCGCTTGCCCGGCGGCGGTTCGAGACCGTGCGCGAGCTCCGGGCGCAGCTCGAGCGCGACGGCCTGCCGCTCGACACCCTGTCGATGGGCATGTCGGACGACCTCGAGGCGGCGATCGCGGCCGGAGCAACGATGGTCCGCGTCGGCAGCGCGATCTTCGGGGCGCGTCCAAAGACGATCGAGACCGCAGCGGAACGCAGATGAGCGCGAGACTGAACCGGGCGGGCGCCGCCCCGGCCGGGCTGGATGTCGGGCGCGCGAATACCCGATAATCAGCGCCTGTCTACGGTCACTCGTCTCTAGTGGACATCACCTTCATCGGCGGCGGGAACATGGCAACGGCCCTCGCGGGCGGACTCGCCGCGAAGGGATTTGCCGCGCGCGGCATGAAGGTCGTCGAGGCACTGCCCGACGCCCGCAAGCGCCTCACCGATACGCTCGGCGTTGCAACCTTCGCCGAGCCCGCTCAGGCGACGCCGTACGGCGACATCGTGGTGCTCGCGGTGAAGCCGCAGCAGATGCGCGAGGCCGCGCACGCCGTCGCGCCGCACCTGAAGAGCGAGCTGGTGTTGTCGATCGCAGCCGGGATCCGGCTCGCCGATCTCGGCCGCTGGCTCGGCGGCTACAGTTGCCTCGCACGCTGCATGCCGAACACCCCGGCCCTCATCGGCCTCGGCGTCGCCGGGCTCTATGCGCGGCCGGCGGTCGCGCCGGCGCAACGGGCCCATGCGCAGGCCGTCCTCGAGGCCGTGGGGGAGGTGATCTGGGTCGACGACGAGTCGGCGCTCGATCCGGTGACGGCGGTCTCGGGCAGTGGACCGGCTTACGTGTTCTACCTGATCGAGGCGCTGGAGCGCGCGGCGTGCGACGTCGGGCTCGACGCCGCCGCCGCGCGCCGGCTCGCGCTCGCCACGTTCCGCGGCGCGGCCGAGCTCGCCGCGCGATCGAGCGAGGCCCCGGCCACGCTGCGTGAGCGTGTCACCTCCAGGGGCGGCACGACCGAGCGGGCGCTCGCCTCGATGCGCAGCGACCGCGTCGACGAAGCGATCGCGCGGGCGGTCTGGGCGGCGAACGAGCGCGCGAAAGAGCTCGGCGACGAGCTGGGAAAGGACTAGCCGGCGATGGGCGGCCAGATCCTCCAGCTCCTCATCGAGACCACCTTCGGTCTGTTCATCTACGTGGTGCTGCTCAGGTTCTGGATGCAGGCGCTGCGCGCGCCGTTCCGCAATCCGATCGGCCAGTTCGTGATCGCGCTCACCGACTGGGCGGTGCTCCCGCTGCGGCGGATCGTGCCGTCGTTCCGGGGCTACGACCTGGCGAGCTTCGCCGTCGCGTGGATCACGCAGATCGTGATGATGATCCTGCTGTATGCGGCGGTGGCAGGGGGCAGGTTCGCCACACCGGGGCTCGCGGTGCTGGGGCTGTCGCTCGTGGGGCTCCTGCGCGCGAGCCTGCACCTGCTGATGTTCGTCGTCATCGTGCAGGTCGTCATGGGCTGGGTGAGCCCGTACAATGCCCTCTCGCCGGTGTTCGATGCCCTAACGCGGCCGTTCTACGGTTTCTTCCGCCGCTTCATCCCCCCGATCGGCACGATCGACTTGTCGCCGCTGTTCGTGGTCGTCCTCGCCCAGGTCCTGCTGATCGTGCTCGACGGCATGCCGCGCGCGCTGCTCACGAGTGGCTGAGGGCACGCCCTGGGCGCGGCGGACCGCGAGGGGTTGGGCGCTCGCGCTGCACGTCCAGCCCGGGGCGAGGCGCTCGGAGGCGGCCGGCCTACACGGCGAACGTCTCAAGCTACGCATCGCTGCCCCGGCCGTTGACGGGCGCGCCAACGACGCGCTGATCGCCTTCGTTGCCGAGCAGCTCGACGTGCCGAAAGCCCGGGTCGCGGTCGCGAAAGGCGAGCGCTCGCGGGACAAGCTGGTGGTAGTGACCGGGGAATGCGCGCCTGGCCGCCTGACGGCGGCTTAGGTTTCCTTCTGGCTCTCGAACCGGACTTCACCCGCCACGAGCGTCCAGCGCACGACACCCGGCAACTCATAGCCGAGGAACGGCGTGTTCTTGCCCTGGCTGCGCAGGCCGCCCGGCGCGACGGTGAAGTAGGACTCCGGGTCGAAGATGCACACGTCGGCCGGTGCGCCGGCGCCCAGATGACCGGCATCCACGCCGAGGATGCGCGCGGGTTCGCAGGTCGCCCGTGCGAGCGCCTGCACGAGCGGCAGGCGCATTTCCCGGCTCCACTTGAGGGTGAGCGGCAGCAGGAGCTCGAGCCCGGTCGCGCCCGGCTCGGACTCGCCGAACGGGAGCTGCTTCGCGTCCTCGTCGACCGGCGTGTGATCCGAGCAGACGGCGTCGATGGTTCCGTCGACGAGCCCCGCACTCAAGCCTTCCCGGTCGCGCTGGCTCCGGAACGGCGGCACGACGTGGCAGTGCGAGTCGAAGTTGCCGAGGTCGAGCTCCGAGAGGTGCAGATGGTGCGCGCTCACGTCGCAGGTGACCGGCAGCCCGTCGCGCTTCGCAGCGCGGATCATCTCGACCGATTCGCGCGCCGAGAGCCGGCACACGTGTACGCGGGTACCCGTGACGCGCACGAGCTGGAGGATCGTGCCGAGCGCGATCGTCTCGGCGAACGCCGGGATGCCGGGCAGTCCGAGCCGCGTGGCGACCTCGCCGTCGTGGGCGACGCCGTTCTTCGCAAGCTGGGCATCCTGCGGCCGCAGCCAGACCGCGAGCCCGAACGTCGCGGCGTACTGCAGCGCGCGCCACAGCACCTGCGTGTCGGCGAGCGGCACCTCGGCCTGCGAGAACGCGATGCAGCCGTGGTCGCGCAGCTCCGCCATCTCGGTCAGCCGCTCGCCCTCGAGCTTCGCGGTAAGCGCGCCGATCGGGTAGACGCGCGCGAGGTTCAGGCTGGATGCGCGCCGCTTGAGCATCTCTACCAGCCCCGGCTCGTCGAGCGGCGGATCGGTATCCGGCGGGCACGCGAGGCTGGTGACGCCGCCCGCCACCGCGGCGAGCATCTCCGACTCGAGCGTCGCCTTGTACTCGAGGCCCGGCTCGCGAAGCCGCGCCGAGAGGTCGACGAGGCCCGGCGCCACGACGAGGCCGGTGGCGTCGACGACGCGATCGGGCATGAAGCCCTTGGGCGCGTTCGCGACGCCGGCGACGCGGCCTTCGGCGATATAGAGATCGGCCGGGCGATCGACGCCGTGCTTCGGGTCGACGAGCCGGCCGCCTTTGATGTGGATCTTCACTTTGGTCGTCGGGACACAGCGATGCTTCGCATCGGTCGCTAGCCGCCGCCCAGAATCGACATCACCGCCATCCGCACCGCGATGCCGAAGGTCACCTGCGGCAGGATCACCGAGTGCGGGCCGTCGGCCACCGCCGAATCGATCTCGATGCCGCGGTTCATCGGGCCGGGGTGCATCACGATCGCATCGGGCTTCGCGAGCGCGAGCTTCTCCGGCGTGAGGCCGTAGTACTTGAAGAACTCCTGCGCCGAAGGCAGGAGCGCGCCGCGCATGCGCTCGCTCTGCAGCCGCAGCATCACGACGACGTCGGCGCCCGCGATGCCCTTGCGCATGTCGGGGAAGACGCGCACGCCCAGGCTCTCGACCCCGGACGGCAGCAGCGTCTGCGGCGCGATCACGCGCACCTCCGGCGTGCCGAGGATGTTGAGGACGTGGATGATCGATCGCGCGACGCGCGAGTGCAGGATGTCGCCGACGATCGCCACGGTCAGCGCGGAGAAGTCCCGCTTGTAGTGGCGGATCGTGTAGGCGTCGAGCAGCCCTTGCGTCGGATGAGCGTGGCGACCGTCGCCGGCGTTGATCACGTGCCGCTCCGGCCCGACGTGCCGCGCGATCATGTGCGCCGCCCCGCTCTGCGCGTGGCGTACGACGAACATGTCGGCGTGCATCGCGGCGAGGTTGTCCACCGTGTCGAGCAGCGTCTCGCCCTTCTGCGTCGAGGATGTGCCGACGTTGAGGTTGATCACGTCCGCCGACAGGCGCTTCGCCGCGATCTCGAACGTCGTGCGGGTCCGCGTCGAGTTCTCGAAGAAGACGTTGAACACGCTCATGCCGCGGAGCAGCGGCACCTTCTTCACCTCGCGCTCGGTGACGCCGAGAAACGACTCCGCGGTGTCGAGGATGCGGAGGATGATCTCCCGCGGCAGCCCCTCGAGCGTGAGGAGGTGCGCGAGCTCGCCCGCCGCATTGAGCTGCGGGTTACGCATCGTCGACCCGCAGGGAGAGTTGCCCCGCGTCGTTGCGATCCAGGCGCAGCATCGTGCCCTTCGGCACCGCGAGCATTGCGCCGCAGTACTGCGCGCAGATCGGCAGCTGCCGCTCGCCGCGGTCGACGAGGACCACGAGCGCGATCGAGTCGGGGCGCCCGTAGTCGAAGATCTCGTTCATCGCGGCGCGCACGGTGCGGCCCGTGTAGAGCACGTCGTCGACGAGCAGCAGTCTGCGGTCCGGAACGTCGAACGGGATCTGGCTCGCCTTCACCGATCGGTGGAGGCCCGACTTGCGGTAGTCGTCGCGGTAGAACGAGATGTCGAGCCGGCCGAGCGGCAGCGCGAGCCCGAGCTCGCGGTGCAGGCGCTCGGCGAGCCAGGCGCCGCCGGTGTGGATGCCGACCATTGCCGTCGCGGGGGTGACGGCCGGCCGGAGCTTCTTCACCAGCTCGGCGCACAGCGCTTCGGCGTCAGGCAGCTGCATTGCGGTCGAAATGGTCCTGCAGGATGACCTGTGCTGCCACCGGGTGGGCGAGGTCCTTGTGCTTGCGTCCGCCGCGTCCGATCGCGCGGAGCCGCGCCGCGGCCTCCGCCGACGAGAGTCGCTCGTCGATGAGCGTCACCGGCAGCCGAAACCGGCCCTCGAGCTGCCGCGCGAACCGCTCCACGCGGGGCGTCAACTCGTGCCGCTCGCCGTCGGGTCCGAGCGGCAGCCCCACGACCAGCCGCGCGGGCCGCCATTCCGCAACCAGCGCCGCGATCGCGTCGAACCGGGCCGCCGCGCCCCGCGCGCCGATCGCGGCGAGCGGATGCGCGACGCCCAACGCGTCCTCGCCGACCGCGACGCCGACGCAGCGCTCGCCGTAGTCAAATGCCAGCACGGTACCGGGCCGAATGCTCACGCATGCCCCGCCTCATCGGCGAGGGTGGCATACGACACGCCCAGCAGCTCCATCGCCGCGGGCAGGCGCTCCTCGGCGGGCACGTCGAAGATGATCGAATCCTGCGCCGCGACCGTGAGCCAGGCGTTCTGCTTGATCTCATGCTCGAGCTGCCCCGCCGCCCAGCCCGAATAGCCGAGCGTCAGCAGCATGCGCGCCGGGCCCGCACCGCGGGACACCGCCTCGAGGATGTCGCGCGAGGTCGTGAGGCCGAGGCGGTCGCGCACGGCGAGCGTCGAGCTCCATCCGCCGATCGGCGCGTGCAGCACGAACCCGCGGTCGGTCTGCACCGGCCCACCGAAGTACACCGGGGTCTCGGCCAGCCCGCGCGCCCCGGCCTCGAGATTGAGGCGCTCGAACAGCGCGGCGAGCGTCATGTCGATCGGGCGGTTGACGACCAGGCCGAGCGCGCCCTGGTCGGTGTGCTCGCAGATGAAGGTCAACGTGCGAGAGAAGTAGGGATCGACCATGTTGGGCATGGCGATCAGGAAGTGATCGGTGAGATCCACCCGTGACACGGGCGCATTGTAGCGCCTGATCAGCAACGAAGCTCCGCCGACCCCTCCCCTTTCCTTGCCCTCTCTGTCGCCGCATGCTCTCCCATCGCGATGCCGCGCTGGTGTGGTTCCGGCGCGCCGTACTTCCGCATCTTCAACCCGGTCACGCAGTCGGAGAACTTCGACCCCGACGGCAGGTTCATCCGCAGGTACGTGCCGGAGCTCGCGCGCCTGCCGGCGAAGCTCATCCACGCGCCGTGGCAGACGCGGCGGGTCGACCAGGAGGCTGCGGGCTGCGTGATCGGACGCGACTACCCCGCGCCGATCGTCGACCACGCGCGCGCGCGCGAGGTCACGTTGGAGCTGTGCGGAAAAGCCCGGAAGGGTCGAGAGGACTCGACGCGGAGTCCGCGGCGAGCGCGGGGAGTGCGCCCTTGTTGATCTCTGTGTCCGTTGCGGTCGTTGCGTCGGGGTCTTGCCCTACGCGTGCGCGGGCTTCTGGACGAAGCTCGCGAGGTGGGCAAGCAGCTCTTCTTCCTGGTAGGGCTTGCCGAGATAGACGTTGACGCCGATCTGCCGCGCGTACGCGCGGTGCTTGTCCGCGGTGCGCGAGGTGATCATGATGATCGGGATGTGCTTGAGGCGCGAGTCGGCGCGCACATTGCGCGTGAGGTCGAAGCCGTCCATCCGCGGCATCTCGATGTCGACCAGCATCACGTCCGGGGCCGCGTCGTGCAGCTGCTCCATCGCGTCGACGCCGTCCTTCGCGGTGAGCACGTTGTAGCCCTCGCGCGCGAGCAGGCGCCCGGTGATCTTGCGTACCGTGAGCGAGTCGTCGACGATCATCACCGTCGGCACGGTTGGCGCGGCGGCGGGCGTCGCAAGAGTTGCGGCCGCGGATGTCGTCGTCCCGGGCTGCGCCGCCGGCTCGCGGCCGGCGAGTATGACCGGGTTTATGATCAGCACGATCTCGCCGGTTCCAAGTACGGTCGCGCCGGTGATGCCGGCCACGCGGGCGAGCAAGGGCCCCGTGTTCTTCACGACGATTTCCTGGCTGCCGAGCACTTCGTCCAGCTGGATCGCGGCCATGTTCGAGCCGGTGCGCACGAACATCACCGGCGTGACCCGGCGCGTCTCGGGGCGGAACTCGCTGTCGCCGAGGAGCCGCGGAAGATAGCGGAAGGGGTACCGGCGATTCTGCCACTGCGCCTCGCTGGAGGTCTGGAACGCCGCGAGTTCGTCCGCCTTGACCTGCCGCACCTGCTCGACCATCACCGCGGGGATCGCGAAGCTCACGCCCCCGGCTCGCACTATGACCGCCTGCGTCACGGCGAGGGTTAGCGGCAGGTAGATCGTGAATTTCGTGCCGCGGCCGGTCTCGCTCGCGAGCTCGACCCGGCCGCCGAGCGCCGCGATCTCGCTCTTTACCACGTCCATGCCGACACCGCGGCCGGCGAGCTGCGTCACCTGCTGCGCGGTCGAGAAGCCGGGATGGAAAATAAACTCGGCGACTTCGGCGTCGGAGGGCATGTCCTGGGACTGCAGCAGGCCGAGCGAGACCGCCTTCCCGCGGATGCGCTCGTAGTTGAGTCCGGCGCCGTCGTCGGTCACCGCGAGCATGATCTCGTTGCCTTCCTGGCGCACCTCGATCTTGATCTCCCCGAGCTCGGGCTTGCGTCTGGCGATCCGCTCGACGGTCGGCTCGACGCCGTGCACCACGGAGTTCCGCAGCATGTGCTCGAACGGCGCGGTGATCCGCTCGAGCACCGAGCGGTCGACCTCCACCTGGCCGCCCTTGATGTCGAGCACCGCGCGCTTCTCGGTCTCCTTCGCCGCCTGCCGCACGATCCGGAAGAGACGCTCCGAGATGCTTGCAAACGGGACCATGCGGATGCGCATGAGGTTCGACTGCAGCGCACGCGTGAGCCGGGCCTGTGCCGACAGCGCGATCTCGCTCTCGCCGAGCGCCTTGAGCAGGTTCTGCTGCACGGTCGAGACGTCGTTGACGCTCTCGGCCATCATCCGGGCGATCTCCTGGAACCGGGTGAAGCGATCGAACTCGAGCGGGTCGAACGCCTGGTCCTTCTCCTGCGCCTGGGCGACCCGCGACTGCATCTGGCCTTCGGCCTGGATCTCGATCTCGCGCAGCTGCGCCCGCAGTCGGTTCACGTTCTCGGTGAGGTCGAAGAGCGCGCTCTTGATCCCGCGCATGTCGCCTTCGATCCGGCTGCGCGCGATCGACACCTCCCCGGCCTCGTTGACCAGGCGGTCGATCAGGTCGGCGCGTACGCGCAGCATCGCGCGGGTCGCCGCGGCGAGCTCGGTCTCGGCGGTCTGCGGCGGCGCGGCGGGCTTCTGCGGTGCCGGGGCGGCCCCCGGCGCGAAGGTCGGCTCCTCCGGCGCTGCGGGCGCCGGCACCGCTGCTTCGACCGGGCCGGCAGCAGGCTCGATCGGTTCCGGCGGCGGCTGCGCCCCGAAGGCCTGCGGGTTCACCAATCGGTCGTAGAGGAGCCCCATCCGGTCGTACGAGACCTCCAGCTCGTCGAACAGGGTCGGCGGCAGGTGCTTCAGGGTGAGCGCATTCTCGACGCGGCTCTCCATGTGGTGCGTCAGCTCGCCGAGCGCCATCGCGCCGCACATGCGGGCGGAGCCCTTGAGCGTGTGAAGCGTGCGCTGGAGCGCGTTGCCGGCCGCGGCGTTGCCCGGACTCGAGCGCCAGTCGCGCAATCCCTGGCCGACCGCAGGCACGAGCTCCTGCGCCTCCTCGAGGAAGATCGGCAGCAGCTCGGGGTCGATGTCGTCGTCGAGCCGGCGCGTACGGCGCTCGGCGGGGAGCTCCTCGGCCTCGACGGCGGGCGGCTCGGAGGGCGGCGTCTCTTCGTGCGGCGGCCGGAAGGCGACGACGTTGCTCGGCGCCGCAGGCGCAGGCGTCACTGCCGGCGGCACGACGATCGCCGGGTCGCCTATCGGCGCGGCGCTCGATGCGGCGGCGCCACCGAGCACGCGCATACCCTGCGAGAAATCGAGCGACGGAAGCTCGGCTTCCTCGACCGGCACCGGGCCGCTGCCGACATCCCCGGTCGGCAGCGCGAAGTCGAGATCGCCCAGTTCGATCTCGCTCTTGGCGTCGGCCACGGGCGTCGGTGTGACCGTGTCGACGGCAGGGAACGAGAAATCGAGCGACCTCTCTTCCGTCGCTGCCGGCGCTTCGGCCGGGCCCGCGCCGTTCAGGCGCGCCACCAGATCCCCGGCCGGCTCCGGCAGACTGCGCGCTTCAGTTACGGCGAGCATCCCGCGAAGCGTCTCGATCGCCGCGCCGATCAGCGTGCGCGTCCCGCCGTCGGCGTCCTTGCCGACGAAACGCTCGAGTAGACCCTCCAGGCCATGCGCGAGCTCGCGCATCGCGTCGAACTTCACCGTCCCCGCGATGCCGGCGAGCGTGTGCGCGGAGCGCTCGAAGTCCTCGGTGACCGGTTCGCCCTCGGCGAGCTTCGTCTCGCCCGTCGCGAGCTGCGCGAGAAGGCCGCGGGCTTCCTCGAGGAAGATCCCGTAGAGCGCGGGCGAAAGCTCCATCCCACCCACGGTGATGCGAGGTTGCTCCGGCGCCGCAGGCATGACGGGCTCGGACGCGGGAAGCGCAATCTCGATCGGCGCCGCGGACGCCGACACCGTCTCCGGCGCCGCCGGCGGCGTGACGGCGGTGATGTCGATCGCCGGGAACTCGATCGCGGGTTCCGGCACCGGCGTCGGCGGCGCAGGGGCGGCCGGTGCCGGCGCGGCGGCCGCGGGCGCGGCGACCTCGAGCGTCACCTCCTCGAGCGGGTCGCCGACCTTCACCTTCTGCGCGATCGCGACGATCTGCGACTCGTCGGGGCTTGCCCCACCGGCCTTCAGGCTCGCGACCGCGTCCTCGAAGAACTGCCGCGCGGTCGCGACCAGCGTGAAGAGATCCGGGGTTGCGGCGCGCTCTTCCTCGAGCCAGCGGTTCATCACTTGCTCGACCGACCAGGCGGCCTCGCCAAGGCGCGTGAGCCCGACCATGCGGCCGCTGCCCTTCAGCGTGTGGAACCCGCGCCGGATGGTGCGCAGGACCTCCACGTTCTGCGGCGCTTCGCGCGCCTGGCCGAGGCTCTCGTCGATCGTCGCGAGAACCTCGCCGGCTTCCTCGAGGTAGACCGACAGGAGCTCCGCGTCGATCGTCTCGTCGCTCGCCGCAATCAGTTTCTGCGCCTGCGCGGACGGGGCCGGCGCGGCTGGCGTAGGCTGGATCGTGATGAGGGCCTGCGACACCTTCGGGTCGAACGGCTGCGCGTCCGCGGTCTCGAGGAGCTTCAGGATGTCGGCAGCCTGAGCCTCGGTCTTCGCGTCGGCGACGAGGCCCGCGTCCTTTTGCAGCGCAGCCGCCTTCGTCTGCAGCTCCGCCTTGAGCGTCGCGTCCTCCGGGCGCTTCTGCCACGCCTCGGCCAGCGCCGAGAGCGCCTTCTTGCCCTGCTCGAGCTCCGCCTCGACCGTCGCCGTGGCTGCCGTCTCGGTCTCGGCCTCCTCGAACGCCTCGGCCTTCCTGGCCGAGATCGGCTTCATGGACTGCTCGAAGTCGGCCTTGCCGTGCTGAAGGGCGTCGACGTAGAAGCCGAGGCCGGACAGCGTTCCGGCCACGCGTTCGAAGTCCGCCTGCGCCGCGACGTATTCGCCCTTGGCGAAGCCCTGGATCTCGACCGCGCAGGTGGACAGGGCCGCCGCGGCGCGATCCTCGTTGAGCATCGTGAGGGCGCCGAGCACCTGGCGGATCGGCTTGTCGAGGGTCGCGAGGTCCCCGCGTTTGGCGGCGTCGCGGAAAAACGCATCCAGCGCCTGCTCGATCGCGCGCAGGGAGGCCTGGATCTCGGAGACGACTTGCGCCATCAGGAGCCGCTCCTGGGCGCGGCGCGACATCTCGTCGAGCACCGGTACCGGCGCGGCATCCCGCAGCGTTTCGCCCTTCACCACCGCCTGCAGCCGCTGGTGCATGAGTGCCGCCTGCTGTGCGAACTCATCGCTCAGGTTGGCGTAGTTCTCGACCGCGTTCTCGATCAGGAGGAGCGTCGTGGCGACCTCCATCGCGACGCTGTCGGTCACCTTCTCCACGGCGTCGCCGATCCAGCCCCCGATGGCGACGACGTCGTGCGAGAGCAGCACCAGGTTCTGGTGCTTCAGCTCCGCCGCGCGGGCGCGCATCTGGGTCGTGAGGTCGCGGAAGTTGGCGAAGCTCGGCTGATGGCCGGAGGCCACCTTGTTCCAGGCGGTCTTCGCGCTCGCAACGAGCTCGCGGAGCGTGCGCAGGGCCGGATGCTGCGGCGCCCCTTCGCCCTTCAGCTCGAACGCCGCCGGGACGCTACCGGCGAGGCGGAACACCTCCTGGACGTTGCGGACATGCTCGGTGGCGGGCCGCGCACGCGCGACGGCGAACAGCGCCTCGCGCATCAGCCGCTCAGCCACCGTGGCCGACCCCTCCATCAGGCGTTTCAGCTGCTGCTCGACGCGGTTCGCCAGCCGTGAGATGAGCGGCGCGTCGGTGAGCGCCTTCGCGAAGAGCGCGTCGAAGAAGCCAAGGGCGACCCACCAGAACGTGCGACTTGCGGGATTCGTCTGGGCCGCTTCCACGGCGGCGACCGCAGCCCGCATGTCCTCTACTCCGGACCCGTCCTTCTTGATCCACTTCAGGAGCCCCCGCTGGTAACGGCCGCGCTGCTCGCGATAGTAAGCGGCCGCTTCGCCAGCTCCCAGCTCGACCGGCGGCTTCTCCCGCCGCGGCGGCCGCTGCAGCAGGTCCGGGTAATACAGATCGACTGGGTCGGCCCGGTCGCGGCCGCGCGCCTTGAGGAGGTCGCCGTAGACGGAAAAAAGTCGCAGGGGCTGGTTCGGTTCCCCGCCCAGTAGCTGGTCGAGATACGCGGTGATGCCCCCGAACGCGCGCTCGGCGGCGGCAAGCTGCTCCGGCGTCGGCGCGCCCCCCGCCTTGGCGATGTCGGCGAGAAGCCCGTCGAGCTCCTCCGACAGGCGGGTGACGCCGTCGAGGCCCACGATCTGGAGCGCGCCGTGCGCCTGGTGAAAGTGGGTCTGCGAAAACCGGATCTGGTTCGAGTCGCCGGGGTTCGCCGCGTACGCACGCAGCCTTGCCAGCGATTTCTCGAGCGCCTGGTCGATCTCGGTCTTGACCCAGGTGAGTGGGCCGAGGTCGAAGTCGGCGGCCGTGCTCATCAATCTCCCCGCGCGATGTTGTGGAAGCGCGCCGCGCTTACGCGATCTTGAAGTTCGCTACCGATCCCTTGAGTTCCTGCGCCAGCTTCGCGATCTGGCCGACCGAGACCGCGGTCTGCTTGGTGCCTTCCGTTGTCTGCTTGGTGACCGACAGGATGTCCTGCATCGTGGTGGCGACCTGGCCGGCGGCCTGCGCCTGCGCCTGCGCGGTCACCGAGATCTCCTCGATCAGCTGTGCGAGACGGCGCGACACTTCGCCGATCTCGGAGAGCGCCTGACCCGCGGCGTCGGAGAGCTTCGCGCCCTCGACCACGCCGACGGTGCTCTTCTCCATCGCCGCCACCGCGTCGTGGGTGTCGGTTTGAATCGTCTTCACGATCGCCGCGATCTGCTTCGTCGCCTCAGCGGAGCGTTCCGCCAGCCGCTGCACCTCTTCGGCGACCACCGTGAAGCCGCGGCCCGCCTCACCCGCGCTCGCCGCCTGGATCGCGGCATTCAGCGCCAGCACGTTCGTCTGCTCGGTAATGTCCGAGATCAGCTCGACGATTTCGCCGATCTCCTGCGAGGATTCGCCGAGACGCTTGATCCGCTTCGAGGTTTCCTGGATCTGCCCGCGTATTTCGCCCATGCCGGTGATCGAGTTCGACACCGCCTCCTGGCCCTTCTGCGCGGCCGACAGCGACTGGCGGGCGACGCTCACCGACTTCGATGCGCTCGCCGACACCTCGTTGATCGCGCGCGCCATCTTCAGGACCGAAGCGCCCGCCTCCTGGATCTCCTTCGATTGCCGTTCGGCGGCCTGGAGGAGCTTCACCGAGGTCGCCTGCGCGGACTCGGTGGCGCTCGTCACCTGCGCCGCCGCGCTGTTGATCCGGCCGAC
Source organism: uncultured beta proteobacterium (assembly GCA_963744255.1). Classification (GTDB taxonomy): domain Bacteria; phylum Pseudomonadota; class Gammaproteobacteria; order Burkholderiales; family SG8-39; genus DATEDA01. The sequence continues at coordinate 18,228 of CAVUSZ010000008.1, forward strand.
CAGCACGCGGAGTTCTTCGATCGTGTAGTTCACCGAATCCGCGATCGCGCCCGTGATGTCCTCGGTGACCGTGGCCTGCACCGTGAGGTCGCCGTCCGCCAGGCTCCCCATCTCGTTCATCAGCCGGAGAATGGCCTCCTGATTCGCCTTGTTCTGCGCCTCGGCCTCGCTCCGCAGCCGTTCGGCTTCCTCCCGCAGGCGCACCTGCTCGGCGGTCCGTCGCTCGGTCTCGTCGCGGTAGGACTTCGCCATCAGCAACACCAGCAGGATCGCCAACGCCGCGGCGACCGCCATGGCGATGTAGTTCCAGCGCGTGCTCTCGAGCTCGCCTTCGTGCGCTGCGGCGAGCGCATCGCTCGCGGCAAGCAGGGCCTCGGAGTCGGCGACGATGTTGCGGCCGGCCGCCTTCGCATTCACGAGCGGCTGCAGACCGCCGAGGATCGAGTTGACCGACTGCCGGTACTCGCCATAGGCGGCATCGAGCTCCTTCAGCTTCTCGAGCGTTTCCGGGTCGCGCGCCGCCGCCACCCGCAGGGTGTCGCTGCCCTTGCCGAGGCCCTGCACGATGTCGCGGAAGGTGTTCGAGTCCTTGCCGAGGAGGAAGGTCACCTCGGGGTCGATGACGTCGGAGGCGAGGAGTGCGTTGGCGTTCTTCGCCATCCGCTGGGTCAGCATGACGAGCTGGCCGGCAAACGAGATCTCGCGTGGCCCGGCCTGGGTCTGGAGCTTGAGCGCGGAAACCTGCTCGGCGAGGTCGAGGAGGACCGGGTTGTTGTTGTTGATTCCCTTCACGGCGTTCCCGAGCTGGACCAGGCTCTTCTGCTGCCCGAGCACGAGAGTCAGGTTCTTGTCCATCTTCTGCCAGACCTGGTTCACCCCGTCGAGCGCCGGCTTGACGGCATCGGCGCTCGCCGGCACCTGGGTGCCGCCGATCGAGCCGCCGTTCGCGAGCGCGTCGACCAGCCCGGCGAACTCGTCGCGCGATTTCTTCAGCCGCGAGAAGGCGTCGCCCGACCCTTGCAGACCTTGCTGCGACTCCTTCGCCAGGCGCTGCGACAGCATCCGCATCTGGCCCGCGGCGTCAACGTACGCGGTGCCGTTCACCGTGGTGCGGATCGCGTGCAGGCCGACCGCAGTGATCACCAATACCAGACCGCCGAGCGCGATCATCAGCACCTGCATCCGGGCGCGGAACGACCTGCCGCCGAGCAAGGGTAAGGCCTTCTTGTCCGCGTCGAAGGTGGTCGTCGCCGCGGGCTGGCCCTTCTTCGCCGGCTTCTCTTTCGGCGCTGGCTTCGCGTCGGCCTTGCCCCTGCCGAGACCGATGTTCAACGCCTTGAGATTCATCGCCATAGCTGCCCCCAGACTCCGTGTCTCATTTACCATCCCCCGGGCAGGATCTCTACAGTCCCGCTTGCAGGAAATCGCCGTTGTAGACGAGCTCGTTCATGCCGAGCTCGCGCCAGAGCTGTCCGCCCTTGTCCTTGAAGCGCGCGCGCTCCCACGCGCACTCCCCACCCGTCGCCTGCGCCTCAAACTGCTGCAGGTTGCGAAGCCCCAGCATGCGGTTGACGAGGAGGGCCGTGGACATGTTGTAACGGTCGGCCACGAGCAGGAGCCGCGCGTCCGGTGTCGCTGGCGTGGGCTCGCCCCCCTGGTAGGCCGAGAGATCGATGACGCTGAAGAGATTCCCGCGGATGTTCGCGAGGCCCCGGAACCAGGCTCGCGTCAGCGGCACGTTGGCCACCTGGGGAACCGGGATCACTTCGCCCGCCTCCTCGAGCCTGACCAGCCAGAGCTCGGTGCCGACCTGTACGCCGAGCCGCGTCGACGGCGCGTCGGACGCAGCCGCCTCGTTGAGCCGGCGGACGAGGTCCTGCTGGAACTCGCGCAGGCTGATCCGGCGTGCCATCCGCGCGGGCGTCCGCTCTCAGTTCGCGGTGCCGAGCTGCGCGATCTTCGCGAGCAGCGCGTGCGGGTCGACCGGCTTGACAAGGTAGTCGTTCGCGCCCTGGCGCAGACCCCAGATCTTATCGGTGTCGGCACCCTTGCTGGTGCATATGATCACCGGGATGTGCTTGGTGGCCTCATCGCGCGTGATCTGGCGCGTCGCCTGGTAGCCGTTCAGCCCGGGCATCACCACGTCCATCAGGATGAGGTCGGGCAACTCGGCTTTCGACTTGACGATCGCGTCCTCGCCGTTCTCGGCGGTGACGATCTGGAACCCCTTCTTCGACAGGGTCTCGATCAGGTACTGGCGATCCGTGGGCGAATCGTCGACGACCAGGATCTTCTTGACTGGCATGGCTAAACCCCTCCTCTTCACACGCGGTTCAGCGCGTGCGCGCCGACCGTCTTGAGCAAGCTGTCCTTGGTGAACGGCTTGGTCAGGTACTCGTCGGATCCGACCATGCGCCCGCGGGCGCGGTCGAACAGACCGTCCTTCGACGACAGCATGATGACCGGCGTCCCCGCGAACCGCGGGTTCTTCTTGATCAGGGCGCACGTCTGGTATCCGTCCAGCCGGGGCATCATGATGTCGCAGAAGATAATGTCGGGCTGATGGTCGGTGATCTTGGAGAGCGCATCGAATCCGTCCTCCGCGAGGATGACTTGGCAGCCGGCCTGCGCCAGAAAGATCTCGGCGCTGCGGCGGATGGTGTTCGAATCGTCGATCACCATCACCTTGATCCCGGCGAGGGTTGCGGTCTCGCTCAACGGTTGGGTCCCCTTCGTCCGGACCCTGCGCGAGCGATGGATCGCGGCGGCAGGAGAGCGCCGCCGGCGTCAGGGCCAGGCGGCCATTCTAAGGCCGTCCCGCCGACGGAGGCTATGAGGAAATCATGGCTTCGGCCAACTATTTAACGCGGTTTCTGAAGTGTGAAAGCCGGCTCGACGGAGCTTGAAGGACCGCCCTAAACGCGATCACCGGGGATGTACAAAGGGGTTCGCATCGCGGGCATATCGAGGGGAGGCGCCAGGGAGGCGCCCCTTGTTCGAACGAGACTTCTCCTCGGCCGAAGGTCGAGGCGTCGCGCTTCCTCATACGAGATTCCACCACGGTAGGAGATCACGCGAGGGAGTGTCCCCACGCTAGATCTCCACCATTTCGAAGTCTTCCTTCCTGGCACCGCACTCCGGGCAGGTCCAGTTGATCGGCACGTCTTCCCAGCGCGTGCCCGGCGCAATGCCCTCGTCCGGTAGTCCGGCGGACTCCTCGTAGATGAAGCCGCAGATCAGGCACATCCAGGTCTTCGAGCTCTGCGCTGTTTCCGCCATGGAAAGAGGGGGTTGAGGCGAGGGATTGGACTAGAATGCGGGGCGATCTTACCGTGCGGGCAGAGACGTTGCCAGCACGATTCGGCCACCGCTGCTCGAGCGAATCGTACGTGCCGCGCTCCCGACCTCTGCCCCCGATCGTGGTTGCGTTCTCCGGTTCCGACCCGACCGGCGGCGCCGGACTGCAGGGCGACCTTCTGACGCTCGCCGCGATGGGCTGTCATCCGCTTTCGGTGGTCACCGCGATCACCGCGCAGGACACGGTCGGCGTCGGGGCCGTGCAGCCAGTCGGTGCCGACTGGGTTGCCGAACAGGCACGGCTCGTCCTGGCGGACATGCCGGTCAGCGCGTTCAAGATCGGGATGGTCGCTACGCTCGAGAACGCCGCGGCGATCGCCGCGGTGCTCCGCGCGCACCCGGCGGTCCCGGTAGTGCTCGACCCGGTCCTCGCCTCGGGGCGCGGCGACCCCCTTGCGACCGGCGACATGGCGGCCGCGCTTCCCGAGCTGCTCATCCCGCTAGCCATGGTGGTGACGCCGAATAGCCTCGAGGCACGTCGCCTGGCTGCATTTCCAGGTGAGCGCGCCGATGCGCTGCCGCTCGAGCGCTGCGCGTTGCGCCTCGCGGGTCTCGGCGCGAAGTTCGTGCTCGTCACCGGCACCCACGAGCCGACCCCGGAGGTCGTGAACGCGCTCTATGATTCGCAAGGCATCGTAAGCACCGACCGGTGGGACCGGCTGCCCGGTCAGTATCACGGCTCGGGGTGCACGCTCGCCTCCGCGATTGCCGCGGGACTCGCGCACGGGCTCGCCGTGGCGGAGGCGGTGCGGGCGGCGCAGCGCTTCACCTGGCAAACCTTGACGCACGCCTTCCGCCCGGGCGCCGGCCAGGCGATTCCAGACCGACTGTTCGACATGCGCAAGGCGGCCGAGCCGGCCCACGAGTGATGACCGTCTTTCCGTCCGGGCTGTATGCGCTAACCCCCGAGGAGCCGGATACCGGCGCGCTCGTCGCCAAGGTGCGCGCGGCGATCGCCGGTGGGGCGGCGGCGATCCAGTACCGCAACAAGCAGGCCGACACGCGTCTGCGTGCCGGGCAGGCGCATGCGCTCGCGGCGGTGTGTCGCACGGCCGGCGTGCCGCTCATCGTCAACGACGATCTCGAGCTCGCGCTCGGCATCGACGCCGCAGGCGTGCATCTGGGGCGCGATGACGGCGAACTCGCCGCGGCGCGCCGTCGCCTGGGGCCGTGCAGGCTCCTGGGCGCGTCTTGTTACGACCGATTCGAACTCGCCGAGCGCGCCGTCGCGGCGGGGGCAGACTACGTCGCGTTCGGGTCGGTGTTCGCCTCGCCGACGAAACCGGCGGCAGCGCGTGCGCCGCTCGCGCTGCTAAGCGCGGCGCGCCGGCTCGGCGTTGCGGTGGTCGCGATCGGCGGCATCACGCTCGAGACCGCGCCACGGGCGATCGCCGGAGGCGCCGACGCGATCGCCGTGATCACCGCGTTGTTCGACGCCGCCGATGTCGCGGCGCGCGCGCGCGCGTTCAACGATCTGTTCGCAGGAAGGACCGCCGGATGACCCGCAACGACGAGCTGTTCGAGCAGGCGCAAGCCGTCATCCCGGGCGGCGTGAACTCACCGGTACGCGCGTTCCGCGCCGTCGGCGGCACTCCGCGCTTCTTCGCCCGCGGCGAGGGAGCGTACTTGTGGGACGCCGACGGCAAACGCTACATCGACTATGTCGGGTCGTGGGGGCCGCTCATCCTCGGGCACGCTCACCCGAAGGTCGTGGAGGCAGTGCGCGAGACGGCGCTTCATGGGCTGTCGTTCGGCGCACCGACCGCGCTCGAAACCGAGCTCGCTCAGCTGCTCTGCAGGGCCCTGCCAAGCATGGCACTGGTGCGACTCGTATCCTCGGGCACCGAAGCGACGATGACGGCTCTCCGGCTTGCGCGCGGGTTCACCGGCCGACCGCGCATCGTCAAGTTCGAGGGGTGCTACCACGGTCACGCCGACCCGCTCCTAGTAAAGGCGGGGTCCGGTGCGCTGACCCTCGGTAACCCGAGCTCGGCGGGGGTGACGCCGGAGACCGCCGGTCACACCACGGTCCTCGCATTCAACGACACGCAGCAGCTCGAGGACGCGTTCCGCAGGCATGGGGACGAGATCGCGGCGGTGATCGTGGAGCCGGTGGCGGGCAACATGAACCTGGTGCCGGGGACGCGCGAGTTCCTGCAGGCGATGCGCGCGCTCTGCACGCGGCACGGCGCAGTGCTCGTCTTCGACGAGGTGATGACCGGCTTTCGCGTGGGCCCGAGCGGCGCGCAGGGGCTCTACGGCATCACGCCCGATCTCACGACGCTCGGCAAGGTGATCGGTGGCGGGATGCCGGTCGGCGCGTTCGGCGGCCGGCGCGACATCATGGAGAAAATCGCGCCGCTCGGCCCCGTGTACCAGGCCGGGACGCTCTCCGGCAATCCGGTCGCCGTGGCGGCCGGCCTCGCGACCCTGAAGCTCGTGCTCGAGCCAGGGTTCTTCGACCGGCTTGCCGCGCGTACCGCGAGCCTCGTGGAAGGTCTGAACGGCGTGGCGAAGCGGCGCGGCGTGGCGTTCTCGGCCGCGCACGTCGGCGGGATGTTTGGTGTCTTCTTCCGCCCGACGCCGCCGGTATCGTATGCGGAGGTGATGCAGTCGGACAGCGAAGCCTTCAACCGCTTCTTTCATGCCATGCTCGGCGCAGGCATGTATCTCGCGCCATCCGCTTACGAGGCGGGGTTCGTCTCGGCCGCCCACGGCGAAGCGGAGATCGCCGCCACCGTGCTGGCGGCAGACCAGGTGCTCGGGAGCGCCGCATGACCGCGCCTGCGACCATCCCGGTCAAGCGACTCTCGGCGGTCGACCGGCCCGCCCTCGTGGCGCACTTCGTGAAGCTGGCCGACGAGGACCGGAGGCTGCGCTTCGGCACCCCGCGGACCGATGACTCGCTCGCCGAGTACGTCGAATCACTCGACTTCGACCGCGACGCGGTGTTCGGGGTGTTCGACGACGACCTGCGGCTCGCGGGCGTCGCGCACGTCGCGGTGTCTCCGGAGTTCGCCGAGCTTGGCGTGAGCGTGCTGCCGGCGGCGCGCCAGCACGGGATCGGGACCGCGCTCTTCGAGCGTGCGAACCTCTTTGCCCGCACCCATTACATCCGCACGATGTTCACGCATTGCCTGACCGAGAACCGCACGATGATGCGCATTGCGAGCAAGGCCGGTATGGTGATCGTGACCGAGGCGGGCGAGGCGGACGCCCGCCTCGAGCTGCCGCCAGCGGGGCTGACGAGCATCACCCGCGAGATGATGGCCGACCGGGTGGCGCTGCTCGACTACGCGATGAAGGCGCAGCTCACCGCCGCGCGACGCCTCGCCGCGAGCCTCCGCGGCGAGGACGCCGAGAAGGACTGACCCGGGTTACTTCTTCTTCAGCGAATCGCGGATCTGGCGCAGCAGCTTCACTTCCTCGGGAGGCTCGGGCGGTGCGGCCGGCGGCCCTTCCCTCTTCAGCCGGTTGATCCACTTCACCATCATGAAGATGATCCAGGCGAGGATGACGAAGTAGAGGACGACGGTGATGAAGTTGCCGTATGCGAACACCGGCACGCCGGCCCTGCGCACCGCGTCGAGCGTCATCGGCACGCCCTGCGGGACCTCCTTCAGCGGCAGGAAATAGTTCGAGAAGTCGAGCCCGCCCGCGACGCGCCCGATCAGCGGCATGATGAGGTCGTTCACGACCGAGTCGACGATCTTGCCGAACGCTGCGCCGATGATCACGCCCACGGCGAGGTCCATCACGTTCCCCTTTACCGCGAACTCTTTGAACTCCTGAAGCATCGACATGGTCGCTTCCCTTTCGCATCGGTGGCGGCACCGCCTCGCGGGCGCGAGTCTAGCAGCCGCGCGCGTCAGAGCAGAAACAGCGTCGCCAATCCGAGGAAGATGAAGAATCCGCCAGAGTCGGTGCAGGCGGTGATCAGGACCGACGACCCGAGCGCGGGATCGCGCCCGAGCTTCGCCATGGTGGTCGGGATCACGACCCCCATGATCGCGGCGAGCAGCAGGTTGAGGGTCATCGCGAGCGTCATCACGAGGCCGAGCTTCACGTTGTCGTAGAGCGCCCACGCGATCACGCCGAGGATCCCGCCCCAGACTGCCCCGTTCGCGAGCGCCACGCCGATCTCCTTCGCGAAGAGCTTGCGCGCCTGCTCGATCTGGATCTGGCCGAGCGCGAGCGCGCGCACGAGCATCGTTATCGTCTGGTTGCCGGAGTTGCCGCCGATGCCGGCGACGATCGGCATCAGCGCGGCGAGCGCGACCAGCTTCTCGATCGAGCCTTCGAACGCGCCGATCACCCGCGAGGCGATGAACGCGGTCACGAGGTTGATCGCGAGCCACGCCCACCGGTTCTTCACCGACTCCCACACCGGCGCGAACACGTCCTCGGTCTCGCGCAGGCCGCCCTTCGCGAGCGCCTCGCTCTCGCTCCGCTCGCGGATGAAGTCCACCACCGCGTCGACGGTCACCCGCCCGACGAGCTTGCCGGCCTGATCGATCACTGCCGCCGACACGAGGTCGTAGCGCTCGAACGCCTGCGCCGCGTCCTGCGCCTTGTCGTCGGGATAGAGCGTGACGAAGTCCTCCACCATCACCTCCGCAACCGGCGTCTCCAGATCGGTCACCACGAGCTTCGCGATCGGGAGGACGCCCTTCAGCCGCTGCTCGCGGTCGACGACGAAGAGCTGGTCGGTGTGGTCGGGGAGCTCCTCGAAGCGCCGCAGGTACCGCGTGACGGTTTCGAGCGTCACGTCGTCGCGGACCGACACCACGTCGAAGTCCATGAGCACGCCGACCGCGTCATCCGGATAGGACATCGCGGCGCGGAGCTGCTCGCGCTCGGCGACCGGCAGCGACTGGAAGACGTCCTGGATGACCTCCTCCGGCAGATCGGGCGCGAGCTCCGCGATCTCGTCGGTATCGAGCGTCTCGACCGCCGCGATCAGCTCCTCGGAGTCCATGGTGCGGATGAGCGACTCGCGCACCGGCTCCGAGAGCTCGAGCAGGATCTCGCCGTCGCGCTCCGCCTTGACGAGGTCCCAGACCACCAGACGCTCGTTGATCGGCAGCGCCTCGAGGATGTAGGCGATATCGGCGGCGTGCATCTGGTCGAGCTTCGAACGGAGCTCGGCGAGGTGCTGCTTGTGCACGAGCGATTCGACCAGCTCGTGCTTGCGCATCTGCTGGCGCTCCACGAGACTCTCGACGATGCGATGCCGGCGCAGCCGCTCCTGCACGTCGTGCAGGTCCTGCTGCAGGTCCTCCAGCTCCTTCCGCTCGATCGTCTCCGGCATGCCGGTAGGATAGCGTCGGCCCGTGTGCTTGCGAAGACAGATGACCGAATCTCCGGCGCGTCCGCGCGCGGCTTCCGCACCGCTGCTCCAGCCCGGCGTGCGCGCGCGCGAGGTCGTCGCGTGGGCGATGTACGACTTCGCGAACTCCGGCTACACGACCGTCGTCATCACCGCCGTCTTCAACGCCTACTTCGTGGCGGTCGTCGCGGGCAATGCGCCCTGGGCGACGCTGGCATGGACCGCCACGCTCGCGGTCTCGTATGCCGCGGTCATGTTCGCGGGCCCGCTGATCGGGGCCTACGCCGACCAGCGGGCGGCCAAGCGGCGACTCCTCGTCGCGACCACGATCGGGTGCGTCGGCTTTACCGCGGCGCTAGCGCTGGCCGGGCCGGGGAAGCTGGCGATCGCGTGCGTCCTCGTTGCGCTCTCCAACTTCTTCTTCAGCACCGGGGAGAACCTGATCGCGGCGTTCTTGCCCGAACTCGCCCGCGGGAAGGCGCTCGGCAAGATTTCCGGCTGGGGCTGGGGGCTCGGCTACCTCGGCGGCCTCGTCTCCCTCGGAGCGAGCCTCGCCTACGTGACCGCCGCGCAGGCGCGCGGGGAACCGGCGGCCGAGTTCGTGCCGGTAACGATGCTGATCACGGCGGCGATCTTCCTCACTGCGAGCCTGCCGACCCTCTTGTGGCTCCGTGAGCGTGCGGTCCCGCAGACCGCGACGGGCGCGGGCCTCGCCCGCAGGGCGTTCGCGCGGGTATGGGACACCGTGCGGCACGCCGCGGCCTTCACCGATCTCGCGCGTTTCCTCGGCTGCCTCGTGTGCTACCAGGCCGGGGTCCAGGCCGTCGTCGCGCTCGCCGCGATCTACGCCGAGCAGGCGATGGGGTTCACGACCCGGGACACAATTGTCCTCATCCTCGCGGTGAACGTGACTGCGGCGATCGGTGCCGTCGCGTTCGGCCAGTTCCAGGACCGGCTCGGCCACGTCCGGACCATCGCGCTAACGCTCTTTGGCTGGATCGCGACCGTGATCGTCGCGTGGTGGGCAACCGACCGGACCACGTTCTGGGTCGCGGCGAACCTCGCCGGCTTGAGCCTCGGCGCGTCACAGTCCGCCGGGCGGGCGCTGGTCGGCTATCTCTCGCCGCGCGACCGGCGCGCCGAGTTCTTCGGGCTGTGGGGGCTCGCGGTGAAGTTCTCGTCGATCCTCGGACCGCTCACCTACGGCCTCGCCACCTGGCTCTCGCGCGGCGACCACCGGCTCGCGATGCTGATCACCGGCGTCTACTTCCTCGGCGGGCTGGCGGTTCTGGCGTCGATCGACGTGCGGCGGGGGCGCCGGGAGGCGTTGCGAGCAAGCCGTCTGGCGCGAAGCGCTCGCGCCGAGGGCTGACACGAAGCGGGCGTCGCCCGCCCGTCCTGGCGCTGGCTACAGCCAGCGGCGCCACCTGAAGAACGCGATCAACGAGGCAACCACGCTCAGCATCGCCCCGAGCGAAATCCAGAAGCCGGCGGGCCACGATGTGCAGGCGTTCCATATCGTGGCCGGCCTAGGGCACCTGCGCGGACGCCATGCGCGCGAGGATACGCTCGCTGTAAGTCGCGAGATACCGCGAGCTGCGGTTGCGGTCGTAGAACCGCGGCCGCGGCAGCATCGCCGCGAGCCGCGCCGCCTGGGCGGGCGTGAGGCTCGCCGCGCTCGCGCCGAAGTAGTGCCGCGCCGCGGCCTCGGCGCCGAACACGCCCTCGCCCCACTCGGCGACATTGAGATAGAGCTCGAGGATGCGGCGCTTGGTCATCACCGCCTCGAGCATCAAGGTGACGATCGCCTCCTGCCCCTTGCGCACGTAGCTCCGCTCGCCGGAGAGAAACAGGTTCTTCGCGAGCTGCTGGCTGATCGTGGAGCCGCCGGCGACCACCTTGCCGCGTTGCTGGTTCTTCTCGAGGGCGCGCTGGATTCCCTCCCAGTCGAAGCCCTCATGATCGATGAACTTCGCGTCCTCGGCGGCGATCACCGCGCGTTTGAGATGAGCCGAGATCCGATCGTAGTCGGTCCACCGGTGCTTGAGCTCCGCCTTGGGGCTCCCGGCGCGCAGCGCGTCGAGGCGCGCCTCCATGACCTTCGTGGTCCCCGGGTTGAACCGGTCCCACCACAGCACGTGCGCGAAGAACCATGCCTGCATTAAGACGACGGCAAGCAGGACCGCGCCGAGAACATACGCGAGCGCTTTGGCTATCCGCCTCACGCTGCCGAACGGAGCATCGCGAGCACCGGCGCCGTATCCGGGCGCACGCCGCGCCAGATGAAGAACGATTCGGCCGCCTGCTCGACCAGCATGCCGAGTCCGTCGGCGACCCGCGCGACTCCGGCCTCGCGCGCGAGAGCGAGGAACGCCTCCGCGCCCTTGCCGTAAGTCATATCGTATGCAAGCGCGCCCGGAGCGAAGGTGGTCCGCGGCAGCGGCGGCAGCTCGCCGGCGTGGCCCGCCGAGGTCGCGTTGATGACGATGTCGAATGGCCGGCGCGGCAACGTGGCGAAGCCCGCTGTCTGCACCCGCTCGCCGAACTGCGCCTCCAGCCGGGCCGCGCGCTCGACGGTGCGGTTGACGACGACCACCGCCGCCGGGCCGGCATCGAGCAGCGCCGGGATCACGCTCCGCGACGCACCGCCGGCGCCGACGAGCAGCACGCGGCGGCCCCCGATGGCGACGCCGAGATTTATGCCGACGTCCCGGACGAGCCCGATGCCGTCGGTGGTATCGCCGACGATGCGGATGCCCTCGAAGCGCAGGGTGTTGACCGCCTCGGTGGCGCGCGCCCGATCCGAAAGCTCGGTCGCGAGCCGGTGCGCCTCGCCCTTGAACGGGAGCGTGACGTTGAGGCCGCGGCCGCCGGCCGCGCGGAACGCCGCGACCGACGCGGCGAAGCCGTCGGTCGGCGCGAGGATCCGCGTGTACTCGAGATTCTCGCCGGTGGCGCGCGCAAAGGCGGCGTGGATCTCCGGCGATTTCGAATGCGCGATCGGGTTGCCAATGACGGCGTAACGGTCGGTCACGACTGGCGAGCGGGTGGACGCGCGCAATCTCCGTCGCGCGGCACGCTAATTGTCGTACAACCGGTCGCCGGGGGCGAAAGTCCAGGTCCGGGTGATCACGAGCAGGTCGGTGTCCTTGCGGATCTCCGCCGGGAACGGCGCAAACGGCGCGGAGAGCCGGACGATCCTGAGTGCCGCGTCGTTCAGGATCCTGTAGTCGGCCGGTCGATCGATCTGCACGTCGTCGATGCTGCCGTCGGGTCTGATCGAGATGGTTAGCCGCAGGCTGCCGTAGATCCTGCCCCGCGCGCCGTCCGGGTAGTTGAGGTTGCCGACCCGCTCGATCTTCAGCCGCCAGTCCTCGACGTACTGCGCGAACCGCGACTCGGCCGCGCGCGCACCGACAAACTGCTTGCGCGGCCGCTTGTTGTACTCGTCGACCTGGCGCGCGATCTGCGCCTCGAGCCGCGCGAGCGCCAGCGCCGAGCTCACAAGATCCGCACCGGACACCGGCTTCGCGGGCTCGGGCGAGGGCTCGGGCTTGTCGCTCTCGCTCGTCGCAGCGGCCGGGGCCTGTAGCTGCGTCAGCAGCTGGCGCTGCTTGGCCTCGAGCTCCTGCACCCGCTGGCGGGCACGCTTCACGTCGTTGCCGCGCTCAACCATGCGCGTCGCCGGCAGTGGCGTCTTCGCGCGGCGATTCTCGTCGGTGTTACCGCCGCCGTCGAGGTTCGCTTGCGCCAGAGCCTGCGGCTCGGCGGGTCGCGTCGCCGATTTGCTGTTGACCAGGATGACGTCGAGCGTCTGCGGCGCGGTGCGCGGGCGGCTCGCGTCCAGAAACGCGAACCGGAGCGACAGCACCGCCGCGTGGATCAGGATCGAAGCGAGAATCGCAAACTGCAGCGCAGCCGTAAGCCGCGGCGGCTGGTTGAACCAGCGGCCGGCGCCGTAGGGGGAGGCTGTTACAACCTGCAAAGTGATCCCTGAAAATGCTTTTATTCAGTAAGTTATCTGTGTTTTCTCAAGCCACTTCTCGTTTGACTTGTGGCTTTTTATAGACGCACCGCAGATGGGTGTCAATCAGATCGACCGCGGCGACCTCGATTCGACCGGGGTCCCCGGCGGAAGCTCCGGCAGCGACGGGACCCGCACGTAGAGCGGGGCGCCGACGATCCGGACGAGATTCTCGCGCACGACCTCGGCGGACGCGACTTCCATGCCTTCCTGGACGAGCCAGCGCAGACACCAATAGTGCTCCATGTGCCGCTGGAAGTCATCGTAGGCGGCGTACGCGGCCTCGAAGTCGCGCATCACCGCAAGCAATACCTCCGAGCGCGGCGGGAACGGCGGGGGGGTGTCGCGCAACGCCGCGACGAGCTGCCATTGGTTCACGAGATCCACGTAGCGCCGGAGCGGCGAGCTCGACCAGGCGTAATGCGACACGCCCAAGCCCTGGTGCTCGCCTGCGACCGTGGTCATGCGCACCTTGCCGTCGGGCGCCTGCGCGCGGTAGATCGCCGCTGCCCCGCGCATGTCCAGGAACTGACCCCATGAGCGGTTCACCAGGATCATCAGTTCGGCCACCAGCTTGTCGAGCGGCGAGCCCCGCTTCCGCTCCGTGATCGTCACCCGGTCACCGGCCACGTGGAAGCTGTACTCCGTGCGCTCTTGCTGCCCCCCGCTCTTGCCGCGCCCGGCCTCCAGCACGATAGCGAGCCGGTGGAGGAACTCGAGCTCGCCGGCGAACCGTACGTCCGGGTCGGCGTGCCCCTCGGCGAGCGTCTCGTTGAGGATGTCAACCTCGTGGTGCCGCAGGTTGGCGGCGATCGGCACCCGGTCGATGCGCGTCTCCTCGCCGCCGATCGCGAATGTCGCGGGATCGACGTCAAGATACAGCGACACCGCCAGGCGGGGTGCGTTTTCGGTGAGCGAGAACCGGTCGATCACGGCCGGCGGCAGCATGGTGATCTTGTGGCCGGGCATGTATGCCGTCGACAGCCGCTCGCGCGCGATCGAATCGATCGCGGAGCCGGGCGCGAAACCCAGCGCCGGCGCGGCGATGTGCACGCCGACGCGCAGCATGCTCGGGGCGACCCGTGACCGAGAACGCGTCATGGATCTCGGTCGTCGTCGCATCGTCGAGGCTGAAGCGCCACGTCAGCAACCGGAAGATCGGCCGGGACCTCGGGCGCCGGCACATCCGGGAATCCGGCGCCGCGCGGGAAGTGCTCGAACAGGAACCGCCCTAGGTTGTAGTCGTGGCTCGACCCGAGCGCGCCGCAGCGCTCGGCAAGGCGCGCGGGGGAGAGCCCGAGCGACGTGCACGCCTGCTCGAAAGCCTTGGTTTCGATGCGGTTCCGGTCGGGCTGGTAGAGGAGCTGCGGGAGGATCGCCCGCAGCGCTTCGGGCATCTCCGAGCGCTCGAGCGCCTCCACCCATCGCGCGATCTGCTCGCCCTGCGGGCGCTTGCGCTCGAGTCCGGCGAGCGCGGCCTTGAGCGTTTCGGCCGGCGCGGCCTTGAACCGTCCCTTGCCCTTGCGATGGAAGTAGACCGGCGCGGAATGGAGCCTGAGCAGAATGCTCGCCGCCTCCGCCGGCGTGGGCGAGCGGCCGTGATACTCGGCCGCGAGATCTGCAAAGCCGAACTCCGCCTCGCCGCACACCTCCCACAGGAAAGCGATGTCGACCTCCGCCGCCGCGCGCTCGGCACGCTCGAGGAAATCGGCGAGCCCCGGATCGCCGAACCGCAGCAACACGTGCGCGCTCTTTACCTTGCTGCGCTTGCCGTGCGGCGCCTCGACCTGCAGTGTCGCGTCGTGCTCCGTAAGCACGGCTCCGACCTTGAAGATGCCGTTGT
>CAVUSZ010000009.1:0-20392 GCA_963744255.1 uncultured beta proteobacterium
GCAGATCGGGCTCGCGGACAAGGCGGAGACCCCGTCCAATCGGCTCACCCAGGTCGACATGCGCAAGCTCGAGCTCGCCCGCGCGATGGCGTCCAGGCCGAAGCTGCTGATCTCCGACGAGGCGATGGCCGGCCTGTCCTCGAGCGAAGTCGACGACATCATCGCGCTCTTATTCAAGATGAAGGATCGCGGTGTTGCCGTGATCATGATCGAGCACATCATGCGCGCGGTGATGAGGTTCTCCGAGCGCGTGGCGGTGCTCGACGCCGGGAAGAAGATCGCCGACGGCAGCCCGCAGGACGTGGTCGCCAACCGCGACGTGCAGAGGGCCTACCTTGGCGAATAGCATCACCGTCGAGGGCGTCCGGGCCGGGTACGGCGCGGTGCGAGTGCTCGAGGGGATCTCGCTCCGCGTGAACGACGGCGAGACCGTCGCGCTGCTCGGGGCGAACGGCAACGGCAAGAGCACAGTCATCAAGGCGATCATGGGCATCGTGCGGCCGACCGCCGGGCGGATCGTCGCCGAGGTCGAGGGTCGGTCCCACGATCTCGTCGGCCTCGAGCCAGAGCAGGTCGTCAACCTCGGCATCGGGCTCGTGCCCGAGGGACGGCGCCTGTTCCCGAAGCTCACCGTGCAGGAGAACCTGCTTCTCGGCGCGTCGCGCTCGGCGGCGCGCAGCCGCATCGACGCCAACCTCGCGTTCTGCTTCGACGTCTTCCCGGTGCTCGCCCAGCGCCGCAAACAGCTCGCCGGCAGCATGTCGGGCGGCGAGCAGCAGATGCTCGCGCTCGCCCGCGCGATCATGACCGCGCCGAAGATCCTGCTGATCGACGAGCCGTCGGTGGGGCTCGCGCCGATCCTGGTCGCGCGCACGATCGAGAAGATCCAGGAGCTCAAGGCCAAGTTCGGGCTGACGGTGCTGATGGCGGAGCAGAACTTCACCCAGGCGATCAGGATCGCCGACCGCGGCTACGTGATTGTCCATGGGCGCATCGAGTTCGAGGGCGCGTCGCGCGAGGCGTTGCAGGACAACGAGATGATCCGGAAGCTTTACCTCGGCGTTTGAGCCGCAAACGGAGGAAGTCATGGCGGACAGCCCCCGGACCCTGCGCGACCGCGTTCCCTACTCGGCAATCGTCGACCGCCCGCCGCTCAAGCTCCCGGACGGCGCGCGGATGGTCGTGTGGACGATCGTCAACGTCGAGGACTGGGCATCGAGCGTGCGATGCCGCGCACCGTACTGCCGCCGCCGATGGGCCAGCCACTGCTGCCCGACCTGCCCAACTGGGCCTGGCACGAGTACGGCAACCGGGTTGGCTTCTGGCGACTCTACGACTGCATGCAGAAGTTCGGCATCACGCCGACGCTGGCGCTGAACGGCATCGTGTGCCGGAGCCATCCGCGCATCGCGCAGGCGGCGAAGGACGCCGGCTGGGAGTTCATGGCGCACGGCTACAGTGCAGGGGCCGATGCACAAGGTCGAGGACCAGCGCGCGGCGATCCGCGACACGATCGCGGCGATCCGCGAGTTCACCGGCAAGTCTCCGCGCGGCTGGGAGAGCCCGGGGCTCACCGAGACGGACGAAACGATCGACTTCCTCGCCGCCGAGGGCATCGAGTACGTCGCCGACTGGGTGCTCGACGATCAGCCGGTGTACATCTCCACCACGTCCGGGCCGGTGGTGTCGATCCCGTACACCGTCGAGACGAACGATATCCCGATGATGCTGATCCAGCACCACGACGCCGGGGAGATGCTGCAGCGCGGCGTCGACCACTTCGACCGGCTGTACGAGGAAAGCGCGAAGATCACCCGCGTTATGGCGATCAGCGTCCACCCGTACATATCCGGCGTGCCGCACCGGATCGCCTACCTCGAGCGCCTCTACGCCCACATCAAGGGGAAGCCCGGCGTCGCGTTCTGGACCGGCGAGAGGATCTTGGACTGGTACCGGACGCAGGTGCCACCGCCGGCGTGATGCCGGGGCCCGCCCTGTAGCTGCCGTTCCGCTTCGTCTTACCCTTTTCCCTTCCGGCACGACCCTTGCGTCAGACAACGCGGGTCGCCGTGGCCACGGGGCAGCGTCCCGTGCGAGCCACCTCCTGCGCACCGGGACGATGCCCGGCTGCACCGACCCGATGCGTCGTCGAGCTGGGAGACGGGTCAGAAAGAGGGTCGGCCATGCTGACACTCGCCGATTGCGTGGCCTTCTGTGGGCTCTCGGAGGACGAGCTCCAGATCGTCGCCGACCATGAGCATCTCCCGCTGGTCGTCGCCGCGGAGCTGGCGGCCGACCTCCTGAAAACCGCCAAGGGCACGTATCTCATCCGCAGCTATATGCTGGACCAGCTCGAGAAGGCGGCGGCGAACGGTCGGCATCAAGAAGCGAAGCGCCTGGATCGAATCATCTCGAAGTTCGTCTCCGGCCACCCCATCCCGCCCGTGCTGTAATCTCACCGAGCGTTGGCATCGACACGCCATCCCTCAGTTCGCCACCGTCTCCAACGCTCCGCTTCGCGTCGACTTCACGATCGCCTCGACCGCGCTGACCGTAGCGATCATCTGGTCGTGCGGGACCGGGTACGGCGCGCGGCCCTCGATCGCATCGGCGAACGCCTCGAGGTTCGCGAGCACCGCGGGCGCCGGTGCGTAGTCGATGGAGCGTTTCGGCTCGCCGCGCAGCGCCGTCGTCAGCGTCCAGCCCTGCGGCGCCTCCGGGTGCGCCTTGTCGCGGACCTCGGCCCAGCCCTTCGACCCGTACACCGCGACGCGCCCGTCGAACGGCGTGGCGAGGATGGCACTGATGAGCGAATGCCCACCGCTTCTGAACCGGGCGAGGATCGCGAGCGTGTCGCCGTTCTCGAGCCGGCTGCCGAGCTGCTTCACGCTCGCAAAAACGCTCTCTGCAGGCCCCATCAGGCTCACCGACAGATCGACGAGGTGGATGCCGGTGGCGGTGAGCGGACCGGCCGGCGCCTCCTTCGCCGACAGCCGCCAGTTGTCCGCGGCAAGCGCCAGAAACTTGTCCTGGCTGAAGTTGGCCTCGATCTGCAGCAGCGTCCCGAGGGCGCCGGACTGCACGAGGCGCGCGATCTCCAGCAGCGGCGGCTCGAAGCGTTTCTCATGCCCGACCGCGAGCTGCACGCCGTTCGTCTTCACCGCTTCGATCCCCCGCAGCACCTCGGCGCGGGAGAGCGAGAGCGGCTTCTCGCAGAACACGTGCTTGCGGGCGTTGGCCGCGGCGACAGTCTGCTCGCAGTGCAGCGAGTGCGGGGTGCACAGCACGACCGCGTCGACCGCGGGATCGCGCAGCGCCTCCTGGAAATCCGCGGTGTGGGCGAGACCCTGCGCGCGGGCGAACTGTTCCGCACGCGGGTCCGGATCCACACCTTTCACCGCAGCGAGCTTCCGGCTGCTTTTCAGGAGCCCGACGATGATGCGACCCCACCAGCCGAGGCCGACGACCGCGACGCGAACCATCGCTCAGGGCGTCCGCCCATGCTGCGCGAGCAACGGGTTCAGCTCGCAGGCCTCGTCCCAGCTGACGATGCTCATCGAGCGCACGAAGCGCCCGGCCGCGACCGTCTCACCGCAGAAGAGCCCTAGCTCGATGATCTCCTCCTCGGAGAAGTGGCGCCGCAGCTCGTCGTACACGGCGTCGGAGTCGATCGCGTCGTCGCCCGACTTGAAGAGGTCGGCATAGCGGAGCGCAGCTCTCTCGCGCTCGTTCAGCTGCGTGCTCGCCTGCCAGTTGAGCGCTTCGGCGACGAGCGTCTCGGTAAGCCCCTCCTCCTTGGCGACGTTGGAACGCACCGTGGAGCAGTAGCCGCACTGGTGGCCGACCGAGATCCGGATGCGGCACATCTCCTTCAGCCTGTGCGGCAGCAGCCCATCGTAGAGGAGCGAGCTCCAGTACCTCACCCACGCACGCCCCGCCGGGCTGCGCGTCATGATGCTCACCACGCGGGGGTCGGGCGCGCCGGTGTGGCGCGCCGACTCGATCATCGCGCGCGTCTCGGAGGTCTGCTCCCGGTCTTCGATGAAGCGGATGCGTGGCATGCAGCACCTCGGGTTTGGGGTGACGCAATCTAGGCGCGCGACACGGCCGGCGTCAAGGTGCGGCGCCGCGCAATTGACGCTCCACCGAGGGTTCGCTAGATTGCCCGTAGGCGAATCGTAAGGAGAGAGGGATGCCGTACGACGAAACCCTGCCCCGAATCCGCGTATCGCGGAAGGACATGATGAAGCGCGTGGCACGCTTCTCGAAGCTGAAGGGCTTCGACGGCGGGCTGCCGGACAGCAAGATGCCCGGCTGCGAGCGCATTCTCTATAACGTCATCGGTTTTCAGCCGCCGCCGGGCGAGGGCCAGGGACTCCAGTCGCCGGTCGGCGACCAGGCCTCCCGCCTGGCGGCGATCAAGATATCGGAAGGCTTCAACCTCGGCTATTGCCGCGCGCTGCCCGGCAAGGGGCCGATGCTTCACAACCATGACACCAACGAGACTTTCATCGCGATGACCGGGACCTGGCGCGCGAGTTGGGAGAACGAGAAGGGGAAGCTCGAGCACGTCGACCTCAAGCCGCTCGACGTCATCTCGTTCCCGCCCGGCGCCAATCGCCGCTTCATGAACGTCTCGAAGGGACCGAAGAACAAGCACTCGATCCTGATGTTCGTCATCGGCGGCAATGAGCCCAAAGCAGAGTTCACCGGCGAATCGATGGACGAGCTCGAGCGCGCCGGCGTCTGGCCGGAGAAGCCGAAAAAGGCAACGAAGAAGCGCTAAGGCGTCATCCCGGTCTGCGCAGGATGACCGATCAGATCAGCTCGTTCAGTACAGCGCTCCAGGCGGCGGCGAGGTTGCGCAGCGCGTAGCCGCCGCCGCCGAACGCCATCAGCCGGCCGCCGCACATCTCGTCGGCGAGCTTGCGCAGATCGCGCGTGGCGCGCGCATGCACCGCGGGCGTGAACTTCAAGTCCGCGAGCGGATCGCCGGCAAGCCCGTCGGCGCCGGCCTGCAGGATCAGGAACTGTGGCCTGAAGCGCCGCAGGTGCGCGATCCCCTCCTCCCACGCGGCGAAAAACTCGTCGTCGCCCGCGCCCGGCGGCAACGGCAGATTGAGTTTCGTGCCCGCCGCCTCGCCGCGGCCGGTCTCGCGCGCGTGCCCGGTGCCGGGATACAGGAACCGGCCGTCCTCGTGGATGTCGACGACGATCAGCCCCGGATCGGCCTCGTAGGGGTAGTAGATGCCGTCACCGTGGTGCACGTCGATGTCAACGTAGCCGACACGCGTGGTCCCGAAACGCGTGCGGAGGCTGTCGATGACGACGCCGAGGTCGTTGAAGACGCAGAAGCCCGCCGAGCGACTCCGCCGGGCGTGATGCAGGCCGCCGATCGGCTGGAAGCTGCGCAAGGCATCGCCGGCCATGATCTGATCGAGACCTTCCAGCGCGGTGCCGGCGACCGCCGCGCCGCGCTCGTACACGCCCGGGAACGCCGGCGTGTCGCCGTTGTCGAGGTAACCCTCGCCAACCGCCGAGCGCAGCTTCACCCAGCTCACGTGCTCGGGAGTGTGGAAGCGCTCGAGCTCGGCCGCCGTCGCCACGCGCGGCGCCGCGATCGCGACGCGCTTGTCGAAGCCGCGGGCGATCGCTTCCGCGAGGAACGCGCCCTGCCGATCGATCCCGAGCGGATGATCGTCGGGAAAGCCATAGTTCCCGAGCAGTTCGCCGACCAGCAATAGCGTCTCCTTCGCCATGGGGCCGATGCTAGTCCTTCCGCCGGAGGGGCGACAGGTGGCACACTACGCCCCAGAACAACCCCGCCTGCGGCGCCGCGCCGCACCCGCAACAGGAGGTCGGCCCCGTGAAAGCCCCGTCCTTCGCCTATGCGAAACCGCGCTCGCTCGAGGAGGTCTTCGTGCTGCTCCGGCGCACCGAGGACGCCAAGGTGCTCGCCGGCGGCCAGACGCTGCTCGCCACGCTCAACATGCGGCTCTCTTCGCCGGCGCTCCTGGTCGACATCACCGGCGTGCCCGGGCTCGCCGGCATCGCGGTCCGGGGCAACGTGCTCCGCATCGGCGCGCTGACCCGCCACCGCGAAATCGAGCGCTCGCGTGAGGTGGCCGAGCACGCGCCGCTGCTCGCGCAAGCCGCGCCGCACATCGCGCACGTCGCCGTGCGCAACGCCGGCACGATCGGCGGCAGCCTTGCCCACGCCGACCCGGCGGCCGAATGGCCCGCGGTCTGTATCGCGCTCGACGCGGAGATCGTGATCGCCTCGCGACTGGGCGAGCGCCGCGTCAGGGCGCGCGACTTCTTCAAGGGACTCTTCGAAACGGCGCTCGCCGCAGGCGAGCTGATCACCGGGGTCGAGGTCCCGCTCCTCGGCACGGGGTATCGCAGCGTGTTCCTCGAGCTCGCGCGGCGCCACGGCGACTACGCGATCGTCGGTGTGGCTGCGGTCGCGAAGCCGGCCGGCGGCGCGCTATCCGACCTGCGGGTCGCGTTCCTCGGCGCCGGCGCGACGCCGATCCTTGCCCGCAACGCGATGGCGGCCGCCGAGGGGAAGCGGGCGTCGCCCGATACGATCGCCGCCGCCCAGGGCGCGCTCGAGAAGGACGTCGCGCCGATCGGCGACCTCAACGCCTCGCCCGCCACGAAGCTGCATCTCGCGCGCGTGCTCTGCGGCCGCGCGCTCGCGCAACTCGCGGCCTAGGAGGCAACCATGGAAGCGACCATCCAGACCACCGTCACCGTGAACGGCACCGCGGTCACTCGGGCCGTGCCGGCGCGCCAGCACCTGATCGACTTCCTGCGCGAGACGCTCGGGCTCACCGGCTCGCACGTCGGCTGCGAGCACGGCGTGTGCGGCGCGTGCACGATCCGCGTCGACGGCGAGATCGTGCGTGGCTGTCTCATGCTCGCGGTGCAGGCGCACGGCCGCAAGGTCGACACGATCGAGGGGCTGTCCGACTCGGGCGAGCTCGCGGAGCTTCAGCGGTGTTTCCACGAACACAATGCGCTCCAGTGCGGCTTCTGCACGCCGGGCATGCTGCTCGCGGCGCACGACCTCGTCCGCACGAAGCCGGACGCCACGCGCGACGAGATCCGCGAGCACCTGGCCGGCAACTACTGCCGCTGCACCGGCTACCACGCGATCGTGGACGCGGTCGAGGAGGCGCTCGCGCGCCCGGGAGCGAAGAAATGAACGCCCGCGCCGAGCTGCCGCTCCACGCCCCCGGGACGCAAGTCGACAAGGGCTACATCGGTCAGAGCGTACCGCGCGCGAACGCGAAGCGCCTGCTGCAGGGCCGCGGCGCGTTCGTCGACGACCTGCGCTTCCCGCGCCTCGCGCACGTCGTCTTCTTCCGCAGTCCGTACGCGCATGCGAAAGTGAGGAAGCTCGACCTCGCGAAGGCGGCGCGCCAGGCTGGCGTCATCGCCTGCTTCGACGGCCGCGCGGTCGCCGAGTACTGCACGCCGTGGGTCGCGGTGCTCGGACACCTGAAGGGCATCAAGTCGGCGGCGCAGTACGCGATCGCCATCGAGCGCGTGTGCTGGCAGGGCGAGGCGGTCGCCGCGATCGTCGCGGAGACGCGCGAACAGGGAGAGGACGCGCTCGCCCATGTCGTCGCGGAGTGGGAGGAGCTGCCGGTCGTCACCGACATGGAGGACGCGCTCTCCAACCGCTACGTCATCCACCCCGATCTCGGCGACAACATCTGCTTCAGCCGGGAGCTCGACACCGGCGGCGTAGACGACGCGTTCGCGAAGGCCGACGTTATCGTCGAGGAGACCTTCGTCTTCGGCCGCCACACCGGCGTGTGCCTCGAACCGCGCGCGATCCTCGCCGACTACAACGCCGCGGAGCACTCGTTGACCGTTTACCACTCGACGCAGGCGCCGAACATGATGCAGGACATCTTCTCGCGGCACCTCGGCATTCCCGAGGCAAACGTGCGGGTGATCTGCAAGGACGTCGGCGGCTCGTACGGCATCAAGGTGCACGTATACGCGGACGAGATGGCTACTGCCGCGATCTCGGTCATGCTGCGCCGGCCGGTGAAGTTCATCGCCGACCGCCTGGAATCGTTCCTGACCGACATCCACGCCCGGGAGCACAAGGCGAAGGTCCGCCTCGCGTGCACGAAGTCGGGCGATATCCTGGCGTTCGACCTCGACGATCTCACCGCGATCGGCCCGTACTCCGTCTATCCACGCACGAGCGGGATCGAGGGCAACCAGGTCGTCAACCTCACCGGCGGGCCGTACAAGCACCGCGAGTACCGCGCGAAGATGCACGTCGTCTTCACGAACAAGAACGTCACCTGCCAGTACCGCGCCGTCGGCCATCCGATCGCGGTCGCGCTGACCGAGGGCATCGTCGACCTCGCCGCGGCGAAGATCGGGATGGACCCCGCGGAATTCCGGCGCCGGAACCTGATCGCCGACGACGCCTATCCCTACACCTTCCCCTCGGGGATCAAGTTCGAGCGGCTCTCGCACCACAAGTGCCTCGACCGGCTGCTCGTGCTGATGGACTACGAGCGGCTCCGTGCCGAACAGACCGAGTTGCGGAAGCAGGGCGTCCACCGGGGCATCGGGTTCGCGGCGATGATCGAGGTGACGAACCCGTCCCCCGCGTTCTACGGCGTCGGCGGGGCACGCATCTCGGCGCAGGACGGCGCGACCTTGCGGCTCGAGCCGACCGGCATGGTCACGTGTCTATGCAGCGTGACCGAGCAGGGGCAGGGGACCGAGGGCATCTTCGCGCAGATCGCCGCGAGCGCGCTCGGCGTGACGATCGACAACGTGCGGGTCATCACCGGCGACACCGCGGTCACGCCTTACGGCGGCGGGACCTGGGCGTCGCGCGGCGCCGGCATCGGCGGCGAGGCGGTCCTCCAGGCCAGTCGCGCGCTGCGGTCCAGCATCCTCGACATCGCGGCCCTGGTGGTCGGGATGGCAAAGGGGGAGCTCGACGTCGTGAACAACGAGATCGTCAACCGGCTCACGCTCGAGCCCAAGCTCGCGCTCGCCGAGCTGGGGCGAATCGCCTACTTCCGGCCCGACACGCTGCCGCTCAAGTTCCAGGCGGAGCTGACGGTCACCCGTCACTACACGCCGCGCGAGTACGGATTCACCTTCACCAACGGCATCCAGGCATCCCACGTCGAGGTCGATCCGGACACCGGGTTCGTGAAGCTCCTCAAGCACTGGTGCGTCGAGGACTGCGGCACGGTGATCAACCCGATGCTCGTCGACGAGCAGATTCGTGGCGGGGTCGTGCAGGGAATCGGCGCGGCGCTGTTCGAGGAGTGCGTGTACGACGATGCGGGCCAGCTCCTGAACGGCACGCTCGCCGACTACCTCGTGCCGATGTCGGGCGAGATGCCGGATATCGTCTGCGCGCACGTCGAGACGCCGACCAAGCAGTCGCAGCTCGGCGCGAAGGGCGCGGGCGAAGCGGGCACCGCCGGCGCGCCGGGCGCGGTGATGAACGCGATCAACGACGCGCTCGCGCCGTTCGGGGCGCGGGTGACGGCGCAGCCGTTTACGCCCGAGCGAATCCTCAAGGCGCTCGGGAAAGTCTGATGACGACCGCACAGCAATGAACGCTTAACCGATCTCAACTTTTAAGCGCTGCCTCCTTCTTATCGTGAGCCAGACTGATCTCGATCATCCTCCCGAGCTTGGGGGAAGCCCGCGCCGGCCGGTTCTCAGCGCGCGGCAACGATGGCCAGCCGGTTTCCGAGTGTGATGTTGTGTTTCCGATCTTGAAGGTTCTAGCGCCACTCAAGTTTCAGATTGCCGGAGATGCCGCGCCTGCTGAGAACGCAATAGCGAATCCCTAAGGGGAGGTCAACTCTGATACACGAGCCTCGCATCTACCGCTGCTGCCCGGGTACGGCGGCCGTGCGAGTATGATCTTGCGGCTCACGTACCCGCGGGTCTAGAGAGCAGTTCAGGCCACCATCGTACGAGTTCTGCGCCAGGGCCGACCAGAGGATAACTAACAAGTCTACAATCGCGCCCTCGAGGAACCAAGCAATGCCCGAAGACATCGTGCTGACTTTGCTCAAGGAGATCCGGGCGGATGCGACGGACTTTCGCGAGGAAACTCGCAAGAACTTCGGCCTTGCGTTCCATCGCCTGTCCGTCCTGGAGGCCACGATGGCGTCGCTAAAGGCCGACATGGCTGCGCTCCTTTCGACGATGCTCTGTCGTGAACGAGCGGCTGGACCAGCTCGAGGCGCGCCTGGCCGCGGTTGAAGCCCGCCTGACCTGACCTGCTCTGTCGCCCCCGCTGCGCAGCGGCTGAAGAAGCGGAGGAAAAGAGGGTCGCCGTAGCGAGCTTCCGTCGGAGCGGCAAACTCTCGGCCTGGCGTTCGGAATGTTTCCTGAGGAGCTTCCGCCGCGCCTCGTCCAGCGCGTAGGCCGACGAGAGCAGCTTGCACAGTCCCGCATCGGCCAGCCTGAAGATCTCGCGTTCGGGCGCGTAGACCTCGATCGGATGAACGCCGGCTTGGCGAAGGACGATCGACCCGTCGGGCGCGGCTTCCACGAGCAGCGGCGAATCCTCGGGAATCCCGGTCTGCTTGAGGCCACGCGGCACGCCAACGAGTGGGTCTCGCCTGCTGCAACCGGTGCTTCCCGTGGGCACGCGCTCGCGCCGCGAAGGACGCACTGGGTGATACCCTCGCGCCTCTCGCCGCCGTTTGATCCCATCCAGGGAGGAACCCGTGATCCACGAGCTTCGCATCTACCGCTGCTGCCCCGGCCGGCTGCCGGCGCTCAGCAAGCGCTTCGAGACGACCACGCTCAAGATGTGGGAGAAGCACGGCATCAAGCCGGTCGGCTTCTGGACCGTGGCGATCGGCGCGACTAACCACGACTTCTATTACCTGCTCGAGTGGGAGAGCCTCGCCGAGCGCGATAGGATCTGGAACGCGTTCATGAGCGATCCCGAGTGGATCGCTGCGCGCGCGGCGAGCGAGAAGGACGGCCCGATCGTCGCGACGATCACGAACACGATCCTGCAGCCCACCAGCTACTCGAAGCTGAAATGAACGCGAAGGTGATGATCGTCACCGGCGCCGGCCGCGGGATCGGCGCCGCGATCGCCGAGCTCGCGGCCAAGCGCGGCTACGCGGTGTGCGTGAACTACGCCCGCAGCCGCGACGCTGCCGAGACGCTCGCCGCCGGCATCAACGCGGGCGGCGGGAAAGCGGTTGCGATCCAGGCCGACGTGTCGGTGGAAACCGAGGCGAAACGCCTGTTCGCCGAAGTGGATCGCTCGCTCGGCCGGGTTGACGCGCTCGTCAACAACGCCGGGATCATCGGCCGCCAGTGCCGCGTCGACGAGATGGACGCAACGCTCCTCGCCGAAGTGTTCGCAGCGAACGTGTACGCGACGTTCTACTGCGCGCGCGAGGCGCTGCGACGGATGTCGACGAAGCATGGCGGCAAGGGCGGCGCGATCGTGAACATCTCTTCGGTGGCGGCGCGCCTCGGCGGCCTCCCGGCGGAGACGCACTACGCCGCGAGCAAGGGTGCGATCGACAGCTTCACCTTGGGGCTTGCGAAGGAGATCGGAACCGAGGGCGTGCGGGTGAACGCGATCCGCCCCGGGCTCATCGTCACCGAGATCCATCAGGCCCACGGCGGCGACGCGACGCTCCGCGCGATGGCACCCACGGTGCCGATGGGCCGCGCCGGCTCACCGGCAGAGGTCGCCGAAACGGTGCTATGGCTCTGCTCGGACGCCGCGTCCTACGTCCACGGCGCGATCGTCGATGTCTCCGGCGGGCGCTAGCCCGGCAGCTCGGAGGCCATCACTTCCGGCTTGATGCCGAGCGCGATTGCCTCGGCATTGGGGAAGTTCAGCTCGATCTTCACGCCGTTCGGGTCGAACATGAAGAGCTGATAGAGCCCCTGGTCGCTCACCATCCGCTGCTTGAACTCGATGCCAAGCGCGCGCAGATGTGCCATCGTGTCGGCGAGCCCGCTGGCACGGAACGCGATGTGGTCCACCACGCCGCTGCCGGAGACCGCCTCCGACTGCTGCCCGAGATACTGCTTCCGGTTCTCGGAGACGTTCGCGCCGCCCTCGGTGAGGTGCAGCACGTCCTTCTCGCCGATGTAAAGCCACACGACCGGGAACTTGAAATCCGGATGCCAGCCCTCGGTCATCCCGAGCGCGCGGATGTACCAGTCGCGCGTCTTGCCGAGATCGGCGGTCTGGATGAGGAAATGGTCGACCTGGGTGAGTGCCACGGCAGTCTCCTCTAGCGCGGCGTCGCGTCGCCGCCTTCCACGATGACGTTCCCGGTGACGCTTGCGCCTGCCCGCCGGCAAATGACGACGATCGACGCGGAGACGATCTCGATCACGTCCGCGCAAGCGAGGAAGCATGGCAGGAACGCCACCTTCGCCGCGACGACGAGCAGCGCGCGCGTGAGCCAGTCGTTAACCGCAGTGATCACGTTGCGTTCTTCTTGTTGGAGCCTCATATTCCAGCGCCCGCCGGCGGGTGTCAATCGAGTGCCGACCGCACGGCGCGGCGTGAAGGGGTGTGTCTGATCTTCGAATGTTGCGGAGGTGTTGATGACTTCCACTGTGGGCATGATCGGCCTGGGCATCATGGGCTCGGCGATGGCGTCGAACCTGGCGAGGGCGGGGTTCCGGGTCATCGGCTACGACGTGGTCCCGAAGGCGCGCCGCGCGTTCGTGCAGGAGGGCGGCACGGCGGCCCGATCGGGTGGCGACGTCGCGCGTCGGGCGCCGATCCTGATCACTTCGCTCCCCTCCGTGGCGGCGCTCGCGGCAGTCGCCGACGAGATCGCGCATGCGAAACGGAAAGGCCTCATCGTCGTCGAGACCAGCACGATGCCGCTCGACGCCAAGGAAGCGGCCCGGGCGGTCGTCGAGCACTCAGGGGCCACGCTCCTCGATTGCCCGCTCTCCGGCACCGGCGCGCAGGCGCGGGCGAAAGATCTGCTCGTCTACGCAAGCGGCCCGCGCGCGGCGTACAAGCGGTGCACGGCGGTCTTCGAGGGCTTCGCACGCGGTCATCACTATCTCGGCAGGTTCGGCAACGGCTCGAGGATGAAGTACGTCGCCAACCTCCTCGTCGCGATCCACAACGTCGCGGCGGCGGAGGCGATGGTGCTCGCAAGGAAGTGCGGTCTCGACCCCGCGGTCGCGCTGAAGCGTGGTCGCCGACGGCGCCGGCAGCTCGCGCATGCTCCAGGTGCGCGGGCCGATGATGGTGAAGGAGAACTACTCGGACGCGACCATGAAGGTCGAGGTCTGGCAGAAGGACATGCAGATCATCGGCGAGTTCGCGACGAAGCTCGGCTGCCCGACGCCGCTCTTCGCCGCTTCGGCACCGATCTACACCGCGGCGATGGCGGAGGGTTACGAGAAGCAGGACACCGCGGCCGTGGCCGCGGTGCTCGGCGGGATGGCGGGCCTCGAGCGCCGGCGGTCGCGACGTCGGTAGCCGCTTTCGCCCGCGCTCAGCGCGGCGGCAGATCGAGCACGGCGCTCTGCGGCTTCTGCGGGTCGTAGAAAACGCTGACCGTCGCGCCCTCGGCGTAGCGGGCGCGATCCGCCTCGGCGGCTTCGCGGGTCGGACGCCAGAGCGTTCCGTCGAAGCTCACCCGCTCCGAGCGGTAAGTCTTGCCGGCCACGGTGTATTCGTAGATCACGCGTGCGCCGAACTGGATATTGGGCCGGTCGGTGTTCGGAAGGTTACGGGTCTCGATGCGACTTTCGACGATTCGCCCATCCGCGGTTGCCCACGCTTCGCGCGCACGCTTGCTCATCGTCGCCGTGTAGACGAAGACGAACATGATCAGGACGACGAGCGCGATCGAGACGAAGGTCGCGGTCATGCGCGGCATTGCAACCGTCGTCGCCGCGTCAGCGCGCGAGCCGGTTCTCCGGACGCAAGCCAGAGACGAAGGCCCTCAGTCCACCTTGATGCCGACTTCCTTGATCAGCTTCGCGTAGCGGGCCGACTCGGCGCGGATGAAGTCGCCCAGGAATTCGGGCGTGCTCGATACCGGCTCGACGCCGAGCTGCGCGTAGCGCGTCTTCAGATCGGGGTCCGCGAGCGACTTTCACGAGGTCCGCGTTCAGCTTCTCCACGATCGGCCGCGGCGTGCCAGCGGGAACCAGCACGCCCCACCAGTTCACCGCCACCAGGTCCGGGAAGCCCTGCTCCGCCATGGTCGGGATCTCCGGCGACAGGGGCGAGCGGTCCTTGCTCGTGATCCCGATCGGCCGCAGCTTGCCGGAGCGGATGTGCTGCATCACCGGCAGCGCGTCAGAGAAGATCATCTGCACCTGGCCGCCCAGGAGGTCCTGCACCGCGAGCACGCCGCCCTTGTACTGCACGCCCACGATATCGATCCCGGCCGAGCGCTTGAACATTTCGCCGACGAGATGGGACATGCTGCCGGGGCCGCTGGTGCCGAAGTTGATCTTGCCGGGCTCCTTCTTCGCGCTGGCAACCAGCTCCTGGACGCTCGTGTCGGCGGAGGCCACATTCACGACGAGGATGTTCGGCCCGGTGCAGACCATCGACACCGGCAGGAAGTCCTTCTGCACGTCGTAGGGCACCTTCGACAGCACCGGGTTGACCGCCACCGGCCCGAAGTTTCCGATCACGAAGCTGTAGCCGTCCGCCGGCTGGCGCGCGGCGAACTCCATGCCGATCGAGCCGGCCGCGCCCGGCTTCGACTCGATGATGACCTGCTGGCCCCACAGTTCGGAGAGCTTCTGCCCGAGCACGCGCCCCATAAGATCGGACGATCCTCCCGGCGGATAGGTCACGATGAGGCGGACGGGCTTGGACGGATAGGTCTGTGCGAGGACGCTGCTGCAGATCACGGCGGCGGCGACCGCCAGCATGGCGGAGAACGCGCTCTTGGGGTGCATGGGTTCCTCCTATGGTCGTTTTGCTGCGGCGCGGCGGCAATCTTGAGGTGGCGTCCGGCGCAGGCGAGAACGCGTATCCTAGACGCTCTCTGCTTCGAACGCGTTGCGTTCGGGCATTGCAATCGGCGGGTGCCCCACTTCAGAATCGCGCCTTTCGTTCGCTCACCGCATGGCCACTATTAAACCCGTGGCAACGCTTGGCTCGTCGGCCGCGCGCGCCGACCAGACGCTCGCCTGGAACATGAACCTGCTCGCGCATCATGAGCTGCAGGGGTTCGGCGGAATGGGCGAAGGCATGGCGATGCAGGCGACGCGCGACGGGCGGCGCGTCCTGTGGCTCGCGCACGAGTCGGCGCCGAAGAACTTCACCGGCGTCGACGTCACCGACCCGCGCGCACCGAAGGTCGTGGTGCAGACCGATCTGCCGCACGCGAAGATGCGCTCCAACTCGCTCGACGTCGTCGGCGACGTGATGGCGGTCGCCTATCAGACGAGCGGCGTCAACATCCAGCCCGCCGGCTTCGACCTCTTCGACATCTCGACGCCCGAGTCGCCGCAGCGGATCGCGCACTTCGACGCCTCGGGCCCGCACTCGCGCGGCGTGCACGCGGTCTGGTTCGTCGACGGCGAGTACGTGCACATGGCGAGCGGCGCCGCAGACTTCAGGCCGCGCAACCCCCTTGACGACCAGTTCTACCGCATCGTGGACGTGCGAGAACCCTCGAAGCCGGTCGAAGCCGGTCGATGGTGGCTGCCCGGGACCCGCGACGGCGACGACGCGCCGCCGCCGCGGCGCCTGCCGCCGCAGTTCGACGTCGGCTTCCGGGCGCACAACACCAACGCGTATCCCGCGCGCCCTGACCGGGCGTACATCGGCTACATCGACGGCGGCGCGATCATCCTCGACATCGCCGACAAGTCGCGCCCGAAGCTCGTGTCGCGATGGAGCTACTCGCCACCGTTCAACGGCTTCACGCACACGGTGCTGCCGCTCTTCGAACGCGGGCTGCTGATCGTGAGCGACGAGTGCGTGCAGGACGACGGCCGGGACTGGCCGAAGCTCGTGCGCGTGGTCGACGCACGGCTCGAGACCAACCTCGTGCCGATCGCGACCTTCCCGCCGCCGCCGCACGCGACGTTCGCGAAGCGCGGCGGACGGTTCGGCGCGCACAATCTGCACGAGAACCTGCCGGTGCCGACGTCGTGGCGCTCGGAGACGATCGTCATCGGCACGTTCTTCAACGCCGGAGTGCGGGCGTACGACGTGTCGGACCCGTACCAGCCGCAGGAGGTCGCCTACTTCGTCCCCGGCGCGCCGAAGCTCTCGCCCGCCGGGGCGATCCAGCTGAACGACGTGTACGTCGACGATCGCGGGATCGTGTTCACGGTGGACCGGTTCGCGGGCGGGCTCTACGCCCTCGAGCTGACGCTGTAGGCGTCATCCCGGCGAACGCCGGGATCCAGGGATCAACGATGGACATTGCGCCGCACCCTTGGACCCCGGCCTTGGCCGGGGTGACGGAATGACCCGCGATCCCCTGGCCGGCCGGCTGCCGGTAACCGTCATCACCGGCTTCCTCGGCAGCGGCAAGACGACGCTCATCCGTCGCCTCCTCGCCCATCCGGGCATGAGCCGAGCGGCGGTGATCGTCAACGAGTTCGGCGAGGTCGGGATCGATCACGAACTGATCGCGGCCTCGTCCGAGAACGTCACCCTGCTCTCGAACGGCTGCCTCTGCTGCGTCGTCCGCACCGACCTGCAGGAGACGCTGCGCACGCTCTTCGCGCAGCGCCGGGCCGGCGAAGTCATCGATTTCGACCGCGTGCTCGTCGAGACCAGCGGCCTCGCCGACCCGGCGCCGGTGATCCAGACGCTCGCCACCGACACGATGCTCGCGGCGCACTACCGGCTCGACGGGGTGGTGACCCTGGTCGATGCGGTGAACGGTCCCGGCCAGCTCGACCGCGAAGCGGAGGCGGTGAAGCAGGCGGCACTCGCCGACCGCCTGCTGATCACCAAGACCGATCTGGCGGACGCCGCGGCGTTGCGCGAGCGGCTGTATGCGCTCAACCCGCGCGCCGACGCCGCCGATGTCGTCCAGGGCGAGATCGACCCCGCGTTCCTGACCGGCATCGGCCTCGCGAGCGCCCGGGCCGACGCCGGGCAGATCGGGCGCTGGCTGGGTGCCGGCAGCGGCGAAGGCGCCTACCTCGGCGCGGCCGCGCCGCGCCACGATCGCTCTATCACGACGTTCACGCTCTGGTTCGACCGCCCGTTCGGGTGGCAGGCGTTCACCGCGGCGATGGAGCTTCTCACTTCCCTGCGCGGTCCCGACCTGCTGCGCGTGAAGGGCCTGGTGGACGTCGAAGGCGAACCCGGGCCGGTCGTCGTCCAGGGCGTGCAGCACGTCTTCCATCCGCCGGTGACGCTCGCCGCGTGGCCGTCGGACGACCGGCGCTCGCGGCTCGTGTTCATCACCCGGGGGATCGACGAGCCGGCAGTGTCGGCGGTGTTTGCGGCCGTCGGGATGCTGCAGCGCTGACCGGTGCGCAGTCAGGCCGGGCGATAGCTCGCCAGCTGATAGGTGTCGTCGACGAGAATGTTCAGCGCGCCGGCGCGGGTGACAAGCCTCCATTGCGCCGCGCGCTTCGGACCGGGCGCATACCAGACCGTCGCGAGCGTGAAGACCGGATCGATCCTGGGCTGTAACGTGCCGCCGGGCGTGCGCGATAGCTCGATATCCATCCGGAGTGCCTCGAAGCTGCCCGCCGGCACGGTCACACGCTCGGTGCCCCTGATCCGGGCGCGGCCGGCGAACGGGGCGCCCCAGCTCGGCGCCGGCGCGGCGACCGCGGCCTCGGCCGGGAGCGCGCCGAACGCCTGCAGATAGGGCGAGAATTCGAACAGCGAGATCCCGGGCAACGGCCGTTCGACCATCTCGAGCGCGGAAGTGAACAGATGATCCTCGCCGCCGGCTGCGCCTTCCGCCATCATGCGATCGCGCAAGCCTGCGGGCCCGGTTTCCAGCAGCCGCACTTCGAGCCTGCGCGGCGGCACGCTCCTGAAGACACTGGCGTACTGGTAGAGCCAGATGTCTCCCACGCGCGGCGCCGCGGCGGGGTCCACGGCTCGCGGCGGCAGGGTCGGAGGCGTCGCGCAGCCGCCGAGCCATGCACCGAGCGCGCCCGCGCCGAGCGCGCCCAGAAGCTGGCGACGGTGCGCAGACACCCGTTCGGCGGACGACTTTCGTGTGGGCTTGGAGTGAAGCATGGCTGGCCCCCCTCTCGCGCTCAGCGCGCGTTGGGATTGTATTCTTGAAGATCCGTCCCTTCATGCCTCGGGGAGGGAAAAACGGGCACCCCTACTGCGGCTCGACCTTCAGCAGTTCGCCGACCCGCGATCAAGCCGGGCGGTAGGCTGCAAGCTCGTAGGTGTCGTCG
The DNA here is from genome assembly GCA_963744255.1 of uncultured beta proteobacterium. GTDB lineage: Bacteria > Pseudomonadota > Gammaproteobacteria > Burkholderiales > SG8-39 > DATEDA01. The sequence continues at coordinate 18,391 of CAVUSZ010000009.1, forward strand.
ACGAGGACGTTCAGCGCGCTCGCCCGCGTCACGACCGTCCACCGGACGGGCCGCTTCGGACCGGACGCATACCAGACCGTCGCGAGCGTGAACGCGGGATCGATCTGCGGTCGCATGGTGACCGTCGGTGTCCGCGAGATGTCGTACTCCATCCGGACCGCGTCGAAGGTCCCCGCGGGCACGGTGACGCGCTCGCTGCCGCGCAGCCTCGCGCGGCCAGTGAACGCCGGGCCCCAGCTCGGCTTGGGGGTCGCGACGGACCCTCCGTCGGGCAGCGCGCCGAACGCCTGGAGGTAGGGCGAAAACTCGAAGACCGTCAACCTGCGGAAGAGGCGCTCGGGGAGGGGCCGGTCGGCGAGGAGGGGTCGCTCGACCATCTCCAGGGCCGAGTCGAACGAGCGCTCGTCACCGTCTGTTTCGCCTTCGACTGCGATCCGGTCGAGCAGCGCATCCTGCCCGACTTCCAGCACCCGTACTTCGAGCGTGCGCGGCGCTGGAACCCTGAACACGCTTCTGAACTGATACTGCCAGGTGTCCCCAACGCGCGGCGCTGCCGCGTGGTCGATGGGTCGCAGCGGTGGGGGTGGCGGCGGTGCCGCGCAGCCGCCGAGCCATGCGCCTAGCGCGCCGGCGCCGAACGCGCCGAGCAGCGCGCGACGGCGCGGCGAAAACGGTCCGGCAAGGCAGGTGCGGCGTGGTCCGGGTGTGGCGAATGGCAAGACTCCCTCGTGCGCCGGGCGGCGGGCGGGATTCTACGTTAGCCCATCGCCTGCGCCACCCGCTCCGACGTGAGCGGCAGATCGCGGGCACGCACGCCGAGCGCGTGCGCGAGCGCATTGGCGATTGCCGCCGCCGTCGGGCCGGCCGAACATTCGCCGGCGCCGAGCCCAGGCTCGCCCGGCCGGTCGACTATGACGACCTCGATCTCCGGCACCTCGTCGAACTTGAGGATTGGGTAGTCCTCCCACGAGCGCGTCAGCACGCGCGTCGCGTCCCAGCCCACCGCTTCCTTCAGCGTCCAGCTCGCCGCCTGGACGATCCCGCCTTCGATCTGGTTCTTCAGGCCGTCGGGGTTGATCGTGCCGCCCGCATCGACCGCCGCGACTGCGCGCCGCAGGCGAATCTGCTCCGCGACCTCGACCTCCGCGATCACCGCGCAGTACGCGCTCGCGTTCTTGTAGCGCGCGAAGCCGATGCCGCGCCCGCGCGTGCCATCGCCCGCAGCCTCGGGCTGCCAGCCCGCGGCGCGGGCCGCGGCTTCGATCACCGCCCGTGCGCGCGGATCGGCGAGATGCTTCAGCCGGAACGCGACCGGGTCCGCGCCGGCGGCGGCGGCGAGCTCGTCCATGAAGGACTCGATGGCGAACACGTTGGCGAACGCGCCGAGCGTGCGCAGCGCGGACACGCGAAGCGGCATCTCCGGCACGAAGTGGTACAAGACCTCGTGCGGGATGTCGTAGATCGGCGGCGAGTTCCGGTCGCCCGCGCCCGGCGGCCAGGGCGCATCGCGCGGCGTCGAGGCGGCGAACGGCGGGTCGAGATGCCAGGCCGCGAGGAGGTTCACGCCGTCGCCGGCACCGGGACGGCGCACGTGGGAGTGGCTCCACAGCTCGTGTTTCCACTCGACGATGGTGCCGGCGTCGTCCAGGCTGCCTGCCAGCTTCACGACCATCGCCGAGCCGAACGGCGACCACGCAAGCTCGTCCTCGCGCGTCCACTGCAGGAGCACCGGCCGGCCGCAGGCGCGGGCCAGCAGCGCCGCGTCGAGCGCGGCGTCGTCGGCGCCGTTGTGACCGTAGCAGCCCGCGCCGTCGCGGTGGACGACGGTGACGTCCTCGTCCTTCATGCCCAGCACGCGGGCGATCTGGCCGCGGAGCGGGAACGGGCCCTGCGCGTGCGACCACACCGTGATCTTTCCACCCTCGAAAGCCGCGGCGGCGCACGACGGCCCGATCGACGCGTGGGCGAGGTACGGCCGCGAGTACGTCGCCTCGAGCCGCTT
>CAVUSZ010000010.1:0-61267 GCA_963744255.1 uncultured beta proteobacterium
CGCCGCGTCGGTCAGTGCCGGATGACGATCTTGCCGAAGTGCGCGCCGCTCTTCAGGTACGCGAGCGCGTCCTTGAAGGCCTCGAAGGCGAAAAGCCGGTCGACAACCGGCGTGAGCTTGTGTTGCCCGATCGCCCGCATCATCGCCTCGAAGCCGTCGCGATGGCCGACGGTGATGCCCTGCAGCCGCACCTGGCGCGTGACCACGAGCCCGAGCGGCGCGGCGAGCGCGTTCCCCGACAGCACGCCGATCATCGACAGCGTGCCGCCCGGCCGGATGCAGCGCAGCGACTGCGGCAGCGTCTTCTCGCCGCCGAGCTCGACGATGTGGTCGTAGCCGCGCCCGCCGGTGATCTCGCGCGTCGCCTTCGCCCACTCGGGCGTCGTCGTGTAGTTGATCGCGGCGTCGGCGCCGAGCGCCTTCGCGCGCGCGATCTTCTCGTCGCTCGACGAGATGATGGTGACGTGCGCCCCCAGAAGCTTCGCGAACTGCAGCGCGAAAAGCGCCACGCCGCCAGTGCCCTGCACCAGCACCCGTGAGCCGGGGCGCAGCGTCTCGTAGGTCACGAGCGCGCTCCACGCGGTGAGGGCGGCGCAGGGCAGCGTCGCCGCCTCCTCGTCCGAAAGATGGGCCGGGGCGTGCGCGACGCCGCCTTCGGGCAGGCACATCAGATCGGCCATCGTGCCGTCGATCGGGCCGCCGAGCGTGCGCGTCAGCCGTTCGAGGTCCGGCTCGCCGGCGATCCAGCTCTGGTTGAAGCACGGGCACACCCGGTCGCCGACCTTCACGCGCGAAACGCCCGGGCCGATCTCGACGACCTCGCCGACGCCGTCGGATCCAACGATCAGCGGCAGGTTTCCGGTGTACGACCCGTAGCCGCGATTCGGCACGACGAGATCGCGATAGTTCAGCGCCGCGGCCTTCATCCGCAGCAGCACCTGGCCGGGGCGCGGCTTCGGGTCGGGGCGGGCCGCCACCTGCAGGTGGTCCATGCCCCAGTCGTCCTGGATCTGGAATACGCGCATCGTTCGTCTCCTCCGCCGTCCGCGCCGATTCTCGCAGATGGCGGGCACAATTACGGGCGGAGGAGGAGCGCCATGATCCAGTCGACGATGCAGCGCGTGCCGCTGTCGCTCAACAACCTGCTCGAGCGCGCCGGGCGCCTCTACCCCCTCGACCGGGAGATTCTGGAAGGTGAAGCTGCGCGAGCGGTTCAGGTAGCGCGCCGCTCCGTCGACGCGACCCAGATCCCGCCGGCGATCGCCACCAGCCCTACGAGCAAATTGAGCCCGATCGGCTCGCCGACGAGCACAGCGGCGAGGAGCGACGCCGCGATCGGGTTCACGGTCATCGTGTTCGCGACGCGCGTCGGCGTCGTGCGCTGCAGCGCGAACACCCACAGATAGAACGCGGCCGCGCCACCAAACACGCCGAGGACGATCACCGCCGTCCACTGCGCCGGGCCGAACACCAACGCCGCCGCCCCCAGGCCGCCGCTCTGCCAGGCGAGGAACGTGCTGCACCCGCCGCCGAACCCCATGCCCGCCGCCAGGAACCCGAGCAGGCTCGAGCGCGCCATGAACGGCCGCGACCACACATTGTAGAACGCCATGCACAGCGTGCCCGCGGCCATGATGAGGTCGCCGCGCCACGCGCCCGCCGGCGCGCCAGCGAGCCCGGTCGCGAGCGCGATCGCCACGCCGCCGACGGCGATGACCACGCCGAGCGTCTTGCGCGCGGTGAGCGCCTCGCGGCCGACCATTGCCGCGACGACCATCGTGACGAGCGGCAGCGTGCAGAGCGCGAGCGAGCCGCGCGCGGCGGTGGTGTGGCTCATCGCCACGTTGTAGATCACGAAGAACAGCGTGAAGAAGAAGACGCCAAGGAGCGCGACGCCGACCCAGTCCCGGCCCTGCGGCCAGCGGCTGCGCAGGGCGAGCGCGATCGGGAGGATCAGCAGGAAGCCGATGCCGAAGCGGAACGCGGCGAGCGTGACCGGATCGGTCGCGCCGATCACGTAGCGCGTGATCGCGGCGGCAGTGCCGCCGAGCGCGCTCGAGAGCACGGCGGCGGCAACGCCCGTCCGTTCGCCGGCGGTCCCCATGCGCAACCGTCCTCGTGCGTGCCGGCCAGGCGACGCTCTCAGCGATCGTCGGCCGGCGGCGCACCGCCGCCGAGCACCTTGACCGCGTTCGAGCGGAACTCGAGGACGTAGAGGATCGCGACGACCCCGATCGTCGCGGCGATGAAGATCGTCGGGTTCACGAACCAGCTGAGCGCGGCGAAGGCAAAGTAGTAGGCGCGCAGGCCCTGGTTGAAGTCCTCGGCCGCCAGCACGCACATCGCGCCGGCCCGCTGCCAGATGTCGTCCTCGGACGCCATCTCCCGGGGCGCCGCGGCGCCGACGAGGATCCCGACGAAGTTGAACTGCCGCAGCGACCAGGTGAACTTGAAGAACGCGTAGACGAAGATCGCGACCAGCAGCAGGAGCTTCAGCTCCCAGAGCTGCTCGCTCGTGCGTACTGCGCCCGGGAGCTTGCCGAGCGCGGCCTGCACCGTCTCCGACGTGCCGACGAGCGCGAGCAGGCCGCCGAGGATCAGCACCGTAGTGGAAGAAAAGAAGGTCGAGCTCTGCGTGAGCGTCGCGACGAGCGAGGTGTCCACCATCCGCAGGTCGCGAGCGAGCATCTGCCGCATCCACTCGTACCGGTACCGGTTGGTGAGCAGCACGAGCCCCGGCGTGCGCCGCTCGCGCCGCGCCGCATACCACGGGTAGCCCCACCAGCAGAGCGCGAAGACGGCGAGCGCGGCGACGTCGAGCGGCGCGAGGATCCGCGTCACGCGGCCGCTCTCCGGCGGCGCTGCGGCTTGGCCGCGGCCTGCCGCAGCGAGGACTCGACCAGCGCGTCGAGCATCCAGCGCGACAGCGTCTCGACCTCCCGCCCGCTCGCACCCCAGATGTCCTTGAGCACGACGTACGGCTCGATGCCGTAGACGAGCGACAGCGCCTTGAGCAGCCGCTCGTAGGCCTTCGCGCCGAGCTTAGCTTTGAGCGGCGCCGCCGCGCGATGCAGCAGATCGCGGCGATGACCGCGGCGAAACGGCTCCTCCTCGAGGAGACCGGAGCGCTCGAGCGATTCGTGCTCGAGCGCGAGCTGGAGGGCGGCGCGCATGTGCGGCTCGTACTCGGTAAACCGCGGATAGGTCTTCTCGAACAGCTCCCGGAGACGGGCGAGCCCGTCCGCGGATTGTGGCACGTAGCGGCGCACCGGCCGCAGCGCCTCCTCGAGGACCGCGGTGACGAGCTCGCTCCGGCTGGGGAAGTAGCGGTACGCGGTCGCGCGCGACACGCCGGCGTTCAGCGCGACCTCGGCGACCGGGGGAATGCGGCCGCGGCGGACGAGCGTCAGCGCCTCGGAGAGGAGGAGGCGGTAGGTCCGCGCGCGCGGACCGCGCTCAGGCTCGGTCTTCCACGTCGTCGGGATCGGCTTTCGCGGCACGGCGCGTCGATTCTTGACAAGACCCGGAGGCGGCCCGTAGTCTCGCACCAAACGGCACGAGACGCGCGTCTCATTTTTGTCCTCGCGTCTCAACGCAGCGCAACAAGAGCATCACGCGCGCAGAGCCGAACACGCGGAGGAGAACCGGTTGCGGATCGCCACCTACTGGTGGGGGGGTCGACGCCACGTCGGCAGGCTGAGCGGCGACGGGAAGTTGGTCGTACCGCTCGCGCTGGGCGACCGGGCGCATGCCGTCGGTGCGCTCGCGCTCGTCGAGGGAATGGCCGCCGGCGCGCGCGAGCCAAAGCCGGCCGGCGCCTCCCTTCCGCTCTCCGCTGTCCGCCTCGACGCGCCGATTCCTGTGCCGCGGCGCAACATCTTCTGCTCCGGGGTCAACTACCGAGCCCATGCGGCCGAGTGGGCGGCGAGCGGGCTCGACGCGGCGCCTCGCCTCGCCGGCCAGGAGGTGCCCGAGCATCCGGTGATCTTTTCCAAGGTGCCCGAGTGCGTCGTCGGCCCCAGGCGCTCCGATCCGCATCCCCGAGCGCGTCTCGACTGCGATCGACTACGAGGCGGAGCTTGCGGTGGTCATCGGCAAGCAGGGGCGCGACATCCCCGCCTCGCGGGCGATGGAGCACGTCTGGGGCTACACCGCCTTCAACGACGTGACCGCGCGCGATCTCCAGCGTCGACACCGCCAGTGGCTGATCGGGAAGTCGCTCGATACCTTCGGCCCGATGGGCCCCTGGCTTGTCTCCGCGGACGAGGTGGACGGCGCCGACACACGCGTGCGATGCTGGGTGAACGCCGAACTGCGGCAGGACGCCCGCACCCGGGACCTGATCTTCGGTATCCCGGAGCTCGTGGCCGCGATCTCTGCCGGCCTCACGCTCTACCCCGGCGACATCATCGCCACCGGCACGCCGTCGGGCGTAGGGATAGGCTTCGAGCCGCCGCGATACCTGAAGCGCGGCGACGTGGTGCGGATCGAGATCGACGGCATCGGCGTGCTCGAGAACCCGGTGCAGTGACAGCGGAGAACGGATGCCAACCCGTTTCGTAGACCGGATGGCGGTGGAGATCGACGGCGAAGGCGACGCCGTCCTGATGATCCACGGCCTCGGCGGCTCGTCCAACGTCTGGACGCCGGTCATGCCGACGTTCGCGCGCTACAAGACGGTGCGTCCCGATCTCCCCGGCTCGGCGCGCTCGGCGCGGGTCGAGGGGCCGCTCTCGATCGAGCGGTTCGTGCAGGCGATGCTGCGCGCCGCGGGCGCAGCCGGGGTCGAGCGCGCGCACGTCGTCGCGCACTCGCTCGGCACCATCGTGGCATTCCATCTCGCGGCCGCCGAGCCCAGGTTGGTCCGGAGTCTCGCGCTCTTCGGTCCGCTCCTCGCGCCGGCCGATGCGATCCGCGGCGGCATCCGCGCGCGCGGCGAGAAGGCGCGGAGCCGAAGGCGAAGCCGGGATGCAGGAGATCGCGAACGCGCTCGTGCAGGCCGCGACCTCGTCGGAGACCAAGGCGAAGCGTCCGGTCACCGTCGCGCTCGTGCGCGAGTTCCTGATGCGCCAGCCGCCGGACGGCTACGCGCGCACCTGCGATGCGCTCGCCGACGCGCAGCCCGCGGACACGTCGAAGATCACCTGCCCGACGCTGCTCGTCACCGGCGACGAGGACGCGATCGCGCCCGCGCAGGCCGTGCGGCAGATCGCCGAGCGGATGCCCGGCTGCCGGCTCGAGATCCTGCGCGGCTGCGGGCACTGGACGCCGATCGAGAAGCCCGACGAATGCAACGACCTGTTGCGGCGGTTCTACGAAGCAAACCGCAGATGACCCTACCGTAGACGACCTAGGAGACAGCCATGGCCAACGTCCTCTTCACCAACGTGCGCATCATCGACGGTTCCGGCGCGCCAGCCTACGCGGGCGAGGTGCTGGTCCAGGGCAACCGCATCCTGCGCGTCGCGCGCGGCGCGCGCGCGCTGCCGGTGGCCGGCGTCACCGTCATCGACGGCGCCGGCGCGACGCTGATGCCGGGCATGTGCGAGGCGCACACGCACTTCGGCTGGACCAACTCCAAGACGCTGGACGCGATCCAGAAGCTGCCGCACGAGGAGCACACGCTCTGGGCCGCCAGCGTGGCCAAGCAGTATCTCGACTACGGCTGGACCTCGTGCGTCGGCGCGGCGACGCCCAAGCCGCGGCTCGACTGCGTGATCAAGGAAGCGATCAACTCGGGCCAGATCCCGGGGCCGCGCTACCTCGCCGCGAGCCAGGAGATCACGGTCACCGGTTCGCTCGGCGACGACATGCTGCCCCACCTGCCGTTCCCGGAGATGTCCTTCGGCCTGGTCGTCGACGGACCCGAGGAGATGCGGAAGCAGGTGCGCATGTTCCTGAAGTACGGCGTGGACACGATCAAGCTCAACCTGTCCGGGGACAACCTGGTCCCCGGCGCGGACGCGACGACCAACTGGATGAGCGACGAGGAGGTGGCGATCGCGGTGAAGGAAGCCAAGGTCCGCGGCAAGCGGGTCTCCTGCCACGCGCGCTCGACCGGCTCGATCAAGCAGGCGATGCGCCACGGCCTCGACATCGTCTACCACGCGAGCTTCGCCGACGAGGAGGCGCTCGACATGCTCGAGGCGGTCAAGGACCGCATCTTCGTCGCCCCGGGCATCTCGGTGCAGATCCGGCTGCTGAACGAGGGCGAGGTGGTGGGCATCAGCAACGCGCAGGCGAAGCGGATGGGCTACGAGCGCGAGCTCGAGGCCACCGTCGCGAGCATGAAGGCGATGCTGAAGCGCGGCATCCGCGTGCTGCCGGGCGGCGACTACGGCTTCGCCTGGGCGCCGCACGGGGAGAACGCGAAGGACCTCGAGTACTTCGTGAAATACCTCGGCATGACGCCGATGGAGACGATCGTCTCCGCCACCCGCTGGGGCGGGCAGATGATGATGCAGGGCAAGGAGCTCGGCGAGATCAAGGAGGGCTACCTTGCCGACCTGCTGCTCGTGGACGGGGATCCGCTGAGCAACATCGCGGTCCTGCAGGACCGCACGAAGCTGCTCGCGATCATGAAGGACGGCGTGTTCCACAAGGACCCGGAGATCCGGTCGGCGCGGACGCGCTGGAGCCAGACCGCGGCGTAGGTCCGGCGATCCGGGGCGCGAGGCGCGTGAGCAAGTTCTGGCGGTGGTTCTGGGGCATCGTGATCGGGGGCCCGATCGCGGCGTTCGTCGTGTGGGCGCTCGCCGACAACACCCGCCTCTTCTTCGTCACGCTGCTCAACGGGCTCACGCTCGCCTCGCTCTACTTCATCGTCGCGGCCGGCTTCACGCTCGTGTTCGGGCTGATGCGCAACATCAACCTCGCGCACGGGTCGCTGTATCTCCTCGGCGGCTATCTCGGGTACGTCGTGGCGGAGCACACCGGTCTGTGGCTCGTCGCGGTGGCGGTGGGGTTCGCCGGCGCGGCGCTCGCCGGGCTCGCGATGCAGGTGTCGATCTTCCGCTTCATGCCGGGGCAGGACCTGCGGCAGACGATGGTGACGATCGGGCTCTCGATCGTGATCGCCGACCTGCTGCTGTGGGTCTTCGGCGGGCAGGTGCACCAGCTCTCGCCGCCCGACTGGCTGGACGGCCCGCTGCGCGGCATCCCGGTGATCAACGCGTACTCGAAGTTCCGCCTCGCGCTGCTGCCGCTCGGCATCGCGATCGGCATCCTGCTGTGGCTCTTCCTCAACCGCACGCGCGTCGGCATGCTGATCCGCGCCGGCGTCGACGACCGCGGCATGCTCGCCGCCTCGGGCGTGAACGTGAACCTCGTGTTCGCGATCACCTTCGCGATCGGCGCGGGGCTCGCGGGCTTCGGCGGCGTGATCGGCGCGGTCGAGCTGTCGATGGTGCCGGGCGAGGACGTGCGGCTGCTGCTCGCCTCGCTCGTGGTGGTGATCGTCGGCGGCATGGGCAGCGTGGTCGGCGCGGCGCTCGGCGCCACGATCCTCGGCGTGGCCGAGACCTTCGGCCTCGCGTACGCGCCGACCTACAGCGTCGTGTTCACCTTCGTGATCCTCGTGCTGGTGCTCGCGTTCCGGCCGCGCGGCATCCTGGGCCGGCAGGCGCCGCAGATGGAGCGCGGAGTGCCGCTCAGTGGCGGAAGGCGATGAACTCCGGTGCGGCGGGGCAGGCCTGGCCGCGCCAGCGGCGCGCCGCGACCGTGCCGGCCACGTCCGCCCCGGCCGAAGGCGCATCGGCCTACGCGGACCAGGACGCGCCGGCGTGGCTCAAGATGGATCTGGCAGCGGGTCGCGGCGCGGCACGTCTTCGTGCTCGCGTTCGTGATCGTCTACCCGCTGGTCGCCACGCCGTTCTTCACTTTCCAGATCGGCGCGCAGTCGCTCGCGCTCGGCCTGATCGCGCTCTCGCTCACGTTCCTCGGCGGGTACGGCGGGATGATCTCGCTCGCGCAGATGACCGTGGCGGGCATCGCCGGCTACATGGTGGCGATCTTCGGCGTGAGCGGGACCGCCGAGATCAGCCTCGGGCTGCCGTGGTGGGTGGTGGTGCCGCTCGCGATCGCGATCGCCGTCGTGTGCGCCACCTTCATCGGCTGGCTCTCGGTGCGCACCGAGGGCATCTACACGATCATGATCACGCTGGCGATCGGCGTCGGCTTCCACTATCTCGCGCTGCAGAACTACAGCGTGTTCAACGGCTTCCAGGGGCTGCAGAAGGTCCACGCGCCCACGGTGCTGGGCGTCAACTGGGGCGAGCCGCTCCCGTTCTACTACCTCGCGCTCGCCTGCGCGCTCGCCGGCTATCTCTTCGTGCAGTACCTGGTGCGCACCCCGTTCGGCATCGCGCTCCAGGGCATCCGCGACAACCCGCGCCGGATGAACGCGCTCGGGTTCAACGTCACCGCGCACCGCGTCGCCGCTTATGCGGTCGCCGGGCTGATCGCCGCGGTCGGCGGTGTGCTGTTCGTCTGGTACAACTCGCTCATCACGCCCGGCTCGGTCGGCACCGGCTGGCTGATCAACATCCTGATCATCGCGGTGCTCGGCGGGATGCGCCATCCGATCGGCCCGTTCCTCGGCGCGATCGTGTTCGTGCTGCTGCAGAACTTCGCCATCGACGTGTTCGCCCGCGAGCGCTTCAACCTGGTGATCGGCGGGGTGTTCCTCGCGATCGTGCTCTTCTCTCCGGACGGGCTGCTCGGCCTCTGGGCGCGCCTGCGCGCGCGCTTCGAGAACGCGGACGCCCGTTCCCGGATTTCACCCCCGCGGCCGTCGGGTCGCACTTAGCCAAAGGAGGACGTAGACCATGAGGCAAAGCAAGAGAACGTTCGTGCGCACGGTCGTTGCGGCGGCGGTCGTCGCGGCGTTCGCCGCGCCGGCAGCAGCGCAGCAGGTCGTCAAGATCGGCCTGCTCGCCACGCTGGAAGGCCCGTTCGCCGCCGGCGGCCAGGACGGCATGCGCGGCGCCGACCTCGCGGTGAAGCAGCGCGGCGGGATGGTCGCCGGCAAGAAGATCGAGATCATCAAGGCCTCCTCCGATGCCAAGCCCGACGTCGCGGTCAACGCCACGCGCAAGCTCGTCGAGCAGGACAAGGTCGACATCATGGTCGGCCCGCTGTCGGGCTCCGAGGGCATCGCGGTCAAGGACTACTCCAAGACGCAGCCGAACATCACCTTCATCAACGGCTCCTCGGGCGCGCAGGCGACGACGCTGGTCAACCCGTCGACGAACTTCTTCCGCTTCAACACCGAGGGCGCGCAATGGATGGTCGGCCTCGGCAAGGCCGCGCTCGACAAGGGCTACAAGCGGATGATGGTGATCGCCGAGGACTACGCCTTCCCGTACTCGCAGGTGCAGGGGTTCATGACCGAGTACTGCAAGCTCGGCGGCAAGGTGCCGATCAAGGCCTGGGTGCCGCTCGGCGGCAAGGACTACGCCTCCGTGATCGCGCGCATCCCGAAGGACGTGGACGCGCTGCTGGTGGTGCTCGGCGGCGCCGACGCGGTGAACTTCCTCAACCAGTACGAGCAGGCGGGCGGCGACAAACCGATCGTCGGCGGCTCGATCACCGTCAGCCAGGACATCCTCAACTACAAGGGCAAGCGCCGCGACTCGCTAGTGGGCACGATGGCCGGGGCGCCGGTCGCGGACGCCTACGACGGCGCCGACTGGAAAGCCTTCGTCGCCGACTACAAGAAGAACTATCCGGACGGCTATCCGAGCCCGTCGCTCTTCGCGTTCGTCTATTACGTCAACATGAAGGCCGCGCTCGACGGCCTGGAGGCGGTGAAGGGCGATCTCTCCGATGGCCAGAAGAAGTACCGCGAGGCACTGTCGAAGATGGTGCTCAAGACGCCGACCGGCGACGTGCGGCTCGACGAGAATCGCCAGGCGATCGGCACCACCTTCGTCACCGAGGTCGCGAAGGACGCCCAGGGTGGCCTCTACAACAAGGTGCTGCGCAAGGTCGACAACGTCGACCAGATGCTCGGGATGAAGAAGGAGGAGTTCCAGATCGGCTCGCGCGACGTCCCGAATTGCCCGTAGCACGCGGACTCACCCTCTCCCTCCCCTCGATGGGGGAGGGTTGGGGTGGGGGAAGCCGACTCACTCACCACCATGGCCACCGTCTCCAGCCTGCGCGCGGCGCCCGCGATGGCGCCGCTCGCCTCCGGCGACGCCCTCGTCCTCGAGGGCGTCACCCGGCGGTTCGGGGCGCTGACGGCGATCGACGAAGTGTCGATGTCGGTCGCCGCGGGCGAGCGCCGGGCCGTGATCGGCGCGAACGGCGCCGGCAAGACGACGCTCTTCAACGCGATCACCGGCGACTTCCCGCCGAACTCGGGGCGGGTGCGGTTCTTCAACGACGACATCACCGACTTCCCGCCCTACGAGCGGATCCGGATGGGTCTGCGGCGCACCTACCAGTCCTCGCTCCTGTTCCGCGACCTCACGGTCCGGGACAACCTCTTTCTCGCCGTGCGCGGGGTCGCGCGCGGCCGGTTCAGCATGCTGCGCCCGCGCCGCTCGAGCCACGACGCGCGCGGCGGCGAACGATCTCCTCGAGCGCGTGCATCTCGCCCACGTCGCCGACCAGCCGGTGTCCGCGCTCGCGCACGGCCAGCAGCGCCAGCTCGAGATCGGCATGGCGCTCGCCGGCGCGCCGCGGCTGATCCTGTTCGACGAGCCGGCGGCAGGGCTCTCGCCAGCCGAGCGCCGCGAGCTCGTGCGCGCTCCTCACGGCGCTGCCGGCCCACATGGGCTTCATCCTGATCGAGCACGACCTCGAGATCGCGCTCCGGGTGGTCGGGCGCGTGACCGTCCTGCACAACGGCCGCGTGCTGAAGGAGGGCACGCCCGCGGAGATCGAGGGCGACGCCGAGGTACAGGCGATCTACATGGGCATCACACACTGAGATGGCCTGGTTCTCGCGCGACCACCCGCAGCGTGCTTCGGGACCGATTCTCGAGATCGAGAACCTGGACGTCTACTACGGCCGCGCGCACGCGCTGCAAGGCGTTTCCCTCACGCTCGATCACGGGGTGCTCGCCGTCGTCGGCCGCAACGGGATGGGCAAGACGACGCTCTGCAACACGGTCACCGGCCTCGTCCAGGCCGCCGGCACCGCGAGCGGCAGCGTGCGGCTCGCCGGCGAGGAGATCCTCGGCCTGCCGCCGAACCGCATCAACGAGCGCGGCGTCGGCTACGTCCCGCAGGGGCGGAGAGTCTGGCCGTCGCTCTCGGTCGACGAGCACCTGCGCCTCGCGGCGAAAGGCCACCGGGGCGCCTGGACGGTCGAGCGCGTCTACCAGGCGTTCCCGCGCCTCGCCGAGCGCAAGGGGAACGGCGGCGCCGAGCTCTCGGGCGGCGAGCAGCAGATGCTCGCGATCGCCCGCGCGCTGCTCTTCAACCCGCGCCTCCTGGTGATGGACGAACCGACCGAGGGTCTCGCACCGGTGATCGTCCGCCAGGTCGCCGACATGCTGAAGCGGCTGGCCGCGGACGGCGAGATCTCGGTGCTCCTGATCGAGCAGAACATCGGCGTGGCGATCGAGGTCGCCGACACCGTGGACGTGATGGTGAACGGACGCATCGCGCGCTCGATGCCTGCTTCCGAGCTCGCCGCCGACCGCGAGCTGCAGCAGCGGCTGCTCGGCGTGCGCGTCGCCGAAGAGGAGGAGAACGGCGAGGCGCCGGTGCCGGAGAGCGCCGCGCCGGCGCCCGATGCCGGCGAGGTGCGGATCCTCACCGTCCGGCGCTCGGTCGACGAAGCGTCGCTCGGCCACCGCCAGCGCACCCGCCGCCGAGCGCGCGGTGCGCGGCTTCACGCGCTGGAACGCCGCCGACCCGCAGAATCGGCCGCGCGACCGCGTTGTCGAGGCGCGCGCCGAGCCGACGCCCGAGCCGCCCTCGCTCGCCGACGCCGCGTCCGCGATCCAGGCGAGCGGCCGCGACGCGCGCGTGCTCGAGTTCCCGGTCGCGGCGACGACGGGCCGCGCGGCCTACATCGCCGGCACGTTCGACACCAAGGGCCGCGAGCTCTTCTACATCCGCAACTGCCTGGAGAAGCTCGGCTTGCGCACCGTCACCGTCGACCTCGCGACCTCGGGCAAGCCCTCGCCCGCGATGGTCCATCCGCGCGAAGTCGCCCGCCACCATCCGCGCGGCGAGCGCGCCGTCTTCACGGGCGACCGCGGCACGGCGGTGACCGAGATGGCCGTCGCGTTCGAGCAGTTCGTCATGCGCCGCCGCGACCTCGGCGGGCTCGTCTCGGCCGGCGGGTCGGGCGGCACCGCGCTCGCGACGCAGGCGATGCGGCGCCTTCCGATCGGCATGCCGAAGGTGATGGTGTCGAGCGTCGCCTCGGGCGACGTGCGACCGTACGTCGGGCCATCGGACATCTGCATGATGTACTCGGTGACCGACGTGTCGGGCATCAACCGCATCTCCGAGCGCGTGCTCGCCAACGCGGCGCACGCGCTCGCGGGCATGATCGCCTACGGGCGCGGCGAGGCAGCGCAGTCCGAATCGAAGCCCGCGATCGGGCTGACGATGTTCGGCCTCACGACGCCGTGCGTGCAGGCAGTCACCAAGCAGCTCGAGGAGCGCTACGACTGCCTCGTATTCCACGCCACCGGTACCGGGGGCCAATCGATGGAGAAGCTCGTCGACTCCGGCCTGCTCGCCGGCGTGATCGACGTCACGACCACCGAGATCGCCGACGAGCTCGTCGGCGGCGTGCTCTCGGCGGGACCGGGGCGGCTCGACGCGATGATCCGCAATCGCATTCCGTACGTCGGCTCGTGCGGTGCGCTCGACATGGTGAACTTCTGGGCGATGGCGACCGTGCCCGAGCGGTTCCGCAGCCGCCAGCTGCACCGGCACAACCAGAACGTCACCCTGATGCGCACCACGCCCGAGGAAGCGGCCCGCATCGGGAAGTTCATCGTCGACAAGCTGAACCGCATGGAAGGGCCGCTGCGGTTCCTCATCCCCGAGGGCGGCGTGTCGGGCATCGACGCGCCCGACAAGCCGTTCTGGGACCCGGTCGCCGACAAGGCGCTCTTCGACGCGATCGCCGGGAGCTTCCGCTCCGGTCCGAACCGGCGGCTCGTGCGGTTGCCGCACAACGTCAACGACCCGGCCTTTGCCGATGCGCTGGTCGCCGCGTTCGACGAGATCGCCGACGCCCGCGCGGGCGCACGGGCGCTCCGGATCTGACTCGCCATGCCGAGAATCGCGCGCAAGCAGATCCTCGAGAAGTTCCGCGACATGATCGCGCACCGCGTGCCGATCATCGGCGGCGGCGCCGGTACCGGTCTCTCGGCGAAGTGCGAGGAGGCGGGCGGCATCGACCTCATCGTGATCTACAACTCCGGGCGCTACCGGATGGCCGGCCGCGGCTCGCTCGCCGGCCTGATGGCCTACGGCAACGCGAACGAGATCGTCGTCGACATGGCGCGCGAGGTGCTGCCGGTGGTGAAGAAGACGCCGGTGCTCGCCGGCGTGAACGGGACCGATCCCTTCATGATCACCGATCACTTCCTGCGGCAGCTCGCCGACCTCGGGTTCTCGGGCATCCAGAACTTTCCGACGGTGGGCCTCTTCGACGGCGTCATTCGCGCCCAGCTCGAGGAGACCGGCATGGGCTACGGGCTCGAGGTCGACGTGATCCGGGCGGCGCACGCGCTCGATCTGCTGACGACGCCCTACGTCTTCTCGGAGAAGAACGCAGCCGATATGGCGCGGGCGGGGGCCGACATCGTCGTGTGCCACCTCGGCCTCACTACCGGCGGCGCGATCGGCGCCGAGACCGCGCTGAAGCTCGAGGACTGCGTCGATTCGATCAACCGCTGGGCGGCCGCGGCGCTCAAGGTCAACCCGGACGTGATCGTGCTCTGCCACGGCGGGCCGATCGCGCGCCCCGAGGACGCCGCCTGCATCCTGAAGCACTGTCCGGAGTGCCATGGCTTCTATGGCGCCTCCAGCATGGAGCGGCTGCCGACCGAGGTGGCGCTGACCGAGACCACCCGCAACTTCAAGGCCATCAGGCGATAAGGCAAACGAAGCACGGAGGAGACCATCATGACCGGCGCCCAATTCGGAACTTTCATCCTGGGCTTGATCGTCGTCGCGATCGTCGTCGCGATCGTCGTCTGGCTGCTGCACTGGCTGTATCTTCGCTCGTCCAAGGAGCGGGCGTTCGTGCGCACCGGCCTCGGCGGGCAGAAGGTGGTGATGAACGGCGGCGCGTTCGTGCTGCCGATCGTCCACGAGGTGATCCCGGTCAACATGAACACGCTGCGGCTGGAGGTGGCGCGCGGTCGCGACCGGGCGCTGATCACCAAGGACCGGATGCGGGTCGACGTGCAGGCTGAGTTCTACGTGCGGGTGCAGGCGGTGGTCGACTCGATCGCATCCGCCGCGCAGACGCTCGGCCAGCGCACGATGCAGCCCGAGGCGCTCGGCGAGCTGGTCGAGGGCAAGTTCGTCGACGCGCTGCGCACCGTCGCGGCCGAGATGACGATGGAGGAAATGCACGAGAAGCGCGGCGAGTACGTGAAGCGCGTGCGCCACGTCGTCGCCGCCGACCTGCTGCAGAACGGCCTCGAGCTCGAGACGGTCTCGCTCACCCAGCTCGACCAGACGGCGATGGAGTTCTTCAACCCGTCGAACGCGTTCGACGCCGAAGGCCTGACCCAGCTCACCGAGCAGATCGAGCGCCGCAAGAAGGTGCGGAACGACATCGAGCAGGACACGATGATCCAGATCCGCAACAAGAACCTGGAGACCGAACGCCAGGCGCTCGACATCGACCGCGACCTCGAGTACGCGCGGCTCGAGCAGGAGCGCGAGCTCGAGGTGACGCGCGCCGGGCAGCGCGCCGAGGTGGCGCGCGAACGCGCGCAGAGGGAGCAGGAGGCCGAGCGCGCGCAGATTTCCTCCCGCGAGGCGATCGACCGCGCACGCATCGCTTCCGAGCGCGCGATCGAGGAGGAGCGGATCGGGCGCGAGCGCGAGATCCAGTCGCTGGAGATCGAGCGTCGGCAGGCGATCGAGCTGGCGGACCAGCATCGCGCGATCGCGGTGGCCCAGCAGTCGAAGGCGCAATCCGAAGCGCAGGCCGCAGCCGACAAGGCGCGGGCACTCGCCGCGACCGAGGAGGAGCGCGTGTTCACCGCGCGCGAGACCGAGATGGCGGAGCGGCGGAAGCGCATCGAGCTGATCAACGCGTCGCAGGAGGCCGAGCGGGAGGCGCTGCGGCTCAAGGTCGCGGCGCAGGCCGAGAACGCGGCCTCCGCCGACCGCGGCGCGGCGGTGCGCGCCGAGGCCGAAGCCGAGGCCGACTCGGAGAAGATCCGCGCGGTGGCGGCGCGGATCCGGCACGAGGTGGAGGCCGAGGGCCAGCGCCTGATGAACCAGGCGGCGAACATCCTGACGCCCGAGGCGCGGATGTCCGCGATGCGGCTCAAGCTCATCGACAACCTCGAGGCGATCATCCGCGAGTCGGCGAAGCCGCTGGAGCGGATCGAGGGCATCAAGATCCTGCAGGTCGACGGGCTGGGCGGCGGGGGCGGCCGGTCGGAGGGCTTCGACGGCAGCGGCGGCGGCAGCTTCGCCGACAACGTAGTCAACTCGGCGCTCCGCTACCGTGCCCAGGCGCCGCTCGTCGACCAGCTCCTGCGCGAGATCGGCATCGAGGGCGGCGATGTCGGCAAGCTCGCGCGCGGGCTGCTCGAGCGGCAGGGCGGCGGCGCGCCGGCGCTCGCCGGTGCGCCCGGCGGGGGCGCAGGCGAGCGCGAGTAGATGCCCGTCATTCCGGCAGAAGCCGGAATCCAGGAACCCGAACACACATGATCAAGATCTACACCTCGAGCATCATCGAGGCCCCGGCGGATGCCGTCTGGGCGCAGATCCGCGACTTCAACGGTCTGCCGAAGTGGACGCCGTTCGTCGCCGAGTCGCGGATCGAGGGTGGGCTGCCCGCGGACCAGGTCGGCTGCGTTCGCAACTTCCGGCTGAAGGACGGCGGCGTCATTCGCGAGCAGCTGCTCACGCTCTCGGATTACGACTTCCAATGCACCTACTCGATCCTGGAGAGTCCCATGGGCGTCGAGAACTACGTGGCGACGCTCAAGCTCACGCCGGTCACCGACGGCAATCGCACCTTCGCCGAGTGGTCGGCGGAGTTCGACTGTGCGCCCGAGCGCGAGCAGGCGCTCGCCCAGCAGATCGGGCAGGGCGTGTTCCAGGCCGCTTTCAACTCGCTCAAAGCACTGGTCCGTTGATCAAGGTCACCAGGTCGGCCGTAATCGACGCGCCGATCGAGCGCGTGTGGGCGGTGCTGCGCGACTTCAACAGCCACACCGCCTGGCACCCGATCGTCGCCGAATCCGCCATCGAGAACGGCGAGCCGTCCGACCAGATCGGCTGCGTGCGCAACTTCACGCTGCGGGACGGCAATCACATCCGGGAGCAGCTCCTCGCGCTCTCCGACGAGGACCACGTCTCGACGTACTGCATCCTCGACGCTACGCTCCCGATGCAGCGCTACGTCGCGACCGTGCAGCTCAAGCGCGTAACCGACGGCGATCGCACCTTCTGGCACTGGCAGTCGACCTTCGCCGTCCCGCGCGGCCGCGAGCGCGAGTTCGCCGAGCTGGTCGGCAAGGGCGTCTACGAAGCCGGCTTCGAGGGCTTGCGCACCCATCTGCGACAGCGGCGTGCCGAGGCCGCCCCGGCGCCGCGGCGATCGGCCCGCGGCGCGATCCGCTGCAACGCGATCGTGATCGACCGGCACGGCGGCGCCGACGAGCTGAAGCTGCGGGAGATCGACGTTCCGCCACCGGGCCCGGGCGAGGCGCGGCTGCGGCAGACGGCGATCGGGGTGAACTACATCGACGTTTACGTGCGAACTGGCCTCTATCCCCTGCTCTCCCCGCCGGGCGTGCCGGGCATGGAGGCCGCGGGCGAGGTGATCGACGTGGGCGAGGGCGTCACAGGAGTCCTTCCAGGCGACCGCGTCGCCTACGCCTGCCCGCCGGTCGGCGCCTACGCGCAGTACCGGACGCTGAAGGCGGACCAGCTCGTCGTGCTGCCCGACACCATCGGCGACGAGGCGGCCGCCGCGCTGTTGCTGAAGGGCATGAGCGCGGAGTACCTCGTTCGCCGTGTGTACCGCGTGCAGCGCGGGGATTTCGCGCTGGTGCACTCCGCGGCGGGCGGAGTCGGGCTCCTCCTCTGCCAATGGGCGAAGCATCTCGGCGCCACGGTCATCGGGACCGTGTCGACCGAAGCGAAGGCGCGCGCTGCCCGCGCCGCGGGTTGCGACCATCCGATCGTCACGGCACAGGACGACTTCGTCGCCTGCACCCGCGAGCTCACCGGCGGCCGCGGCGCGAACGTGGTGTACGACGCGGTCGGCAAGGACACGCTCGCGGGCTCGCTCGAGGCGCTCGCGACGCCGGGCCACCTCGTGAGCTACGGGCAGTCTTCCGGGAGCCCCGAGCCGCCGCCGCTCCCGCTGCTCTCGGCGAAGTCGGCGACGTTCTCGCGGCCGGTGCTCTTCCACTACACCGCCGATCCGGCGGTGTTGCGCGAGATGGCCGACAACGCGTTCGACCTCGTCACGCGCGGCGTGCTGCGGGTCGAGATCGGCCAGCGCTACCCGCTCGCCGAGGCGGCACGCGCACACCGCGAGCTCGAGGCGCGGCGGACGATAGGCGCGAGCGTTCTGCTGCCCTGACCCGGCGCTATACTGCCCGCCTTCGCCGCAGGGGACCACCCATATGAACCAGCTCGACTTCAAGGACCGCACGGCCATCATCACCGGCGGTGCTGCCGGCATCGGGCTTGCGATCGTGAAGCGCTTGCTCGACTCGGGCGCGACGGTGCGGATCTGGGACCGCGATCGCAAGGTGCTCGACCGGGCGGTCTCGTCGCTCCCCGGTCCGGTGAGCGGCGCGACGGTCGACGTGACCGAGGCGCCCGTCGTCACCAAGGCAGTGGACGACGCGGTCCGCGATCTCGGCAGGATCGACGTGCTCGTCAACAACGCCGGCATCGCCGGCCTGAACGCGCCGACGGTCGACTACCCGGTCGAGGAATGGGAGCGGGTGCTCAAGGTGAACCTCACGAGCCAGTTCCTCTGCTGCCGCGCGGTCGCGCCCCACATGGTGAAGCAGCAGTACGGCCGCATCGTGAACGTCGCGTCGATCGCCGGCAAGGAAGGCAACCCGAGCGCGGTCGCTTATTCCGCATCGAAGGCTGGCGTCATCTCGCTCACCAAGTCGCTCGGCAAGGAGCTCGCGCAGACCGGCGTACTGGTGAACTGCGTGACCCCCGCCGCGGCGAAGACCGCGATCTTCGACCAGATGACGCAACAGCACATCGACTACATGCTGTCGAAGATCCCGATGAACCGGTTCGTGACGGTCGAGGAGGTCGCTTCGCTCGTGTGCTGGCTCGCCTCGGCAGACTGCTCCTTCTCGACCGGCGGCGTGTTCGACATCTCCGGCGGGCGGGCCACCTATTAGCAGGACCCGCCTCCAGGTCCGCGACCGGCTCCATCAGATCGAGGTCACGTCGTTCGTCTCCCCAACGCGGTGCCCGCGCTCGCCGACGCCGAAGCGGTGATGGCCGGCGTCACACGCAATCCGCAGGTCAACCAGGTCGCGCTGGTCGCGAACCCGAGTGGTGCCGAGCGCGCGGTCGCGGCACCGCGTCCGGCCTACCGGCACTCGTCGGTACCGATGTCCCCGGACCGGTGATGAAGCCCGGGAAAAGCACCCGCTGCCCGCGGAGCCGCGCTGAGCACCTGGCTGCGAACCAGGGGGTGGTGGGTTCATCATCGGGGTGTGGGCGTCGGGGGGCTTGTTCACGGCGCTGCTGCTGCGCCGGCTCCTGCCGCGCGCTCGGCCGCCATTGTATTCGGTGCCCCGCGGCGGGTGGACAGCCGCGCGAGGCCTGCGGCACCATATGCGTCGAACCGAAAGGACCGCAGCCATGGGCGCAGACGAGAGAGCGAACCTGGGAGCCTGGAAGCGCGACTCGTTCGCGGACGCCGCGGACTACGTCGTCGAGCTCACGCCGCGCGACCGGGACGAGATCCTCGCTGCGCTCCGTCGGCTGCGGACCGGCGGACGACTGACGCCGGCGTACGTGCTCGCCCGCGCCGACTTTCCGTTCGGAGCGCTCGGCGAGCGGCTGCGCCGCGCGTACGAGGACGTGCGGTCGGGTCGCGGGTTCGTGCTGCTCCGGGGACTGCCGGTCGACGGTCTCGACGTCGACGAGTTCATCGGCGCGGTCTGGGGCGTCGGCGCCTGGTTCGGGTCGCCGCTGTCGCAGAACGCGCAGGGCGAGCTGATCGGCCACGTCCGCGATGCGACCGCGGAGGACGCGACACCGCGCATGTACCGGAGCAACCTCGAGCTTCGTCTCCACACCGACTGGACGGCGATGATCACGCTCGCGTGCTGGCAGCAGGCGGCGAGCGGCGGCGCGAGCTTCCTGACCAGCGCGCTGACGGTTCACGACGAGATCAGGCGGCGCGCGCCCGAACTGCTCGAACCGCTGTACCGCGGTTTCCATCATCACCGGCTCGGCGAGGAGGGTCCCGGCGAGGAGCCGGTCACGCCTTACCGGATCCCGGTGTTCGCGCGCCACGACGGCCAGCTCACCGTGCGGTATCAGCGTTCGGGGATCGCGGCGGCGCACCGCGCGCTCGGCATCGCGCTCAGCGAGCAGGAGCTCGCCGCGATGGACCTGTTCGACGAGGTGGCCAAAGCGCCCGAGCATCGCCTCGCGTTCTTCCTCGAGCGCGGAGACATGCTGGTCATCAACAACTACGCGGTGATGCACGCGCGGACGAAGTTCGTCGAGTTCCAGGAGTCGGAGCGGCGGCGGCACCTCGTGCGCCTGTGGCTCGACGCGGAGGACTTCCGCGCGGTGCCGCGCGAAGTGCACCTCTTCGCCGTCAACGGCGTCCCGCCGCAGCCGGGACGGAGCTGCACGTTCGACTTCAAGAAACTCTACGGCGAGGATCCCCGCGCGACCGGCGGGGTGCCCGACGCGCAGCTCGGGGCGTCGGAGCTCGAGCGCGGCCGCTGACCGGCGACACCCAGGAGGGGGAGCATGAGGAATCTCGTTCGCGCCCTTGCGCTCGCGGTCGCAACCGCGCTGCCCGGTGCGGCGCTATCCCAGGCGTTCCCGGCGAAGCCGGTCCGGCTCGTCGTCCCGTTCCCGCCCGGGGGCGCGACCGACATCATCGCGCGCCTGCTCGGCCAGAAGCTCCACGAGATCTGGGGCCAGACGGTGCTCATCGAGTACAAGCCCGGTGGCGGCACCGTTGTCGGGACCGACTTCGTCGCGAAATCGCCGCCGGACGGCTACACGATGGGCGTGGTGATCACCGCGCACGTCATCAATCCCGGGCTGCGCACCGACCTCCCGTACGACACGATGAACGACCTCTCCGGCGTCTCCATGGTCGCCGTGCAGCACATCGCGCTCGTTGCGACGCCAGGCCTCGAGGCGAACACCGTGCCCGAGCTGATCGCGCTCGCGAAGAAGAACCCGGGCAAGCTCACCTACGCGACGCCGGGCACCGGAACCGCGATGCATCTCGCCGGCGAGCTCCTCAAGTCGCAGGCCGACATTGACATCGTCCACGTGCCCTATAAGGGCGGGGCGCCGGCCTACCCGGACGTGATCTCGGGCCGCGTGGCGCTGCAGATCGACCCGATGTCCGCGTCGATGCCGAACATCAAGGCCGGCAAGGTCAAGCTCCTCGCGATCACCAGCCCGCAGCGCGCGCCGACCGTCCCGGACGTGCCGACCGTCGCCGAGACGCTCCCCGGTTTCAGCGTCCTGAGCATCTCGGGAGTAGTCGTTCCGAGCGCGACGCCGCGCGAGGTGGTGCGCAAGGCGAGCGCCGACATCAACCGCGCGCTCGCGGCGAGCGACCTCGTCGAGCGGATGGCGCAGCAGGGGATGGAGCCGTCGGGCAACACGCCAGAGCAGTTCGACGCGTTCATCCGCGCCGAGATCGACAAATGGGCGAAGGTCGTGAAGGCGTCGGGGGCCAAGCTCGACTGACGCAACGGACCGGCCGCTGCGCCGCGGCCGGTCAGCGGGCGACCGGTTCGGCCTCGCGCGGCGTCGGCGGCGCGTCCGCCAGCAGCACCGCGCCGTCCTCGGTGCGATACGAGAGCGCGTGCCCGCGCCCCTCGATGTCGCGGCACTCGATCGTGAACGTCCCGCCTACGTCCCGACGCCGCGGGTCTTCTGCACGAGCTGCAGGAGCTGTGCGAACACCTTCGGCGAGCCGCAGACCGCGCGCGCGGTGCAACCCCAGCGCTGCCTGCTGCTCGGGAGTTTTGACCGGCACGAAGCGCATGTTCGGCCGCGCCACCGCCTCGCAGATCGCCTCGGCGTCATTGCGGTCGTTCTTGTTGGTCTTCACGTACGGCTTGACGAACTGCGGGGCCATGAGCCTGACCTCGTGGCCCAGTTCGATGAGCTTGCGCGCGCAGTGATGCGCGCTGCCGCAGGCTTCCATCCCGATCAGGCAGGGCGGCAGGTTGGTAAAGAACTTCAGCATCTCGCTGCGTTTGAGTTGCTTGCGCAGCACCGCTTTCCCGCGCTCGCTCACCCCGTGGACCTGGAATACGCTCTTTGCCAGATCGATACCCACTGTCGTAATCTTCATGGCGGACGCCCCCTCTCGGTTAAGTGGTCGGATCGCACTTCCACTTTGGCGCAGTTGACGCCGCAGCGGGAGGGGAGCGTCCATCCCATTAGGGGATCGTGGGTTCAAATCCTGCCGGGCGCGCCAGAGCATCGATGCCTTGGCGTGAGCTAGGACCTTTTCTTTTCGCTCCGCGGCGCTTCTCCCGCGGGCCTCAAGCATCGTGCTCGCGTAGCGGTCTCCGGGCTGTCTTCACTTCCGAGCCGAACCGAGTTGGGCGAGCCGAAGGACATTCACCGGGAGCAACACAGATGAAGAAGCAGTACCGGCATGAGATCGCCGATGTAGCCGTAGGCGATGAAGGCGAGATTGCTTGCGATTGCGATTCCGCGCAGGCTCCTCATCGAGCGCGTCCAGAACGCGGCGAAAACGAGACTCGCGGCAAGATAGCCGACTACGTCAATTTGCATCATGTCGGTAATCCGGAAATCCCCGAAACCCCGTTCGATCGATGGCAATCTCGAGCCCGCATGTCGGCCACCGACCCAACGCCACGTAGCGATAGCGGGGTTAACGCGAACAGGTGGGCCAAGGCGGAAAACGAGGGGGCCGCATCAAACTCCCCGAAGAGCATGGGAACTCGGAACGAAAGCTCGTATTTGGAAGTATTCGGAGAGTTCGGGTGACCAGCCTTGCGCGCGATACTCCCCGCTGGCCCGGTCCTGCACGTACTTGCCCCGGTACGCGCCGCGCGCGATCTTGCTCAGCGCGCCGACGAGCATGTCGACTTCGTCGGTGGTGTTGTACATGCCGAAGCTGATCCGCACCATCCCCGGCATCGTGCTCAGGTCGCCCATGGCGATCGATTCGCCGACTTGACGGGCTTCGGCTGTCGTCATGCCGAGCAGATGGGTGAGGTAGGGGTGGGCGCAGAAACAGCCGTTCCGCACGCCGATGCCGAATTCCGTGCCGAGGACGGCCGCCACGAGAAAGTGCGAGAGGTGGGCGACATTGAAAGGAATCACCCCGAGGCGGTTGGCCGTGCCTCGCGGATCGGGATCGCCGTAGATCTGAAGGCCGTCGATCTCGGCCATGCGTTCCAGAGCGTAAGCGGTGAGATCCGTCTCGTGCCGAGCGATGGCATCCATGCCGATGCCCTGCAAGGCCTTGACCGCTGCTGCCAGCGCGACCGCGCCGACCACGTTGGGCGACCCCGCTTCGTCCCGATCCGGCGTTCCCGCCCACGCGACAGAATCCACCCCGACAAATTCGACCGTACCGCCGCCGCGGTACTCCGGTTCGCCCTGCTCGAAGGTGTCGCGCCGACCGATCAACGCCCCCGTTCCAAAAGGTGCGTACATCTTGTGGGCTGAGAGAGCCACGTAGTCCAGACGGGCCGGGTCGTCGAGCGCGCCGATCTCGATGCGGCGATGCGGCGCAAGCTGAGCGCAGTCCACCAGGATTTGCGCGCCCGCCGTGTGCGCCTTCTCGGCCAGCCGGTGGACGTCGGGCATGCAGCCTGTCACGTTGGCACCGCCGGTCACGGCGACCAGCTTGACGCGCCCTGCGTGCTTCGCCAGCAGCCGGTCGAAGTCGGCTTCGTCAAGTCGGCCGAGCGCATCCGCTCCGATGTGCTCGACGCGGGCACGCGCCCGCCAGGGAAGATCGTTGCTGTGGTGATCCAGCAGCGACACCAGCACCACGTCGTCGCGCGCGAGCGGGAAGCGGTAGGAGAGCTTGTTGACGGCCTCGGTCGTGTTCTTGCCGAAAATCACGACGTCATCGCGCAGGTTCGCTCCTACGAACCCCGCCACAATCTCCCGCGCGTCGTCGTAGGCTTGCGTCGCCACGCGGCTCTTGAAGCCCGTCCCGCGATGCACCGAGGAATACCACTCCATGAAGCCGTTGACGGTGTCCAGTACGTCGCTGAGACACGGGGTGCTCGCGGCATTGTCCAGGTTCACGTAGGGCCGCAGCGAACCGTCGAGCAACGGTACGCACTGGTCGATGCCGACGATGCGCTCGCGGGTGCACAGCAGGTTGGTGACTGAGGCAATGTCGGAGAGATTCATTCGGGTCCTCCAGTCGGACTAATCCTTGCGCTTGATTGCAGGATGGTCCGAACTGCGCAACTCGCGGGGTGAACATTGCCGACCGTCGCCGCGAATATTCACCAAACTCGCGGCCTCGGGGTTCAATCCCACTACCTGGATTCGGACGGGGCGTGCGCGAAGACTCTTCGCCGCGGCATGTCCTTCGGCCCCCTAGGATGTCTCCTCGGGTCCGGATGCAGCCGTTCAGGGGACCGGAACCGCCTCAACCCAGCGCCCAGATTCATCCCGCCGGGCGCGCCAGCATCCACGCGTGGTTTCGCGCGATTCGGAATTCCGTATTTTTCTTCGGTGCACCCTCGGTGTGCCCACCGGAGGGTCGGATTTGGCGCGGGGGGCGGGGCAGTGCTCGCTAGCTGACGTCGCGACTCTTAGGGCTTGGCCATCCTGACTTCAGCGCGAGCGGGACCGCAGCTCCGCGACGGTCGCCTGCGCTTCGGGGAGAAGGTCCGCGCGACGCTCGGAGTGCGCGAGTTGCAGGGCTTCTGACGCAAGAGCGATCGCTCGCTCGCGGTCGCCTTGAGCCGCGTAGACTTTGGCTAAGGTGACGCGGGCACTCACCGCCTTCGGATCCCGCTGGATGACCCGCCGCAGCATCCGTTCGCCCTTGGCGGCGTCCCCCCCGAGAAACGCTGGAAGCCTGACCAGGAAGGTTGCCTTGGAGGAAAGGGCATCCAGATGCCCCGGGTTCAGTTCCAAGGTCCGGTCGAGCGCGGCCATCATTCGCCTGAATCCGAAGACGGAGGAGAAGCCCTCTCCATCGATGCGCATTTGCTCGCCGAGACTGCAGAAGAGGGCGAAATGTGCGTCGGCAAAGTGATCGTCTGCGGCCACTGCCCGTTCCGCGAGTGCCTGGCTCTGCTGAAAATGGGCGAGGCGCACCGCGCGCCCCTCCGTCGCCCGGCCAAGGTCGCATTCCTTCTGCGCCGCCGCGCTCAACTCCGCGGCCGAATCCTGGGCCGGCGCAATCCCGGAAATGGCGCACAGGAGAGCCAGCACGATGCCGAGAACCAGGAGCGCGATCACCCTTTTGGACGGGCCAGTCGCTTCGCGCCCTGGCGCCCGCGCGAGGTGTTGCCCGCGCCCGGCGCGGACACTATCGCGAGGGATCGGCTCAGCTTTCATGCGCACCTCGCCGCCCGATGTCCTGGGCGCTGCTCTCAGCGCCACCGCGAACGCCGCGGCGTACGTACCATGGACCTGGTCTTCAGTCGTGATGGTCTTGAGCTGCACGGCATCCGGCACGACGAACCTGACGGTGCGGGGGACCTTGCGATCGGGAAGCGGGTCCGGAGCGGGGTCGCGGCGCCAGCGTCAGTGCAGCGCTCTTATACACCGTTCTGCGAAGATGGCAACAGGCTCCCCTTGCCGGACTGCTGAGCGTGTTCGGGCTTTGATTCGCCGGATCGTGACCCGTTTGTGACCGAAACAGATTAGGGGGTGCGCAAACTGTGACTGGGATAGATCGGTTTCGCTATGGGCAAGCGCCGCAAGTGGCTGATCAGCAAGCTTCGGAATTCAGCCTCAACCGCCTCGGATGCAAGATCGACGCCGCGTTCAGCGGGATCGCCGAACGCACCGCGGTTCCGCTTACGGCGTTGGATGGGGCGTGCCTGCCGCGACTCTGCGGCGAGAGATCATTCCAATACCGACGACCATACCTGCTCCGAGCATCACCAGCAGCTAGATGACGGAAAGGCGGTAACCCCCGGACGACACTGCACCCGATATCGCAGTTGCGGCGGCTCCGACGACGGCCAGGAGTCCTATCGCGCTGACCGACCGTCCGGTTCTCGTGCCGGACCACGCTGGGAACGCGATGAGTGTCGCGAAGAGACTCACCCCAGCGGTCAGTGGTCGGATGCGATTCCTCGTGCACGGTTTTATACTCCGCGCACCGCGCACCGGAGTCGCCGCATGCCGAACGAGAAGAAACCGAAGTTCCGCTCCGCCCAGTGGTTCGGCCGCGAGGATCGCGACGGCTTCATCTACCGCAGCTGGCTCAAGAACCGCGGCATCCCGCACGACCAGTTCGACGGCCGCCCGGTGATCGGCATCTGCAACACGTTCTCCGAGCTGACGCCGTGCAACTCGCACTTCCGCACACTCGCGGACTACGTGAAGCAGGGCGTACTCGACGCCGGCGGGTTCCCGCTAGAGTTCCCGGTGATGTCGCTCGGCGAGACGATGCTGCGGCCGACTGCGATGCTCTTCCGCAACCTCGCCAGCATGGACGTCGAGGAATCGATCCGCGCGAACCCGATCGACGGCGTCGTGCTGCTCTTCGGCTGCGACAAGACGACGCCGGCGCTCCTGATGGGCGCCGCGAGCGCCGACGTGCCCACGATCGGCGTCTCGGGCGGGCCGATGCTCTCCGGCAAGTGGCGCGGGCAGGACACCGGCTCGGGCACCGGCGTCTGGCAGATGTCGGAAGAGGTCCGCGCCGGCCGCATGCCGCTCGAGGATTTCTTCGAGGCGGAGTCGTGCATGCACCGCTCGCACGGCCACTGCATGACGATGGGCACCGCCTCGACGATGGCGTCGATGGTCGAAGCCCTCGGGATGGGCCTGCCCGGCAATGCGGCGTTCCCGGCGGTCGACGGACGGCGCAACGTCATCGCGCGCATGGCGGGGCGGCGCGTCGTCGACATGGTCAAGGAGGATCTCCGCATGTCGAGGATCCTCACCCGCGAGGCGTTCGAGAACGCGATCATGGCGCTCGCCGCGATCGGCGGCTCCACCAACGCCGTGATCCACCTGCTCGCGATCGCCGGCCGCATGGGCGTGAAGCTGGAGCTCGAGGACTTCGACCGGATCGGCAGCCGGCTGCCCTGTCTCGTCAACCTGCAGCCCTCCGGCCACTACCTGATGGAGGACTTCTGCTACGCGGGCGGTTTGCCGGCGGTGCTGCGCGAGCTCGGCCAGGCAGGCGTGCTGCACAAGAATGCGCTCACGTCCACCGGCAGGACGATCTGGGAGAACAACGAGGACGCGCCCTGCTACAACCGCGAGGTGATCTTCGCGTACGACAAGCCGTTCAAGCCGGCGGCGGGAATCGCGGTGCTGAAGGGCAACCTCGCGCCGGACGGCGCGGTGATCAAGCCGTCGGCGGCGACACCGTCGCTCCTGAAGCATCGCGGCCGCGCGGTCGTGTTCGAGGACATCACCGACTTCCACAAGCGCATCGACGACGAGAGCCTCGACATCGACGAGACCTGCATCATGGTGCTCAAGAACTGCGGGCCGAAGGGCTACCCCGGCATGGCGGAGGCCGGCAACATGCCGCTGCCGCCGAAGGTGCTGCGCAAGGGAATCACGGACATGGTGCGCGTTTCCGATGCGCGCATGAGCGGTACGGCCTACGGCACGGTAGTGCTCCACAGCGCGCCCGAGGCGGCAGCCGGCGGGCCGCTCGCCTTCATCCGGAACGGGGACATGATCGAGCTCGACGTCGAGAAGCGCCGCCTGCATGTCGAGGTCTCCGACGCCGAGTTCGCGCGGCGGAAGGCCGAGTGGAAGGGGCCGCCTCAGCATCTCGGGCGCGGCTACTACAAGCTTTACGTCGACCACGTCGTGCAGGCCAACAGGGGGGCCGATCTCGACTTCCTCGTCGGGAAGAGCGGCGCGGCGGTGCCCAAGGACAACCATTAGGCGCCTGGCACCGCCAGGTGGCGAGTCAGATCACCGAGCGCGGCGAGCCTTCGCTGTCCGCCGCTTCGTTCCTGCGGCCGATCGCTTGGGCTTTCGCGGAGCCGAAGCCCGCTTTGCGGCTTTCCCTTTGCCCTTGGCTGCGCTGCCAGGGCGCGAGGACTTGGGGCTTGCACGCCGTTTCGGGCGCTTCGATCGCTTCGCGGGGCGCTTGGCCTGCGCGGGCGCGGGTGCCCTGCGTTCGCGGGTTGCATCGGCCGCGCGGCGCGCGGACACCCCGGCCCTGGTGGCGGGGACGGCAGCAGTGGCCGCCTCGACGAGAACGGCGGCCTCGTCGACGACCTCTCTCAGCCGGATGATGCCGGCGATGGTCGTGCGGGAGTCGAATTCGGCGATCACCGCTTCCATCTCGCCGATGAACTCCTGGAATTTCGCGGTCCGTTCCTCGATGCTGTGGATCACCTGGCCGATGAATGCCAGGGTCAGGTCCGTCCGCTTCTCCTGGCAGATCCTGCGCTGTTCTTCCGTCGTGTCGGGAGATGAAATGGTGTTGCTCAGCGCCGCCCGGGCTTTTTGGTAGGCCGCGTCGGCTTGTTGATTGCTCAGCATTGCTCACTCCTTGCTCTTGTCCTTGTACACGATGTACGCCTGACGCAGCAGGATGACCGTTCGTTCGAGATCCGCCCCTTGGGGAATCCCGGGTTGGGCCTGTTCAGCGGCCACCTGCAGCGCGCGCATGCTTCGTTCGAGCTGATTGAGCAGCCCTACGTAAGCACTCAACACTTCGCGATAGGCCTCCAGCTCCGCGTCCTTCGCCAGCACCTTGGACATCTGGGCCTTCATTTCCCCGGCAAGGCTCCCGATCTGCGCCTTTGCCTCGGGTGTCAAGGTCCCGGTGCCATGCCTGGTGATCGTCAGCGGGATGACGAGGGGTTCACCGTCGGATTGGAGCGGCAGCCGGCCCATCTCGGTTTTGAGCGGGTTGAGCGAGTCATCCACGTCACGGCTCGCCTGGAAGCTTCCGGCAAGCGCGACCATGCGCCTCCCGGTCTCGTTCGCCGAGTCCTGAATCGGATCGAGCTCCAGATCGTTCAAAGTTCTCTTGAGGAGATAGAAATTTCCGACGTCGTCCTTGAGCAGCTTGAGGAACTTGTCCGTGATGAGCGGCGCGCCCTTTGCAACCGCAGCGATGAATTCGCGCCGCGACCGCTCTCTCACCGCCTCGAGCGCAAGCGGCTTCAAGGGCGCGAGATACCCGCTCACGTCGGCCCAGGATGCGGCGACGGCGGCGATCGGGAAGCTGCCGAGGCTGCTCGAAAGCCCGTCCACGGCGCCCGCCAGCTCGTCGGCGGCCTTACCTTCAGCGAGCGCGGTGAGAAGATCGTTGTAGCGCGCCACCACGTCCCACGCCTTCATCCGTATCAGCACGTGATCGACCGTCGCCGCATTCTTGCCCACCGCGGCCGGGTCGAAAGGCTCGCCGCGCTTTTTCGGCATGGCTTTCTCGGCCGCGCGCTTCGCTTTCAGGTCCTCGACCTGCGCCCTTGTAGCCCCGTAGTCGAGGACGACGTCCTCGCCGGCGGCGCGGGCCATGGTGAACGTCTCCTTGTAGGTCGCGAACTCCCTGGTCGGAACGGTGGTGCAGCCGGCGGCAAGGATCGTCGATAGCGCCAACGCGGCTGGCAGCAGGCGGACGACCGCTCGCTTGAACAGTGGAGGAAATCGCATCGGGTGGCCTCCCCTCTCTACGACACCAATAGATCGAGGACGCTGTATCCGGTCCCGGGTCCGCTGGCCCTCGGATCAGCGAACGCGATTGCAACTCCACTACCGCTCATCATGGTTCGATCGGGCCTTCCAGTGCAGGCGTCAACGTCGACGCGCGCGCGCCCGAGCCGGACTCGCCCTAGCGCGCTTCCTCAAGCGAGCCGCCCGCTTCGCAGCGGTAACGGGCTTCTTCGCCTTCGCGCGCGAAGCATCGCCACGGCGCGGGGAACGGGATGGAGCCGCCCGCTTCGCCGCGGTAACGGGCTTCTTCGTCTTCACGCGCGCAGCACCGCCACGGTGCCGGGAACGCGATGGCGCCGCTCGCTTCGTCGGTGGCCGCCTGGGGGGCTTGCGCGGTCCTCGCGCCGGCTCGATACCCGGTGTTCGAGCTTTCCCCGCTAATGGCGTGCGCCGCGTTCGCGCGGCCGCCATTGCCGGCGCGGCGACGCCGAAGGCGGCCTTGGCCTGCTCCCAGAACGCCTCGCGGTCCTCGAGGCCGATGAGGCCGCCGTTGATCTTCTTCGTGATCGCCACGAAGTCGCCGGCGTCCGCCAGAGCATTTAGACCTCGTTTCGTCCAGAACCAGGCTGCCGCGAGGCAGCCCACCTCGGGCGTTTCGAGCCGCTCGGGCTCATTCACGAGATCGACGCCGATGTCCGCGCCGCACGCCCGGTAGTTGTCCTTGCCGGTGAGCTGGATCGGCCCACGACCGCGGTACCGCCAACCGTCGCCGCTGGCTTCGGGACCATTGCCCAGGCGCCCTCCGTAGACCCGGTTGGCGATGCGCTCCTTCTGTCGGTCGAACTCCTGGGCGTCGGCATCGGTCTTGAAATACTTGGGAAACACCTGGCGTAAACGCTGCCAGCGGTAGCTCAGGTCCTCGCTCCAGCGCTGGAGCTGGCCCGATTCGTGGGCGAGCTGCGCCAGAAACGCCGCCATGCGCGCGGGCGTGTCGATCTCGTAGCGCGCCATCGCGGCGGCAAGCGCAGGGGTCACTCGGTCGGCAACGTTCGCGGCGCGCGGCATCACCGCCACCAGATCATCGCGCATGAACATAATCATTCCTCCTCGGTTACCTGCGGTCCGGATCAGTACTGGAGATCACGCAGCGTATAGGGCCTGCCGGGCTTGTTCCTGAGAATCCTGAAGAGCACCGAGTTCATCGTGTGCTCGTCGTTGTCGAAGCCGCCGTGCGTCTCGCTCCGACACAGACTCGGCGTGAGGACCGCCGCCTTCGGGCCGGCGCCGGCGATTACCAGGCTCGGGAGGCCATCGACGTCCTTCTTGAGCATCCCCTCCACTTCCTCGTCCACGAGCTCCTTGTTCGGATCCTGGCTCGACGAGCTGATGAACCGCTCCATGCCGAGAATGGGGGTTTCGCGCTGCCCCTCGAAGGCGTTGCTCACGAGGTAGAGCAGTGACTTCCCGTACGGCCCGACCGTGTCGTCCCGCTCTCCGACATCGCTCAGCGCGTAGATCGTGGGGCGTGGACACAGCCCCTTGTTGATGTCGGGGAGAAGGAGCCGCTTGAACGCGTCGACCGTGATCGCGGGCGCCAGGAACTGCATCGTGCTGAAGTTCGCGCCCAGGCTGATCAGCTTGTC
This sequence comes from uncultured beta proteobacterium, assembly GCA_963744255.1. Classification (GTDB taxonomy): domain Bacteria; phylum Pseudomonadota; class Gammaproteobacteria; order Burkholderiales; family SG8-39; genus DATEDA01. The sequence goes on from CAVUSZ010000010.1 coordinate 30,840, forward strand.
GATGGCGTACGCGGCGAAGATGCTGCCGGCGCTGTGGGCGACGACGTGAAGCTCCCATTTCTTCTTGTCGGCCGGAGTCAGCGCGGAGAGCGCCTGCACCGCCTGCTTTGCGAGCAGACTCATTCCCCCGCCGGTGACCGAAGACAGGCGCGCGTTCTCCTTCATCTCGTCCCAGAGCCTCGTGCCCGGGCCGGCCGCGGTGATCTCGATGGTGCGGTCCTTGGCGTCGACCACCCCGTCGCGAAGCTTCTTCAGCCATTCCGCGCCTGCCCGCTCGTCCTCGTTGGTGAAAAGATCGAGGATGCTCGACTTGAGAGACTCCCAGAAGCCCGTCTCCCACATGATGTGGATGGGATAGATCTCGTTCTCGAGGCAAACGTCCCGAAAGGCGACGACCCGTCGTGCGACGGCGTCCTCCTTGTTGAGCCCGCCGTGGAGGTACAGCATCACGCGCCGCCTGCTCCAGGTCGTGGTCTGCTCCCGGATCGATTCGAACAGCCGCTCGAGGTCCTTCTCGGTCGTCCAGTAGTCACCCGAATCGGAGAGCTTGCCGTTGTTGCCGATGTCGACGACGTACGGGCGAATCTCGCTGAGCGGAATCGCCCGGCTTGCGCGCTGAAGGCCGGCGGTCGTGTCCGCGCCGCGATCCTTCGTCCACACGTCGAGGCTTACCGGAACGCCAAGCTGCGCCACCCAGCAGTCGGTGGCATGCAGCATCCAGTCCTCGTACGGGAGGAGCGCAAACCCGCCGGTTCCCCACCCTTCTCCCCAGGAGTTCTGAACCACGAAGCCATCGCGCGTGTAGCCGACGACGGCGACCGCGTGCCCTCCGTCCGCCCGGCCTTTCCGGACGATCACGGGAAGCTCTCGGGTGACGAGGTTGTTCGTGGAAGTGTAGGTGATCTTCTTTGTGGTGGGGCCGGGCTCATTCCATCCTGAATGCACCATGAGCGTGGCGTACAGGATACCGGCCTCGTGCAGGGCGGCATGCATGTCGCGGATGTTGCGATGCATGACCCGGTAGTAGGCCCCGCCGGGCGTGCTCTGGGCCTCGACGCCCAGCTCATATGTCAAGTGCTGGGCGCCGAGGCGGCTGTCGGGCCAGGACTTCCGGGCGCACACGCCGTGCGCGACCCAGCCTTTCATGCCGCCCCGCGCGCTCGAGCCTTCGTACTTTTCGCCGGGCCATTCGTCGTACTTCCGCGCCATCTCGTAGAGCATGCGCGGACTCACCGTGCGATCCCGGTTCCTCGCATTGATCAGGTTCCGCTGCGCGAGCTGGAAGTTGATGACCGCTGCCAGGGCAAAGCCGGTGCACGCCCCCTCGGTGCCCTGATCCAGGACCTCCGGAACGAGATCGATGTTGATCAGCTGGTCGGGCAAAGGTGCAAGCGCGGGCTGATAGAACCAGTCCCGAACGTCGATGCGGTCGGGAACGGCATCCAGCTTGCGGCTTATCTTCTCCGCCGTCGTCCGAGCCGGCGCAGGCGCGCGCCGTTCGTTCGCTGGGGCCCGAGTTGCCTTGGGTGCCGCCCTCTCGAGCCCGGATTGCGCAGCGCGTTGACCCTTACGCCATCGTTTGCGAGCCATTCCACCTCCCATGCGTTTCGTGAATTGTCCGCTGCAGCTTCCACGCCGCCGGCGAGATGCGACGGATGCCGCGCTCTTCCACCAGGGCTGCAGTCTAGTGTTCCGATTCCGGAATTCGTATAGATCTTTCGGCCGGGCGGAGGACTAAGGAGTTCGGACGGAAAAGCGCCGCCACCTGCCCGAGAATCCGCAGGGCGTGTCTCTCGGTCGGCGCCGGATATCCGGTGCCGGGCGTCGCCGAGCCTCGATCGGCGACCCGACCCGTACGTCGGACGAGGGTGAGCGGGCGCAGAATCGAACGGCTGCTAATATCCGCCCGGTGTCCGAATACACCCTCTACTGCTTCGCCCAATCGGGCAACGCCTACAAGGCCGCGCTGATGCTCAACCTCTGCAGCGCCGACTGGGCGCCGCGGTTCGTCGACTTCTTCAGCGGCGAAACGCGCACGCCCGAGTACCGCGAGCGGATCAACGAGATGGGCGAGGTGCCGGTGCTCGAGCACCGCGACAAGCGGTTCGCGCAGTCGGGCGTGATCCTCGATTACCTCGCCGCGACCCTGGGCAAGTTCGGCTCCGCCAACGACGACGAACGCCGCGAGATCCTCCGCTGGATCCTCTGGGACAACCACAAGCTCACGAGCTACATCGCGACCCTGCGCTTCTTCATACAGTTCCAAAAGACCGGCGAGACCCCGGTCACCGAGTTCCTGCGCGGCCGCATGAAGGGCGCGCTCGGCATCCTCGACAAGCACCTCGCGGGGCAGCCCTTCGCCGCGGGCCAGAGGCTCACGATCGCCGACCTCTCGATGTGCGGCTACCTCTACTGGCCCGACGAGTTCGGCGTGAGCTGGGCCGAATATGCGAACATCGGCGCATGGCTCGAACGCATCAAGTCGCAACCGGGCTGGGCTCATCCGTACGAGCTGATGCCCGGCCACCCGCTTCCGGCAAAGGTCTGACCCGCCGCGCCGCGGCGCTCGTCGCGCTCGCCCTCGCCGCATGCGGCGCACCTACGCCGACGCCGGAACCGCCCGGGCAGTCGCCTCCTGTCGCATCGACCCCGCCGGCGCCATCGCAGCCGGCGCCCACCCCGCCGCTCACTCCGCTCGATCTCTACAAGCGCGAGGTCGCGATCGCGATCCTGAGGGCGAATGCCTTGCACACGTTCGAGGGCATCCCGCCGCACATGCTGCGCGCGGTGATCGTGCTCCAGCTCACGATCGACGGCAAAGGCACGCTCACCGGCGTCAAGACGCTCCGTACGCCCGACGCCGCGCTCGCCGCCGCGGCGACGAAGAGCGTCCGCGCGGTGGGAACGCTGCCCGCCCCGCCGCGCGGGCTTCTGAAGAGCGGGCGCCTCGAGCTCGCCGAGACCTGGCTCTACCGCAACGACGGCAAGTTCCAGGTGCGCTCGGTCGCCGCGCCGCAGGGGCCGGCCGACTGACGTGACCCGGCCGCGCATCGCGATCACGATGGGCGACGCCGCCGGCGTCGGCCCGGAGGTGATCATGAAGGCGCTCGCGCACCCCGACGTCAACGCGCTCTGCCGCCCGCTCGTCGTCGGCGACGCGCGGAGGCTCGCGCGAGCCGGCGCGATCGTCGGCTCGACGCTCGCGATATGTCCGATCCAAGCGGCCGACGACGCTCGGTACGTCCCGGGCGTGGTCGACTGCCTCGACCTGGCGATCGTGCCCGAGGACGCGCCGTTCGGCAGGCTGTCTGCGGCATGCGGCGAAGCGGCCTACCGCTTCATCGAGCGCGCAGTGGCGCTCGCGCTCGCGGGCGACGTCGACGCCCTCTGCACCGCGCCGATCAACAAGGAGGCGCTGAACGCAGCGGGTCATCGCTTTCCCGGCCACACCGAGCTGCTCGCGCAGCTCACCGGCGCCGCGGAGGTGTCGTTGATGCTGATGGCGCCCGGGCTGCGGGTCATTCACGTGACCGCGCATATCGGCTTGCTGGACGCGATCGAACTGATCGATGCAGGCCTTGTCGAGCGCACGATCGCGCGCGGTCGCGACCTGCTCCAGCGCGCCGGGACGACCGAGCCGCGCATCGCCGTCTGCGGCATCAACCCGCACGCCGGCGAAGGGGGCCTCTTCGGGCGCGGCGAGGAGCAGACGAAGATCGTGCCGGCGATTCGCGAATGCCGCGAGCGCGGCTGGCGGGTCGAGGGTCCGCTTCCCGCCGACACGCTTTTCCACCGTGCGCGCAAGGGCGACTTCGATCTCATCGTGGCGATGTATCACGACCAGGGACACGCGCCGGTCAAGGCGGTCGCGTTCGACACCGGCGTGAACATCACCGCCGGGCTGCCGGTGCTGCGCACGTCCGTCGACCACGGGACGGCATTCGACCTCGCAGGCACCGGCCGCGCCGACGAGCGGAGCATGCTCGAGGCGCTGCGGCAGGCGGCCGACCTGGCGGCGCGCTAACCAATCCATCGGAGATGCCGTGCAACCCAACCCGGTGAAAGCCAAGCTCGCCGTCGGCGGGGCCGCGTTCGGCACGATGGCGTTCGAGTTCTTCACGCCCAGCCTCGCGCAGATCGTGAAGGCGGCGGGAGCCGAATTCCTGCTCTACGACATGGAGCACAGCGGTGCCGACGTCGAGACCATGAAGGCGCAATTCGCCGCCTGTCGCGGGATCGGTCTGCCGCCGTTCGTGCGCGTCCCTGCGACCGAATACCACTTCATCGCCCGCATGCTGGACGCGGGCGCGATGGGGATCATGGTGCCGATGGTTGAGGGCCGCGAGCAGGCCGAGCGGATCGTCTCGTACACGCGCTATCCGCCGCTCGGGCGGCGCGGGGCGGCTTTCGGGGTCGCGCCGCACGACGACTACCTCCCGGGTAGCGTCACCGACAAGATTGCAGCGGCGCACGCGCGGACGCTGGTGATCTGCCTGGTCGAGACCGCGATCGGGATCGAGAACGTCGATGCGATCGCCGCCGTCCCGGGCGTGGACGTCGTCTGGCTCGGCCATTTCGACCTCACCAATTTCCTCGGCATCCCCGGCGAGTTTACCCACCCTCGGTATCTGAAGGGAGTGGACGATCTCGTCGGCGCATGCGAGCGCCACGGCAAGGCGCCGGGATTCATGGCCGCCGACGACGAATGGGCAAGCGACTACCGCGCCAGGGGGTTTCGGATCCTCGCCTACGGGATCGACGTGTTGCTGATGCAGACCGCGCTCGCGAAGGGGCTCGCGACGCTACGGGAGAATGAGGCAGCGAAGGGATAGGCCTTTGGCTCAACGGGGGATGTTCCACCCCCTCCCTCGATCCCGCTTCCTTGTCACCCGGCTAGAATCGATGGCGCCAGGAGGGCACACCATGCTCCAAGCAGCCGATATCGTCATCCGCCTTAATCCCGCCGACGACGTGGTCATCGCCACCGGCCGCGGCTCGGCCTACGGCTGCAAGCCGGCGCCCTCGCTCAAGCTCGCCACCAACACGCCGCTCTTCGTCAAACAGGAAGACGACATGGACATCGACTGCGGGACGATCGTCGACGGCAAGGAGTCGATCGAGGCGGTCGGCGCGCGCTTCTTCGAGCTGATCCTCAAGACCGCCTCGGGAGAGAAGTCGAAGAGCGAGCTGTGGGGCTACGGCGACGACGAGTTCGCGCCCTGGACCCTCGGCGCGACGATGTAGGCGTGCGCGCCGCGCGCCTGCTTCTCGCCCTGCTCGTCGCGTCGCCGCTCGCCGCCGCGGCACAAACCGCGGTCCCGCGGCCGGCGCGTCCGATTGTCCTCCCCGCGCCGGTGGTGGTGGTGCCGGGCTATACCGTCCCGCCGGTGGAGTATCACGGCGCGATCGCCTACGATCGTGCCACCGGCGCGTACGGCTACAGCTACGACTACCCGACGCCACGCGACGCCGGCATCGCCGCGATAGGCGGCTGCGGCGAGCCGCAATGCGTGGTCGCGATCACGTTCAAGAGCGGCTGCGCCGTGCTCGTAGACGGTCCCGGCGGCCCGGTGACCGCCGAAGGCGTGAACGCACGCGAAGCGGAAGTGAAAGCGCGCGGGCGCTGCATCGATCCGCAATGCCACGTCATCGCCTGGGCGTGCACGCGCTGACCAGGCGATCCTCCGGCGTCTCCGTTCCGCTCTTCGCTCCGCCGTCACGGTCCCGACACCTGCGACGGAACTCGCGCGCTGGTGAGGAATCGTGCCGCAGGACGGCCGTGAATAGGTCACGAATGGCCATGACGACGGCATAGGGCTATGGCATAGTCGGCTCGTCGAAAGATAACAACACAGGCAGCACCGGGCCGGCGGTCTCGCGTCTCCCGCTGGCACCCTCCGGTGAAGACGCTCGTACGCAAGAGAATCGCAACCACGCAGTCGCCGGCCGGCCGTGCGCAACAAGCGCGCGCCGCAGCGCTCATTCCCCGGCGGGTGTGGCGAGGGTTCTCGCAGGGGTCTCGTCATGGGAACGCCCGCGCGGCCGACTGGTCCGGCCGTCAAGTCCGGCCCTCGGCCGGCCACCGAGAGCAAGGCGCTACTCAGCCAGTGCCGCGACCTCGCGCGCTCGAAGCTGAGCCGGATCGTCACCGAGGCCTTCGACAAGGTCGAGAACGACCTCTTCTCCGCGGCGGAAGCCTCCACCTCGCGGGCCGAACAGCAGGTGTTGTTCGAAGCGATGGCGCAGGTCAAACACTACCGCACTGAGATCGCGGCCTCGTTCGACCGCTATTTCATCGAGATCTACGATCGGCGGGTCTCCACCCGCGGCCCGGCGGCTCCGGGCGGACCGGCCCCGGCCCTCGCCGAGCTGTCGCTCGTCGACGACGCAGCGATGGAGGAGGACCTCGTCGTCAGCGATCTCGCGCGCAAGACCCGGAACCGCATCGATCCGGAGCAGCTGCTCGGCATCCGCGCCCGCTTCGGGCACCTGCTGTCGCGCGAGCAGGTGGAGGACGACACCGCCAACCCGCTATGTCCCGAAGCGGTCTTCGAGGCGCTCAGGCTTGCGTGCGGCAAGATTCCCGGCGACTTTGCGGTCAAGCGCTCGCTCCTGAACGCGTTCCAGCCGTACGTTGCGGCCGGCATCACGACCGTCTACGCCGACGTCAACCGCAACCTGATCTCTCACCACGTCCTGCCGCGGATCAAGCACCAGGTGAAACGCGCTGCCGACGTCGGCGTCAGCGGCCCGCACCCGGTGCTCGCGGCGAGCCAGGCGATGAACCTGGCCCAGCTGATGGGCGGCGGGCAAGGCGGTGCGGCCGCCGCCGCGGCGATGACCAGGAGCCAGCTGATGAGCCTCGGGCAGCTCATGCCCGGCGCCCCTGGCCAGAACCCGCTCGCGATGAGCGGCCCGCTCGATCTCTCGGCGCTGCTCGCCGGCGTGATGAATGGCGGCGCCGCGCGTGCGCACGTGACCCGGATGCTCGCCGACCCGTCGCGGTACGCGATGGAGGCGGCGCTCGCCTCGACGCCCGCGAGCCCGGCGCTGATGACCTCGCTGTCGGCGCTCCAGTCGGTTGCCATGCCCGCCGACGGCGGCGCGTTCGACTTCATGTCGGCGCTCGGCGACCAGGTGCGCGCCCAGAGCCATCCGCTCGACCAGCTCACGATCGAGCTGGTGACGATGGTGTTCGACTACATCCTCGACGACCGGAGCGTTCCCGAGACGGTCAAGGGCGAGATCTCCCGGCTGCAGATCGTCGCGGTCAAGGCGGCGATCCTCGATCGCACGTTCTTCGCGCGCCGCCAACATCCGATGCGCCGGTTCCTCGACCGCATCGCCGAGGTGGCGGCCGATCCGGACATTGCGACCGAGGAGGGCTCGCGGTTCATCCTCGAGCTGCGGGCGATGGTGGACTACATCGTTCACAGGTTCACCGACGACCTCGCGATCTTCACCGCCGCGCTCGACACGCTGGAGCGGATGATCGAGGAGAACCGCGAGACGCGTCAGCAGGAGCTCGCGCCGACCACGACCGAGCTCGAGCGCAAGGAAGAGGCCGAGATCGCGCACGCGACCGCGCTCGCCGAGATCAAGCGGCGCGTCACGCGCAAGACGCCTGGCTTCGTGCGCGAGTTCCTGTACCAGTGGTGGACCAAGACCCTTGTCGACGCGTACATGAAGGACCGTGAAGGCGACGACTCCTGGACCCACCGGCTAGGGGCCGTCGACGCGCTGGTGTGGAGCGTCTCGCCGCTCAAGACCGGCGAGATTCAGCAGCTCGCTTCGATGCTGCCCACGCTGATGCGCAGTCTCCTCCGCGGCATGAACGCGATCGAGATGCCGGCCGACGCGCGGCACGGCTTCTTCAACCAGCTGATGCAGAGCCACACGGCGTCGATCAGTGCCGCGAAGTCGCAGGCGAGGAGCCAGCCGGTGCCCACGGCCGCCGACATCGCCCGCGTCGAGGAGGAGCCGGTGAGCGAACCCGGCCTGACCGAGGAGCCGGAGGGGATTGAAACCCCGATCGACGACTACTTCGTCCACACCGCGATGGCGGTCGAGCGTGGCGCGGTGGTCGAGTTCATGGACGGGACGACCGCGGTGCGCGCGAAGCTGTCGTGGGTGAGTCCGAAGCAGACGATCCTGCTCTTCACCTCCAGCGCCGGGGGCGCGCGCAAGCTCGCGCCGAAGGCGTTCGCGGAGCTGCTGCGGCAAAAGAGGGCGCGGATCGTCGAGGTCTCCGAGGCGCTCATGGATCGCGTGGTACACGCGATGATGGGCCCGGAGTCGGTGCCGCAAGCCGCCTGAAGAACCGTTTTCCGCCGCGACCCCGCAAGCCGGCGGGCTGCCGTCTCGCCGCCAAGCAGGCAACCCGATTCCGCGGGGTCGCACTTTTATTCCGCAGCACCGCCCGCCGCGCGAAGGACCCCTGCGGCGGGCCTGTCGGTGCGCATCGTAACCTCGCTGGCGGCCGCGTCGCATCGGCCGCGCCCGCCTGGCGGGTATGGCCGCCGGTTGCGGTGGTCCGGGGCGATCGCGCTACGGACCCGCGACGCCCGCGATGAATTCGGCGAGAAGACGATTCACCGCGTCCGGCGCCTCGAGCATGGTGAAATGCCCGACGCCGGGCACGATCTCGATCCGGGCGTTCGGCGCGCGGCTTCGCACCATCTCGAGCCACGGCGAGCTCGCTCCCGCCGCGAGCGGGACGCGCTTGCGTTCGGGCGTGATCATCGTGCTCTGGATCACGAGCAGCGGCACGCCGACGCGCCCGAGAGCGGTTGCCATGTGCCGAGCGTCCCAGCCCACCATTTTCGGAAACAGCGCCGCTCCGACCGCCTCCGGCCACCGCCCGGCGCGCTCGCAGATCCGGTCGGCCATCGCGCTCGGCGCGAAAAACATCTGCTCGAACAGGCCCTGGGCGAACGCCGCGTAGCCGCCGGACGCGAGCCTCCGCCGCAAGTCCTCCTCGGCGCGCTCGCCCGCGGCCGCCTGGAAGCTGCCGTCGACGAGCACGACGCCGGCGACGCGATCCGGCGCATCGAGACACGCCTGCAGGACGACCCGGGTACCCATGCTGTGGCCGACGAGCACTGCACCGCTCAGGTTGACCGCGCGCAGGAGTGCGGCAATGTCGGCGCCGAACGTCTCGATGTCGCACGACTCGGGCTCTCCGGGCGAGGCGCCGTGGCCGCGCAGATCGCAGGCGATGACCATGTGCCGCGTACCGAACGCCTCGGCCTGTGGCCGCCAATCCTCGGACGCGCACCCGAACCCGTGGACGAAGACGAGCGGCGGCGCGCCGGCGCCGGTGCACCCGTAGTACAGCCGCGTGCCGTTGACCGTGGCGTGTGGCATTCCGGGCTCCATCGGTGGTGGTCGAGCGCGATTCTAGCCGCCGCCGGGATGGCCAGAAATGCCGGGGCGTCCTGGAGCGCCGATGCGCATCGGGAAGAGGGGGGCGGACTATTCGCCGATCTGCAGCAGCATCCCGCGCTTTCTCGCGCCGTTGAACGAAGCGAGGAACACGCCGATCCCGGCGGCGAGGTACAAGAGGTTGAGCGCGACGGTCATCCAGAAGTAGTCCCAGCGGAACACGCCCTGGAGCAGGACCGCGCGCATGCCCTCGAACACGTGGCTCGTCGGCAGACACCACGCGACCGCCTGCAGCCACTTCGGCAGCACCTCGACCGGGTAGTAGATCCCGCTGATCGGCGCGGCGATGAAGATCGCACCCCAGGCGAAGTTCTCGGCTGCGAGCCCGTAGCGCATCACCAGCGCCGAGACCATCAACCCGACCGACCACGCCGTCACCAGCAGGTTGGCGAAGAACGACACGAGGGGCACCCCGAGGTCGAAGATCGACGTCTGGTAGAGCGCGATTGCGAGCGCGATCGCGGTGCCCACGCCGATGATCGTGCGGATCAGCGATACCCCGATCATCGCGGCAACCAGCTCGAGCGGCCGCAGCGGGCTCACGAAGAGATGTCCGAGGTTGCGCGAGTACAGCTCCTCGAAGAACGACAGCGCGACCCCGAGTTGGCCGCGGAACAGCACTTCCCACAGCAGCAGCGCCGACACGAGGACGCCCGGGACCTGGGCGATCAGCGACGAGTTGGTCGCGAGGAACTTGGCGATGAAAGCCCAGAGCACCATCTGCATCGTGGGCCAGTACGCCATCTCGACGACCCGCACCCAGGACTTCTTGAAGAGGTACAGATGGCGCAGGATCATCGCGTAGATCCGGCGCAGGGAGAGCAGGGTCACGGGCGAGCTCATGCCGCTTCGGGACTGCGCGCCACGTCGAGAAAGACTTCTTCCATGTTGCGGCGGCCGTAGCGCGCGATGAGCTCGCGCGGCGAGCCGGCGTCGACGATCCGGCCGGCGCGCATCATCAGCACCGCGTCGCACATCCGCTCGACCTCGACCATGTTGTGGGAGGCGAGGAGCAGCGTAGCACCGGCGCGGCGCTGGTAGTCCAGCAACTGGCTCCGTACCCGGTCGGCGATATCTGGATCGAGCGATGCGGTCGGCTCGTCGAGCAGCAGCAGATCCGGCTCGTTCAGCAGCGCCTTGGCGATCGATACCCGGGTGCGCTGTCCCGCCGAGAGCGTGCCGTAGGCGCGCTTCACGAACTCGCCGAGGTCGAGCGACGCCACGAGCTCCGCGATCCGCGGGCGCGGCCGCGCAACGCCGTAGAGCCGCGCGAACACGGTGAGGTTCTCCTCGACGGTGAGCTTGCGCGGCAGATCGACGTACGGCGAGGTGAAGTTCATGCGCGGCAGGACCCGATACCGGTGTCGGGCCATGTCCTCGCCGAGCACGACGATGCTGCCGGCGGTCGGCAGCAGCACGCCTAGCAGCATCGAGATCGTGGTGGTCTTGCCGGCGCCGTTGCCGCCGAGGAGCGCGGTCGTGCTGCCGCGCGCGACGGTGAACGAGATGTCGCTGACCGCTTCGACAGCGCCGAAGCGCTTGGTGAGGCTGCCCGCCTCGACGGCGGTCATCCGCGAACGCGCGAGGAGCTCAGCGGCCGGCGTCCCGCTTCCACTTGATCGAGCACCCGAGCGCGGCCGTCTGGTCGGCGGGGCCGTTGCCGGTCTGCGCGACCCCGACCATCGCCTCGAAAAGCTCGCGGCGCGCGTTCGCGACGGGTGCGGTCTTCGAGGCGTCCAGCCGCCCGTGGTACTGCAGCTCGAGATCGCCGTTGTAGCCGAAGAACTCCGGCGTGCACACCGCGCCGTAGGCGCGCGCCACTTCCTGGCTCTCGTCGAGCACGTAGGGAAACGGGAACCCGAGCTCGCGCGCCACCCGCTGCATGTTCTCGAAGGAGTCCTCCGGATAGTCGGCGGGATCGTTCGCCATGATGGCGATCGAGCCGATGCCGTGCACCGCGAGCTCCCTGCAGTCGCGCACGATCCGCTCGCGGATCGCTTTGACGTACGGGCAGTGGTTGCAGATGAACATCACGACTAGACCTTCGGGCCCGCGGGCGGAGGCGAGCGTATGGCGCTTGCCATCGGTGCCCGGCAGGTCAAAATCGACGGCTCTGCGGCCGAAATCGCACACCTGGGTTTGCGTCGCCATGGGAGAATTTCCTGCGAGAGAAGCGCCGCGATCTTAGCATGCAGCGAACACACGCCCGCGCGCCCCGATTCCATTGTGAAGCCGTGCTCTCGCCCGGCGCGAGCCTCGAGCTGCCGGAGCGGGCTGCACGCCACGTCGCCGCGCTGCGGTTGCAAACGGGCGACGAGGTCGTTCTCTTCAACGGCGACGGCGCGGAGTCGAGCGCGACGCTCGTCGCGGTAGGCAAGCGCGGCGTCGTCGCCGCGGTTCACGAACGGCGAACGCCCGAGCGCGAATCCCCGTTCTAGATCCATCTCGCGCAAGGGATCTGCGCCGGCGACCAGATGGACCTCGTGCTGCAGAAGGCGACCGAGCTCGGCGTGGCGTCGATCCAGCCGGTGATCACCGCGCGGTCCATCGTACGCCTCGCGCCCGAGCGCAGGGAGCGCCGCGAGACCCACTGGCAGAACGTGGCTATCGCCGCCTGCGAGCAGTGCGGCCGCAACCGCATCCCGCCGGTAGCGCCGAGCGTCGGCTTCCCGGAGTTCGTGGCGCTGCCGGCGCGCGACGGCACCCGGATCCTGCTCGCTCCGGACGGCGAGGCAACGCTGCGGACGCTCGCACCGCGAGCGCCGGTGACGATCCTGATCGGTCCGGAAGGCGGGCTTGCGCCCGAGGAGCGCGAGTTGGCGGCGTCGCGCGGGTTCACGCCGGTACGGTTCGGTCCGCGGATTCTGCGGACCGAAACGGCGCCCCTGGCTGCGCTCGCCGCGCTACAGGCGCTGTACGGCGACTGCTGAGGCGCGCGCGGAGGCGCTTACCTCGGCGGGACGGCGGACAGCAGCGTGATGATCTCGGGGTCGCCGCCGCGTCGGGCGAGTTCGAGCGCCGACATGCCCCAAGGATCCTTCGCGTTGGGATCCACGCCGCGGCCGGCGAGAAAGAGGCGCACCGCTATCGGATCCCGGCGCTTCACTGCATCGAGGAACTGGCTGCGGTCGTGATACACGAGGCCCATCGCGGTGAGGTCCTTCCGCGCCCGGATCGCGCTGACGTCGGTCGTCGCCTGCGCTTCGGCCGTCATCTGCTTGTGGTTCATCGCCATCATCGAGCGGCCGATCGCGAGCATCTTCTCGCGCTCGGACGCCGGCACGCCGGCGAAGATGTCGAGCATCAACGCGTTGGCCTCGGGGTTGCGTCCGCTGGCGATGTCGTCGAAGGCCTTCTGCGCGGCGTTGGGGTCGCAGCCCTGCGACGCGGTTCCGCCCGGCGGGCAGGCCGCCTGCATGAAGACTTGCATGAGCGAGAGAAACCGGCCGAACGTGGCCCAGTCGGTCGCAGGCGACGGGGCGCTTTGTGCGTTCGCGGCGCCGATTCCGAGCGCGGCGACGGCGGCGGCGAGCACTTGCTTCCAGGACATGGGAACCTCTTTCGTCAAGACTCTGCTAACGCGGGAGTCTACGCCGGCGTTGACCCCGGCGCCGATCGAATAGAATCCGCGCCTCCGAGCCCGACCGCGACCCGATGCCCGCGAAGCCCGACGCAAATTTCGTCACCTGGTTCCGCTCGGTCGCGCCCTATTTCCACGCGTTCCGCGGCTGCACCTTCGTGATCGCTTTCGGCGGCGAGCTGGTCGCCGAGGGTCGGTTCGTGTCGCTCGCGCACGACCTCAACCTGCTGCACAGCGCCGGCATCCGGCTCGTGCTGGTCCACGGCTCGCGCCCGCAGATCGAGGCGCAGCTGAAGACGCGGAAGCATCGCTCGACCTATCACAAGGGACTGCGCGTGACCGACCCGGTCGGGCTCGAGTGCGTGAAGGAAGCAGTCGGGCTGCTGCGCGTCGAGATCGACGCGCTGCTCTCGCTCGGGCTGCCGTCGACGCCGATGGCGGGCGCCGCGATCAACACGGTGTCCGGCAACTTCATCGGCGCTCGGCCGATGGGCGTGGATGACGGCGTGGACTACCAGCACACCGGCGCGGTGCGCAAGGTCGACGCGCAGGCGATCGGCGGTTGCCTCGACACCGGCAACATCGTCGTGGTGTCGCCGATCGGCTACTCGCCCACCGGCGAGGTCTTCAACCTCGCGATGGAGGACGTCGCGGTCGCGACCGCCTGCGCCCTGCGCGCAACGAAGCTCGTGTTCCTGTCCGACGCGGCGGTCCTGGAGCGCGACGGCGCGCTGCGCCCCGAGCTGACCGCGCGGGACGCAGAGGAGCTGCTCGCCGACGGCCGCCATCTCTCGCGCGAGACGCGCACCGCGCTCGCGCGCACGGTGACGGCAGTGCGCGGCGGCGTCGCGCGCGCGCACGTGATCCCGCGCGACGTGGACGGAGCGCTGCTGATCGAGCTCTTCACCCACGCGGGCTCGGGCAGCATGATCACCGCCGACAAGCTCGAGCGGCTGCGCGAGGCGACGATCGATGACGTCGGCGGCATCCTGCGGCTGATCGAGCCGCTGGAGGCCGACGGGACGCTGGTGCGGCGCGGGCGCGAGCTGCTCGAACAGGAGATCGGCCGGTTCACGGTGCTCGAGCACGACCGGTTGATACTCGGCTGCGCGGCGCTCTACCCGTTCCCGAAGGCGCTGGCGGGCGAGCTCGCGTGCCTCGCCGTCCATCCCGACTACCGCGGCAACGGTCACGGCGAGAAGCTCATGGACGCGATTGCGGCGCGCGCCCGCGCCGCGGGGATGAAGCGACTCTTCGTGCTTACGACGCGCGCGACGCACTGGTTCGTCGAGCGCGGGTTCGGCGAGGCGGGTGTCGAGGCGCTGCCCGCGGGGAAGAAGGCGCTCTACAACTTGCAGCGGCGGTCGAAGGTGCTCGTCAAGCCGCTTGAACAGGAGGCCTGAATGGCGAGGATGGTGAACTGCGTGAAGCTCGGCCGGGCGGCCGAGGGCCTGGATTTCCCACCACTTCCGGGCGAGCTGGGAAAGCGGATCTACGAGAACGTATCGAAGGAGGCCTGGCATGCGTGGCAGGCGCAGCAGACCCGGCTCATCAACGAGAACCGGCTGCAGCTTGCCGATCCGCGCGCCCGGAAATACCTGCTCGAGCAGACCGAGAGGTTTCTCTTCGGCGGCGACGCCGATGAGGCGTCGGGCTACGTGCCGGTGAAGAAGTAACGGATCCCTAGGTTCCGCGTCGCGAGCGTCGGCCCGGGGCGGGGCGCTCGATCGGTAGCTTGCGAAAGAGGCGCGACGGGTGCGCAGCGCCCGGGCAAGGGCGCGGCGTCCGGGCCGGTCAATCCCCGGGCCTGATCAGGGCACCAAATGGGGAACTTGCGGAAGAGCCTCTAAGCAGGCCGGGCGAGGGTGCGCAGCGCCCGGCCGGTCAATCATTCATTCGCGGCGCGCGCGATATCGTCGCCGCGCAGGTGCCGGACGTCACGGCCTTCGACCATGTACACCACGTACTCGGCCATGTTCTTCGAGTGGTCGCCGATCCGCTCGAGCGCCTTGGCGACGAACAGGACTTCCAGGCACCGGCTGATCGTGCGCGGGTCTTCCATCATGAACGTGATGAGCTGGCGCAGGATCGAGCGGAACTCGGTGTCGACCAGGTCGTCCTGGCGGACGACTTCCTGGGCCGCCTTCACGTCGAGCCGTGCGAATGCGTCGAGCGCCTTGCGCAGCATAGCGAGCGCGAGCCCGGACACGTGCCGCACCTCGATGCGCGGCATGTGCATGCGGTCGGCCTCGTGAATCAGCTTCGCCATCCGGGCGATCTTCTCCGCCTCGTCGCCGATGCGCTCGAGGTCCGTGATGGTCTTGATGACCGCGATGATCAGCCGGAGATCGCTCGCCGCCGGCTGCCGGCGCGCGATGATGTGGCTGCAGGCCTCGTCGAGCTCGACCTCCATGGCGTTCACCCGGTGGTCGTTCGCTTTCACGAGCTCGATCTCCTCCATGTTGCCGGTCGACAGCGAGTCGATCGCGCGCCGGATCTGCTCCTCGACGAGCCCGCCCATCTGGAGGACGCGGGTGCGCACGGCCTCCAGCTCGGCGTCGAACTGCTTCGAAGTGTGCTCGGACATGTTCACGGGCCCGGGGACGCTATCCAGAACATCGCAGGCTAGGGTATCACTGTGACAGCCCTGTGACAGCGTGTCAGGCGCCCGCCCCCGGGCGCCGCAGGGTCCGAACGCCTCGCGGCGTCGCCAGCAGCAGCACATCCGCACCGCGCCGCGCGAACAGGCCGTTCGACACGGTGCCGACGATGTTGTTGAGGTTTGTCTCGAGCGCGGCCGGGTCGGGGATCGCGAGGCCCGCGACGTCGAGGACGACGTTGCCGTTGTCGGTCGTGAAGCCGTCACGCAGGCGCGGCTGCCCGCCGAGCCGGGCGAGCTCGCGCGAGACATGACCCCGCGCCATCGGGATCACCTCGACCGGCAGCGGGAAGCGCCCGAGCGCGGCGACGAGCTTCGATTCGTCCGCGATGCAGACGAACGTGCGCGCAACGGCAGCGACGATCTTCTCCCGCGTCAGCGCGCCGCCGCCGCCTTTGATCATCGCCAGGCGCTCGGTGATCTCGTCGGCGCCGTCGACGTAGACCGGCAGCTCGTCGATCTCGTTCAGGTCGAAGACGCGCACGCCGTGGGAGCGCAGCCGCGCGGCCGACCGCTCGGAGCTCGCGACTGCGCCGCGAACGCGCCCCTTGACCCGTGACAGCTCGTCGATGAAGCAGTCGGCAGTCGACCCGGACCCCACGCCGATGATTGCGTCCTCCACGAGGTAGGCAATCGCCGCGCGTCCCGCCGCCGCTTTCAGCTCGTCCTGCGTCATCGCCTGTGTCGTCTTCGCAACGGTCCGATTCTACGCGGGACGCCTGCGTCAAACTGCCTTGCGCGGCCGCACGCGGGGGAGCGTAAAATGACAGCATTCTCTCGATCGAGCTTCCGATGTCGCGCGCCAAAGCCCTTCTCGCCGCCGCGTTCTGCGCCGGGATCGGCTTGCCGGCAGCGGCGCAGATCGGGGGCATCCCCCCCGCGACTGCCCCGCTAGGGCTGCGCGCCGGAGATGCGGGCTGGACCAGCAGCCTTTTCGTCGGCGGGCAGGGCTTCAATGCCGACCGGGCGCGAATGCCCGACCCGGGTTTCCGGGTGTCCGCGCAACTGCCCGCCGAGTCGGCCCTGCCGCTTCACCTCGGGCCGCCGGTCGATCCGCTGGGCGCCGCGCAGGCCGGGGCCTATCTCGGCTACCGGCGCGACAGGTGGACGCTATCGTCGAGCGTCCGACAGGGCCTGGGCGGTGCCGCGGGCGGCACCCGGCTGGATCTCGGGGCGAGCTACGGATTCAACGTCACCCCGCGTCATCTGATCACGCTCTCCGGCGGGCTCACCGTCGGCGCTTCGACTCCGCTCGCGCCCTACTACGGGGTATACGGAACCGATGCCTTCTGGCGCTCCGGTTATCGCGCCGGCGAGCCGGGTGCGGGCCTGCGGCTCTCCTGGCTCTACAGCTTCGATCGCAACCTCTACTTCAACACCACGGTGGGCTACGACCGCGCGTACGGGGACGCCGAGAACCTGCAGGGCCTCGGCCGCGACACGACCACCGTCGGAACGACCTTCGGCTACCGCTGGTAGCCCGCCTCTATTTCTTCTTCGGGATGTACAGGTCGGTGATCGACCCGACCGCCGTTTCGGCGGCGAAGTACGGCGTCTCCGATAGCGTCGGGTGCGGGTGGATCGTGAGCGCGATGTCCTCAACGTCCGCCCCCATCTCGAGCGCGAGTACGGTTTCCGCGAGCAGTTCCCCGGCGTTGGTGCCGACGATTCCGGCGCCGAGGATCCGCTTCGTCTCGGGGTCATAGAGGAGCTTCGTCAGGCCGTCCTCGCGCCCGATCGACAGCGCGCGGCCGCTAGCCGCCCACGGAAAGCTCGCCTTCGCGTAGGCGATGCCCTTCTCCTTGGCGTCGGTTTCGGTCAGGCCCATCCACGCCACCTCCGGGTCGGTGTAGGCGACCGACGGGACGGTCATGGCGTCGAACGCGACCTTGTGACCGGCGATCACCTCGGCCGCGACCTTCGCCTCGTGGCTTGCCTTGTGCGCGAGCATGGGGTCGCCGCAGATGTCGCCGATCGCGAAGATGTGCGGGACGTTCGTGCGCTGCTGCTTGTCGCCCGGAATGTAGCCGCGCTCGTTCACCGCGACGCCCGCTTTCTCCGCGGCGATCTCGCGCCCGTTGGGACGGCGGCCCACCGCGAGGAGCACGCGGTCATAGCGCTGCGGCGCCGGCGCACTCACGCCTTCGAACGTCGTGAGCAGGCCGTCGGGCTTCGCTTCCAGCTTTGCGACCTTGGTCCTGAGGTAGATCGCCTCGTAGCGCTTCCTGATCCGGTTCTCGAGTGGCCTGATGAGGTCGCGGTCGGCGCCGGGGATCAGGCCGTCGAGCAGCTCCACGACGGACACCTTTGCGCCAAGCGCGTCGTAGACGCACGCCATCTCGAGACCGATGATCCCGCCGCCGATCACCAGCATCCGCTCGGGGATGCCGCGGAGCTCGAGCGCCCCGGTGGAGTCGACGAGCCGGGGATCGTCGTAGGGGAACCCCGGGATGCGCGCGACCGACGAGCCAGCGGCGATGATGCAGTACTCGAACGCGATGCGCTTCTCGCCGTCGGGCGTCCGTACGAGCATCGTCTTCGGCGACTCGAACTTGCCCACGCCCTGGACGACGGCCACCTTGCGTTGCCTGGCGAGGCCCACCAGCCCCTTGGTGAGCCGGCCGACGACCGATTCCTTCCAGCCGCGCAGCTTGTCGACGTCGAACTTCGGCGGGCCGAACTCCACGCCGAAGTGGCTCATCTCCTCGGCCTCGGTGACGACCTTGGCCGCGTGCAGCAACGCCTTGGAAGGGATGCAGCCGACATTCAGGCAGACGCCGCCGAGCGACGGGTAGCGCTCGACGAGCACGGTGTTCTTGCCGAGGTCGGCCGAGCGGAACGCCGCGGTGTAGCCGCCAGGGCCGGAGCCAAGGACCACCACTTCACAAGTGATGTCGGCGCCACCCGCTGCGATTCCGGCGGCGCCGATCGGCGCGACGACCGGTGTTGCGGGCGTTGCGCGCGGCGCTGGCGCTTTCGCCGCGGGTGACGCGGGCGCGTTTGCCTCCGCCGCATCGAGCATCAGGATCGGCGAGCCTTCCGACACTCTGTCGCCGACCTTGACGACGAGGCTCTTCACCGTACCGGCGAGCGGCGAGGGGATCTCCATCGTCGCCTTGTCGCTCTCGAGCGTAACCAGCGACTGCTCGGGCTCGACCGCGTCACCGGGCTTCACCAGGATCTCGATGACGTCGACGCTCTTGAAATCGCCGATATCGGGGACCTTGACCTCGATCATGCGGCGCTCCTCACAGCATCGCCCGCCGGAAGTCGGCGAGCAGCTGCGCAAGGTAGCCGTTGAACCGTGCCGCCGACGCGCCGTCGATCACGCGATGATCCCACGAGAGCGAGAGCGGCAGAACGAGCCGCGGAGCGAACTGCTTCCCATCCCACACGGGCCGGGTCGCGGAGCGGCAGACACCGAGTATCGCCACCTCGGGGGCGTTGATGATCGGCGTAAAGTAGGTGCCGCCGATGCCGCCCAGGCTCGAGATCGAGAACGTGCCGCCCTGCATGTCGGCCGGCTTGAGCTTGCCGTCGCGCGCGAGCTTCGCAAGCTCCGCGGTCTCGGTCGCGATCTCCAGGACACCCTTCTTGTCAGCGTCCCTGACCACCGGCACGACGAGGCCACCCGGCGTGTCGGCGGCGAAGCCGATGTGCCAGTACTTCTTGACGATGATGGCCGCGCCGTCGGCGGCGAGCGAGCTGTTGAAGTCGGGGAACTTCCTGAGCGCCGCGACGCACGCCTTGATGAGGAAGGCGAGCATCGTCACCTTGACGCCGGACTTCTCGTTCTCCTTGTTGAGCTGCACCCGGAATGCCTCGAGCTCGGTGATGTCCGCGTCGTCGTGGTTGGTAACATGCGGGATCATCACCCAGTTGCGATGCAGGGTCGGCCCGGAGATCTTCTTGATCCGCGGGAGCGGGACGGTTTCGACCGGCCCGAACTTGGCGAAGTCCACCTGCGGCCACGGCAACAGGCCGAGACCGGCGCCCGCCGCAGGCGCGGCAGCGGCGGCGGGCCCATGCGCCATCACACCTTTCACGAATGCCTGGACGTCGGACTGCAGGATGCGGTTCTTCGGCCCGCTGCCGCGGACCCTGGCGAGATCGACGCCGAGCTCGCGCGCGAACTTGCGCACCGAGGGGCTCGCGTGCGGCCTGCCCGCTGGCTCTGCCGCCGGTTCGATCGCGACCGGAGGCGGACGCGACGGTGCGGTGGCCGGCGCAGAGGCTTCCGCCTTCGCTGCGGGGGCCGGAGGCGCTGTCGCGGGGGCTGCCGCCGTACTCGCCGGCGCGCCGCCGGCCTCTTCGAGCACCAAGATCGGCGAGCCCTGCGAGACCTGGTCGCCGATCCTGATCAGGATCTCCTTCACTTTGCCCGCCGCCGGCGAAGGGACTTCCATCGTCGCCTTGTCGCTCTCGAGCGTGACCAGCGACTGCTCGGGCGCGACCGTATCGCCGGATTTCACCAGGATCTCGATGACGTCAACGCTCTTGAAATCGCCAATGTCGGGAACGTCGATCCGGCGGGTGCCGCCCGCCGCGGCGGGCGCGGCCGGGGCTTTCGCGGGCTCGGCGGGTGCTGGCGCTTTCGCGGCTCCGGTGGCATCGGCCGACTTCGCGGCCTCGGTGGCAGCGGCCGGTTTCGCGGCTCCGGTGGCAGCGGCCGACTTCGCGGCCTCGGCCGATTCGAGAACGAGGATCGCGGTGCCTTCGGACACCTTGTCCCCGACCTTGACGCGGACCTCCTTCACGACACCCGCGGACGGCGACGGGATCTCCATCGTCGCCTTGTCGGACTCGAGCGTGACCAGCGACTGCTCCGGTTGCACCGTGTCGCCCGGCTTCACCAGGATCTCGATTACGTCGACGCTCTTGAAATCCCCGATGTCGGGGACGAAGACTTCCTTCATGGCGCCCATGTCTTGTCGGGGGAGAGGCGTCGCATCTCGCGCTCGTCGTCCCCCTTCCCCTTTGTCAGACGGTTACGGGATTCGGCTTGCCGGGATCGATGCCGTATTTCTTGATCGCGTCGGACACGACCGCCGGTTTCAACACGCCGTCGTCGGCGAGCGCCTTCAGCGCGGCAACCGTCACCCAGTAGCGGTTGACCTCGAAGAAGTGGCGCAGCTTCTCGCGCGTGTCGGACCGTCCGTAGCCGTCGGTGCCGAGCACGCGGAAGGTCTTCGCGCGCGGCAGGAACGGCCGGATCTGGTCGGCAAATGTCTTCATGTAATCGGTTGACGCGATCACCGGGCCGTCGCGTCCCTCGAGCCGGCCCTCCACGTAGGACTTCCGCGGCTGGTCGGCCGGATGCAGCATGTTCCAGCGGTCGGTGTCCAGCCCCTCGCGGCGGAGCTCGGTGAAGCTCGGGCAGCTCCAGATATCGGCGGTGACACCCCAGTCCTGGTCGAGGATACCGGCGGCCGCGATCACTTCCCGCAGGATTGTGCCCGAGCCCATCAGCTGCACTCTGAGCGGCTTGTCCGCGCTGCTCTTGGACTTGGCCTTGCCGCCCTCCTTGAGCAGGTACATCCCCTTTAAGATGCCGGCCTGCACGTCGTTGTCGGCGGCGTCCGTCATCGCGGGATGCGTGTAGTTCTCGTTCATCACGGTGATGTAGAAGAACACGTCCTCCTGGTTGGTCACCATCCGCCGCAGGCCGTCGTGGATGATCACCCCGACCTCGTAGGCGAACGTCGGATCGTACGAGATGCAGTTCGGGATCACCGACGACAGGATGTGGCTGTGGCCGTCTTCGTGCTGCAGTCCCTCGCCGTTCAGCGTCGTGCGGCCGGCGGTAGCGCCGAGGAGGAAGCCCCGCGCGCGCTGGTCGCCCGCTGCCCAGGCGAGGTCCCCGACCCGCTGGAACCCGAACATCGAGTAGAAGATGTAGAAGGGGATCGTGACCACGTTCGACACGCTGTAGCTCGTCGCCGAGGCGATCCAGGAGCTGAACGCACCGGCCTCGTTGATGCCCTCTTCGAGGATCTGCCCGGCCTTGTCCTCGCGGTAGTACATCACCTGGTCCTTGTCCTGCGGCGTGTACTTCTGGCCCTCTGACGAGTAGATCCCGAGCTGCCGGAACATCCCCTCCATACCGAACGTGCGCGCCTCGTCCGGGACGATCGGGACGACGTACTTGCCGAGATTCTTGTCGCGCACGAGCGCGGTCAGCACACGCACGAAGGCCATCGTGGTCGAGATCTCGCGCTCTTGCCCCTTGAGCACCTGCTCGAACGCCTCGAGCGCGGGTACCCGCGGCACTGCGTCGGCCTTGCGCCGGCGCTGCGGCAGGTAGCCGCCGAGCGCCTGGCGGCGCTCGTGCAGATACTTCATCTCGGGTGAGTCGGCCGGCGGGAGGTAAAACGGCAGCTCCTCGAGCTTGCCATCGGGGATCGGAATGCGGAACCGGTCGCGGAATTGGCGGATGGAGTCCATGTCCATCTTCTTCTGCTGGTGCGCAGTCATGCGGCCTTCGGCGATCCGGCCCATACCATAGCCCTTGATCGTCTTGGCGAGGATCACCGTCGGCTGATCCTTGTGGTTCACCGCGCGGTGGTAGGCGGCGTAGATCTTGTGCGGGTCGTGGCCGCCGCGGTTCAGCCGCCAGATGTCCTCGTCGGTGAGGCGCGAGACCATCTCGAGCAGCTTCGGGTGCTTGCCGAAGAACTGCTTGCGCACGAACGCGCCGTCGTTCGCCTTGAAGTTCTGGTACTCGCCGTCGACCGTCTCCTCCATGACCCGCTGGAGGATGCCCTCGCTGTCGCGGGCGAGGAGCGGGTCCCAGTACGAGCCCCATACCAGCTTGATCACGTTCCAGCCGGCGCCGCGGAACTCGCCCTCGAGCTCCTGGATGATCTTGCCCGAGCCGCGCACCGGGCCGTCGAGGCGCTGCAGGTTGCAGTTGATGACGAAGATCAGGTTGTCGAGCTTCTCGCGCGACGCCATCCCGATCGAGCCGAGCGACTCGGGCTCGTCGGTCTCCCCGTCGCCGAGGAACGCCCAGACCTTGCGGTTCGCGGCGTCGACGAGCCCGCGCGCGTGCAGGTACTTGAGGAAACGCGCCTGGTAGATGGCCTGGATCGGGCCGAGCCCCATCGACACGGTGGGGAACTGCCAGTAGGCGGGCATCAGCCACGGGTGAGGGTACGAGGAGATGCCCTTGCCGTCGACCTCGCGGCGGAAGTTCTTCAGCTGCTCCTCGGTGAGCCGGCCTTCGAGAAACGAGCGCGCGTAGACGCCGGGCGCCGAATGGCCCTGGAAGAAGATCAGGTCGCCGCCGTGCCCCTCGCTCGGCGCATGCCAGAAGTGATGCTGGCCGACGCCAAACAGCGTGCCCACCGAAGCGAAGCTCGCGATGTGGCCGCCCAGATCGCCTTCGACCTTGTTCGCGCGCGCGACCATGATCATCGCGTTCCACCGGCAATAGGAGCGGATGCGCTCCTCGAGCGCCGCGTCGCCGGGCGAGCGGACCTCCATCTGCGGCGGGATGGTGTTGATGTAGGCGGTGTTCGGGTTGTACGGGATGTGCGCGCCCGATCGCCGCGCCTTGTCGATCAGTTTCTCGAGCAGGTAGTGGGCGCGCTCCGGCCCCTCGCGCTCGAGCACCGTCTCCAGCGCCTCGACCCACTCCTGGGTCTCGAGGGTGTCGGGATCGTTCGCGGCGTTGAAATCGGGAACGGCGGCCATGGCCAGGAGACCTCCTTTTATCGAGCTGCTGCGGACGGCACGTGGTGTTTTCTTGTTTGGTCGGAAAGCTTAATCCACGGTCTGTGGAGCCGGCAATTTGAGGGCTCTGTGATCCGCCCGCACATTTTATATTGCGGAATGATGTTCCGGTTCCTAGAATAGGTTCGGCGGACGGTTCCCCGTCGGAGCGGGGAACCGCCCCTGCTACACTTCGTCGCCCTCCGCTCCATTTTCCAGTTTCCCGTGGACACCCGCGTCATCGACGGCACCGCTCTGTCCAAACGCCTGCGTGGCGAGTTGGCCGCCCGGGTCGAACAGCTTGCCGGGCGCGGTATCCGGCCGGGGCTCGCCGCGGTCGAGGTTGGCGACGAGGTCGCGTCCAGGGTCTATGTGCGCAACAAGATCAAGGCGTGCGCGGAGGTGGGTCTGCACTCGCAGCACCTCGCCCTCCCCGCGTCGACGACCGAAGCCGATCTGCTCGGGGCGGTTGCGCGGCTCAATGCCGATCCGGCCATTCACGGCATCTTGGTGCAGCTGCCGCTCCCCGCGCATATCGCGGCGGCGCGCATCCTGGACTCGGTCGCGCCGGCGAAGGACGTGGACTGCTTCCACCCGGAGAACGTCGGCCGGCTCGCGTCCGCCCAGCCGCGCTTCATCCCGTGCACCCCGGCCGCGGTGCTGGTGCTGCTTGACGCGGAGGGCGTGAACCCCTGGGCCAAACACGCGGTGGTGGTAGGGGCAAGCAACATCGTCGGCAAGCCGCTCGCGCTGCTCCTCTTGCAGAAGGGCGCCACGATCACCATCTGCAACTCGAAGACGCCCGATCTCGCGGCGCATACCGCGCGCGCCGACATCCTCGTCGCCGCCGTCGGCCGGCCGAAACTGGTGACCGGGAAAATGGTCAAAGCGGGCGCTGCAGTGATCGACGTCGGCATCAACCGCCTTCCCAACGGCAAGCTTGCCGGCGATTGCGATTTCGAGAGCCTTCTTGGCGTCGCCGGCGTCGCGACGCCGGTGCCGGGCGGTGTCGGTCCGATGACGATCACCATGCTGCTCGCCAACACCGTCCGCGCCGCTGAACTTCAATCCAGATGACCACGGCGCTCTTGATCGTCGACGTGCAAAACGACTACTTCCCGGGCGGGGCAATGCCGCTCGAAGACATGGACCGCGCCGCGGCCAACGCGGCGCGGCTACTCGCCGCGTTCCGGGAGCGCGGGCTGCCGGTCGTTCACGTGCGCCACCTGTCGGTTCGTCCTGGCGCGGCGCTCTTCCTGCGCGGAACGACCGGCGCCGAGATCCACGCGGCGGTGACGCCCCGTGCCGGCGAACCGGTCGTCGAGAAGAACTTCCCCAACGCGTTCCGCGCGACCGATCTCGAGTCGCGCCTCCGCGCGGCGGGCGCAGAGGACCTCGTCATCGCCGGTGCCATGAGCCATATGTGCATCGACGCGACCGCGCGCGCCGCGTTCGACCACGGCTTCAAGTGCACGGTTGCTGAGGACGCATGCGCGACGCGCGGCCTCGAGTTCGCCGGCCGCTCGTTGCCCGCACGCGACGTGCACGCGGCGTTCATGGCCGCGCTCGCCGCACCCTACGCGAAAATCGCCTCGGCCGAAGCGTGCGTCGCTTCGCTCGCCGCGGCCTGAATAGGACCGCAAGGAGAATCCCATGCAAATGGACGCGAACCCGCTCCTCGACTTCTCGGGGCTGCCGCGTTTCGCCGCGGTGAAGTCCGAGCACATCGCGCCGGCGATCGACCAGCTGCTCGCCGACAATCGCGCGTTGATCGACGAGCTCACGCGGCCCGATACGCCGGCTACGTGGGCCGGCTTCGCGCAGCCGCTCGAGGACGCGAACGAGCGGCTTGGTCGTGCTTGGGGCGTCGTCGGACACCTGCATGCGGTGCTCGACTCGCCGGAGCTCCGCGAGACGTACAAAGCGAACCAGCCGAAGGTCGTGCAGTACTGGACGGCCCTCGGTCAGAACCTCGCGCTGTTCGAGAAATACAAGGCGCTCCGCGGGGGACCCGACTTCGAGCGGCTGACGCGCGCGCAGCAGAAGATCGTCGAGAACGAGATCCGCGACTTCCGGCTGTCGGGGGCGGAGCTCGCGCCCGACCGTAAGGTGCGCTACGCCGGGATCCAGGAGGAATCGGCGAAGCTCGCGACGCGGTTCGCCGAAAACGCGCTCGACGCGACCAACGCGTTCGCGGTGCACATCGAGGACCGAGCGGCGCTCGTGGGAATTCCCGACGACGTGCTCGAGGCCGCACGCGCCGCGGCAGAGCAGGACGGCAGGCGCGGGTGGAAGCTCGTGTTGCACGCGCCGTGCTATGTGCCGGTGATGCAGTACGCGGAGAACCGCGCGTTGCGCGAGATCATGTACCGCGGGTCCGTCACGCGCGCATCGGACGAGTTCGCGGGAGCGTTCGCGGCGAAAGCGGAGTTCGAGCGCCGCACGAACGGCCGCCCGGCGGCCGAGCCGCCGGCCGCCGCGGCGATCGCAGCCTGGGACAACTCACCGCTGATCGCGAGCATCCTTGCGCTCCGGCAGGAGGCGGCGCGGCTCCTCGGCTACGCGACGTTCGCCGAAGTGTCGCTGGTGCCGAAGATGGCGGAGACGCCACGGCACGTGCTCGACTTCCTGGAGGACCTTGCGGCCAAGGCACGGCCCTATGCCGAGCGCGACTGGGCGGAGCTCAACGCGTTCGCTGCCGCCGAGCTCGGGTTCGAGCGCGTCGAGGCCTGGGACTTCGCGTTCGCGTCCGAGCGGCTGCGGCAGGCGCGCTACGCATTCTCGGACCAAGAGGTGAAGCAGTACTTCCCGGAGCCGAAAGTGCTCGCCGGCATGTTCCGCCTCGTCGAGACGCTCTACGGCATCCGCATCGACGAGGACCGGGCCGAGACCTGGGATCCCGCGGTGCGCTTCTTCCGCATCACCGACGCCGCGAGCGAGCTCGTCGGCCGGTTCTATCTCGATCCCTACGCGCGCCCGACGAAGCGCGGCGGCGCCTGGATGGACGAGGCGATGACCCGGCGGCTCACGCACCACGGCCTGCAATCGCCCGTTGCCTACCTCGTCTGCAACTTCTCGGCGCCGGTCGGCGGGAAACCGGCGCTGCTCACGCACGACGACGTGCTGACCCTCTTCCACGAGTTCGGTCACGGGTTGCACCACCTGCTCACCAAGATCGAGTCGCTCGGCGTGTCGGGGATTCGCGGCGTCGAATGGGACGCGGTCGAGCTCCCGAGCCAGTTCATGGAGAATTTCTGCTGGGAGTGGGACGTGGTGCAGCACATGTCGGCCCACGTCGACACCGGCGCGCCGCTGCCGCGCGCGCTCTTCGACCGGATGCTGGCGGCGAGGAACTTCCAGTCGGGAATGCACACCCTGCGCCAACTCGAGTTCGCGCTGTTCGACATGCATCTGCACGCCGATTTCGATCCGGTCGGCGCGAAGACCTCGCTCGAATTGCTCGACGAAGTGCGCCGCAAGGTCGCGGTCGCGTTACCGCCGGCTTACAACCGCTTCCCCAACACTTTCTCGCACATCTTTGCCGGGGGCTACAGCGCGGGCTACTACAGCTACAAGTGGGCAGAGGTGCTCTCGGCCGACGCGTACAGTCTGTTCGAGGAGAAGGGCGTGCTCGACGCCGCGACCGGCGCCCGATTCCGCGACGAGATCCTGGCTGTCGGCGGCAGCCGGCCGGCGATCGAGTCGTTCCGTGCGTTTCGCGGCCGCGAGCCGACCGTCGAGGCGCTCCTGCGGCACAGCGGGATGACGGGGGCTCCGGCCGCACCCGCGTAGGCGTGCACTTTTACGCATCGGCCGCTGCCCGAGGGGCCCCGCGGAGAGGGCGGTGCTATCATGCCTTCGTCATGTCCGCAGCAGGGACGAGGGGGTTCGACATGAGAAGGCTCGCGATCGCCGTGGCCGCGATGCTCGTCGCCGCGACCGCCGGCGCGCAGATGTACCGCTGGGCCGACAAGGACGGCAAGGTGCACTACACCGATACGCCGCCACCCGGCGCTGCCAGGGGTGTCCAGAAGCGGGCGGGCCCGCCCGCCCCGGCCGAGACGGGTCCTGCGGCCCCCTATGCCGTTCAGCAGGCCGCCAGAAACTTCCCCGTCGTCGTATACACCGCACCAAACTGCGGGCAGCCATGCACCGACGGCAAGGCGTTGCTCGCCGCGCGCGGCGTTCCCTATCGCGAGATCGAGGTCGGCCCCGGCAGTGGTCTGACCGCCGAAGATCTGAAGAAGGTTACCGGCGGCGACACGGTCCCGGTGATTTTCGTGGGACGGAGCACGACCCGCGGATTCGAGACCGAGATGTGGCACGGCGCGCTCGACGCCGGAGGCTACCCGCGCAGCGCGCCGCCGCTCTCCGCGCAAGCTCAGAAGGCTGCGGCGGCGCCCCCCGCGAAAGCAGACGCGCCACAAGCGCAACCCGCACCCCAAGAGCCCGAAAAGCCGAAAGGCAGGTACGCGCCGCAATAGCGGTCTTGCCCGACCCGGCGCCGGGCTCGCTTCCACTCGCGCGGAAATCGCGCAGCGGCCAGAACGGTTACCCGTGCGTGCGCGGCGCCCACCGCAAGCGGCGCGGCGTCGGCGCGAGCACGCAATCCTCGACCCTCGGTTGTCCCGAGGCTGCCTACGCCTCGAGGGCAGCCCCGATCACGACGGTGCACTCAACTCCGGCGCAAGCCGCCCTCGGGCAATGCGACGTCGACCTTGAGGACATCGATGCTGTCGTGCCGCTCGAGGGTCACCTTCAGCGCTTCCTTGTCGATCGACGTGTACTTGCAGATCACCGCGATCAATTCCTCCTTGAGCGCGCTGACGATGTCTCCCTTGCCCGATCGCGCCGCCCGCTCGTGGGCCAGAATAAACGACAGACGCTCTTTGGCAATCGGCGCCGAGGGCCGCTTCTTGAACAGGATATCCAGCAACGACACGGTTAGCCTCCGAACAGCCGCTTCCAGAACGGCGCCGACTCGGGTTCAGTGAATCGCAGCGGGCGGTCTTCGCCGAGGTAGCGCGCCACCATGTCGTCGAAGGCGAGCGCCACGGGCGAGCCGTTCGCGAGAATGACCGGCGTTCCCCGGTTCGAGCAATCGAGCACTTGCTCGGATTCCGGGATCAACCCGAGGATCGGCAGACTCAGCAGCTCGGCCACATCGGTGTGCGAGAGCATCTCGCCCTTGTCGGCACGCTTGGGCAGGTAGCGCGTGATGACAAGGTGCTCCTTGACCGGCTCCTCGCCCCTTTCGGCGCGCAGCGACCTTGCTCCGATGATGCCGAGCATGCGGTCGGCATCGCGCACCGCAGACACCTCGGGGTTGGTCACGATGAGCGCCTCGTCGGCGAAGCGCAGCGCCATCAAGGCACCGGTCTCTATGCCGGCAGGCGAATCGCAGATGATGTACTCGAAGCCCATTTCCTTCAGATCGTCCAGCACCTGCTTCACGCCCTCCTCCTTGAGCGCCTCCTTGTCCTTCGTCTGAGAGGCGGCGAGGATCGACAGATTCTCGCTGTGCTTGTCGCGCACCAGCGCCTGCGTCAGCTTGGCATCGCCCTGGATGACGTTCACGAAGTCGTAGACGACGCGGCGCTCGCAGCCGAGGATGAGATCGAGGTTGCGGAGCCCGATATCGAAATCGATGACGGCGGTCTTCTTTTGGCGGTTCGCAAGACCCGTCGCGAAGCTCGCGCTCGTAGTGGTCTTGCCCACGCCACCCTTGCCTGAGGTGACGACGATGACTTTAGCCACGCGGGTAGGTCTCCTATCAAGCTCTCGGAAGGAAGTGAGATCAAACGAGTCGGAGCACGAGACGTTCGCTTCCTTCCTCATCGAACGTCAACGCGACGGTCACGGCGCCGTCCCCGAGTTCTGCAATGTCCGCGGCCTCCAGCGTGCGGTAGACACCTGCTACGGCGACGAGCTCGGCATCGAGCCGCGTCGCGATGATGCGCGCGCCCTTGTCGCCGCCCGCGCCGGCAAGCGCTCGGCCGCGCAACAGGCCGAAGGCATAGATCGAGCCGTCGGCGATCAACTCGGCGCCCCGGCTGGTCGGCGCGAGCACGAGCAGATCGCGGCCCTGCGCATAGATGCGCTGGCCAGAGCGCACCGGTTGCGTCACGCATAGCGGTCCGGGCGGGCAGAGTCGCGCCGGCACCGCGCCCTGATCGGGCTCAGGTATCGACGGTGCTTCGACCGCTTCGGGCGCTGGCCGCTCGGCGATCAACGGCGACTCGATGATCGGCAGGTCGGCATCGGCAAGGTCCGCTCGCATCCAGCTTTCGCCGACCAAGACCGCCGCCAGCCGCACGCCGGCGCTCCGCACCGCGGTGACGATCTCGCCCGGCCCGGCAGCGTCGACGGTACGCTCGCGCAGATCGAGCACGGCCAGCGCATCGGTCAGCAGCGGCCGCGCATTCGCGACCACGGTCGCCATTTCTTCGCCGAGCGATTGCGGCTGGCAATCGCGCACTACGACGCGGAGGACAGGGAGCGCGCTACCTTTGATTTCGACAGCGCGTCTCCGTCTCATCGATGCAGGCACCCTGGCTCGATGCCCAGCCCCACCAAATCGGTCACGCGCGCGGACCCCCGACCTTTGGCATACACGACCAGTCGCTTTCAGCCGTTCGCGCAATTGCAACGCTGCGCAGTATAACGCTGCGTTTTGTCCCTAAACAACAAGATTTTGGGGCCTGGGGACCCCAAACTACAAGATCTAGGGGCAACGCGAGTCCCTGTTTCCGGGAGAAGCGCCTCGGTGAATCGCTCGTCACGTCCCTGGAACTCGCACGCATCACCGCGTTGGAACGTACCGGGTCCGTTCGTCTCTGCACGAAGAATCACCCGCCCCCACGCTCGATCGTGCGAAACGAAGACGGAACGGGTAGGCCTGGGCGGCCGGCCCTTGGAGGGAGCCGAAGTCCAATCGGAGCTACAGTTCGCCGTCAGGTCCGTGGCTGAGTCCTGAACGCACAAGTCACTCCACAAGCAATGTGTCAAGTGAAACATGAAGCTCGCGACATG
>CAVUSZ010000011.1:0-36927 GCA_963744255.1 uncultured beta proteobacterium
GGGTTACAAGCAGTAGGGGGAGGACGCGGCGCCAGTTAGTTCATAGATGAAACTAGTTGGTTTAAGCTGTCAACCATCATGCCTGCTGCCGCGCGCGTCTCGGAGCTCCCCCGCCTCGAGCGGGCGACCGTGCGGAAGGAGGGCGCGGCACTTCTCGTCTCCGCGTTAGACGTGGCCGGCGACGCCGGCGCCGGCGTCGCGGCGACGCTAGATGAGCCGGGGGTTGCCGCAGCCATCGAGCGGCTCGCGGCCGCGTGGCGCGGCTCCGACCTCCTCGCTGGCGAGCGGCGCTGGCGCCGCGGCGCGGGCACGACGCGTACCGATCGTCTCGCGTTCGCCGCGCGCTGGATCTCGCCTGTGCCGAGCTCGCCTGCCGGCACCTCGGCGTTCCGCTCGCAACGCTTGCAGGAAAGACGGGGCGCCGCTGGAGAATCTGGTGCTGGAGATCTGGCAGGCCGACGTGAACGGGATATTCCGTGACCCGGCCGATGGCCGGCACCGCGAAGTCGATCCCGGCTTCGCCGGCTGGGGTCGCGCGGTGACCGGCAAGGACGGCCGCTACTGCTTCACGACGAATCAAGCCGGGCGCGGAGAGTCCACGAACCGCAGGACCTCTGCGACCGGCTTGCCGCGCGCTTGTGCCTCGCTCCAGCCGCTCGCCCGCTCGGCCACCGCGTTGACGTAGCCCACGTGGCCCGAGCGATCGGCCAGGATGACGCCGTACAACGGCGACTCCATGAGCACACGCGCAAGCTCGTCCGCCGCCGCCACGCTGCCCGGTCCCTGATCCGCCTCAACGCCCGGGACCACGAAGCCCGGTGTGTCTTCGCCTCGCGCCGCCGCTACATGTCATCTGCACAACGTGCCTCCTTATTGGCATTCCGGAGGCGACGAATGCTACGAGGGCGGCCCGGGGGATACTGTCGACAAGTGGTACGGCTTTGTAAGAAACTGTTGAGGCAGCAGAAGTGAGGCTCTCGTGCGCATCGCGATCCTGGAGGACGACCCCGCCCAGGCCCGGGTCCTGCGGGAGTGGCGGACCGCGGCCGGGCATGTCTGCCACGTCTACGAAGCCTCGCGGCAGCTGCTCGCCGAGCTGCGGCGGGAAAGCTTCGACCTCCTGATGCTCGACTGGCAGCTGCCGGACCTCTCCGGCATCGAAGTCCTGCGCCGGGTGCGGAGCGACCTCGGCACGCGCGTTCCGGTGCTGTTCGTCACTAGTCGCGACAACGAGCGCGACATCGTCGATGCGCTCGAAGCCGGCGCCGACGACTATCTGATCAAACCGCCCCGGTGCCTCGAGCTGGTTTCCCGCGTGCATGCGCTGTGGCGTCGCGCGTCCGGCGCGGAGGCCGAGCCCAAGCTGCTCGATCATCCGCCGTACCGGCTCGACTTCGGCGAACGGCGTGCGTACCGCGACGGCGCCCGGGTCGACCTCACCCCCAAAGAGTTCGAGGTCGCATGCTGCTGTTCAAGCATCTCGGCCGGCTCACTTCGCGCGCCCATCTCCTCGAAGCGGTGTGGGGCCAGGGCAGCGAGGTCACGACGCGCACGGTGGACAGCCACGTGAGCCGCATGCGGTCGAAGCTCGATCTCCAGCCCGAGCGCGGCTTCCGGCTGGTTTCGGTGTACGGTTACGGCTATCGGCTCGAGCCGGCCGGCCCGGCGTAACCGGGAACGGAATGCGGCGCCTGGGGAGCGGGCTCATCGCCGGGCTTTGCCTGGCGGGCGCGGGAACCGCCCCGGCTGCCGATGACGACCTCGTCTACGTCGCCCGCCAGGGCGATACGCTGATCGGACTCGGGCGACGCCTGCTCGTCGATCCGCGCGGCTGGCCGCAGATCCAGCGACTGAACCGGATCGAGGAACCGCGCCGGATCCCGATCGGCATGAAGATCCTGATTCCGGTCGGGCTCGCGCGCGCGCTTCCCGCGCAGGCAGGGGTGGTGCAGGTCGAGGGCGAGGCGCGAAGCGGCGGCGCCGCGCTCGCGCCTGGGGCGCTGCTCGATCCGGGGTCCGAGGTCGTGACTGGCAAGGACGGCTACGTGACGATCGAGCTCGCGGACGGCTCGCGTTTGGTCCTGCAGGCGCAGAGCCGGCTCCGGCTCAGGGAGATCGCCCGCTATCCCGGGCTCGATGCGCACCGTTCGACGGTGGAGGTGGAGGACGGGCGCGTGGAGTCCCTGGCCGCGCCGCAGAAGGGCGGCGGGCGATTCGAGATCCGCACGCCGCTCGCCACGACCGCGGTACGCGGCACGAATTTTCGGGTGGCGAGCGACGGCGGAGCCAAACGCACGCAGAGCGAGGTGCTGACGGGAAGCGTGGCGGTAGCGGGAGCGGGCGCGCCGATCGCGGTCGGCGCGGGCTTCGGCACACTGGTCGACGAGCGCCGCACGCCGATCCCGCCGGTGAAGCTCCTGCCGGCGCCCGATCTCGCGCGTCTCCCCGTGCTGCAGGAGCGAGTGCTCGTCCGGTTCAATGTCGAGCCGGTCGCCGGCGCGAGCCGCTATCGCGCGCAGATCGCGCGCGATCGCGAGTTCCAGGCGGTGGTGGCCGAGGGCGCGTTCGCGAGCCCGGAGCTGCGCTTCAGCGACGTCGCCGACGGCAGCTACTGGCTGCGGGTGCGAGCACTCGACGAGCGCGCGCTCGAAGGCGCCGACGGCCACCACGCGTTTCGCCTGAAGGCCCGGCCTGAGCCGCCTTTTCCCTCCGCGCCGCGCAACGACGGCAAGGCGAGCGGCGACGCAGTCGAGCTGAGATGGTCGGCGGCTGCGGAAGCCGCGAGCTATCGCGTTCAGCTCGCCCGCGATCGCGGCTTCAAGGACCTTGTCGCGGACGAGAGCGCGGTCGCGGCGACCGAGTTCCGCGTCGGCGGCCTCGCGCCCGGGGACTATTTCTGGCGCGTGGCGAGCGTGCGCCCCGACCGCGACCAGGGTCCGTTCGGCGATCCCCAGCGCTTCACGCAGAAGCCGTTGCCGCCGACGCCCGAGGCGCCCACCGTCGACGAGAAGAATCTCAACTTCAACTGGGCGGCCGAGCCGGGACAGAAGTTCCGGCTGCAGGTCGCGCCCGACGAGCGCTTCGCGACGCTCGTCGCCGATCTGATGGTCGACGAGCCGCGGGTTTCGCTTCCCAAGCTGGAGCCCGGCACCTACTTCCTGCGCGTGCAGGCGACCGACCCGGACGGCTACGTCGGTCCGTTCACCGCCACCCAGCGCTTCGAGGTGCCGCGCGATCCCGTCCCGTGGTGGATATACCTCCTCCCGCTCATACCGCTCGCGCCGCTCCTGCTGTGATCCTGCGTCTCGTCTGGCGCCATCGAATCATCGTCGACTGGCTCGTGCTCGCCGCCGTGCTTGTCGCGGCGACGGCGGTCGTCGCGCGCGAGCGCTGGCTCTGGCGATTCGATCTCGTGCTCTACGACATGGCGCTCGCGCTCTGGGCGCGGCCGGCGCCCGACGACGTCGTCATCGTCGCGATCGACGACCTCTCCATCGCCGAGATCGGGCGCTGGCCCTGGCGCCGCGCGGTGCACGCGACGCTCCTCGAACGGCTCGGCGCCGCGGGTGCGCGCGCGGTGGTGCTCAACCTGATCCTCACCGAGCCGGACCTGCGCGACCCCGCCAGCGACGCTGCCCTGGCGGAAGCGCTCCGGCGAAGCGGGCGCACCGTGCTGCCGGTCGTGCTGGAGGCGGGACCCGGGGGCATGCTGAGCGAGACGCTCCCGGTTCCCGCTTTCGCCGCTCACGCGGCCGCTCTCGGCCACATCTCGATCGCGCTGGACGGCGACGGCGTTGCGCGCAGCGTCTACCTCGAGGAAGGGCTCGGGCGGGCGCGTTGGCCGCATCTTTCTGCCGCCCTGCTGCAGGTGGCCGACCCGGCGCGGGCCGCCGTGCTGCCCGGCGAGCGCAACCCCTCGATGGCCGAGCGTCCGGGGGTCTGGATCCGCGACCGCTGGCTGCATATCGCCTTCGCCGGACCGCCCGGACATTTCCGCCAGCTGTCGTACGTCGACGTGCTGCGCGGCGACGTGCGGCCCGAAGCTTTGCGCGACAAGCTGGTGCTCGTCGGCGTGACGGCCACCGGCGCGGGCGATGCTCATCCGACCCCGCGTGCCGCGGAGGGGCGGCCGATGCCGGGGGTCGAGATCGTCGCCCACGTCCTCGACGGGCTGAGATCGGAATCGGGGATCGTGACATCGCAGGGCTGGGCGCACTGGACGCTCTCGGCGCTGGCGGTGGCAGTTCTGCTGATCGCATTCCTCTGGCTCACGCCGCTGCAATCCCTCGCCGCCGCGGGGCTCGCGCTAGTGTTTACCGTCGCGACTGCAGCGCTCGCGGCCCGTTACCGGCACGTCTGGGTTGCGCCGTCAGCCGCGCTCGCCGGGATTGTCCTCTGCTACCCCTTGTGGAGCTGGCGCAGGCTCGAGGCGACGCAAGCCTATCTGAACGAGGAGCTCACCCGCCTGCGAGCCGAGCCCGGGGTGCTTCCGGAAGCGGCAGCTGCGCCGGCGTTCACCGTCGACGCGGTGGATGCGAGCCTTCAGGCCGTGCGGGCGGCGACCGAGCGGCTGCGCAACCTGCGCCAGTTCCTGACCGACGTCGGCATGAGCCTGCCCGACGCCCTGCTGGTGGCGGACAACGCGGGTCGCGTGCTTACGGCCAACACCCGCGCCGCGGAGTATCTGCAGGTCCCGTCGGTGAGCGCCCTGCAGGGCCGGCCGCTCGCCGAAGAGCTGGCACCGCTGCAAATCGCCGGAGAACGCTCGTGGAGCGAGATCGCCGTCGAGGCACCGGTAAGCGTCGAAGCGCGCCACCCGGACGGCCGTGACCTGCTGCTCAATCTGGTCCCGTGCACCACCTACGACGGACGGCGCATCGGACTCATCGTCCGGCTCGCGGATATCACGCCGCTCAAGGAGGCCGAGCGCCAGCGCGAAGAGCTGCTGCGCTTTCTCTCCCACGACATGCGTTCGCCACAAGTCTCCATCCTGATGCTGGTCGCGCTGCAGCGACACTCGCCGGACCCGCCGCCCCAGGACGAGACGCTCGCGCAGATCGAGCGCTATGCGCGCCGGACGCTGACCTTCGCCGACGATTTCGTGCAGCTCGCCCGCGCCCAGGCGCGGGACCCGGTCGAGCTCCAGCCGCTGGATCTCGCGGCGCTGGCGCGCGACGCGACCGACGAGACGTGGCCGCAGGCCCAGGCGAAGCGCATCCGCATCGAGCGCGAGCTCGACCTCGCCGAGCCGTGGGTCCGCGGCGATCGCCAGCTGCTCGCGCGTGCGCTCGCCAACCTGCTTTCGAACGCGATCAAGTACAGTCCTTGCCGCACATGCGTGCGCGTGAGCCTCGAGCGGCAGGCGGGCGGCATCGCCTGCACGGTCGCCGATGAGGGCGAGGGCATCCCCTCCGAGGCGTTGTCGCGCCTGTTCGAGCCGTTCCAGCGCTTCGCCGTCGAGCGTCATCCCGAGATCGACGGCAGCGGGCTGGGGCTCGCGTTCGTCAAGGCGACCGCAACCAAGCACGGCGGAAGAGTCAGTGTGGAGAGTGCGCCGGGGCGCGGCTCGCGCTTCACCCTCTGGATTCCTTCTCAGTCCGGAACTTCCGCGTTGCCTCCGTCCTAGCCGGGAACGAAGTTCATCTTGCGGCCTCCTTCCTGGATCGGGAAAGGGCTTGGCTCCGGAACTCGCGCACGTCGACCTCCATCGCGCCGAGACTTTCGCACGCGGCGCGGAGGCGGTCGCCGGGCTTGATCGGCCCCACGCCCGCCGGGGTGCCGGTGAAGAGGACGTCGCCGGGGTGCATGGTGTAGAAGCTCGTGGCGAACTCGATCAGACGCCTCACCCCGAACAGGAGGTCCGAGGTGTTGGTGTTCTGCCGCGGCTCGCCGTTCTGATGCAGCGTGAGCTGCAGCTTGTCCGGATCCGGGATCTCGTCGGCCGTCGTCAGCCAGGGCCCGAGCACCGTGTACGTGTCGATCGACTTGCGGAAGCTGCGGTCCTCGGTGCCGCGCACCGTGATGTCGAGACCCACGCAGTAGCCGGCGACGTAGTCGAGCGCCTCGTCGCGCGAGACCTCGCTCGCTTCCTTGCCGAACACGACCACGAGCTCGACCTCGTAGTCGGTGCGCCGGTCGAGGAAGCGCTGCGCGATGCCCTCGGCGGGACCGATCAGCGACGAGGTGGCTTTGAGAAACAGGCCGGCGCGGTCGATGTCCGGAATGTTGTGCCCGGGCCGTCAGGCTTCGCGTTCTTGAGCGCGGCCGCCGCCACCTGGCCGTTGCCGCCAGGCTTGTTCTCCACGATCACCGGCTGGCCGATGCTGTCGGCGATTTTCGGCCCGAGTGCGCGCGCCACCTGGTCGGTGCCGCCGCCTGGCCCGAACGGCACGATGGTGGTGAGGGCCCGCGACTGCTGCTCTGCGTTCTCTAGGTCCGAGCCGTCCTCCTAGATGACGAAGCTCTCGAGCGTCTCCGGCGCGAAGAGGGCTTCCGGCGCGAGCCGCCGCGGCGAGAGACCCTGCTCGTGGTGATAGCGGAGGAAGGTGTCGAGCACGTGCCGGTTGGCGGCGAAGCCATACGGCCACCAGTCGTCGCCCAGCTCGCGCCGCGCCTCTTCGACATGGGCCGAAAGCCACGGCAGCATCGCCTTCAGCGCATGCGCTTCCAGGAGATCGTGGTAGGTACGGCGTTGCGCTTCGACGAACGCCTTGAAAAGCGACTGCGCGACCCACGGGTT
This sequence comes from uncultured beta proteobacterium, assembly GCA_963744255.1. Taxonomy (GTDB): domain Bacteria; phylum Pseudomonadota; class Gammaproteobacteria; order Burkholderiales; family SG8-39; genus DATEDA01. The sequence goes on from CAVUSZ010000011.1 coordinate 6,740, forward strand.
CGCGCGGTACACGTCACGGCGGATGACGACCGTGTGCATGATCGGGAAGATGCGCGTACGCCGGTAGTACTCGCGCTCGGCTTCGACGTAGTTCTCGAACAGGCGTCGCACATCCTGCGGACGCGACTCGAACGTGGAAGGCGGGCGCGCCGTGTAGAGCGCGTCGATCTCGCCCGCCGCGATCATCCGCGAGAGCGTCTGGTCGGGACCGAGCGGCCGCACCTTGAACTGCGCGGGCAGGTTGAGCTTGAGCTTCTCCTCGCGACCGGGCTGCTCCTCGCCGCCGCTGAAATACTCGACGCTCTCGGCTTTCACGCCGTAGTCGTCGGACAGGATGCCGCGGATCCAGACCGGCGCGGTCATCTGATACTCGGGCACGCCGACGCGCTTCCCGGCGAGCTCGCGCGGGTCGCGGATGCCGCTCTTCGCCGACACGAAGATGCTGCCGTGGCGGAACACCCGCGACGGGAACACCGGAATCGCGATGAACGGCGGATCGTCGCGCGCGAGCATCACCGTGTAGGACGAGAGCGACATCTCGGAGGCGTCGAACTCGCGGTGGCGCGCCATCCGGAAGAACGTCTCTTCCACCGACTGGTCGAGGAAGACGAGATCGATGCCGTCGGGCCGCACCGCGCCCGATACGAGCGGCGCCACCCGGTCATAGCCCCAGCAGGCGAGGGTGATCCGCAGCTTGCCCATCGATTCCGTCTCCGGTCTGTGGCAAAATAGTAAGCATACCAACTATCTATGGCCTGTCAACACTGCCCGGGGACGGTGATCGCGGCGGCACAATGGACGCGAGGAGCGCGCGCGTGACGATCCACAAATTCTATTCGCGGCCGGGCCACCTGATCCGGCGCCTGCAGCAGATCTCGGTGGCGCTCTTCCTCGAGGAGACCGGCAGCCTCGGGCTCACCACCGTCCAGTACGCGGCTCTCAACATGATCCGCGAAGTGCCGAACATCGACCAGGTGAGCCTGAGCAACATGATCGCGTTCGACAAGACCACGATCGTGAAGGTGCTCGACCGCCTGGTCGACAAGGGGCTGATCACCCGCACGCGCTCCACCACCGACCGCCGGACGAACCACCTCAATGTGACGCCGAAGGGGCTCGAGGTGCTGAAACAGATCCAGCCGATGCTGGATCGCAGCGACGCGCGCATCCTGGCGCCGCTCGGCAAGGCCGATCAGCGGAAGTTCATGGAGATGATCACCGAGCTCGTGCACGTGAACAACATATACAGCCGTGCCCCACTCAGGGGCGAGCTAACAGAAGCGCTGGCGGCGCAGGCGAAGCGACGCGGGGGGCGGCCGAAGAAGTAGGGGCGCGCCCCGGTTCTAAGAGTGCCCGCCCGCGGCGCGCGAGAACGGGTCCCACCAGCGCCCCGGCGCCTCATCGCGCGGCGACTCGATGGCAACTCTCGCCGCCCTCGCCGCCTGGACCAGCACCAGGCCGTCGCGATCGACCCGGAAAGTGTCTCCGGCGGCGACGAAGTGATCGGAGCGATCGCCGTCCTGGGTGATCCACACGAGGCCCTCCAGGCAGCGCACCAGCGCGCCGCGCGCGGCCTCGAGCTTCAGCGTATCCCGCCGGGCGAGCGCGAGGCGGGCGATACGGGCCTTGATGTTCATGACGTTGCTCCTGATAATGCGCCGGTCGCATGCATCTGCGGCCGCGCGCGCACAGGAAGTGTCTGCTTCCGCTTCTTGCGGGGCAAACGAGTTCTCGGCATGGCATGCATGCGCGAGGGGAATGTCATGCCGCGTGACCTGCCCGCGCTCGACCTGCTCAAGGGCTTCGAGGCCGCCGCCCGCCACCTGTCGTTCACCAAGGCCGGCGAGGAGCTGTTCCTCACCCAATCGGCGATCAGCCGCCAGGTCCAGGCGCTCGAGGAGAGCCTCGGCGTCAAGCTCTTTCACCGGCGCACGCGCGCGCTCCTTCTCACCGACGAGGGGCAGCGCTACTACAAGGCGGTGCGCGGCGCGCTCGACGGCCTGCGCGCGGCCACGGCGTCGGTACGCGCCACGCGCGAGGCGGCGACGCTCACCGTCACGACGACGGTGACGTTCGCCTCGCTCTGGCTCGTGCCCAAGCTCGCGAGCTTCCAGAGCGTGCAGCCGGGGGTGCAGGTCCGACTGGTGGCCGAGAACCGCATGCAGGACCTCGACCGCGAGGGCATCGACATCGCCGTGCGCTACTGCCCGCCGGCGCTGGCGGGGCGGGGTGCCACCAGGCTCTTCGGCGAGCGGGTCCTGCCGGTCGTGAGCCCGAAGGTCCAGGCGCGCCTCAAGCTCGAACGGCCGGAGGACCTGGCTCGCGCCGTGCTGCTCGAGTACGACGGCGTGCCGCATACTGTCTGGCTGACCTGGCCGGTCTGGTTCGAGACGATGAAGGTGCCCATGCCGCACCCGGCGGGAACGCTGCAGTTCACGCAGTACCACCAGATCATCCAGGCCGCGGTCGCCGGGCAGGGCGTCGCGCTCGGGCGAGTGCCGCTCGTCGAGGAGCTGCTGCGCTCGAAAGAACTGGTCGCGCCGTTCGGCCGCTCGCGCACGACGGCGGCGGAATCGCGCGCGTATTTCGTGGTCGTCACGCCGCGTGCCGCCGGCCGGCCGGAGGTGGGCGCGTTCGTGGCCTGGCTGCAGTCGATGGTCACAGCCGAGCGCGCGAAGACGGCGAGACCGGGGCTGAGAATCGATGAACGGGGCTAGCTGGCAGGCCATCCGGCGCACGTACCGGGTCGACGAAGCGGAGGCCGTCGCAGCGCTGACGGCGCGCATCCGATTCGACGAGCCGGCGCGCCGCCGCATCGCCGATCGCGCGCTCGCGCTCGCGCGCGAGATCCGGCGGCGCGCCGGCGAGTCCTCCGGCGCCGAGGCGTTCCTGCGGCGGTTCGGGCTGTCGTCGCGCGAGGGCGTAGTCCTCATGTGCCTTGCCGAGGCGCTGCTCCGCATACCCGACGCGGAGACGCAGGATGAGCTCATCCGCGACAAGCTCTCCGGTACCCAGTGGGAGTCGGAGGCACGGGGGGAGGGCGGGCTCCTCCTCAACGCGGCGACCTGGGGGCTGATGCTTACCGGCACGCTGACCGCGTGGGCCGACGATCCGCGCGACGACCCGGCCACGATCGTGCGGCGGCTCGTCGCCCGTGCCGGCGAGCCGTTCGTGCGCCGTGCGATCCGCCAGGCGATGAAGATCATGGCCGAGCAGTTCATCGTCGGCGAGACGATCGAGGATGCGATCGAGCGCGCCGCGCCCCGCGAAGCGCTCGGCTACCGCTTCTCCTACGACATGCTCGGCGAGGCCGCCCGCACCGCGGCCGACGCCGACCGCTACTTTGGCGCCTACGAGGACGCGATCGAAGCGGTCGGCCGCGCCGGGAGCGCGCCGAGGATCGAGGATCGGCCGGGCATCTCGATCAAGCTCTCGGCGCTGCACGCGCGCTACGAGGTCGCGCAAGAGGGGCGGGTGTTCGGCGAGCTCCTGCCGCGGCTCGAGGCGCTCGCCGCGCGTGCCGTCGCGGTCGGCATCCCGGTCACGCTCGACGCGGAAGAGGCCGACCGGCTCGAGCTTTCGCTCGAGCTCGTCGAGCGCCTCGCGCGCAATTCCGCGCTTGCCGGCTGGGACGGCCTCGGCCTCGCGGTCCAGGCGTACCAGAAGCGCGCCGTCCACGTCTGCGACTGGCTCGTCGCGCTTGCGCACGACACGCGACGGCGGCTCATGGTGCGGCTCGTCAAAGGCGCCTACTGGGACACCGAGATCAAGCTCGCGCAGGTGCTCGGGCTCGACGACTATCCGGTGTTCACCCGCAAGCAGGCGACCGACGTCTCCTACATCGCCTGTGCGCAGACGCTCCTCGCGGCGGGGGAGCGGATCTTCCCGCAGTTCGCGACCCACAACAGCCACTCGGTCGCGACGGTCCTCGAGTGCGCTGCCGGACGGCGCGACCTGGAGTTCCAGAAGCTGCACGGGATGGGCGACGCGCTCTACGACGCGCTCGTGCCGGAAACCGGCATCCCGTGTCGGGTGTATGCGCCGGTCGGCGGCTATCGCGACCTGCTCGCGTATCTCGTGCGCCGGTTGCTCGAGAACGGCGCCAACAGCTCCTTCGTTCACCAGGTCGGCGATCCCGACACGCCCCTCGAGCGGCTGGCCGCAGATCCGATCGGGGCGTTGCCCAGGCCATATACCCCATATCCGAGCGTGCCGAAGCCGCGGCTCCTGCTCCCCGACCGGCTCAACTCGCGCGGCGTCGACCTCTCGGATCGCGCGGTGCTCGAGCGGCTCACGCGGCAGATCGGAGCGGATCGTGCCGCGGCTACCCCGAGCACCGTCGGGCGCGCCATCACGGAGCCCGCCGACCGCCGCCAGCCCGTCGGGGCGGTGCGGGATACGGGCGCAGCCGAGCTCGACGCGGCGGCGCGCTCGGCCGGCGCGGCGTGGCGGGCATGGGATGCGACGCCGGCGGACGAGCGTGCGCGCGCGCTCGAGCGCGCGGCCGGACTGCTGGAGGAGATGGCCGACGAGCTGATATCGCTGTGCGTTCGCGAAGCGGGGAAGACGCTGCCCGACGCGGTCGCGGAGGTACGGGAAGCGGCCGACTTCTGCCGCTATTACGCGGCGCGCGGCCGCGCCGACTTCGGCGCGCCGATTCCGCTCGCCGGTCCGACCGGCGAGTCGAACCAGCTCGAGCTCGCGGGGCGCGGCGTCTTCGCCTGCATCAGTCCTTGGAACTTCCCGCTCGCCATCTTCACCGGTCAGGTGAGTGCCGCGCTGATGGCGGGCAACGCCGTGGTCGCAAAGCCGGCGGAGCAGACGCCGCTGACTGCGGCGCGCGCCGTCGCGGCTCTTCATGAGGCGGGCGTTCCACGCGACGTCCTGCACCTCGTCACCGGCACCGGCGAGGCGGTCGGCGGGACGCTCATCCGCCATCCGCGCGTCGCCGGCGTCGCGTTCACCGGCTCGTACGAGACGGCGCGGGCGATCAACCAGGCGCTCGCCACGCGCGAGGGGCCGCTCGTGCCGCTCATCGCCGAGACGGGGGGCTTGAACGCGATGGTCGTCGACTCGTCGGCGCTGCCCGAGCAGGTGGTTGCCGACACGCTGGCATCGGCGTTCCAGAGCGCGGGACAGCGCTGCTCCAGCTCACGGCTCCTGCTCGTGCAGGACGATGCGGCGCCGCGGATCCTGGAGATGCTCGCCGGTGCGATGGCGGAGCTCCGCGTCGGCGACCCGGCCATGCCGGAGACCGACGTCGGGCCGGTGATCGACGCCGAAGCGAAGGCGGCGCTGGAGGCGCACATCGCGCGGTTGCGTGCCCGGGGGCGGCTGGTCGCGGCGGTGCGGCTGTCGGAGGACGCGCGGCACGGCACGTTCGTGACGCCCGTCGCCTTCGAGATCGATCTCGCCGATCTCCCCGCGCGCGAGGTGTTCGGGCCGGTCCTGCACGTCGTCCGCTATCGCGCCGCGGAGCTCGAGCGGACACTCGACGCCGTTGCTGCCACCGGCTACGGGCTCACGCTCGGGATCCACAGCCGCATCGAGCGGTTCGTCGAGCGCGTGCGCGCCCGGCTCCGCGTGGGCAACACTTACGTGAACCGCAACATGATCGGCGCGGTCGTGGGCGTGCAGCCGTTCGGCGGCGAGGGTCTGTCGGGCACCGGCCCGAAGGCGGGCGGGCCGCACTACCTGCCTCGCTTCGCAGTCGAACGAACGCTGACCGTCAACACCGCTGCCGCGGGCGGCAACGCCGCGCTGCTCGCTCAGACCGACTGAGTCAGGCGAACCCGGCGAGCTTCATGGCCGCGGCCACGACGGGCTTTGCCCAGCCTGGCGTGTCCGTGAGCTTTCGAGGCGCCACGATGCGGCCTGAGCGCCAATGAAGCAGGAGCCTCGGGGCCGGCTCCTGACCGGCATTCGGGTCCCCGTCCTGCGAGTTGTCATAGACCCGGAGCTCGGTGAGCTTCGGCAGCAGCCGGATCAGATTGAGCCGGCTCTGATCGTAGCGACGACGGATATCGGGCTCCGGGATATCGTGGCCGCCCTTGGCGACCCGCCTTTGCACGCGCTCGATGTGCAGCTCCGGGCTGGCCAGCCCTGCATACCAGACCCGGACCTGCAACCCCGCTTGAGCGGCGCGCTCCAGAAGCCGGGTCAGGGTCTCGCCGCCGAGAGTCGTTTCGAATGCAAAGTCGAGCTGATCGGCGATCGCCTTCTCGAGCAATCGACGCCCCTGATGCCAGGCGATGCTGTTGACTTCGGTCTGCGTCAACCCCGGCTGCGCAGCAAGGATGCGCCGCGCGGCCTCATCCGGATTGAAGAAATCGACGCCGGCTTCCCGGAACGCCTCGCCCCCGATGCTGCTCTTGCCTGCGCCGTTCGTGCCCGCCAAAACATAGATTCTGCTGCGGCGCCTCGCGACCCTAGCCACGCCTGCGGCGGGCGCCCTTTACCGCGATCCGGCCCAGTTTGCGCGCGGGCGTATCGAAGCCCGACTGCATCGCTTCGCGGGCGCCCGGCGCCTGCATGCGCGCGAGCATCGCGTCGAAGTCGCCTGACAGCGTGTCGAGCGCATTCTGACGTGCGCCTGCCAGGGCGAGATACTCCTCCATCGACAGCAGTACGGCTCTTGGTTCTTGATGTCGGGTAATGGTGACCATCCCGGTCCGCACGGCCATGTCCAGGATCCGCCCGAAGGCGTTCTTGGCGTCGCTGGCCGAGAAGGCAGGCGCCTCTACGACCTCGCCACGTTGATTCCGAAAGCGCACGGACGCGCTCATAGACGATTCTCCAGAATTCGGTACAGAGTAGCTCAAATAGACAAAATAGGCAACTTGCCTGACAGTGCCGTCTCTCGAAACGAAGCCAATTCGCGCTGTGTCGCCGACGGCCTGGTCGCCGACGCTTATTACAAGCGCGGCGGCATGCGGCCGCCGGAGGCCCTCTTCGTCGACCCGGTCGAGATCCACCTTTTCGGCCAGCCCGCTGGCGTCAGCCGGCTCGCGGCGTACACACTCGGGTTCCTCTTCTTCTGCTGGGTGTTCGCGGCGTCGTCGAGCGCGTTCACCTGTTTTCTGCAGCGCCGCGCCGAGAAGATCGACCGGTGTCGGTTTCCGCCAGGCGAGCGGCCGGCGGTCTGTCCCGGTCGCCAGGACGCGGATGCATGCCGCTAGCGCAAGTCGCGCCCCCGCAGTACGCTCCGACGCTCGCGGACACACTCGTACATACTCACCGGCCTGAGGAGGCGCGCATGTTCAAGCACGTTCTGTTACCTACCGACGGGTCTCCGGTCGCCCGCAAGGCGATCAAAGCGGGCATCGCGCTCGCCAAGGAACTCGGCGCGAAGGTCACCGCGTACTACGCGCTCGAGACCACCCAGCCTTATAGGTACTCCGACGGCTACCTCGTCCCGGTCGCCAGCCTGAAGGACATCGAGGCTCGCGCCCGGGAGGAGGCGGGGAAACATCTCGCCGAAGTGGAGAAGGCGGCGAAGGCGGCGGGCGTCTCGTGCCAGACGCTCGTCACGAAGCCCGGGACGGCCTACCAGGGGATCATCGCGGCCGCGAGGAAGCAGAAGTGCGACGTGATCTTCATGGCCTCGCACGGCCGCAGCGGCCTCGCGTTGCTCGTCCTGGGTAGCGTGACGCAGAAGGTGCTCGCGCACTCGAAGATCCCGATCCTCGTCTATCGCTGATCGGATCGGCGCACCGCGCAATCCGTCGATCACGAAGGGTCCTCGCAACCATTCCCGCCAGCCGCTACCGGTAAAACGATCACCCGGAATCCCGGAGTGGGCGAGCACTTTCTGCGTTACGCTGCCGGGAGACGCGCGGCCTCCGCAACGTCCCCGTCGGCCGGTGCCCCCTGGTGCGAGGGCGCAATATGCGGTGTACTCCGGCGCCGAGCGCGGCGGGCCGTGCGCGACGTTACCGGGTGACGAGCACCGGGATCTTCGAGTGCGTGAGCACCTTGGTCGTCTCGCTGCCGAGCAGCAGCGCGCTGACGCCGTGGCGTCCGTGCGAGGCCATGACAATCAGGTCGCAGCCTTGCTCCGCCGCGACCTTGATGATCTCCTCCCACGGACTATCGCTCGCCCGATGGAGCGCGTTGCAGGCGACCCCCGCTTCGCGTGCCGCCTCCTCGACCACCCCAAGCACCCGCGCAACCTCCTCTTTTACGTGCCCCTCATACTCACGCGCGCGCTCGCTGATCTCGCGCGCAAGCATCTGGGACGGATAGAACTGCGGCGTCGTGTGCAGCGCCGTCACCCGGGCGCCGAGGGATTTCGCTAAGCGGATACCCGCGCGGACGGCCTGCGTCGAGAGTTCCGACCCGTCGGTAGGCAGCAAGATGTGCTGGTACATGTGACGTCTCCCGAGATCGCCTTGATTGGCGTGACGTTAGGGTACGCGCGATGCGGCGTCTTGATCTACGTAAATCGACGGGCTCGACCCCGAGGTAGGCTTCGCACGCGCTTGGCGATCGTCCACCCACTCACCGAGGGGCCGGTCGTTGACGTTAGTCAACCAGCCGCGGATGGGAGGGGCGCATGCTCTCCCCGGGCGTTGCAGGACGCACCGCCCGGTCTACCGATCGGAGCTCAGCACAGCCTCCAGACCGGGCATGTCGCGGATACGGACGTGCTTTTGCTGCACGTCGATCAGGCCGTATTCCTGGAACTTCGAGAACAGCCGGCTCACCGTTTCCAGCTTCAGGCCGAGATAGCCGCCGATCTCCTCGCGGGTCATCCGGAGGTGAAACTCGGTTGGCGACCAGCCCCGGCGCTTGAAGCGCCGCGAGAGGTTCAGAAGGAACGCCGCCAGGCGCTCCTCGGCGCGCATCGAGCCGAGCAGCATCATCACGCCGTGGTCGCGCACGATTTCGCGCGAGAGGACGCAATGGAGATGTCGCTGCAGCGCCGGGATCTCGCGCCCTAGCGCCTCGGCCAGCGCGAAAGGCAGGACGCAGACCTCGCCGTCCTCGAGTGCAACCGCGCTGCCGTGATAGCTACCCGAGCCGATGCCGTCCATGCCCAGGAGCTCCCCGGGCAGGTGGAAGCCGGTCACCTGCTCGCGGCCGTCAGCGCTGAGGGCAGCCGTCTTGAAGCAGCCGCTGCGGACGGCGTAGATCGAGCTGAATTCGTCGCCGGCGCGGAAGAGTGTCTCGCCGCGCCGCACGCGGCGGCGGGCGTAGACGAGCCGTTCGATCCGGGCCAGGTCTTCGCCGCTGAGCCCGGTGGGGAGGCAAAACTCGCGCATGTTGCAGCCGGAGCAGCTGATTTCGAACCTGCGCGCGCCGCGGATCTCGGCTGTTTCGCTCGTGGCTTGCGGCGGCATCCTGGAAACCGCGGCGGGTTGCTTGGTCAGTCCTTTCGTCGTTTCAGTCGCGGGCGTGCGGCGTTCTCCTGGCGGGATTGCCTCGGGCAGGCGCTCGAACTCATCCGTCTCGTCGACCATGCAGCGCAGTGTGCCGTGGGGCTCCCCACGGGCGCCATCGGCAGGCGCCGAATCGGCTATCGGGAAAATCGCCATTGACGGGTAGGAGTATTCCTATGCGCCAGCGGAGCAACATGTCCGCCGTGCAATCGAGGAGCGCGTCATCGCGCGACGCACGAGGAAGCGCTTCGCGGTTCCAGCCTCGTTCTGCGCCGGATCGGCGTGCGCTTCGAGCGCCGCGAGCTTCGCGTAGTACTCGCGCGCCTTGCCGGTATCGCCGGCCTGCTCGGCGGCGTGCGCGGCGCCGTACAGCCGGCGGAGCCGGTGCGGTTCCTTGCGCATCGAGGCCTCGAATTCGGGCAGCGCCTCGACGTCGCGGCGTGCCCCCGCGGCGTCCCCGGCCCGCGCGGCGCCAGGCCGCGCGCGAACACCAGCACGGCCTCGGCATGGGGAACTGCTGCCAGGCGAAGTCGGGCTCGTCCCGGCTGAGGACGAGACGGGCCGCGTCCTGCCAGCGGCGGCGCTCGATTGCGTAACGCGCCGGTATCGCGGCGATCGCGAGGGCAGCGTGTAAGCGCGGCATCGGGGTCGCCGACGTCCCGATGATGACCGCCGCAGCCCCACCGCTCTGCTGATGGACGCCGTGCGCGTCTGCTCGCTGGGGGAGATTACGTAAGCGCTGTTCGAGGTCGGGGGCGGTACCGCAGGGGCATGTAGCAGATCGTCCGCACCTTGCGTCGTCGGGGTGGCTCAGCCGCTACCCAAGCCTCGTTTGGCGCAGCGACGTCCCGGGGTTCAGTGGCCGCGGTGACTAGGCCGTGGCCTCGCCCTATGGGCACTACGCCCTGTGCGGAACGCAAAGATCGCACCCACCGTTCGGGGCTGGCTCACAGCATTTCCGCCCGATCGGGCACGGGGGCGGCGCCGGCGAGAAGCGTTTGTTTGCAAGCAACGCGGAGTGGCTGCCAGGGCCCAGATACTTCTGAAAGCCACTGCTGCTGGTGCGTAGCAAGACGCTGCGGCACAACTGGTACACCGTAGCGTCCACCGCTGCGAGCGTGATCCACCCGTCCAACACCCAGTTGTTGCGGTCGGTCTCGCCTGCGTCGTTAGGCGCGGTCGCCCTCCCGTCGACGTCGCCGCGCACGTTGCCGCCCCGATAGATTTCCGCCGGCCGAGCAATCTGCTGCACGAACGTGTTGGCGAAGCGGCGCAGCATCGCATCGTCCAACGGAATCGCTTCGCCCACGCTCGCCACTTGCGCGTTGAGTCGGTCGAAACTGCGCCGCAGCACGTCGATATGGAACATGTCCAGGTTGGCGTGTGACGTGTCCTCGGTATGGGGACGTGGGACGTCGTCGTTGTAGTTCCACGAATAGCGCTCGCCTTCCGTGCGCAGGCGCTCGAAGAAGTAGCGCTGGTGACGCGTCACCACGAGCGGAATCACGCCGCGAGCCAGCTCGCTGCTACTGGTGCGGGCCGGGGACGTGCGATAGAAGTCGCTGTCGAGGAAGCGCCATAGCTCGATGAACGACATCACCAATGCCCCGCTCTCGTTGTGCGCCAGCGGCTTGCCGGCATAGTCTTTGGACTTGTTGCACTCGGGCTTTTTTTCATCGATGAGCTTTGACAGACCTTCCAGGTGCTTGGGGTCGAACAGGCGCACGTGCTTCTTTGCGCGGGCGTTGGCCGCGTCGCACTCGTCGGCAGTCGGGAACCGTCGTGGCCTGAAGATGGTGCCCTCCACGAAGCTGCCCGCTTGCCGGGTGTCCCACTCGGGCATGAACGCCCACATCGTCTCTATGGCTGCGTTGGCGAACTTGATGGCGTCGTCGCGGTAGGTGGCCCGTCGCTCGGGATCGGGGTGTTCGGCGACGAGGCGCGCGAACGACGCGATCCCGTACAGGTACATGCCCGAGGTGACCGCATCGACCGGGTCGAGTCCGCCGTTGATGACGAAGTCGGTGTACAGAATGCCGCTGCCCCAGGCCGGCACAACCTTGCCGCGCATGCGATCCAAGAACAGATGAGGCGGCTTGCGCCAGCAGTTCAGGCAGATGGGATTGTCGCCCGCTGGGAAGCCGTCTCCCTCATGCTTGTCGTCGCGGTACTTGAGCGCGACGTAGTTGACCTCGCGCAAGTGGTCGAGGTACTGCGGGTCGTTCGTGAGTTCGAACATGCGCACCATCGCCGAGGCGTCGTCGAACACGCCCAGGCCCCCCACGCCTGCCGGTTCTTCAAGGTAGCGTCGTATCCGCGAAGGCGCTGCTCGCGGTCGTTGGGGCTCATCCAGCGCGCATTGAATTGGGCGATGTCATGGGCCGTGAGTTGCGGGCCCGGCGAGAGGGTGACGATGGCGGGCAGATTCACCGTGACCGTGATCGGGCCGAGCGTCCTGAAGCCGCCGGGAATGATCAACATCAACGGGTAACTGGTCGTCACGCTCGGCTGCACGTCGATGCTGCCAATGAGGCCGTGGTGTTGCCCGTTCACCGCCACTCGATTGAACAAGGAGCACCAGCTCGGCGGCTTGATCGACCAACGCAACGTCGCGCTTCCGCCCAAGTCGATAGTCGCCGGCACCGCATTGAGCGAAACGACGGTGTTCTCCAAACATTTCGTGATTTGTGTCCCTCCGCCACCGCCGCCACCACCCCCACCGCCGTCATCGGGAGGCAAGAACGCATGGGCAATGCCGAGCTGTCCGAGGATGAAACTCAGCGCGATCCAGTTCCTGATCCGGCACGCGGCCCTGCTTTTGCTGGCGGACATGTTGACGCTCCTTCGAAGGATTGGGCTGGTGTCCTCGCGCTTCGACGCTGCCGCGTGCGGATCAGAACTCCGATCCGCGGTTCCTCGAGCACGGAAGTACGCGGGCATTCTTGCGAATCGAGGTGGCGCGCGGAATTGCCCGAAACACCTATGCCCGAAGGAAAAGGGGAACCTGCCGCTCGAACGCGGCGCGACTCGCGAGCGGCCTTTGCCGGCGAGCCTTCAGGAATCAAAGAGCGGGCGCGCCGGACCGGCGCGGCGTCTTAGGCCATGCGAGCTAAGGCGGGCCGGGATAGCGGGCACACCGCTCCACCACGATCATGCCGCCCGAGCAGATCATTGAGGGACGCAAGGGAGAAAAGAGCCGCGCGCTGAAGGTGTACGACGTGGAGCAGCGCCGGCTGATCGTCGCCGCCCAACGCGTCCGGGAGTGGGGCCTCCGGAGTCTGTCCCGTGCGGCTTGACGTAGGTCAACTCCCCCGAGCGCCGCGCCGGCATAGTGGCACGATGCATTATCCGGTTTCCGATCTCGTCATCGACCCGGTGCTGATCCGGAAATACGACGTGAGCGGACCGCGCTATACGTCGTATCCGACCGCCGATCGGTTCGTCGAGGCGTTCGGCGAGCCGGAGTGGACGCAATCGCTCGCGAAGCGGACGATCGGCGGCATCCGGCAGCCGCTCTCGGTCTATGTGCACCTGCCGTTCTGCGACACGATCTGCTACTACTGCGCGTGCAACAAGATCGTGACGCGGGATCGCGCGCGCTCGGCACGGTACGTCAGATACCTCTCACGGGAGCTCGCGCGCGTCGGCGAGCGGCTTGGCGGCAGCGGTGCATCTGCCAGCTGCACTGGGGCGGCGGCACGCCCACCTTCCTCGCGCGCGAGGAGATGGGCGCGCTCGCCGATGCGCTGCACGCCGAGTTCGAGCAGGAGCCGGATTGCGAGCGCTCGATCGAGGTGGATCCGCGCCACGTCGAGCCGGGCCGCATGACGTTTCTCGCCGCGCTCGGGTTCAACCGAGTCTCGGTCGGCGTGCAGGATTTCGATCCCGAGGTGCAGAAGGCGGTGCACCGGGTCCAGAGCGAGGAGGAGACGCGCTGCGTGATCGAGGAAGCGCGCGCGAGCGGCTTCCGCTCGGTCAATCTCGATCTCATCTACGGGCTGCCAAAACAGACGCTCGACAGCTTCGACGCAACGCTCGACAAGGTTCTCGCGCTCGACCCGGACCGGCTCGCCCTCTACAGCTACGTGCACCTGCCGGCGGCGTTCAAGCCGCAGCGACGCATCCGCGAGGCCGATCTCCCGGCGGCCGAGACCAAACTGCAGATCCTGACGCTCGCGATCGGCCGGCTGACGCGCGCCGGCTACCTCTACATCGGCATGGATCATTTCGCGAAGCCCGGCGACGAGCTCGCGGTGGCGCAGCGACAGGGCCGGTTGCAGCGCAACTTCCAGGGCTACTCGACGCGGCCGGAGTCGGACCTGCTCGCGTTCGGCGTTTCTGCGATGGGCCGCATCGGCCCGACGTACTACCAGAACCTCAAGCTCCTCGACGAGTATTACGCGGCGCTCGACCACGGAGGGGTCCCGGTCTGGCGGGGGGTCGATCTGAGCCAGGACGACCTCGTGCGCAGGGTGGTCATCCAGGCGCTCACCTGCCATTTCCGCGTTTCCATCGAATCGATCGAGCTGTCCTACCTCATCGATTTCCGGCGCTACTTCGCCGCGGAGCTGGCGGTGCTCAAGCCGCTCGCGGACGATGGATTGGTCGAGCTTGCGCCGGACTGGATCGTGGTCACCCCGCGGGGCCGGCTGCCGGTCCGCGCCGTCTGCATGGTGTTTGATCGCTACCTGCGTGCGAGCCGCGAGCGCGCCGGGTTCTCCAAGGTCATGTGAAGGTGTTCGACACACCGCTCGCCTTGGCGCTCCCGCTGGTCGGCTTCGGCCTCTTCGGGCTCGCGCAAGCGAGCAACCTCGCCGATGGGATCCGGCGCGGGCTGTTGTGCCTGTAGAAACCGGTCAGGACCGACCGCCGAGCACGGCGCCGCCGACGATCAGCGCCATCGCAACGAGCGTCAGCGTGCCCAGCGAGCCTTCGCCCACCGCCACCAGGACAAGGGTCGACAGCAGCGGCGCCAGATAGGCGAGAGCGCCGATCGCGCGCGGGTCGCCGCGCTTGAGCGCGTAATCCCACAGGAAGAACGCGGCGCCCATCGGCCCGAGCCCGAGCGCGAGGAGCCACGGCAACTCCGCAATCTGCGGTGCATATCGCGGCTCGAAGAGACAATGGCACGCGAGCGCGGCGACGCCCGAGACGAAACAGTACAGGCCGATCGTCGCTGTGGGAAGCGCCGCGAAGCGCTTGGTCGCGAGCGAGTATGTCGACCAGACGAGCGCCGAACCGAGCGCCGCCGCGTAGCCGAGCGCCGCGGCGTAGCCGTCCGTCTCTTCCGCGGCGAAACCGAGCTCACCGCCGGTCACGAGCAGCGCCGCGCCGGCAAAGCCGAGAACCGCGGCGACGACGTGCCGCGCGCGCAGCCTTACCCCGGGAACGATCAGCGGCGCGAGCACGACGATCAGGAGCGGCCAGAGATAATTGACGAGGTTGGCCTCGACCGGCGGCGCGAGGCGAAGCGCGACAAAGAGGAGGAAGTGGAAGCCGAAGAGACCGTAGACGCCGAGAGCGAGCGCGCGGCCCGGTACCCGCCACGCGCGCAGCCTGTGTATGCTGCAAAGGCTGCCGACGAGGAGCGCGGCGCCGGCGAGGAGAAAGGGCGGCCAGCCGCGCAGGCGCAGGCTGAGCGCGGCCAGCACGCCCCAGAGGGCGATGGCCGCGAGCGCGGCAAAGAGGGCAGGGCGTTGCATGGCGGCGGGCCGCAAAGCCGCGCATTCTGACAGAACAAGGATGAAGAATAGACCTCCGATCCGATACCGCATCCGGCCCGGCGATCCCGCGGCGCATCTCTTCGAGGTCGAGTGCACCGTCGCCGACCCCGATCCGCAGGTCAGCGCTTCGCGCTGCCAGCGTGGATTCCCGGCAGCTACATGATCCGGGACTTCGCGCGGCACGTCGTCTCGATCCACGCCGCCTCGCGCGGCGCCGACGTCGCACTCGTGAAGCTCGACAAGCACACCTGGCGGGCGGCGCCGTGCCGGGGGCCGCTCACGGTGGCCATCGAGGTGTACGGGTGGGATCTCTCGGTGCGCGGCGCGCATCTCGACGCGACCCACGCCTTCTTCAACGGCACGTGCGTTTTCTTGCGCGTGCTCGGGCGCGAGGAGCGCGGGTGCGAGGTGGAGATCCTGCCGCCCGCCGGGCGCCGCTACGCGGGCTGGCGTGTGGCGACCTCGCTCGCGCGCAAGGGCGCACGCGCGCTCGGCTTCGGCATCCACGCCGCCGCGGACTACGACGAGTTGATCGACCACCCGGTCGAGATGGGGACGTTCGCGCACGCCGCGTTCATCGCGGGCGGGATCCCGCACGAGATCGCGATCACCGGCCGGGTCAACGCCGACCTCGACCGGCTCGCGCGCGATCTCAAGCGCGTGTGCGAATGGCACATCCGGTTCTGGGGCGGACCGGCGCCGATGGACCGTTACCTGTTCCTGGTCACCGCGATCGGCGACGGTTATGGCGGCCTCGAGCACCGCGCCTGCACGGCGCTTCTCTGCAGCCGCGACGATCTGCCGCGCCCGGGCGAGAAGGCGCTCACCGAGAGCTACCGCACGTTCCTCGGGCTCGCGAGCCACGAGTACTTCCACACCTGGAACGTCAAGCGCGTCAAACCGGCGGCGTTCACACCCTACGACCTCGACCGCGAGAACTACACCACGCTCCTCTGGGCGTTCGAGGGCGGCACGTCGTACTACGACGACATCGCGCTCGTGCGCTGCGGGCTGGTCAAGCCCGAGGAGTACCTGGAGATCGTCGGCCGCGCGATCACCCAGCACCTGCGCACGCCCGGCCGGCGCAGGCAAACGGTCGCCGAGTCGAGCTGGGACGCGTGGATCAAGTACTACCGCCAGGACGAGAACTCGCCGAACGCGATCGTGAGCTACTACGGCAAGGGCGCGCTCATCGCCCTGTGCCTCGATCTTCACATCCGCAGCCGCACCGCCGGTCGCCGTTCGCTCGATGACGTGATGCGCGCGCTCTGGCGGGGCTACGGCCGTAGCGGCCTCGGCGTGCCCGAGGGCGGGGTCGAGCGCGTCGCCGAGGAGGTGAGCGGCCTGAAACTCGGCACCCTCTTCGACCGGTGGGTGAGGTCCACCATCGAACTGCCGCTCGCCGAGATGCTCGCGACGGTCGGCATAGAGATGGAGGTGCGGCCAGCAGAAAGCGCCACCGACCGCGGCGGTCGACCGGCGTCGAAGCCGCCTGCGGCGCTCGCCTCCCGGGTAGCGCTCGGCGCGCGGACCGCCGCCGACGGCCACGACGTGAGGCTCACCCATGTTCTTCACGGCGGCGCGGCGCTCGCAGCGGGGCTCGCCGCGGGCGACGTGCTCGTCGCGATGGACGGCCTTCGCGTCACGCCGGCGACGCTCGAGGGCCGGCTTGCGCGATTCCGGCCCGGCGACCGCGCGAAGCTGCATGTCTTCCGCCGCGACGAGTTGCACGAGATCGGGATAGCGTTTGCTGCAGCGCCGGCAGACACTTGCGCGCTCCGGCTCGACAAGCACGCGCCGGCGCGCGCGATTGCCCTGCGGCGAGGGTGGCTAGGACGCTAGCTCGCCGTCAGCTTGACGATCGCGAGCGAGAGGTTGTCGCCCTTGCCCTTCGCGCGGACGCGCGCCGAGCTGATCAGCATCTCCGCCGCCTTGCGCGGCGGGAGCGCGGCGAGCGCCTTGCCGATCTCGCCGTCGGTGAAGTAGTCCCAAAGGCCGTCGGAGCAGAGCAGGAACGCATCACCGGGGACGAGCGGCGCAGTCGAGCCGAAGCCCGGCACCGGCGGCTCGGAGTGACCGAGCGCCTGCAGCAGCAGGTTCCGGTTCGGATGCTTGTGCCGGTCCTCCTCGCGCCACTGGCCCTCGTCGATCTGCTGCTGGACATACGAGTGGTCCTTGCTCCGGTTCTGCACTGTCGCGCCGCGGAAATGGTAGAGCCGGCTGTCGCCGACCCAGCTCCAGTCGACGCGGTCCGGCTGGAGGATCATCGCGATGATCGTGCTGTGCGGCTCCTGCTCGGTGAGGACGCGGTTGAGGCGAATGACGGTGTGCGCCTCGAGAACGATTTCGCGCAACAGATCCGGTGGCTTCTCGTCCTTGGGCGAATAGGCCTCGAACAGGTTGGCCGCAGTGCCGATCACCTGCTCGGCAGCGGCCGCGCCGCCCTTGTAGCCGCCGGCGCCGTCGGCGACGAGTACGAGCACCGTGCCCCGCTGCCGCTTGCTCGGAATGATCGCGACGCGGTCCTGCTGCTCCTGCCGGTCGCCGATGTGCTGGCCGGTGGTCGCGTCGAGAGAGACGGGCATGTTGGTAGGGGCTGCGATCCTGCTTCGTTACACTACCGGATCAGGGAGAAGCCTGCTGCGAGCCGAGGCGCGCAGCAGGTACTTTTCACGTTGGCTAGGGGCACTCGCGAACGATCTTGACCAGCTTTCTGCTCCTTCGACACGGCGAGACGTTGTGGAACCGGGACGGCCGGCTGCAGGGATGGCAGGACAGCCCGTTGTCCGACGCCGGCCGCGCGCAAGCCGGCGCACTCGCCGCGCGCCTCGGCGACGAGCGCGTCGACGTGATCGTGGCGAGCGATCTCGGCCGCACCCGCGAGACGGCCGCGCCGATCGCCGCGCGGCTCGGTCTCGCCCTGCGGCTCGATGCCGGCTTGCGCGAGCGCTGCTACGGCGAGCTCGAAGGAATGACCTGGGCGGAAATCGAGCGCGCCCGGCCGCGGGACTATCAGCGGCTCGCCGCCCGCGACCCGGAGTTCATCGTGCCGGGCGGCGAGAGCGGCAAGCAGTTTCGCGACCGGGTCGTCGCGGCGCTCGAGCATCTCGCGCACCGGCACGCGAGCGCCACGGTCGCGGTCGTCACCCACGGCGGCGTGCTCGGCGTGGTGTACCGGCATGCGAAGGAGATCCCGCTCGAGATGCCGCGCACGTTCAGCGTGCCGAACGCCGCGGTGAACTGGGTGCGCATCGGCACCCGGCGCTGGGTGATCGAGGACTGGGCCGACACGGGCCACCTGCCCGAAGGCGCGCTCGACGACGAGTAGACGTACGACGAGAAGCTTGACAAGCGCCACATCGCCGGCCGAGACTGGATAAGCAACCGCAACCCGGGCGAATTTCCGAGCGAGGAAGCGCGCGGCGCCAGCGTCTTCTGCAAGGACCGGAACGACGATATCTTCCCCACCTATTCCTGCACTGCCCCGGACTCGGACGTCTTGGTCGGCGCGCACGCGTATTCCGACCGGGTGCCCATGGGCCGCGACGAGGACTCCCCGTACTTTGCGATGGCGTGGGTTCGACAGCACGATCGGAACGTCGACGACTACTCCGCCGACCCGAAGGCGCAGTGTGTGTCGCCTAAGAGCGCGGACTCCTGCTGCGGTTCGGGAGAGGACCGTTAGTATCGTGGTGTTGCAACGGCGCCACCCGCGAGCTCGCCGCCGATGAGCGAGAACACGGCCGCACGGGTGCGCGCAATGGCGGAGGCCATCTACCGCGCCGAGTCGCGGCGCGTCTTCGCCACGCTGATCCGCCTGCTGGGCGACTTCGACGTCGCCGAGGAGGCGCTGCACGACGCCTTCCGCGCCGCGCTCGAGCAGTGGCCGCGCGACGGCGTGCCCGCGAACCCGCGCGCCTGGCTCGTGTCGGCCGGCCGCTTCAAGGCGATCGACGGGATTCGTCGGCGCGCGCGGTTCGTCGCGATCGACGACGTCGCCGAGCAGGTCGACGCGATCGCCGACGACACTCCGCAATCGGACGGCGAAGGCATCGAGGACGACCGGCTGCGGCTCGTCTTCACCTGCTGCCATCCGGCCCTCTCGCCGGACGCGCAGGTCGCGCTCACGCTGCGCGAGGTCTGCGGCCTCACGACCGAGGAGATCGCGCGGGCGTTCCTCAGCAGCGCGTCCACGCTGGCGCAGCGCATCGTGCGCGCCAAGTCGAAGATCCGCGACGCCCGCATTCCCTACCAGGTCCCGACACCGGCCGAGCTGCCGGAGCGGCTGGACAGCGTGCTGCGCGTCGTCTATCTGGTGTTCAACGAGGGGTACTCGGCGTCGTCCGGCGAATCGCTGACGCGGGTCGATCTGTCCGGCGAGGCGATCCGTCTGGGACGGCTGCTCGTCGAGCTGCTGCCGGAGCCCGAGGCGATCGGACTGCTGGCGCTGATGCTCCTGCAGGAATCGCGGCGCGCCGCGCGCACTTCGCCTGCGGGCGAGCTCATCCTGCTGGCCGACCAGGATCGCTCGCTCTGGAACCGGGACCAGATCGAGGAGGGCTCGGCGCTGGTGGTGAGAGCGCTCGCGTCGCGGCGCTTTGGCCCGTACACGCTCCAGGCCGCGATCGCCGCGGTACACGCCGAGGCGGCGGCCGCCGATGCCACGGACTGGCGGGAGATCGTCGGGCTCTACGACGTGCTCGTGCGCGTCGAGCCGTCGCCGGTGGTCGAGCTGAACCGCGCGGTGGCGGTGGCGATGCGCGACGGGCCCGCGGCCGGGCTCGAGCTCATCGACGCGATCCTCGCGCGCGGCGAGCTGCAGGATTACCGCCTCGCGCACGCGGCGCGGGCGGACCTGTGCCGCCGGCTGGGCGACGCTGCGCAGGCCCGAGCGTCCTACGAGCGGGCACTTGCCCTCGCCCGGCAGGAGCCGGAGCGACGGTTTCTCGAGCGACGCCTGCGTGAGCTAACGGCCTGAGGCGGTGCGTGGGTGCCGCGGCGCGGGTTGTCGATTCGGGCCGTCCCCGTTCGACTATCCGGACACATGGCAGTTTTTCAAAGGAGACCTGGGCGGGCACACGTTGTCACCAAAGGCTGAAGAGGAACTCATGAAATACTTGTGCCTGGTCTATATGGAGGAGAAGAGCCTGGACGCCGTTCCCGACAGCGACTGCATGGCCTTCGAGGAGTCGCTCCGGAAGAGCGGACGCTACATCGCCGGCGAGGCCCTCCAGCGCGTGGCAACGGCGACGACCGTGCGCGTTCGCGACGGCAAAGTGTCCCTGACCGACGGACCCTTCGCCGAGACGAAGGAGCAGCTCGCGGGCTTCTACCTGATCGACGCCAGGGACCTCGACGAAGCCATCCAGCTGGCCGCAAAGATCCCACCGGCGCGGGTCGGGAGCATCGAGGTGCGTCCCGTCAGAGAGTTGTCGGCAAAATAATGGATCGCGCTAAGCTCGCCCGGTGCCGGCGGCCATCTCCATTTCGGGCCTGACCAAGACCTACGCTTCGGGCCTGCAGGCGCTGAAGCGCGTCGACCTCGAGATCCGCGAGGGGCGAGATCTTCGCCCTGCTCGGCCCGAACGGCGCCGGCAAGACCACGCTGATCAGCATCGTCTGCGGGATCGTCACGCCGACCGCGGGACGAGTCCTCGTGGACGGCCACGACATCGTGCGCGACTACCGCGCCGCGCGGTCGAAGATCGGCCTGGTGCCGCAGGAGCTGCACACCGACATGTTCGAGACGGTGTGGGGCACGGTGCGCTTCAGCCGCGGCCTCTTCGGCCGCGCGCCGGACGCCGGCGCACCTCGAGAAGGTGCTGCGCGATCTCTCGCTGTGGGACAAGCGCAACGACAAGATCATGACGCTGTCGGGCGGCATGAAGCGGCGGGTGCTCATCGCCAAGGCGCTCGCGCACGAGCCGCAGATCCTGTTCCTCGACGAGCCGACCGCCGGCGTCGACGTGGAGCTGCGCCGCGACATGTGGGCGCTGGTGCGGCGCCTGCGCGCGCGCGGCGTCACCATCATTCTGACCACGCACTACATCGACGAGGCCGAGGAGATGGCCGACCGCATCGGCGTGATCAACAAAGGCGAGCTGATCGTGGTCGAGGAGAAGACGGCGCTGATGAAGAAGCTCGGCAAGAAGCAGCTCACGCTCCACCTGCAGGAGCCGATGACGGCGATTCCCGCCGGGCTGAGCGACTGGAACCTCGCGCTGAAGAACGGCGGCAGCGAGCTCGAATACACCTTCCTCGCCGACGAGGAGCGCACGGCCATCCCGGCGCTGCTGCGGCGGATCGGCGACCTCGGGATCGGGTACAAGGACCTGAACACCCGGCAGAGCTCGCTCGAGGACATCTTCGTCAGCCTGGTGAGCGAGCGCGCATGAGCACAACGACGGACGTGCCGGCGTTCAACCGCCACGGCGTGCTCGCGATCTACCGCTTCGAGATGGCGCGGGCGCGCCGCACGCTGTGGCAGAGCCTGGTGACGCCGGTGATCACCACCTCGCTCTACTTCGTGGTGTTCGGCGCCGCGATCGGCTCGCGCATGAGCGAGGTGGACGGCGTGCCCTACGGCGCGTTCATCGTGCCGGGGCTGATCATGCTGTCGCTCTTCACCGAGAGCCTCTCGAACGCCTCGTTCGGCATCTACCTGCCGCGCTTCACCGGCACCATCTACGAGGTCCTGTCCGCGCCGGTGTCGCCGCTGGAGATGGTCCTCGGCTACGTCGGCGCGGCGGCCACCAAGTCGGTGATCCTGGGCCTCGTCATCCTCGCGACGGCGACCCTCTTCGTGCCGATCCGCATCCTGCACCCCGGGTGGATGGTCGCCTTCCTCGTGCTCACCGCGACGACCTTCAGCCTGTTCGGCTTCATCATCGGCATCTGGGCCAAGGGCTTCGAGCAGCTGCAGTTCATCCCGATGCTGGTCGTCACCCCGCTCACCTTCCTCGGCGGCGCCTTCTACTCGATCGACATGCTGCCCGACGCCTGGCGCACCTTCAGCCTGTTCAACCCGGTGGTCTACCTGATCAGCGGCTTCCGCTGGAGCTTCTACGGGACCGCGGACGTGGGCGTGGGGGTCAGCCTCGCGGTGACGCTGGGGTTCTTCGTCCTCGGCCTCGTGCTGGTCTGGTGGATCTTCAGGACGGGGTACCGGCTGAAGAGCTGAGTCGTCGATTCGGGTTGTCGAATTCGGGGCGTGGCCGATCGACGAGAGCCGTCACCCTCAGCAATCCGAAGGACCATGAAGCATCCGATGAGTGCCGGGAAGAACGGGCGCCCCCGGCTGCCCGCCGTGATACGCGTCGCCCGCCGCTTCAGCGCGCCGCCGGACCGGGTATTCCATGCCTGGCTCGAGCCCGGGCTCGCCGGCAGATGGCTGTTCGCGACGGCGTTAGAGCCGATCACCGACGTCGAAATCGATCCACGGACCGGGGGCGCGTTCCGGTTCGCGGAACGCCGGGACGGCGGGATCGTCGAGCACGCCGGCGAATACGTCGAGATCGTCCCGCACCGGCGCCTCGTCTTCACGCTCGCCATGGCGGATCGCCCGCACGTCGCTACGCGCGTGACGGTCGAGATCAGTCCGCGGCGGAGCGGGTGCGAGCTCGCGCTGACCCACGAGAACGTGCCGCCGGATTGCGCGGGCGAGACGGAGGCGCGCTGGACCGGCGTGCTCTACGGGCTCGACGAGACGCTGAGCACCCTGCCGCGGCGCGCGTCGCACGAGCGACGGCGGGCGGGCGCCGCCGGTCAGACTTCCGGAGCGACCTCGCGCAGCTTGGGGAAATAGTACGCGAGCCGCGCTTCCGGATAAAACGCCGTCTTGAACGCCGGCCGTGCGCGCATGCGGCCATACCAGTCGGTAACCCGCGGCGAGTCCGCCTGCCACATCGCCGCCATGCCGAGCTCCGCCATGCGGTGAAAAAGCGGGGCGACGCAGATATCCGCGATCGTGTACTGGCCGCCGAGGAGCCACGGCCCGCGCCCGAGCGTGCTTTCCATCCGGCCGATGGTGCGGTCGAGCTGCTCGATCGAGCCGCGATAGTCGGCGTCGCTGAAGCCGTCCTGCCCCATGCGGAGGATGAACTGCTTGCGCAGCGGCATGCTGTCGGCGAGGCGCTCGAATTCGGCCAGCGAGAGCTTCTGGTAGGAGGGCAGGATCAGGTTCTGGAAGGTCGGCACGCGCACCGCCATCGACGGCACCTCGTCGATGAACCGCAGCCAGGCGCGCATGACGGCGCGCCCCGCCGGGGTCGGCGGCGACAGCGGGGCTGCCGGGAACACCTCGTCGAGGTACTCGCACATGACTGTCGATTCGATCACGACGACGCCGTCGTGACGCATCGCGGGAACGACGCCGTTCGGGTTGAGCGCGAGGTATTCGGGGGCGAGGTGCTCGAACTTCCCCAGGTCGACGTGGCGGCTGACGTACTCGAGCCCCTTCTCCGCCAGGCAGATCCGCACCTTCTGGCTGCAGGTCGACGCATGGTTGTGGAAGAGCTCGATCACCGCCGTGCCCAGCGCTCAGGCGAGCGCCTGCTGGCGCGCAGGTCTGGCCGCGGCGCGCCGCGGCGCGCGCGGCCGCCGGGGCGGCGAGCAGATCGCACCAGGTCCGCACGTAGTCGTCCCAGAACCGGGGGTCGCGCGTGCTGAACTCGCCGTCCGAGTACTGCTCGAGGATGCCGCTGTGGACCGACATGTAGCTCGTGCTGCCGATGAGATACGAGAACCGCAGGTAGAGATCCCGCCGCGGCACGTGCGGCAGCGCGCGCTCGAACGCGGCGACGAACCGCCGCTGCAGGGTGTTGAACTTCGTGCGGGTGATCGCCAGGAGGTCGTCGGAAGGCTCGGTGAACAGCCGGCCGAAGAACCGCAGGTAGATCGACGCCGCGCTGTGCGGGTCGTCGAGTCCGGAGATGTACGGCGAGGCGAACGTCCGCACCAGCGCGTCCAGCGCTACCGGTCGGCCGCCCGCCGCGCGCTCGAGCTCGTCGAGCGCCGCGAGGCGCGGATAGTTGAGCTGCATCGTGCAGTCGTTCAGGACTTCCTCGTAGAGCTGACGCTTGGAGCCGAAGTAGTACGAGATCAGCGCGGCATTGACGCCGGCGAGCCGCGTGATCGCACGGATCGACGCCATCTCGAGGCCGCGCTCGGCGAAATGCGCCCGCGCGGCGGCGAGGATGCGCTCGCGCGTGCGCTCCGCCGGCGGGGTGGCGAGGCGCGCCCGCGGACGGCGCACGCGGCGGCGGATACGCGGTGCGCTAGGCATCAGACGGTATTAAACGACCGGTTAATTCCCGTCGCGAGCCCGCTTCGCATCGCAGCGCAGCGGAACGCTTTCGATCACGCAGCTTTCGGCGCCGGGAGGTCTTGACAGGATGGGCGGCATGAGGCTAGTTTAAACACTCGGTTAAACTTTGCAACCCCCGCGGGGTTGCCACAAGCTGCAGCCCCGCCGCGCACCGCCCGGGAGCCGCCATGCACCAGATCGAAGCCATTCTCCGCCGCTGCGTGGTGTGCGGGCTCCTCGCCCTGCCGCGGCCGCGCTCGCGGACCTGGTCGCCGACTGGCTCGCCGGCAAGGCGATCGGGGCGACGCCGGCGATCAGCTACGCCGGGCCGCCGATGGAGATCAAGTTCGGCCATCCGTCGCCGCCGGCCTCGGTGTTCTGCCGGTGATGGCGGGCGAACATCGAGCGCTGGCGACGAGAGCAACCGCAAGCTGCTGTTCAAGGAGTACGGCGCGGGTACCTGTTCGGCCCAAGCGACGGGTTCAAGGCGTGCGGAGCGGCGTCGCAGAATGGGGACCTGCTACGTGACAGTATGAAGGGCGCGGTATCCCGCTGTCGCGGGTCTGGGAACAGCCGTACGTATCGCCTGCCAACCCCATGGCCACGACGCGGATCGCGCAGGAGGTGGCGGCAAGTACTTCCTCCCGAGTTCACGGGCCAGGGCGTCGGCCGCGGGCGGCTACGTCGCGCCCACCGACGGACATGCGCGAAGCAGCCGATCCGGAAGCTCGAGGACCTGCAGGGGATGAAGATCGCCGCGCAGGGCTTCTCGCCGGAGGTGGCCAAGGCGCTCGGGACGCCCTCGTCAACATGACGTACCCCGAGCTCTACACCGCGTTCCAGCAGGGCTCGTCGACGCAGTGTTCTGGGTCGACGCCGGATTCGTCCGTACAAGCTGTACGAAGTCGCGAAGTACCACACCACGCTCGGCCTCTCCGGCGGCGGCGCCTGGACCTGCTACAACACGGAGTGGTTCGACAAGCTGTCGCCCGACCTGCAGAAGACCTTCTACGACCTCGGAGCCGATGGGACAGCGGCTCCAAGGTCACCGGATCGACTTCTCCGCAAGGCCGGCGAGACGTACAAAGCGGAGGGCGTCGAGATGATCACGCTGCCGCCGGCGGAGCAGAAGAAGTTCCGCGATCGGCTGCAGCCGGCGGTCGACGCGTGGGCGGCCGAGCTCGAGAGGGAGACGGCTTCCCGGCCGAGGCGATGCTCGCGGACATCCAGGCGGCGATCCGACAAGTACGCAGAAGATGACGACGGACGAGCTGATGAGGCTCGCGATCGAGAACCCGTCAACGCGGCCGTTGACGGATAGCCGGGGCGTTCCGCCACGAGCGGCCGGTCCTCGAGACCGCTGAGGCGCGGGCGCAGGGTCTCGCGTCACCGAGCGCGAGCCGCGGGCGTCGTGCGGCCGCTGGTGGAACGTCCGGCTGTCGGGATTGCTGCGCGAGGTCGCGGCGTTCGTGCTTGCTGCCGCTCATCGTCGCGGTGGTCGCGCCGACGTCGTGGCGCGCTACGCTTCAACGCACCCCTCCAGTGGGTCGCACGACGAGATCGCTTCGCTCGCGCTGCTCAGCTCTGCTCGTGGCCGCCATCCCCTACGCGACCGTGCCGACGCGCATATCCGCACCGAGACGCTCTACGAGCGATTCGGGCCGCGCGAGATGGCGCTCTCGGACTCTTCGGCCCGCTGTCCGGCGCCGCGTTCATGGGGATCGTCGCCTATTGGGCGCTGCACGAAATGCCGGGCATGTATCGCGCGCGGCGAAGGCGCGGAGATGCTCGTCCATGCCGCACTGGCCGATCAGCGCTTTCTCGCCATCGGCATGGTCTTCGGACCTATGAGTATTGGTCGCATGCTCGTCCAGGCGGCGCGATGTCGTTCGCGGCCGCGCGACGCAAGGTCCGCGCCGAATGAGCCATGGTCGATCGAGTCGGCTATCTGGCGATCGTCGCGCTTGCTCGCCCTGATCATGCTGGGCGTGCCGATCGCCTGGGCGATGGCGATCGTCGGCATCGTCGGCGAGCTCTACGTCACCGGCTTCACCGCGCACCGCATCGCAGGTCAGCCTGATCGTCTGGGAGACGGCACGCTGTTCGTCTTCATCGCCCTGCCGCTCTTCCTGCTGATGGGCCAGCTCGCCTACCGCACCGGCATCACCAACGACCTCTACGACTGCGTCCACAAGTGGTTCGGCCGCCTGCCCGGCGGCGCTCGCGGTCGCGCGGTCTGTCAACGCCGCCTACGGCGCGGTCACCGGCAACAGCGTCGCCTCGGTCGCGACGATGGGACCGATGGTGATGCCGCGAGTTCCGCAAGTACGGCTACGACCTGTCGCTGGCGACCGGCACGCTCGCCTCGGCGGGGACGCTGGCGGTGCTGGTGCCGCCGTCCGCGCTGATGGTCATCTACGGCGTGTGGACCGAGACCTCGATCGGCGACCTCTTCGTCGCCGGCATCATCCCGTGCGTCATCCTCACCCTCGCCTACTGCCTCGTGCTGATGGCCTGGTGCCGCCTGCAAGCCCGAGCTCGGACCGCCCGGCCGCGTATTCCTGGCGCGAGCGATCTCGCGTCGCTGGCCAAGCTGCTGCCCGCGCTCGCCATCATCGGCGTCGTCCTCGGCGGCATCTACGGCGGCGTCATGACCCCGTCGGAGTCGGCGGCGCGTCGGCGTCGCCGGCGTGCTCGGTGATCGCGCTCGTCATGCGCCGGCTGACGTGGCGCGCGGCGCACGAGTCGCTCCAGCGAGACGGTCCTCACCTCCGGCATGGTGTTCGCATCGTCGTCGCCGGGATCCTCTTCAGCCGCTTCCTGGTGCATACCCAGCGTCACCGCCGACATCGTCGGGTCGATCGCCGCGATGCAGCCTCGGCGCGTCGGCCTGCTGCTCGACGCTGCTCGTGCTGTATTTCGTGCTCGGCACCGCGCTCGACACCTTCGGCATGATGATCCTGAGCCTGCCGTTCGTGATGCCGCTGTCGCGCACGCCGGCATCGACAAGGTCTGGTTCGGCGTGTTCCTCGCGGTAATGGTGGAGCTCGCGGCGGTGAGCCCTCCGGTGGGCATCACGGTCGCCGTGATGCGAGCGTCGCCCCCGACGTGCCGACGACCGCGATCTTCCGCGGCTGCTACCCGTTCCTCGTGCTGACGATCCTGCTCACGCTGCTGCTGATCGCGTTGCCGGAGCTCGCGCTGTGGCTGCCCCGGACGATGAAATCCTGACGGCGCGCCCTCCGCACGAGCAACCATCGACACGAATCGATCGAGGGTCCCGCGTCCGCGACCCGAATGCGGCCGCCACTGGCAGAGGAACAATCCCGATGAGCAACGGAATCTACACCCCGACGGCGGAGGACCTGGCGAAGCGCATCAGCCGTTTCGACGCGCTTCAGCCGATGTCGACCGCGAACGATCTCGCCTGGATGCCCCAAGGCGCGAAGGACGTCATCTTCGCGCGCAAGATCATGCCGGTGATCCTCGAGGACACCAAGAACCCGTTCGGCAACGCCGCTCCGATCTTCGGCGCGGCGGGGACGACGATGTTCGTATCAATCCTGCCGCCGGGACAGGGCCCGTGCCTCCATTCGCACAACAGCACGTTCGAGACGTTCACCGTGCTCGAGGGCTCGATCCAGTTCGAGCTCGGCGATCCGGTCGCGCACCGCGTCGTGCTCAACAAGTGGGACACGCTGTCCTGCCCGCCGCGCGTGTATCGCGGCTTCCGCAACGTCGGCACCGGCGACGCGGTGCTGCAGACGATCATCACCGGCCTCGTCGAGTCGCGCGACGACGTCACGGTGCCGCACTCGATCGCCGAATCGCTCGAGCGCGACTACGGAACCAAGGTGGTCGATGCGTTCAAGGGGCTGCTGACGTTCGATCCCCCTCCGGCGCGCGCGGCGTGATCCCGATCGGCGGCCGCTGCGCGCCGCGCTTCGCGGCGGTGCGCGCGGCGTTCGAGGAGAACCTGCGCGGCGGACACGAACTCGGCGCGTGCTTCGCGGTGGTGATCGACGGCGAGCCCGCGGTCGACCTGTGGGGCGGCTGGCGCGACGCCGCCAAGACGCGCCCCTGGGAGGGGACACCCTCGTCTGCATGATGTCCGTCACCAAGTCGGTGGGCGCGCTGTGCGTGCTGCGCCTCGCCGACCGCGGCGCGATCGATCTGGAGGCGCCCGTGGCGCGGTACTGGCCGGGGTTCGCCCGCAACGGCAAGGCGGCGATCACGGTGCGGATGGTGCTCGCGCAGCTCGCCGGCATCCCGTACGCGGACGCGCTCGGGCCCGACGACGTGTGGGACGCCGCGAAGGTCGCGGAAGCGCTCGAGGCGCAGGCGCCCGAGTGGCCGCCGGGATCGCAGCCGTGCTACCACTCGTTCACCGCCGGTCTCCTCTACCAGCAGCTCGTGCAGCGCGTCGACGGCCGGACGCTCGGCGCGTTCCTGCGCGACGAGATCGCCGGACCGTTCGGGATCGACTACCGGATCGGGCTCACGCTCGAGGAGGACGCGCGCCGCGCCGAGTACGTCCCGACACCCGGGACGCCAAGCTGGGACGGCATCCTCGGCCGCGCGCCGTCGCCGCTCAACCGGGCGTGGCGGAGCCTGGCGCGCGACGAGGACGCGAACTCGCCGAACTGGCGCTTCAGGGAGTTCGCTTCGGCCAACGGTCATGCGACCGCGCGCGCCGTGGCCCGCCTGTACTGCGGCCTCGCCTGCGGCGGCGCGCTCGGCGGCCGTCAGCTGCTGTCCGAGCGCGCGGTCGCCGACGCGACGCGCGAGCAATGGAACGCCGTCGAGGCGATGACCCATCGCCACTTCCGGTTCGGCACCGGTCTCATGCTGTCCTGCCCGCCCTTTCCGATCGGCGGACACGCGCGCAGCTTCGGCCACCCGGGCCTGGGCGGAGCGATCGGCTTCGCCGATCCGGTGCGCCGGCTCGGGATGGCCTACGGCGGGAACCGCATGGCCTCCGTCGCCGACGCCGGCCCTTGGGCGACCCGCCTGATCGAGACCGCGTACCGCTGCCTCGACGCCTGAGCCGGGCCGACCACACCGGCTCGCCGGCCCGCTGGACGGGCGTCCTCTGAACCTCTGATGCGGTGGCAATTCCCTTTCACGGCGCGTCCGTGCGAGGCCGCCTCGGCGCGGGGGATGTCGAATTGCGGCCGTACCGTTGACTAGCCTGGTGAAACCCCTCCACGGCGCCCGGCGCCGCAATCCAGACGCGTACCGGAAGGAGCAAGCGATGGCCACCAAGATCTTCGTCAACCTGCCCGTCAAGGATCTCAACAAGTCGATCGAGTTCTTCACCAGCGCTCGGCTTCACGTTCAATCCGCAGTTCACCGACGAGACCGCGACCTGCATGATCGTCGCCGACGACATCTTCGTGATGCTGCTGACGCACGAGAAGTTCAAGACGTTCACGCCCAAGCCGATCTGCGACGCGACGCAAGAGCACCGAAGTGCTGGTCTGCCTGTCGTGCGAGAGCCGGGAGGCAGGTCGACGAGCTGGTGCGCAAGGCCGTCGCCGCGGGCGGAAAGACCTACAACGAGCCGCAGGACCACGGCTTCATGTACGCGCACGGCTTCCAGGATCTCGGATGGCCACATCTGGGAGATCATCCACATGGATCCGAGCGCGGCCGAACCGCGCTAGCACCCCGAGGGAGAAACCTTGATCGACAAACCGCAAATCGCGCAGACCGCCGCCCAGACAACCGCGGTCATCCGGCTGACGGTTCCGCGCGCGGAGATCCAGAATGTCATGGGGC
>CAVUSZ010000012.1:0-71578 GCA_963744255.1 uncultured beta proteobacterium
GTGTCCGCCAGTCCCGTCTACCGAGAATGAGCAAGATCGTCCGCATCGAAACCGGCCGGCTCGACTACCCGCTGGTCGGCGAGTTCAAGTTCTTCAAGGCCGGGCCGCGGCCGTCGGTCGTGGTGCGCCTGACCGACGACGCCGGCGTCCAGGGCTGGGGCCAGTCGGTGCCGGTGGAGACCTGGACCTACGAGACGGTCGAGACCGTCGAGTCGACGCTGCGCCACTACCTCGCGCCGGCGATGCTCGGCGCCGAACCGGCCGACCTGGCGGGCGTTCACGCGCGCATGGAGCGCGCGATCCGGCCGTCGTTCTCGGTCGGCCAGCCGCTCTGCAAGGCGGCGATCGATCTCGCCTGCTACGACCTGTGGGGCAGGCAGACCGGCCGCAGCGCGTCGGCGCTCCTCGGCGGCGCGCGGTGCAACGAAGTGAAGCTGAGCTGGACGGTGCAGTCGCCGACGCTCGCCGGCGCAGAGGTGCTGCTCGCGCAGGGCGCGAGCTCGGGTATTCGAGCTTCAACGTGAAGCTCGGCTACCCGCAGACGCCGGCGTATGACGGCGAGCTGATCCGCATGGTCCGCCGCTTCGCGCCCGACGGCTTCCACTGGGCGGATGCGAACACCAGCTACGATCTCGACACCGCGCTCGCGATGACGCCGAAGCTCGCCGCAAGCGGCTTCGCCGCGCTCGAGTCGCCGCTGCCGCCGGCCCGCATCCGCGACTATCAGGCGCTCAAGCGGCAGGGCGCGGTGCCGATCCTGATGGACGAGGGCATCGTCTCGCCGGTCGAGGCGGCCGAGTTCATCGCGCTCGGGATGATGGACGGGATCGCGATGAAGGTGGCGCGCTGCGGCGGACTGTGGCACGCGTCGCGGATCGTGCGCCAGCTCGAGGAGGCTGGCCTGCGTCTCTTCGCCTCCGGGCTCACCGACCCGGACTGGTCGCTCGCGGCGTCGATCCATCTCTTCGCCGCAGCGGGCCTGAAGCACCCGGCGGCGCTGAACGGGCCGCAGTACATCGCCGGCCGGGGCACGACCGATCCGGCGTTCCGCGCGGTGCGCGACACCGTCCGGGTGCCGGAAGGGCCCGGGCTCGGCATCGTCGCCGACGAGCGGGCGGCCGCGTCGCTGCGAACGGTGGCGGAAAGCTAGGGGGAGCGAGACCGATGTCGAGCATCGCAGCAAGCGGACCCGCCCGGCAGGACCGGGGCATCCTCGCCGCGTTGGCGCGGAAGCTCGTCCCGCTCGCCGGGATCCTCGTCTTCCTGGTGATCTGGGAGGCGGGCGTCGCGATCTTCAAGGCGCCGGCGTACCTGCTGCCGCCGCCGACGACGATCGTCAAGGTGTTCTTCGACGAGCTGCCGAAGCTCCTGTACCACGGCTGGGTCACGACCTACGAGATGCTGGTCGGCTACGCGCTCGCGGTCGGGATCGCCATCCCGCTCGCGATCGCGATCACCTCGAGCTCGCGCTTCGACCGGTTCGTCATGCCGACGATGCTGTTCTTCCAGGTCGTGCCGAAGATCGCGATCGCGCCGCTCTTCCTGGTGTGGTTCGGCGTCGGCGTGCTGCCGAAGGTGCTGGTCGCGTTCCTGATCTCGTTCTTCCCGATCGTCATCGACGCGGCGGTGGGCCTGCGGTCGATGTCCTCCGAGATGAACGACCTCGCGCGCTCGATGGGCGCGACGCGGATGCAGGTCTTCATGCGCTTTCGCCTGCCGACCAGCCTGCCGTACCTCTTCAGCGGCCTGAAGGTCGCGGCGACGCTCGCGATCGCCGGCGCGGTGGTCGGCGAGTTCGTCGGCGCCGACAAGGGGCTCGGCTACCTGCTGCTCGTGACCAACTCGAACCTCGAGACGGCGCTGATGTTCGCGACCATCCTCGCGCTGACGATCATCGGCCTCGTGTTCTTCTACGCCGTCGAGTTCCTGGAGAAGCTCGCCATCCCCTGGCACGTGAGCCATCGCGTGCGCGAGGATGCCGGAACGATGTAGCTTTTTTCACCGAAGGAGGAAGCAACATGAGAACGTTGAAAACGGTCGTGGCCGTCCTGGGGGGCGTCGCGCTCGGCGCGGCGCTCGTCGCGCCGGCGGCCGCCCAGACGAAGTTCCCGTTCCGCCTGAACTGGACGCTGTACGGCGAGCACGCGCCGTTCTTCGTCGCGCGCGACAAGGGCTTCTACAAGGAGGAGGGGCTGGACGTCGAGATCCAGGAGGGCAGCGGCTCGACCACCGTCGCGCAGCTCGTCGCCAACGCCACCAGCCCGGTCGCGTACGTCGACGCGGCGACGATGATGCGCGGCGTCGGCGCCGGCATGCCGATCAAGGCGGTCGGCGTGACCCTGCAGCAGAGCCCGATGGCGTTCATCTACCGCGCCGACGCGGCGCGTCCGACCAAGATCTCCGAGATCAAGGGCAGCCGCATCGCGATCACCGCGGGCGACGCGAGCCTCGCGATCTTCACCGCCTTCATGGGCAAGCTCGGCATGAAGGTCGAGGACGTGCAGATGATCACCGTCGCGAACCCGGCGGCGAAGGAGCAGGCGGTGCTCAACAAGCAGGCCGACGCGCTGCTCGGCTACTTCATGGACCAGGGCCCGCGCATGCAGCTGCAGACCGGCGTGAAGATGGGGTGGACGCGCCTCTACGACATGGCCGGCGTCACGACGCTCTCGAGCGCCATCATCGCCAACAACGACTGGCTCAAGGACGCGAAGAACCAGGACACGCTGCGGCGGTTCCTGCGCGCCTCGCCAGCGCGGCTGGAAGTACAGCTTCGACAACCGCGCCGAGGCGGCCGAGATCTTCCGCAAGGCCGCGCCGGTGTTCACGCAGGAGATCGCGCTGCTCGAGGTCGACGGGACGATGACCATCATCCACACCGAGCGCACCAAGGGCAAGGCGATCGCCTGGTCGGACGCCGAGCGACTGGAAGGACAGCGCAGGACGCTGCTCGAGAAGTTCGCCAAGCTCAAGCCGCAGCCCGACGTGAACGTGTACTACACGAACAGCTTCCTGTCCGAAGCGCCGTACCTGCCGAAGAAGTGATGCGCGCTGCCACGCCCCGCGGCTCGCGGCCGCGGGCCGCGGCTGCGGGACGGAACCTAGCGCGCAGCGGCGATGGCTCAGCCCTACATCCGCCTGCAGAACGTCGCCAAGGTCTACGACACCAAGGGCGGTGCCGTCGAGGCATGCGTCGACATCAACCTCGACATCCGGCAATCGGAGTTCGTCGCGATCGTCGGCCCGAGCGGCTGCGGCAAGACGACGATCCTGAAGATGGTGGCGGGGCTCGTCCCCTACACCTCGGGCACGATCACCGTCGGCGGCAACGTCGTCGACCGGCCGCAGACCGACGTCGGCATCGTGTTCCAGGACGCGATCATGCTCGACTGGCGCGACGTGATCTCGAACGTCATGCTCCAGATCGACATCCGCCGCATGGACCGGGCGAAGTACGAGCCGGTCGCCGCGCACCTCCTCCGGCAGACCGGGCTCGAGGGCTTCGAGCGGAAGAAGCCGTACGAGCTCTCGGGCGGGATGCGGCAGCGCGTGTCGATCTGCCGCGCGCTCGTCCACGATCCGCCGCTCCTGCTGATGGACGAGCCGTTCGGCGCGCTCGACGCGCTCACGCGCGAGCAGATCTCGATGGACATCCAGCGCATCTGGATGGAGAAGCGGAAGACCGCGCTCCACATCACCCACAGCATTCCCGAGGCGGTGCTGCTCGCCGACCGCGTGGTGGTGATGGGACCGCGGCCGGGACGGATCGTGGAGATCATCGAGATCGACCTGCCGCGGCCGCGCCGCCTCGACAAGCTGCCGCCCGCGTTCAACGAGTACGCCGGACGCATCCGCGACATCTTCAAGTCGAAGGGCGTCCTGGCGATGGACTGAGCGATGAGCGCGCCCCGGTTCCAGGTCGTCGCGGTCGAGCTCTACGAGCGGCCGGTGAAGCTCCGGATGCCGTTCCGGTTCGGCGTCGTCACGCTCACCGCAGCGCCGCAGGCGTTCGTGCGTGCGCGCATCCGACTCGAGGACGGCCGCGAGGGCTGGGGCGCGGGCGCGGAGATCCTCGCGCCGAAATGGTTCGACAAGAACCTCGCGCTCTCGAACGAGGACAACTTCGACCAGCTGCGGCGCGCGCTCGCGCTCGCGCGCGAGGCTTACCTCGACGGCGGCGCGCGCACGGCGTTCGGCCACTTCGCCGCGCACTACCGCGAGGTGATCGAGGCCGGCTCGCGTCACGATCTCAACCCGCTCGTCGCGTGTTTCGGCCCGGCGCAGCTCGACCGCGCGATCCTCGACGCGCTGTGCCGGCTGGAGCGGATGTCGTTCTACGAGGCGATGCAGGGCAACTTCGCCGATATCGCGCCGGGGGAGCTGGCGCCGGACCTCGCCGGCTTCGACATCGGTGCATTCCTCGCGCGGCTGCAGCCCGCGGACTCGATCGCGGCGCGGCACACGGTCGGGCTCGTCGATGTCATCGCCGGTCACCCGCAGCAGGTGAACGACGGCCTGCCCGAGTCGCTCGAAGAGGTCGTGGCGACGTACCGCCATACCTGGTTCAAGCTGAAGGTCGGCGGGAAGGTCGACGAGGACGTCGCGCGGCTGACGGAGATCGCGGCGGTGCTCGACGCGACCGGTCGGCCCTACCGTGCCTCGCTCGACGGTAACGAGCAGTACGACGATCTCGATGCGCTGCAGCGGCTCCGCGCGCGGATGAACGCGCTGCCGCGGCTGGCGAAGCTGGTGACTGCGATCGCCTTCATCGAGCAGCCGATCAACCGCAAGCACGCGCTCGAGCGCGACGTCTCCGCCGTGTCGCGTACGACGCCGGTAATCGTCGACGAGTCGGACGCGGACCTCGACACCTTCCCGCGCGCGAAGGCGCTCGGCTACTCGGGTGTCTCGTCCAAGATGTGCAAGGGGCTCTACAAGTCGATCCTGAACGCGGCGCGCTGCGCCCTATGGAGCACGCCCGAGCGGCGGTACTTCATGACGGCCGAGGACCTGACGACACAGGCCGGGCTCGCGGTGCAGCAGGACCTCGCGGTCGTCAACCTGCTCGGCCTGACGCACGTCGAACGGAACGGCCACCACTACGTCAACGGCATGGCGGACCTGCCGGCGCACGAGCAGGCGGCGTTCCTCGCGGCGCACCCGGATCTCTACGAGCGGTCGCACGGCGCGGTGAGACTGCGGATCACGAACGGCGACCTCGCGATCGGCTCGCTCGCGTGCACCGGCTTCGCGAGCGGCGCGGAGCCCGACTGGGCGGCGCTCGCGCCGATGCCCGAACCGAAACTCCAGGAGGTACGCTGAATTGCTGGAACAAGGGGGCACGGCCCCCTTGTAGATCCCCCAAACCAGATGAAAGACCAGATATGACGTTCAAGGTAGTCGGCACGAACCACACGAGCTTCACCGTTTCGGATCTCGAGCGGACGCTCGGCCTGTTCCGCGACGGCCTCGGCTTCGAGGTCACCTCGAAGGCGCCGCGCGACGTGAAGCTCACCGAGCGCATCACCGGCGTCCCCGGCGCGGACCTGCTGATCGCCTTCGTCCGCGCGCCAGGCCACATGATCGAGCTGATCGAGTACCGGGCGCCGGCCGAGAAGGGCCGCGTGGTGTCGCGACCGTGCGACACCGGTTTCTCGCACATCGCGTTCAACGTCGACGACGTCGACGCGGCGCTGGCGGCGGTGCAGCCGCACGGCGTCAAGCCTATCTCGCCGCCGGTCACGATCGACCAGGGGCCAAACAAGGGCCGGCGTGTGGTCTACACGCGCGATCCGGACGGGATCACGATCGAATTCATCGAGGTCAGGAGCTGACGCCATGGCGGAGAAGCGACTCGGCATCATCATGCACGGCGTCACCGGCCGGATGGGCGCCAACCAGCACCTCGCGCGCTCGATCGCGGCGATCCGCGCGCAGGGCGGCGTCGTGCTGAAGGACGGCACGCGCGTCATACCCGATCCGATCCTCGTCGGCCGGCGCCTCGACGCGCTGCAGGCGCTCGCGAAAGCGCACGGGGTCGAGCGCGTGACGACGGACCTCGACCAGGCGCTCGCGAACAAGGCCGACACCGTCTTCTTCGACGCCGCGTCGACCCAGCTGCGTCCGACGCTGCTGAAGCGCGCGATCGCCGCTGGGAAGCACGTCTACTGCGAGAAGCCGACCGCGACCAACCTCGCCGAGGCGGTCGACATCTACCGCGCCGCGAAGAGCGCGCGGGTGAAGCAGGGCGTCGTGCAGGACAAGCTCTGGCTGCCCGGCCTCCTCAAGCTCAAGATGCTGATCGACGCCGGCTTCTTCGGGCGGCTCCTGTCGGTCCGCGGCGAGTTCGGTTACTGGGTCTTCGAGGGCGACTGGCAGCCGGCGCAGCGGCCGTCGTGGAACTACCGCAAGGAGGACGGCGGCGGGATCATCCTCGACATGCTGTGCCACTGGCGCTACGTGCTCGACAACCTGTTCGGCGAGGTGCAGGGCGTGAGCTGCCTCGGCGCAACGCACATTCCGGAGCGGTGGGGCGAGGACGGGAAGAGCTACAAGGCGACCGCCGACGACGCGGCCTACGCGACGCTGCAGCTCGCCGGCGGCGTGGTCGCGCACATGAACAGCTCGTGGACGGTGCGCGTGCGCCGCGACGACCTCCTCACGCTCCAGGTTGACGGCACGCTCGGGTCTGCGGTCGCGGGGCTGCAGAAGTGCTACATCCAGCCGCGCGGGGCGACGCCGAAGCCGGTATGGAACCCGGACGTGCCGCAGGCGATCGACTTCTTCGACACCTGGCAGGAGGTGCCGACCAACGTCGCCTACGACAACGCGTTCAAGGCGCAGTGGGAGCTCTTCATCCGCCACGTGTGCGAGGACGCGCCGTTCCGCTGGTCGCTGCACGAGGGCGCGAAGGGCGTGCAGCTCGTCGACTGCGCGCTGAAGAGCTGGGCCGAGCGCAAGTGGATCGACGTGCCGAAGCTGGAGGCCTGACATGAACGCACCGCAACGCATCTCGCTCTCGATCAAGCTCCCGACCGCGGACCGGCGGGTGGAGGCGTATGCACTCTCCGCGCCGCGCGACTTCCCCACGCAGCGCGGCCAGGCGTTCAACCGCGTGGCCTACGCCGCCGCGCACGTCGTGGCGGATCCGCTGTCGCCCAAGGACCCGTGGCTCGAGCCGGCGGTCGACTGGGACGCGACGCTTCGCTTCCGCCGCCACCTCTGGGCGCTCGGGTTCGGCGTCGCCGAGGCGATGGACACCGCGCAGCGTGGCATGGGGCTCGACTGGGCGACCTCGCTCGAACTCGTCAAGCGCTCGATCGACGCTGCCCGCGACTTTCCGGGCGCGTTGCTCGCGAGCGGCGCCGGCACGGATCAGCTCACGCCGGCGCCGAACGTCACCGTCGACGACGTGATCGCGGCCTACGAGCAGCAGTTCGACGCGGTCGAGCGGGCGGGGGGCCGGATCATCATGATGGCGAGCCGCGCGCTCGCCGCGTGCGCCAAGACGCCGGACGACTACACCCGGGTCTACGGCAAGCTGCTCGGGCAGGCGAGAGAGCCGGTGATCATCCACTGGCTCGGCGAGATGTTCGACCCGGCGCTCGCCGGGTACTGGGGCCATGCCGATCACTACAAGGCGATGGACGTGGCGCTAGCGATGATCCGCGCGAACGCGGCGAAGGTGGACGGCGTGAAGGTGTCGCTCCTCGACAAGCAGAAGGAGGTCGACATGCGCCGCGGACTGCCCGAGGGCGTCCGGATGTACACCGGCGACGACTTCAACTACGCCGAGCTGATCGAGGGCGACGACAAGGGCTACTCCGATGCGTTGCTCGGCATCTTCGACGCGATCGCGCCGGCAGCCTCGACGGCGCTGTCCACGCTCGCTGCGGGCGATCGCGTGCGCTTCCACGAGATCCTGGCGCCGACGGTGCCGCTATCGCGCCATGTCTTCGGCGCGCCGACGCGGTTCTACAAGACGGGCGTGGTGTTCCTTGCCTGGCTGAACGGGCACCAGGACCACTTCGTGATGGTCGGGGGGCAGCAGAGCGCGCGCAGCATCCTGCATCTCGCCGACGTGTTCCGGCTCGCCGATCGCGCGGGCCTGCTGCGCGATCCGGAGCTGGCGGTACGCCGCATGCGCGAGCTCCTCGCGGTCCACGGCATCGAGGGCTGATGCGCATCGTCTCGCTCCTGCCGAGCGCGACCGAGATCGTCTGCGCGGTGGGTTTGCGCGACGCGCTCGTCGGCCGCTCGCACGAATGCGATTTTCCACCCGGCGTCGAGCGCCTGCCGGCGCTGTGCGAGCCGAAGGTGCCGATCCATGGCGCGAGCCGCGAGATCGACCGCGAGGTGCGGCGCCTCGTCGCCGATGGGCTGTCGGTCTATCGCGTCGATGCGGAGGCGCTGCGCGCGCTCGCGCCCGACGTCGTCGTCACGCAAACGCAGTGCGAGGTCTGCGCGGTGAGCGAGGCCGACGTCGTCGCGGCGACGTGCGACTGGGCCGGGGGCGCGGTCCGCATCGTCTCGCTTGCCCCGGCGCGGCTCGACGACGTGCTCGTCGACGTCGAACGCGTCGGCACGGCGCTCGGCGTCGCGGAGCGCGGCGCGGCGGTCGTCGCCCGCCTGCGCGAGCGGCTCGCTGCGCTCGCCGCGCGGACGCGCGAGCTGCCGCGTCCGAGCGTCGCCTGCATCGAATGGCCCGACCCCTTGATGGCGGCGGGCAACTGGGTGCCTGAGCTCGTCGAGCTCGCGGGCGGTCGCAATCTCTTCGGCGCCGTCGGCGAGCATTCGCCGTGGCTCCAATGGGATGCCGTGCGCGCAGCCGATCCGGACGTGATCGTCGCCATGCCGTGCGGGTTCGACCTGGCGCGCACCCGGCGCGAGATGGCGTCCCTCGAGCGCCTGTCGGGCTGGGACAACCTGCGCGCTGTGCGCGCGGGCCGAGTTGCGGTGGTCGACGGCCATCAGTACTTCAATCGCCCCGGGCCGCGGCTGGTCGAGTCGGCGGAGATCCTGGCCGAGATCCTGCATCCCGGCGCGCTCGACTTCGGCCACCGCGGCAAGGGCTGGGCGTCGTACGAAGCGGTGGCTACATGAGACACCCGGTGCGAAGGAAGGGGTGGGACCCTTCCCTTCCCACCCTGGTGCCCTTCGGAATGACGGAGATCGACGGCAAAACGAATGCGGCCCGCTGCCGACCGCGCCGCGCAGGGCCGCAGCTGGCGCGATCGGAGGCAGCGGCATGACGCGCTCGAAGGTCATTTCGTTCGAGGAGGCGGCGCGTCTGATCGCGGACGGCGCCGTGGTCGCGGCGAGCTCGTCCTCGGGCCTCGCGTGCCCCGACCGCATGCTCGCCGCGATCGGCGAGCGGTTCGGGCGCGAGGGCCACCCGCGCGAACTGACGTTCTTCCTCCCGATCGCCGCCGGCGACATGTACGGCATCAAGGGCATCGATCACGTCGCGCGGAAGGGGCTCTTGAGGACCGTGATCGCCGGCTCCTATCCGAGCGGGCCGTCGTCGATGGAATCGCCCGCGATCTGGAAGATGATCGCGGCGGACGAGGTCGCGGCCTACAACGTCCCGTCGGGGATCCTCTTCGACATGTGCCGCGAAGCCGCCGCACGCCGCGCGGGGGTGATGACGCGCGTCGGGCTCGACACCTTCGTCGATCCGCGCCGCAACGGCTGCCGGATGAACGGAGCCGCGCGCGCGGATATCGTCAAGCTCGTCAGGCTCGATGGCGGCGAGTGGCTCCACTTTCCGAACGTGTACCCGCAGGTTGCGATCATCCGCGGCACGACCGCGGACGAAGCGGGCAACGTCTCGATGGAGCACGAGGGCGCCTACCTCGGCGTGCTCGACGTCGCGCTCGCCGCGCGGAATTCCGGCGGCGTCGTGATTGCGCAGGTGAAGCGCACGGTAGCGCGCGGCGCGATCCCCGCTCAACGCGCCTACGTGCCTTCGACCCTGGTCGACTACATCGTCGTCGATCCGGCCCAGATGCAGGCGACACAGACGCCTTACGATCCGGCGATCTCGGGCGAGGCGCGGAGAGCCCTCGCCGATTTCGAGGCGGTGCCGTGGGGGCCGGAGAAGGTGATCGCCCGGCGCGCGGCGATGGAGCTCGCGCGGGACGACTCGGTCAACCTCGGGTTCGGCATTTCGCCGCTGGTGCCCGGCATCCTGCTCGAGGAGGGCCTCGCGGACGCCGTCACCTGGACGGTGGAGCAGGGTCCGGTCGGTGGCGTGCCGCTCACCGGCTTCGTGTTCGGGTGCTCGGCGAACGCCGAGGCAATCCTGCCTTCGCCCTACCAGTTCATCTACTACCAGGGCGGCGGCGAGGATGTCGGGCTGCTATCGTTCATGGAGGTCGGCCGGGACGGGAGCGTGAACGTCTCGCGCCTCGCCTCGAAACCGCACGTCACCGCGGGCTGCGGCGGCTTCGTCGACATCACGGCGCATGCGCGCAAGCTCGTCTTCTCGGGATTCTTCCGGGCAGCGGGGCTCGATCTCGACCTTGCCGGCGGCCAGCTCGCGATTCGCAAAGAGGGGAAGTTCGCGAAGTTCGTGCCCGAGGTCGAGCACGTCACGTTCTCCGGCCGCCGCGCGCGCGAGCAGCGGCAGGACGTCACCTACGTCACCGAGCGCTGCGTGATCCGCCTCGCCGACCAGGGCCTCACGGTGACCGAGATCGCGCCGGGCGTCGACCTCGCGCGCGATGTGCTCGCGCAAGCGGGGATCGAGCTCAAGGTCGCGCCGGACGTGAAGACGATGGACGCGCGGCTCTTCCGGCCGGAGCCGATGGGGCTTGCTCTCTCCCCGCCCCGCCGATGAATCCCGGGGTGAACTGGTACGAGGACTGCGCGGTCGGCGATCGCTTCACGACCGGCGGCATCGTCGTCACCGAAGCGCTGATCCAGGCTTTCGCCGGCTTGTCGGGCGACTTCTTCGATCTGCACGTGGACGACGAGTTCGCGCGCGGCCTCGGCTTCCCGGGGCGGGTGGCGCACGGCATCCTCGGCCTCGCGCTCACCGACGGCCTGAAGAACCGCGCCGACCACCGCTTTCGCGCCGTCGCGTCGCTCGGCTGGAACTGGAAGTTCACCGGCCCGATCTTCGTCGGCGACCGCATCCGGGCCGAGGTGAGCGTGCAGGCGAAGCGCGAGACGAAGCGTGCCGACCGCGGCATCCTCACGCTCGCGTTCGAGGTGAAGAATCAGCGCGGCGAAGTCGTGCAGCAGGGCACGAACGAGCTGATGGTGCTGAGGCAGCCGGGATGAGCGCCAACCTCCGTTTCGAGATCGACGGCCCGGTCGCGAGGATCACGCTCGACCGCGCCGGGAAGCTGAACGCGCTCACCATGGCGATGCTCGAGGCGCTCGAGGCGGCGTGCGGGGCGATCGATCGCGACGAGTCGGTGCGCGCGGTGATCGTCGCGTCCTCGTCGGCGAGGGCGTTCTGCGCCGGCGCCGACATCATCGAGTGGTCCGAGCTGCCGGCGACCGCGATGTGGGCCCGCTGGATCCGCGAGGGCCACCGGGTGTTCGACCGGCTCGCGCGGCTCCGCCAGCCGACCATCGCCGCGATCGGCGGCATCGCCTACGGCGGCGGACTCGAGCTTGCGCTCGCCTGCGACCTGCGGATCGCCGCCGCCGGGGCGCGCTTCGCTTTTCCCGAGGTCGCGATCGGCGCGGTGCCGGGGTGGGCGGGGTCCCAGCGTCTGCCGCGGATCGTTGGCGCCGGCCGCGCCAAGCAGATGATCCTCGGCGGCGAGCCGATCGACGCCGCCGCCGCGGCGTCATGGGGGCTCGTCAACGAAGTGGTGCCCGCCGATCGGCTGGCCAATCGCGCGCTTGAGTTGGCGCGCCGCATCGCCGAGAATGCGCCGACTGCGGTCCAGGCGGCGAAACAGCTCGCCAACGCGGCGTCCGGGGAAGGGCTGGCGATGACCTTGGAATCGCTCGCCGCGGGGCTTGCGGCCTCGACCGAGGATGCCCGCGAAGGAATCGCGGCGTTTCGCGCGAAGCGGAAGCCGAACTACACCGGGAAATGACCCGATCCACCACGAAGGAGGAGAAATGAAGCGCAGAGAATTCCTTTCCACCGTCGCCGCGGGCGCCGTCGCGGCGGGCCTCAGCGGCGCCGCGCACGCGCAGACGATCACGCTGAACGGCGCGGTGCAGTTCAACGACGACCACGCCTTCACCAAGTCGCTCATGCGGTTCGAGGAGCTGGTCAAGAAGTACTACGGCAAACCGATCAACTTCACGCTGCACAAGAATTCCAGCCTCGGCCTCGAGAAGCAGTACTTCGAGTACATGGCGCAGGGCAAGGCGGTCGACTACGCGATCGTGTCGCCGGCGCACATGTCGACCTTCTCCAAGGCGGCGCCGTTCATCGACGCGCCGTTCATCTTCCGCGACCTCGACCACTGGAACAAGGTGCTCGACGCCGATCTGCTGAAACCGATTGCCGACGAGATCAACCAGAAGGCCGAGGTCATGCTGATCGGCTACGCCGGCGGCGGCACGCGCAACATCTTCGTCAACAAGCCGGTACGGAATCTCCAGGAGATGAAGGGCCTCAAGGTGCGCGTGCAGGGTGCGCCGATCTGGAGCCGGACCTTCCAGGCTGCCGGCATGGCGCCGACGGTGATCGCCTACAACGAGGTCTACAACGCGATCCAGAACGGCGTGATTCAGGCCGGCGAGAACGAGGCGGCGGGCGTCGAGCAGATGAAGTTCTACGAGGTCGGCCCGAACCTCTCGATGACCGAGCACGCGATCACGATCCGGCCGCTCTGCTTCTCGACCAAGACCTTCAACAAGCTGCCGCAGGATCTCCAAGCCGCGATCCTCAAGGCCGGCAAGGAGGCGGGCGCCTACGGCCGCCAGATCGAGTCGAGCGAGGACACGGCCAAGCTCGACAAGATGGAGAAAGAGGGCAAGATCAAGCGCATCCCGTTCGCCGACCGCGCCCAGATGAAGCAGGCGGTTGACCCGGTCATCGCGGCGTACGCCAAGGAGATCGGCGCCGACGGCATCCTGGCGAAGATCAACGCCACCAAGTAGCGTGTCCGTCTCCCGGGCCGGCGGGCGTCGCCCGCCGGCCCGGATGTTTTCCGGGGAGGAGCATGTCCGACGCAACGTCTGTCGCGCGCGGCCGCTGGCGCCGCTTCACGACCTGGTACGCCTGGCTGCTCTCGTGGCTGCTCGTGATCTCGGTCGGGATCCTCGTCATCCCAGTGAGCCTGCAGATCTTCTCGCGGTACACCGCGCTGATCCCGAGCTACATCTGGACCGAGGAGATGGCCCGTTTTCTCTTCATCTGGATGATCATGATCGGGGCGATGCTCGGCATCCGCGAGGGCACGCACTTCGAGGTCGACGTGTGGCCGCGGATGGGGCCGCGCGCGCAAGCTGCGCTCAATCTCGTCGTGGGGGTTGCAGTGCTCGTGCTGGCGTTCGTCTTCGTCTGGGCAGGGATCGAGTTCACGCGCTTCGCCTGGAACCGGATCTCCGAGCTGGCCGAGCTGCCGCTCTGGCTGATCCACGTCGCCTGGCCGCTCACCGGCGCGACCTGGCTCGTCTTCCAGGGCGAGAAGATGGTCGAGAACTACCGAATCCTCGCCGGACGGGCCGCATGAGCCCGCAGGGCCGCCCCAAGGGCGAATCCCGAGCGCGCGAGCCGCGAGGGTAGTCCAATGACCGCGGTCACTGCGCTCTCGCCCGGCATGGCCGCGCTGTGCCTGTTTGGGGTGTTCTTCCTGCTGCTGTTCCTGCGCGTGCCGGTCGCGTTCGCGCTGGGACTCGCGTGCCTGCCGCTGCTCGTCGCCGAGCCGCACCTCGACTCGATGGGACTCGTGCAGGAGACATTCAACGCCTACAACTCGTTCATCCTGCTCGCGGTCCCGTTCTTCCTCCTCACCGCCAACCTGATGAACGTCGGCGGCATCACCGACCGGCTGGTGCGCTTCTCCCGCTCCATGGTGGGCCATTTCCCCGGCGGGCTCGCCCAGATCAACGTCGTGCTGTCGATCTTCTTCGCCGGCATCTCCGGCTCGTCGACCGCCGACGCGGCGAGCCAGTCGAAGATCTTCATCGAGGCGCAGCGGAAGGAAGGCTACGACGACGGCTTCTCGGTGGCGATCACCGCGGTATCGGCGGTGCTCGCCGTGATCATCCCGCCGTCGATCCTCATGATCGTCTGGGGCGGCGTGCTCACGGTGTCGATCGGTGCGCTGTTCCTCGCCGGCATCGTGCCCGGGCTCGCGATCGGGCTGGTGCAGATG
This sequence comes from uncultured beta proteobacterium, assembly GCA_963744255.1. Taxonomy (GTDB): domain Bacteria; phylum Pseudomonadota; class Gammaproteobacteria; order Burkholderiales; family SG8-39; genus DATEDA01. The sequence goes on from CAVUSZ010000012.1 coordinate 14,298, forward strand.
GCCACGGTCCATGTCTACGCGAAGCTTCGCGGCTACCCGACCTATCCGCGGGCGACATGGGGCGAGTTCTTCGCTTCGGCTGCGGTGTCGATCCCGGCATTGATGACGCCGTTCATCATCGTCGGCGGCAAGATCTTCGGCTGGTTCACCGCGACCGAGTCGGCGTGCATCGCTGTGCTGTACGCGGCCGTCCTGTCGTTCTTCTTCTACCGCGAGATGAACCTGAAAGGCCTGCACGAGGCGCTGCTCGACACCGGCAAGCTCGCGGCGGTGGCGCTGTTCTGTGTCGGGACCGCGAGCGCGTTCGGCTGGCTGCTCGCCTACTACCAGATCCCGAAGGCGATCCTCGAGGGCGTGTCCGCGTGGGGCATGGGGCTCACCGCGACCGGCTTCTTCATCGCGGCGGTATTCCTCGTCGTCGGCTGTTTCCTCGACGCGATCCCGGCGATCATCATCGTCGGCACAATCCTCGAGCCGCTGGCAAAGGCGGTGCACATGGACCCGGTGCAGTTCGCGATGATCGGCATCGTATCGCTTGCGTTCGGGCTGGTGACCCCGCCGTACGGACTGTGCCTGATGATCTCGTGCGCCGTCGCGAAGATCCGAATGGTCGATGCTCTGAAGGACGTGATGATCATGCTCATGCCGATGCTCGGCGTGCTGGTGCTCGTCATCCTCTGGCCGGACTTCTCGCTCGCCCTGCCGAAGCTGGTTTCGCCCGAGTTCCTCAAGTGATCTCCGGCACCACGCGCCTCTACGTCATCCTCGGCGACCCGATCGCCAAGGTGCGCTCGCCCGAAGCTTTCAATGGGGCGTTCGGGCGCCACGGCGTCGACGCGGTCCTCGTGCCGGTCGAATGCGCGGCGGCCGATCTGGCAGCAACGGTCGGCGGGTTGAAGCGCGTGCGCAACCTGGACGGGCTCGTCTTCACGATGCCGCACAAGGCGGCGGCGCTCGCGCTCGTCGACCAGCCGAGCGAGACCGCACGCCGCGTTGGCGCGATCAACGCTGCGCGCCGCGACGCCGCCGGCCGCTGGCACGGCGACATGTTCGACGGCGCCGGGTTCGTCGGAGGCCTGAAGCGGCACGGCCACGAGGCGCGTGGACGCCGCGCTGCGCTCCTCGGCGCTGGCGGCGCGGGGCGCGCCATCGCGTTCGCGCTCGCCGGCGCGGGCGTCGCGGCGATCACGGTCCACGACCTCGACCCCGCGAAAGCGGTTACGCTTGCGGCCGACCTCGCGAGCGCGTATCCGGCGCTCGCGGCGCGTGGCGGTGCGCCGCGCGCCGGCGAGTTCGATCTGCTCGTCAACGCCACCCCGGCCGGCATGCGGCCGGACGATCCGCTGCCGTGGCCGGTCGACGGACTTGCGCCCGGCACGATCGTCGGCGACGTCACCACCAAGCCCGAGATCACGCCATTTCTCGCCGCAGCGCGCGAACGCCGCTGCGCGGTCCTCACCGGGCGCGACATGGTCGAGGGGCAGCTCGCGGCGCTCTTCCGGTTCTTCGGCTTCGACGTGGATCCGCTCTCATGAACCCTCCCGACCCCGGCCTGCTCTCGATCAACACCGCGACCTTGTGGGAGAAGTGCAACCTGCGGCAGGCGGTGGATGCGCTCCGGCGCCACAACATCCGCGGCATCGCGCCCTGGCGCGACCGCGTCGCTGAGGCCGGCGTGAAGGAGGCGGCGCGCATGATCCGCGATAACGGCCTCGTCGTGACCGGGCTCGTGCGCGGCGGATTCTTCACCGCGCCCGACCGCGCAAGCCGTCAGGCGGCGATCGACGACAACCGGCGCGCGATCGACGACGCAGCGACCCTCCAGGCGAAGTGCCTCGTCATCGTCGCGGGCGGCCTGCCGAAGGACTCGAAGGACCTCCGCGGCGCGCGCGAGATGGTGCGCGACGGGCTCGGCGAGATCCTCGACCACGCGCGCGCGAGCGGCGTGCCGCTCGCGATCGAGCCGATGCACCCGATGTACTGCGCCGACCGCGGCTGCGTGAACACGCTCGCGCACGCGCTCGATCTCTGCGACGAGCTCGCCGGGAAGGCGGGCGAGGGCATCGGCGTCGCGGTCGACGTCTACCACGTGTGGTGGGATCCGGATCTCGAGCGCCAGGTCGAGCGCGCGGGCGACAAGCGGCTGCTCGCGTTCCACATCTGCGACTGGCTCGTCCCGACGACCGACCTCCTCTACGACCGCGGCATGATGGGCGACGGCGTCATCGACATCCCGCTCATCCGCTCGTGGATGGAGGCGGCCGGCTACCGCGGCATGCACGAGGTGGAGATCTTCTCCAGGAACAACTGGTGGAAGCGCGAGCCGGACGAGGTGCTCGGCATCTGCCGCGTGCGGCACCAGACGGTATGCTAGCCAATGCCGTCGTTCCGGCGAACGCCGGAACCCAGGGCCGGTTCTGGACCCCGGCGTTCGCCGGGGTGACGGGACGCGGGGTGCGCGGCGCATGAGTAAGCACCGCATCGGGATCGTCGGCCTGGGCATGGCGCTCAAGCCCCACGCGCTGAGCCTGAAAGACCTCGCCGACCGGGTTGACGTCGCCGCGGCGTTCGCGCCGTCGGGCGAGCGACGCGAGCAGGCCGCGAAGGCCTGGGGCTTCCCCGTCGTCGACTCGCTCGACGACCTCCTCGGCGACCGCTCGATCGACACGGTGCTGATCCTCGCACCGCCGTGGACGCACACCGAGCTCGTGACGCAGGCGGCTGCCGCGGGCAAGCACGTGCTGCTCGAGAAGCCGCTCGAAGTGAACGCCGGGCGGGCGACCTCGCTCGTCGAGACATGCGAGCGCGCCGGCCGGACGCTCGGCATTGTCCTCCAGCACCGCTTCCGGCCGGCGGCGCGCGAGCTCGCCGGATTGCTCGGGGCGGGCGCGCTCGGCACGATCCTTTCCGCCTCCGCGACGATCCGCTGGTGGCGCGCGCCGGAATACTTCGGCCAACCGGGGCGCGGCACGTTCGCCCGCGACGGCGGGGGCGTGCTGCTCACGCAGGCGATCCATACCCTCGATCTCCTGCTCCATCTCGCCGGGCCGGCGGCCGAGGTCGCGGCCTACGTCGATACGAGCCCGCTGCGCAAGATCGATACCGAGGACATCGTCGCGGGCTGCGTCCGGTACGCGAACGGCGCCTCGGGCGTGATCGATGCGACGACCGTGACCTGCCCTGGCTATCCCGAACGCATCGAGATCGCCGGGACGAAGGGCTCGGCCGTGCTCGAGGTCGAGAGCCTGACGGTCAACTACATGAACGGCGAGCGCGTCGTGCGCGCGGGCGCTGCGGCGGGCGGCGGGGGTGCCGATCCGATGGCGTTCTCGCACGAGCACCACCGGCGCGTGCTCGCCGAGTTCCTCGACGCGATCGACCAGGAGCGCGAGCCGATGAATTCCGGCCGCTCGGCGCTGCACGTGCAGCGGCTGATCGACGCGCTGCTCGGCTCCGCGCAGCGCGGCGCGCCGGCGAAGGTGCAATGAAATCGCGGATCGGCCGCGGTAGAATCGCGCCGTTCCACATCCCTCCGCAAGCCCCAGAAGGAATCCGAGCCATGAGCGAACTCGCCAAAGTTGCGAAAGCCATGGTCGCCCGCGGCCGCGGCATCCTCGCCGCCGACGAGTCGACCGGCACGATCGAGAAGCGTTTCAAGTCCATCAACGTCGAGTGCACCGAGGAGAACCGCCGCGCCTACCGCGAGCTCCTGTTCACCGTCCGCGGCCTCGGCGACCACGTGAGCGGCGTGATCCTCTACGACGAGACGATCCGACAGCAGGCCGCCGACGGCACGCCGTTCACCGACGTCCTGTCGCGCCAGCGTGTGCTCCCGGGCATCAAGGTGGACGCCGGCACCGCCGATCTCGCGTTCTGCCCGGGCGAGAAGGTCACCGAGGGCCTCGACAAGCTCGCGAAGCGCTGTCAGGAGTATGTCAAGCTCGGCGCGAAGTTCGCGAAGTGGCGGGCGGTGATCACCATCGGTCCGGACATCCCGTCGACCACCTGCATCGCCGCCAACGCCCACGCGCTCGGCCGCTACGCCGCGATCTGCCAGGCGAACGGCCTGGTGCCGATCGTGGAGCCCGAGGTGCTGATGGACGGCGACCACACGATCGAGCGCTGCGAGGAAGTCACCGAGTGGACGCTGAATGCGGTCTACCAGGCGCTCTACGTGAACCGCGTCGTGCTCGAGGAATCGGTGCTCAAGCCCTCGATGGTGATCGCCGGCAAGGACTCCCCGCGACAGGCGGACGCCGGAGAGGTCGCCGCGCGCACCGTCGCCGTGCTGAAGCGCTGCGTGCCCGCCGCGGTCGCCGGCATCGCGTTCCTGTCCGGCGGCCAGGCGGACGAGCAGGCGACCGAGAATCTCGCCGCCATGAACCGCCTGTTCCCGCAGCTTCCGTGGCCGCTCACGTTCTCGTACGGCCGCGCGCTGCAACAGCCTTCGCTCAAGGCGTGGAAGGGCGCGCCGGCGAACGTCGCGCAGGCGCAGGCGCTGCTCGCTCACCGGGCGCGCATGAACGGGCTCGCCGCGACCGGCGAGTACCGCCCCGACCTCGAGAAGAAGGCCGCCTGATGCCGCTCGTCGGCGTCGTGATGGGCAGCACGTCCGACTGGGAGGTCATGAAGGCCGCGGCCGAGCAGCTGAAGAGCTTCGGCGTCGCCTATGAGGCCCGGGCGCTCTCGGCGCATCGCACGCCCGACGCGCTCGAGCGCTGGATTGCCGAAATGGAGGGTCGCGGCGCGGCGTGCTTCATCGCCGCTGCGGGCGGCGCGGCGCATCTTGCGGGCGTCGTCGCGGCCAAGACGTGTCTGCCGGTGCTCGGCGTCCCGATGCCATCGAAGCACTTGCAGGGCCTCGACTCGCTGCTTTCGATGGTGCAGATGCCGAAAGGCATACCGGTCGCGACGTTCGCGATCGGCGAGGCGGGCGCCGCAAACGCCGCGCTGTTCGCGGTCGCGATGCTCGCGCTCGGCGACGCGCCGCTCGCCGACAAGCTCGCGGCGTTCCGGAAGAAGCAGGCCGACGCGGTGCTCGCGACGAAGCTCCCGGACTGAAGATGGCCGACACGCCCCTGTTCGAATCCAGCATCAAGAGCCTGCCGTTCCTGCACCGCGGGAAGGTTCGCGACCTCTACGCCGTCGGCGACGACAAGCTGCTCGTCATCCAGTCGGACCGGCTGTCGGCGTTCGACGTCGTGCTGCCGACACCGGTGCCGGGCAAGGGGCGCGTGCTGACCGCGCTCTCCTACTTCTGGTTCCACAGGCTGAAGCACGTCATCCCGAATCACCTGACCGGCATCGAGCCCGAATCGGTCGTGCACGCGAGCGAGCGCGACCAGGTCGCCGGCCGTGCGATGGTGGTGCGGCGCCTGAAACCGCTGCCGATCGAGGCGATCGCCCGAGGCTACATCATCGGCTCGGGCTGGAAGGACTACCAGAAGACCGGCGCGATCTGCGGTATCGCGCTCCCGGCCGGCCTCCGCGAGGCGGAGCAGCTCGCGGAGCCGATCTTCACACCCTCGACCAAGGCGTCGATCGGCAGGCACGACGAGAACATCCCGTTCGAGGAGGCGGTGAAGCTCCTCGGGTCCGAGCGCGCAAACGCGGTGCGCGACGCGACGCTGCGGCTCTACACCGAGGGCGCCGAGTACGCCCGCTCCCGCGGCATCATCATGGCCGACACCAAGTTCGAGTTCGGCACCGACGAATCGGGCAAGCTCTATCTCATCGACGAGGCGCTCACGCCCGACTCGTCGCGCTTCTGGCCGGCGGACCGGTACCGCGTCGGCATCAGCCCGCCGTCGTTCGACAAGCAGTTCGTCCGCGACTGGCTCGAAGCGCGCAAATGGAACAAGCAGCCGCCGGCACCGGAGCTACCCGCCGACGTGCTGGAGAAGACCGCCGAGAAGTACCGCGAGGCGCTGCGCCTGCTGACGGGCAGCGCGTGAGCGCGGTCCCGCCCGCGAGCGTGGACGCCGCCGCGCCGGCCGTACCGCCGCCACCCCAGCCGACCAACGTCGCCGACGCGGACGAAGCCGGCGTTGCGCGCGCGGTGGAGCTGCTGCGCGCGGGCGAGATCGTCGCCTTCCCGACCGAGACGGTGTACGGCCTCGGCGCCGACGCCGCGAACGCGGACGCGGTCGCGAAGATCTTCGCGCTGAAGGGCCGGCCGGAGACGCATCCGGTCATCGTCCACCTCGCCGACGCAGCCGCGCTCGACGCCTGGGCGCGGGAGATCCCGGCGGGCGCGCGCAAGCTCGCGCACGCGTTCTGGCCCGGGCCGCTGACGCTCATCCTCAAGCGCGCGGGCAGCGTGCTCGACGCGGTCACCGGCGGGCAGGACACGGTCGGACTGCGGATCCCCTCGCACCCGGTCGCGAAACGCCTCCTCGCCGCGTTCGGCGGCGGGATCGCGGCGCCGTCGGCGAACAAGTTCGGCCGCGTCAGCCCGACCACCGCACTGCACGTGTTCAACGACTTGGTGCACGCGGTGCCGCTCGTGCTCGACGGCGGCGCGTGCACGGTCGGCATCGAGTCGACGATCGTGGACTTCTCCGGCGAGCGCGCGCGGCTGCTGCGGCCGGGCGGCGTGCCGGCGGTCGCGATCGAGGAAGCGCTCGGCGCGCCGCTCGCCGCGCCCGACGAGTCGGCCCCGCGCGCGCCCGGCTCGCACCCCTCGCATTACGCGCCCCGGGCCCAGTTGAAGCTCGTGCGCCGGGTCGAGATGCTGGAGACGCTCTCCTCTCACAAGGGACGGCGCATCGGCGTCCTCGCGCTGGAAGTGTCGGTGCCGCGGCTCGCCCAGGCGCTGCAGCGCGTGGTGCCGGTGGTGGCTGCGCAGTACGCGCGCGAGCTCTACGGCGCGCTCCGGGCGCTGGACGCGCAGAACGTAGACGTCATCCTCGTGGAAGCGCCGCCGAAGACACCGGCATGGCAGGCGATCAACGACCGCCTTGCGCGCGCCGCCCGCCACGCGGCCGAGGGCGAGACGACCTAGCGCTTCAGACCTCGCCGCGCGGTATCGCGGCGGCGCCTTGCGGCCGCGCCTTGCGCGAGAGCAGCCGCCCGAAGTTCTCGAGCGAGAGCAGGTGAGCGTAGATCCGCCCCACGATCCCTTTCTTGAAGAGATTCTTGTGCTGGGCGGCGTTGAGGTGCTCGAGCTTCTCTTCCCTGACGCGGAACATGCCGGCGAGGTTGAGCGGCTGGCCGCTCGCGGGCGTCGCCTGCATCGTGAACGGCTCGAGCAGCGCGTAGTCGGCGACGATCGCGCACATCTCGCGGGTGCGGTCGAGGTCGGCCTCGTACTCGCGGAGCAGCCGCTCGATCGGCGCCCATTTCTCGACCGCCTTGCCCGCTGCGTCGAACAGCTTCTCGCCGTCGTCGGCGAGGAACCCCTTCTCGATGCAGATCAGGCGGTTCTGCTGCTCGCTGTTGTTCAGCGTCACCCGCGCCATGCAGAAGGGATAGCGGCGCACGTAGGCAGGCAGGTAGGCGCCCGTCTCCCACGCGCCCCCGCGGACGAACAGGTTCTCGTTCTGCTCGAGCCCGAGCACCGCGACCGCGGCGTAGGTCTTGCCCTCGTCGTTCGACGTGAACACGATCGGGAAGTCGCGGCAGGCGACCCCGAACTCGGTGTAGCTCACCGGCATCGCGTTGGTGGTCGCGATGAACTCGGGCAGGAAGCCGGGCGCGGGGAGCATGACGCCGTTCGATCGGTGCAGCGGGACGATGTCGCGGTAGCCGAAGGGCGGGGTGATCTGCATTGCAGCGTCCGGTTGGCGGAAGCGGCGATCATATCGAGCGCTTCGCCGCCGGAGCAACCGGCCCGGCGGCCCAGGCGCGACGGAGTTGCGGTTCGGTACACCCGCCGGCGCACGGATGTGCGGAAATGTGCGCCCCGAGAAACGGGGCCCCGGCGGAAGGCCCGGGTTGTTCCGGGTCACCGCCGCGGGTAGAATCCCGCCTCTTCCGAGGGGTGGTAGCTCAGCTGGGAGAGCGCGGCGTTCGCAATGCCGAGGTCGGGAGTTCGATCCTCCTCCACTCCACCAACAGCACGAAAAGCGAAAGGGCCCTCGGGCCCTTTCGCTTTTGTAGTCCGGATAATTGCCTTACGGCGCTATCCCGCTCTGATAAGGTGCATTGCGATACGGCCCTACGTAGTACACGGTGCTCGCCGGACTCTCGTGGACCGGATCCACGTAGACCCTCGTCACGACGACGTGAGTCGGCGCAGGACCCGGGACCACGATGGTAGTGCCGGGCGCAGCGGTGACGGGGGGCGGCTGCGAAGCCGCGGTCCAGCCGACCGAGCATGCAACCCGCATACCCAGGGCCGGCAGCGATCTACCGCGACTTCGCGCTCGCCTGCTCGGCGCGCGCGGCGCCGATTGCCGTTTTCACGTGCTTCTTCTCTTCCGGCGGCGGCAGGACCGCCTTCATGCCGAGCGATTCGATCCACAGCTCGCGGCACCAGCCCTTGCTGTGATACAGGTGCTCGTCTTCCTGGTCCTCGACTTCCTCGTATGCTTCCATGAGGGCCTTGCCCTGCGGGCCCTTGAGCTTCTTCGCGCATTTCCCGATCAGCTCCCAGTTGGCATGGTCTTTCGTCTCGGCGAGGACCACGCATTCGCATGCCACGATCTGGGCCGCATCGGGATTGCCGGCGCCCAGCGCCTTCTTCATCGCCTCCACGAGCGCTGTCCCGTTGTGGCGCACGATCTTGCGCCCGGCGGTCTCCTGGTCGGGGTTCAGCTCCATGGCGCTGCAGGCGGTCTGCAGGATCTCGACGTGCCGCCGGGTCTCGTCGAGGTACTTCTGCCACTCCTCCTGCAAGTCCTCATTGACCGCGCACTTCAGCGCCGTTTCGTACACCGTCACGCCGCCCATCTCGTGCTCGAGGGCCTGCAGCAGCAGCTCATTCAATTGATCGGCATTCATGGATGTCTCCGGATGAAAAGGTACTCGGTAGGGGCTCCCGGCTTGCGCTCGGCGGCCGCGTCCAGACCTGACCGGAGCAATTCCGGTGCCCCGCCGGGCGTCAGCCCAATTCCGGAGCGGAGAACGGAATGGGGCACGCGGGGGCCGCATCCTTTACACGCCCGTGCAATTCCTGCCAAAGGTCGGTGCCCGAGGCGCGACCGCGTCGGGCATCGACTGAGGGGCATCATCGGCGCCCCGCGGGAAGGTCGGGCACCGACATCCCGGCCGGAGCCGTTACGCGCGGCCGGGTTTCGCAAACGGCGCAGCGAGGATCCTCGCTGCGGTCAGAACCGGCCCGACTGATAGTCGTACACCGCCTGCCGGATCTCGTCCTCGGTGTTCATGACGAACGGGCCGTACTTCGCGACCGGCTCGCCGAGCGGCCGACCGGCGATGAGAACGAGCCGCGCGCCTTCCGGCCCCGCCATTAGCGCGACGCGCTCGCCGCGCCCGAGCACTGCGAGCTCGCCGCGTCCGACCTGCTCGCCGCCGATCTGCGCGGCGCCCTCGAACACATAGGCGAACGCGTTGTGCTCCGCGGGCAGCGGCACTTCGAACGCCGCACCCGACGGCAGCGCGATGTCGAGATAGATCGGGTCGGTCGCGACGGCGCTCACCGGGCCCTCGGCGGAGCCGAACCGACCGGCGATCACGCGGACCCGCACGCCGCCTCCCGCATCGACCCCGGGGATCGCATCGGGCGGAATGTCCTGGTAGCGCGGCACGGTCATCTTGTCCTTCGCCGGCAGGTTCACCCAGAGCTGGAAGCCCCACATGAGGCCATTCTCCTGCTCGGGCATCTCCGAATGGACGATCCCGCGACCGGCGGTCATCCATTGCACGCTGCCGGGGACGAGCAGTCCGCTGTTGCCCTTGTTGTCGCCGTGACGCATCCGCCCGGCGAGCATGTAGGTCACCGTCTCGAAGCCGCGGTGCGGATGATCCGGGAACCCGCCAATGTAGTCGGACGCGTCGTCCGAGCGGAACTCGTCGAAGAGCAGGAACGGATCGAGATCGGGCAGCGCGCGGCCGCCGATCACCCGCGACAGGCGCACGCCCGCCCCGTCGCTCGAGCGCTGCCCGCGCACGACCTGGGTCACCGGCCTCGTACCATGTTCGGTCGCCGTCGATTGCATGCTGATTCTCCCGGTTGATTATCGCGTCAGAGGTGGGGGCGCCTCCGCCGATTCGCAAGGCGCGCGCCGTGGACACCCCCGGCGCCGCTGATTAGACTGCGTTTCTTCCCGTCCCCGCCGCAACGCCGCCGTGCCGACCGCAGCGACCACGAAGAAGAACTTCTACAAGGACTCCGTCGCCCTGATGCGGATCTCCCAGGCCGTGGCGGGCCGCGACGGCGTCGCCCGAGTGTCGCTCCTGATGGGGACGCCGGCGAACAAGGGCATCCTAGGCCAAGCCGGGCTGCTCGTGCCCGAGTTGTCGGACGCGGCACCGGCCGATCTCATGATCCTGGTGGAGGGCGAGCAGGACGGACTCGCGCCCGCGCTCGAGGCGATCGAGGCGGAGCTCGCCGGCGGCGCGGCAAGGCCGTCCGCCGGCGCGGTCGAGATCGCGCCACGCTCGATCGCGATGGGACAGGAACGGCTTGCGGGTGCGACGCTCGCCCAGGTGTCCGTCCCCGGCCCGTACGCCGCTGCAGAAGCGCTGAAGGCACTGAAGCGGGGTCTCCACGTCTTTCTCTTCAGCGACAACGTCCCGCTCGCCGAGGAGCAGACGGTGAAGCGTCTCGCCGCGAAGAAGGGCTTGCTCGTCATGGGACCCGACTGCGGCACCGCGATCATCGCCGGCGTGCCGCTCGGTTTCGCGAACGCGGTACGGCGCGGCGCGATCGGTCTCGTCGGCGCATCGGGCACCGGGATGCAGGAAGTGACCGCGCGCATCCACCAGCTCGGCGAAGGCGTGTCGCACGCGATCGGCACCGGCAGCCGCGACGTGTGCGACGAGATCGGCGGCACGACCCTGCTCGCAGGGCTCGAGCTGCTGGCGCGCGATCCGGCGACGCGCGTCATCGTCATCGTCTCCAAGCCGCCGGCGGCGGGCGTTGCCGAGCGCGCGCTCGCCGCCGTTCGGAAGTCGGGCAAGCCCGCGGTAGTGCTCTTTCTCGGCGCGGAGCTTCCCGGCGGCGGCAATGTCCATCCGGTCGGGACGCTCGAGCGGGCGGCGGCCACCGCGGTCGCGCTCGCGCGCCGTACGAGCGTTTCGCCGGCGGCCACTCCGACTTCGGCAGGCTTCGACGCGACCGTGTCGAAGCTCGCGCCGTCGCAGAAGTTCCTGCGCGGGCTCTACTCCGGCGGGACCTACTGCACCGAAGCGCAGCTCGTCTGGCGCGGCGCCGGCATCGCGGCGTGGTCGAACGCGCCGCTCGACAAACGACTGGCGTTGCCGCATCACGCCGCGAGCCGCGAGCACACCGCGATCGACCTCGGCGCCGACGAGTTCACCGTGGGCCGGCCGCATCCGATGATCGACTTCGCGGCGCGGATCGAGCGGCTGGCAGCGGAAGCGCGCGACCCCGCAGTCGCAGCGATCGTGCTCGACGTCGTGCTCGGATACGGCGCGCACGCCGACCCGGCGGGCGCACTCGCACGGCCGGTGCGCGCCGCGCGTGCGGCCGCCGCCGGGGAAGGGCGCGAACTGCTGGTGCTCGGCTTTCTGTGCGGTACCGAGGAGGATCCGCAGCGGCTGTCGTCGCAGACGGCGAAGCTCGCCGAGAGCGGCATGATCCTCGCGCCGGGGTCGACCGCCGCCGCAATGCTTGCCGCGCGCGCGGCCACGCGCGCATGAAATTCGATCCAAAGCTGATCGTGGTGGCGTTCGGCGGCAACGCCGTCTACCCGCCGACGATCAAGGGCACCGCCGAGGAGCAGCTCGACATCATGGCCGAGGCGTGCGAGCACCTCGTGCCGATGGTCCGCGCCGGCCACCGCGTCGTGATCACCCACGGCAACGGCCCGGTTGTAGGCAACATCCTGTTTCGCATGGCGCTGACCTCGAAGCAGCTGGTGCCGATGCCGATGGACGTGTGCGTCGCGCATTCGCAGGGCGGCATCGGGTACATGCTGCAGCAGAGCCTCGCCAACGTGCTCGCTCGCCGCGGGCTGCGCCTCGGCGTGTCCTCCATCGTGACCGAGGTCGAGGTTGCCGCCGACGATCCCGCGTTCGCCAACCCGACGAAGCCGGTCGGACGTTTCTTCAGCGAGCAGGATGCGAGGCGCATCGCCGCCGAGACCGGCTGGGATTTCGTAGAGGATTCGGGGCGCGGCTGGCGGCGCGTCGTGCCGTCGCCGATGCCGCTCCGGATCGTGGACGCACCGGCCATCAATGCGCTGCTCGCGGCCGGCGTGATCCCGATCGCGGCGGGCGGCGGCGGGATTCCGGTCGTGCGCGAAAAGGACGGCAGCCATCGCGGCGTCGCGGCGGTGATCGACAAGGACCTGACCAGCTCGCTGCTCGCGACCGACGTCGGCGCGGGCACGCTGGTCATGCTCACCGGCGTCGACCGGGTCGCGCTCGACTTCGGCAAGCCGACCCAGCGCGCCGTCGATCGCATGACCGCCGCGGAAGCGGCGAAGCATTTCGCCGACGGCCAGTTCCCGCCGGGCAGCATGGGCCCGAAGATCACTGCGGCGCTGCGCTTCCTCGAGCACGATGGCCCGCGCGCGCTGATCACCGCGCTCGACAAGCTCGAGCTCGCGCTTGCAGGCCGAGCCGGCACGGAGATCGTGCCCTGAACGCGGTGCTGTCGATCGGCGCGAAGGCCCGCGTCGCGCTCGAGCGGAGCGGCGGGACGGCGGCGCCGCTCGCGGCGTTCCCCGATGCGCCGTACTACGACGCCGCCGGCGAGATCGTCTGGGTCGGCTCCCGGCTGCCGGCGATGCATCCGCGTGCCGTGGTCACGGCGGCGCCGGTCACACGGGGCGAGGTCGCGCGTTTCGGCGCGCTCCCCAGGGAGGTGTGGTCGCCGCGGCTGCCGGCGCCGTCGAGCGCTACTGCGGCGTCGGCGAAGCGCCTCGTGGCGCGGGCAGCCGACCTCGGCGACCCGCGCGGTTTCGGGGCGCTGCTTGCCGGCACAACGCCGGCTTTTCCGCTCGACCTCGCGGTGCCGCGCGTGCGCGCACTCGCCGTGGCCTATGGCGCCGACGATCACGAAGCCGTGCAGCGCGCCTCGCGCGCACTGCTCGGTCTGGGCGGCGGGCTTACGCCCGCGGGGGACGATCTCGTCGGCGGCGCGCTGTTCGGCCGGCTGCTCGTGGCTGCGGATGGCGCGCGCTGGCGCATCGCGGGCGACGCGCTTGCCGCGGAGGCGATGCGCGCGAGCCATGTCATCAGTGCGGCGCTCCTCGCCGATCTCGGCGCGGGCGCGAGCTTCGCACCGCTGCACGCGACCGCCGGCGCGCTCGCCCGCGGCGACGATGCGGCGGCGCTCGAGTCGGCGGGCGTGCTGGCCGCGCTCGGCCACTCATCCGGATGGGACATGCTGACGGGCCTTATCATCGGCGCGACCGGAAAGTTGAACGATGCGTGATCTTCTGCACGACAGGCTCGGCGTGGTGAACGTCGGTCTCGACATGTTCGTCGAAAGCATCGAGCGGGCTGGGGCGCCGGTCGTCAACCTCGACTGGCGGCCTGCCGGCGACGGGGATCCCGCGCTCGCGTGGTCGCTCGCGCACCTCACGGGGGACCCGGACGATCCCGATGCGCCCGGTTCGCGCATCGACGCCGCGAACCGGGCCGCCGTCGCCCGCATGCTGGCGGCGCGGGCGAACCTCGTCGACGTGGGCCTTCGGGCCGACGAGGTCTGGCCCGAGCTGTGGGCGAACGGGAAGAGAACGCTGACACATGCCGGCGCGCCGATCCCGTGGGCGCGGATGTGCGATCCGATGAAGGGCACGATGATCGGGGCGATGCTCTACGAGGGCTGGGCGAAGAACGCCGAGGACGCCGCTGCGCGCCTCGAGCGCGGGGAGGTGGCGTTCCTGCCGAACCACGATATCCACGCGGTGGGGCCGATGTCGGGGACGATCTCACCGTCGATGCCGATCTTCGTGGTCAGGAATCCGGTGCACGCCAACATGGCGTACACCAACTTCAGCGAGGGCATCGGCCGCGTGCTTCGCTTCGGGGCGTACGGTCCCGACGTCATCGAGCGACTGAGGTGGCTCGGGGGCACCATCGCGCCGGCGCTCAAGACCGCGCTCGCCGCGATGCCCGAAGGCGTCGACCTGAAAGCGATCCAGTCGCAGGCGTTGCTGATGGGCGACGAGGTGCACAGCCGCAACGCCGCCGCGACCGCGCTCTTCCACATGGCGATCGGCGGCGCGCTCGCCGGCAGCGGCTTCGATCGCGCGCGCGCGAGAGAGGCACTCGATTTCATCGCCGCCACCTCGCAGTTCTTCCTGAATCTCTCGATGGCGGCCTCGAAGGCGATCATGGATGCGACCCACGGCGTCGAGCGGTCCTCGATCGTCACCGCGATCGCGCGCAACGGCGTCACCACCGCGATCCGCGTGAGCGGTCTTGGGCAGCGCTGGTTCGAGGCGCCATCGGACACGCCCGTCGGCCTCTACTTCCCGGGCTTCGAGCAGGCGGACGCCAACGCCGACCTCGGCGACAGCGCGATCTGCGAGACCGCGGGTTACGGGGGCCAGGCCCTGGCCGCATCGCCGGCGCTGGTGCAGCTCGTCGGCGGCAGCGTCGCTGCGGCGAACCAGTATTCGCGCGAGATGGTGCACGTCACCTGGACGCGCAACCCGGTCATGTCGCTGCCGAACCTCGAGTTCGCCGGTGCGCCGGCCGGCATCGACGTGCGCAAGGTCGTGGATACCGGCATTCGCCCGGTGGTGACGACCGGCATTGCCCACAAACAGGCGGGTATCGGCCAGATCGGCGCGGGAATCGTGCGCGTGCCGATGGCGTGCTTCACTCAAGCGCTCGCCGCGCTCGCAGAGTCGGTCGGGGTCTGCGGGCAGGACGCCGGCGAAGTGTGATCTTTTCCACGCTGTCGGCGCGACGGCGGGCATTTTGCTCCTCTGCCGCGAACTACGCGAGCGCCCGCCCGGGCCACAGTTCGTAGAGTCCCCGGTTCCTGGCCGTGCGGCAGCGTGCGGCCGCTCGCAGCGAACCCGGATGGCAGACTCCCCTACCGAACGCAAGCGCACCGGCAAGGCACTTCGCGCGAGCCGCACGCGGCCGGCACGACTTGGGCGGCTCTATGCGGCGCTCAGCGCGACGAACGAGGCGATGCTGCGAGCGATCGGCCCGCAAGTGCTGCAGGAGCGCGTGTGCGAGATCGCGATCGAGCACGGCGGCTTCCAGCTGGCGGTGATCCGGGTCGTCGACCGCGAGGGTCGCCGGCTCGTCCCGACCGTGGTGCGCGGCCAGTCCGCACGCGAGCTCGGCGAGCGCGAGCTGTCGATCGAACCGGGCGCTCCGCAGGGGCGATTGACTGCCGCCGTTGCGGCGCGGACGGGCACCTGTCAGGTCGCGAACGATCTTCGCCAGCCGCCGGAGCTGATGCAATGGCGCGCCGCCGCGCTGGGGGCGGGAATCGCATCGACGGCCAGCCTCCCGGTGCGGCGCGCCGGACAGGTCTTCGCGGTGCTCAGCCTGTTCTCGCGCGAGCCGGGCTATTTCGACGACGAGCTGGTCGCGCTGCTCGAGCGCATGGTCGCGAACCTGTCATTTGCCCTCGACTCGATCGATCAGGACGAGCGCCGCCGCGCGGCCGAGCAGGCGCTGCGGGAGAGCGAGGCCCGGTTCCGCAGCCTGACCCGCCTTTCGTCGGATTTCTACTGGGAGACCGATGAGCAGCACCGTTTTACCGAGCTCGCCTACGGCACCGGACACCGGCCGACCGTGCCCTACGGGACGCAGATCGGGAAGACGCGCTGGGAGATCCCCTACCTTGCACCGGACGAGGCGGGCTGGCGTGCGCATCGGGCGATCCTCGACGCGCGGCTGCCGTTCCGGGAGTTCGAGTTCGCACGCCCCGGCATCGACGCCCAGGCGCGACACTTCACCATCAGTGGCGAGCCGCTCACCGACAGCGATGGCCGGTTTCGCGGTTATCGCGGCATCGGGCGGGAGATCACGGACCGCAAGCTCGCCGAGGGGGCGCTCCGCGAGAGCGAGGCACGGTTCCGCAGCCTGACCGACCTGTCGTCGGACTGGTATTGGGAACAGGACGAGACGCTCCGCTTCACGCGCTTCTCCGGCGACCTCAATCGCCATCTTGGCGTCCCCGCCGAGCGGGTCGTCGGGTTGCGGCGCTGGGAGCTTCCGATGATCGAACCGCTGTCCTCTACCTGGGGAGAGCACCGGCGCGACGTCGAGGCGCATCGCCCATTCCGCGACTTCGAGTACCGCCTGATCGGCGACGACGGCAAGCAGCGCTATTGCAGCGTGACGGGCCTGCCGATGTTCGACGACCGCGGCAACTTCCGGGGATTCCGCGGGATCGCGCGGGAGATCACGGCGCGCAAGGAGGCCGAGCGCCAGCTCGCGCTCCACGCCCAGCGCCAGGAATGGATTGCCCGCTTCGGGCAGCGTGCGCTCGAGTCGGTAGGGCTCGACGGCTTGTTCCTCCAGGCAGCCGAGGCAGCGGGCGGGGTCGGCGCGGACGGGGCTGCGGTGTACGAGCTCATTCCGGCGAGCGGCGAGTTTCTGGTGCGGGCGGCGATCGGCCGCGGCACGCGGCCGGCGACAGGCAGCGCGCTCCGGGTCTGCGACGACTGTCCGCTGAGACGGGCAGCCGAAGGAGCCGAGTCCCTCGCGCCTGACGATCATGGCGCGGAGATCTGCGCGTCGGCCGCGTGCACCTGGGGTGCCTCGATGGCGAGCGCGGCCTGCGTCCGCATCCGGGGCGAGGACGGCAATCTCGGGGTGCTATCCGTGCTGGCGGCGCCCGCCGGCGCGTTCGGCACCGACGAGCTGAAGTTCGTCCGGACCATCGCGAACGTGCTGTCGACGGCTGTCCAGCGCCACGGGGCCGAGCAGCGGCTCGCCCAGCTCGCGCAGTTCGACACGGTGACGGGACTGCCGAACCGCAACCTCATGCGCGACCGGCTCGGACAGGCGATCGAGCGCGCGAAGCGCCACCGCCGCCGGGCCGGCGTCCTGTTCCTCGACCTGGACCGCTTCAAGCTCGTCAACGACACGCTCGGACACGAGCAGGGCGACCGCCTGCTCGAGAAGGTCGGCCGCCGGCTGCGTGCCTGCGTGCGCGCGAGCGACTCGGTGGCGCGATTCAGCGGCGACGAGTTCGTGGTCGTGCTGTCGGAGATCGCCGCAGGCGAAGACGCAGCCCTCGTCGCGCAGAAGATGCTCGAGGCGATGGGTGCCCCGTTCGAGCTCGGCGGCCACGAGGCCTCGGTGGGCGCAAGCATCGGGATCGCGCTCTACCCCGACGACGGGGACGAAGTGGACGCGCTCCTGAAGGCCGCCGATGCGGCGATGTATCGCGCCAAGGAGTCGGGCCGCGCGGCCTACCGCTTCTTCGTCCCCGACATGAACCGCGAGTCACACGAGCGGGTCCAGCTCCAGAGCGATCTCCGCCGTGCGATCGAGCGCGGCGAGTTCCAGCTCGCCTATCAGCCCAAGGTCGAGCTCGGTTCGGGGCGGGTCTGCGGTGTGGAAGCCCTGCTACGGTGGATGCACCCGATTCGCGGGACGCTGCCGGCGAGCGAGTTCGTGACGACGCTCGAGGAGATCGGGCTGATCGAGGCGGCCGGCGAGTGGGTCGTCGGCGCCGCGTGTGCGCAGATCCGCGCCTGGCGCGTCGCGGGTCTCGAGCCGGTCCCCGTGACGGTAAACGTCTCGGCGCGGCAGCTCCGCTGCCACGCCCTGGACGCCCGCATCATCGGACTCGTTGCGGCGGCCGGAGTCGAACCGGCGCTGCTCGAGATCGACGTCGCCGAGGGTCATCTCGCGGCAGAGGCGGAGCACGTGATCCGCGTGCTGGCACGGCTCCGCGAGGCAGGCATCCGCGCGTCGATCGACGATTTCGGCACCGGCTACTCGAACTTCGCCTTGCTCGCGCGGTTCCCGGTCACGGCACTGAAGGTGGACCGGCGGTTTGTCCGCGACCTCCCTGCCGACGCGGCCGCGGCTGCACTCGTCCGGGCCGCCATCGACCTCGCCCACGGTCTGGGGTTCGCGGTCACCGCTGAAGGCGTGGAAACCGAGGACCAGGCGGCTTTCCTCCGCCGCCATGGCTGCGACTGGGCACAGGGCCATCTCTTCGGCAAGCCGATGGCGCCGGCCGAGATCGCGGCGCTTCTCGCGCGGGCCGCAATCATCAACGCGGCGTGACCGTCCACTCCGCCACCGGGCCTGGCCCGGTGGGATCCTTGCCGGCTGCCGCTTGCAAAATAGGTGCATATACACTATTATCCGCACATGCCTGATGCCAAGCCGATGTCCGGCTGCACGTGTTTTCGACTCCGGAAGCTCACGCGACGCATGACGCAGCACTACGACGCGCGCCTTGCCCCGGCGGGTCTTCGAGTCACCCAGTACTCGCTGCTCGCGAACCTGCGCGGCGGGTCGCTCCCGATGTCGGCGCTCGCCGACCGCATGGAGATGGACCGCACCACGCTCACGCGCAACCTCAAGCCGCTCGCCGACGCGGGCCTCGTCGAGGTCGCGCCCGGGGCAGATGCGCGCAGCCGGATCGTGCGCCTCACCGCCCGCGGCGGCGACGCGTGGTCCGCCGCACGCGAGCTCTGGCGGCAGGCGCAGGACGAGGTCAACCGCGCGCTCGGGTCGGAGCAACTCGCCGCGCTGCACGCGACGCTCGACGAATCGCTCGTGCTGCTGAAAGCGGGCGCCCGATGACGGCGGGCAATCGCGCCCTGCTCGTCGTCCTCGCGGCGGCGACGATCTTCGGGCTGGCCCTCGGCCTGCGCATGGCGCACGCGCTCTTCATGAGCGCGATCAACACCCACACCGGGGTGGGCCTCATCGCGCTCAGCCTGGCGTTCGCCGTGTCGCAGCTCATGTGGGGTGTGTCGCAGCCGCTCGCCGGCGCGATCGCCGACCGCTACGGTTCGCCGCCGTGCTGGGCGTGACCTGGCTCTCGACCGTGCCGCCGACCGGCGGGCTGGTCGCGAAGTTCTACGGCGTACGCTACATGGCGACCCTGTTCGGCCTGGTCATGCTCTCGCACCAGGTCGGCGGGTTCCTCGGCGCGTATCTCGGCGGCTACGCGTTCGAGACGACCGGCTCGTACGACTGGATGTGGTATGCCGACATCGGACTCGCGCTCGGCGCGGCGCTCCTCCACCTGCCGATCCGCGAAGCACGGATCCGCCCGGCAGCCGTACCGGCCTGACCGCGACGATGGCCGAAGTTCCGCAGAAACTGCAGACCCGCGAGTACTCGCATCAGCTCCGGTTCGAGATCGAGGAGCGCTCGGCCGAGCTCGTCCGCGGGCGAATGCCGATCGCCGACGGCATGCTCAATCCGTTCGGCACCGTGCACGCGGGCGCGCTCCTGTGGTTTGCGGACGTCGTGGCGACGGTGCTTGCGATCGGCGACACCACGATCGGCCCCGACGGCAAGGGCTTTCCGCTCGCGCTGACCCTGAATGCCCAGCTCCTCGGCAACCGACGCTCGGGCACCCTGATCGCAGAGGCGCGCGCGATCCGGCGCGGCAAGCGCGTCATCGTGGTGCGAACGGAAGTGAGAGACGAGGCGGGCGCGCTTCTCCTCGACGTCACGACCACGCACATGCCCGCCTGACGGTTCCATTCCTCGGCGTCGTTTCATCCGGGCGCTCGTGCCCCGCCTCCACCGCTTGGATGCCAGGTTGGATGCAAGCTGGCACACTAGCGGCGCAGGCGGAGACGCGAACGATGAGCGACGACAGAACGGGCAGCCTTGCCGGCTCGGTCTACACCGCGGTCCGGAACGATCTCTACGACTTTCGTCTCGCGCCCGGCCAGCGCTTCTCGGAAAACGAGATCGCCGCGCGGCTCGGCGTCTCGCGCACGCCGGTGCGCGAGGCGCTCTATCGCCTGCGCAACGAGGGCTACATCGAGGTTGCGTCGAAGAGCGGCTGGACGGTCCGGCCGTTCGAGTTCGAGACGTTCGAGCGGCTCTACGAAGTGCGGGTGGTGCTCGAACTGGCGGCGGTGAAGAAGCTCTGCGGGATGGTACCGGCGCCCGAGCTCGACGAGCTCAAGGCCGTCTGGCTGGTGCCGCAGGCGGAGCGCCTCGCGGACGGGCGCGAGGTCGGACGGCTCGACGAGGCGTTCCACCAGACGCTGGTCGCCTCGGCGACGAACCCAGAGCTCGCGCGCATTCACGGCGAGATCGCCGACCGGATACGCATCGTGCGCCGGCTCGAGTTCACGATGCCGGAGCGGATCGCGAAGACTTACGCCGAGCACGCGCAGATCCTGCGCGCCATCCTGCGCCGGAAGCTCGAGCAGGCATCGATGCTGCTCCGCACGCACATCGAGCTTGCCCGGGGCGAGGTGCGCAAGATCACGCTGCACAAGCTGGCGATCGCGCGCGCGCCGGCGGTGAACGGGGCGCGGGTAGGTCTTCCGGCTAGGACCGAAGGCCGGTGATCGCGTCGCGCCCGGTTCGAAGATCGCGCGCCATTGTCACAATCGTTCACATCCGATCGCGCGCAATTTTCACAATCGTTCACACCCGATCGCGCGCGGATCGCGCACACTGCAATCGTGCGCTTCTTCGCCAAGTCCGCGCGGTCGAGCGGCACAGTCCGGCGGCTCGCGGACAGCGCACACCAGATTCCGGCGCGGCGGTTCGCCGCCGCGCCGCCCCCGGTTCGGCAACTAGAGGCGTGGCAGCAGTGGGGATGCGCGTTTATGTTGTCTTTCCGAGCAGGCGCGCGGGCTGGGAGTTGCTGCGCGAAGGCGATCCGGACACATTGCACTTCGCCGACCGGGAGCAGGCGATCAAGTACGGCCGCTCCCTCGCGAGCGTCAACCGCCCGAGCGCGCTCAAGGTCAAGAGCTCGTACGGGGTCGTGGAAGCTTCCTGGTTTTTCGACGGGCCCCCGCGTTAGCACCGCAGTCCTTGAATTCTTCCCGCGGGCCGCGAGCGCGCCGGTCGCCCCGCACTCTCCCTCGGAACAACGAGGATCAGAGGCGAGATGAGTCAATGGCGATGCTTCCGAATCGAGTCCGCCGAGCCGTATGGCTGGGTCGTGTACCTTGAGGGCACGCGGCGCGCGCACTTCTTCGTCGGCCGCAGCATCGCGGTGATGCTCGCGAAGCTCTTCGCGCAGGCGCTCGCGCCGAGCCGCGTCCGACTCGTCGACCTCTCCGGGCGCGTGACCGAGGTGTGGGCCTACGCCCCGCGGATTCTGCGCCACTGACCGCGGGTCTTACGCCGGCGGCTGCCGCTTCCGCAACCGCCGTGCGAACACAGTCATCTCCTTCGCCGCCTGTTTGTCGCCGCGCGCCTCGGCTACGACGATTCCACGTTCGTAGGCTTCGAGCGCCTCGGCCGCCGCGCCGCTCTCCGCGAGCGCCTTGCCGAGCAGCTTCCACGCCGCGGAGTAGTTCGGGTCCTTCGTCACTGCATGCCGGAGATGCGCGGCGGCGCTCGCGGAGTCGCCCTGCTTCAAGTACTCGTTTCCGAGCGAGAAGCGCAACAGCGCGCTGTCCCGCGGCGTGCCGACGAGGTTGAGCAGATTGGCGAGCGTCGAGCCGGCCATGTAAGATTTTGGCATGGCTAAGACCATCCTCTCGACCGCGGGTGCTCCGGCCGCCATCGGCACCTACTCCCAGGCGGTGCGCTCCGGCGACACCGTGTACTGCTCCGGCCAGATCGGCCTCGACCCCGCGACGATGCAACTCGTCGACGGCATCGACGCGCAGATCCATCGCGTCTTCGCAAACCTCGAGGCGGTCGCCAGGGTGGCCGGCGGCACGCTCGCCGACGCGGTGAAAGTCACGATCTATCTCGTTGATCTCGCGAACTTCCCCCAGGTGAACGAGATCACAGGGCAATACTTTCCGCAGCCGTTTCCGAGCCGCGCCACCGTCGGCGTCGCCGCGCTCCCGCGCGGGGCGGTGGTGGAGGCGGATGCGATCCTCGTCCTCGGCTGAGCGCGGATAGGGGCGCGCGTTGCGCACCGCACCGCGCCACTACGCGCCGAAAGCGCGCGCGCCGTCGCCCCCGGCGCCGTCCACGCTGAAGTCGAAGCTCGTGAAGCTCGGCATTCGCACCGACTTCGATCTCGTTCTCCATCTGCCGCTGCGCTACGAGGACGAGACCGTGCTCACGCCGATCGGAGCTGCGCGTCACGGCGGGCCGGCACTCGTCGAGGGCGAGGTCGTGTCGAGCGACGTCGCCTTCCGGCCGCGGCGCCAGCTCGTGCTCCAGGTGCGCGACGATAGCGGCGCCGTCTTTGCGCGCTTCCTGAACTTCTATCCGAGCCAGGCGAAGCAACTCGCGCCCGGCGTGCGGGTGCGGCTCTTCGGCGAGGTGCGCCCCGGGTTCTTCGGCGACGAGATGGTTCACCCGCGCTACCGGGTGCTGCGCGGCCCGGAGCCGCTGCCCGAATCGCTGACGCCGGTCTATCCGGCTACTGCAGGGCTCTCGCAGGGGTTGCTGAGGAAGCTGATCGACGAGGCGCTCGACCGGACCGATCTCGCCGATACGCTGCCGCAGGGGGTCCGAGCACAGCACCGCCTCGAGCCATTTGCGCCTTCGGTGCTGCTGCTGCACCGGCCGCCGCCGAACATCGACGCAGCCGCGCTCGAGGAGCGCACGCACCCTGCGTGGCGACGGATGAAGTTCGACGAGTTGCTCGGGCAGCAGCTCTCGATGCGCATCCACTACCACGCGCGGCGCGCGCAGGCGGCACCGGCGCTCGCGCCGGGCGGCGAGCTCGCCGGCCGGCTGCTGCGCCGGCTGCCGTTCAAGCTCACGCCCGCGCAGTTGCGCGCCTGGGGCGAGATCGAGCGCGACCTCGCCGCCGGCCACCCGATGAATCGCCTGCTGCAGGGCGACGTCGGCAGCGGCAAGACGATCGTCGCCGCGCTCGCGGCCGTCCGCGCAGTCGAGCGCGGCTGGCAGTCGGCGGTGATGGCGCCGACCGAGATCCTCGCCGAGCAGCACCACCGCAAGTTCGCCGAGTGGCTCGCGCCGCTCGGCCTTCGCGTCGCATGGCTTGCCGGCGCCCTGCCGGCGCGCGAGCGGCGCACCGCGATTGCCGCGGTCGCCGCCGGCGAGATCCAGATCGCCATCGGGACGCACGCGCTCTTCCAGGAGAAGGTCGAGTTCGCGCGCCTCGGCCTCGCGATCGTCGACGAGCAGCATCGCTTCGGGGTGCGCCAGCGGCTCGCGCTGCGGGCGAAGGGTACCACCCCGCCCGCTCACGCGGGTTCCCCGCCGCGGGAAGGCGGCTCGTTACCGCTCGTGCCGCATCAGCTGATGATGAGCGCGACGCCGATCCCGCGCACGCTCTCGATGAGCTACTACGCGGATCTCGACGTGTCGCTCATCGATGAACTGCCGCCGGGCCGCAAGCCGGTGATCACGAAGCTCGTCGCGGGCGCACGCCGCGACGAGGTCGTGCGGCGGATCCGCGAGGCATGCCGCGACGGACGGCAGGCCTACTGGGTGTGCCCGCTGATCGAGGAGTCGGAAGCGCTCGAGCTGAAAACTGCGCTCGAGACGCACGCGCGCCTCGTCGCCGAGCTGCCGGGCCTCACGGTCGGGCTCGTGCACGGGCGGTTGCCGCAAGCCGAGAAGGCGGCCGTGATGGAGGCTTTCAAGGCGCGGCGCGTCGAGCTGCTCGTCGCGACGACAGTCATCGAGGTCGGCGTCGACGTTCCGAACGCCTCGCTCATGGTGGTCGAGCACGCCGAACGCTTCGGGCTCTCGCAGCTGCACCAGCTGCGCGGACGCATCGGCCGCGGCGCGGAAGAGAGCGTCTGCATCCTGCTCTACGAGCACCCGCTTTCCGAAGGCGCGCGGACGCGGCTGAAGGTGATCTACGAGCAGACCGACGGCTTTCGCATTGCGCACGAGGACATGCTCCTGCGCGGCCCGGGGGAATACCTCGGCGCGCGCCAGAGCGGCGTGCCTTTGCTCCGCTTCGCGGACCTCGTCCGCGACGAGGATCTGGTACGCGCCGCCCGCGCGGTCGCCGACCTGATGCTCGACCGCCACCCCGGGGAAGCGCGCCGGCACGTGGAGCGCTGGCTCGGCCGCCGGACGGAGCTGATGGCGGCGTAGCGGACCGGCGTCCCCTTCGCTCTGCGCCCGGAAAAGGATTCGGGCGAGAATGCGCTCATGTCCGCAGGGGAGCTTCGCCGCCGCCTCGTTCTCTACGAGCGCCTGATGCGGCTCGACAAGCCGATCGGGACGCTGCTCCTGCTCTGGCCCACCCTATGGGCAGTCTGGATCGCCGCGTTCGGCCGGCCGCACTGGGTCACCGTGTGGATCTTCGCGGCCGGGACGCTGCTCATGCGCTCGGCGGGCTGCGTGGTGAACGACGTCTGGGACGCGCGCTTCGATGCCCAGGTGAAACGCACGCGCGACCGGCCGGTCGCCACCGGCGAGGTCGCCCGCGGCGAGGCACTGATGCTCGCCGCTGCGCTCGCAATGCTCGCCTTCGGGCTCGTGCTCTTTTTCAACCTGCTGACCGTTGCGCTGTCCTTCGTCGCGCTCTTCCTCGCCGTGACCTATCCGCTCACCAAGCGCTTCTTCGCTCTGCCCCAGGCCTATCTCGGCATCGCCTTCGGGTTCGGCATTCCGATGGCGTTCGCGGCGCAGCTGGACGAGCTGCCGGCGACCGCGTGGGCGCTGCTCGCTGCGAACATCCTGTGGGCGGTCGCGTACGACACCGAGTACGCGATGGTCGACCGCGACGACGACCTGAGGATCGGCATCCGGACCTCGGCGATCCTGTTCGGCCGCTACGACGTCGCGGCCGTGATGGCGTGCTATGCCGGGATGCTCGCGATCCTCGTCTGGGTCGGGATGTACGAGAAGCTCGGGCTCGCTTACTATGCCGGGCTCGCGACGGCCGCCGCCATGATGGGCTATCACTACACGCTGATCCGCGACCGCACGCGCGAGGGTTGCTTCAAGGCGTTCCTTCATAACAGCTGGGCGGGGGCGGCGATCTTCGCCGGCATCGTAGTGGCTTACGCGCTCGACGGCGCGTGGCCGCGCTGGGGTTTCGCAACCGGAAACCCGTAGCGGGAGAATCGCCGCCGTCGCGGCGATTCTCCTGATTGCGGGGAGCACGAGGGTGTACCCCTCGCATCTTGGAGACGGGATAGAAGCATGGATCTGGGGCTGAACGGCAAAGTCGTGCTCATCACCGGCGGCAGCAAGGGCATCGGGCTCGCGTGCGCGAAGGGGTTCCTCGCCGAAGGGGCGAAGGTCGCGATCGTGTCGCGCAGCAAGGTGAATCTCGTGGCGGCGGACCGCCAGCTTAAGGCAGCGGGCCAGAGCGCGGAGGTCGTCAAGGTCGCCGCGGACCTGATCGACCCGGCGAATGCACGGCGCGTGGCTGCCGAAGTCGAGCAGGCGCTCGGGCCGGTCGACGTCCTCGTCAACTCCGCCGGCGCGGCGAAGCGCACGCCCCCGGACGACCTGACGGCCGAGGCCTGGCGCGCCGCGATGGACGCGAAGTACTTCACTTACGTGCACGCGATCGATGCCGTGATCAAGGGCATGGCCGCCCGCAAGCGCGGCGCAATCGTGAACGTCATCGGCTCGGGCGGCAAGGTCGCCAGCCCGACGCACCTTCCGGGCGGCGCGGCGAACGCGGCACTGATGCTCGCCACCGTCGGCCTCGCGAACGCCTACGGCGGCCACGGCCTGCGCGTGAACGCGGTCAATCCCGGCGCGACGCTCACGGACCGGCTGAAGGAGGGCATGGAAGCCGACGCCAAGGCCGCGGGCATCACGCCCGATGAAGCGCTCAAGCGTGCCACCGCGCGCGTGGCGCTCGGCCGGCTCGCCGAGCCCGACGAGGTCGCGAACGTCGTCCTCTTTCTCGCCTCCGACAAGGCGAGTTACGTCACCGGGGCGGTGATCGCGATGGACGGGGCGGCGGTACCGGTCGTGGTGTGAAGAGGCACGTGGTGAATGAGTTCGCGCCCTTTGCCCGTTGGGCGGTGCCGGTCTATCCCCGGCTCGGCGCCGGCGAACGCTCCATCACCGAGGTCCGTCTCGGGGCCGACACCGCGGTGCTCACCGACCGCCGCGTCGTGGTAGCCGGGCAGGACTTCGAGCAGAGCCTCCCCCTCGCGCATATCGCGCTCGTGCGCGTGCGCTTCGAGCGCATCGTGGGCGACATGGTCTTTGCCGGCATCGCGATCGTCATTGCGGCGCTGCTCTTCGCTGTGGCGTCGCCCGTGCGCTCGTTCCTTCTCAGCCAGGCCGCGTCGCTCGGGCCCGCAGCCCAGGCCGAGCGTGAGAACGCGGAAGGGCACGAGCTCGCGCGCGGGCTGCAGCGGCTCGTCGGCGGGCTCGCGGCCGCGGCCCGTACGATTCCGGTGCTCGGCTGGCTCCTGCTCCTCGCCGCCGCGGCGAAGATCGCGCTCGGCATTCTCGGGCGCACGGTCGTGACCGTCGCGGGGAGCGGCGGGGGGATCGAGTTCGCGAAACGCGGGCGTGACCCGACTCTACACGAGTTCATCGCCGAGGTCGGGCGGCAAGTGCCGGGGGCGGGAAGACCGCACGCGTGAAGTACCGCGATCTTCGCGACTTCGTCGCCCAGCTCGAGCGCATGGGCGAACTGCGGCGCGTCGCGGCGGAGATCGATCCGCGCCTCGAGATGACCGAGATCTGCGACCGCGTCCTGAAAGCGGGCGGGCCGGCGGTGCTGTTCGAGCGCCCGAAGGGCCACACGATCCCGGTGCTCGGCAACCTCTTCGGCACCGCGAAGCGCGTGGCGCTCGGCATGGGGGCCGACTCGGTGGTCGCGCTACGCGACGTCGGCAAGCTGCTCGCGTTCCTCAAGGAACCCGAGCCGCCGCAGGGGTTCCGCGACGTGATCGAGCGCTGGATCCCGATCGGCCGCGAGGTGCTGCACATGGCGCCGAAGACGCTCGCGACGGCGCCATGCCAGGAGATCGTCTGGGAGGGCCGCGACGTCGACCTCGGGCGCCTGCCGATCCAGACTTGCTGGCCGGCGGACGCGGGCCCGCTCATCACGTGGGGGCTCGTCGTCACGCGCGGGCCGCAGAAGAAGCGCCAGAACCTTGGCATCTATCGCCAGCAGGTGATCGCGCCCGACAAGGTCATCATGCGCTGGCTCGCGCATCGCGGCGGCGCGCTCGACTTCCGCGACCACTGCGAGGCAAGGCCCGGTGCGCCCTTCCCAGTCGCGGTCGCGCTCGGCGCCGATCCGGCGACGATTCTCGGCGCGGTCACGCCGGTGCCCGACACGCTGTCCGAATACCAGTTCGCCGGGCTTCTCCGCGGCGCGCGCACCGAGGTGGTGAAGTGCATCGGCTCGGACCTCGAGGTGCCCGCTTCGGCGGAAATCGTGCTCGAGGGCGTGATTGCGCCCGGCGAGACGGCGCTCGAAGGACCGTTCGGCGATCACACCGGTTACTACAACGAGCAGGAGCGCTTTCCGGTGTTCTCGATCGAGCGCATCACGATGCGCCGCAGCCCGATCTATCACTCGACCTACACCGGCAAGCCGCCGGACGAGCCGGCGGTCCTCGGCGTCGCGCTGAACGAGGTGTTCGTTCCGATCCTCCAGAAGCAGTTTCCGGAGATCGCCGACTTCTACCTGCCCCCGGAAGGCTGCTCGTATCGGCTCGCCGTCGCGAGCATGAAGAAGCAGTATCCCGGCCACGCGAAACGCGTGATGCTCGGGATCTGGAGCTTCCTCAGGCAGTTCATGTACACGAAGATCGTCGTGATCGTGGACGACGACGTGAACGTGCGTGACTGGAAGGAGGTGATCTGGGCGCTGACGACCCGCGTCGACGCGGCGCGCGACGTCACGATCGTCGACAATACCCCGATCGACTATCTCGACTTCGCGAGCCCGGTGTCGGGCCTCGGGTCGAAAATGGGCATCGATGCGACCAACAAGTGGCCCGGCGAGACGGGCCGCACCTGGGGGCGACCGATCGCGATGGACGAAGCGGTGAAGAAGCGGATCGACGGGCTCTGGACGAGTTTGGGGCTGTAGGCCACCCCTGCGCGAGGGGCGTCCCGGGAATCAGCTAGGGAGAACCGACGATGGCCGACGAGAAGAAAGCGAAGGATCTGGCGCTGCTGGTGTACGTCCTGCAGGCGGTGGGATTCTTCATCGGCATCACGTGGATCGTGGCGGTGATCATCAACTACGTGAAGCGCGAGGACGTGCGCGGAACCTACGTCGAGTCGCATTTCGACTGGCAGATCAAGACGTTCTGGATCGAGCTTGCAATGCTGATCGTCGGCTGGATCACCGTGTGGATCCTGATCGGCTGGCTGATCCTCCTCGCCGCCACGATCTGGGGAATCTACCGCGTGGTGAAGGGCTGGCTTGCGCTCAACGACGGCAAGCCGGTCGGCACCGGCTTGTTCTGATGGGAGCAACACGATGAATGCCCAGGAACGTCAGAACGCCGTCGAGCCGATGCCGTCGGTGGTGACCGTCGCGCACATCGTCTACGCGCTGCACACCTCGCGATCGTGATCGGAATTGCGGGGACCGCGACGGTGATTGGCAGCTTCATCGGCAGCGTGCCGTCGATCATCGCGGTGATCCTGAACTACGTGAAGCGCGGGGATGCGCGCGGCACCTGGGTGGAGTCGCACTACCGCTGGCAGATCCGGACGTTCTGGTTCGCGGTGCTGTGGGTGGTCATCGCCGTGCTGCTGATTCTCACCGTCGTCGGAGCGATTGTCGGCTTCCCCGTGTTGATCGCGCTGACGCTATGGCTCATCTACCGCATCGCGCGCGGGCTGGCTGCGGTTGCGCGACAAGCGCCCGATGTATGTATGACCGCGCATCGGATCGGCGGCATGCGCGATGACGGCGGAACTAACGGCTCAGCAGCACCACCGCCCGCGGCAGGCCGAGACGCGGCGCGCGGAAGTCGATCTCGAAGGCGAGTGTCAGCGCCTCGCCATCGCGGTTGAACGCGCGTACGAAATCGACCGCATCGGGCTCGTCCCGCGCAGGCGCGCCGGCGACGAAAACCCGTCGTTCGTCGCGTGCCTCGCGCGGCGGGTCGCCTGCCGTCGCCCCGTGGGTCGCGCGCCGCAGGCGCGGCTGAAGCGGGTCCGATCCGACGTCGAACTCGAACACCCTGCCGTCGCTCACGCGCGCGGCCCGCAGGCTGCGCCCGTCTGCGCTGAGGCGGAGCTCGGCGAGCTCGCCCCTTCCGCCGACCGACAACGTGTGCACGACCCGGCCGTAGCGGAGCGATTTCCGCGTGGCATCGACTGTCACGAGCTTGTCGGAGCCATCGCCGACGCCCCCGACGCCGGCCGTCCAGACGTAGAGGTATCGCTGCTGCGCGGTCGCGGCGCCGCCCGCGAGCGCGGCGGCAAGCGCCGCCGCGGCGAGTCCCGTACGAGACATCCATGCCCCTTTCGCGTTCGGTTCACCCGGAAGTGTGCCGCAGGAGCAGCATTTCGCGTCCCCGCGGAGGTCCGACCCGGAAGAGCCCCGATTCCGGCATGCGGCATGCTTGACCCTTCACGCCGGGCAGGTACCATTCGACGACTCATGACCCAACACAGACGGCGCAGCGACCTCAGGACACTCAGCCTCGCAGCGGGCCTCGCGGCGCTGATCGCGCATGCGGCGCCGGCATGCGCCGACGTCTATTCGTTCGTCGCGGAGGACGGCACCGTCCGCTTCTCCAACCAGCCCGATGATCCGCGCTACAAGCTCTATCTTCGCGACCCGTCCGAGTACAAGCTCCGGGAGACGAAGGAGTTCGGCAATCTCCGCAACCCGGGCGACTACCGTCTGCGCGCGCCGTGGGGCAAGCGGACCGAACGCGACGTGCTCGACAACCCGCTGCTCGAAGGCAAGCCGTACCAGGTTCACGTCATCGAGGCGGCGAAGAACACGCAGCTCGACCCGGCGCTGATCCACGCGGTGATCACCGCGGAGTCGAACTACAACGTGAACGCGGTGAGCCAGAAGGGCGCAGTCGGCCTGATGCAGCTCATGCCCGACACCGCGCGCCGTTACGGTCTGAAAAATAGAGAGATCAAGCATCCGGACAAGAACATCAAGGCCGGCGCGCAGTACCTCGCCGACCTCATCCGCATGTTCGACGGCGACCTCAAGCTCGCCCTGGCGGGCTACAACGCGGGCGAGAACGTCGTCGTCCGATACGGCCGCAAGGTGCCGCCTTACGCCGAGACGCAGGCCTACGTGCCTCGCGTGCTCCGCGTGTACGACGAGCTCCGCCTGCCCGTGCAGTGAACCGGTCATCTCGCGCGCCTAGACTCGGGCGCTAGCGTGCGCATCCTCTACGTCTCCGACGTCTACTTCCCCCGCGTAAACGGCGTTTCCACCTCGATCCAGACTTTCCGCCGCGAGCTCCACGCGCTCGGCCACGAGACCGAGCTCGTGGCGCCGCAATACCCGGCGCCGCACGCGGACGAGCCAGGCGTAATCCGCGTCCCGTCCCGCTACGTCCCGCTCGACCCGGAGGACCGCGCGATGCGCTGGCGTGAGCTGAAGCGCGCCGACCGGCTGCTCGCCGGCCGCGAGTTCGATCTCGTGCATATCCAGACGCCGTTCCTGGCGCACTACGCGGGGCTGCGGTTTGCGCGCGCGTGGGACGTGCCCGTGATCGCGACCTACCACACGCTCTTCGAGGAGTATCTGTTCCACTACGCGAAACTCGCTCCGCGCGGCGCGATGCGGGCGCTCGCGCGGCGCTTCTCGCGCAGCCAGTGCAACCAGCTCGACGCGGTCGTCGTCCCCTCGACGGCGATGCGCGAGGCGCTCGAGCGCTACGGCGTCGTGACCCGCATGGAGATCGTGCCGACCGGCATTCGCCTCCCGGACTTCGCCGGCGGCGACGGCGCTCGCTTCCGCGAGCGGCACGGCATCGCGCCTGGCCGGCCGCTCCTGCTCTTCGTGGGACGCGTGGCGTTCGAGAAGAACATCGACTTCCTCCTGCGGATGCTCGCAGGCGTGCGGCGCGAGGCGCCCGACGTGCTGCTCGTGGTCTGCGGAGAAGGGCCGGCGGGCCGCTCGCTCGCGCGCGTCGTGGCCGCGCTCGGCCTCGGGCGGCACGTCCGCTTCGTCGGCTACCTCGACCGGTCGACCGAGCTGCTCGACTGCTATCGCGCGGCCGACGTCTTCGTCTTCGCGTCGCGCACCGAGACCCAGGGACTCGTGCTGCTCGAGGCGATGGCGCTCGGCATTCCGGTGGTCTCCACGGCGGTGATGGGCACGCGCGACATCGTCGGGCCGGGGCGGGGCGCGCTCGTCCCCGCGGACGACGAGCAATCGTTCGCAGCCGCGGTGACTCGCCTGCTACGCGACCCGGCGTTGCGCGCCCGGCTCTCGAGCGAGGCGATCGACTACGCGCGGGAGTGGAGCGCGCCCGGGACGGCGCGGCGCCTCGCGGCGGTCTACGCGTCGGTGGTCGCCGGGCACGCGGCTGCGCGGCAAGCGAAAAGCCCTCGCAGCACCCGGGTGAGCTTTACTGCTTGAGCGCGATCGTCCGCGCTCCATGCCGTCTGCCGACACGAGCTGTCCGCGCGTGTGCCCGCCTAGGAGGGACGCCTGCAGCACCCCCTGCCGCCGACTGCACGACGTTGACCCGAGTCAATCCTTACATCAAAGTAAGAGAATCTGAAAACGCAAGGAGTACCGGATGGCAGCCGCCGTGCTCACGAGCAAGGGCCAGGTGACGATCCCGAAAGAGATCCGCGAACGACTGGGCGTCCAGCAGGGCGACCGGATCGAGTTCGTCGAAATGGGTCCGGGCGAGTTTGCGGTCAAGGCGGCGACGCTCGACATTCGCCGGCTCAAGGGGACCGTGCCCAAGCCGCCGAGGCCGGTGACCGTCGACGCGATGAACCGCGCCGTGCGCCGCAGGGCCGTCCGTCGATGATCGGCCTCGATACCAACGTCGTTGTCCGCTACCTGGTCCAGGACGATCCGCGACAGTCGGCGACTGCGACGCCGCTAATCGAGCGCGAGCTGTCGCCGGACCGGCCCGGCGTCCTTACGGCGGTCGTCCTATGCGAGATCGCGTGGGTCCTCGAGGAGAGCTATGAGACACCGCGCCCCGAGCTGCTCGCGATTCTTGAGGGGCTGCTGGGCGTCAAGCAACTCGTTGTCGAGCAGGCCGAGCCCGCATGGCGCGCGCTGCGCGCGGCCCGTACGGCTGGTGCCGACTTCAGCGATGCGCTGATCGGTCAGGTCGTAGCCGCGCACGGCGGGAAGAAGACCGTTACATTCGACCGCGCAGCCGCGAGACTCCCCGGTTTCGAGCTCCTTGCCTAGGATGAAACCGGACGCCGAAGGCGGCGCTTTCTTGGCTTCGGGGAGCACAAGGGGCGCCGCGAAGCGGCTTTGCCCTCTCGTGTCGTGAGAACTGACATGAAAATCCTCGTCACCGGCGGCGCCGGCTATATCGGGTCGCACACCTGCGTGGAGCTCATCGCGGCCGGCCACGACGTCGTCATCGTCGACGATCTGTCGAACGCGACCTTCGCCGTCATCGAGCGCATCGAGCGGATCGCGGGCAAGCGCGTCGAGTTCGTCCACGCCCGCGTGCAGGACGAGGCGAAGGTGCGCGCCGCCATTGGCGCCGGCGTCGACGCCGCCATACACTTCGCCGCCTTCAAGGCGGTGGGCGAGTCGGTCGCGAAGCCGCTCGCCTATTACGAGAACAACCTCCAGAGCCTGGCGAGCCTGGTGCGGCTCATGGCGGAGCTGGGCGCAAAGCACATCGTGTTCAGCTCCTCGGCCACCGTCTACGGCGATCCCGAGCGCGTGCCGATCCCCGAGTCGGCGCGGCTCGCGCCCACCAACCCCTACGGCTGGACGAAGCTCCTGGGGGAGCAGATGCTGCGCGACCTCGCCGACGCCGACCCGTCGTGGAAGGTGACGCTGTTGCGCTACTTCAACCCGGTCGGCGCACACCCGAGCGGTCTCATCGGCGAGGACCCGCGCGGCATTCCGAACAATCTCATGCCCTACGTGTCGCAGGTTGCGGTGGGGTTGCTCCCGGAGCTGCGCGTCTTCGGCGACGACTACCCCACGCGCGACGGCACCGGCGTACGCGACTACCTGCACGTCGTAGACCTCGCTCTCGGCCACGTGCGCGCGCTCGAGCGACCCGGCACGGCAGACCTAACCACGGTGAACCTCGGCACCGGCCGCGGCTACAGCGTGCTCGAGATCGTGCGGGCGTTCGAGGCAGCGAGTGGCCGCGCGATCCGACACCGCTTCGCGGCGCGGCGGCCGGGGGACGTGGCCGAGGTCTATGCGGATGCGTCGCTCGCCGCACTCAGGCTCGGCTGGACGGCCGTCCGCGGCATCGACGAGATGTGCCGCGACGCGTGGAACTGGCAGCACCGGAATCCCCGGGGTTACGCGGCCGGCTGAGCACCTTACGCGCTCCGACGCGTCCGCGAGCAGTTCCAGCCCTGCGAGAAACTGGCGCCGCGGTCACGTGCCGTAGCGGACGGGCGCGCCGAACGCCTTGATCGCGGCAAGCGCGCTATAGCACGCGAGCAGCGCCGTCTTCGGGTTGTCGGGCGAAGGCACCGACTCGAACCTGAGGCTGATCGTCCCGGTCCGCCCGCGGATCGTGATGGAGTGGGTGTTGTGCTTCAGCGCCGGATCGGCGACGACCTTCAGCCGCGTGCGGTCGAAGCCGACGCCCGCCATCGACAGAACCGCGGCGATGTTCACGTTCGCGGGGAAGTGCGGCACGCCTTCGCGCGCTGGCCCGTCGAAAAGCGTGGTCGCGACCGCCAGCCGCTCCAGGTCGATGCCGAGGCCTTCGACGTAAGGGATCTCCTTCCACGCGACGGGCGGTTTGGCGACCAGGATATCGACCTCGTCGACCCCCGCCACGCAGGCTGCCTTCAACGCGTCGAGTCCGCCGATCCCGCCTGACGGGACGTAGAGCATCGCGTGCTTTTCGGCTGCCAGCCGTTCGAGCTTGGAGCGCAGCGCGTCGTCGCAGAGCGCACCGCCCGAGAGCACGATCACGGGGATTCCGGCCTCGAGCAGCGGCGCCGCGTATTGCCGCACCGCGTCGTGGGAAGCGGCCTCGACCACGGCGTCGGGCTTCAGCGCCACGAGGGCATCAAGGGTCGTGACGAACGGGACGCCGAAGCTCGCCGCGAGCGGCTTCCCGCGCGAGGCTCGGCTCCGGCCGAGGATGGCCGCGACCTCGACGCCGCCGAGCTCCGCGCGATGATCCAGGACAAGGCGCGCGATCACACCGCCGCCGATGATGCCGATGCGCATGCGGGGATTCTGCCATGCGGCGCAAGATGCCTTCGCCCCGCCGGCCAGTGTAGACTGCCCGCGCTTCGACCAGTCGTCCATAGGAGGAAAGACCAGTGAGGAAAGCTGTTCGCCATGCTGGGCGCGGCCGCCGCGCTCGCCGCCTCGGCGTCGTTCGCCGCGTACCCCGACCGACCGGTCAAGATGATCGTGCCGTGGGCCGCCGGCGGCGATACCGACAACATCTTCCGGCCGTTCGCGCCGCTGCTGCAGAAGCAGCTCGGCCAGCCGGTCGTGATCGCGAACGTCGGCGGCGCGTCGGGCACCAAGGGCGCGAAGGAGGCGAAGGATTCGCCCGCCGACGGCTACACGCTCTACGCCGTCCACGACTACATCCACTCGACGTACTACGCCGGCGTCGCCGACGTTCAGTACACCGACTTCGAGCCGGTCTGCCTGATCAGCTCGACGGCGTCGGTGCTCACGGCGAGCGCGAAGTCGCCGTGGAAGACCTGGGCCGAGCTCTTCGCCGACGCCAAAGCGCGTCCCGGGCAGATCACGGTCGGCGCCACGCTCGCCTCGACCAGCCACTTCTTCCCGGCGCTGATCGAGAAGGCGGCGGGGATCAAGTTCAAGTACGTCTCGTACGAAGGCCTCGCGCCGCGCATGAACGCGATCCTCGGCGGGCACATCGACCTCACCGACTCCAACCTCACGCAGAAGGGCAAGGTCGACGCGGGCGAGCTCAAGTTCCTCGCCATCGCAACCGAGAAGCGCAGCCCCGAGACGCCGAACGTGCCCGACGCTGAAAGAGCTCGGCGTCAACGTCGTCTACGACGTCAACCGCGGCATCATGGCGCCCAAGGGCACGCCGGCCGACGTGGTGGCGAAGCTCGAGTCCGCGTGTGCGGCCGCGGCGAAGGAGCCGGCGTTCGCGGAGGCGATGAAGAAGCAGGGCACCGACGTCCGCTACATGGACCGCAAGGCTTACGCCGCGTGGCTCAAGCAGAACGACGAGCTCAACAAGACGCTCGCGAAGGACCTCGGGCTGCTGAAGCGTTGATCGTCCCCCTCCGGGGAAGGAGGGGAGAGGGGGAGTGACCATGATCGGCCGTGACGGGTGGGCCGGCCTCGCCATCCTCGCGTTCTGCGCCGCCCTCTGGTGGATGACGCTCGGACTGAAGGACAACCCGCTCGTCCCGATCGGGCCGGGCTTCTATCCGCGCATCGTCATCGGCGTCACCGCCTTCTTCGCCGTGCTGGTCGTTATCGGCGACGTGCTCGCGCGGCGGGGTGGCGGCGTGGCGGGGAAGGCCGCGCAGGCGGTGGCCGAGCGGGCCAACTACACCCTGGTGCTCGCGAGCTTCGCCGTCTTCGGCGCGTACGTGCTCGCGCTGCCCGGGCTCAGGCTTCCGCATCGCGACCTTCCTGTACGTGGCGGCGGCCGCGGCGCTGCTCGCGCGGCCGCTCGGCGCGAAGCGCTGGGTCTCGATCCTCGTGCTCGCGCTCCTCACCACGGCGATCACCTACTTCGTGTTCGAGCGCTACCTGCTGGTGCTCCTGCCGCGCGGGCGATGGACCGGGTTCTAGCCGCCTGATGTACGAGCTGCTCGCCGCCGGGATCGTCGACGTCCTGCAGTGGAAGTACCTGCTGCCGCTCGTCCTCGGCACGCTGACCGGGGTGATCGGCGGCGCGCTGCCGGGCATCACGATCACTCTGACAGTTATCGTGGTGCTGCCGTTCACCTTCGGACTCGAGCCGCTGCAGGGGCTCGCTGCCATGATCGGCGTCTA
Organism: uncultured beta proteobacterium; assembly: GCA_963744255.1. GTDB lineage: Bacteria > Pseudomonadota > Gammaproteobacteria > Burkholderiales > SG8-39 > DATEDA01. The sequence goes on from CAVUSZ010000012.1 coordinate 50,491, forward strand.
CGTCGGCGGCGAGACCGGCGGGCTCATCACCTCGTGCCTGCTCGGCATCCCCGGCAAGCCGTCCGCGGTTGCGACGACGTTCGACGGCTACCCGATGGTGCGCAAGGGCGAGCCCGGGCGCGCGCTCTGGCTCGGCATCTGGGCGTCGATCTTCGGCGGGCTGCTCGGCGCGATCGTCCTCGTCGGAGCGACCGGGCCGCTCGCCCGGTTCGCGCTCGAGTTCGGCCCGTGGGAATACTTCTCGCTCTTCGTGCTCGCGCTGTCCATGGTCGCCGGCCTGGTCGAGTCCTCGCTCGCCAAGGGCCTGCTCTCGGGCGCGCTCGGCCTCGTCGTGACCGTGCTCGGCGGCGACCCGGTGCTCGGCCAGCCGCGGCTCACTTTCGGGATCGGCTTCATCGAGGGCGGCATCTCCTTCCTGCCGGTGCTGATCGGCGTGTTCGCCTTCGGCCAGATCATGTCGGAGGTGGAGCGCATGGGCGGCGCGGCGGACGCGGCCGAGCGCGCGAGCCGGGCGATCCGGCTCGTCGTGTCGCACGGCAAGGTCATCTGGGAGATCGTGTCGCGCCCGTTCCTGCTGCTCTGGGCATCGTTCATCGGGCTGGTGATCGGCGTGCTGCCGGCGATCGGCGGCAGCGCCGCCAACATGCTCGCCTACGACCAGGCGAAGAAGTTCTCGCGCCATCCCGAGAGGTTCGGCACCGGCGTTCCCGAGGGGATCATCGCCTCCGAGGCGTCGAACAACGCCAACGTCGCCGGGTCGCTGGTGACCATCATGGCCTTCGGCATCCCCGGCGACGCGGTGACCGCGGTGATGCTCGGCGCGCTCACGATCCACGGCATCCAGTCGGGGCCGCTCTTCATCTCGCAGAACGCGCAGCTCGCGTACGGGATGTTCGCCGCCTACATCCTCGCGCACGCGGTCGTGCTCGCGATCCTGCTGGTGCGGCGTACGCTGGGCGCTGCACATCGTCGTGGTCCCGAAATGGGTGCTGTTCCCGGTCGTGCTGGTGCTGTGCGTGGTCGGTGCCTACGCGCTCAACAATACCGTCGGCAATGTCTACGTGCTCGCCGTGTTCGGCGTGCTCGGCTATCTCATGGTGAAGTTCGGGTTTCCGCTGGCGCCGTTCATCCTCGGGCGTGATCCTCGGCGACCAGATCGAGATCAACCTGATCCGCGCGATCATGAGCGACCCGAACCCCTTGCTCTTCCTCACGCGGCCGATCTCGGGCGTGCTGCTCGTGCTCTCGGTCGCATCCGTCGTGGCCGCGATCTGGCAGCACCGGCGCCACCAGCGGCGCGCGGCGGCGGTCCCGGGCGCGGAGGAGGCGGCCGATTTCTGAGCTGTGGAGCGCGATCGTCGAGCGCACGCGCGCGGCGCTCGCCGCCGGCGCGCTGCAGCCGATCGCGACCGAGGAGAGCTTCATCGAGGACGGCGGCGTCCGGTTCGTCATTCGCAGCGTATCGAGCCTCGAGCGCAAGCGTCTCGAGGCGCGGGTCGAGCAGGCGGGTGACGACCGCGAGCGCAACCCCCTCATGCCCCCGGAGCCGGCGCTGACGGTCGGCGACATCACGCCTACGCACGTCGGCGTGCTCAACAAATTCCCGGTCGTCGACCACCATCTCCTGGTCGTGACCAAGCACTTCGTGCCGCAGGAAGCCGCGCTCGATCGCGACGACTTCGCCGCGGTCGCGAGCTGCCTCGCGGCGGTCGACGGGCTCGTCTTCTACAACGCCGGGCGCGCAGCCGGGGCGAGCCAGCCGCACAAGCATCTCCAGCTCGTGCGGCTGCCGCTCGACGACGGGCCATGGGCGGTGCCGATCGAGGCGTTATTCGATAGCTGGGCCGCGACCGGCCGCGCGACCCGGCTGCTGCGGCTCCCGTTCCGGAACGCCTTCTCGCTGCTGGAGCCGTTCGAGGACCAGCGCCGCGCGGCGCACCGGCTGGAGGAGCTGTACGCCGCGCAGCTTGCGGCGATCGGCGTCGTCGACGAGGACGTCCCGCGGGCGGCGAACGACGAGACGGTCCGGCCCGCGCCCTACAACCTGCTCGTCACGCGCCGCTGGATGCTCGCGGCGCCGCGCTCGCGCGAGCGTTTCGGCACCATCTCGATCAACGCGCTCGGGTTCGCCGGATCGCTCTTCGTGCGCGACGAGGACGAGCTGCAGGATCTGCGCGAGGCGGGACCGATGCGGGCGTTGAAGGCGGTGAGCAGGGCCTAGCGTCGCGTCTCAGAGATGATCGATAGATATCGCCCGGGGTGAGCCGCGGCCGACACGGCTCCTTGTGCCGCAGTCGTCGCCAAGCGGGTGGCTCGTGTGCGCGCTGTCGTGTGTTGACTGCGCGCCGCGAGCCGGGACCCGCGCGACGACGCGCTTTGTGGCACCAGGAGCCGTGCGGCCGCGGCTCACCCCGATCGGGCTCGCTGCGCTGCGAAGGCCGATCCCGGCCCGCGCACGGCACAACTTGTCACGGCGCCGACGCCGCCGCCCTCCAGTTCGCGAAGTTGCTTTCGGAACGCGACACAGTCAGCCCGTCGATCAAAGAAAGGAGCGCTCGCTCCCGATGTGGAGGTGACCGGGAGCGGGCCGATCGGCTGCTTGCGAAGCGCGCGGTCCGTCAGTCGACTTTCGACTCGTCCTTGTACATGACGTGGTGGCGCTTCTCGGCGATCCACTCGTCGATCTGCGCGAGCGTCATGTAGTTCGCCGGGTCGAAGCGGTTCACGCTCATGATCTGCGGCAGGGTCTTCTTCCAGCGCTTGTACGGCGGCTTCGCCGGCGGGCCGAAGAGGAAGATGTCGACGACCGCGAGATCCGCCGGGATGCCGAGCAGGGGCTTGAGCGCAGCTTGCGCGTTCTCCTGCCCGATCGCCGTCACCCACCACACGTTGTAGCCGAGCGCCGCCGCGGCGAGATGCGCCGACATGGTCGACGCCGCGAGCGACTGGAGCAGGATGCGCTCGGCGTTCTCGTGGTACTGGCGGTCGAGCTCGGAGCCGTCCATCAGCACCGGGAAGGCGCGCGTCCACCGGAAGTCGGACGCGACGACGATGAAACCGGGCGCGGTCTCGAGCCCGCGGTAGTTCGGGGTCGGGAACTTCATCTTGAGCTTCGCGCGCCGCCGCTGCTCGTCGACGAAATAATCGGCGATCGTCTTCTTGATCGAGGGGTCGGTGACGACGATGTAGTGCCACGGCTGCGCGTTCGCGCCCGAGGGCGCGTGCCGCGCCGCCTCGAGGATCCACTCGTAGTGCTCGGCCGGCACCGTGTACGACGGGTCGAACTGGCGCGTCGTCATCCGGTTGCGAACGACGTCCATCAAGGCGTCGTACCGGGCGCGCTGGTTGAACCGGGCGTCGTTCATGGCGGTGCTCCTCAGTAGGCCCGCGCCCCGAAGAGATAGGGGTGCGCGAGCAGCAGCAGGACGTAGAGCGCGAGGCCCGACGCCGATCCGCTTCCAGCCGATCTCGCCGAACACGAAGCGGTTGCGGCCGCCGACGATCGCGCCGAACGGCACGTTCGACGTGACCGCGGCGAAGCGCCGCCAGTCCTCGCCGAGGGCGCGCGCCTTTTTCGCGTCCATCAGGACGCTGCCGATCCCGGCGAGGGCGAGGAACCCGCCGAAAAAGACCAGCGAGGCGAGGTCGCCGCGCGCGAGGATGTGCACCGCGGCCCAGAGCATGATGCCCCACATCAGCGGGTGGCGCGTCACCCGGATGATGCCGCGCGCCGGCTCGCCGGCTTTCATAGCGCCTGCCTGGCCGATCGCGGTCGGGTTGCGCGTCATCAGCGCGGCGGCGGCGAGGATGAGCGCGAACGGCATCACCACCGCGGCCGCGAGGCGCACGCCCGGTACCTGCCACAGCGGCTGGAGCGGCGCGCGCCCGTAGGCCCAGATCATCCAGACGAGCGCGGCAAGCGAGACGAGCGAGTAGACGGCGAGGTAGCCGCGCTCGCCGATCGCCCCGACCAGCGCCGCGCGGAGCGGGGTGCTCGACACGAAGTGGGTGCCGAGGAAGACGAGCGTCGCGACGGCCAGATGGGCGATCGGGTCCATTGCCCGGCGGCCGACGCGCCGCTAGAGCGTCGGGCTGGCGAAGTCTCCGCCGAGCGCGACCAGTCCCCAGTTGGAACCGTGCGCATCGAACGCGAAGCCGATGTGGGCGCCGAGCGAGTGCGCGTCGCGGAAGATGCGCTGGATCGGGTAGGCGTCGTAGATGCCGTTGGCCCCGGCCATCGCGTGCAGGAGATCCACGGCTTCGGTGCACAGCTGCACCGCATAGGCGACGTTGCGCTTGATGCGCAGCTTCTCCTCGACGTTCATGACGCGGCCCGCCGCCGCGGCTTCCTGTCCCTCGAAGCAGTCGCTGCGAAACAGCACGCGGGCCGCTTCGATCCGCGCGCCGGCCGCGCCGACCCGCAGCTGCACGGCCTGGAAGTCGCGCATGCGCATCGCCGTGTAGTTCGTGCTGCGCGCCTTGACCGCCTCGCAGGTCAGCTCGAGCGCGGCCTGCGCGTTGCCGAGCGCCGCGCCGGCGAGGCAGTGGGAGCCGAGCGTCGAGATCGGCACCCGGTACAGCGGGTTCGGATTCACCCGCGCGCCCGGGAAGTCGTCACCGCCGCGGCACAGCGCCATGTCGAGCGCGTGGTACTCCGGGACGAAAACATCCTTCGCCCGCACCGACTTCGAGCCGGTCGCCCGCATGCCGAGGACGTTCCAGTCGTCGACGATCTCGTACTCGGACCGGTGCAGCAGGCACATCCGGTAGCCGGTGATGCGCTCGCCGTCGTAAACCGTCGCGGCGAGCATGTTCCACTCGGAGGGATCGACGCCGCTCGAGAAGTTCCAGTGTCCGGAGAGCGAAAACCCGCCGTCGACCTTGCGCGCGCGTCCCTGCGGAAACGCGATGCCCGAGGCGATCAGCGCGTCCGGGTTCGCGCCCCAGACCTCGTCCTGCGCGCGCTCGTCGTAGAGCGCCAGCATCCAGTGGTGGATGCCGAGGTTGCCGACGTTCCAGGCGGTCGAGGCGCAGCCGCGCCCGAGCTCGGCCGGGACGTCGACGAACGACACGAAGTCGAGCTCCATGCCGCCGTAGCGCTTCGGCTGCGCGAAGCGGAAGAGCCCGGTGCGGTGCAGGTCGGCCTCGGTCTCCGGCAGCATCCGCCGCGCGGCCTCGCCGGCGGCGGCCCGCTCGCGGAGCGCGGGGATCAGGGCGCGCGCCCGCTCGATCGCCTCGTCGTAACCGACGTCGGCGAAGGTCGCCGGCGGGCGCGCCGCAGCGCGGAGCAGCGGCGCGGGCACTGCTCCGCCGTCCGCAGCGCCATTCACCTAACGGTCTCCGTAACCCGCGCCATTTCGGCGTAGTTCTCGGCCTTGTCGCCCCAGGCCGGCGCGCTGATCGATGCCGAAGAAGTTGAGCTCCACCGTCAGCCCGTTCGGGTCCTTCACGAACATCTGGTAGAGCTGGAACTCGGGGAAGTAGCGGTTGCGGCAGGGGAGCCCGAGCTCGTCGAAGCGCTTGGCGAACTGCTCCGGCTCGGTGGCGAGGAAGGCGATGTGGTCGACGACGCCGGTGTTGTCGGTGGCCGACTTCGGCGTCGTGCCGAGGTAGTACAGCTCGGAGTTCGGGATCCCGTGCGGACCCATGTGCACCTGGATCTTGCCGCCCACGCCGAGCCAGTAGCCGGGGAAGGGAAAGTCGGGCCGCTTCATCACCTCGAAACCGAGCACGTCGCAGTAGAAGGCCTTGGTGCGCTCGAGGTCGTTCGCGCGGACGAAGTAGTGGTTCAGCTCGGTGACGGGCACTGGGGTCCTCCGGGAGAAAGTCGGGCGGCGCCGACATGGTAAGCCGGGAGCGGGGCGCCGGCCAAGCGGTCGAGCGGCCCGGTGCGGCATGCGCACCGGGACACCGGCACGCCGCGCCCTACGCCTTGTCCCAGAGGACGTCAGCGCCCGCCTTCGCCGCGCGCTCGAGGAGGTCGATCAGCGGATACGCGCGTTGCGCAAGCGAGACCTTCGGGTCCTCCGCGTCGTCGGGGTCGCCCCCCTTCGCCGGCGCCTTGGCCACGGCGGCCTTGAGGCGCTCGAGCGCGGGCGGGATGTCCTTGGCGAGCAGGGCACCGGGCACCGTGCCGCTGTGCCCCATCGCCTTGAGGAGCGCCACCGCGACATCGCCGAACATGGTGAGGCCGCCGACGTCGCTGTCGAATCGTACGAGCATCCCCGCATTCTACGCGTGTCCGCGCGCGGTAGAATCGCCGCCCATCCGCTCTCCGCTCCGAAGGGATTCCGCGCTTGCCACTCGTCCGCCCGTTTGCCGCTTTGCGTCCCGCGCGTGCGCACGCCGCCGAAGTCGCCGCCCCGCCTTATGACGTGCTCTCGAGCGAGGAGGCGCGAGCGCGCGCCGCAGGCAACCTATGGAGCTTCCTGCATGTCTCGAAGCCGGAGATCGACCTGCCGCAAGGCGCCGATCCCTACTCGCCGGCGGTGTATGCCAAGGGCGCCGAGAACCTCGCGCGCATGCGGGACGCGGGCGTGCTGGTGCGGGACACGGCGCCGGGCTACTACGTGTATCGATTCACGCTCGGCGATCTCGTCCAGACCGGGGTCGCGGTCACGGCGTCGATCGCCGCGTACGACGCGAACCGCGTCCGGAAGCACGAGCTGACGCGTCCGGACAAGGAGGACGACCGCGTGCGCCACATGGAGGCGCTGAACGCGCAGACCGGGCCGGTACTGGCGGCGTATCCGTCGGCGCCGGCGCTGGATGCGCTCCTGAGGGAACTCGCCCGCGGGGAGCCGGACGCTGACGTGGTCGCCGATGGCGGCGTCCGGCACTCGATCTGGCCCGTTCGCGACGCGGGCGCGGTCGCGCAGATCGGCGCGCTGTTCGATGCGCTGCCCGCCATCTATATCGCCGACGGACACCACCGCTCAGCGGCCGCCTCGCGCGTCGCTGCGAACCGGCGTCGGGCCGGGCCCGACGCGAGCCATGAATGGTTCCTCGTCGTCGCGTTCCCGCACCACGAGCTCCGCATTCTCGACTACAACCGCGTCGTGCGCGATCTCGGCGGCTTCGGCAGCGACGAATTCCCAGGAAGACTGCGGGCGAAGTTCGATGTGACGGCGAGCGACTCGCCGGTCCGGCCGGCGCGCCACGGCGAGTTCGGCCTGTACACCGGCGGCCGGTGGCACCGGCTGGCGCTACGCCCCGAGCTCGCGATGCCCGCCCATCCGGTCGCCCGGCTCGACGTGAGCCTGCTGACCGATCACGTCCTGTCGCCGGTCCTCGGCATCGGCGATCTTCGCACCGACAGGCGGGTCGACTTCGTCGGCGGCGGCCGCGGTCTCGCCGAGCTCCAGAAGCGGGTCGACTCGGGCGAGATGGCCGCGGCCTTCTCGCTCTACCCGACGCGCTTCGAGGACCTGATGGCGGTGGCCGACGCGGGCGAGGTCATGCCGCCGAAGTCGACCTGGTTCGAGCCGAAGCTGGCCGACGGGCTCCTCTCGCACGTGCTCGATTGAGAATGCCGCCCCCTTGACGGGGAGGTAGCTCAAGGCCCGGAGTACCGCAGCGCGAGCACGGCGATGTCGTCCGCTTGCGCGGCGTCGCCGACGAAAGCCGTCCACCGCCGCCATGGTGCGGTCGACGAGCTCGGTCGCGCTGCGCCCCGGCGCCGCGTTGAGCGTATCGAAGAGCCTGCGCTCGCCGAATGTCTCCCCGCTCGCCGCTTGCGCGTCGATCACGCCGTCGGTGTACAGCACGAGCACGCTTTCCGGCGAGAGCGCGACCTCGCCGGCGCTGTAGCTCAGCGTGCCGACGAAGCCCGCCACCGGGTTGCGCGGCCCGGCGAGGCGCTCGAACGATCCGTCGCCGAGCGCCAGCAGGGGCGCGTTGTGTCCGGCGTTCACGAACGCGAGCTTCCCGGTCGCCGTGTCGAGCAGCGCGCAGAACGTGGTGACGAAGAGCGACGCTTCGTTCCGCTCCGCGAGCTGCTGGTTCAGCCGCTCCACCATCCGCTGCAGCTGGCCGCGCTTCGCGCCGGTCCGGCGGGTCGCTTCGCTCCGCAGCAGGGTCACGGCCCGCACCATGAGGAGCGCCGCCGGCATTCCCTTCCCGCAGACATCGCCGATCGTGACGAGCAGGCGCGTCTGGTCGATGAAGAACGCGTCGTAGAAGTCGCCGCCGACCTGGCTCGCGACCCGGATCCGCGCCGCGCAATCGACGTCGGCGCGCTCGGGGAAGAGCGGCGACTCCTGCGGCAGCATCCCGGCCTGGATCTCCTGCGCGAGGCCGAGCTCGCGCTGCAGCTGCTTGAGCTCCAGCGCCGATCGCGTCTGCTCGAGCATCCGCTCGCTGGTGCGCCGCACGCGGTCGGCGAGCATCACCATGAACTTGCGGCTCACCTCCGGGATCGACAGGAGCCGGTCGAACAGCGTGTCCGCGTCGACCATCAGGACCCGGCACCCGGCGTCCGCGACGACGTACGCGGAGGTCGGCTTGCCGTCGATCACGGAGAGCTCGCCGACGCAGTCGCCCGCTTCGATCGTGAAGAACTCGGCCGAATCGGGCGCGTCGAGATGCACGCGCAGGCGTCCGCTCAGCACGAAGAGGATCGCGGTGTTCTGCTCGCCCGCCCGCCGGAGCAGCGCGCCGTCGGCGAACCGCTGGATGCGGCAGCCGGCGAGCGCATCCTCGACGAGGGCAGTAAGGCGCGTCGCGGAAGACCTCGAGCTGGGAGATGAAGCCGAGGACGCGGCGGTCCACGCCGGAGCGGGCGTCCGCGTCGACGACGGTGCCGTCCGAGCGGTGCAAGGGGAAGACCACCGGGTTCCGATTCCGACGCCGGTCGACGCCTCGCGCCGTGTGCGGCCCGCCGCGGCGGTGCAGGACGAGCGACACCACGTTCCGGTCGCCGCGCCGCTCGTACCGGTACTCGTCGGCGAACTGCCGGACGAGGCGCAAGCCCCAGCCGCCCCAGCGCGCTTGCGAGAGCAGCTCGGCAGGCCGCACGAGGCGGTGCGTCACCGGATCGAAGGGGCGCCCGTCGTCCGCGATCTCGAGCCTGACCTCGCGGTCGCTCACCGCCGCGTCGAGCTCGATCGAATGCGGCGCCCGGTCCTCGTAGGCGTACTCGACGACGTTGGTGAGCAGCTCGCCCGCGCAGAGGTCGAGCCGGTAGGCGTCCTCGGCGTCGAGCCCGGCTTCCTCGGCGAGCGCGCGGAGCCACTCGCTCGCCCGGCCCACCGCGGCGAGCTCGTTCGCGAGCGTCAGTCGGTGCCTGGTCACCGGCCGCGCCTTGCGAGGCGGCGCGCCGGGTTCGCCGGCGCCCGGCCTACGCGGCGCCGAGCGCGCTCCGGGCGGCATCGAGATCGGCGACGATCGGGACGAGCTGGTCGACGCCGGCGGTCTCGAGGACCTTCCGGCTCATCCCTTCGGGAATGATCAGGACCATGCTGCCGCCCCGCCGCGCCTGGCCGCGGGCGGCGGTGAGCAGCATGCGGATGCCGATCGAGGCGATGAAAGTCACCTGGGAGAGGTCGATCACGAACCGCCCCGGCGCGGTCGTGGTGCGGTACGAGAACTGGTGTTCGACTTTCTGGGTGCCTTCGAGGTCCAGCCGGCCGTCGAGCGAGATCCTGGTCAGGTCGGCATCCAGGCTTTCCTGCGTCATGTTCATGTCCGCGTTCTCCCGTGCGGCCGATGCGGACACCGGAAGGGCCCGCTCCCCGCGCCACGGGAGTGTAACCACGGGTCGCCGCCGGCCGCCACCTTGCCGTCGTGACACCCCGGCGGGGCGGAAATCGTCGCCCCGAGCCGGAATACTGTTTAAAATGCCAGGATGGCGCTGAAGACCACCCGCGGCGACCGCGGCGCCCCGACGAAGGGCCGCGGCGCGCCGTCGAACCTGGAAGGCCGGTACGAGGCCTTGAAGCGGGAAGCGGTCGACGACGGCTGGGCGTACGAGGAGGACGACGCGCCGCCGCCGCTCAAGACAGAGGTTACTCGCGAGACGGCGAAGTCGATCATCGCGCGCAACGACTCGCCCGACTTAGGTTTCGACCAGTCGATCAACCCGTACCGCGGATGCGAGCACGGGTGTGTTTATTGCTATGCCCGCCCCTCGCACGCCTACCTCGGCCTTTCTCCCGGCCTCGACTTCGAGACGCGAATCTTCGCGAAGGCGAACGCCGCCGAGCTGCTGCGCAAGGAGCTCGCCGCGCCGCGCTATCGCTGCAGCCCGATCGCGATCGGCGTGAACACCGACGCCTACCAGCCGGCCGAGCGCGAGCTGCGCATCACGCGCTCGGTGATCGAGGTCCTAACGGAGTGCGAGCATCCGTTCACGCTGATCACCAAGAACGCGCTCATCGAGCGCGACATCGACCTGATCGCTCCGGCCGCGGCGAAGCGCCTGACGCGCGCGGCGGTGTCGATCACGAACCTCGATCCCGAGCTCGCGCGCAAGCTCGAGCCGCGCGCTGCCGCGCCCTATCGGCGGCTGGAAACGGTCCGGCGGCTCGCCGATGCCGGCATCCCGGTGACGGTCATGGTCGCGCCGGTGATCCCGTTCATCACCGACCGCCACATCGAGGAGATCCTCGAGCGCGCGAAGGAGGCGGGCGCGAGCGGCGCCTGGTACGTGCTGCTCCGGCTGCCGCACGAAGTCGCGCCGCTCTTCAAGGAATGGCTTGCGACCCACTATCCGCTGAAGGCCGAGCACGTGATGAGCCTCGTGCACCAGATGCGCGAGGGGAAGGACTACGACTCGACGTTCGGCGTGCGGCAGCGCGGGACCGGCAGCTTCGCGGACCTGATCGAGAAGCGCTTCGAGCTCGCGTGCGAGCGGCTCGGTCTCAACGGCGAGCGCGAGGCGCTCGACACGACGCGGTTCCGGCCGCCGCGGGTCGGGCCGCAGATGGATTTGTTCTAGAGCGTTGGGCCCGTATTCTGGGCGAAGAGGGCCGTTCCTGGTTAGCGCCGCTGCTCACATCAGGTTTTAGTCGGGTTCCCGCGCACCATGAAATTCCTTCTCGATAAGGTGGAATTTCATGGTAGGCTGAGCCCTCGACATGAGCGCCTTGATCAAACGTCCCGCGGTCGAAGCGGGACTGCGCGCCGCCCTCGCCCGCAGCAGGGCGGTCGCACTGATCGGCCCGCGCCAGATCGGAAAGACCACGCTCGCGAGGGCGCTGCTTGCAGCGGCTTCGACCAACTACTTCGACCTCGAGGACCCGCGTGATCTCGAACGGCTCGACGAGCCGATGACCGCGCTCGAACCGCTGCAGGGCCTGGTGGTCATCGACGAAGTGCAGCGCCGGCCGGAGCTCTTCCCGGTGCTGCGAGTGCTCATTGACCGCGAGCGCCGGGCGGGCCAGTACCTCATCCTCGGCAGCGCCTCGCCGGGGCTCCTTCGGCAGTCGAGCGAGTCGCTCGCCGGACGCCTGGAGATCATCGAGCTCCACGGCCTGTCGCTCTCGGAGGTGGGCGTCTCGGCGCTCGATGCGCTGTGGTCGCGCGGCGGCTTCCCGCTCTCGTTCGTCGCCAACAGCGACGCGACGAGTCTTGCCTGGCGCGAAGGCTTCATCCGCCTGACGCTCGAGCGGGACCTACCCTCGCTCGGCATGGGCGCATCGCCGACCGCCATGCGCCGCTTCTGGTCGATGCTGGCGCACTACCACGGACAGATCTGGAATGCGGCGGATCCCGCGCGCTCGCTCGGAGTTTCCGAGAGCACCGTACGCCGTTATCTAGACTTTCTGACCGACGCCTACCTCGTCCGCCAATTGCAGCCGTGGCACGAGAATATCGGAAAGCGGCAGGTCAAAGCGCCCAAAGTCTACGTGCGAGATAGCGGTCTCCTGCATGCGCTGCTGAGGCTCGGGAGCCCGGTTGAAGTGATGGCACACCCGAAGGCCGGCGCATCGTGGGAGGGGTTCCTTCTGGAACAGGTGCTGCATCACGCCCGCCCGGACGAGGCGTACTTCTGGGCGACGCACCAAGGCGCCGAGCTCGACCTGCTCATGTTCAAGCACGGCCGCCGGGTCGGTGTGGAGCTCAAGCGCGCCGATGCGCCCAAGCTCACGGCTTCCATGCGAATCGCGATGGCGGATCTGGGTCTCGATCGGCTGTTGGTGATCTACCCGGGCAAGAAGCCTTACAGCCTCGCGCCGGGCGTCGATGTCGTCCCGGCCGCAACGGTTGCGGCGTTCGTCGCCTGACCTTCGTCGAAGGGTGGGCTCGCTTCACGCCGGGTGCCGGCACTGGAGGAGTGAGCCAGCGGGCCGGCGAGACTTCTCACGTCCTCCCCGCGTCAGCCGGCGCCAGATCTGCCGGAGGCACTGCGCGGCTGCCACTGGGCAGTAGTGCCAGCGGGACGGAAGCCCAGCCGGGTCCGAGCGTCAAGCCGCCCGCGAGCCCGCGCGCTCCGTGCCCCCGCTGGTACGCCGGCGGCGCACGGCCCTGACCTCCATCCGCAGATTCGCGTGCCTCTGAAGGTGACTAAGCACGGCGAACAGATTCTGCGCCTGCGGATTTCCGTTCGGTCCGAACATCCGCATCAGGCTCTTCGTTGCTATGCCGGTCGCCGCGCCGAGTGCCTCGAAGCCCACCGTCCCGTTGACGTAGTCGCGCAGAATCGCCTTGCCGGTCGCTATGTCCCCCGCCAGGAGCATCCAGGCCCGCCTGCGCCGCTACAATGAACCGAACACCGCCCCAGAGCACCATGAACCCGAGGAGGATGACGATGCGTCCACCGCTCACGTCGATCGCAGTCGTCGCCGCGATGTTGGTCGCCGCGCCGTGCACCGCTCAGGACGCCGCGAGCTATCCCACCCGGCCGGTGACGTTCGTCGTCCCGTTCGCGCCAGGCGGTCCCACCGACACGCTCGGGCGCCTGCTCACTCAAAAGCTGGGCGAGCGTCTGGGCAAACCGTTCATCGTCGAGAACCGGCCGGGTGCCGGCGGCAATACCGGGTCCGCCCAGGTCGCGCGCGCCGCGCCCAACGGCTACACGCTCGTGCTCGGCACGGTGTCCACGCACGGGATCAACCCGTCCCTGTACAAGAACATGCCGTACGACCACAAGAAGGACTTCGCCCCCGTCTCGCAGATCTCGCTCGTGCCGAACATGCTGGTGGTGAACCCGAAGCTGCCGGTCAATTCGGTTCCCGAGCTAGTCGCGTATCTGAAGGAGAACCCCGGCAAGGTGTTCTACGCGACGCCGGGCTCCGGCACGTCGATCCACCTCGCCTCCGAGCTCCTCAAGATGATGACCGGCACCGAGATGACGCACGTCCCTTACAAGGGCAGCGCGCCCGCCATGCAGGACGTCATCTCGGGCCAGGTGCAGCTGATGTTCGACAACACGGTCACCGCCTGGCCGCACGTGCGCGCGGGCAACGTGCGGGCGATCGGCGTATCTTCACCGACCCGGCTCAAGATCGCGCCCGACGTTCCCGCGATCGCCGAGTTCCTGCCCGGGTTCTCGGCGAGCGCGTGGCACGGCGTGCTCGCGCCGGCCGGTACGCCGCCCGCGATCGTCGACAAGCTGTCGCTCGAGATCCAGCAGATCATGAAGGATCCGGACATGGTCGCCCAGATGGCCAAGTTCGAGATCATCCCGGTGGGGAACACGCCGGCGGAGTTCGCGGCCTTCATCGCGGAAGAGACCGACCGCTGGGCCGCGGTGGTTGCGCGGCTCAACCTGAAAGTCGAGTGACTGCGGTGGCAGCGAGCCGCATCGGGAGCCCGGCATGAAGCCCGCGTTCCGTCCGCCGGCCGTCCCGCTGGTCACGATCGATCCGTACACGAGCTGCTGGGCGTTCGCCGATCGGCTCTACGATGACTGGCCGCGCCACTGGACCGGCACGCAGTTCGCGCTGTTCGGCGCAGTGCGGGTGGACGGCCAGGCGCTGCGGTTCATGGGCGGGGCGGAAGCGCTCGCCGAGAGCGTGCGGCAGACCGCGCTCGAGGTGCAGCCCACGCGGACGATCTATCGCTTCGAGGCGGGGCCGGTCGACCTGGAGGTCGGCTTCATGAGCCCGCTGCTCGCCGACGATCTCGAACTCCTCTCGCGCCCGGCGAGCTATGTCTGGTTCCGCACCCGGTCGCGCGACGGCGCGCCGCACGAGGTCGCGCTCTACCTCGACATGACCTCGCAATGGGCGGTCAACGTGCCGCACCAGAAGGTGCTCTGGGACCGGCGGGAGGCGGGCGACCTCCTGCTGCTCGGCTTTCGCTCCGAGGACCAGCCGGTCCTGCAGAAGGCGGGCGACGATCTGCGCATCGACTGGGGAACGGCGTTCCTTGCCGTGCCGCGGGGTGCCGAGGCGATCGTCGGCGACATCGACTATTGCCGCGACTCTTTCATCCGGCGCGGCGTGCTCAGCGACGAGCACCTGCTGCCGATGCCGCGCAAGTCCACTTACTGGGGCGAGCCGGTGCTCGCGGTCAAGGTCGACCTCGGCTGCGAGGCGGGCCGCGACGGCGAGGGACTCGCGCTCATCGGCTATGACGACGAGTACGCGGTGGAGTATTTCGGTAAGCCATTGCGAGCCTGGTGGCGCCGGCATCCGGACGCATCGCCGGAACGGATGCTGAACGAGGCGTATGCCGATTTCTCCGCCGTGCTCGCCCGCTGCCGGGCCTTCGACGCTCATCTCGTCGCGGAGGCCGAGCGCGTCGGCGGCGCCGAGTACGCCTGCCTCGTCGCGCTCGCCTATCGCCAGGCGATCGCCGCCTGCAAGCTCGTCGCCGCGCCCGACGGCCGCGCCTTCTTCTTCTCGAAGGAGAACTTCAGCAACGCCTGCATGGGCACCGTCGACGTCAACTACAAGTCGGCGCCGCTCTTCCTCTACGCCAATCCCGCGCTGATGAAGGGGATGCTCGACCCGATCTTCGACTATTGCCGGAGCGACTCGTGGCCGTTCCCGTTCCCGGCGCACGATCTCGGCGTGTATCCGAAGGCGAACGGCCAGGCCTACCGCAACTTCCATCTGCCGAATTCCACCGATCCGCTCGCGGCGCAGATGCCGGTCGAGGAGTGCGGCAACATGCTCATCCTGACGACCGCGGTCTGCCTGCGCGAAGGGCACGCCGGGTACGCCGTGCCGAACTGGGACCTGCTCACGCAGTGGACCGACTACCTCGTCGAGCACGGTCTCGATCCGGAGGCGCAGCTCGTCACCGACGACTTCACCGGCATGATGGCGCACAGCGTCAACCTGTCGGCCAAGGCCGTGGTCGCGATCGCCTGCTATGCGAGGCTCGCCCGGATGCGGGGGCTCGACGAGGCTGCGTCGCGCTACCGGGGTGTCGCCGAGGAGTACGCGACGAGGTGGCAGCGGATGGCCGACGACGGGGATCACTACCGGCTCGCGTTCGACCGGCCGGGCTCGTGGAGCCAGAAGTACAACCTCGCGTGGGACACCGTCTTTGGGCTCGAGCTCTTTCCACCGGAGGTCGTCCGCAAGGAGCTCGCGTTCTACGCCCGGCAACGGCTTGCCTACGGCGCGCCGCTCGACAGCCGCAGCCTGGCGGCCAAACCCGAGTGGGCGATCTGGGTGGCGACGATGGCGGAGTCGAAAGCGGCGTTCGAGGACTTTCTCGCGCCGATCTACCGTTACGTCTGCGAGACGCCGAACCGCGTGCCGATCGCGGACATCTACCTCGCCCATACCGGGCGACGGCGGGCGAATCAGGCGCGGTCGGTGGTCGGTGGGTTTTTCATGAAACTCCTGGCAGACCAGCTTGCGCGAGCGGGCGCTTGACTGTCGGAGCTGGCTGACCGGGGGAGGGGCGGCGCTGAGTTCCGGCGACGGGCTTGAAGTCGAGAGTATGCAGTTGCGCCGCCCGTTTTCTCCGTGGTCGCCGTGAGCTTAACCGCAGACCGTGGCGGTCACCGGTCGACGCAAAGGTTCCGTGCGCTGGGTGGATCCAACTGGCATTCAGCCAGCCAGTTCATTGAGCGTTCGCCCCCTCCGGAGCGGGTGCGTAAGCGGAATAGAAGAGATCCAGTATCCGCATCGCTTCGGCGAGCAGCGCATCGTCGCTCCGGGATTTCTCCTTGATTCCCCTGAGCATGGTCTCCAGGCCCTTGGCGTCCGCGACCGGAATGCCGCCCACGTCGAGAAAGTGCACCGCGGCGCCGATTTTCACGAGCGCCGGATCGTCCTCGAGACCGAAGGTCGCCCGCAGGACTTCGAACGTCACCCGGCTGCTCGTATGCGTGAACTCCGCGCCGTCGAAATCGAAGCCTATGGCGTTGCGCGGACGATCGCGCGGACGATCGATCCATACGAACCGGGCGTCCCGATCGACGAATCGCTTGATGAGCCAGGCGCTGGCGAGGCGGTCCACCCAGAGATCCCTGCGGGTTGCCCACACCCGCCGTCGATACTTCGCGGCGTTGACCGGCCGAACCTGCTTCCTGGAAGGGTGCGGCTCCCCGGACGAATACGCTTGCTGAAAGTCCCGTGCTAGGCCGGAGAGCGCGTCCTCGGCCTGGCGTTTGGCCTGACCCGGAAAGAAATCGATCTCTGCCATCCTGTCGAACGAGCGCTGCAGCCGCTGCGTCATCGTTTGCGCCTTGCGGCGACCCAGGCGCCGTATCGAAGCCCGCGCTTCTCTGATCGCAGCGACCAGCGTGCCGTACTCTTCGCTGCGATCGAACAGCTTGCGGAGCTGGGTGCGATGCTCGTCTTTCGCGAGCCGCAACTCGGCGGTCATCGCGAACCCCCCGACGGACTTGACCTCCGATTCCATCTCCGCCAGGACGGCGGCGCGCGCCGACCCCGTCGGCAGGACGTACACACCGTCCCGCAGCACCGCGCAGCCGCTTTCCTTCAGCGCCCGCCAGACCCGCATCCGCACCGTCGAATCGCGGGTCGGGAGGCTGAGAATGAGCGTATCGAGTACTGTCATTCGTTATAACTATCACAAGTCCGTTGCAGTCACAACAAAAAACAGCTTGACACGGAACTGCCCGCGACGTAGGCTGGCGCCCAACGTAGCGCGCTGGCGGATGGCAGTAGCCGCCGCGCCCTAGCCGGGTTTTTCGCAGACACCCGGTCCATAAGGACGTTTCCGTCTCAAGCGCTGCTCCAGTTTCCCTGCGGGGAAGGAGCGCTTATGTGGAACGGAAACGCAGTCGCGGTCGGCGGATTCCTGCTGGCCACCACCTCAGTCCTGCTCGCAGGATGCGATGTCGGTGCCACGCCCCGGAACAAGGCGGCGTACGCATTGCCTCAATTCGAGCTCCCAAACGCGCGGTATCGAATCGACCCGGAGCGGGGCCGGGTCTGGCTTCTCGCGCGTGAAGGCGCATTTGTTTATGACCTCTCGCGACCGGAGAGGGTGTCGGTGCGGCTTCCCGGCTGGTTGTCGGTGGACGCTCCTTACAGCTGCCCGTCGGATCTGGCGCTCGGGCCCAAGGGAGAAGTGCTGATCACGAGCAACACCGTGCCGACAATCTGGCGGATCGATCCGGAGAGCTTCGCCGTGACCGTGCATCCGCTCCTGCTCGACGCCGACACCAGCAAAGATGTCGGCTTCTCGGCGCTCGCCTACTCAGCGCAGCATGGAGCGTTCATCGCGGCGAGCTACATCCATGGCTCGCTCTGGAGAATCGACCCGCTGCTCGAGCGGGCGCAGAAGATTTCGCTCTCCGCGCCGATACGAGAAGCGTGTGGGGTCGCCGTACGCCCGCGCAAGTCGCAGCCGGCGCTCAGCCAGATGGCCGACTTGTGCGTGCACACGCCCCGCGGCGGCTGGTCCGTCATCCTCGCGCCGGACTGGCGCTCCGCTAAGGTGAGCGCGGCGCCGTGCACCGATCGTCCCTGGCCGTTGGACGCTGTCTGGCTGAAAGGGAGGTGACCCGTGGAACGAAAGGGGACGTTGCTTCTGTCGGCCGGCGACGTCGCGCGCCTGCTCACGCCGGACGCCTGCATCGCCGCGGTCGAAGACGCGTTCCGTCAGCACGCGCTCGGAAAGACCCCGCCGCCGGGCATTCTCAGCCTGCATGCGGAAGAAGGGAGTTTTCACGTCAAGGCGGCGCTGCTTACGGCAGACCGACCGTACTTCGCGGCGAAGCTCAATGCGAACTTTCCGTACAACCGCACACGCCACGGCCTCCCCACGATCCAGGGTGTTGTGGTTCTGTTCGATGCCGCCAGCGGCGCGCCGCTCGCCGTGCTGGACTCGATCGCGATTACTGCGCTGCGCACCGCGGCTGCGACAGCTGTTGCGGCGAAATATCTGGCTCCCGAGCGATGCGAAGCGGCGTTGATCTGCGGCTGCGGTGCCCAGGCGGCGGCGCAGCTGCGCGCATTGAGGCGGGTACGCGCGCCTGCGCGCGTGTATGCCTATGACCAGGATGGCGCAAGGTCTGCGGCATTCGCGGCCGCTCTCGGCGAGGAGTTGACGATACCGATCACTCCCGTTTCCGATCTGCAGCGGGCTGCCGCTGCAAGCGACATCGTCGTCACGTGCACAACGGCGCGCCGCTATTTCCTGACACGCGAAATGGTCCGCGCGGGGGCGTTCGTTGCGGCGGTCGGCGCCGACAATGAGAACAAGCAGGAGATCGATCCGTATTTGCTTGCTCACGCGACGGTCGTTACTGATCTCACCGAGCAAGCGTGCGCGATCGGCGATCTGCACCATGCAATTGCCGCGGGCGTCATGTCCCGCGATGCTGTGCACGCCGAGCTCGGTGAAATTCTAGCCGGCAGCAAGCGCGCGCGCACACGCGTCGACGAGATCATAGTGTTCGATTCAACGGGTACCGGCCTCCAGGACGTTGCCGCCGCGGTTGCGACATACCGGCGAGCGATCGAGGAAGGGGTAGGCAGTGAAATTCTCTTCAACAGTCTCACCGAAGGTAACTAGCCATGCAGTACGAATTTTCCCTTGATCGAGCTGCAACCATGAGAGAGAGGATCGCAACATGACGAGCATCGCCGTTTCCACCTCGCAGCTTCGTTCCGAAGTCAGCGGCGGGAATCCGCCGATTATCATCGACGTACGGCGACCACCGGCATTTCAGGAAGCCGATTCGATGATCTCCGGCGCGCTGCGCCGCGAGTCAGACAATGTTCGCGGATGGGCGAAGTCATTGCCCAGAGCGAGCGCTGTGGTCGTCTATTGCGTTCATGGGCACGAGGTGAGTCAGGGGGCGGCTGCCGCGTTGAGCGAGGCCGGGATCGCGGCGCGTTACCTCGAAGGTGGGCTGGAGGGATGGAGGGCTGCGCAAGGCCCGCTCGATCATAAGCCCCGCAACGCTTCGACCCGCTGGGTGACGCGCGAGCGACCCAAGATAGACCGGATCGCCTGTCCCTGGCTCATCGCCCGCTTCGTGGACGGTGGCGCCGAGTTTCTCTATGTCCCGCCCAAGGAGGTGCTGAGCGTGGCGGAAGAAAGAGACGCAGTGCCCTACGACATTCCGAATGTCCAGTTTTCGCACGACGGAGCGCTTTGCAGCTTCGACGCTTTCCTGAAGCACTACCGGCTCACGGATCCCGCGCTCAACGAGCTTGCCGTCATCGTGCGCGGCGCGGACACCGCACGGCTCGAGCTCGCTCCTCAGGCGGCTGGCCTGGCCGCGGTTTCGCTCGGCCTCTCGCGCAATTTCCAGAACGATCACGAGATGTTGAAGCACGGAATGGTGCTGTACGACGCGCTCTACACGTGGTGCAAGGAAGGAAAGGAGGAAGTGCACACGTGGAATCCGCAGGCGTATCGGTGAACACGCCAGATCCGGGGGGCAGGCTCGAATGAGCGAACAGGAAACGACACGGCTTCAGCGGCCGGGCTATTCGCTCTGGCAGATGGTGCAATACATGGCGAAGCTCGGAACGATCGGGTTCGTCTCGGGCTCTGGCGGAAGCATCGGCACCGGGTTTCCGTATACACGCCCTGAGCCGCCCTCGCATTCACCCACTAAGCGCGGTAACCTCGTCGCGTCGGGAAAGTCCCCTGCCCAGGATAGTCCTGGTCGCCCGTATCGACTGAAGGTCCACCATGGCAAGGAAACCGGTAACCATCCCTGCGCCGGGCGTTCGCGTTCGTCGGGGGCTCCGCTGGATCGAGCAGCACGCGCGAGTCGCGTTCGATGATGTTCGCGACAAGCGCGGCGGGATGCACGGCGCGAGCCGTAGCGACGTAGCTGCGGCGCTCGCGTGGGTTCGCGACGCGCGGATGGGGGATGGGGAATGATCAGCTCGGCCGACAGCGGCGGAAATAGGACAACGCGGCGCTGACGCACGGTGTTGCCGAGTGCTCGGACGAAGCGTCGGGCTGAAAGATCGGCTACCAAAGCCCCCTAAACCTCTTCGCATTCAGCGCCGTATACCTGACCGTATTTTGAATCTGCTTATGCCCGAGATACTCCTGGATCAACCTCAGATCACACCCCTTGTTCGCCAGGTAATACCCGCACGCGTGCCTCAGCTGGTGCGTGTACGTCTTCATCGGTAACCCCGCCCGCTTCCCCGCCTCCGACACGACCCGCCAGAAGCCGTTCCTCGTGAGTCTTGCCCCGCGCTCGGAGCAGAAGAGGTACTCCGCCCCGCGGACCTCGCGATCCCGAAGCACCCGCTCGATCGCCCGGATCTCGTCCCGCTTCATCGGGTGGACGCTCGACTTCGATCCCTTGCGGCGTCTGCAGTAGATCGTCCCGGCGCGGAGGTCGACGTCGCCGACCCGGAGCTCGACGAGCTCGGAGGCCCTGAAACCGTGTCTGTACGCGAGGAGGATCATCGCGTGGTTCCGCGCCGCGTAGCGCTTGCTCTGCTTCGCCGCGCGGAGGAGGGCGCGCACCTCGGCCTTCGTCAGGTAGTCGCGCAGTCGTCCGTTCGTTGCCATGCCGACAACGTACCGGACGAGCTCGGTTCTTCAACCCCCGCGGCCGGCGAGGGGAGGGGCGTGAAGCCCTGATCGGGCCTTGGAAGGGTGCTTCCGGGCGCTGCCGTCACCGCCTCTTTTTGGCGGCGGCGCTCACCGCCTCATAGGGGCAACTCGCACCACTCCGGGCGTAAGGGTGCGAGTCGATCGGCCGGTCCGCCTGGCGCCGGACGTAATACTTTTG
>CAVUSZ010000013.1:0-50635 GCA_963744255.1 uncultured beta proteobacterium
GGCCGATGGGATCTTGCATCGACCCTGCGCACGATCGCAGCCGGATAGCCGATCCGCGGTGAAGCTCAGATCGGAACAGAAGTCGCGTCGTAGGTGAAGAGCCACTCATAGCGCTCCTTCACCCGTTCTTCGCTCCACTCGCGGTCGACATAGGCCTGCGCGCCTCCTGGATCGGCGAGCGCCGGGTTGTGGAAGCGCTTTGCATTGTCGGCGGAGCCGAGAACCATGCGTCGCGTCCGCGCCTTGCGGGCGTTCTCGTAGCGCTCCAGCGCCGGCTCGATCTCCTCGTACTCGGCCAGAGCGCGCGCGAGCACAAACCCGTCCTCGATCGCCATTACGGCGCCTTGCGCGAGAAACGGCAGGGTCGGATGGCAGGCGTCGCCGAGGAGCGTCACGCGGCCAACCGTCCATCGCTCGAGCGGCGGGCGTCCCATCAGCGCCCACTTGAACGGCGTATCGATGTTGCGGATCATGAGGTGGACGTCCTCGTGCCACCCCCGGAAGTCGTTCGCGCATTCGGCGGTCGTGCCCCGCGCGCTCCATGACTCGACCCGCCAGTCGCTCCGCTCCACGGCGCCGACGAAGTTCACGAGCTCGCCGCTGCGCACCGGATAGTGCACGACGTGCGCGCCGGGGCCGATCCAGTTGGTGCCGACCAGCCGCCGCATGTGCCCGGGGAGGCGCGACGTGGGGATCGCGCCTCGCCAGGCAATGATGCCGGTGAACTCCGGCGCGTCGGCGCCGAAGAGCGCTTGCCTGATCACGGAATGCACCCCGTCGGCTCCGATCAGGGCGTCGCCGGTCGACTCGCCGCCGTTGAAGCGCAGTGTCACTCGCCCGCCTTCCGACCTCATCCCCACGCAGCGGGCACCGAGATGAATCGCGTCGGGCTTCTCGCGCCGCACGGCTCGCGCCAGCGCTTCCAGCAGGTCCGGCCGGTACACGGTGAGGTACGGATAGCCGTATCGCGCAACCGAGACTGCGCCGAGATCGAACAGCTTCCAGGTCTGCCCGGTGCTCCAGAGGCGCACTTCCTTGCCGGTTGCTTCGCACGCGAGCCGCTGCAGCTCATCGCCGATGCCGAGCGCGTAGAGCACCCGATTGCCGTTCGCGCTCACCTGCAATCCGGCTCCGACCTCCTTCAGCTCCGACGCCTGCTCGTAGACATCGACGTCGAAGCCCCGCTTGAGCAGTGCGGCCGCGGCGGTCAATCCGCCGATGCCGGCGCCCGCGATGAGGATGTGCGGCTTGCGAGCTGCTCTGACCACGCTCATTGCCTTCGCGCTCGTCAATCGCTGGCGCCCGAAGCCTTTACCACCTCCTGCCCGCGACCGGTCGGGTCGACGCCGGGCGAGTACAACGTCCTCATCCGGGCCGAGATCGAGAAGTGGGGGAAGGGTGGTCAAGCTTTCGGGCGCGAAGGCGAGCGACTAGCCGGGAAACGCGGCGCATCCGCCCGGCGATCCGCTGACCTCGGCGCGATCGATCTCCGCTCCCTGAATCCCTGAGTCGGCTTCCTGGACCAGCGTCCGGGCGCGCTGCTCTGGAGAACGCAACGCCGCCCGAGCGCTGCCAACGCTTTGCGACCCTAGGGGTGCGTGCTTCTGGAGAGGTCCGTGCCCAACGGGAGCATCTGGGTTCCGGGACCGCGGATCGTCGGCCGTTCCGACGGCACGGGGTCTTGGGCCGAAGCCGGAGTCTGAGGTCGGGGCGATTCGGCCGCCATCACGGGCGAGGGCACGGCCCTCTGATCCGAGGCAAGGGTCTGGGATCCGAGCCCGGCACCGGTGGTGGTCGCCTCCGGCGGCGCGGGGGTTGCGCGCGGCGCGGCTGTCTGGACGCTTCTGCCGGGCTTTACGCCGGATCGCGCGCTCTGCGGTTTCGGGGGCGGAGAGGCTGCGCGTTGCGACGGCTCTTCCTGTGGAAGACTGACGAGCAGTTGGCCGTTCAATACGCGGTTCTGTTCCATCAGCCGATTCATCTGTCGCTCGGCGGTGCTCACGAGGTCCCGCGCTTCCTCGATCGCCTCGCTCTGCGAGATGAGCTCGGTGAGCAGATTGCGCTGATATGCGAGCGACCATGCGACTCCGAGAATCACCAGCGCGCCCGAAACGAGGAAGCGCCAGGAAGGAAGACGAAGGCCACGCCTTCTGCTCCGGGCTCGCAGGAGGATCTCCATGTCGCCCGTCCGGTCCGGATCGTTCGGGTTCTCCCGCGCCCGGTCCAGCTCGTCGCGGAGCTGCTGGTTTTCGCGCCGCATCTTTCTCGCATCCAGGGCATAGACGACGAGCACTGCGACGCCGATTGCGACCGGAACGACGACGCTCATGAGCGCGGGTGCGAGAAAGACCGGTCCCCCTTCCATACGACACCGCCTTTCGCGCAATTGCCCGGTGAGCGTCCAGCGATCCCGGAACAATGCGTATCGTTTGGTTGCGAGGTGGAAAGAATGAGCGCGTGCGCCGCGATTCGCAACATTTTCCGTGGCGCTAGGGCCTCCCGGCGTGTAAATACCTACAGTCGTGCAACAGGCGGAGGGCTGTCACAGTCTGCGGACCTGGGCTTGGGTCCGCAGAAGGCGGCGCGCGGCGCGCTGGAGCGCGACGAGGCGAGGCGGTTTCCTGATGGCGCCCTCGAGTCCGGCGCAACGGCTGCTGCTGCAACGCAGCATGATGACGCAGGCAGCGAAACCGGGCTGCTAGTTCCCGAGCTCGCCGCCGCTGCACCTATCGATCGCGTGCTCCTCGTCGAAGGCGGACTCTGTTGGCGGTCGGGAACCTCTCTCTACCCGCTGCTCTTATTCCCGGCACGCTCCGGCCGAAGACGGCGGCCTCGCGTTCAGCGCGTCTTCGGTGCGAGCTTGCTCTCGCGGGCCTCGATATTGCGCTCGCGCGTCTCGATGTCGCGCTCGCGCGCGTCGAGGATGTGACGTAGCTGGGCAAGCGCTTTCTCCAGCTCGGCGATGCGCTCGCGCGCTGCTCGAAGCGCCCGCTCGCGCGCGGCGAGATCGTCGGCGTCATCGCCCCGCAACGTGAGCTGGTCGCTGCGCGCGACCGGCGCCGGCGGTTTCGCGGCGGCGCGTCCCGCTTCGCGAGCGGGCGCCGGTGCCTGGCTCGGCGGGCCGGCAGCCACCGTGCCGCCGAGACGCCGGCGGTAATCGTCGAAACCGGCGCGGCTCTCGGCGATGACCCGCTTCGCCTCCTCGAGCGCGATCGCCGCGCCGTCCTCGGGTGACGGGATAGTGAGGAGACTCCCGGCACGCAGCAGGTTGAGGTTGTCCTCGATGAACGCGTGCGGGTTGGCGCGGAAGATCGCGACGATCATCCGCTCGACGGATGTGCCATCGCGCCGCGTCGCCTGAGCGATCTTCCCCAGCGTCTCGCCCGGCTGCACCCTGTGCGTCGCTGCGCCCTGCGCGCGCGGTGCGGCAGGCTTGGGTGTCGAGGCGCCCTGCGCGCGCGGTGCGGCAGGCTTGGGTGTCGCCGCTTTCGGCAACTCCTCTGCCGCTGGCGGCACAGGGGGCGGCACAGGGGTCACAGCCAGCGTAGGCGCCGTGTCCTCGGGCGTGAGAAGGAACGTGTACTGGCGCAGGAGACGCCCGCCGTTCCACGAGAGCTGAAGCAGGAGATCGACGAGCGGCTGGTTGACCGGCTCGGTCGATGTGAGTCGCAGCACGTAGCGGCCGCTGGCCGTACGCTCGATGGTCGCCCGGACGATGTCGCCCCGCGGCGACGGTGTCACGTTGGCGCCGAACGCTTCCGGCGGAGCGAGGCTCGCCGCGAGCGAGTCGCGCTCGTCGGCGCGGATCGCGACGATGTCGATCTCGGCGTTGAGCGGCTCGCCGATCTTGGACAGCACCGTCAGCTTGCCGAGGCCCGCCGCGGAGGCGGCGAGTGGCACGGCGGCCAGCACGGCGAACATGACGCGGCGGATGAAGACAGGCATGACGGCTGCGATCATTTCAGAACCGCGCCGATCCGGGCCGCACGCGCGTCGCGTGCAATTGTTGCGTGCCTTTAACCATTTCTAGACTCCAGAGATCGGCGTGGCAACCTGGGTGCCCATGGACAAGCGCCAAGTCTGTACCCGGATCGCGAACCGCGAGCGCGTCGAACTTTCACCACCGTTTCGCGAGGGCTTCATTGCTTCGTGGCGGAAGGGTATCGGCCTTCGTGGGGAGCAGCTTGCGTACAAGTGCTCGCCAATGGTCCTCGGTCCGCGGGTGTGATCTCATAAATTGTTGAAAGAACGCAGTTTAATCCTGAGCAGCGGCATGGGGGGTGAAACGCGGGCGAGCGCTCGGTTCAGTTCGCCCGACCGAACGCAACCACCTCTTATAGTAGCCGGGATGATGCGCGGAAGTGTCTAGGCATTGGTCGCGATGTCGGAGGTTTCTTCCGGTAACGTCCTCATTCAAGGATGGATGGCACGTACGAGAGTATGCACGCGTTTGCTTCGCTTGCGTCCTTCGGATCCCTAGCGCCTGCGACTGATGTCCGCCCCCGTCGGGGAAAGACGACACTACTCTTTTGGCAATGCCACCATCGGGGCAAGTCGGACGCCCGCGTTCCCTCGCGCTGCCCGATACGCGCGGATCTCAAGCCCTTTGAACACCGGCACATGCTTTTCCTTGAACGCGAGTTGCGCCGCCTTCGTGTTCTGTCTTCGCAATCGCCGCCATCACGTCCTGCACGTAGCGTCTGCGACCACGTCGTCAGCGGCATGCGGGTGAAGGTTGAAGGCCCATTTTGAGGGCGCCTCACCACCGGCCGGCGAAAGCCGGCCTCTTCATCCGCGGGGAATGGTAGGCTTCACGCGACGATGCCGTCCTCGCCGGTCCACTCGGCAGCGCTCACCTGCCATCCCGACGTTCGCAGCCGTGCGGTGCACAGCGTCCGAGTGAACGTACAGCGATTGCCGAGCGGAATGCTGGCGGTGAGCTATTCGCTCGAGGGGGACCTTGCTCGTCTGCGCCTTCCGGGACCCCGCCCGCCACGCATCGCCGAACGGCTCTGGGAGCACACCTGCTGCGAGATCTTCATCGCGCGCAAAGGGCTGCCCGCGTACCATGAGTTCAACCTCGCACCTTCCGGCGAGTGGGCGGTATACGCGTTTGCGCACTACCGCGACGGCACGCTCCTTGCGGACGACGACCTGGATCCCCGGGTCGCGGTGCGCGGCGCTGCCGAAAGGTGGGAGCTCGACGCCGTGATCAGCCTCGACCGACTCTCGCCGATGCATCGTCGACGCCCCGCTTTCGCTCGGGCTTTCAGCCGTAATCGAAGACGATACCGGAGCGCTCTCCTGCTGGGCCCTGCAGCATCCGCAGGGCAGACCGGATTTCCACCATCGCGATGCGTTCGTTCTGGAACTCGAATGAAGTTCGGCATTGATCGCTTGCTCGAGGATCCGGCGCTGCGAAAGCCGCTGGCGGGCTGCCGGGTGGCGTTGCTCGCGCATCCCGCGTCGGTGACGCGCGATCTCGTTCACTCCCTCGACGCGCTCGCGGCGCTCGGGGACATCGAGCTGGCTGCGTCCTTCGGCCCGCAGCACGGATTGCGCGGCGACAAGCAGGACAACATGATCGAATCGCCGGACTTCACCGACCCCGTGCACGGGATCCCGGTCTTCAGCCTCTATGGCGAGGTGCGCCGCCCCACCCCAGCGATGATGGACAGTTTCGACGTTCTGCTCGTCGATCTGCAGGACGTGGGCTGCCGGATCTACACCTTCGTCACGACGCTGCGCTACGTTCTCGAGGCGGCCGGCGAGCGGGGCAAGAGGGTTTGGGTGCTCGACCGTCCCAACCCGGTGGGGCGTCCGGTCGAAGGGCTGTTGCTGCGCGCCGGCTGGGAGAGTTTCGTCGGCGCGGGACCGCTGCCGATGCGCCATGGCTTGACGCTCGGCGAGCTCGCCAGGTGGTTCGTGCGCATGAACCGATTGAACGTGGAGTGCGAGGTGGTGACCATGGAGGGCTGGAACCCGGCTCGCGCACCGGGATACGGCTGGGCAGGCGAACGCGCGTGGGTAAACCCGAGCCCGAATGCGCCCAATCTCTGGATGGCGCGCTGCTACGCCGGAACCGTGATGCTGGAGGGGACCACGCTGTCGGAGGGGCGGGGCACGACGCGGCCGCTGGAGCTCTTCGGAGCCCCTGATCTCGAGCCGCGCGCGCTGATCGCAACGATGGAATCCCTGGCGCCCGGCTGGATGCGTGGCTGCCGGTTGCGGGCTTGCTGGTTCGAGCCCACGTTTCACAAGCACGTCGGCACGCTTTGCGCAGGCATTCAGATCCACGTCGACGACGCGGCCTACGAGCACGATGCGTTTCGTCCGTGGCGGCTCGTCGCTCTGGCATTCAAGGCCATACGAGCGCTCCGGCCCGACTACGAGCTGTGGCGCGACTTCCCGTACGAGTACGAGCACGGGCGTCTCGCCATCGATCTGATCAACGGCAGCGAGCTGCTCCGCGAGTGGGTGGACGACGCCGCTGCCACAGCTGCCGATCTCGATGCGCTCGCTAAGCCCGATGAGGAGGCGTGGCGCGAGGAGCGAGAGGCGGTGCTGCTTTACCGCTGAACAGCGGCACGGCGTTCGACTAACGCGCGAGCTCGAGTCGAGCCTGCCCCTTCAGGAACTGTTCACGATGATCGACAGGAACGCAAGCTATCAGCGCAGCGTCAGGCTGCCGCGCTGCGACTTGATGCTAGCTTCGATCGGAGGAGAGGCGCGCCAGGCTCGTCAGCTCGGGACTGCGATCGAACGTCCAGGTGCCCTTCCAGCCCCCCGCTTTCGAGGTGATCGGCACCGCATCCAGCGGGACGGTGAACGTCAGCATCAAGGTCATGGCGGGCTCGGGTCCGAACGCCCGCGAAGCGCCGAAAGTCAGCGTGCTTGCTCGCCCGAGGGCGACGCGGTACGTGCCTTCCACTGTTTTCCTGAGCGCCTCGTTGTAGTGGGCCAGCGTCCCATAGGCCACAGCCAAAGCGCAGTGACGAGTCGCATCGTAGGTCGCGCTCGCAACGGTCGAGTATCGCGGCGCGACGCTTTCGACGCCGGCCCCCAGGCGGCGAAACTCGGCGGAGCTCCATTGCGCGCTGATCGAGGTACTGAAGCCCGCCCGGCGATATTCGAAGCCCGTTTGCGCCAGCCCGCCGATCCCGGCGTCGCTCCGGCTGGCCGCGGTCGCGACAGTGAGCAGGCCCAGACCACTGGGGCGAACGAGGAATGCGATCCCGCCGTTTCCCGCCCGCCGCTGCACCGCGCCATGCAGCTCGGCCGTGATTCCGTCCGAAATGCCGCGACGAAACGCGGTCGAGGCGAACACCGGCCCATATCGATCGTCCTCGAGACCGTAATTGCTGCGGAGACGCCCGGCCGCAAAGGTCCGGTCCACGAGTCCCGGTCGCAGCAGCGTTGGCGCAGCGCGCAGCGTATGCACTACTGGAGGCTCGCCGTCGGGGATGCTCGGCAGGGTGTACGGCGCCCGTCCGGGCGCCGCGATCAGATGGCTGCGGGCAGCCGGCCATGCCGGCTGCGCAACGAATCCGGTCCCGGCGCCAAGGTTTGTGCCGTAGTGAAGGCCGCCGAACCGCACGGGACGTCCCGACGTCCCGGCATCGGTAAGGCTGTCGCCCAGGCGCAGCGTATCGCGCTGCCCGGGAAGTGCGGCGGTCCATGTCGTGTCGAGGCGCGCGATCCGCGGGGCTCCGGCGGTCTCGTTTGCCTTCAGGCTGAAAGCAGCAACGCCGTAGGGGGCCGGGAGGCTGGCATGGAACACCCCGGAGGAGGCCTTGAGTCCCACCGGGCTCAAGGCGGACTCGCGTGACGCGGACCAATGCGTGGCGTCGGCGCGACGGAACTCCCGCGGCAAGACTTCGCCGCCGGCGGCGGTGGTGGTGCATAGTGCGAGAACGCACGACGATGCCAGGAGCGGCATCGCCAGCCTGTCCCGACGAAGAGGCTCAACAGCAGCCACTGCGCTCCCCGAAGCTGCGAAGACGGCCTGCCGACCTTCCGGGTCGAACGGAATCGCCCGCTATTTGCGCCAGACCAGCGACGGCGATTCTCGACCGCCTGCGCCGCGCCGGCAAAGAAATTAGTCCGGATCGTCGAACGGTCGGGCGGGAGACACGGCTGGAACGTGATCGACATCACGACCGCAACCGGCGCGATCGGCGGTCGCGCGGTCCATCGGTCGGCCACGCGGCGCGGTGTCGAAGTCGCCTACCCTGCCAGGTCCGGACGCGCTTCGGGACGCCGCTGAGAGGATTGGCGGTACTCGCCGGGATTCGCCCCCGTCCACTTCTTGAACGCGCGGTGGAAGGCGCTCGGCTCGGCGAACGAGGGCGAGCGGAGTCAGACCGCGACTGCGCAGCACCTGCGCGATGCGCGGATAACGATCTACGAAGGCACCACCGGAATCCAGGCGATGAACCTCATCGGTCGCAAGATCGCACGCGACGGGCGGGCAGACGATCCGCGCCATGCTCGCGCGCATGCGGCAGACTGAACCGCAGCTCGGGGCGGGGGACAGCGCCGCGGTGTCCTACGAGAGCGACGTCAGGAAAGCCTCGGTCGGCGCGGGTACCGGCCCTCGAGCTCGCCGGCATCGTGTCGGGCGGCTGGCAGATGGCGCGTGCGGCACTGGTCTCCCAGCAGCGCCTGACGGAGGGGGTCGGCGATGCCGCCTTCCATCGCACGAAGGTCGCCACGGCGCGCTTCTATGCGCACCACGTGCTCGCGCAAGCCGGCGGGTTGGCCAATACTGTCGGGCATGGCGGTGATGCGGCGCTGGCGGTCGAGGATGAACAGCTCTGAGAAGGAGGTTCTCATGATCGATCCCCAAAGCCACCGCTATGCGGACGGCCCCACCACCTGCCGTCCCTCCAGGGCCGTGTTGCGGAACATCCGGCAGTCGATCAAGAAGGCTCGCGCGCTGTCTGCTGCCGATGTCCGACTGGCGGCCTACATGGGGCTGGTCGCCGCCCGCGACGTACAGCGTCTGACCGGCTTCAACGACGGCGTGTTCTATCCCCCGGGCGATGTTCCGCTCGATCGCGCACCTGCCAACCGCCCGCTGCGAGCCGCGCGACTGCCCCGCGCCAGCCGCGCAAAGACGCGCAAGCTGCATGCGTTGGCGCTCATGGTCGACTTCAGCGACAACCAGGGGACCCGGCCCGCGGCCGATTTCCAGCGGATGCTGTTCGACGCATCCAATCCGGATTCGATGACCAGCATTTACCGCGACATGTCCTACGGCAAGCTCAAGGTCACGGGCGAGGTCATCGGATACGTACGGGCACCGAAGCCTTACCGCCACTACACGGCGGGCGAGAGCGGAACCGGCATGAACTACCCGCGGAACACGCCGGGCCTGCTGGTCGATGCGCTGGCCGAATACTGCCGGACCGACAGCCTGCGGAGGTTCGACACCGACGGGGACGGGTTCGTCGACGGGATCTTCCTGATCCACGCCGGCGGGGGCGCCGAAGCGGAGCCGGACCCGCAGAAGCGCAACGACATGATCTGGTCCCACAAATGGGTCTTGCCGCAGCCGTTCATGAACCAAAGCGTCAAGGTGTTCGCGTACTCGACCGAGCCCGAAGATGGACGGGTAGGCGTGTTCGCGCACGAGTTCGGTCACGTGCTCGGGATGCCGGATCTCTATGACACGTCCTACCGGTCGGAGGGTGTCGGCGACTGGTGTCTGATGGGCGGCGGCTCGTGGGGCGGGGGCGGAACAAACCCACCAGGATGTCCTGCTGGTGCCTCTCCAAGCTGGGCTGGATCAGGCCCAGGGTGGCGAAGACGGCTAGGTATGTGCTCGGGACGCTGGACTCGAGCTCGAGGAATTGCCTTCGCGTATGGACGGGAGGCGCTGGCGCCGCGGCGCCGTGCGCGCGTCCCGGGGACCTTGCCCTACCGCCGGGTCGTATCGGCCGCCCACTCGCATAAGACCATCGCCATAACCGCGGGCGGACAGCGCGGCTCCGGCGCCTCGGCCGGCGCAGCCGCCGGCGCGGGCGACGCGTCGACATCTGCGCGTGACGCCATGGGGAGATGTGTCGCTTGCGACGCAGACGCGACAGGGGAACCGGGGAACGAGGCGGGGGTCTCACCGGCTGCATCCGTTCCCGGCAGCCGCGCGACGTCGGCGGATCCGCGCACGGCGCCAGCGGTCAGGCTGAGCGACGGTCCGTAGCGATGGTAGAAGTACCATCCGGCGGCGACCGCAAACGCGATCATTAGGACGAACGCGGCAGCTGCATACCGGTGCCGCCGCCTGCGCGGCGCGTCGGCCGGCTCGCTGACGGGCAATGCCGCCCCGCCGGCTGCCGATTCTCCGGGCCTCTGAACGGGTGGTTCCTTCTCGAATCCCTGGGGGGCCTGCTCGGGCGCCCGAGAACCATGCTCGAACCCTCGGAACTGCTGCTCGGGCCCCCGACGCGCCTGCCCGGCCGCCGCGGCCGGGGGCTGCTGATCTTCCATGGACTGTCGTTCAGACCTCGAGGCGTGCTGCTGGGGTTTCTTGAGCTGTTGCTCATAGCCTCGGAGCTGTTCCTCGACCTCCCTGAGCTCCGCCTCGAGACCGATGGGTCGCGCTGGCGCCCGCGGGAGGGCCATCGAGGCGCCGCACCGGTAGCACGCTGCGTCGGTGACACCGTTGACGGCACCGCAGTTGCAGAACACCAGATCCAGCAGCGTTCCGCATTCGTTGCAGTACTTCGCGCCGACGGGATTTTCGTGCTCGCAGAAGGAACACCGGGGAGGAATCATTGAACCGGCCTGCATCGACGGGAAGAACAACGGGCGTCTATATAACACGGCTGCCGCAAGTTTGGAGTGTCGCAGGTCGACGACGGGGCCTTCGCGGACCTGCGCGCCGGCGGCGCCGCGGGTGGGGCACCGGATCGGCGTGAGGCGATGCGCGGACCGGCGTGGTGCGAAGCGCCTCATGTGACCATCGTGTATCGTTGGAAGGATCGGATGCGGATCGCGGCGAGTCCTTGAGGGGCTGTTTCAGCGTCGCTCACACACCACAGGAGCCACCACCGATGATTCATGTTCTGGCCGTCGTCACCGCAAAGCCCGGGATGCGGGACTCGATCCTGCAGCACTTCCGTGCGAACGTTCCCGCTGTCAGGGCCGAGGATGGATGCATCGAGTACGGGGCCGCGATCGACGCGCAGGATGCGCTCGCGTTTCAGACCCGCTTCGGAGCGGATACGTTCGTCGTCGTGGAAAAGTGGGCAAGCATGGCGGCGCTGAAGGCCCACGCGGCCGCGCCGCACATGGCGGCGTACGGCGCCAAGACGAAAGAGATGATTGCGAGCCGTGTGATCCACATCCTTTCGCCGACCTGAAGGCCGGCGGAACTCGCGAACACCGGATCTTGCTGGTCGTGCCGCCGCGGCTGGAGCCGCCCCATGTCTGAAAGACGTCCCGTCAGGGCCTATCGCAACCAGTCATTCCTGAACAGCAAGGAGGCGCGCGCGCTGCGCATCCTCGCCGAGTATCTCGAGCCGAAGGCCAGGTTCGAGCGCCTGCGCGTCGACGACACCATCGTATTCATGGGTTCGGCTCGAACCCTGTCGCGCGAGCAGGCCGAGGCGGCGCTCGCCCGGGCGGAGGCCGGCGAGGGCGATGTCGAGCGCGCGCGCATGGATCTGCGCATGTCCGCGTATTACGAGGCGGCGCGCGAGCTCGCCTTCCGGCTCACGCAGTGGTCGAAGGACCTCGATGCGCAGGGGGAGCGGCGCTTCGTCGTGTGCACCGGCGGCGGCCCGGGCATCATGGAAGCGGCCAACCGGGGCGCCGCCGAGGCGCGCGGCATGAACGTCGGCCTCACCATCTCCATCCCCGTGGAGGAGTTCGACAACCGCTATGTCACGCGCGAGCTGGCGTTCCACTTCCACTACTTTTTCATGCGGAAATTCTGGTTCGCCTACCTCGCCAAGGCGGTGATCGTGTTCCCGGGTGGCTTCGGGACGCTCGACGAGCTGTTCGAGCTCCTCACGCTGGTCCAGACCCACAAGATGCGCAAGCCGATGCCGATCGTGCTGTTCGGCGCCGAGTACTGGCGCGAGGTGATCGACTTCGACGCGCTGGTGCGTCACGGCACGATAGGCGCCGCCGACGTCGATCTCGTCTACCGCACCGACTCGATGGACGAGGCGTATGACTGGATCGTCCGCCAGCTCGCCGAACACGCGCTGGGGCAGCCCGGGCCGACTCTCTAGAGCTTCGGGACGGATGCTCGCCCCGGTCACTGCGCTCGCCGCATCGTCCCGCCTACCTCCGGTCTTCCGCTCCCGTGGCTGATCGGCTGCGCCAGCCCTTCCGGGGCCGGGAGATCGAGCAGCGCGTAGAGGTGCGCGAGGTTGGCGCGGAACAGCCGATCGAACGTTGCGACCTCCGCCGCCGGGTTGTAGTCGCCCATCCACCAGAACCAGTCGGAGCCCTCGCACGCGGCGAGCTGGCGCCCGGCTGCGGCCGCGCGTGCGTCGCTCAGGCGTCCGCTGCCGACCGCGAGATCGAACGCCTGCTTCGCCGCGACGAGCAGATCCCACGCCCGGTTCTTCTCCGGCGACCCGATCCAGGTCGCGAGGTCGCCGTGCACCCAGCTGCCGGCGACGATGCGGGGCAGCGCGCGCGGGGGGGGTCGGGGCGCGCCCGCCGCTTCGGCGAATGTCCTCGTACTGACCGACGGGTGCGCTTCGAGCAGGCCGTAGAGGGCATCGAGGAAGTAGAAGCCGTTATACGGGTAGTACTCCCAGCAGTTTTCGCCGTCGAGAACCACCGGGACGAGCGGCGCCGGGCCCGCGGGAGCGCGCGCGCCGATCGCTTCGATCTCCCCGACGAAGTGCGCCGCCGCGTCGTCGCTGTGCCACTTCGCGTACTCGAAACCGATCAGGTCGGACAGGCGCTCGTCGCGGAAGAAGCACGCCGGCCCGCCGTCCGACGCGCGCCACGCCCGGTATACCGAGTCCCACCGGTCCTGCACCGGCCGGCCGGCGCGGCGCAGCGTGTTCGCGAGCACGCTTTCGCTCGACGCGGTCCAGCGCACGCCGCGCGCGGCGAGCAACTCGAGGAGCGGTGCCGAGACCGCGCCTTCGGCGGGCCAGACACCCGCGGGCGCCGCGCCGAAGCGGCGCGCATGGCTCTCGAGCGCAGCGTCGAGCTGCGCGGCCACGCGCTTCGCGCCGCCGGGATAGGCGCCGCCCGCCGGAAGCTCGAGCGCCGGGTGCGGATCGCGCGCGGCGCGAAAGTCGAAGAGCAGTGGCGCGAGCGGGTGATACGCCGGCGTCGTCGAGAGCTCGACCCGACCAGCGGCCGCGAGCCGCGCGTAGCGCGGGATGATCCCCGTCACCAGCTCGCCGATCAGATGGAAGAACGCCCGGCGGTCGTCAAGAGAGTAGCCGCCGGCGGCGGCCATCAGGCGCTTCACGAGGGCGGACTCCCGCCGCACCGTCTCGCCGGTCCAGGCGAGGTGGTACCAGGTCAGCACATCGTAGCAGTACTGATCGGAGAGATAGCCGAGCGCGGCCGGTCCCTGCGGCTCGAGCCCGGTGAACAGATCGTGGAGGGCGCGGTACGCGGGATATGGTCCGACCATCTTCTCGTGGTTCGCGCGGAAGCACTGGTCGAGGACGAGCTCGCGCTCGGCGCGGGTGAGCGGCGTCGAGTCGTCGCGCGCGAGGAGGCGGAGCAGCGGATCGCGGAGCGTCCCGGTGGCGAACTGATCCGCGTAGTCCTCGATCTGGTCGAGCAGCACCGGCACGAGGTTCACCACCGCGCGTACGCCCGTATGGCGCTCGAGATGCGCGGCCATGTCGGCGTAGTCCTTGATCGCGTGCAGGTAGACCCACGGCTCGGTGAACTCGCCCGCGGCGTGG
Organism: uncultured beta proteobacterium; assembly: GCA_963744255.1. GTDB lineage: Bacteria > Pseudomonadota > Gammaproteobacteria > Burkholderiales > SG8-39 > DATEDA01. The sequence continues at coordinate 13,899 of CAVUSZ010000013.1, forward strand.
TCACGGTAGTCCGGCTGGTGCATGTGCCACAGAAGCACCAGGTCCGCGCAGCTCGCCATTGCCGCTAGCGGGTGTGATGCACCGCCTGGCCGAGCATCTCCGGCGTGACGAGCACGATGCCCTTGTCGGTGACGCGGAAGCGTGCGCGGTCCTCGCCGACGTCGACGCCGATCCTCGTCCCCTCGGGGAGCCGGCAGAACTTGTCGATCACTGCGCGCTTCACCACCGAGTGCCGGCCGATGTCGACGTTCGGCAGGATGACCGAGTCCTCGACCGTGCAGTAGCTGTGCACGTGCACGCTCGAGAAGAGCAGCGACCGGCGCACGACCGACCCGCTGATCAGGCAGCCGCCGGAGACCATCGCGTCGACCGCCATGCCGCGGCGGCTGTCGTCGTCGAACACGAACTTCGCCGGCGGCAGCTGGAGCTGCAGCGTCCAGATCGGCCACTGCTCGTCGTAGAGGTTCAGGTCGGGCGTGACCTTGACGAGCTCCATGTTCGCCTCCCAGTAGGCGTCTACGGTGCCGACGTCGCGCCAGTACGGGCTGCCGCCGCTCATGTCCGCGCAGCTCTCGGCGAAGTGGTGCGCGTAGACGCGATAACCGCGGTCGATGAGGTACGGGAGGACGTCCTTGCCGAAGTCGTGGTTCGAGCGCGGATCGTCGGCGTCGCGCCCGAGTTGTTCGTACAGGAACGGCGCGGTGAAGACGTAGATGCCCATGCTCGCGAGCGCGACCCCCGGCTGGCCCGGCAGCGACGGCGGCTGCGCGGGCTTCTCGACGAACGATGCGACGCGCATCGCATGGTCGACGCCTATCACGCCGAAGTCGCGTGCGTGATCGACCGGCACCTCGACGCAGGCCACGGTCAGGTCGGCGCGGCGCCGGACGTGGTCAGCGAGCATCTTGCCGTAGTCCATTTTGTACACGTGATCGCCGGCGAGGACGAGCACGTAACGCGGCGCCTGCCGTCGCAGGATGTCGAGGTTCTGGAACACCGCGTCGGCGGTGCCGCGATACCACTCGGTCCACACCCGCTGCTGCGCAGGCAGCAGCTCGACGAACTCGTTGAAGCGGCCGTCGAGGAAGCCCCAGCCGTGCTGGACATGGCGGATCAGGCTCTGCGACTTGTACTGGGTGAGCACGCCGATGCGCCGGATGCCCGAGTTCACGCAGTTCGAGAGCGCGAAGTCGATGATTCGGAACTTGCCCCCGAACGGCACCGCCGGTTTGCACCGCCAGTCGGTGAGCTGGACGAGCCGCGTGCCGCGCCCGCCGGCGAGGATCATCGCAACCGTGTGGCGAGTGAGCTGTGGCGGAGGCGCGATCGGCGCCTCCGCGGTGTCCCGATCCGCTCCGGCGTCGGGTGTGGGCGCTGCGTCCGGCGTGAAGTCCATATGACTGCGGATCGGATGGTCGAGGTCGTTCGTGAGGTCGGTCATGGATGCTCCCGGCGGAGGCCTTGCGTCGGTGGACGCGCCGCGCGCTGGAGTCGAAGCATACGGTCGTTCCGCCACCCGCGTCGGCGGTCGGACGCGGGCGGCCTCCGGCCGTGCGCCGGAGCGGCTCGCCGCTGATAAGCTACGCGCGGCTGGCGCGACCCCCATGAGCGAGGAAAACACCCGCGCGGGACTCGAGGTCCTGTTCGCGACATCCGAATGCGCGCCGTGGGTCAAGACCGGCGGCCTCGGCGACGTGAGCGCAGCGTTGCCGGCCGCGCTGCGGGCCGCGGGGCTCGACGTGCGGCTGCTGCTGCCGGCCTATCGCGAGGTGCTCGCGACCGCGCCGGCGCCGCGGGCAGTCGCGCAGATCGCGCCGCTCGCGCGCCTGCCCGGTGCGCGGATCCTGGAGACGTCGCTGCCGAGCGGCGTGCCGGCGTTGCTCGTCGACTGCCCGCCGCTCTACGATCGCGACGGCGGCCCCTACCTCGATCCAGCCACCGGGGCGGATTGGACCGACAACGCGCTGCGGTTCGGGCAGCTCGCGCGCGTCGCAGCGCTGCTCGCGGGTGACGCGAGCCCGCTCGCATGGCGACCGCGGATCCTCCATTGCAACGACTGGCAGACCGCGCTCGCTCCGGCGTTCCTCCGCTTCGGGAGCGCGAGCCGCACGGCGACCGTCGTCTGCATCCACAACCTCGCGTTCCAGGGGCTCTTTCCGGCCGAGACGGTCGCGGCGCTCGGGCTGCCGCCGGAGAGCTTCGCTCTCGCCGGCGTCGAGTTCTACGGCCGCATGTCCTTCCTCAAAGGGGGACTCGTGGTCGCCGACGCGATCGCGACGGTGAGTCCCACGTACGCGCGCGAGATCCAGCGCGAGCCGCTCGGCTTCGGGCTCCAGGACCTGCTCGCCGCGCGCGCCGGGCGGCTGCGCGGCATCCTGAACGGCATCGATGTCGAGGTCTGGAATCCGGCGACCGACCCGTTGATCGCGCGACGCTACGACCGCGCGCGGCTCGACGCGAAGCGCGGAAACAAGACCGCGCTCCAGGCGCGGATGGGGCTGCCGGACGCCCCCGAGCGGCCGCTCTTCGGCTTCGTCGGCCGGCTGACCGATCAGAAGGGTGCGGACCTGATCGCCGCGATCGCGCCGCGCCTCGCGGCGCTCGGGGCGCAGCTTGCCGTCCTCGGTACCGGCGAGGCCGCGCTCGAGCGCGCGCTGACGGGCGCAGCGGCGTCGCACCGCGACGCAGTCGCCGTCGAGATCGGCTTCGACGAGGCGCTCGCGCACCTCATCGAAGCGGGCGCGGACGCCTTCCTCATGCCGTCGCGCTTCGAACCGTGCGGCCTCAACCAGATGTACAGCCAGCGCTACGGCACGCCGCCGGTCGCGCGCGCGACCGGCGGGCTCTGCGACTCGATCGTGGACTGCGGGCCCGCAACCCTCGCCGCCGGTACGGCGAGCGGGTTTCTGTTCCGCGAGCCGTCGCCCGACGCATTGCTCGAGGCGACGCAACGCGCGGTCGCTGCGTATCGGGAGCCGGCGATCTGGCGCGCGCTGCAACGCGCCGGGATGGCGAGGGACTTCAGCTGGCGCGCGAGCGCTCAGGAATACGCCGCGCTGTACGCGACGCTCGTCTGACGCCGCGCCTCTAGACCCAGCTCATCAACCCGAGCTCGAACGGGTGGGTGAGGAGCTCGTGGCAGGGGTACGCGCGGATCCGGTAGTCGAGCCGGCCGCAGAATTCCGGCGCGAGATCGAGCGTGAAGCGGTGTTCGCCCGAATCGGTCAGCGTGCCGTCAAACACGAGCTCGTGGCGCAGCCGCCGGCCGGCGGACTGGCCGCGGGACAGCACCAGCTCCACGATCAGGTCCGCCGGCTTGAGGCCGTTCAGCCTCGCCGCAACCTCGACCCGGATCGAATCCCCGAACAGGATGCGCCGCGCCGGCGAGTCGAGCCGCCGCAGCGCGACGCCGGGCCACGCGGGGCGCACGCGCTCCTTCCACGTCGCGATCTCGCGCGCGGCGGCGAACGTCGACTCCGCGTAGCGCCGCCATTGGTGCGCCGCCGGCAGGTAGAACTTCGCGACGTACTCGCTCAGCATCCGGCCGGCGTTGAAGCGCGGCAGGATGGTCGCGATCGACCGCTTCGCCATGCGGATCCACTCCGGCGAGAAACCCTGAGGACCGCGGCGGTAGTACATCGGAATCACCTGGTCCTGAAGGAGCTCGTAGAGGGTTCGCGACTCCTCCTGGGTGCGGCGCTGCGGCTCGAGCGCCTGCGACGCCGGCTTGATCGCCCAGCCGTTGTCGCCGGTGTAACCCTCGCCCCACCAGCCGTCGAGCACCGAGAGGTTGATCACGCCGTTCATCCCGGCCTTCATGCCGGAGCTGCCCGATGCCTCCAGCGGATAGACCGGGTTGTTGAGCCAGACGTCCACGCCCGCAACGAGCCGGCGCGCGATGTGCAGGTCGTAGCCCTCGATCAGCAGGAGCTTGCCTTCGAGCTCCGGCCGCTTCGCCACCTGCGCCAGCTGGCGCATGAGGTCCTGGCCCGGCGCATCGGCCGGATGCGCGCGCCCGGCGAAGATGAACAGCACCGGGCGCTCGGGATCGCCGACGATCCGGGCGAACTCGGCGAGGTTCTCGAGCAGCAGCGTCGCCCGCTTGTAGGTGGCGAAGCGGCGGGCGAAGCCGATCGTGAGCACGTTCGGATCGGCCGGGTTCGCGTAGCGCAACAGGCGGTCGAGATGCGCCTCGCTGCCCTGGTTGCGGAAGTGCTGCGTGCGCAGCCGGTGGCACACGAGGTGCAGCATGCGCGACTTGAGGTCCTGTCGCACGTTCCAGAAGATATGGTCGGGGACGGCGTCGAGCCGCGCCCAGAGCGCGCTGTCGGCGAGGCGCTGGCTCCAGCCGAAGCCGAGCGTGCGATCGAAGGTCTCCATCCATTCGGGCGCGAGGAACGTGGGCAGGTGCACGCCGTTCGTCACGTGGGCGACCGGGTTCTCTTCCGCCGGGACCTGCGGCCAGAGGTTCGACAGGACGCGGGACGAGATCTCGCCGTGGATGACCGACACGCCGTTGTGGAGGCGCGAGCCGCGCACCGCGAGCGAGGTCATGTTGAAGTCGGCGTTGCCCGGGTCGCGGCCGAGCGCGAGGACATCGTCGAGAGCAATCCCCGCCTCGCGGCAGAAGTCCTCGAAATAATAGCGTACCGTGTCGGTCGCGAAGCGGTCGTGGCCGGCCGGCACTGCGGTGTGAGTCGTGAACACCGTGTTCGCGGCGCAGGCTTCGAGCGCCGCGCGGAACTCGAGCCCGTCCCGCATGACGCCGCGGATCCGTTCCAGGGCGAGGAACGCCGCGTGGCCCTCGTTGACGTGCCAGACGGTCGGCCTGATCCTCATCGCGGCGAGCGCGCGCACGCCGCCGACCCCGAGCACGATCTCCTGCTCGATGCGCGTCGTCCGGTCGCCGCCGTACAGCCGGTGCGCGATGTCGCGGTCGCGCTCGCTGTTCTCCTCGAGATCGGTGTCGAGGAGATACAAGGTCACGTGCCCGATGCGCGCTTGCCAGACCTTCACCGCGAGCCGCCGCCCCGGCAGCTCGATCGGCACGCGGAGCTCACCGCCGCCTTCGAGCTCGACCGGCGTGACCGGGAGGTCGCCGAAGTCCGAGTCGACGTATTCCGCGTGCTGCCCGCCCTCCGCGTCGATCGTCTGGTGGAAATAGCCCTGCCGGTAGAGCAGGCCGACGGCGACGAACGGCAGGCGCATGTCGCTCGCCGCCTTGCAATGGTCGCCGGCGAGGATCCCGAGGCCGCCGGAGTAGATCGGCAGGCTCTCGTGGAAGCCGAACTCGGCGCAGAAGTAGGCGACGAGGTCGCTCTGCCGCAGCCACTCCGAGCCGTTACGGCGCAGCGGCTCGGAGTGGTAGGTGTCGTATTCGGAGAGAACGCGGTTGAAGTTGCCGAGGAAGACCGGGTCCTCCGCGGCATCGACGAGCCGTTGCTCGTCGACCCGCTTCAGCATCGCCTTCGGGCTGTGCCCGACGGCGTCCCAGAGCGCCGGATCGAGCCGCGCGAACAGCCCGCGCGTCGCGCGATCCCAGCTGTACCAGAGATTGTTCGCGAGATCCTCGAGCCGGATCAGACGGCGCGGCAGGCGGGGATTGACCTCGAGGACGAAGGCGGTGCCGGGCGTCTGCATGCTGGGTATTGTTCCATGTTTGCTGCGCCGCGTGGATCGCGGCGCCCGATTCGATCACAGCGTCGCGGCAATGCGCGCTGCGCCGAGCAGTCCGAGGCGCTCGTTCAGCACGACGTGCACCGGAATCGTGCGCGTGAGCACCGAGAAAGCGCCCTTGTCGTTGAATGCGCCGACGAAGCCGCCGGCGGCGAGCCGCGGCAGGATCCGCGGCGCGATGCCGCCGGCCACGTAAACGCCGCCGCGGGCGATGAGGGTGAGCGCGTGATCGCCTGCCGCGGCGCCGTAACAGGCGATGAACAGATCGAGCGCCGCCGCGGCTAGCGGATCGGCGTGCTCGAGCGCGTGCCGCGCGATCGCGGCCGCGCGGTCGCCCGCCGCGAGCTCGCGCTCGAGCGCGATCCCGACCGGGTGCCGGCCGCTCTCGCGAAGATGCTCGTAGATGCGGACGAACCCGGGACCGGAGACGACGTGCTCGAGCTCGACGCGTCCCAGTCGCGCGTGCAGGGATCGCCACAACGCGGTCTGCTCCTCGTCGGCCGGCGCGAACGCGACATGTCCCCCTTCGCTCGGGACGATCCGGTCCCCGCCGGAGACACGCACGACGAGGCATACGCCGAGCCCCGTGCCCGCGCCGATCAGAAGTCGCGGCGCATCGTCAACCGGCTCGCCCGGCTGAAGCGTCGCGAGGTCCGCCGGCCCGAGCTCCGCGATGCCGTGGGCGTTCGCCACGAAGTCGTTGACGAGCGCTACGCGCCCGATTCCGAACGCGAGCGCAAGCGCGGGGCCCTCGATCTCCCACGGCAGGTTCGTGACTTGCACCCGGTCGTGCGCGACCGGTCCGGCAACGCCGAAGCACGCGGCGTCGATGCGCGGCGCTTCGCCGAGCGCGGTGCGCGCCTCCGCGAAGAAACGCGCGAGGAGCGCATCGAACGCGGGGAAGGCCGACGACTCGAAACGCCGCTCGAAGCGGACGTCACCGGCACCTAGGAGGCTCAGCCGGGTGGTGGTCCCGCCGATGTCGCCGGCGACGCGCACGCGTGGTCCGGCTAGCGCTCGTCCTCCCGACGCCGCCTCGGCCACCAGCGCTCGAGAAGCGCGGCCGCCCAGTCGCGGCCGCCCAGCCCGAACGCGAGCGCGAGCGCGAAGACGATGCCGGCGAGGATGATGAGGAAGCTCTCCCGGACGATGTGGCCGCCAACGCCGAGCTGGTCGAGCGCGATCAGCACCACGAACGCGATGATCGCGTACTGCGCGATCCGCGCGAGGAGCTCCGCGTCGCCCGGGCCGATGCCGATGTTCCGGCAATAGGTGCTGACGGTGGTGGCGATGAAGCGGGCGAAATAGGCGCCGAACGCGAGGATCAGCAGCGCCACGACGACGTGCGGCACGAACAGCACGACCTTGTGCAGGAGATCGGTGATGTACGTGAGCCCGAGGCCGTTGAAGGCGATGATCAGTGCGGCGAGGATCACGAGCCAGTAGACGAGCGCGCCGAAGATCCCGGTGGTGTCGGTGCGGATGCCGCCCTGCTCGAGGAAATCGTCCATGCCGGCGCGCTCGGTGAGCACGTTGAAATTGATCGCGCGCAGCGCCCTCACGACGGCGAAGCGGGCCACTTTCGCGAGCAGCCAGCCGCCGATCAGCACCACGATGGCGAGCGCGAGCCGCGGCAGGAACGCTCCGACCTGGACCAGCAACGCGCGCAACGGCTCGATCAGCATGTCAAGCTTTTCCATGGGCTGTGCCTCCGCTTCTAGATGCCGCCGGCGAGGGCGCGGAGCCCGGCAAGCGGGATCCGGACCCAGGCCGGACGATTGTTGATCTCGTAGCGCAGCTCGTAGAGCGCTTTCTCGAGCTCGAAGAGCGCCAGCAGCCCGCGCGCCGCGTCGAGCGACGCATGACCGCCGCCGCGGGCCGCCTCGTCGTACGAATCCAGGAACGCTGCGGCGCGCCTCGGCCTCCCATGCCGCGGCGAGCGGCGCGAGGCGCGCGAAGTCCTCCGCGGTTCCGCGCCGCCCGTTCGAGCGCGGTCCAGCGCGCGTAGCTGAAGGAGCGCAGCATGCCCGCGACGTCGCGCAATGCCGAGTGCTTTGCGCGGCGCTCGTCGAGCGGCCGCGCCGGCTCGCCCTCGAAGTCGATGATGAGGAAATCGTTGCTCGCGAGCAGCACCTGGCCGAGGTGATAGTCGCCGTGGTAGCGCGTCTTGACGAGCCCCTCCTGCGGCACGCGGCAGGCCTCGATCTTCGCGAGCAGCGCGCCGCGCGCGCCGAGCACCGCCTCGGCCTCGTCGCGCGCGGCCGGCGGCAGCGCGTCGCGGCTCCGTTCGAGGAGGTCGAGCGTCGCAACCACGTCGTCGCGGACGCGCGCCTTCCAGGCCGCGACGTCGTCGACGGTGAGCGGCTCGGGATCGAATGCCGGGTCGCCGGTCCGCAGCGCGAATGCGCGGTGAAGCTCGGCGGTGCGCACGCCTAGCGTGTGCACGAGCGAGAGATACCCGCCGTGCGCGTCCTCGGGCGGCGGCTCGGTCAGGGTCCGGCGGCCCTCGAAGTAGCGCTCGAGATAGTCGAGCGTGTAGGCCCAGCCGTCGCCCTGGTTCACGACGAAGGCCTGCAGGAGGGCGAGGGTCGTCGTCGCGCCGTCGGCGGCGTGGTACTCGAGCGCCCCGGCGACCGGGACACAGTGCGCGAACCCCGCGACCTCGGTGAGGAAGCGGCCGATCTCGAGCTCGGGGTTGACGCCGGGCCGCAACCGGCGGTAGCCCTTGACGAACAGCCGCTCCCCGATCGTGATCACGGTGTTGCTGCTCTGCGCCTGGGGCCGCCCGACCGGGAGCGCGCCGAAATCGGGGCCGGCGAGCGTCGCGAACGCCGCGGTCGGCGTGAAGCGCAGGCGGCCGCTCGCGGTGGCGACGCCCTGACTGGCCGCGATCGCCCCGATGACGGCGCGGTAGAACGCCTCGTCGGCGAACGCGTCGGCCAGAACGCCGACGTTCGCCTGCTGCCGGACCTTGGCCAGCGCGGCCGGCGCGAGGCTCTTCGTTCGCGCCTCGTCCCGGTCCTCCCACGCGAGTGCGAGCGCCACGAGGTAGCGCGCGGTCTCCGACCCGCCCTCAACTTCGACCTGCGCAATCAGCCAGCTCTCGCCGCGCACGTCCCAGACGACGTGGTCGGCGAGCCGTGCGCGCTTCACCTTCTCGCCCTTGGCGCCGTACCAGCGCTGCGCGGCGAGGTATCGCGGCAGCACCTCCGTTTCGAGCTGCTCGCGAACCTTCTGCGCCATCCCGATCCGCCACGGCACGACCCGGTCGCGGAAGAAGCTCGTCCAGCCGTCGAACAGCACCAGCACCGGCAGGTCCTCGCGCGACAGCGGCTCCTCGTGCCAGCGCGGCACCTCGACGTCGGTCGCGAGGCGGAACCAGTAGAAGCCGTGGTGCGGCAGGGTGAGGAGATAGGGCAGCTCGCCGATCGGCGGGAACGCGGTACGGCCGAGCAGCTCGACCGGGACTCTGCCCTTGAAGCGCGCGAGATCGAGCTCGACCGGCTGCGCGGAGCGCCCGAGATTCGCCACGCACAGGACGACCTCGTCGCCGTACTCCCGCAGATAGGCGAGCACCTTGCGGTTGCCGGGCTTCAGGAACACCAGCCTGCCGCGGCCGAACGCCTTGCTCTCCTTCCGCACCGCCAGCATGCGGCGCATCCAGTTCAGCAGCGAGGACGGCTCGCGCGACTGCGCCTCGACGTTCACCGATTCGTAGCCGTACACCGGATCCATGATCGGCGGCAGGTAGAGCCGCTGCGGGTCGGCCCGCGAGAACCCGGCGTTGCGGTCGGGGGTCCATTGCATCGGCGTGCGGACGCCGTTGCGGTCACCGAGGTAGATGTTGTCGCCCATGCCGATCTCGTCGCCGTAGTAGACGATCGGCGAGCCGGGCATCGACAGGAGCAGGCTGTTCATCAGCTTGATCCGGTCGAGGTCGTTCTCCATCAGCGGCGCGAGGCGGCGTCGGATGCCGAGGTTGATCCGCGCGCGCGCGTCGGCGGCGTACATGCGGTACATGTAGTCGCGCTCGCGGCTGGTCACCATCTCGAGCGTCAGCTCGTCGTGGTTGCGGAGGAAGACCGCCCACTGGCAGCTCGCCGGGATGTCGGGCGTCTGCTCCATGATCTCCATCACCGGGTAGCGGTCCTCCTGCGCGATGGCCATGTACATCCGCGGCATGAGCGGGAAATGGTAGGCCATGTGGCACTCGTCCCCTGCGCCGAAGTACTCGGACACGTCCTCCGGCCACTGGTTCGCCTCGGCGAGCAGGAGCCGGTTCCGGTAGTGGGCGTCGAGCGAGGCGCGGATCTGCTTGATGACCGCGTGCGTCTCGGGGAGGTTCTCGTTCGACGTGCCCTCGCGCTCGCACAGGTAGGGGATCGCGTCGAGGCGGAACCCGTCGACGCCTATGTCGAGCCAGAAGCGCATGGTGCGGAAGATCGCTTTCAGCACCTGCGGGTTCGCGAAGTTGAGGTCGGGCTGGTGGCTGAAGAAGCGGTGCCAGTAGTGGCGCTTCGCGACCTCGTCCCACGCCCAGTTCGACGACTCGGTGTCGGTGAAGATGATGCGGGTCCCGGCGTAGCGCTTCGGGTCGTCGCTCCAGACGTAGTAGTCGTGCTTGCTCGTGCCCGGCGCCGCGCGGCGCGCCGCCTGGAACCACGGGTGCTGGTCGGACGTATGGTTGACGACGAGCTCGGTGATCACCCGCAGGCCGAGGCGGTGCGCCTCGCGCACGAAGTGCCGGAAATCGCTGCGCGTGCCGTACTGCGGATGGACGTTGTGGTAGTCGGCGACGTCGTAGCCGTCGTCCTTGAGCGGCGACGGATAGAACGGCATCAGCCAGATGGTGTCGACGCCGAGGTCCCTGATGTAGTCGAGCTTCGAGGTGAGCCCGCGGAAATCGCCGATGCCGTCGTCGTTGGAGTCGAAGAACGCCTTGACGTGCAGCTGGTAGATGACGGCGTCCGTGTACCAGAGGGCGTCTTCGTCGGCGGCTGCCTGCGCCCCGGCCTCGGCCTCAGTCACCTCGAACCGCACGGTATGCTCCATCGGCCGGCTCCGGCCCGCTACAGGAAATAGTCGAAGTCGCGTTCGCTCCGCACCCGCCGCCGCAGGCGGAAGACGTGCGCCGGCACGCGCTGCGGGTCGAGGCTCACGTAGTTGCGCGCGCCGCTCCACAGGTAGCGCGCACCGCTCAGGAGCTCGTGCATCTGGTAGGGCGCGTGCGGGTCGATCCCGAGCGCCGCGAGGTCGAGCTCGACCCAGCCCGACTGGACGTGGTAGGGATCGAGGTTGACCACCGTCACGATTGCGTTGTCGCCGTTCGCCGTGGTCTTTCCGTAGCAGATGACGCTGTCGTTGTCCACCGGGAAGAAGGCAGCGACCCGTCGGCCTGCAGCGCCGGGTTCTCGCGCCGCGCCTTGTTCACCCGACCGATGAGCGCGGCGAGGCTGTCCGGACGGTCGAGGTCCCAGTGGCGGAGCTGGTACTTCTCCGAGTCGAGGTACTCCTCGCTCCCCGGCTCGCGCGGTGCGTTCTCGGCGAGCTCGAACGCCGGCCCGTAGATGCCGTAGCTCGCGGCGAGCGTCGCGGCGAGCACGAGCCGCGCGACGAACGCCGGGCGGCCGCCGAACTGCAGGTATTCCGTCAGGATGTCCGGCGTGTTCGGCCACACGTTCGGTCGGAAGTACTCGCGCCCGGGGCCGTGCGCGAGCTCGGTGAAGTACTCGGCGAGCTCGTGCTTGGTGTTGCGCCACGCGAAGTACGTGTACGACTGCGTGTAGCCGAGCTTGGCGAGCCGGTGCATCACCTTGGGGCGCGTGAACGCCTCGGCGAGGAAGATCGCCTCCGGGTCCGCGCGCTTCAGCTCGGCGATCGCCCACTCCCAGAACGGGAACGCCTTGGTGTGCGGGTTGTCGACGCGGAAGATCTTCACGCCCTCGGCGAGCCAGAAGTCGAAGACGCTCTTCAGCTCCGCCCACAGCGCGCGCCAGTCGTCGGACTCGAAGTTGAACGGGTAGATGTCCTGGTACTTCTTGGGCGGGTTCTCGGCGTACTGCACCGAGCCGTCGGGGCGCCGGCGGAACCATTCCGGGTGCGCCGTGACGTACGGGTGGTCGGGCGCGCACTGGAAGGCGATGTCGAGCGCCACTTCGATCCCGCGGTCGCGCGCCGCGGCGACGAGCCGCCGGAAGTCCGCGAGCGTGCCGAGCTCGCGGAGGATCGACTTGTGCCCGCCCTCGGCGGCGCCGATGGCCCAGGGGCTGCCGACGTCGGTCGGCGCGGCGACGAGCGTGTTGTTCGGGCCCTTCCGCTTCTCGCGCCCGATCGGGTGGATCGGCGGCAGGTAGAGCACGTCGAATCCCATCGCTGCGATGTAGGCGAGCCGCGCTTCGCAGTCGCGAAGGGTGCCGTGCCGTCCGGGCTCGGGCGACGCCGACCGCGGGAACATCTCGTACCAGGTGCTGAACCGTGCGCGCTCGCGATCGACGACGAGCGGGAACTCGACCGGGTAGACGAACGCGAAGCGGCGGTCCGGATAGCGCTCCGCGACGGCGGCAAGCGATTCATCGAGTCCGGCGCGGCGCAGCGCCTCGGGGTCGCCGCCGCGGCGCAGGCTTGCGGCAGCTTCGACGAGACTCGCGCGATCCGCGCCGCTCGCGCGGGACGCCGTGGCCTGGATGAGCTCGGCGCCGGCGAGCGCGGCGACGCGGATGTCCTCGGGGTCCACGCGACGCGCGAAATCGTGGCGCCAGGAAAGAAACCCGTCGACCCAGGCGGTGACGGTGTAGCGGTAGCGCCCCGGCTCACCAGCGGTGAAGCTCCCGCGCCAGCGGTCGTTCCCGATCGGGGCCATCGGCGCCTCGCGCCACTCGCGCTCCGACTCGGGGCGCCACAGCAGGCGCGCCGCGAGCACGTCGTGGCCGTCGGCGAAGCAGTCCGCCTCGACGTCGACCCGGTCGCCGACGACGCGCTTCGCCGCGAAGTGCCCGCCGTCCACCGACGGCGTGATCGCTTCCACGACTGCCCGCACGCGGCCGTCCGGGGCGGGCAGGGGGGTGTTTCGGTCTCAGTCATCGCCGCCCTCGTGCCTCAGGAAGATCGCCGACAGCGGCGGCAAGGTGAGCGTCACCGAGTGGAAGTGCCCGTGCGCCGGAACCGGCGACGACTCCGCGCCGCCGAGGTTGCCGATGCCGCTCCCGCCGTAGAGCGTCGCGTCGCTGTTCAGAGCCTCGCGCCAGAAGCCGGCACGCGGCACGCCGAGGACGTAGTTCGTCCGCGGCACCGGCGTGAAATTGCACGCGACGAGCACCGGTGCGCCGACCCGCGGCTTGCGCACGAAGGCGATCACGCTCTCCTCGGCGTCGTGGCAGTCGATCCACTCGAAGCCTGCCTGCTCGAAGTCGACCTGGTGGAGCGCCGGCTCGGCGCGATAGAGATGGTTGAGATCGGCCACCCAGCGCTGCAGCCCGGCGTGCTCGGGTCGTTCGAGGACCCGCCATTCGAGCGCCTCGTCGTGCGCCCACTCGCGCCGCTGGCCGAACTCGCCGCCCATGAAGAGCAGCTTCTTGCCCGGGTGCGCCCACATGTACCCGAAGAGCGCGCGCAGGTTCGCAAACTGCTGCCAGGTGTCGCCCGGCATGCGGGCGATGAGCGAGCCCTTGCCGTGCACCACCTCGTCGTGCGAGAGCGGCAGAACGAAGTTCTCCGTGAACGCATACCAGATCGAGAACGTGAGCCGGTCGTGATGATACTTGCGGTGGATGGGATCCTGCCCGAGGTAGCCGAGCGTATCGTGCATCCAGCCCATGTTCCACTTCATGCCGAAGCCGAGGCCGCCGAGGTAGGGCGGGCGCGACACCATCGGCCATGCGGTCGACTCCTCGGCGATCGTCTGCACGTCCGGCTGGTCACGGTAGGCCGACTCGTTGAGCCGGCGCAGGAACTCGACCGCCTCCAGGTTCTCCTTCCCGCCGTAGCGATTGGGGATCCATTCCCCGGCCTTGCGGCCGTAGTCGAGGTAGAGCATCGACGCGACCGCATCCACGCGGAGGCCATCGATATGGTACCGGTTGAGCCAGAAGAGGGCGCTCGAGAGCAGGAACGCGCGCACCTCGTTGCGGCCGTAGTTGAAGATGTACGAGTTCCACTCCGGCTGGAAGCCTTGCCGCCGGTCGGCGTGCTCGTAGAGATAGGTGCCGTCGAAGTAGGCGAGGCCGTGGCCGTCGCTCGGGAAGTGCGACGGCACCCAGTCGAGGATCACGCCGATGCCGTGCCGGTGCAGGACGTCGACGAGGTACATGAAGTCCTGCGGCGTGCCGTAGCGCGCGGTCGGCGCGAAGTAGCCGGTCGTCTGGTAGCCCCACGACCCGTAGAAGGGGTGCTCGGTGACCGGCAGCAGCTCGACGTGGGTGAAGCCCATGTCGCGGACGTACGCGGCGAGCTGGTGCGCGGCCTCCCGGTACGTAAGGTGCGCGTCGCCTTCGCCGCGGCGCCAGGAGCCGAGGTGCACCTCGTAGATCGAGATCGGCGCCTCGAGCGAGTTCGCGGCGCGGCGCGCCGTCATCCATTCGCCGTCCTCCCACCGGTAGTCGAGCGACCAGGCGCGTGAGGCGGTCGCGGGCGGGACCTGGGCGTAGAAGGCAAACGGATCGGCCTTGTCGATCTCGTACCCGTCGTGGTTGGAGACGATGTGGAACTTGTACTCGTGCCCGCGCCCGACGCCGGGCACGAAGCCTTCCCAGATCCCCGATCCGTCGCCGCGCAGAGCGAGCGGGTGGGCGTTCGCGTCCCAGTCGTTGAACTCCCCGATCACCGTCACCCGCCGGGCATTCGGCGCCCACACGCCGAACGCGGCGCCGCCGTCCTCGAGCTGGCAGCCGAGCTTCTCGTAGAGCCGCCCATGCGAGCCTTCCTTGAAGAGATAGACGTCCTGGTCCGTGAGCAACCTTGCCTCCAAAGCGGTTGGGAGGTGTGCGAGTTCGGCTACGTGAATACGGCGCAGACGCGCGGCGCGGAACGCAGCCGACCGATCAGGCAAAGACGCGCGCGGCCTCTCCGATCCGAGGCCCGGGCGCTTGGCCCGCTTACGTCAATCGGCGGCGCGACCGGACTCACGCCGCCAAAGCTCCCCCGAGGGTCGCTCGCGCGACGCGCAATCCACCGATCATGCATGCGCTTCTGCGATCGTCTCATGTCGGCTCCGGCGCGGGGGCGCGGCGCGGAACAGCCGCCCGCCCGCGAGGGCATGGCCGGCGATGAGGAACGCCGCCGCGTTCCACGACTGCCCGCGCATGCCGCGCGGCTCGAGCGTGCGGCCGTGCAGCCATTCGTTGAATTCCCAGTCGCCGAGCGAGTTCGCGCGGGCGACCTTCGCGAGCTCGCGCGCCGCCTGCTCGCGCTGCCCGGACTCGGCGAGTGCCGCGACCCAGAAGCCGCCGACGAACGGCCAGATCCCGCCGTTGTGGTACTGCCAGGCGAAGTTCTGGCGGTGCCGCGACATGTAGGGCCGCCACAGAAAGTCCTCCTCCGCGATCGGCTCGCAGATCGCCCGCAGCGGGTACGGATCGTTCACCCCGGCGCGCTCCAGGGCGCGCCGCGTGCGGTGCGCGGCCGCATCGTCGGCGAGCCCGCAGAGCACCGCGAGCACGTTGCCGAAAGCGTCCCCCTCGTCGCCGAAGAACGCGAAGTTCACGAAGCTGAGGTAGAGGTCGCGATGCCGCGCCTTGCCGCGCGCGTAGTGGGCGAGCAGCCGCGCGCGGCGGTACTCGGCGAGCGTTGCCGAGAACGGATGGAAAAGCTCGTTCGCGCTGCGCCGCGTCTCGTCCGCGCGCGGGAGCCGGTAGAGGCGCTTCACGAGGACCCAGAGCGCGTTCGTGTACAGCACGAACCCGGAGCGCGGCATGATGTCCGCCCAGTCGCTCGCCTCGTTCTGCTGCAGCAGGAAGAAGCGCTGATGCTCCTGGCACCCGAGCCAGTCGATCGCCTTGCGCACGTTCGAAGCGAACCGCCGCCGCAGCCGCCCGGCCGGCCGGATGCCGTCGAGCACGGCGAGCGCGACGAGCCACCAGAGCGTGGCGTCGATGCAGCCGAGGTACCAGAAGTCGGCTTCGGCGCGGCGCACGTCGACGAACTTCGGGATCTGGCCGTTCGCCGCCTGGTGGGCGGCGAGCGTCGCGAGGCCGGTCGCCGCCGCCCGCTCGAGGGCCGGCGCCCCGGACAGTGCCATGCCGATCGCGCACACCGCGGCGTCGCGGCCGAAGATGGCGGTGTAGCCGCGGGCGTCGGCCTGGGTGCCCGGCGTTGCGGCGAGTATGCCCGCCGGCGAGAGATTGCGCTCGAGGAGCGCGATCGACCGCGCGCGACAGGTCTCGACGAGCGCACGCTCGGTCCGCGCGACCGCCGCGGGTTGCGTCATCGGGCGGCCTCGAGGTGGAGAAGCGCGCCGGGGAAGCGCGCGAGCGCCCGGGCGAGCGGGATCCTGCCGTCGTCTGCGACGAGCGTCTCGCCGGTGAGGGCGTTCGCGAGGCGCGCGCCCGGCGGAAGAAAAGCGACGTCGGCGACCGTGTCGCGCCACGCGGCCTCGCCCACCGGCAGCGCGCCCGGCGCGAGTCCGAGCGAGGCGAAGAGACGGCCCGCGATGACGACCAGCGTGCGGCCCCCGAGCCGCCGCGCGTAGGCGATGGCGTGCCGCGACTTCTCGCCGGTCAGCGCGACCGGATGATAGTCGCCGTGCGCGAAGAGCTCGGGCCGCTCGCGCCGCAGGTCGAGCGTGCGCCAGATCGTCCAGAGCTTCGCTCGGCCGTCGTAGGGAGGGTCGAACAGCGCGTGCAGCCCCTCGTACCGCGCCGGTTCCGGCGCCGCGGCGAGCGACTTCAGCGCCCCGAGCAGCCGCCGCCGCAGCGCGTAGTCCACCGGCCGCCGGTTGTCCGGGTCGACGAGGCTCAGGTCGACGAGCTCGTTGCCCTGGTAGAGGTCGGGCACGCCGGGCGAGGTGAGCTTGACGAGCGCGATCGAGACCGAGTTGAGCAGCCCGAACCAGGCGAAGGTCGGCACCTGGGCGCGGAAGTCGTCGAGGAAGAGGTTGCCGTCGAGCCGCCCGAGCAGGGCGCGCACGAAGCCCGTCACGGCGGACTCGTACTCCTCGCTCGGGTTGATCCAGCTCGTGCGCACCTTCGCCTCGCGCATCGCTTTCAGCATGTAGGCCTCGATCCGCTCGCGGTACGCCGCGAGCCCCGCCGCGTCGAGGTCGCCGGGCGGAAAGCTGCCGGCGAGCGTCTGGTAGAGCAGGTACTCGTCGTTCCGCGACGGCGCCGGGTCGCCGTCCACCACGCGCTTCTTGCTGCGGTTGATGCGGCTCCAGCGCCGCACCGCGAGACGCCACGCCGCAGGCATCTCGGAGATGACGTCGATCCGCGCGCGCACGTCTTCGGAGCGCTTGTTGTCGTGGGTCGAGGTGGCGAGCATGGTGTGCGGCCACTTGGCCGTACGGTCGAGGCTCGCGCCGTGGAACGCCGAGACCGTCATGCCGAAGGCGTCCGGATCGCCGCCGACGTCGTTCAGCGACACGAGGCGGTTGAAGACGTAGAAGCTCGTGTCCTCGACGCCCTTCGCCGTCACCGGCGCGGTGAACTGCTGGAAGCGCGTCGCGAATGCCCGGTACTCCGCCGCGAGGGCGTCGGACGCATCGTCCGGCGCCCGCGCGAGCAGCGCATTCCTGGACGAACTCGAACACGCTCGCGTCGGCGACGCGGCTGCGGCGCTTCGCCTTGCCGACCGCCCAGTCGATGTAGCGGC
Source organism: uncultured beta proteobacterium (assembly GCA_963744255.1). Classification (GTDB taxonomy): domain Bacteria; phylum Pseudomonadota; class Gammaproteobacteria; order Burkholderiales; family SG8-39; genus DATEDA01. The sequence continues at coordinate 31,374 of CAVUSZ010000013.1, forward strand.
GGTCCTGCGGCGCGACGCGCTCGGCGATGTAGGTGCGGTAGACGGGGAAGCAGGCGGCGACCGCGGCGAGCGCTTCGCGCAGCGTATTGGCGGTGAAGTCCCGGGTGCGGCGATCGGCCCGCGCGATGCGCAGCAGGCGGTTCGCCAGCACCGTGAGCTCGCCGGAGAGGGGGCTCGCCATGATCGCGTCCTTGCCCCGATAGGCGCTCTCCGCGAAGTCGAGCGCTTCGTCGCCGACGAACGCCCGCCACGTCCGGTCGACGCGGGTGCGCGCCGCGGTGTCGACGAACAGCCCGTTCACGACGTTCGCGAACCGGTAGCCGGTCGTGCCGTGCACCGGCCAGGTCTCGGGCAGCTGCTCGTGCGGCGCGATGATCTTCTCGAGTACGACGTAGAGCGGCCGCGGGCGCTCGCCGGCGATCGCCGCGAGGTCGACGCCCGCGAGCTGCGCGTAGCGCTCCTGGAGACGGCGGAAGTAGCGCGCCGGATCGTAGAGGCCGTCCGGGTGATCGATGCGCAGCCCGTCGATCAGCCCGGCGGCGGCGAGCCCGAGCACGAACCGATGCGTCGCCTCGAACACCGCCTCGTTCTCCATGCGCAGCGCTGCGAGGTCGTTGATGTCGAAGAAGCGCCGGTAGTTGATCTCGTCCGCCGCGACGCGCCAGTACGCGACGCGGTACGCCTGGGCTTCGAGCAGCTCGTGGAGCGCGGCGAAGCTCTGCCGCTCGCCCGGCGTGCCGTTGACGGCCGTCACGGCGCGGTCGAGCGCCTCGGCGAGCGGGGGATGCTCGCGCACGAGCCGCGCGAGCCGGGTCTTGTGCACTTCCTTGTCGCGGCTGCGCTCGGCGACCGCCTCCGGGCCGGTCTCGCCGCGCGCCGGCAGGCGGCCGAACGCCGCGACGAGGCTCTCGAACTCCGCCGTAGCCTGCGCCGACAGCGCGCCCGGTCCGAGCAGGCGCCGCGCGCGCTCGAGCAGCCGCGGGTATTCGCGGGGGTCGATCGGGAAGCGGTGCTCGTGGTGCCAGACGGCGAAGCTGCCCGTCGGCGGCTCGTAGGCGAGCTTCAGCTCGCCGCGCTCGAGGACGTTGCCGTAGTGATCACCGAGCACCGGGAGCAGCACCTCGCGCTCGAGCGCGGGATCGATCGGCTGCCAGTCGATGTCGAAGTGCTCGGCGTACGGCGACGCCTGCCCGTTCTCGAGCACGTCCATCCACCAGGCATTGTCGGCGCCCATCACGCCCATGTGGTTGGGCACCATGTCGAGGATCTGGCCCATGCCGTGGCGCGCGAGCGCGCCCGCGAAGCGGTCGAAGTTGTCGCGGTTGCCGATCTCGGGGTTGAGCGCGCTGTGGTCGATGATGTCGTAGCCGTGTCGGCTGCCGGGGCGCGCGCGCAGGTACGGCGAGCAGTAGACGTGGCTCACCCCGAGCTCGGCGAGGTACGGCACCACCGCGGTCGCGTCCTCGAAGTTGAAGTCGCGGTGCAGCTGGATGCGGTAGGTCGCGCGCGGGATGACCGCTTGCGCCGCGTCGCCGGCGCGCGGCCGCACGGGCTGCGGGCGGCTGCGCACGCGCGCGAGCGCGGCGGCGAGCTCGACGAAGCGCTCGTCCTCCGCCCAGCGCTCGAGCACGAGCGCGAGCTTGCGGCGCCAGTTCGGGTAGCGCTCCCCGGTCGTGGCTGGCAGGTTCACCTGGTCGCGCGCGCCGAGCACGTCCTCGAGCTGCACGACCAGCACCTGGGCCGGGCTGCGGGCGAGAAACAGCTGGAGCGACCGGAGGAGCGGTGGGGTCATCTCGGGAACCGACGCCGGGTCGGCGGTCGCGCCGGGCGGTAGGAGCCGCTCACGCTCGAGCGCGTGGAGCAGCCGGGACTGATCCTGCGCACGGCCGGCGAGCTCGACCTCGCGCGCGGCGTCACCGGCCGTGAGCCCGAGCTCGTGTCGCAGCCGGATGTCGCGGCCCTCCCACCAGCCGGCGAGCGTCGGCAGGTCGTGCGTGCTCGCCGCCACCAGCGCGCCGGCCGGGTAATCGGCCGGCGGCTTGAACTCGCCGCCGGCGGTGCGCTCGAACAGCAGCACACGATAGGAGAGCACCCCGCAGGCGGCGAGCGCGTGGCGCACTTCGTCCGGGACCGTGCCGAGATCCTCGCCGATGACGAGGCACTGGTTGCGCTGGCTTTCGAGCGCCAGGATGCCGAGCAGGTCGCGGAGCGGGTAGCTCACGTACGCGCCCTTGGACGCCGCCATCCCCGGCGGCACCCAGAACAGCCGCATCAGCCCCATGACGTGATCGATGCGGAGCGCCCCGGCGTGCCGCATGTTCGCGCGGAGGGTCGCGATGAACGGCGCGTATGCGGCGGCCTCGAGCCGGTCGGGGACGAGCGGCGGAAGGCCCCAGTCCTGGCCTTGGCTGTTGAAGTCGTCCGGCGGAGCACCCACGCTCGCGGCCGTGGCGTAGAGACCCTGGTTCGCCCACGCCTCGGCGCCGCCGCGGTCGATCGACACCGCGAGGTCGGGGTACAGGCCGACGCCGAGACCGAGCTCGAACGCGCGCCGGCCCACGCCTTCGAGCTGCAGGTCGGCCTGCCACTGCAGGTACTCGAAGAATTCGATCCGCTCGACGTTCTCCGCGGCGAAGCGCGCGACGTCGGGCGCAAGCGGATCGCGGTACGGCTCCGGCCACACCGGCCAGCCCCAGACGCCCGCGTCGGCGCGGTGGAACCGCTCCTGCAACGCTTCGAAAAGCGCGTGGCGGCGCAACGCCTCGCCTTCCCGCGCCTGGAACGCGCGGAACGCGCGCCCGCGCGCCGTGTCGCCGCCGAGGTGGCGCGCGCGGAAGAACCCGTAGAGCCGCTCGAGCACCTCGAACTTGGCGGCCGCGACCCCGCCGTAGTCGACGAGCTCGGTTTCCCGCAGCGCCTTCAACCGCGTCTGGAACGCGGCCGTGCGCACCATGCTCCGCGTCTCGTTGCACTCGCGAAACTCCTCGAGCGCCTCGACGTCGAGGTAGAGCACGTTCAGGAACAGTCGGCTCGACGGGCTGTAGGGGCTCGCGTGCTCGGAGTTGTGGGGAAAGAGCGCGTGCAGCGGATTCACCCCGACGACGCCGGCCCCGCGCGCGGCCCACTGCTCGACGATCGTCCGCAGATCGGCGAAGTCGCCGATGCCCCAGTTGCGCTCCGAGCGCACGGCGTAGAGCTGCACGGCGGCGCCCCACACCCGGCCATCGCCGTCGAGCGACGCCGGCCGATAGCACGTGCGCGGCGCGACGACGAAGAGCGCTGCGTCGAACGGCTCCCCGTCGCGCGCGACCTCGAGCCGGTGATAGCCGGCAGGCAGGTCGGCCTCGAGCACGAGCTCGCGCGCGACGAACGCTTCGCCCGCCACTTCCCCATGCTCGAGCAGTGCAAGCGTGTGCGGCGCGAACGTGCCGCCATGCTCGGTGCCATCCTCGGCGACGACGCGCCAGCGGAGCGGCGCAGCGTCGAGCGCGGCGGGGAGGTTGACGCGCACGCGCCACGGCCGCTCCTCGGCGCCCGTCACGACCGCTGGCGCGAGCGGCGCGCGCCAGCGGCGCGCCGCATCGGCGCGCATCGTCGACGCGGCGGCGGCGTCGTCCGCCGCGTCGACGCCCATCGCCGCGAGCAGCGCGTGCAGCGTTTCGTCCGTCGCGCGGTGCAGCGTGCCCCAGATGTCGTGATACTCGGGCGCGATGCCGTGCGCCCGCGCGAGCTCGGCCAGCCGCTCAGCCATCGGCGGCCTCGAGGCTCCAGACCACCGACCACCGGGCAGCACGCTCGCCGGCGGCGGGTCAGTCGCGAAGATCACCGTACCGCGCGGCGGCATCACGCCGGCCTGCGGCGCGTCCGACAGATTCGCGAAGAGATGGAGCCGGGCGCCATCGCCGAGCGTCCACTGCACCGCGAGCGCTCCCGGGGGCACGGTCGCGAACTCACCCGACGCGGCGATCGTCGCGAGGCGCGGGACGATGTGCTCGCGCCTGAGCGCGAGCAGCCGCCGGCAAAGCGCGAGCCGTTCGCGATGCCCCGCGGCCGCCGTCTCCCGCCAGTCGAGTCGCGAGCGCTCGAAGGTCGCCGGGTCGTTCGGGTCGGGGATCGCGTCCTGGATCGCCGGATCGCGGAAGCGCTCGAACCGCCCGAACTCCGCGCGGCGGCCGTTCGTCACCGCGGCGGCGAGCTCCGGGCCGAAGTCGCAGAAGAACAGGAACGGCGCGCTGGCGTCGAACTCCTCGCCCATGAACAGCATCGGGACCGACGGCGCGAGGAGGATGCAGGCGAGCGCGGCCGCGAGCGGCCGCGGCGCGGCGAGCGCGCCGATGCGCTCGCCGAACGCCCGGTTGCCGACCTGGTCGTGCGTCTGCAGGAACGAGACGAACGCGGTCGCGGGGAGGTGCGTGCTCGGCTCGCCGCGCGGACGGCCACCCCGGTAGCGCGAGGGCTCGCCCTGGTGGCCGAACCCTTCGGCGAGCGCGCGGCCGAGGTACCAGAGCGGCCGCTCGGCGTACTCGGCGTAGTAGCCGTCGCGCTCGCCGGTGAGGAGGACGTGGGCCGGGTGATGGACGTCGTCGTTCCATTGCGCGGTCGCCGCCAGCGGGCGCCGCGCGGCGTCGCGGGCGAGATGGCGCGCCTCGTTGCGGTCGTTCTCGAGGACGAGATGCACGTGGCGATCGCGTCCCGGGCCGGCGCGGACCGCGGCCGCAAGCTCGGTGACGATGTCCGGTCGCGAGTCGTCGGCGATCGCATGCACTGCGTCGAGGCGCAGCCCGTCGAGGTGGTACTCCTCCAGCCAGTACAGCGCGTTGTGCACGTAGAAGTCGCGCACCACCCGTGCACCGGGGCCGTCGAAGTTGATCGCCGGACCCCAGGGCGTGTCGTGCCGCGGGTTGAAGAACTGCGGCGCGTAGTGGTGCAGGTAGTTGCCCTCGGGCCCGAAATGGTTGTACACGACGTCGAGCAGCACCATCAGCCCCCGCTCGTGCGCGGCCTGCACCAGGCGCTTCAGGTCTTCGGGCGCGCCGTAGCTCGCATCGGGCGCGAACAGGAGCACGCCGTCGTAGCCCCAGTTCCGTCTTTCCGGGGAAATCGGCGACCGGCATGAGCTCGATCGCGGTGACGCCGAGCTCCGCCAGGTAGTCGAGCCGCTCGACGGCCGCGGCGAACGTGCCCGCAGCGGTGAACGCACCGGTATGCAGCTCGTAGATCACCGCCTCGTGCCACGGCCTGCCCGTCCAGCCGGCGTCCTGCCACTCGAACGCGAGCGGGTCCACCACCATGCTCGGCGCGTGGACGTCCTCCGGGTTGAACCGCGAGGCCGGGTCCGGCACCGCGAGCCCGCTGCCGAGGCGAAACACGTAGCGCGTGCCGGCCGGCGCGTCGCGTACGACCGTCTCGCGCCAGCCGTCGCCGAGCGCGCGCATGGGCAGGGGCGCGCGCGTGGTGCCGGTCGTGAGCTCGAGAGCGATCTCGGCGGCGCCCGGCGCCCACACCCGGAAGCGTGTCGCGCCGTCCGGCACGAGCTCGGCGCCGAAGGGCATTGAATGCCGTCTTCTCATCGCACTATTTACACGGCGCGCTCGACCGGTCGCCGCCCCGGCGCTAGGTCGCGCTCCTCGAGTGCAGCATCAGCGCGAGCGACCGGCCCTGGAGCGGGTAGCTCGCCCCGGCGTCGAACGTCCCGCTCGAGGCAAGGCCATGCTCGTGCGCAGTGTCGAGCAGCGCGAACCAGCGGCCCGGCCCGGCGTGCTCCGGGAGCTTGAACTCGACGGTTTCGTGGTGCGCGTTGAACAGCACCAGCAAATTCTGGTCCTTGACCGGCCGGCCGCGCGCGTCGACCTCGGTGAGCGCCTCGCCCGCGAGGTACACCCCGAGGGAGCGCGCGAACTCGTGCTCCCACTCCTGATCGGTCATCTCGGTGCCGTCGGGCTTGAACCAAGCGATGTCCTTGACCTCGCTGCCACGGATCGGGCGGCCCTGGAAGAAGTCGCGCCGGCGGAACACCGGATGGGCGCGGCGGAGCGCGATCATCCGGCGCACGAACTCGGTGAGCCGGTCCCGCCGCTCGTCGGGCGTCCAGTCGACCCAGCTGGTCGCGTTGTCCTGGCAGTAGGCGTTGTTGTTGCCGCCCTGGGTCCGGCCGAGCTCGTCGCCGGCGAGAAGCATCGGCACGCCCTGCGAGAGGAAGAGGGTGGCGAGCAGGTTGCGGCTCTGCCGCTCGCGCAGGGCGAGGATCTCCGGATCGTCGGTGGGACCCTCCGCGCCGCAGTTCCACGAGAGATTGTGGTTGTGCCCGTCGCGGTTGTCCTCGCCGTTCGCCTCGTTGTGCTTGTCGTTGTAGGCGACGAGGTCGTGCAGCGTGAAGCCGTCGTGCGCGGCGACGAAGTTGATGCTCGCGTAGGGACGCCTGCTCGAGCGATTGTAAAGGTCGCTCGATCCAGTCAGCCGCAGCGCGAACTCGCCGATCAGGCCGCCGTCGCCCTTCCAGTATGCGCGCATCGTGTCGCGGTACCGGTCGTTCCACTCCGCCCAGCCGGGCGGGAAGTTGCCGACCTGGTAGCCGCCTTCGCCGAGGTCCCACGGCTCGGCGATGAGCTTCACCCGGTTCAGGACCGGGTCCTGGCGGATGATGTCGAAGAAGGCGCCGAGGCGGTCGACCTCGTGCAGCTCGCGCGCGAGCGCCGCGGCGAGGTCGAAGCGGAAGCCGTCGACGTGCATCTCGGTCACCCAGTAGCGGAGCGAGTCCATGATGAGCTGCAGGACGCGCGGGTGCTGCATGTCCAGCGTGTTGCCGGTGCCGGTGTAGTCGTTGTAATAGCGGCGGTGGTCGGCGCGGAGCCGGTAATAGGAGGCGTTGTCGATGCCGCGGAACGCGAGCGTAGGCCCGAGCTGGTTGCCCTCGGCGGTATGGTTGTAGACGACGTCCAGGATCACCTCGATGCCGGCCGAGTGCAGCGCCTTCACCATCGTCTTGAACTCGTTCACCTTGCCCGAGGCCGAGTAGCGCGCGTCGGGGGCGAAGAAGCCGATCGTGTTGTAGCCCCAGTAGTTGCGTAAGCCCCGCTCGACGAGGCGGCGGTCGTCGACGAAGGTGTGGACCGGCATCAGCTCGACCGTGGTGACGCCGAGCCGCTTGAGGTGGTCGATCACCGGGGCGGTGGCGAGGCCGGCGTACGTTCCGCGCAGCGGCGGCGGCACATCGGGGTGCTGCAGGGTGAAGCCGCGCACGTGCAGCTCGTAGACGACCATGTCGTTCCACGGGATCTCGGGCCGGCGGTCGTCGCCCCAGGTGAACGCGGGGTCGATGATCTTCGATTTCGGCACGCCGCCGGCGCTGTCGCGGCGGTCGAAGGAGAGGTCTTCGCGCTTCCCGTCGACGGTGTAACCGAAGAGCGCGTCGCTCCATCGCAGGGCGCCGACGATGTTCCGTGCGTAGGGGTCGAGCAGGAGCTTGTTCGGGTTGAAGCGATGGCCTTCCTCCGGCCGGTACGGGCCATGGACGCGGTACCCGTACAGCATTCCCGGGCGCGCTTCGGGCAGGTAGCAGTGCCAGATCTGGTCGGTGCATTCCCTGATCTCGACGCGCTGCAGTTCGCGCCGCCCGGCGGGATCGAAGAAGCAGAGCTCCACCTTCTCCGCGTGCTCGGAAAAGAGCGCGAAGTTGACGCCTTCGCCGTCCCAGGTCGCGCCGGCCGGGTAAGGCTCGCCGGGCCAGATCGCCGAGACCGGGCTCATCGGCGTCCGCGCCGGTGCGTCGTGCCCGGCATCAGCGATCGCGGCGCGCGGCGTCGGTGCGCCGGACGACGCCGCGCCACTCGCCGGCGTCGACGAGTTTCGCGGAGCCCGCGTCTCCGGGGTCCGTCGTGACGACCGCGTGCATTTTCAGCCTCGTGTTCGAGTTCGAGCGGCGAAGGATAGCGCGAGCGGCGGCGCGCCGCGCGCGCGATGCGCCGAGCGACGCCCTACTGTTTCAGGTCTGCCGCCGAAGGGCCCGGCTCACGCGGGGGCAAGCCAGCGGCAGTCGGCTGCGGCGACAGCTCGTCGGCCTTGTTCACCCAGCCGCCCCCGAGCGCCTGGTAGATGCTGACGAAAGACGCGTAGAGCTGCGCGCGGATGCTCGCCTGGTTCAGTTCCGCGGGAAAGAGCTGCTGCTCGGCCTGGAGGACCGTGGAGTAGGGGGAGTAGCCGCCGTCGAACTGGAGCCGCGCGAGCTTCGAGTACTCGGAGAGCGCCGTTTACCAGCCGGCCCTGGGCCTCGAGCTGGGTGCCGAGCTTCTGGTTCGAGACGAGCGCGTTCTCGACGTCGCCGAACGCGTTCTGGATCGCGAGCAGGTAGGAGGAGAGCGCCGCCTTCTGCGCGCCTTCAGCCTGCGCGACCTGGCCGGAGATCGCGCCGCCGGTGAAGATCGGGCCGACGATCGACCCGCCGTAGCTCCACACCCGCGACGAGCCGCGGAAGAGGTTGTTGAGGTCGTTGCTCGCGGTGCCGAACGCGCCGGTGAGCGAGATCGTCGGGAAGTACTGCGCCTTCGCCGCGCCGATCTGCGCGTTCGCGGCGACGAGGGTCTCCTCTGCCTGCAGGAGGTCCGGGCGGCGCTCGAGGAGCTGCGAGGGCAGGCCCGCCGGCACGCTGGGCAGCGCGAGCGCGTCGAGCCGCTTGCCGCGCGCGATCGGGCCGGGGTTGCGGCCGAGCAGGATCGAGAGCGCGGTCTCGGTCTGGGCGATCTGGTTCTCGATCAGCGGGATCTGCGCCGCCGCCGTCTCGTACTGCGAGCGCGCCTGCTCGACGTTCATCCGCGAGACCTGGCCGTACTTGAACTGCAGCTCGAACAGCTTCACCGACTCGTCGTAGGTCCCGAGCGTGCGCTTCGAGACCGCGAGCTGCTCGTCGAGGCCGAGGAGCTGGATGTAGGTCGAGGCGGTCGAGGCGGTGACCGACAGCACCACGCCGCGCCGCGCCTCGTCGGTGGCGAGGAGATTCGCGCGCGCCCCTTCGGTGAGCCGCCGTATGCGCCCCCACAGGTCGATCTCCCAGGTCGCTCCGGCGAGCACCTGGTAGGTCGTCGCCGGGTTGCCGCCGACCGCGGCGGCGAGCTGCTGCGAGCGGACGAGCTCGCTGTAGCGCTGCCGCGTGCCGTCCGCCTGGTAGCTGAGCTGCGGGAAGAGCGGGGAGCGCGTGGTCGTGAGCACGCCGGCGGCCTGCTCGACGTTGGCGACCGCGACCTGCAGGTTGCGGTTGTGGGCGAGCGCCTCGGCGATGTAGCCGTCGAGCACCGGGTCGCCGAACTGCTTCCACCACTCGGTGTCGGCGGTCTCGCTCGACCTTCTGGGGCTCGTAGCGGAACGCGGCCATGGTGGGCACTTCCGGCCGCTGGTAGTCGGGGCCGACCATGCAGCCGCCGAGCACGGCGAGCACGGCGGGTGCGACGGCGCGCACGTCAGTCGCCCTCCCGCCGCGCGTGCGGCGCGCTGGCTGCCGGCACGCCCGCGGCTGCCTTCTTCTCCTTCTTCGCCGCCGAGCGCTCGTTGAGCCGGTCGAAGATGTAGAAGAAGAGCGGCACGTACAGCATCGCGAGCGTCGTCTCGCCGAGCATGCCGCCGAGGATCCCGGTGCCGATCGAGTGGCGCGCGTTCGCGCCGGCGCCGACCGCGATCGCGAGCGGCAGCACGCCGAACGCGAACGCGAGCGAAGTCATGATGATCGGCCGCAGCCGCTGCTCGCCGGCCTCGATCGTCGCCTCCATGATCGATCTTCCCTGCTTGCGCAGCTCCACCGCCGCGGTGACCCGCAGCACGGCGTTCTTCGCCCCGAGCCCGATAAGCACCAGCAGGCCGATCTGGAAGTACACGTCGTTCTCGAGTCCGCGCAGCCAGATCGCGGTGAGCGCACCGAGGATCCCGAACGGCACCGCCGTCATCACCGCGCCCGGGAGCGACCACGACTCGTACTGCGCGGCGAGCACGAGGAAGACGATGATCAGGCCGAACACGAACGCGAGCATCGACGTCCCCCCCGACTTCTTCTCCTCGAACGCAAGCCCCGACCAGGCGAACGTGTAGCCCTGCGGCAGCACCTCGCGTGCGATCTCTTCCATCGCGGCGATTGCCTGGCCCGAGCTGTATCCCGGCGCGGCGTTGCCGCTGATCTTCGCCGCCGGGAAGCCGTTGAAGTGCGGCAGGAGATCGGGGCCGGTCACCCAGCTCGTGGTGACGAGCGCCGAGAGCGGCACCATCAGCGTTGAGGTCGCGGTCTGGTCCTGCTTGGCGAGGCGCTGGTCCTGGATGTAGCCCTTCTTGCTCCGCGTGTAGAGCCGGGTCAGGTCCTCGGGCGTCTGCCGGTACGGCGCATCCGACTGCAGGATCACCCACCACACCTGGCTGTACTGCATGAACTGGCTGACCGCGATCGAGCCGAACTGCGCCTGGACGGCGCTGTACACGTCCTCGACCGGCACGCCGAGCAGCGTCGCCTTGTCCCGGTCGACATCGGCGCGGAGCTGCGGCGTGGTCGAGCGGAACGTGGTGTGCAGGCCGGCGAGCTCGGGCCGCTCGGACGCTTTGCGGATCACCTCTTGCGTCAGATCGTCGAGCCGCACCGGCTCGCCGGCGGTGGTGTCCTGCACCCAGAACTCGAAGCCGCCGGTGGTGCCGATCCCGGGGATCGGCGGCGGCGGCACCGGGAACACCATCGCGCCCTCGATCGCCTGCACTTCCCGGTAAAGGGTGGTCAGGATCGTGCGCGCGTTCTCCGCCTTCGCGGTCTTGATGTCGGCGTAGCGCTCCTTGAAGTCGCGGAACGTGATGAAGAAGGTGGCGGCGTTCTGCTTGTAGCCGTTGTCGATCAGGCTGAAGCCGCTCAGCATCGAGCGCCGGTCGACGCCGGGGATCTTCGCGATCATCGCATCCACGCGCTCGGCGACGGCGCTCGTGCGGTCGAGGCTCGCTGCGTCGGGCATGATGACCAGGGCGAAGGCGTAGCCCTGGTCCTCGTTCGGCACGAAGCTCGTCGGCAGGCTCGCGAAGAGGTGATAGATCGAGTACAGGAATCCGACGAGCAGGATGAGCGCGACCACCATGCGCTTGATCATGATCGTCACGGCATGGCCGAAGGCCTGGGTGATGCGATCGACCTGCCGGTTGAACCACGCGAACGGCCCGCGCTGCGGCGGCGACGAGTGCCGCAGCAGCGCGCCGCACATCGCCGGCGTCAGCGTCAGCGCGACGAACCCGGACACCGCCACCGACACGACGATCGTGATCGCGAACTGCTTGTAGAGCTGGCCGGTGGTGCCGGGCAGGAACGCCGCGGGCACGAACACCGACGCCATCACCAGCACCACCGCCACGAGCGAGCCGCCGATCTCGCTCATGCACTTGATGGTCGCCTCCCTGGGCGCGAGGTGGTCCTTCGCCATGATCCGCTCGACGTTCTCGACCACCACGATCGCGTCGTCGACCACCATGCCGATCGCGAGCACCAGGCCGAACAGCGTGAGGAGGTTGATCGAGAAGCCGAGCGCGAGCATGCCGGCGAAAGTGGTCACCAGGGCGACCACGATCGCGACCGCGCAGATGAAGGTGGTGCGCAGGCTCTGCAGGAAGAGGTACACCACCAGCACCACGAGGATCATCGCGATGATCAGGGTGTGGATGACCTCCTCGATCGAGATCCGCACGAAATCGTTGGTGTCCAGCGCGATCACGGTCTCGATGCCGTCGGGGAGGCGGCTCTTCATCTCCTCGAGCGTCCTGCGGATCGCGTCCGACACCACGAGCCCGTTCGCGCCCGCCTGCTGATAGACGGCGATGAAGGTCGCAGGCTGATTGTTGAGCCGGCTGTCGACGATGTACTGCTGCAGGCCGACGCTCGCCCGCGCCACGTCGCCGACGCGGACGATCGCGCTGCCGTCCTGGCTCGCGCGCAGGATGATCTTCTCGTACTGTCTTGGATCGGTGAACGGCCGCTGGGTTACCACCGGGAAGCTGAGCTCCACCGGCGCGGCGGTCGGCTGCTGACCGATTTGCCCGGCGCCAAAGAGCGCGTTCTGGGCGGCGATCGCGTTCTGGATGTCGCTGGTGGTGATCTGCAGCGAAGCCATGCGGTCCGGGTTCATCCAGATCCGCATCGCCTGGCTCGCCACGCCGATGATCTGCGCCTGGCCGGCGCCCTGCACCCGCTTCAGCGCGTCGAGCACGTAGACGTTCGCGTAGTTCGCGACGTACTCCGGGCTGTAGCGCGCGTCCTTCGCGTAGACCGCGACCAGCATCATGATCGAGGAGGACTTCTTCTGGACGTTCACGCCCTGCTGCACCACCGCCGACGGCAGCTGCGGCGTCGCCAGGTTGACCCGGTTCTGCACCTGGACCTGGGCGATGTCCGGGTCGGTGTCGAGCGAGAAGTAGACGGTGAGCGTCATCTGCCCGTTCGACGAGCTGGTCGACGACATGTAGAGCATGTTGTCGACGCCGTTGATCTGCGTCTCGATCGGCGCGGCCACCGACTCGGCCACGGTCCGGGAGTCGGCGCCGGGGTAGGTCGCCTGCACGGTCACCTGCACCGGCGTGATGTTCGGGTACTGCTGGACCGGCAGGCCGGTGAGCGACACCGCACCCGCGAGGGTGAGCAGCGTCGCGACGACGATCGCGAAGATCGGCCGCTCGATGAAGAACTTCGAGAACACGCGCTGCTGTCCGGTTACTTCGACACGGACGCCGCCGCCTTCGGCGTCGCGGGCGCGGCTGGCTTCGCCGGCATCGCCTTCGGGGGCGCGGACCGGGGCGGGGTGACCGGCGGCGCCGAGGTCGTCGCGGTGTACGGCTTCGGGTTGAGCGCGGCGCCCGGCCCGAGCTTGAGCCCGCCGTCGACCACCACGCGGTCACCGGTGCGCAGGCCCTCGGTGATGACCCAGTCGTCGCCCGACCAGTCGCCGACGACGACCGGCCGGTTCTCCGCCTTGCTGTCCTTGTCGACGACCCAGACGAAGTGGCCCTTCGCGCCCTGCAGCACCGCGCGCTGCGGGACGAGGATCGCGTTCGGGCGCGTCGCTCCCTTGACGCGCGCCCGCACGTACTGGTTCGGCCGCAGGATGCCCTGCGGGTTGTCGACCGACGCGCGGATCAGGAAGGTGCCGGTCTGCGCGTTGAACGCCGGGTCCTGGAACGTGATGCTCCCGGTGTGCGGGAAGAGCTGGCCGTCGACCAGCACGATCTCGACCACGTACTTGTTGTTCGGCGCCCGGCGCAGGAGGCCCTTGTCGGCCTGGTCGCGGAAGCTCTGCACCTCGTTCTCGGACAGGCTGAAGTTCACCCACATCGGCGTGAGCACCGCGACCGTGGTGAGCTGGGCGTTCTGCTGGTTGAGGTAGGTGCCGTCGGCCTGCGCCGCGGAGCCGCTGATGCCGTCGACCGGCGAGGTGATCGTGCAGTAGGAGAGGTTGAGCTGCGCGGTCACGAGCTGGGCCTTCGCCGCCTCCAGCGAGGCCGATGTGCTCTCGAAGTTGCCGGTCGCGTCGTCGAGGTCCTTCTGCGACAGCGCCTCCTTCTCGGTGAGCGGCTTGACGCGCGCGAGGTTCGCTTTCGCGACGTCGACCGCGGCCTGGGCCTTGGACACCTGCGCCTTCGCGGCGTCGACCTGCGCCTGGAACGGTTTCATGTCCATGAGGAAAAGCACCTGGCCGGCCTTCACGATCGAGCCCTCGGTGTAGACGCGCTTCTCGAGGAAGCCGTTGACGCGGGCCTGGATGTTCACCTGGCGCGAACTCTGGGTCTGGGCGACGTACTCGAACACTGCCGGCGTGTCGCGCGGCTCGACCGTGACGACGGAGACTTCGACCGGGGGCTTTGCGGGGGGCGGGGTTTCCTTCTTGCCGCAGCCGGTCAGCAGCGTAGCGGCGAGCGCGGCAAAGATGCAAGTCGCGCGCGGGACGCACGCGAACCGGGTGTCGGGCATCGAGAATTCCCTCAGGGCAGCGCCGCCCGCTCGAAGGGCAGGGATCGGAGCCAGTGGACTATAGGGGAGGAGCGGAGCACGGGCAAACGCGTGCATCCGCCTAGCCGGCGAAGCCAGCCCCGAGCGAGGCGAGCCGGTCGATCTCTTCGCGCGAGAACCCCCAGTCGGCGAGAGCTTCCCGTCCCCGCGCGCCGCGCTCGGGCGGCGGTCGCTCGATGGCGCCGGGCGTGCGCGAAAAGCGCGGCGCGGGGGCGGGTTGCTCGACGCCTCCCACCGACACGTAACCGCCGCGGGCGACGTTGTGCGGGTGTGCGCGCGCCTCCGAGAAGGTGAGGACCGGCGCAAAGCACGCATCCGACCCTTCGAACACCCGTGACCACTCGTCGCGGGTCTTCGAGCGAAACGCGGCCGCAAGCCGACGCCTTAGCTCGGGCCACCTCTTGCGGTCGTGCTGCGCTGGCAATGCTGGGCCCGCGAGTCCGAGGCGGTCGAGAAGCTCCGCGTAGAACCTAGGCTCGATTGCGCCGATCGCGACGAAGCGCCCGTCACTGGTTTCGTACGTGTCGTACCACGGCGCACCGGAGTCGAGGAAGTTCTCGCCACGGGCCTCGGTCCACGTCCCTTCGTGCAGCATCCCCGAGAACATCGCGGCGAGGATCGACGCGCCTTCCACCATCCCGGCATCCACGACCTGACCCTTACCGGTGCGCTGCGCGTGCAGGAGCGCAGAGACGATGCCGAACGCCAGCAACATCCCGCCGCCGCCGAAGTCGCCGACCAGGTTGAGCGGCGGCACCGGCGCCTCGCCGGCACGCCCGATCGCGTTCAACACCCCGGAGAGCGCAATGTAATTGATGTCGTGGCCCGCGCGCGGCGCAAGCGGCCCGTCCTGGCCCCAGCCCGTCATGCGACCGTACGCGAGCTTCGGGTTCGCCGCGAGCAGGACGTCGGGCCCGAGGCCGAGGCGCTCCATCACGCCGGGCCGGAAGCCTTCGATGACGGCGTCGGCCTTTTGCGCGAGCAGGAGGGCGGCGGCAACACCGTCCTTCGACTTGAGGTCGAGCGTCAGGGAGCGGCGGCCGCGCAGCATGACGTCGGTCGCGCGGCGCCGCCCGAGGCCGAGACCGGGATCGCTCGACCGGTCAACGAGCAGCACGTCGGCGCCCATGTCGGCGAGCATCATCCCGCAGAACGGCCCCGGGCCGATCGCCTCGAACTCCAGAACGCGCACGCCGGCAAGCGGTCCCATGCGCGGGATCTTATCCTTCCTGCCTGGGCCGGGATTCCGGAGGGGTTCTCCTACTTCAAGCGGCCGGGCGCACGCCCGCCGAATTCCCGGCATCTCCGGCTCGGCGACCGGCGCCGTCCCCGCGAACCTCGCCTCCAGCTCGTTCCCTCAACTCACGTCGTTGCGCGGGCCGGGTGCGCGCTGAGGCGCACCCGCAGCGCAGCAGCGGCCAGGCCGATTCAAGCGTGTCGAGACGGAAGCGACGCCCGCGGAGGAGACGGACTTCGGTCTGCTCCTGCGGCGCACGCGATCGATTCAACTGCTGCTTGATCCGCGCGAACGTATTCGCAACGTTCGTATTCGAGGCTGGCGTATACCGGAAGGCGTCCTACAGGCACGACAAGTGCCTCTTGGGCAGGAGCTTCCCCATGGGGACCTCGTTCCTCTGTTGTCAGTAGCTCTGGAATCGCGAGAACGAGATATCGCGCGCTGCTCGCCCGATGTCTGCAGGCGTGAGCCCGATACCGCGGAGTTCCCGCTCGTTCATCGATTCGAGGCCCTGGGTCGCTCGCCGCGCACCGATCGCCTTGGCGACCGCGCGCACGACGCGCGCGATTCCGCTGGCAACCAAGGTGCTGCGGATGCGTCGGGTGCCGGCCGCAATGTTGGCGACGTCTGCCGCATTCTCCGCGAGCGGCAGGCGGCGGGCCGATATGCTTGCATGCGAGTGCTCCGTCCGATGTCGATGAGCGTGCACTCTACGGGCCGCGCGCCTACCGACGCCTGACGTGTGGACGATTGCGATCCGCCAGGCCCTCTGGCAAGAGGGAACCGGTGGAAAATCCGATGAATCCTGGGGTTTCCGTGGCTCGACCGACCGGCCTGTGGCGCAGGATTCGGGTTCTCCTGGCACCGTATCGCAGTTCGCGCCGCCGGTTGACGGATGACTGACGAGAGCCAAGACGGAATCCCTGCAGAAGCTTTGCTCGTCTACGTCGGGTTACCAATAAGCCTGGGCAAGCACCAAGTCGAAGCGCCGCACGTCGAAGCGATGGCGAGAATGCTTGACGGTCGCGCGTTGCACGGCTGTTGTCGCGGCGCATCCAAGGATGCTTTCCGTCGCGGCGCTGTTCACAATTCCCGGGAACGGCGTTAAGCTACAAGACAATGGCGGCGTCGGACGGAGGGGCGTCGCTGTTCCGGTGTTACGACTTTCCACACCTTTCAAGGACCTACGCATGGATCGCATTGAGCGAACCGAGCTCTTTGGACAGCACGTGATCTGCGCGACCGCTTCGAGTTCGCCGCGTCCCGGTGCGGGACGACGCTGGGAGGTACGCGTTTCGGCGATAGAACTCGGCAGCAAGCCCGACGCGCCGCTACTGCAATTCCGGATCGACCCACAAGATCAAGAAGATCCCGCGACAGCCGTCGACGACGCGCTGCGGAACGCGCGCCGTCAGTTGATCGCCGCAGCAAAGAAGGATTAGTCCCGCCCCGCATCTCCGACCGGCATCGCCACGTCGACCCTGACTTTGCGCCGATGCTGTGGATCATTTCGTTCGGTCTCGAAGCGAAACTCGTTTTCAATCTTATCCACAGTTGCGCTGGAAATGCTGTGGATAAGGCGCGTCTTGCGACGCGCAAGTTCTTGTCGTTGGTTGAACTTTCGTCCCGCGCCGAAAAAACAGGCAACCGGCGCAGGGTTGACATGTTCGCGCAATATTCCGGGGTCGGGAGCTTCGCTCCCTGACGCCGCGAAGCGACCGCACCCGGTCAAAGCGCCTTGCGAAGCGTCAGATTGATCCGACAGCGCCCGGTCAGCCTGTCATCCCCGTCGGCGAGCGGCTCGATGCCGTGAAAGACAAGCCGGGCCTGACCACCCCACACGGCAACGTCCCCGCTCTCCAGCCGGATGCGGCGTGGCCGGTCTCTGCGGTGCAACCCGCCGAACAGGAACACCGCCGGCAACCCGAGCGAGATCGACACGATGGGCTCGTCGAAGTCACGCTCGTTCCGATCCTGGTGGAGGGTCAGGCGCGCGCCCGGCTCATAGCGGTTGATGAGGCACGCGTCAGGCTCGAAGGCTGCGTACCCGGCTGCGGCGGCGGCACGTTCCGCGAGGCGGTGGAACGAATTCGGTAGTGGCGGCCAGGGCCGTCCGGTCGCCGGGTCGGCCGGAGCGTAGCGATAGCCGTTCCGGTCCGCGATCCAGCCGGCGCGGCCGCAATTGGTCATCGCGACCGACATCCGATAGCCGCCGGGCGTTTCCATGTTCCGAAAGGGCGCCACCGCGAGGATCTCCTGCAACGCTGCCATCAGAACCGGCGCTTCCTCCGTGGCGAAGCCATGCAGGAGGACCGCTCCCCGGGCAAGCCGCTCGCGGGTTCCTGTCGCTCGAGGCACGCCGGGAAACAGGTCGCGCGTCGCGGCGTCGCGGATGCGGGTCATCTTGGGTCGTGGAAGGTCATGACCGGCGCATGGCGGAGGCCGAAAAAGCTATTGATGGGTGGCTCCTGCCTGGACGGCGATGGTGCTCGCTCTCCAGATGCCAGTTTAGGGCGCTCGAGCCAGGATTTTCCATCCGTCCGTCGTTCCCAAATTCACCCCGTATCGATCAGCGTACCGATCAGGAGGCCTGTCAATC
Organism: uncultured beta proteobacterium; assembly: GCA_963744255.1. Lineage (GTDB taxonomy): Bacteria > Pseudomonadota > Gammaproteobacteria > Burkholderiales > SG8-39 > DATEDA01. Next base: position 49,209 of record CAVUSZ010000013.1, read on the forward strand.
AAGTGAGACCGAAGATGACCGCTCGATCCGCGACCTTTCTCCGGCGCGAACGCGAATTGGCGTAGCCCGGCGCCGGGAGGCGTGAGACGATCGCGCGCAAACCGGTCGATACGATGAAGTCGAATGCCGCTGCCTGTCCGCATTGCCGCGCGAAGCTTGGCTTGCGCACCGTCTTCGCGCTCGGCGACCTCTGGGACCCGCGCATTCACGGTCGGCACGGCCTTAAGTTGGAGTTCCGCTGCTACGCGTGCGCGGAGCCGCTGAAATACCCGATCGGCACGCTGGTTTCCTTCATCGCGCTCGCGGTCCTGCCCATTGTGCTCATGGCACTCCTCAGGGATACAGGCTCGACGGAGTGGCTGAGCTCGATCCGGAACCTGATGGCACCCTACTGGATCGGGCTCGGCGTGCTGTACAGCTTCCTGGCAATGCCGATCCCGTCCAGCGGAGCGCCGCGGACGCGGCGCAAGTAGCGAGCTCAGCCCGTCAGGCGCGCGATCGTCTCGCGCGGCCCATCGCTAGCTCCGGCAAGCCGCGGGTCAGCGCTGGTGAACCGGGGTCCCGTCATCCGCAGCCCGATAGCGATCTCGCGCGAGTAGCTGCCGATAACTCATCATGGCCGCGTTGTTCAGGAACCAGCCAATGAGCGCGATCCAGACGCCGCTCACGACGCCGGTACCGAAGTACGGAACGCGCAGGCCGAGGGACATACTTCCGCCCGGAGTCCGGGTCCTCCCCGCTGGGTGGAGACGGTGATGCTGTCGACCGTGACCTCGATGCCGATCTCGTCGGGCTTCACGCCGGGGACCGGTATCTCGATCACGTACGCCTCGCCGCCCGGGGTCTCGTAGATGTCGGCCTTGAGCTGCGAGACCGGCTCCGTCGCCCTTTTCCCCCGCACTTGCTGCGTCATCCCGAACCTCCTTCGGAATCGCGATTGAGTGCGACCGCGAGATCGCCATCCGGGAGGCTAGGCCCGGCCGCCGCGCACGTCTCCCCGGTCCTTGCCGGCGCGTTCCGGAATCCTGCCGTTCGCCGTCCCGACGGCGACGGCCGTCTCGCTTTGGTGGTCCTCAACCCGGTCCGGAGGAGTCGAACATGGAGCCGCATGTCCCCAGCATTGCAAACGTCATCCAGCTCGCGATCGCACCGGTGTTTATGCTCACCGCGATCGGATCGCTGCTCGGGGTCCTCACGAGCCGGGTCGCTCGTACGGTCGACCGGGCACGTACGCTGGAAGACCTGTTGGGAAGCCTGCAGGGCGAACCGCTCCGGCTCGCGCAGGATGAGCTGCGCGTGCTATCCCGACGCAGTCGCTGGGTGAACCGGGCGATCACTTCCTGCACCATCTGCGCGCTGCTCATCTGCCTCGAAATCTCGGCGCTCTTCGGCGGCGCATTCCTGGCAGCCGACCTCACGACGGCCGC
>CAVUSZ010000014.1:0-39736 GCA_963744255.1 uncultured beta proteobacterium
CCCAACGCCGAGCGTGTGGCGGCGTCGCCGACGAAGAATCTAAAGATGGCAACGTGGAAAATGGCGGCGGACTTCCCAGCGCGAGCGTCAAATCTCGAGACTCGGCTCGCCATCGTCGAGCGCGCCCCGGCGGCGGGCCGTTGGAAGGCCGCACAGTTCATCCCTATCCGCTTCGCTTGGGTTAGTAAGGCGGGCCGAGACGACAAACTGCTGCTGGCGTTTGATGCTCTTGTGCTATCGGAAGTGCTCGGTCGCGACGTGCCTGCTGGCAAGATCATCCACGGCGACGCCAATGCGGTATTGAAGGTAAAGACCTCAGGCTTGGTGAGCGAGGTGCGCACACTCATCTCGCAAACCGCCACCCTTCTTTCCAGCCCTTCGCCCCCTGACCTGATTTTGAACCGGCATTGCGCCGAGTGTGAGTTCCAAACCCGCTGCCACCAGAAGGCATTGGAGAAGGACGATCTCAGCCTGCTGGCCCTCATGACGGGAAAGGAGCGCCAGAAATTTCACAGTAGAGGCATCTTCACGGTCACCCAGCTCTCCTACACGTTTCGGCCTCGCCGGCGTCCCAAGCGACAACGGGACAAGAAGGAGAAGTATCACCACGCGCTGAAGGCACTCGCAATCCGGGAAAACAAAATCCACGTCGTCGGCAGTCCGGAGCTGCAGATCCATGGAACGCCGGTCTATCTTGACGTCGAAGGTCTGCCTGACCGCGATTTCTACTATCTGATTGGCGTACGAATTGGTGAGAGCGAAGCTGCCGTGCAACACAGCTTGTGGGCCGACACGGCTAAGGACGAGCGGACGATCTGGAACGAGCTGCTTGGCATCCTCGCGACGGTGGAGAATCCAGTGCTGATCCACTACGGCAGCTACGAAACGGTCTTTCTGCGGCGAATGTCCGAACGATACGGAGAGCCCCTTAAAGGTTCGGTGGTGGCCCGAGCCATTCGGGCACCGGTGAACCTACTGGCTGTGACTTTCGCACGGGTCTATTTTCCAACTTTCTCCAATGGGCTGAAGGAAATCGCTGGATATCTGGGGTTCCGATGGTCGGACTCCGCTTATAGCGGTCTGCAAAGCATCAGGTGGCGACATGAATGGGCAACTGCAACGGCAACATCTTCAACCAAGCAAGCCCTTCTCACCTACAACGCCCAGGATTGCGAGGCTGTCGGAGTGCTGGCCAGGAAGCTGGTTGAATTGCACCAGGCATCTTTTCAAACCGGAGGCTTAGCTATCGATGGGATCGTTGACACGGCCACGATGAAGAGGGAACACCCGCACGGCTTCAAACGCAACATCTTCGTCTTCCCGGAATTGGATACCATCAACAAGGCCGCTTACTGGGACTACCAGCGCGAGCGAGTCTATGTGAAATCGAGCAGAAGCTTGATGCGCGCTTCGGATCGGACATCGAGGCCAAATCGCGCTTTGGCTTCCGATACAACAATAGAGTGCCCGCGCCCGCGCTGTTGTCCGAAATGCAACTCGATAAAGATCGTCCAGCATGGAAAGGCGAGCAAGACAGTCGTCGACATCAAATTCATGCGGCACGGCGTAAAGCGGTGGATCTCCCGCTACAGATTCCACCGCTACAAATGTCTGGGGTGTGGGGCTACCTTCGTCCCCGAGCAGGAATGCTGGACTCGCAGCAAGTTCGGTACTGAAATCGTGGCGTATGCACTCTACCAGAACATCGGGCTCCGGCTTCCACAGGAGAGCGTCGTCGGCAGCTTGAACAAACTGTTCGGTTTCCATCTGCCGAGCGGAACGACATCACTATTCAAGCGAGCCGCGGCGAAAGCATACGAGAAGGCTACAACGCACTGGTAAAGAGCCTGTGCAGTGGTCGACTGCTCCATGCCGACGAGACAAAGGTCAGTGTCAAGGGCAAGACCGCCTTCGTTTGGGTTTTCGCCAACTTGGAGGAGGTGGCCTACATCTACGGGGAAACACGCTAGGGCGACCTGATTCATGCTTTGCTCAAGGACTTCACGGGAGTCCTGGTGTCCGACTTCTACGCGGCTTACGACGGAATTCGCTGCCCCCAGCAGAAGTGCTTGATCCACCTCGTTCGAGACATCAATGACGACGTCTTGAAGCATCCCTACGATGAGGAGTTGAAACGGCTCGCGCAGGCCTTCGCTGCCTTGGTCAGACCGATGGTGGAAACCGTGGATCGTCACGGCTTGAAGAGCCACTTTTTGAGGAAGCACAGGGTGTCTGTGAATCGGTTCTACCGACAGCTTTCTACCATACCCATCCAGAGCGGGGCAGCGGTGAAGTTAAGAGACAGATTCCAGAAAAATCGGGACAAGTTGTTTACATTCTTGAGCTTTGATGGAGTGCCATGGAATAACAACAATGCCGAGCACGCGGTGAAGGCCTTCGCGACGCTCCGGAAAGTCATAGGAGGAAGCAGCACTGAACAGGGCATTCGGGAATATTTGATTCTGCTAAGCATCTGTGAAACGTGCAAATACAAGGGACTGGACTTTCTTCATTTCCTTCGCTCGGGCGAAAAGACCGTTAAGGTCTTTGCGTCGAGACTGCGGCGGCGATGACTGGTGACCGCGAGCACGGTCGACTGTCAGCTTTCGCTCGTTTGATCGGCCGTTTCGGAGCGATCGCTATGACGGCTGTGGGTCGACAGTGACAGTTCGCTGGCTTCGAATGCAGCCGTTGGGCGGTCAACGTTGAGGGCAGGTGGCTGCCACCTGCTCGACGACTGGCGAGCGTCAAGTTTCAGGGTAAACCGGCCCTCCGCCCCAGAAACTCTCACCGGCCGCTTTAGGCAACTGCTGTCATTCGCCAGGCCGAACTCGAACGTCGGCAGCCAGTCTGAAGCGGTAGTAGCGTCGGGCATCTCAACCGACAGCTCATGGCCGGTCAGCGACCGTCAGCCGAAGGGTTCAAGTCGACCCGTTGCGGACCGCCACCTCCTGCAATAGCGGCCGTTCACGGCAGCTAAGTCCCCTCAATCCTCGCGGCTGGTGTCCGACCCGCTACTGGAAGAGGGTGCGGGCAGCGTGAAATGGTCAGGTTTTCGGGCGCGGCTTCATGCCGCCGTTGACCCCCCACGGTGTGCCGAAGCGGTCGGTGACCATGCCGAATACGTCGGCCCAGAAGGTCTCGGCCAGCGGCATCGTGATCGTACCGCCGTCGGCCAGCGCGGCGAAGACGCGCCGCCCCTCTTCAGCCGTGGGGTAGGTCAGGGCCAGCATAATTCCCTGCATGCCGGTGTGCGGTACGCCGGGCGGCGTGTCCCCGGCCATCAGCGAGAAGTCCGGGTGCACCAGGTACGCGTGCATCACGCGCTCGGCATGGCTGGGCGGCACAGGTTGGTCACCCATCGGCATTTGCGAATAGGTGATGACCGCGTCCAACTTGGCGCCGAGCACGCGTTCGTAGAACTTCATCGCCTGCGTGCAGGTGCCGTCGAACGACAGGTAAGGGTTCAGTTGAGGCATGGTAATCCTTTCGAGGGTGGACTCAGAGCGCAGGCGGTTGCGTCGCGCTCCATCGGTAGTCGAACCACGTCCGGCATTTTCGACAGCACCGGCTCTGAGGGGCCGGTATCCGGCGACCTCGAGTCCGTCGGCTCCTGGGCCGTAGCCGGACCTTGAGGCCAAGTAAGATCCCCCGTACTCGCCGTGCTTGAAGATCATCACGGCTAGTGTTTCCGAATTGACAACAGCCGCTGATTGCATCGACTTTACTCGCCTTCCGGCAGGGGAAAGAGCCTGGGCGGCGGTACGTTCTCCGACGAGGTGATCCGGGCGGTCCTGGCGTACATTGCGAACCAGTGGTCGGAGCCCGCCCAGCGGCACCAAGCCGGCGTACGCGCGAAGCCGCGTCCCGGCAGTGAGTGCGCTCTGCGCGCAATCCGGCGCGGGTCTGCTATACAAAGGTTGTGAATAGGAACGACTCCGCGGCTGTCAAGGAGGTCCTGCCATGACGATTGCGCACACCCTTAGGAATTTTCTCGATAGCAGGCAGGTTCCCTACGAGCTGATCGCGCACCGCCACACCGCGACCAGCTTGCGCTCGGCCGGCACGGCGCACGTCGACCCGACCCGCGTCGCGAAGGCCGTCCTGCTTGAGGAGGACCTCGAGCAGAGCCACTACGTGGTGGCCGTGCTACCGGCGGCGTGTCGGCTCCAGCTCGGCGACGCCGGACGCAAGCTCGGGCGCAAGGTACATCTAGCGACCGAGAAGGATGCGGCCATGCTCTTCGCGGACTGCGAGGCCGGCGCCATCCCGGCCCTCGGGCCAGCCTACGGCATCGACACGATCGTCGAGGACCGCCTGTTCGCCGAGCCCGAGGTGTACTTCGAGGCCGGCGACCACGAGCACCTCGTACGTATGGCCACGCAGGACTTCGTGCGGGTCCTCGGCGACTGCCCGCACGGGCACTTCGCCAAGGCGGCGTAGCGTTCACGCTGCCGCACTTCAACCTGGAACGGGTGCTGCTCGAGCGAGACAAGGGCGAGGAGGCGAAGCGTTCCTTCGAGCGCGCGCTCGAGCACGACCCGGAGTCTTTGCCTGCGCTCGAAGGGCCCAAGTACATCAAGCGACGCCCGCTCCAAGGGCTGTGATCTCCGGCATCCATGAAAGCGCTCCTTCTCACGGGCCGGCCCGGCATCGGCAAGACGACCGTCATCCGGTGCGTCGCCGGCGCACTGAAGGGTGAGCGAACCGCCGGCTTCTACACCGAAGAGTTGCGTTCTCGCGGCGAACGCACCGGTTTTCGCATCGTGACGCTCGACGGACGCTCGCGGCTAATGGCGAGCATTGCGATCGGTTCGCCTCATCGCGTCGGCAAGTATGGCGTGGACGTCTCAGATGGCGTGGACGTCTCAGCGGTCGACGCGATCGCTGAAGCGACGCTCGCGCCGCACCGCGCCGATGTGTTGTTGATAGACGAGATCGACAAAACGGAATGCCTTTCGATCGCGTTCGTTGAGGCAGTGCGGCGGCTGCTCGCGGCCAATCGATTGATCGTGGCGACCGTGGCGTTTAAAGGGGGTGGTTTGATCGAGGAGATGAAGCGCTTGCCCGGAGCTGGGTCCCGCGGGGTGACGCCGCAGAACCGCGACCGCCTTCCGCGTGAGGTGATCCAGTGGGCAAACGAGCAGCTCATGCACTCCGATGCGGAGAGGAGTTGAGCGATGCGTGTGTATCTGGTTCAGCATGGTGAGGCGCATCCCGAAGAGGTAAGCCCAGAACGCGAGCTCACACCGCGTGGCCGCAGCGATGTCGAACGCATAGCCGCGTTGCTCGCGAACGGCGGCGTGCGCGTCGCCAAGGTCTATCACAGCGGCAAGACCCGTGCGCGGCAGACCGCCGAGCTGTTCGCCGCGCGCCTCGCGCGGGGTGTGGCACCCGAGCCTCTCGCTGGCATCAATCCGAACGATCCGGTCGAGACGGTCGCCGAGCGGCTGAGCGGGTGGGACGACGACACGCTGGTCGCCGGGCATCAGCCCTTCATGGGCAAGCTCGTTGCCCTGCTCATCGCCGGCCGCGCCGAGCCACCGGTGGTGGACTACCGGCAGGGAGCCGTCGCGTGCCTGGAGCGCGATGCAGGCAACCGATGGGTGCTCGCGTGGATGGTGCGGCCCGAGCTGCTTGCCGACGGCTCACCGAGGTGATTGCTTGCGACGTGGAGCACGAGGGAGGGCGAGTTCACCGGCCGCTCTCGGCATCGCTTCGCCGCACGAGGTCGCGGACGACCTGCTCCATCCGACGCCAATGAGAGCCCTCCCAGTAGACCCGGTCGCACTTGTCGCAAATCCAGAAGCGGCCATAGAACCGTGCGCTCCCGGACGGCAGTCGATCGCCGATCGCTTCCTTCGCGACCGGCTCGAGCTCCCGGTTGCAGCACAGGCACCGGCTGAAGGGCTTCATGGCGCGATAAAGATCGAGCCTCGAAACGATTTCTTCCAGTTGCTGCCGCGGCCGAGTCGCCCGCACGTAGCAGCCGTGGCTGATCAGCTTGTGCATGAGAAGAGCACGATCGCGCGTCAGCACCGTGCGCTGCTCGTCGGCTGAGACTTGCGCAACTTGGGCATCGGTGTAACCGTTCTCGTGGAGCGTATCGAAGCCCAGCATGCGAAGGTATTTCGCCAGCCCGCCCAACTGCGCATCCGCGATGAATCGCGTGCGCCGCAGCGGTTGGGCTCTGACTTTCAGCACCGGCGTGACGTCGAGCAACTCGAACACCGGATAGACGCTGATTCGGTCGCCCTCCTGCACGACATAGGAGAAGTCGACCGACTCGCTATTCGCGAGAATCAGCTCGACCTCGGTATGCGGCACGCCGAGCGCCTCGATCGCATGCTTCACCGTCGCACCACGCGCGCATACGCAAGCAAAGGCGCATTTCCTTCTTCGAGGAGGAAGAAAGTCGTTCAGCTCTTCGTAGAACCTGAAGTTCGCTACCGCCATTGTTCGGACTACCTCATGCCCGCTCAAAACCCTCCGGAAGAGGCTCACGGCGTGCGATCCAAGCAGCGGGCACCTGTCGCGAAGACAAGGCGACGATACCGCCTACGATCGCGCAGGTGGTATCGCGATCGCCCATTCCCGCGACGGTACGCCACATAGCCGCTTCGAAGTCGCGGAGGCAATGCGCGGCACACCACAGGCAGAACGGCACGGTATCTTGAGCGGAGACTTCCCAGCCCGTCCCGAGCACGCGAACCGCTTCCTCGAACGCTTCGGCAGGGATATCGAGCGAAGCCGCGATTCGGTTGCGCGTCGCGCCATCGGGGACGTACGGGAGGGTTTCTTGTATCAGCGTGCGCCCTGCGAGATCGCCGCGGCCGGCGGCAAGCGCCGCGGCGGCAGCGACGGCCATGGCGCCGGCCTGCCCCTCACGATGTGCGTGGGTCACTGCGGCAGAGAGCTGCGCCTCGGATGCGGCGCGGGATGGGTCGCCGCTGAAGAAGCCGCCGATCGGCGCTGCGCGCATCGCCGCTCCGTTTCCGTAGGATCCATGCCCGAACAGCTTCGGAGCTGCGATGCGCCAATCCTCACCCTTGGCGATCCGGCCGAGCAGTGCGAAAGCACCCTTTCCGTAGCCCCGATACGGGTCGGCCATGAAATGCTTGGCAAACGCTGCGGCCAGGGCGTCCTGCTGGATCTCGCCATGGGCTCGCAACGTCTCTACGATGGATAACGCCATGTGGGTATCATCGGTCCATACCCACGGCGGCGAGGGAAGCTCTCTGTTTCGCAAGAGCTCGCGCGGGGCGGAGAAGAAGCACTCGCCGAATGCGTCGCCCACGGATAGGCCCTGGAGGGCAAGCAGGGCGTTCTCAAGCGCAGTTGCCATCGCAGAAATGCATATCGAGTCGATCAACGCCGTGACGCTGGCGGTGCACGACATGAGCCGGTCGGTGCGCTTTTACACCGCGCTCGGTTTTGCCGTGCGTTATGGCGGCGAGCACGCTGCATTCACCAGCCTACACGCGGGCTCCTGCTATCTCAATCTGATCTCGCAGCCGGCCGATCGCCGTTGGTCATGGTGGGGGCGGGTGATCCTTCACGTCTCCGACGTCGACGCATTCCATCGCCGCGCCCTGGAGCAGGGGCTGGCGCCGACGACCGCGCCCGAGGACGCCCCGTGGGGCGAGCGCTATTTCCATATCAGCGATCCGGACGGCCACGAGCTGAGCTTCGCCCGGCCGCTCGAGCGATCCTAGAGCGTCGACGCCAGGCTAGGACGCTGCTAGTGCTCACCGTCCCTTTTGATACGTCCCGACAAGCTCCGCCTGCGCGAGCACATGACCCTTCATCGCGGCCTCGAGCTTCGCCTTGGTCGCTTGCCCGAGGTCGCCCAGCACGGCGTCGAGCGCATAGAGCTTGTGGAAATAGCGATGCCGGCCGATCGGCGGGCAGGGTCCTCCGTAGCCGGTGCGCTCCCAGTCGTTGCGTCCCTGACGGGTTCCCGGGGGCAGTGCTGACGGCTTCACGGCCTCGGCCAGACCGGCCGCGGTCGAGGGGATGTCGTAGAGAACCCAGTGCACCCACGTCAGCTTCGGCGCTGCAGGATCGGGCGCGTCGGGGTCGTCGACGATGAGGACAAAGCTCTGGGTACCCGCGGGCGAGCCAGTCCACGCGAGCGGCGGCGACACGTCGTCGCCTTCACAAGTGTTGCGCTTCGGTATCGCGCCGCCGGCGGTGAAGGCGGTTGAGGTTACGGAGAGTGTCATGGTGGCGTCTCCTATGCGAGCGCTCTGGGCCGATTCTAACGCTCACCCGTCAGCTCCCTCGAGCTCCGAGATTGGCGCGCTATCGCGTTGGTCCCGCGTATTGGTCGTCGTCCCGCTTGAGTCGGCCTGGCATCGTCGGCCGTGTACGGCATGTCCTACCTGAGCCGGCGAGACTTCACGCGTGCGCTTTTCTCCCGCTGCACCAATATGAATCGGTCACTCGCTGAGAGTGACTCAAACTGCGGTCGGTGGGAGCGAAATCGTTCGCCTTGCTCAGCCTGTCGGAGGGTGTATGAGCACCGTCAGCGTGTTCGGTGGCACGGGGTTCCTCGGCTGGCGGCTCGTGGGGCGCCTAGCCGCTGAGGGGGCGACGGTACGCGTTGCGGTCCGACATCCCGAGCGGGCGCAGAGCGCCCTGTGCGGGGCCCGGTTGGACCGAGTCGAGATCTTCAGCGCGGACGTGCTTGACCAGGCCTCAGTCGCCGCCGCCGTCGCCGGGGCCGATGCCGTGGTCGACGCGGTGTCCGCCTATGTCGAGAAGGGCAAGGTGACCTTCGAGTCCGTGCACGAGCGCGGCGCCGGGACGGTCGCTCGGGAGTCAGCGGGTGCCGGCGTCACCCGCCTCGTGCTCGTCTCGGGGATCGGCGCCGATCCCGAGTCGGCGTCTCCTTATATCCGGGCGCGCGGACGCGGCGAATTGGTCGTCCAGCGGGAGTTTCCAGGCGCCGCCATCGTTCGCCCGGGTGCGATGTTCGGTCCAGGCGACGCCCTGTTCGGCACGCTCGCCGACATCGCCCGGCTTCTCCCCGTAGTGCCGCTGATCGGAGGCGGCCGCACCCGCCTGCAGCCGGTTTACGTGGAGGACGTGGCAGAGGCGATCGCTCGCATGCTTGCCGACCGCGGGAACGCTGGCCGGACCTACGAGCTCGCCGGCCCCCGCGTGTACACGCTGCGCGAGCTGGTCGGCTTCGTGCAGCGACTCATTGGTAGGCCGACTTGGGTCGTGGGGGTGCCCTTCCCCGTCGCCGAGGTTCTGGCGCAGCTCTTCGAGCTCCTCTCAAGCCCGCCACTCACCACGAGCCAAGTTGACCTTCTCAAGGCGGACAACGTGGCGAGCGGGGCCCTGCCAGGTTTCGGGGCGCTCGACATCCAGCCGAAAGCGATCGAGGAAATCGTGCCGACTTATGTCGGCCGGATGCGCGCTCCGGCGGTTCACTTCATCGATGCTCGCAGAATCCACCACGATGTTGTCGATCCCCTGCGCGATGAGCCAGCGGTGCAGCCAGAACCCGTCGCGTCCGGCCTCATAACAGCTGTGCACACCCGCCCCCGGCGGAAGCTCGCACCGCGCCTTGGCCTTGGCGATGCACTCGAGCAGCGCCGCTGTGTCCCCTGCCGTCACAGTACAGCTCACATGCTTCTCCCGTATGCTTTCCTTGGGCTGCTCCAGGTGCATTCATTTGCATCCTCCTTTCGTCAAGCCGAGTTGCGCGAACTCTCGTTTTAACTCAAGGGGGCCAAACCAGGAGCAGCCCTCATAGTATCTTTCTGGGGCGCCGCGCATAGCACCCCATGACCGTCCGGAATTGGCCGATCAGCGACCGTCGTCTGAAGTTCGCAAACGGCCCGTTGCTGCCTGTCGGGCTTTTTGGACACCGGACCTTCGCAGACCCTGATCCAATCAACCCTACCGCACGTCCCGCATGGCGAGGCGCGCAACCGAATCGCGACTTCGCTCGGAGCTGCGATGCGCCAATCCTCGCCGCTCGCGATCCTGATCAACAGTGCGAAAGCGCCCTTTCCATAGCCCCGATAGGGCTCCGCCATGAAGCGCTTGGCAAACGCTTCGGCCAGGGCGCTTTGCTGGATCTCGCCATGAGCTTGCAACGTCTCCACGATGGACAACGCCATATGGGTATCATCGGTCCACACCCACGGCGGCGACGGAAGCTCTCTCTTTCGCAAGCACTCGGCCGGGGCGGAGAAGAAGCGTTCGCCGAATGCGTCTCCGACGGATAGGCCCTCGAGGGCAAGAAGGGCGTTCTCAAGCGCAGTCGCCATCGCAGAAGTGCATATCGAGTCGATCAACGCCGTAACGCTGGCGGTGCACGACATGAACCGCTCGCTGCGCTTTTACACCGCGCTCGGGTTCGCCGTGCGTCACGGCGGCGAGCACGCCGCGTTCACCAGCCTACTCGCAGGCTCCTGCTATCTCAACTTGATCGCGCAGCCGCCCGATCGCCGCTGGTCATGGTGGGGGCGGGTGATCTTTCACGTTTCCGACGTCGACGCATTCCACCGCCGCGCCCTGGAGCACGGGCTGACACCGACGACCGCACCCGAGGACGCCTCGTGGGGCGAGCGCTATTTCCATATCAGCGATCCGGACGGCCACGAGCTGAGCTTCGCCCACCCGCTCGAGCGATCCTAGAAAGTCGCCGCTACTTCGGCCGCGGCCATAGCGACTGATGGCGCGCCGGCCCCGGCTCGGTCCTGGAGCGGCACGAGGAAGGCGAGCGGGTCGTGCTTCGTCGCGCGGGCCGTTACACGTCCGAGGACGTTCACCGAGCGCTGTTTGGGAAGCGGCCGCCGACGCCCCGGACGCTGGCGGAGATGAAGGAGGGCGTACGCCCGGAATCTGAAGAAGCGCCATGCGCGCGGCGGACACGAACGTTCTTGTGCGTCTCGTGACTCGGGATGACGCGCGACAACTGGCCGCCGCCGAAGCGTTTGTCGAGAACAGTGCGTGGGTGCCGCACCTCGCGCTCGCCGAGGCGACCTGGCGGGCACGAGGAGAAGCCGACCTTCACGTAGCGCACCGCGATTAGCGAGTCTCCGGAATCCGCGCTATCGCCGGAAGAAGCTCCCACCCCCGAGCCGGCCGCCGCCGGCAAACCTGCCTCCGCCGAACCGTTCGCCGGAACCGCCCCCGCCGCCGTCGCGCCATTGGTTGAACTGCTGCTGCGCGCCTGCAAGGCCGCTGAGCGCGCCCAGGCCGAGCACCAGGAACGCTGCCTTGGCGGTTCTCTCCAGTCGATTCGTGACCCTCATCTGCGGTCTCCTTCGCGATGCCGTCCGCGCGTCACCGGCCGCGCCGCGCGACGAAAAATTGCAACCCCTTGGCAAGCGCCCGGCGTCGAGCAGCGCGGCGTCCAGCCGGGCGCGGGCAAACGCCTGCAACGTCCCGTATGGTAGTGTGCACGCCGCTACCGGGAACGCCGCGGGCGGCGCGCCCCCATGGAGGGAATCATCATGAATCTGCGCGCGGTGCTTCTTCCGGCGTGTCTCGTGCTTGCTCTCGCCGCCGCCGGATGCGCAACGCGCGACACCGCCGGCAACAGGATCACCGGCGGCGCGCGGGTCGAGGGCGAGGCGGGGACCGCGGCGCTGCCATCGACGCCGGCGCGGCGCGTCTACGTGCAGGACTTCGCGCTCGACGTCGAGGCGACGGAGCCAAAGACCGGGCTCCTCGGCCGGCCACGGCTCTTCCAGGAGCTCACCGGCGAGGATCCGGCGACGCACACGCGGCGGATCGTCGACCAGATGGCGACGTCGCTCGTGACGGACCTGAACGCCGCCGGCGTTCCGGCCGAGCGCTTGCCGGACGGGCGAGCGCTGCCGCTCGATGGCTGGCTGGTTCGTGGCGCCTTTACCGAAGCCGACAGCGGGAACACGCTGCGCCGCGCGGTCATCGGCTTTGGCAGCGGCAAGACCGAGATGGAGGTGCAGGTCGGCGTCAGCGATCTCGCCTCGCCGCGCCCGACCGAGTCGTTCCTCGTGTTCGGTACGGTGACCGATCCGAGCCGGCTCCCCGGGGGCGCGGTGACGAAGAACCCGTACGTGGTCGCGGCGAAGTTCGTGCTGGAGAAGGGCGCGCCGCAACGCGACGTCCAGCACACCGCGAAGACGATCGCCGACGAGCTGGTGAAGTTCCGCGAGCAGGTGAGAAGCGGGCAGGTCAAGCTGCCCGCGACGCGCTGACCCCGGCGTACCGCCGCGGATGGCATCGCCGTTCCGCACCGCCGAGCACGCCCGTCTCGCGCAGGCGCCCGCCGGGCAGCCCGGCGAGTGGAAGGCGATCGGCCCGTACCTGAGCGAGCGCGCATGGGGAACGGTGCGCGAGGACTACAGTGCCGACGGCAAGGCCTGGGCGTACTTCCCGTACGAGCACGGCCGCTCGCGCGCCTACCGCTGGAACGAGGACGGACTCGCCGGGATCTGCGACCTCGCGCAGCGCATGTGCTTCGCGCTCGCCTTCTGGAATGGGCGCGACCCGTTCCTGAAGGAGCGCATCTTCGGTCTCGCCGGCCCCGAGGGCAATCACGGCGAGGACGCCAAGGAGTACTGGTGGTACGTCGACGCGACGCCGACCGCCTCGTGGCTCAGCTGGCGCTACCACTACCCGCAGGCCGAGTTCCCGTACGCTCGCCTGCGCGCGGAGAACGCGCGGCGCGGCAAGCTCGATCGCGAATTCGAGCTCGCCGACACCGGCGCCTTCGATGGCGACCGCTATTGGCAGATCACCGCGGACTACGCGAAGGCGGCGCCGCGCGACCTCTGCCTGCGCCTCCGCATCCGCAATGCGGGACCCGAGGCCGCCGAGCTGCACGTGCTGCCGACGCTGTGGTTCCGCAACCGGTGGTCCTGGGAGGAAGGCATCCCGCGGCCCGCGATCCGTGCGGCGCCGAATCAGACGACCGGCGCAGCGAGCGCGATCGCCGAGGAGGAGAACCTCGGCCGCTGGCGGCTCGCGGCGGGTCCCGATCCGGCCGGCGCGCTGCCGCAGCTCGTTTTCTGCCAGAACGAGACCAACGCCGCGCTGCTCTATGGGGTGCCCGCGCAGACCCCGTACCCGAAGGACGGCATCAACGACCACGTCGTCGCCGGCGCGGGCACGGTCAACCCCGCGCAGCGCGGCACGAAGATGGCGTGCTGGTACCGCGTCGGCGTCGCCGCCGGCGCGACCGCCGAGCTGCGCCTGCGTCTCGCGCGCGACGATGCCGGCGCGCCGCTCGACCTCGGGCCCGGCTTCGATCGCACGCTCGCCGACCGCGCGCGCGAGGCCGAGGAGTACTATGCCACGCTGCGACCGCAGGGCGCCACCGACGACGAGGCCGCCGTGATGCGGCAGGCGTTCGCCGGAATGGTCTGGAGCCAGCAGTTCTATCACTACGACGTCGCGCGCTGGCTCGAGGGGGATCCGACGCAGCCGTTGCCGCCCGCATCGCGCAAGTCCGGGCGCAACGCCGGCTGGCGGCACCTGAACAACCACGACATCATCGCGATGCCCGACAAGTGGGAGTACCCCTGGTACGCCGCGTGGGACCTCGCGTTCCACTGCGTGGTGCTCGCGCACACCGACCCGGCGGCAGCGAAGCATCAGCTGCTCCTCATGTGCCGCGAGTGGTACATGCACCCGAACGGGCAGCTGCCGGCCTACGAGTGGAACTTCAGCGACGTGAACCCGCCGGTCCAGGCGTGGGCCGCGCTCGCGGTGTTCCGGATCGACGGCGGCACCGATTTCGACTTCCTCGCGCGCGCCTTCCACAAGCTCCTGATCAACTTCACCTGGTGGGTAAACCGCAAGGACGCGATCGGCGACAACGTTTTCGAGGGCGGTTTCCTCGGGCTCGACAACATCGGCCCGTTCGACCGCTCGGCGATGCTGCCCGGGGGCGTGGTGCTGGAGCAGTCCGACGGCACGGCGTGGATGGCTAAGTTCTGCCTCAACATGCTCGAGATGTCGCTGCGCCTCGCCAACCACGACCGCTCCTACGAGGATGTCGCGGTGAAGTTCCTCGAGCACTTCGCCTCGATCGCGGTCGCGATGCGCGAGCTCTGGGACGAGCAGGACGGCTTCTTCTACGACCGGCTGCGCAAGCCCGACGGCTCGACGCTGACGGTGCGGGCGCGGTCCATGGTGGGGCTGCTGCCGATCTTCGCGGCGGTGGAGCTGAGCGCGCCGCTCTGGGAGCGGTTACCGAGGTTCCGCGCGCGGGCCCGCTGGTTCATCGAGCGCAGGCCGGTGTTCTCCGCGCACCTGCACGAGTTCGCGAAGGACGGTCATGTGGACGTGATCACCATCGTCGGCACGGCGCGGCTGCGGCGCGTGCTCACCCGCATGCTCGACGAGGCGGAGTTCCTGTCGCCTTGGGGCTTGCGCTCGCTCTCGCGCTATCACCGCGAGCACCCGCTCGTCATCGAGATGGACGGACGCGCAGCCCGCCTCGACTACGAGCCCGCGGAGTCGAGGACCGGCCTCTTTGGCGGCAACTCGAACTGGCGCGGGCCGGTCTGGTTTCCGCTCAACTTCCTCGCGCTCGAGTCGCTGCGCCACCTGCACGCCTGTCTCGGCAAAGGCTTCACCGTCGAGCTGCCGACCGGCTCGGGCGTGCAGGCCACCCTCGGCGAGGTGGCGGACGAGATCGAGCGCAGGCTGCTGCGGCTCTTCCTGCTCGACGCGAAGGGGCGTCGCCCGGTGTACGGTGAGGTCGCGCTCTTCCAGCGCGACCCGGCCTGGCGCGATCACCTCCTCTTCTACGAGTATTTCCACGGCGACACCGGCGAGGGCCTCGGCGCGTCGCATCAGACCGGCTGGACCGCGCTCGTCGGAGCGCTCGTCGCGAATCGGCGCCGTGGAGCGAGCGATGTTCCCCCGATCGTCCGGAAGGACGGGGAGCGCAATTGAACCCAGAGTCCGGCCAGGTGCGCGAAGGGCTGGTGGCGCTCGCCCTCCTGTCGCTGCTCGTCGGCGGGGCCGCCGGCGCGGTGGCCGCGCTGTTCCGGCTCGCGCTCGACCGGGCCGATCGGCTGCGGGACGCGCTAGTGGCCTGGGGGCACGGTTACGACGCCGCCGGCTTCCTGGTCGTGGTCGCGGCGACCGGCGCATGCACGGCGGCAGCCGCCTTCCTCGTTCGCCGGTTCTCTACCGAGGCGAGCGGAAGCGGCATTCCGCACGTCGAGGCGGTGGTCAAGGGCGACGTCGGCCCGGCCTCCGTCGTGCTGCTGCCGGTCAAGTTCCTTGGCGGCCTCCTCGCCATCGGCGCGGGGCTCGCGCTTGGCCGCGAAGGACCCAGCGTGCAGATGGGCGCGAGCATCGCCCACGCGCTCGGCGCGTGGTTCCGGTTCACGGCGGCCGATTGCCGGCTCCTGGTCGCTGCCGGCGCCGGCGCCGGGCTCGCGACGGCGTTCAACGCGCCGATCGCCGGTGCCGTGTTCGTGCTCGAGGAGCTGGTCCGGCGCTTCGACACGCGCACGACGATCGCCACGCTCGGCGCGTCCACGGGCGCCATCGCGGTCGCGCGGCCCATCCTCGGCCAGGAACCCGAGTTCAGCGTCGAACCGCTGGCGTTCATGTCGTTCGGCGCGTTGCCCCTGTATCTCGCGCTCGGAGTGATCGCCGGTGTCGTAGGGACGCTCTACTGCCGGGCGATCGTGGGCACGCTCTCGGCGATGCACCGGCTCGGGCGCTGGCCGGTCGAGCTTCGCGCCGGGATCGTCGGCGCGACGGTGGGGGCGATCGCGTGGTTCGCGCCCGGCCTGGTGGGCGGCGGAGACCTCCTCACGCAGCAGGTGCTCGCGGGCGGCGGGGCGTTCGGCGTGCTGCTGCTCGTGTTCGTGTTCCGCTTCGCGCTGGGCGCGGTGTCGTACGGCGCGGGCACGCCGGGGGACTCTTCGCGCCGATGCTCGTCCTCGGCGCGCAGATGGGCGTGCTCTTCGCGCAGCCGTGCGCGGCCTTGCTTCCCGACCTCGCGCCCGAGCCGACCGCGCTGGCAGTGGTGGGGATGTCGGCGTTCTTCACCGCCGTCGTGCGGGCGCCCGTGACGGGCATCGTGCTGGTGCTCGAGCTGACCGGCGCCGTCACGCTGCTGCTGCCGCTGCTTGGCGCCAGCTTCGCGGCCATGGCGGTCGCGACGCTGCTCGGCGTTCCGCCGATCTACGATTCGTTGCGCTGGCGAGCTTCCGGACCGGGCGCATAGCGTCAAACAATGATCGCGAGCTGGTACGCAGACCTCTTCAGGATCGGCAGCGGGGCGCACGCGGCGGCGACGTTCGTGCGCGTGGCGCTCGCCGTCGGGCTGCCCATGGTCGGCTTCACGCTCGCCGGGAAGCCGCAGGCGGCCGTCGCGGGCGGCGCGACCGCGCTGTTCGTGGGCATGTGCGACATCGGTGTCACGCGCGCGGGCCGCGTGAGGACCATGCTCGCCGGCGCGGCCGCGATCCTCGCTGGCGGCATCATCGGCCACGAGTGGGGCCGCACCACCTATGCCGACGAAACCGTCGTGCTGCTGTCCGCGGCCGTCGCCGGCTGGGTCAGCAATTCCCATCCGGGCATCGCGGCCGTGGCGCGGTTCGGCGCGCTCGCCACCGCCGCGGGCGCCGGCTTCCACCTCGCCGATCCGATGGCGCCATTGGCCGTCGTCGCGGGCGGCGCGGCCGCGATCGGCATGGCGTTCGCAGTCTGGGCGCTGACCGGCGCGCCACCCGCCGACAACCTGATGGACTGGCGGGCCGGGGTAAGGCGCGCCTTCGCCGGCGCGGATGCCGGACCGTGGTACGCGATCTGCTTCGCGGCCGCGGCGGCGGGCGCGCTGTTCGCCGCGGATCGCCTCGGCGTGAGCAGCGCCTACTGGGCTACGCTCACCGTGCTCATGGTCATGCGTCGCGAAGGCATGGTGAGCTATGGCCTCGTGATCCAATACATGGTCGGAACGCTGGCCGGGATCCCGATCGCCTACGCGCTTTCGGCGGCGGCGCACCAGCCGATCGCGATCGCGCTGCTCGCGACCGTCATCGGTGCCAGCGCGCGCCTCGGCCTGGCTCTCAACCCGGCGCTCGGCTTCACCGCGTTCACGGCGTTCCTGATGTTCGCCGTGGACCTCGCCCGCCACGCGGCTGAAGTGACGCCGCTCCTGCTCTCGACCCGCCTCTACGACGTCGCGGTGGGATGCGCGTTCGCTCTCGTGGGCATCCTCGTCGCTTCGCTCGGCGTGCGCGGAGAAACGCGCACGGATCCAGGATGACCTGCCGATCGTATCGCCTATACTTGCCCGGTTCGACGAACGCGACGACGATCGAAGACCGTGGCGTTGCTCCGACATCGCGCCGTCGCCTGGTTTCTGGTGTTCGTCATGCCGTTCCAGGGAGCTGATCGCCGCCTATCTCGAGCTCCGAGGTCCGGCGCATTTCCATCTCGACCATGACTTCGAGCATGCCCACGACGGGCATGCTCATCACCATCCCGAGCGCCATCATATGCGGGGAGGACTCGACAAGCACAAGCACCTGCTGCTGCTTGCGGCGGTGCTGCTCGCGCTGGTCACGCAGCCGCTCGTGGCGCACGAGAGCACTGCCGCGCGCTTCGTCTACGATCTCCTGGTCGGCGTGGCCGCCGTGGGCGTGCTCTTCGTGGTCTTCATGGACCCCTGGGAGCGCCGCCTGGCCCTCGTGCTCGCGGTCCCGGCGGTCGCGCTGACGGTCGCAGTCTATGCGGTGCCGGAACGGCTCGCGTTGCCGGCCGCCGTCGCGTATCACCTGTCCGCGGCGCTCTTTCTCGGCTTCGCCGTGGGGGTGATCGTGCGCGACATCTTCCGCCGCCGCGCGATCGGCTTCGACGAAATCATCGGCGCTTTCGCCGGCTACCTGCTGCTCGGCGTCGTCTGGGGCAGTCTCTACGTCGTGGTCGAGCTCCTCGCGCCCGGCTCCTTCAGCGTCAACCCGCAGATCCAGTGGCAGCTCGACGACTGGCACCTGCGCCGCGCGCTGTTCAACTACGTGAGCTTCGCCACCATGGCGAGCCTCGGCTACAACGACGTCACTGCGGTCGCGCCGTTCGCCAACATCCTGACGTGGTTCGAGGCGATGTCCGCCCAGTTCTATCTCGCCGTCGTGATCGCGCAGATCGTCGGGATGAAGGTCGCGCAGGTGGTCGGCACGCGCAGTCCCGAGGGAAAGTGATGGCCGTGATGCGAGTCCTCTGCGCTGTTGACGATCCCGGCCGCATGACGGACGATCCCCCTCCTCATGTCCAGTAAAGCTGCCGCCGGCGCGCCCGCTGGCGCCGGGACGCTCGCCCCGGCCGCCCCGCCCGCCGCCCGGTCCAAGATGCGGCTCGTCCGCGAGCTGCTGCGGCCCTACACCGCGTCGCTCGTGATCATCCTCGGCGCCATGCTCGTCCAGACGGCGATGAGCCTGGCCGCACCGTGGCCGCTGAAGGTCATCCTCGACAACGTCGTCGGCACCCACAAGGCGCCCGAGTGGCTCGACCGGTTGCGCATCATCCCGCTCGGCGGCGACAAGATGGAGCTCGCCCTCGTGGCGGGGATCCTGGTCGTCGTCATCGCGGCGCTCGCCGCCTTGGCGAGCTACATCGAGAACTATTACACCGAGAGCGTCAGCCAGTACGTCGCGCACGACCTGCGCATGCGGGTCTACGAACACCTGCAGCGCCTCTCGCTCGGCTACTACGACTCGCACCAGGTCGGCGCGCTCCTCTCCACCATCACCACCGACGTGAAGACGATCCAGAACTTCGCCTCCTCCGGAACGCTCGGCATCCTCGTCGACCTGCTGACGATCGTCGGCATGCTCGTCATCATGTTCTGGCTCGACTGGGACTTCGCGCTCATCGCGATCGCCGCCACGCCGTTCCTGCTCCTCTTCGTCGCGCGGTTCAACCGGGCGGTGAAGAAGGCGACCCACGAGGTCCGCAAGCACCAGGCCGAGATCGTCGCCGTGGTGCAGGAGGGTCTCGAGTCCGTCCGGGTGGTGAAGGCCTACGGGCGTGAGGACCGGGAAGAGGAGAACCTCTCCGCGGTCAGCCGTGCGACGGTCGACTCGGCGCTCAAGGCGCGGCAGATCAAAGCGGTCCTCTCGCCGGTGGTGGCGGTCGTCGCCGCGATCTGCACCGGCATCGTGCTCTGGCGCGGCACCGCGCTCGTGCTCGCCGACGTGATGACGATCGGGTCGCTGACCGTCTTCCTCACCTACCTCTCGAAATTCTTCAAGCCGGTGCAGGACCTCGCCAAGATGGGCAGCACGATCGCCCAGACGGCGGTGGGCATCGAGCGCGTGCAGACGATCCTCGACACCGACACCGTCATCCCCGAGCGGCCCGACGCGCGCGAACCGGGGACGCTGCAAGGGCGGGATCGAGTTCGAGCACGTGGCCTTCGCCTACGACCCCAAGGCCCCGGTGTTGAAGGACGTCCACACCACAGTCGCGCCCGGCCAGTTCGTCGGGAATCGTCGGCCCGACCGGCGGCGGCAAGTCCACGATCGTCAGCATGATCCCGCGCTTCTACGACCCTTCCGGCGGCCGGGTCCTGATCGACGGCGTCGATCTGCGCGACTTCACGGTCCAGGGGCTGCGCGGCCAGATCGGCTTCGTGCTGCAGGACACCGTGCTCTTCCGCGGCACCGTGCACGACAACATCGCGTACGGCCGGCCGACCGCCACCGAAGCGGAGATCGTGGAGGCGGCTAAGCTCGCGAACGCCGACGAGTTCATCGCGAAGATGCCCGACGGGTACAACACGATGGTGGGCGAGCGCGGCCTGACGCTGTCGGGCGGCCAACGTCAGCGGATCGGGATCGCGCGCGCGATCATCCGCAACGCGCCGATCCTTATCCTGGACGAGCCGACCGCCGCGCTCGACACCGCGTCGGAGAAGCTCGTCATGGAGGCGCTCGAGCGGCTGATGAAGGGGCGGACGGTGCTCACGATCGCGCACCGCCTCTCCACGATCCGCGACGCGCACAAGATCCTCGTCCTCAAGGACGGCGTGGTCGCGGAGGAGGGCACGCACGACGAGCTCGTCGCCCGCAACGGCATTTACGCCGAGCTGTACCGCGTGCAGGTCGGGGCGAGCGCCCCGCCGCCGGCGTAGCGAAAGGAAGGACCATGGCCCGTTCACTCATCATCATGCCGGACGAGGGTGCGCAGCCGCTCCTCGAGGCGCTGGCGGCGGCGAAGCGAAGCTTGCGTGTGAAGATGTTCCTCTTCGACGACCCCGGCCTGCTTGCCGCGGTGATCGCGGCGCAGAGCCGCGGCGTGAACGTCCGGGTGATCCTCAACCCGGCCCGGCGCGGCGGCGAGCCCGAGAACGAGGCGACGCGCCGGAAGCTCGAGAAGGCGGGCATCGAGGTCCTCGACGCCAATCCCGAGTTCGCGGTGACGCACGAAAAGTCGGCGGTGGTGGACGACGAGCTCGCCCTCGTGCATTCGCTCAACTGGGAGACGAAGAACCTGACCGAGACGCGTGACTACGCCGTCACCACGGCGCATCGCCACGAGGTCGAGGAGGTCGTCGCGTGCTTCGAGGCCGACTGGCATCGCAAGCACTTCAAGCCCGACCCCCACGCGCACCTCATCTGGTGCCCGCTGAACGGGCGCGACCGCATCGCCGAGTTCATCGACGGCGCAAGACACACGTTGTTCGTGCAGAACGAGCGCTACCAGGACCAGGTCATCATCGAGCGCCTGGTGCGCGCGGCGGCCCGGGGAGTGAAGATCCATCTGATGGCGCGCCCGCCGCACACGCTGAAGAAGGACAAGCTCGTCGAGGGCGTCGGCGGGATCCGCATCCTCGACGACGTCGGCGTCAAGGTGCACAAGCTGAAGCACCTCAAGCTGCACGCCAAGATGCTCCTCGCCGACGGGGAGCGCGCGATCGTGGGCTCGATCAACTTCAGCCCCGGGAGCTTCGACAGCCGGCGCGAGCTCGCGATCGAGCTGGACGATCACCATGTCGTCAAGGCGCTCCACAAGATCGCGCAGCACGACTGGGAGAACTCGCACAAGCTCGATCTCACCGACGAGGGGCTGCTCGCCGATCTCGCGAAGCGTGGCGGCGAAGGCGCGGAGAACCTTGCGCTGAAGGGGAGCCCAAAGGCGGAAGCGAACTCAAAGGCCAAGGCGAAGCCAAAGCCCGAGACGAAGAAGAAGGCCTGAGCCCGTCACTCCGTCCGAGCGAGGGGGCATCGGCGGCGTCGCTACCGCAGCGTCACTTCTCCAGGTAAACCTTCACGAGGTCCTGGAACCGACTCTGCGCCTGGGGGAAGCCCTTGACCTTCACCGACGTCGCGCGCGGATGAGCCGGCCTTCTTCCAGCAGCCGAGCGACCGAGACCGAGGAGGTACAGCATGATCAAGCTCGCACGCGTTCTCGCCGCATTCGCCCTGGGGGCTGCTTCGTTAGCGCCCGCCGCGCAGGAGCTCCGCCTTTCGACGTTCGTCGCCGCCGGTGCACGTCATCTACCGCGAGATCCTGACCCCGTGGGCCGAGGAGGTGGCGAAGGCGACGAACGGCGAGGTCAAGGTGACGCTGTATCCGTCGATGCAGCTCGGCGGCAAGCCGCCGGAGCTCTACCGCCAGGCGGTGGACGGCGTCGCCGACTTGGTGTTCACGCTGCCCGGGTACACGTCGCCCGCGTTCCCGCGCACGCAGATGATCGAGCTGCCCGGCCTCAAGCCCGACGGCGTCGCCGCCACCAACATGATGTGGGACCTCCTCGATCCGTACCTGCTGCCCGAGTACCAGGGCACGAAGGTGATCGCGCTCTGGGGCGCCGAGGACGCCGGCCTGATCAGCCGCACGAAGCCGATCAGGTCGCTCGACGATCTCAAGGGCATGCGCATGCGCGCGCCGTCCGCGGCACAGGCGCGGCAGCTCGAGGTGATGGGCGCGGTGCCCGTCGCGATGCCGGTCACCGAGGTCTACCCGAGCCTCGAGCGCGGCGTGGTCGACGGCGTGATGATTCCGCTCTCGACGATCCTCGACTTCCGCCTGAGCGAGGTGGCGAAGTCGTTCACGATCGCCGGCCCGATCTTCGGGCGCTCGTCGTTCCTCGTCGCGATGAACCAGAAGAAGTACGACTCGCTTTCACCGGGCGCACGCGCCGCCCTCGACCGCCTCTCGGGCCGGGCCTTGAGCCTCAAGGCGACTGAGGTCTACATGAAGCGCTCCATCCAGGGCGTCGACAGCGTCCGCGGCAAGGGCGAGGTGATCCAGCTCCCGCCCGCCGAGCAGCAGCGGATCGCCGCGCTCCTGCGGCCGATCATCACCGAGTGGATCAAGGAGTCCGAGGCGAGGGGGATTCCGGCGCGCGAGATGCTGAAGCGCGCGGGACACTAAGAACCACCGAGGGTTCAAGACAACCAACTACGTCATGTTCGACCGCTTAATACGCATCCTCGCGTTCGGCGCAGGCGTGGTGCTGCTCGGCCTGCTGGCGCTCGTGCTGTTCGACGTCATGATGCGCTACGCGCTGCGCCTGCCGTTCCTCGGCGCGTACGAGATGAGCGAGCTCGCGATGGTGCTGATCGTGTTCCTCGCGCTTGCGTATTGCGGCGCGACCGGCGGCCACGTGGCGGTCGACGTGCTCGCGCCGGTGCTCGACCGGCCGCGCCTCCGCTGGCTGGCGGTGGTCACCCACCTCGCCGGCGCGGGCCTGATGGCGGTGATCGCGTGGCAGACCGCGCGCTACGCGATGGGCTCGATCGCCCGCGGCGAGGCGACCAACATGCTGAAGATCGCGAAGTACCCGTTCGAGCTCGTCGCGGCCGCGGGCGTCGCGGTGTTCGCGGTGGTCCTTCTCGTGCAGGCCTGGCAGGCGGCGCGCGCGCCGCGTCCCCCCGACGCCCGATGAGCCCGACGGCCGCCGGCATCGCCGGCATGGCGGCGCTGCTTGCTCTGCTCTTCCTGCGGATGCCGATCGGCATCGCGATGGCGCTCGTGGGCGCAGTCGGCATCGCGGTGCTCAACTCCCCCGATGCCGCGCTGAACGTCCTCGGCTCCTACCCGTTCTCCTATGCCGCCGTCCAGGCGCTGAGCGTCATCCCGCTGTTCGTGCTGATGGGCAACTTCGCGGCGGTCTCGGGGATGAGCTCGGATCTGTTTGCCGCCGCGTACGCCTGGCTCGGGCACCGGCGCGGCGGGCTCGCGTCGGCGACCATCCTGGCGTGCGCGGGGTTCGCGGCGCTGTCGGGTTCCTCGGTCGCGTCGGCGATCACCATGGGCCGCGTGACGCTTGCCCGAGATGCGCCGATACAACTACGATCCGCGGCTCGCGACCGGCGTCGTGGCCGCCGGCGGGACGCTCGGCATCCTGATCCCGCCGTCCACGGTGCTGGTGATCTACGGCATCCTCACCGAGCAGTCGATCGGCAAGCTGTTCCTCGCCGGGTTCCTGCCCGGCCTCGTGCTGACCGCGCTATTCATCGTGACCGTCGTCATCGTCTGCGGCGTGCGGCCCGAGTTCGGTCCGCCCGGGCCACGGACGCCGATGCCCGAGCGCTGGACCACCCTCGGGCGCGCCGCGGCGTTCTTCGTCGTGCTGGTCATGACGATCGGCGGCATGTACGCGGGCGTCTTCACCGTCACCGAGGCGTCGGCCGTTGGCGCCGGGCTCACTCTGGCGCACGCGCTCTGGCGGCGCAAGCTCACCTGGCCGCTGCTCGCCGACGCGCTGCTGCAGACGGTGCGCACCACGGCGATGGTGTTTTTGATCCTGATCGGCGCGCACATCTTCAGCCCGTTCCTGGCGATGAGCCGCATCCCGGTGGATCTCGCCAGCGCGCTCACCGGGATGGCGCTGCCGCCGCTCGTGGTGCTCGGCGTGATCCTCGTCGGCTACATCCTCCTCGGCATGTTCCTCGAGGGGTTCGCCATCCTCGTGCTCACGGTGCCGATCGTGTTCCCGATCATCCTCGCGCTCGGCTACGACCCGATCTGGTTCGGCATCTTCATGGTGATCGTGCTCGAGATGGGCCTCATCAGCCCGCCGGTCGGCATCAACGTCTTCGTCGTGAAGGGCGTCGCCGAGGACGTGCCGATGGGGCAGATCTTCGCCGGTATCTTGCCGTTCTGGGCGGCGATGATCGTCTGCGTCGCGCTGATCATCGCGTTCCCGCAGATCGCGCTGGTCCTGCCGAACACGATGATCCGGTGAACGCTACGCGTCCCGCGGCGGCGGCGAAGGCGGCGGGCGCGGCGTTCGCCAGATGTGCAGCCACCAGAACGCCGGCAGCGCGATCGGATAGAAGAACATGAACAGGAACACCCAGATCACGCGCTGCAAGACCGGCAGGCTGCGCGAGGCCAGGACGATGAACGTGAAGATCAGGAAGATCGCGAGCGCGTTCAGCGCGTGAACGTGGATGATGAACGACTCGAGCGCGGACACCTCCGTGCGGCCGCTGCCCGGCGCGGGCACGAGCGCGTAGTCGCTCGAGAGCGCAATGAACGAATAAACGACGCAGAGCGCCATCAAGCCGAGAACGATCCTGACCGGGATGGGCACGCAGCGGTCACTTCCAGGTGGGCGCGGCGCCAGTCTACCCGTGGCAGGCCGGCCCCAAGCGCCACGTCCTCGCGCGGTCAGCCATTCCCCGACCGGGTTATAAGGTGAATAAAAAGAGATGAGTGCCGGTAAGGCTCGCTTGAGCCTCGCCGGCGCGTCTTAAGGCTGCCTTAAGGTTTCGCGCCTACCCTGCGATGCATCCGGGCCTCGTGCGCCCGATGGTCGAGACAGAAAGGAATCCGCATGCAACGCAAGATCCTCGCCCCGAGTCTCATGGCGGCTGCCGTGATTGCCGCGCTCGGGGGCGGCTACATGGGACGCGAGTGGATCGAAAGCTCGCACGCGCGGGACACGACGATCGCGGCGCCTGCCGCGCGTCCCGGGGCTCCCACGCAGCAGCTGCCCGACTTCTCGCAGCTCGTACTCGAGTACGGGCCGGCGGTCGTCAACATCTCGGTCGACGCGACCGTCCCGGCGGCTGAGGGCAAGCCGCAGCGTCCGCTCGACGAGAACGATCCCTTCTACCGGTTCTTCAAGCGGTTCGAGGTGCCGACGCCGAAGGGCGAAAGCCCGCGGCACGGCATGGGCTCCGGCTTCATCGTGACCCCCGACGGCTACGTACTCACCAACGCCCACGTCGTCGCGAACGGTGCGGACGTGACGGTCAAGCTCTCCGACCGGCGCGAGCTCAAAGCAAAGGTGATCGGCGCCGACCGCCGCACCGATGTCGCGCTCCTGAAGGTTGACGCCACGGGGCTCCCGACGGTGAAGCTCGGCGACCCGAAGTCGGTGAAGCCCGGCGAGTGGGTGGCCGCGATCGGCTCGCCGTTCGGTCTCGAGAACAGCGTGACCGCCGGCGTGGTGAGCGCCACCGGCCGCGCGCTGCCCGCCTCGAGCTACGTGCCGTTCATCCAGACCGACGTCGCGGTGAACCCGGGCAACTCGGGCGGGCCGCTGTTCAACATGGCCGGCGAAGTGATCGGGATCAACTCGCAGATCTTCACTCACACCGGCGGCTACCAGGGCGTCTCGTTCGCCATCCCGATCGACGTCGCGCTCGGCGTGAAGGACCAGCTCGCGGCCAACGGCCGCGTCGTCCGCGGCCGCCTCGGCGTCACCATCCAGGAGCTGAGCCAGCCGCTCGCCAGCTCCTTCGGGATGAAGACGGCGACCGGCGCGCTCGTGAGCGCGGTCGAGAAGGACAGCCCGGCGGAACAGGCGGGCATCAAGCCGGGCGACGTCGTGCTGAAGCTCGACGGCAAGCCGGTCGAGCGTTCGGGCGAGCTTGCGCGCAGTATCGCCGAGATGAAGCCGGGTACGCGCTCGACGCTCGAGTTGTGGCGGGACGGCGCGACGAAAGAGGTCGCGGTCACGGTGGGCGAGGCGAAGGACATGCAGGTCGCCGAAGCGTCGGCCGCGGCCGCACCGCAGGGCAAGCTGGGCGTCGCGGTCAGGCCGCTCACCGCCGAGGAGCGCAAGGAGAACGGCGGCAAGGACGGTCTCGTGGTCGAGAGCGTGTCCGGCCCCGCGGCACAGGCCGGCATCCAGCGGGGCGACGTGATCCTCGCGGTGAACGGTACGCCGGTGAAGACGGTGGCCGAGCTCCGCAGCCTCGTCGGGAAATCGGACAAAACGGTCGCGGTCCTTGTCCAGCGCGAGGATGCGCAGATCTACCTGCCGGTCCACATCGGCTGAACCCGGCGCATGGGGTATCTGAGGAGATTCTTCGTGAAGCGCCCGACGCCCAAACCCCGGAGTGGCGCGATCGTCTGGACGCTCGCCAGGGGTATCCACACTGAGGCTGCCCCACTGCCGCCGCTCAGGACCCAGGGCGGGGTGCAATACGTCAGCGGCGGTATCGGCGAGGCGGCGTTCGAGTCGTTCCGGCAGGCGCGCTCGAAATTCCCCCTCGCGGTCGAGTTCATCCGGAAGGCGGCCGAGCACGACACGTACATCCTGGACGTCGACGTCGAGGTGACCGACCGGCAAGGCAAGAGCGCGCTGACGGTGCGCACCGACGGCCCGTACCTGCTCGCGACGCTTCCGGGCGGCGAGTACACGGTGAAAGCCACCTACTTCGGGCACACGCTCGAGCGAAGGGTCCGGGTCGCCGGGCACGCCTCCGCGCGCGTCGTCTTCGTTTGGGAGATGAAGCTGTAACCTCCCGCCCCCGCGAGCGGCGGCAGGTCTCGTCGGTCAGAATCCGGGGCGGCGCGGCTCCGGCCGTGCCGCCCGAATCACTCCGGGGGGACCTGATGCGCGTGCTGCTGGTCGAGGACGACGCCATGATCGGCGAGAGCGTCGCGGCCGGGCTCCGGCACGCCGGCCACACGGTCGACTGGGTGCAGGACGGACGCGCCGCAGAGGCGGCGCTCGCCGCGGGCGTGCACGAGATGGTGCTCCTCGACCTCGGGCTGCCGCGAAAGCTCGGCCTCGACGTGCTCAGAACGCTCCGTGCCGGCGGTGCCGACCTGCCGGTGGTCATCATCACCGCGCGCGACGCGGTCGCCGACCGCATCGCCGGACTGGATGCCGGCGCCGACGATTACATCGTCAAGCCCTTCGACCTCGACGAGGTCGCCGCGCGCATCCGCGCGGTGGCAAGGCGGCGCGCCGGCCGCGCGGCGGCGGTGATCGAGTACGGGTCGCTCAGGGTCGACCCGGCGGCTCGCCAGGTGTTCCTCGACGACAAGGACGTGGCGCTCTCCGCGCGGGAGTTCGCGCTGCTCGAGGCGCTCCTCGAGCGGCCGGGTGCGGTGCTCTCGCGCGCCCAGCTGGAGGAACGGCTCTACGGCTGGCAGCAGGAGATCGAGTCGAATGCGGTCGAGGTCCACATCCACACGCTGCGGCGCAAGCTCGGGGCCGACCTGATCCGGACCGTGCGGGGCGTGGGCTACATGATGGCGAAGCGGCCGTGAGCTCGATTCGGCGCACGCTGCTCGCCGGGCTGCTCGCCACGGTCGTGGCGGCCGGCGCGCTGGTTGCCTTCGGCGTCTACCGCACCGCCTACGACGAGGCGAACGCGCTCTTCGACTACCAGCTGCAGCAGATGGGGATCGCGCTGCGCGACCGGATCTTCGAGGGCGGAGGAGGCGCCGCGCTCGACGGCGAGGACTTCGTGATCCAGGTGTGGCGCACGGACGGCGCCGTCGTGTTCGTGTCGGGCGCGCGCGTCGTCCCGCCGGTCCGCGCGCCGGCCGGCCTCAGCACCGTCGCGGCGGAAGGCGGCGACTGGCGCGTGTACCGCATCGACGCCCAGACCCAGATCGTGCAGGTCGCGCAGCCGATGAGCCTGCGCCGCGACCGAGCCGCGAAGGCGGCGCTGCGCGTGCTCGTGCCGCTCGCCATTGCGTTGCCGCTGCTCGCGCTCCTCGTCTGGTTCGTGGTGGGGCGCGGACTCGCGCCGCTCACCGGCCTCGCCGGCTCGGTCGCGGCGCGGGGTCCGCGAGCGCTCGGTCCGCTTCCGGAGACGTCGGTGCCGGACGAGGTGCGGCCTCTCGTCGCATCGCTCAACGATCTCCTCGCCCGGCTCGGGCGCGCGCTCGACCGCGAGCGTGCGTTCATCGGCGACGCGGCGCACGAGCTGCGCACGCCGATCGCGGCGGTCGCGCTGCAGCTCCAGCTCCTCGAGCGCGTGCCGGAGGGCGCGGAACGCGAGCAGGCGCTCGCGCGGCTGAAGTCGGGCGTGGCCCGCTCCGCGCGGCTCGTCCAGCAGCTGCTCGATCTCGCCCGGCAGGACGAGGTCCTGGCGGGCCACCCCCCGGCGCGGATCGACCTCGCGAGCGTCGCGCGCGAGGTCGTCGTCGAGCAGGCGCCGGGGGCCGCGGCGCGCGGCATCGATCTCGGCCTGGATGCGTCCGCTGCGCCGGTCGAAGGCGATGCGGAGGGCCTGCGGGTTGCGCTCGGCAACCTCGTGGACAACGCGATCCGTTACACCCCGCCCGGCGGCAAGGTCGACGTCCGCGTGCGCACCGAAGGCGAGGCAGTCGTCGCCGAAGTGCTCGACACCGGTCCCGGCATTCCTCCCGAGGAACGCGCGCGGGTCTTCGACCGCTTCTATCGCGGCGCCGCTGCCGCTGGATCGGGCAGCGGGCTCGGGCTCGCGATCGTGCGCGAGATCGCGAGCCGCCACGGCGCGACCGTCGAGCTCCGCGACCGCGACGACGGCCAGGGGCTTCGCGCGCGGGTGCGGTTCAATCGCGGGTGACCGGCGGCCGCAAGCGGCCACCGGGATGACTGGACTCATAATCCCTTGGTCCTTGGTTCGAATCCAGGCGGGCCCACTTTCGAGAACAAGGCGTTACTCCGTCTTCTCGCTCGCGGTCTCCGCGACTGTCGCCAGTTTTGTACCAAGGGGCAGGATCCGGGCGGCCGCTTTCTCGAGATGCTCGGGCGCCAGATGAGCGTACCGGCGCACCATCTCCACCGATTCCCAGCCGCCGAGCTCCTGCAGCTCGTGGATCGGCGTTCCGGCCTGCACGTGCCAACTCGCCCACGTGTGACGAAGGTCGTGCCATCGGAACTCCATGATCCCCGCCTTGCGGAGCGCGCGCTTCCAGGCTCGCGTGTTGATCGTGCAGACCGGCTTGCCCTTGAAGGTGAACACCCGGATCTGGTGTTTCCCCAGCTGGCGCCGGATTACATCGACTGCTTCGTCGTTCAAGGGCACCGGAATCGCCTTGCGCGCCTTCGCCTGGTCGGGATGAACCCAGGCGACGCGCCGCTGCATGTCGATCTGCGACCATTCCAGCCCGGCCACGTTCGCTTTGCCGCAAACCGGTGCTGAGCGCAAGTCGCGCCATGTCGGCCTGGTGTGCCGGTAGAAAGCTCAACAGTCGCTCCGCCTCGACGCGCGTGATCCAGCGCACGCGCCGCTTCCGCTCCTTGAACATCCGCACCTTCGGTGCATGTTGAGGAAAGCTGCCGCTTGCTTGAGGTTGAGCGTGCGCATCGCGATCATCCTGTGCCGTGATTCGTTGAACGAGCGTAGACCGAGCCCCTTGAAGTACAAGGGGCGGCCGAGGTTTCGCGCGCGTGCGATAAGCGCGCGCGCTCCGTTCCGAAGGCGACCGCCAGAAGCTACGGCAAGGTCGTCGCGGAACGACTCACGGCGGCGGGGCTGGGGCAGCGCTCGCCGCAAGCGGCCTGAGCGCGTTCGTGCGCCGCGTTCGGCGGGATGACGCAACCCACGCCGTGCTGCTCGCAAGTGACGAACCGCGGCCGGTAGCTTGATACGAGCCATGGTCGCGCGAACGTGCGCCAGAGAACTGGCTCACGGCTGGTCGGTGAACGCGAGTTCGCGACCGCTCTCGCCCGGTACGCGGGCGCTGACTGAAAACCTGAAGGACCTAGTGCGCGTATCGGGCGCCGCGCCCGGGCCGGAACCCCGGGGACTCTTTGCGGCATCAACCGGGAGCGGAGTGCTGTCCGATGCCGCGCGAGCTAGCATAAGTCGGCAACCGTCCAGCGTGCCCCCCGTAGACCCCCCTCCAGAGCCGCGCTCTCCGGGGGTCTGGCTGTCGCCCGCGCGCGATCGGGGTCTCCCATGCGGTCGGTCCGCAACGGCACGACGGCAGCGATACCCCCGGTTTGACCATGTCCGGCAATTTGCCGTACGATGGTGTCTCGAAGGAGACAGGTATGCCGAACGCCACCACGCAAGCTGCTCGAGCGCGCGCCCGAACGCGGGGCAAGACGCGTCACCGCGCGCTCGCCAAACCCCGCGCGAAGGCGCTGCCGAAGAGAAAATCCGCCCGGCTCGAGGCGCGGATCCATCCCGAGCTCCGGGCGCTGATCCAGCGCGCCGCCGACCTCGAGGGCCGAAAGGTCACCGAGTTCGTGACGACGGCCCTGCAGACCGCCGCACAACGCGCCATCGCCGAGTCCCAGGTGCTGCGCATCGCCGCCGCCGATCAGCTTCGGTTCGCCCAGGCGTTGATCGCCCCGCCGGCGCCTACGCCCGCGCTCAAGCGCGCGTTCGTCCGTCGGCGCACGCTCATCGCTGACAGTTGAGCGTCGGATTTCGCATCGAGGCGCTCGCAACGCGGCACGAGCGTTCAGGGTTCGACTGCGGCGTCGAGCCGCTCGACCGGTACTTCCGCCAGCAGGTCACCCAGGACATCCGACGCCGCGTCACGGCATGCTTCGTCGCAGTCGCAGAGGGCAGCGGTGAGCTCGCCGGGTACTACACACTCGCTTCGGCGAGCGTCGCCCTCGCCGAGCTACCGGAAGACGTCGCGAAGAAGCTGCCTCGCTACCCCACCGTCCCGGCGGTACGGATGGGGCGTCTCGCGATCGCACGCGCATTTGCCGGGCGGGGTTTGGGGGCTACCCTGCTCGCCGATGCGCTGACCCGATCACTGCGGGCCGAGATTCCCGCCTTCGCGCTCATCGTGGACGCGAAGGACGAGCAGGCGGCGGCGTTCTACCGCCACCACGGCTTCCTCGCGCTACAGAGCGACCCGCTAACGCTTTTCCTGCCCCTGGCAACTGCGGCACGCCTCGCCAGTCGTTGAACACGCGAGTGGCTCGCTTACCGTGGATGCGTTCCGCAGACCCGTCGCGGCCCTTCGCAGTTCGCCGCAAACACGGCGCCTTTGCTAACTCTCGGCGCTCTCCGTGAGGGCCGATACGAACAACAGATCCTGGCCGCGCATCTCAGCCGTTTCCGACTCAATCGCGGTCGCCGCAGGAGGACCCGCTGCGTGGCGTCATCCGGGTCGGGCACGCGCACGTAGTACTCGCGCTCGAGCCGGGCCAGGTCCACCAGCATCTCCTTCGTGGCGGGCTTGCCTGCGAGAGGCGAGATCGTCATCGGGTTCCCTCATGCGACCGGACACGGCCTGGCGTGCCAGATCTCGCTCGCGTACTCGGCGATCGTGCGGTCGCTCGAGAACTTCCCCGACGCGGCCACGTTCAGAATCGCCTTGCCCGCCCAGGCCTGGGGATCGGCGTACAGACCGACCAGCCGCGCGTCGGCCTCGAGATAGGCCACCAGGTCGGCCAGGTGCATGTAGTGATCTCCGCGCGCGAGCAGCGCGTCGAGCAGCGGCGCGAACAGAGCGGGCTCGTCCGGGCTGAAGTGATCCGCGCGGATCAGGTCGAGCGCCGCGCGCGTCTCCGCGTCGTGCTCGTAGTGCCAGTGCGGGTCGTACCAGCTGCGTCTCTCGGCGACCTGCTGTGCCGAGAGACCGAACAGGAACAAGTTCTCCTCGCCCGCCTCCTGCGCCATCTCGATCGTCGCGCCGTCGCGCGTTCCGATCGTGAGCGCGCCGTTCATCATGAACTTCATGTTGCTCGTGCCGCTGGCCTCGAATCCCGCCGTCGAGATCTGGTTGGAGACGTCGCTGGCCGGGATCAGCCGCTCCGCGAGCGAGACGCAGTACTCGGGCAGGAACACGACCCGGATCCGGCCGCGCACGGCCGGGTCGCGCTCGATGGCGGCGGCGACGTTGTTCACGAACTTGATGATGAGCTTGGCGAGCTGGTAGGCGGGGGCGGCCTTGCCCGCGAAGACGAAGGTGCGCGGGATCGCGTCGAGCCGCGGATTCTCGCGCAGCCGGTTGTAGAGCACGACCGCGCGCAGCGCATTGAGGAGCTGGCGCTTGTACTCGTGGATGCGCTTGACCTGGCAATCGATGATCGTGTCCGGGTCCACCGGCGGGCGGCCAGTCGCCCGGAGCCAGCCCGCGAGCAGCTCCTTCGCCTCGCGCTTGGCCTTCAGGAACGCGTCGCGCAGCGTCTTGTCCCCGGCTAGCGGCGCGAGCTTCGCGAGCTGCGCGAGGTCGGTGATCCAGCCGTCGCCGATCGCGCCCGTGATCGTGCGGGCGAGCGATGGGTTCGCGAGCAGGAGCCAGCGGCGCGGCGTGACGCCGTTGGTCTTGTTGTTGAAGCGGTCGGGGAAGATCTCGGCCAGGTCCTTCACCGTCGTGGCGCGCAGCAGCTCCGAGTGGAGCGCGGCGACGCCGTTCGTGCTGTGCGAGCCGACGATCGCGAGGTTCGCCATGCGGACGTGCTTGGCGGGGCCCTCCTCGATCAGGCTCGCCCGCGCGACGCGTCCCGCGTCGTTCGGGAAGCGCGAGCGCACATCGTCGAGCAGGCGCCGGTTGATCTCGAACACGATCTCGAGGTGGCGCGGCAGCATGTCCTCGAACCAGCCGAGCGGCCACTTCTCCAACGCCTCCGGGAGCAACGTGTGGTTCGTGTACGCGAGCGTCCGCCGCGTGAGGTCCCAGGCCTGGTCCCAGCCGAGGCGCGCCTCGTCGAGGAGGATCCGCAGGAGCTCCGGCACCGCGAGCGCCGGGTGCGTGTCGTTGAGCTGGATCGCCACCTTCTCCGGCAGCGCGCTCCAGTCGGCGTTCGTGCGCCGGAAGCGGCGCACGAGATCGGCGAGCGAGCACGCGACCAGGAAGTACTCCTGCAGGAATCGCAGGCCCTGACCGCGGACGGTCGAGTCGTCGGGATAGAGCACGCGCGTGAGCGATTCGGCCGCGAGCGTATCGGTCAGCGCCTCGGTGAACTCGCCGCGGCTGAAGCGCTGGAAGTCGAAGTCGCGCGGCGCGGCGGCCGCCCACAGGCGCAGCGTATTGATCGTCTTGCCGCCGTATCCGACCACGGGCCGGTCGTAGGGAATGCCGATCAGGCAGGACGGGAGCCCCGGAATCAGCTCCAGGCGCCCTTCACGCATCGCGACCGAGCAGCCGAGGTCGACCCTCACGTGCTCGTTGTGCCGGGGAACCTCCCAGGGATCCCCCCGGCGCAGCCAGGGATCCGGTTGCTCCTGCTGCCAGCCGTTCTCGATCGACTGGCGGAAGATGCCGTATTCGTAGCGGAGCCCGTAGCCCATCGCGGGGATCTGCAGCGTCGCCAGCGAGTCGAGGAAGCAGGCGGCCAGGCGACCGAGCCCGCCGTTGCCGAGGCCGGCGTCCGGCTCCTGCTCGAGCAGCTCGATCCAATCGATCTGCTTCTCCTCCGCGATGCGGACCAGGTGCGGGGCGATCCGGAGGTTCGTGACGTTGTTCGCGAGCGAGCGACCGAGCAGGAACTCCATCGAGAGGTAGTACACGCGCTTGGGGTTCTCGCGCGCGTAGGTCTGCTCCGTGTAGATCCAGCGCTGCGAGAGCAGATCCCGCACCGAGCGCGCGATCGCCTCGAAGCGCTCGCGCGGGCCGGCGTCCGCGACCGGGACGACGTCGTCGAAGATGAGATGTCGCTCGTAGAGCGCGTCGGCAGTCCCGGAGAACCGGATGGGTCCGCATCCGTAGCGCTCGGCCACCTCCAGGAGTGCGTCGCCACCCACGGCGGCGACCAGATCCCGCTCGTCGACCTTCTTGCGCTTCACGCGCGGTTCCTCGGTTCGCTTCGGCATCTACATCTCCTTCGTGATACGTTGGATCGTGTGGATCTCAACCATGCGATGGGCGCCGCAGCCGCGGATGTCGTCAATCCGGCGACTGGTTTTCCGGAACCCTCCAAAAGGGCCCGGCGATTCGTTCCAGCGGCCGGCCGGGCTCGTTGGGGCGCAAACCGTATCGCAGCATCGCGATGAGGTCCGCGCTCACGTTCGGGTTGGAAACGAAGTAACGGTGGCCGAAGAAGTCGGTAGTGTCGCGGACCTCGATGACGTCGACGGCGTCCAAGGCGCCGATCAATTCGATCTGGTCAGGCGTGAACAGCGTTGCGTCGATACGTCCGAGCCTTGCGATACTTCCGAACAGCCAGCCGGACGTTGCCAGCGCCTTGTCGTCGGGCGATACATACAGGGTCAACTTGAGCCCGGGTGATGGCGGAATGATTGCGCCCGGATCGGGCCGCTCGCCGAAGGGCAGGTCGGGGTCGGAGAAGACTTTGAAGATTTTGGTTACCGCGACGTCGCCATCCAGGTCGGGAGCGACGAGGACGACGTTGGCGATATGAAACTCACGCGTCGGCGAGCTTCGACGGGCATAAGCCTCGACGCTCAGCTCCGCCAACGCCGAAGCGAGCGTGTCGGTGCCGCGGCTGTGACCAATGAGATGAATCTTAGCCAGGCCCGGTGTGCCAGCGATGATGCGGATCACCTTGACGAGGTCCTCGACCGCGTATTCGGCCGACTCGCGGTCGACGTGGTAGCCGAACAGGATCCCGCGCTGTCCGCCCGCGGGCCACGTGAAGATGCCGCAAACGAACTCCCGTCCGAGGAAATGGCACAGTTCTCCCATTGTCAGCGCAGCACTCTCGAAGCTGCTGCGATAGCCGTGCACGAACAGGACGACTTCCTTGCGGCGTGCGATGGCGAGCCGCCTCCCGATCTCGCTTTGCAACCGCTGTTTCGCCTCTTCGTGCGCTTCCACGACAGCCGGGGCACGTCGCATGCCGTCGGGACCAGTCACGAGCGGATACGGTGTCGCCGGAAAGCGACCGAGCTCCGTCGTCGCTCCAAGCGCAATCGGTATGGGGACGGCGCGATGCGATGTCGCGCTTTGTGTTGCGAGCATGTCGAGGGTGACGCCTTCGCCGAACTCGATCATGGTCGATCCGAACGCGATCGCGCGCGAGCGCTCGGCCGTATACGGCAAGTCGCCGGGCCGGTCCGCCGGCGCGCGATCGGTAACGAAGAGCAGATCGAGCGTGGGCGGTCGACGTTCGATCGGCGAGTCGGTGAACAACGGCTTCGCGTTCGGTCCGGTGTAAAGCACAGGGGTCGGCATCAACGCGCGATTCGTCGCGCAACCAGCGAGCAGGCATGCGACGACAGCAACGACGATCGTCCCGCGGTGCGCTAATGCGTCGGTCGCGATCATTGCCGGTTCAAGTTGCCGGGGCATCAGGCTTCGCGTCACCGCGCACTTTCACGAGAAAGGACGGCGCACCCGCCGGCCGGGCGGGTGCGCCGTCATCCGCAGCGCGCCGAGAGGAGGTGAGGGAGGGAGCGGCACGGTGCGGAAGCCGTTGACGGTCGCGACCCGAGTACCGTCTTGCGCGATACCGGATCGCGAGTCGAAACACATCGATCGCTGAATGCGACATGGACGCACTCTACGGGGACCACGCCGCCCAGTCGTGAGCGAAGGGTCGGCATTCGGTCGGGATCCGGTCGGAGCCGTGGACGACACTGGGGCTGCACGAGGCCGATCGCCCGCGCGTGCGCAGCCGAAGCTGCGGGCTGGGCCCAAAGCGACGCCATCAGGGTGCGGCTGCCTATACCAAGGTCTTAGGCGGTGATCCCGTGCGACAGCGTTCAACACGCTGCGCACAACAACGGTGTACCTCGGCGCAATGGCAGTGCGGACGGCACGCGGCTAGGCTTGCACCCATGATCTCTACGACCTCGCCACGGCAGTCCCGGGACTC
Source organism: uncultured beta proteobacterium (assembly GCA_963744255.1). GTDB lineage: Bacteria > Pseudomonadota > Gammaproteobacteria > Burkholderiales > SG8-39 > DATEDA01. The sequence continues at coordinate 35,858 of CAVUSZ010000014.1, forward strand.
TCGTCCCCTTCCTTCCTCCTCCCCTGAAGGGAGCTCCGGGCGTGGCGAGGCCCTTTATCCATCCCGAATGGAGCGAGCGATGCTTAGTCCCGCGATGAAACCGGATCTGCCTGGTGCGCGCCTGCGCTTCGACCGGTTCGAACTGGATGAAGCCGAAGCACGGCTGACGTGCGCCGGCGAGGCCGCGAGTGGCGCCATGCAGATCCTTCCGGCGAACGAGCTCGAGCGGCTGGTCCGGCAGACCTTTCCGGAGAAGCCCGGGTTCTCCGCCGAGGCCGAGCTCGGCATCGGTCCGCGGCGCCAGCCGATCGTCACCTTCGTGCATGGCGGGGCCGACCCGTTTCTCGACCGCCCGTTCGAGGACTGGCTGCGCGGGGCGCCGGTGTTCGTGGCTGCGCACCAGTTGCTCAACCGGCTCTGCCGCGCCGGTGCACTCGCGCCGGGGGAGTACGCGATCACCCGGTCACATGGCCCGATTCCGGCGGGGATGCGAGATCGCCTCAGCGATGCACGGGCCCCTTGAACGCCATGGCGTCGGGCACATCGACACGGACCTTCCGTACCAATCACTCGGAGTTCGACATGCAGCTCGCCAGCATCCTGCGCCCCGCGCGAAGCCTTCTCGTTCTGTTCGCCTGCGCCGCGGGCGCGGTCCATGCCGCCGAAGTGTCGGCGCCCGTCATGCTGGTCGCCACGGAGCGTCTCGCGGGCTCCGGCTACGGCGAGACGGTGCTGATCGCGGCACCGCTGCGCAACGGTGCGTCCATGGGGTTCATCATCAACCGCCCCACCGGGGTGAAGCTCGGCGCCCTGTTCCCCGAGCATGCGCCGTCGCGCAGGGTCGTCGACCCGGTCTATTTCGGCGGCCCGGCGCTCCCCGAATCGCTGTTCGTGATCGCGCGCCGGACGCCAAAGGGCAAGGGCGCCGGCGGAGAGGCCATTCCCCTGATGTCGGGGCTCGTGCTGGTCCTCGACGGTGCGACCGTTGACCGGGTGATCGAGACGATGCCGAACGATGCGCGCTACTTCGCCGGCCTCGTGGTCTGGCGCCCGGGTGAGCTCGACGAAGAGATCCGCGCCGGCGCGTGGCAAGTGCTGCCGGCCGATGCGAAGACGGTGTTCCACGCCAATCCCGCGGGTCTCTGGCGGGACCTCCACCGCGCCGAGGAAGGCCCGGGGCGCGCGGTCAGGATTCGGCTCGAGCAACCGCAATCGGCACGCGCGCCGCGGGCTCGACTCACGCCACGCGCGTAACCGGCCGCTAACCCCAAACAAGACGGTGCCCGACATGACTACGATCCGACAAGCCGATGAGAATGCCGCAACCGCACTCGCACTTCGATGGCGAAGGACGCGGCTCGGCACGCCCGTCGGCGAGAAGCGCTGGGAGGCGGGCAGCCAAGCTCGCCCACGATGGCGCACTCGCCCACGTTCTCGATTGGCTGAACGCGGCGTACGGCGCGAAGCACAAGCTCGGCGCGGTCGGCCATCGCGTCGTGCACGGCGGCACCGAATTTGCCGCGCCGGTGCGTGCCGACGCCGTGGTTCTCGCGAAGCTCGACCGGCTCGTGCCGCTCGCACCGCTGCACCAGCCGCACAACCTCGCGCCGGTCCGCGCGCTGCTCGCGCGCATCCGCGGCGAGGGCGCGATGCCGGCGGTCCAGATCAGCGTTCGCGCGGAGAGCGAAAGGCGCCCATCGGGGTGCGGGCGAGGCCAAGGATGACTACCGGATCGGTGTTCATAAACAATCCCTATTCTTCAAAATCGATGACGATGCGGCCTTGAATGTCGCCCGCATGCATGCGGGCGAAGATCTTGTTGATGTCCTCTAGCCGTTCGGTGGAAACCGTCGCCTTGACCTTGCCTTGGCCGGCAAAGTCGAGCGCTTCCTGCAGGTCGAGGCGGGTTCCGACGATCGAGCCGCGCACCGTGATGCCGTTCAGCACCGTGTCGAAGATGGGGAGCGCAAAAGAACCGGGCGGCAGGCCGACGAGCGAAACGGTTCCGCCGCGGCCCACCATGCCGAGCGCCTGCTCGAACGCCTTGGGCGAGACCGCGGTCACTAGCACGCCCCGCGCTCCGCCGACTTCCTTCTTGACGAAAGCTGCAGGGTCGGCCTTGCGCGCGTTGACGCCCAGCGACGCGCCCAGTTTCGTAGCGAGCTCGAGCTTCGCGTCGTCGACGTCGACGGCGATGACGTTGAGCCCCATAGCCCTGGCGTACTGAACCGCCATATGGCCGAGGCCGCCGATTCCGGACACCACGACCCAATCGCCGGGCCTGGTATCCGTTGCCTTGAGCCCCTTGTAGACGGTGACGCCGGCGCACAGGATCGGCGCGATCCGACGAACGAAGCGTTGTCGGGCAGGTGCCCGACATAGTCGGGATCGGCCACGACATATTCGGCGAAGCCGCCGTTCACCGAATAGCCGGTGTTCTGCTGCTTCTCGCACAGCGTCTCCCAGCCTCCCAGGCAGTGCCTGCAGTGGCCGCAGGCGGTATGGAGCCAGGGGACGCCGACGCGGTCGCCTTCCTTGACGTGCGAGACGCCGGGGCCCACGGCGGCGACATGACCGACGCCTTCATGCCCCGGGATGAACGGAGGCTTGGGCTTGACCGGCCAATCGCCCTCGGCCGCGTGCAAGTCCGTGTGACATACGCCGCTCGCCGCGACCTTTACCAGGACCTGCCCGGCGCCCGGGGTCGGCACGGGAACCTCCTCGATCACCAGCGGTTGCTTGAATGCGCGGACGACGGCGGCCTTCATGGTTCTCATGAATCTCTCCTTTCGTGGTGCGCACGAGCCTGCGCTGGAAACAATCGCGCGCGTTGATGCAGGTCAATGGCCTTGACGACTTCCGGAAGCACGTCGATTCGGTTGCCCATGCTCAGTAGATCCCCGTCAGGTAGAACACGCCGATCGCCACTCCCACGGCAGCGGTCTTGAGCAGCGTGATCGCGAAGATGTCGCGGTAGGAGTCCTTGTGCGTGAGGCCCGTGACCGCGAGCAGCGTGATGACCGCGCCGTTGTGCGGCAGCGTGTCCATGCCGCCGCTTGCCATCGCGGCGATGCGGTGCAGGACCTCCAGCGGGATGCCGGCCGAATTCGCCGCGGCGACGAAGCTGTCGCCCATCGTGGCGAGGGCGATGCTCATGCCGCCGGACGCCGATCCAGTGATGCCGGCGAGCGCGCTCACGGTGACCGCCTGGTTGACCAGCACTCCCGGGATCGACTTCAGCCCGTCGGCGATCAGGAGGAAGCCGGGCAGCGCGGCGATCACGGCGCCGAAGCCGTATTCCGACGCGGTGTTGATCGCCGCGAGCAGCGCGCCGGCGACCGCAGCCTTGCTTCCCTCGGCGAAGCGTTCCTTGAGCGACCTGAAGGCGAGCATCACCACAGTCAGGATGCCGAGCAGGAGCGCGCCTTCCACCGCCCAGATCGCCGCCACCGAGGACACCTGGGTGACCACCGGCTTCGCCAGGCCGGGCAGCGCGGCGGAATGCGTCGCACCGTAGGAGCCGGGGATGAGTACGGTGAACACCTTGTTCATCACGCCGACGATGACGAGGGGGGCGACGGCGAGCCAGGGGTTCGGCAGCTTCTCCTCGGGGAAGGGCTCCGGCTCGTTGACGAGCTTCGTGCCGTAGCCTTCGCCTGCCGCCGCTGCCTGCCGGCGGCGCCATTCCAGGTACGCGAGGCCGGTCACCAGGATGAAGAGCGCGCCGATCACGCCCAGCCACGGCGCCGCCCAGGTGTCGGTCTTGAAGAACGCGGTGGGGATGATGTTCTGGATCTGCGGCGTGCCGGGCAGCGCGTCCATCGTGAAGGTGAATGCGCCGAGCGCGATGGTCGCGGGGATCAGCCGCTTCGGAATGCC
>CAVUSZ010000015.1:0-151853 GCA_963744255.1 uncultured beta proteobacterium
CGAATTGGCTGGCGGCGCGGAGCGGTGGCCCTCGCGAACGCCCCGAGCGGAGCCTGGTCAGCCCAGCGTCAGAAACTCCGCGCCTTCGGTGGCGTAGCGCGCGAAGCGGAAATCCCGGATCCCGACGACCCTGTCCTCGTCCCAGCTCAAGAGCACGAAGTACCCGGGCCTTCCCGGCAGATCGTCCGGATCGCACACGAGGATCGCGGGACGTCCGTCCACGAACCCGGGCAGGAAGTGCCAGTCGCCGGCGAGCGAGTACCTATCGAGGTACGTGCCGACCTTGGCCCGCCCGGCGGCCTGCAGCCGGTTGACGAGGTCGAGCCGGACGTCGTCGGCGAGCATGTCGCGGATCGCGTCGAAGTCGCGCGCGTTGAAGCGCTCGACGTAGCTCGTGAGGCGTGAGCGCTCGGGCTCCGCCAGGGCGGGAAGCGGGAGGTCGTCGGGCTCCTGCGCCAGCTCGCGAAGGCGCAGGCGACCGCGCTGCAAGGCGGACTTGACGGCCGGGAGGTTGCCGCCCATGACGTCCGCGACTTCCTGCACGGAATAGCCGAGCACGTCCCGCAGGATCACCGTGCTGCGCTGGCTCACCGGCAGGCGCATGAAGGTGCTCAGGCTGGCCGCCACGACCTCGCGATCGCGCACGGGGTTGACGGGGTCGGCGATCATCTCCAGGTCTTCGTCGGAACGCGCGGCGTCATGACGTGCCCGGCGCCGCAGGAAGTCCAGCGCCGCGTTGTGGGCGATGCGAAACAGCCAGCCTCCGGGATTGGCGAGCGATTCGGTCTGCGGCTGCGCCTCGATGGCCTTCAGGAGGGCTTCCTGGACCACGTCCTCCCCGTCGATCACCGAGCCGGTCATGCGGGCGCAGTAGCCGTGCAGCTTGGGCCGCAGCTCGGCGAGCAGCCGCTCGAAATCCCCGCTCGCTGAGGTGGTCTCGGGCATCGAAAGCTGATCCGGTCCGGGAGTTTACGTCCGCTGTGCCGCCGGCGGCCCGTCTATCTGCCGCCGTCACCACCTGGAGACGTTCGGCGAGGCCCAAAAGAATCGGCGAGAGAGAATTTTTTTCCCGCCGGTTCCGATCGCCCTGCCCGTTCGTCTTAAGTGTGCAGTCAACCGCTGCATGACCACGAAGGAACCCCCATGCGTGTGATCAGGACCAGCCCCTCGCGCCGTGCGTTCGTTGCCGCCGGCGTGGCGAGCGGCCTTGCGCTCGTCCTACCAGCCCAGAGCCACAACAGGAGACTGCCGATGGAAATCGCGATTCGCGCCGACAACGAGATCGTGACGCTGATCAACGTCTTCGTCGTCGAGCCCGACAATCAGGAGAAGCTGATGCGGCTCCTCGAGGAGGGCACCGAGACATTGTTCAGCCGCCAGCCCGGCTACATCGCGGCGAGCTTTCACAGGAGCAGGGACGGCCGGCGGGTCGTGAACTACGGGCAGTGGCGGAGCGCGCAGGACATCGAAGCCTTTCGGGGCAAGCCCGAGATCGGGGAGTACTTCGAGCGCGTGAGGGAGCTGGCGCAGTTCGAGTCGGTCGTCTGCGAAGTGTCGTACGTCCACCGCGTATGAACCAGCCGAGCGACCGGGCGACCAGGACGTGGGTGCTCGCGCTTGCGTCGATCGGCTCGCTGATGACCGCACTCGACGCGATGGTCGTCGCCACCGCGCTGAGCGCGATCCGCGTCGACCTGGACGCCTCGATCGAGGCGCTGGAGTGGACGGTCAACGCCTACAACCTGAGCTTCGCGGTGCTGCTGCTGACGGGCGCCGCGCTCGGCGACCGCTTCGGCCGTCGGCGCATGTTCGTCGCCGGGCTCGCGCTGTTCGTTGCGGCATCGGTCGCGTGCGCGCTGTCCGGGAGCGCCGGCGTGGCTGATCGCGGCGCGCGCCGTCCAGGGCGCCGGCGCGGCGCTGGTGATGCCGCTTGCGGTGGCCCTGTTGAGCGCCGCGTTTCCTCCGGAGGAGCGCGGAAAGGCGCTGGGGATCTTCAGCGGCGTCACGGGGCTCGCGCTGATCATCGGTCCCGGTGCTCGGCGGCGTCATCGCCGAGGGCGTCTCCTGGCAGTGGATCTTCTGGCTCAATGTCCCGATCGGTTGCCTCGTCATTCCGCTCGCACGCCGTCGCATCGCGGAGAGCTTCGGACCGGGCACCGCGATCGACGTGCCCGGCGTCGTGCTCGTCATGGGCGCGGCGCTCGGGCTGGTCTGGGGCCTAATGCGGGGGAACGAAGCGGGCTGGGCGAGCCCCGAGGTCGTCGCCGCATTGGCGGGAGGACTCCTCCTCGCCGTGGGCTTCGTCGCCTGGGAGCTCCGCGCCAGCCAGCCGATGGTGCCGATGCGGTTCTTCCGCTCCCGCGCCTTCTCCTCCGGCATCGGCGCGAGCTTCCTCTTCTACGCCGGCATGTATGGCGTCGTGTTCTTTCTGCCGCAGTTTCTGCAGTCGGCGCAGGGCCACGGACCGCTCGGCGCCGGCCTGCGCCTGCTGCCCTGGACGGCAACGCTCTTCGTGGTGCACCGGTCGCCGGCCGGCTCATCAACCGTCTCGGCGAGCGACCGCTGATCGTCGTCGGGCTCACCCTGCAGGCGATCGGAATGGCGTGGATCGGACTGACCGCTGCGCCCGATCTTCCCTACGCCGCTCTCGTCGCGCCGTTCATCGTCGCCGGCGCCGGCGTTTCGATGGCGATGCCCGCCGCCCAGAATGCCGTGCTGAGCGCGGTTGCCAAGGCCGAGGTCGGCAAGGCGTCCGGCGCCTTCAACATGTTCCGTTTCCTCGGCGGAGCGTGCGGAATCGCGATCGCGGCCGCGGCGTTCGTCGGCACCGGGGGCTTCGATTCGGCGCCGGCGTTCAGCGCCGGATTTTCCGCGGCGATCGGCGTCTGCGCGGCGCTGTCGCTGGCGGGGGCCGTCGCCGGCCTATGGCAGCCCGCTCGGCAACGCCTGGCCGCGGGATCGGCGGGGACGGTGCGGCGAACGATCGCTAACTCCGCCCGCGAGGCCTCCAGAGCAGGCGATTGACCTCCAGAGCGATCCGCCGCGGCGGTAGCTCTCCGGCCAGCGCGAGAACCTTGCTCATGACGCCGGGAATGACGACCATCGATTGCCGCTTCATTCCGCGGTATCCCGCGCGAGCAACGGCCGCGGCGCTCATCTTCGGAAGCCGCTTGTAGAGGATGTTCACGTCGGACGCGGACCGGTCGTCGAAGGACGTCTCGGTAGGCCCAGGGGCCAATACGGTGACACTCACTCCGCTTCCGTCCAGCTCGCGCGCGAGACCCTTCGAGAAGGACAGCACGTACGCCTTCGTGGCGTAGTACGCCGCCATGCGCGGCGCGCCCGGCTGATACGCGACAATCGACGCCACATTGAGAATCCGTCCCCACCGCCGCTGGCGCATCCCGGGGAGCGCGAGCCGCGTGAGCGTGGTAAGCGCGGCCGCGTTCAGCTGCAGCATCCGCTCCAGGTCTTCCGGATCCTGCTCTTCGAGCAGACCGTACAGCCCGACGCCGGCGTTGTTGACCAGAACATCGATCGCGATTCCCGCGGCGGTCAGGTCCGCCCAGAGCCGGAACGCCGCGCGCGACTCGGACAAGTCCCTTGCCTCGCACCGGACCGCGATCCGGTGCTGCGGTCTGAAGCTGCACCTTCACGTCTTCCAAGCGCTCTCGATCGCGTCCGACCATGACCAGGTCGTAACCGTCCGCCGCAAGGAGCCGCGTCAACTCGAGCCCGATGCCACCGGCGGCGCCGGTGATCAGGGCCGTGCCGTTCCGTGGACCGACGCCGTTTGTCACCTGGTGGAGCCTGGCGAGAGCGCGTCCGGCAAGGAAGCAGGTCAGAGGTTCTGCACGACAGCGAGGATATTGCCCTCGCTGTCCCTGAACCAGGCGGTCTTCGCGCCGCCGCCGGTCGCGATGCTGTTCACCGTCTTCAACCCGGGCACGTCGTACTCCTCGAACATCACGCCGCGCGCCTTGAGCTCGGTGACTTCGCGCTCGACGTCGTCGACCTCCCAGAAGGCCTGGCTCGCCTTCGAGGTTCCGGCGTTGGGCGTCGGGTACAGGAAGCACGCGGTGTGTCCGGCGAACTCGTAGACGACGCCGCCGGCGGACTCCTCCTTGGGCTTGAATCCGAGCTTCTCCTCGTAGAACTTCCTCGCGCGGGCCACGTCCTTGGCCGGCAGGTAGGCGTACATGGGCGATCTCTGCAGCATGGTTCTCTCCTGGAAGATCGGCCCGCGCAACGCGGGCATTCCTTCGCTAGTCGATCGACCGTTGCCGAAATCGACAGCGGCCTGGTCAGTCCCTTTCTACGGGGGCTGACGCCATCGCGGTACGGAGGGGCCGGAGGGGCAGGCCCCGCCTGATGCCCAAGTCCCCGCGCCGGTAGAGATACAGCAGCAGCGCGAGCAACGTTCCGCCGGGCAACACGATTTCGACGAGCACATAAGGGCCCAGCCTTGGCAACAACCGGCGCAACATTTCCAGACCGGCGATGAGGATTTCCATTTGCGGCTCCTGATTCCCTGGCACGCCCGAGGTCTCGGGCTCTCAGTGCCTGGTCGAGCGCAGGCGCTCGAAATCGACACGGCAGGTTCGTCGATTCCCGGTGCCGCCGATCAGGGGGTCCAGGGCTCCCAAGGCAGCGATTCACTGAAGCGCACCGCGCTCGCCGCTCACGGCGTGGACCCTGTCACGCGGTGCGCCCGCCCGGCTGAACCGCGTACCCGCCTGCATCGACCCAGGAGCATCGAGCCGCTGGCTCGGCCATAAAAGGAGAAACGGCCATGCTGACCCCGAAACCTCTCGCTTCCGCCATCGCGGCGCTCGCACTCTGCGTCGGGACCGCCGCCGCCGACGATCGTCACAGGAACGAAATCCATGTCGAGAGCTTCAGCTGGGGCACCAGCTCGCCGTCCGCGGCGGCTGCCGGAGACGTCGCCGTCTCGGCCCCGGGGCGGAGCCTGCCCGCGGTGCAGGGCCGGTACGAAGCAACCACCGTTCACGGCCACCGGACCGAAGCGATCGGCGCGGCGCCGCTTACGCCGCTCGAGGATCCCCGGCTCAAAGCGGGGACGTCGTCGAAGCCGCAGTCGGAGACATGCCCTACAGGTTCTACGATCTGTTGATCAGCAGCTACCAGACGTCCGCGACCGATTCCGCTCCGCCGGCCAAGCAGCGTTTGGTGGTCGTGCCGCCGGCGAGTCCTGCGTCCACCCCGATGCTCAAGCTCGAGGGCATCGACCCCAAGCCGGCCATTGCGATCAACTCGCCGCTCCGGACGCTCCCCAACCGGTCGCCCGTCGTGGACGGCCCGAGCAGCACGCTGATGCTGGGTGAGAAGTCGCTGCGGCAGGCACCTGTGGTTGCCCGGCCCGAGGCATCGGCGAAGAAGTGAACGAATTCACGCCGCGCGCGCATCGTCCCGAACGACACGCCCTCGGCGATCGACTAGGACGTATCGATCCGCCCGACTCTCGTCACGACAAAGCAGACTCTGCAATGCTGACCTCGAAACCTCTCGCCGCCGCCATCGCCGGGCTTCTGTTCGCCTGCGCCGGGGCTGCCGCCGCCGAAGGCCACGTCAAGATCTTCATGGGGTACGACCCGGCCGCTATCGCCGGCGCCCAACCGGGCGCCGCTACGGTCAAGTCGGTTCCGCTCACGCCTCTCGACGACCCGCGTCTCGCGAAAGACCTGAGCGCCGGCAAACCGCCCCCGAGCGCCGCCTGGTTCGCCAAGTTCGACGGCGTCGACGGTAGCAGCAAGAACGACGCCCCCGCAGCGCGTCCGCTCCGCAGCACCTCCGGTGGCGAGAGCTACCTCGAGATCGAGATGCAGGACACGTTCGTTAGTTCGTATCAGGTGGGTGGTCGCGCGAAGTCGCCGACGGAAGGCGGGCCGCGGAAGCTGTCGGCTGGCGAGGGTGGCGGCACGGCGATGTTTGACATGTTTGCGAAGAATCTCGGTTCGATTCACGGCGAGTCCGAGAGCGGCGGCGGAGTGCACCGCGCAGCACCGGTGCAGCAACTTCCGCCTTCGGTGGCGCCGCAGCGATCACCGATCGCGGACGGAGCGCGCAACGCGGCGGTCGTCGGCGAGAAGCTCCCACGCTCCGCTCCCGCAGCGCCGTCCGTCCGCCGCTAGAAAGCGGCGCTCAAATGTGTCCCGACCCTATAGACGCTTGAGCGTAATCTTTCTCTCTTCTCGGCACGCCTCGGTGAACGCCTTGAGCGGATCAACGTGACCTTCTCGCTTTAACTTGGTTTCGCGCCCTAACTTGTATACATCCTCAAATTTTATCGGGGGACGACTATACGAATCGACAACACTGTCCGCGACCTTTTCCGCAGCTGCCAGCACCTGGTCGCCGCCGACCAGTCTGATGCGACCGATCAACGAGAACATTCCAATCAGCGAGGCGGGCTTCTCCAGGATTCGATCCAGCGAATCGACGAACAGGTTCGTCGCTTCCTGGATGAACTGCGAATACAGCTCTTCGCGATGCGCCACATCTCGTGACAGCAAGTCGCGGTGCGCCTGGTTGCGCTGGGTGAAGAAGGTTGTCGCGAACGAAGCGAGTCCACCCACTATCGAGCCCCCGATAGCAGCGAGGGCAGTGACCAAAGCAGATTGAATAGCGGGATCCATAGCGACCTCAGCTAAGCGCCGCCGCTGCAGGGCTCGCGGCGGCCACAGCGACACCGATAAGCGAAACGCCGTTGCGGCGCATGGCCTTGTCGCCGCCCATCTGGTTCACAGAAGCGTTGCGTTTCATTTCGTCGCCGCCGCGCCACCCGTCTCGAGCGCGGCCGGCCCCGACACTGCCGGCTTCGGGGCGGACTTCGACTTGAACACCTTTTCGGTGATCACGTAGAAGAACATCGGAATCAGGAATGGGGCAAGGAACGTGGCGGTCAACATGCCATCGATGACGCCGCGGCCAACCGCGTTCTGGCTACCCGACCCGGCGCCGCTGGCGATGGCCAGGGGCAACACGCCAAGGACGAATGCGAGCGACGTCATCAGGATCGGTCGCAACCGCAAATGCGCGGCTTCGACCGCGGCATCGATTGCCGATTTGCCCTGGGCTTCGAGGTCGCGCGCGAACTCGACGATCAGGATGGCATTCTTCGAGGACAACCCGATCGTGACCAGCAGACCGACCTGGAAGTAGACGTCGCTTTCCAGGTTGAGCGCCGCCGAACGTCTCCCGGTATCGCTTGCCGTTCGCATGAGCGCATCGCCATCACGTCCACGGCTTGGGATCGGGAACCTGACACGGTCCCACCGCGTCAACCGTGGTGAAATCGGCCGGGCCTACGACCTCCAAGTATTCCATGTCGGGCGAATAGTCGAAGAGGTGATGCACGATCCCGGGGCGCTGATGGACGCAGTCGCCAGCCGCGACCAGCGTTTCCTTGTCCTCGTACATGAAACGGGCCCAGCCCTTCAACATGTACACGATGTGAAAATCCGCGCCGTGATAGTGCCAGCCCGTCCCTTTTTGGGGCGCGTTGCTCGGTCGTACGAGCTGCGCAAGCACCTTGCCGGCGGTTGCTTCCGCGATCCCGAGATCGCGATAGGCAAAGAAGTCACGCAGTCCTCCTCCTTTGAAAGCAGTGTCGGCCGGTCTAACGTGGGAAAACTTCATCCTTGTCTTATCCAGCATGAGCCCACCTCTCCTACGCAAAGGAGGAAACGCGATGCTTGCCAGTCCTACTGGTCTGCCGCTTATTGCCCGTCGTGGCAGTAAACGATGAGAAATTCGTTGGCTTTGTGCCCTTCGAGGAATTTCCGCTCGAAAGTTTTCGCCTCGGCGGCGCCCATGATCCTTTCGGAAGCAATTTCTATGGAACCTTCGGCATTGACGGTGCCCCGTGTGACGGTGCACATCTCTTCAGCCGCGACGGCGGAGTGGGCGGCGGACAGCATGGCGAAGACGGACGCGACAACGATCAGCGATTTGCTCACGAGAACTCCTTGAGAATGAGCGAAAGGATTCAGATGTAACGCTTCACTCGGGGCGTCGGGCCGCGATCCGGCAATTTGACGTTCCCGCGATTACACCGAGGCCACGCACGAATGCGGCTCCGCTACAGATGTGACGTGCGCCCTCCCACACCGGTTTGGTATGTGTCGCCACGGTCTGCCGTTGTTGTAGATGTTTGGAGTGCGGTCAATCGTTGTATTGCTGTGCTAAAGACATCGACTGCCTCTTCAATCACGGTGCGCGCTATAGGCTCGCTCTGCGTGTGGGCCTTGCACGCGTTACGCAAGATGTGCAATCGCTCAAGCACGTCAGCTTTCCCCGCCATCGGCAGCTCTTTTGCGCGCGCAGGTATCGAGGATCTGGGCGGGTCGTAGTAGTCAAGGGTCTCTACATAAGCCGTAAGCAAGAAATAAACAGCATGCTCGGTTTGCGCGAGCGTTATTGCGTCGTTGAGCATCAACCGGTGATCCTTTCCTCGTCGTTTGTCCGGAAGATCAAATCCAGACCGGCATCGTCAAGCTACCCCCGATTTGCGTCTTCCGGGTCACACATCGATCTCACACAATCGCAAGTCGGGTTACATCCGTAGCTTTCACGGGAGGGTGCCGGGCGCGAATTCGAAGCGATCGCCGATCCGGCGAAGTGCCGCCATGTCCGTCAACCTGCCGCCGTAGACGTCGTGATCGGCGAGATGTGATCCCGCCCTGCTGTCGGGCATTCGCGCTCGATGAGCGAAGTGCTCGAGCGCCAGGGGTGCCACCGCGCCTGCCCTTCGTCATCCGACGACGTCGGAGGCGCGTGCACTGCACGGCGCCGGCGTAAGGGCGTGGGACAGCATCTCCTTGAGGAGGGTGCGTTCTGCTTCCCACCCGCTTCGCTCCCTGCTGTAGACCTGCCGCACCGCCAGATCGCGGAACGCGGCCAGCGCGACGTGCCGGGCCGCGATCACCCGGTCTGGCGCCACGTCGTGACCGGCGAAGATCGCCACCCAGCACCGGTCGAACTCGGTCGCCGATTGCTCCATGGACCCGAGCACTTCGGGATAGTTCGCGGGGTCGTGGATCGTGCCGAGCTGAATCTGCACGACGGCAATGAAACGACGGCTGCTGATGATCTCCCAATAGCGCTCCAGCAGCCGCTCCAGCCGGCCGGCGCTGCCCGGCGGGGCCGCCGCGTCGCCGGGAAGGCGGAGCGAGAGTTCGCTCCGGAAGTCCTCGAGGATGGCCAACAACAGCCCCCCGCGCGCGCCGAAATGGTGGAAGATCGCGCCCCGCGTGACACCGGCGCGCTTGGCGATGGCCGCCGTGGTCGCGCTCGAAAAGCCCCGTTCGTAGATGACGTCGATGGCGGCGTCGAGCAGCCGTCGCCGGGTCGACTCGCGCCGTTCGCGCTGCGTGCGTCGGGCGGGCAAGGCGGGGGCCTCGACGCGCATCTTCACGGCGAGAGCGAAACCCCCACGCGCGCGCTCCCACCGCTCGTCGCCGCGCGCCTGTCCGCGTCCGCGGCGACGGCTGCGCTGGTCGCGAGGGCAGCTGCGAGTTTGCTGGCGTTCACGATGGTCGCCTTGAGTTGATGAAGGACTCAACAATGGAGCGACGCCATCATGAGCCGCGGCGGTATTCCTACGGCTTCTCGAGCAGCCGCGCGAATCACGGATGAGACCAGAGGTGACACGGGACAGGGGGCGCACAGCAGGACTCCGATCACAGCTGTGACCCGAGACGCCTCGCTTCGAAACGCCCATGGAACACGTGCGCGCGAGCCTTCTGCCGAAGCGCAGACGCATTTCGTGTCTGTACGCTCGCGGTGACCGGTTGGCGTCGCACCGCTTATCGCCGGATCGGACGGATCCATCGACGCCGCATTAACAAGGAGATCTTCAAGATGACTCGCGCTTTGACAAAGGCAGTGGCGACCGCAGTGTTTCTGGCGGCAGCCGCGCTGTTCTCAACGACCTCGACGCTTGCACTGGCGCAGAACGAGAAGCCGGATGCGACGGTGAGTTTTTCCGGCGGATCGGCCGCAGTCGGAGTGGGCGTGACTTGGGGCCAAGGCACTCTGTATTTCCAAGGCAAGGACTACCCGTTCAGACTCCAAGGTCTCGGCCTCGTGGACATTGGCGGGAGCTCGATCCAGGCGACCGGCGAGGTCTACAACCTCAAGAAGGTCGAGGACTTCAATGGCAACTACGCCACGGCATCGGCGGCGGCGGCGCTGGGCGGAGGCGGGTCGGAGACCGCGATGCGGAATGAGCACGGGGTCGTGATGCGTCTCCATTCCACCACGAAAGGGGCGCAGCTCAAGGCGTCCCTGGAGGGCGTTTCGATCCAGCTGGAGCGGCCGGGCAATAGCGGTCGGCATGCCAGGCGGCGTGCACCAGTGAGAGAGCGAGCAATGAGGGTGCCGCCGCCAGGGCCGCCCACGAGCTGAGCTAGACTGCCCAAGTCGGCGGCGAATCGCTTACTTCCGCTTGAGTTGTGCGATGAAGGCGCGGCCGGCTGGCCCCGGCGGCGCGTCCTTGCGAAAGGCCACCCTCATTGGAAGGCTCATGTCGCGCGGCGAGCCTTCGACCCGGATCTTGACCAACGCCCCGCTTAGGAGATCCGCGTTTACCATGTGCAGGGGCATGTGTCCCCATCCCAAGCCGGCCTTGAGAAGGCGTGCTTGGCTCCGAGATCCGCCAGGCGCCACGTCAGCGGCGACAGCACGCCGAAATTCCGGCCCGCGGACAGCGCTGTCCTGTCGGTCAGGACCAGCTGGACGTTTTCGCCACTTCCTTTCCTGGGGTGGCCGAGGTGGCAGAGACGTTCAAGTACTTCCAAGCTCATACCTACTTGGGTTCGAATTCGTACGACCAAATTGCGCTCGCAAACAAAATAGCAGGCGGGCAAGCGACCAAGTTCGCGACGTGGGCGCGAGTGAATTTCCCGGTCCAGGTTGGCCAGCATTGAAGTCCTTATGCCCTCGATGCGGTGCTGGGCGGGCTGCAATCACCGAGTATTCATTACCGTTGCGGGCTGAGACACAAAGGACAAGAGCATGACCCGCTTCTCCTGAAGCTTTCCTGGGCATGCTCGAAGGCCGCAACTTCGGGAAGCTGCTCGTCAAAATCCACTGAAATCGGCGGGTGAAGTCGACGCCTTCCGACGCGCGTTGGCGCCCTTGGCCATTGCCGTGCCGGAGGGACGTGCCGCCGCCATCGTATATGCGTGCATTGCACCCAAAGTTACAACTGCGACCGCGCCAACGCGCGCTGACATCTTGCGGTGAAGCATCCGCGTCAGAGTTGGACGATGACCCGAAGCAAAGCGCGCAACAGCCACATCACGGGAACGGAATTGTTTGTGGATGGTGGCGCCGCACAAGGGTAGGCAACTCTGATCATTATCGAAGGATACAAGGAAATGAAAAGGGATCTTCATCCGACAGTTCGTCAGGTTGTTTTCAAAGACGTCTCTTCTGATTTTTCCTTTCTTGGAACATCAACGATGGATTCAAGTGAGACCATCAAGTGGGAAGACGGCAAGAGCTATCCGCTGATCACGGTCGAGATATCTTCGGCGTCGCATCCGTTTTTCACTGGAAAACAGCGTGCTCTCGATGCGGAAGGTCGCATAGGTCGGTTCAGGAAAAAATACGGAAAGAAGTGAACATCGCGACGATGACCGGGCGCCGGCCCCGTCCGCACGCCGATGACGGCCGGGCCGGACGCCGCGGCGCTGGACATTGCGCACTCAGGTCGACTGAACGTGACTGCGAGCAGTGAGTGTCGGCTGGAGAAGCGGATTTTTCTGGATCAGCTCGCTCACCCAATCGACGAAGATGCGCACCTTCGCGGACAGGTGACGGCTTTGCGGATACATCACCGCTATCGGCAACTGCTCCGTCGTCCAGTCGGTGAGCACCTGCGTGAGGTGCCCCGACTCCAGGTATGGCCGCGCCACGTAGTGCGCGACCTTCACGATCCCAAGACTCATGACACCGGCTATGACATAGGCATCGTGGTCGTTCACCGCAAGGACGCCATCGAGTGTGAGCTGGGCCGTCCGCCCATCTCGAACGAACTCCCAGTCGAGGACTCGTCCCGTGCGATTTGACATGAAGTTCACGCACCTGTGCGCTGCCAGGTCCTCGGGCGTGCGCGGGACGCCGTGCTCCCGCAAGTACTCAGGACTCGCGCAACAGATGAAGCTCAGCGTACCGATTCGCCGCGCGACCAGGCTCGAGTCCGGCTGCTCGCCGATGCGCACGACGCAATCGACGCCCTCTTCCAGCAGCTGCACCGGTCGAAGTCCCATTCCCAGCTCCAAACGCAGATCGGGGTAGCGGGCGAGAAATTGCGGGAGCGCTGGAATGACGAACAGCCTCCCGAACGCGCCAGGCACATCGACGCGCAGCCGCCCCTTTGGCGCGACGCGCGCTTGCATCACCGACGCTTCCGCCTCCTCCAGATCCGCAAGGATTCTGGCGCAGCGCTCGTAGAACGCTGCACCGTCCGGCGTCACCGTCACGCGCCGCGTGGTGCGCTGGAGCAGTCGCACGCCGAGGCGAGCCTCCAGGCTCTGCACCAGATCGCTGACAGTCGTTTTCGGCAGCTGCAGCGAATCCCCTGCCTTGGTGAAGCCGCCCAGCTCGACGACACGAGCGAAGGTCTGCAGTGCGAGTAGTCGGTCCATTGTCCGTACTCCCGGACAGTTATTCCGTCTTTAGCCTGTTTATCCCTTCTGCGCGGCTAATCATACTGCGGTCCATGGATCAATGGACTCTCGAAAGGAGTACTGCAATGAACGTCAAAACGCTACGGTCGCTCGCCGCCGCTCTCGTGTTCGCGTCCTCGGCACACTCTGCGATCGCCGAAACTTTGGGCGAGCACCCCGCCGTGATCGTCGCGCGGACATGGAATTCCCGCGGAATCGATCCGAATACTTTCATCGTGCTGCATCCCGCGAGCCCGCGATTTCTGGCGGCGTCTCCGACTGAAGAAGATACAAGGCCACCCGCGAGCAAGCACAGCGCGCCGCGAACGCCGTGAGTGCGTCGAAGTAGATGACGCCGTCGCGGCGCGAGGTTCGTTCGCTCACTCCACCTGAAGGACATGAAGATGAAAGACTCGAAAGCTCTGCTGTTGGAATATCTCGCCTCGATCCGTGATCCGGAACGCGCTGCGTCGCTTTTTGCGGACGACGGGGCGTTCGAACTGCCGTTCCTGCGCTCGCTCGGGGTCGGACCTCGCTACACGGGCCGCCATGAGATCGCCGCGCTGCTTCACCACTTGCTCAAGCTCTATCCGAACTTCGCGTTCGCGCCGGACGATATCCATGTCCTCATCGAGACGCCGGAAAAGACGTTCGCCGAGTATGTGGTGCACGCGCGCGCCGCTGCGACCGGGCGAACGCTCCATCAGCTGTTCACTGGGTACCTCGTGGCGAAGGCTGGTGAGATCAAGTTGCTGCGCGAAACCTTCAATCCGCTGGCGCAGGCGCAGGCGCAACTGCCGAATGGAGTCGCCGATATCGGAGCACCCGGCGACGAGGTGCACTCGTTCTGATTGAGTGCGAGCTTTCGTCCCCCTTTACTTCCACTCCCAAAGAGGAAAACATCATGAGACGCTTCATCGCTGCAGTATCGTTCGCCGCGCTTGCCGTCCCGGCGCTCGCATACGAGGACGGACCGCCGAGGTTCAAGGACCGAGCGCCGTTGGAGCAAACGCAGCCCGATCGCCGGCCTGTCGGCGTGCGCGATCCCGCGCCTAACGCGCCCGGCTCGGCCGGGGCCACGGCCGGCACGCCATCGCGCGGCGTGAGGGAGAACGATCAAAACTTCATCGCGCCGCCGCGGTAAACAGACGCCGCAGCGCGATTTGTCCCCGCCCGGTTTTCCCGAAACGGCGCATAGCAGCCAAGATGGACCCGCGTACACAAGTATTGCTGGAGGCGCCAATCGCCCGAACGCTGCTGCGGCTTGCGGTGCCGAACATCCTCGTGCTCGGGGCGCAGGCTGCGGCAGGCCTGGTCGAGACTTATTTCATCGGCAAGCTCGGAACGGATGCCCTGGCGGGCGTTGCGCTCGTTTTCCCGGTCGTGATGCTGATGCAGATGATGTCGGCCGGCGCGATGGGCGGCGGTATCTCGTCCGCCATCGCACGGGCGCTCGGCGGTTCCCGCCGCGCCGACGCGAATGCATTGGTATTGCACGCCGTCCTCATCGCCGTCGTGTTTGGCCTCGCTTTCATGCTCGCCGTCTTTGGCGGTGGCCGCTGGCTCTTTGATGCGATGGGGGCCAAGGGGCCATCCATGAACGCCGCCTTGACCTACTCCAATTGGGTTTTCGCCGGCGCAGTGCTGATATGGCTCTTCAACTCGCTAGCGGCCGTAATCCGCGGCACGGGCAACATGGCCGTGCCGGCCATGGTCACCCTGGCAGGCACGGCGATGCTGATTCCGCTCTCACCCGTGCTGATCTTCGGCTGGGGGCCATT
Source organism: uncultured beta proteobacterium (assembly GCA_963744255.1). Classification (GTDB taxonomy): domain Bacteria; phylum Pseudomonadota; class Gammaproteobacteria; order Burkholderiales; family SG8-39; genus DATEDA01. Next base: position 14,477 of record CAVUSZ010000015.1, read on the forward strand.
CCCGGCGTTTGGCATCGCCGGAGGCGCCATCGCATTGCTTGCCTTTTACGCCGCGGGGACTATCGCGCTCTGCGCGTATCTGTGGTCCGGCAAAAGTGTCCTGCACCCGGCCATTCGAGGCGTGAGATTTCGGTGGCCGCTTTTCCGCGACATCCTGCGCGTCGGCGCGGTCGCTGCCCTGGTCACTCTGTCGACGAATCTCACCATCATGATCGGCACGGCGCTGGTCGGGGAGTTCGGAACGGCAGCGATCGCGGGATACGGGACGGGCGCGCGACTGGAATACCTGCTCGTACCCCTCGTCTTCGGGTTGGGCGCCCCGTTGGTCGCCATGGTCGGAACCAGCATCGGAGCGGGCAAGCGCGAGCGCGCCTTGCGCGTAGCGTGGATCGGGGCCGCGCATCGCGACCGCTCTCACCGAGGCGATCGGCCTGTGCGCCGCGGCCTTTCCTTACGCCTGGCTTTCTCTGTTCGATACCGACCCCGCCATGCTCGAGAGCGGAGCGCGCTACCTGCGCGTGGTCGGCCCCTTCTACGGAATGCTCGGGCTCGCCCTTTCCTTGTATTTCGCTTCGCAGGGCGCAGGTCGGCTGGCGTGGCCGCTGGCGGGCAATCTGGTGCGCCTGGCGATCGCCGCTGCCGGCGGCTTTGTGGCGCTGCGCTGGACCGGGGACATCTCCCATGTGTTCTTGGCGCAGAGCGTTGCGCTCGTTGCCTTCGGACTGATCAATGCGGTCTCGGTCGCTGGCGGAGCGTGGTTCGGTCCACTGCGTTGGCCGACGAAGAAAAGTCCGGCGCCGCAACCCTGTATCGATACTTAAGGAGAAACACGTGGGGAAGCTTGAAGGAAAAATTGCACTCATTACCGGTGGCAATAGCGGCATTGGCCTTGCCACGGCGAAGCGGTTTGCGCACGAAGGCGCGTACGTCTTCATAACGGGGCGTCGTGATGCGGAGCTCGCGGCGGCGGCAAAGGAAATCGGAAGAAACGTGACCGGGGTACAAGGAGACGTGTCGAAGCTTGGCGATCTCGATCGCCTCTTCGCGCAAATCAAGCGGGAGAAGGGCAAGCTCGATATCGTGTTCGCGAATGCGGGTGGGGCCGTACCGCTTGCCCCCCTCGGCGGGATAACCGAGGAGCTCTACGACTCGATCTTCAGCATCAACGTGAAGGGCCTCCTTTTCACGGTGCAGAAGGCGCTTCCACTGATGCCGGACGGCGCGTCGATCATCCTGAATGCGTCCATCGTCGCCAGCAAAGGGTTGCCCGACTGGAGTGTTTATAGCGCCACCAAAGCCGCGGTCCGCTCGTTCGCGCGGACATGGACAACGGACTTGAAGGCTCGCCGCATTCGCGTGAACGCAGTGAGCCCGGGCTTTACCGACACGGCTCCATGGCATTCCGCAGAAGGGGCCGAGGAACGCATGAAGATCATTTCCGACAGTGTTCCGTTGGGCAGGTTCGGCACCCCCGATGAGATCGCGAAGGCGGTCGTGTTTCTCGCCTCCGACGACGCGAGCTACGTCACGGGAACGGAATTGTTTGTCGACGGCGGCTTCGCACAAGTGTAGGTAACCGCGTAGGTTGCAGCCGTAACTTGGATGCGACCCGCCGACATGGTCCGCAGACGCGCCCGGTCGAGCATGGGGAGACTATGACTGACTTCTTCCCGAAGACCCTCACGGCGGCGATCGACTACTGGACCGACGCGTGGCAGCGCACGATCCTCACCTGGGACGTGCTGCGCGAGCGCGGCAACCAGTACCTCGAGCACGAGCAGTCAGGCAAGCCGCCGCTGCTCGTCTTCGACTACGAGATCGTCGTCGACGGCCGCAAGCTCGAGCGCCCCGCGAACTACGCGCTGGCAAGGATCAGGCCGCCGGCGACCTGCCCGTTGACCGACCCGAAGAAGCGGCCGTTCGTCGTCATCGACCCGCGCGCCGGCCACGGTCCAGGCATCGGCGGCTTCAAGATGGACAGCGAGGTCGGGATCGCCCTCAAGCACGCCCACCCGTGCTACTTCGTGATGTTCTTCCCTCAGCCGGTCCCCGGCCAGACGATCGAGTCCGTGTGGGCCGCCGAGATCGCGTTTCTCCGCAAGGTGAACGAGCTGCATCCGGACGCCGAGGGTAAGCCGTTCGTCATCGGGAACTCCCAGGGTGGCTGGGCGCTGATGACGCTCGCCTCGCTCGCACCCGGCCTCGTCGGCCCGATCCTCCTTGCCGGCTCGCCGATCTCGTACTGGGCGGGCGTCGCGGGCAAGAACCCGATGCGCTACACGGGCGGGCTCCTCGGCGGCTCCTGGACGGCCTCACTCGCCGGCGACCTCGGCCACGGCAAGTTCGACGGCGCCTACCTCGTCAACAACTTCGAGCGTCTCGATCCCGCGAACACCCTCTGGACCAAGCTCTACAATCTCTACTCGAAGGTCGATACCGAGCGCGAGCGGTTTCTCCAGTTCGAGAAGTGGTGGGGTGGCCATTTCCTCCTGAACAAGGAGGAGATGGAGTGGATCGCCCGGAACCTCTTCGTGGGCAACAAGCTCAGTGCCGGCGAGATCGAGTCGCCGGACGGCAGATACCGCGTCGACCTCCGCAACATCCGGGAGCCGATCGTGGTGTTCGCCTCATGGGGCGACAACATCACGCCGCCGCAGCAGGCGCTCAGCTGGATCCCCGACATCTACGCGAGCGTCGACGAGATCCGCGCGAACGAGCAGACGATTGTCTACTCCCTGCACGAGAGAATCGGGCACCTCGGGATCTTCGTCTCGGCGGGCGTGGTGAGGCGCGAGACCGCCGAGCTCGCCTGCGCGCTCGACCTGATCGAGACGCTGCCGCCGGGGCTCTATGAGGCGGTGATCGAGGACACGCATCCGGAGATGCCGGGGCTCGAGTTCGTCTCCGGCCGGTACCTCATCAAGTTCGTGCCGCGGACGATCGACGACATCCTCGCGCTCGACGACGGCCGCGAGGACGAGCAGGCATTCGAGGTCGTGAAGCGGGTAAGCGAGATCAACCAGGGGCTGTACGACACGTTCGCCTCGCCGGTCGTGAAGAGCATGTCGAACGAGTGGGCGGCGAGCGCGATCCGTGCCCTCAACCCGGCGCGGCTGGAGCGCTACCTGTTCTCCGACTTCAATCCGTGGATGCCGTGGGTGAAGTCAATGGCCGGAACCGTCCGCGAGAACCGCCGCCCGGCCGCTGCCGACAATGCGTTTGTCAGCCTCGAGCGTGGGGCCTCGGAGCGGATCGAGCAGTCGCTCGACGCGTACCGCGATGCCCGCGACGCGATGTATGAATGGCTGTTCAAGGCGATCTATGAGTCGCCGTGGCTTACCGCGGTGGTGGGGCTCAGCCGCGAGAGCGTGCGGCACCGCGGGCCGAAGGCGCCGACCTGGGAGCACGAGGAGCTCAAGCGCATGAAGCGGCTCGTCGCCGAGTCGCACATCGAGGAGGGTACACTGCTCGACGGCTGGGCGCGGGTCATCCTGTACACGCGGGGCGACGACAAGGTCGCCGACGAGCGGTCGTTCAACCTGGTGCGCCAGATGATCGAGAAGCTCCGACCGGAGCTGCGGCTATCGCTCGACGAGCTGAAGGCGGCGGTGAAACGGCAGGCCTTCGCGCTGGCACTCGACGAGGCGCGCGCGGTGGCAGCGCTGCCCAAGCTGCTTCCCGCGATGGCCCAGCGGCGCGAAGCGGTGGAGGCCGCGCGGCGCGTCGCCGGGACCCGTGGCCTGCTCACCGAGGAGCAGGAGAACCGTTTTCGCCGGATCGAGCGCGTCCTCGGCTTGGAGGCGGCGGTGCAGGAGGCAGCATGACATTGCAAAGCATCAATCCCGCCACCGGCGAGCTCATCGAAAGCTTCGAGGAGATCAGCGACGCGGATCTTGAAGCGGCTCTGGCGCGAGCGCAGCAAACCTTCCGCAGCTACCGCAGTACTTCCTTTGCCGAGCGCGCCGGCTGGCTCCACAAGGCCGCGCAGATTCTGGCGGACGAGAAGGACAAGTGGGCACGCCTGATGACCCGGGAAATGGGCAAGACCTACAAGGCGGCCGTAGCGGAAGTGGAGAAATGCGCCTGGGCCTGCCGCTATTTCGCAGAAAACGGCGAGCGCTTTCTCGCCGACGAGGCGATCGAGACCGATGCCGACAAGAGCTACGTTCGCTACTTGCCGCTGGGGCCGGTCCTCGCGGTGATGCCGTGGAACTTCCCGTTCTGGCAGGTGATGCGCTTTGCGGCCCCGGGCCTGATGGCGGGCAACGTGGGGCTGCTCAAGCACGCCTCCAACGTGTCGCGCTGCGCCCTCGCCCTCGAGGAGATCTTTCGCCGCGCCGGCTTCCCTGCGGGCGCGTTCCAGACTCTGCTCATGAGCTCCAAGCGCGTCGCGCGCGTGATCGCGGACAACCGCGTGAAGGCCGTCACCCTGACAGGCTCGGATGCCGCCGGCTCCCAGGTCGCGGAACAGGCGGGCAAGCACATCAAGAAGAGCGTCATGGAGCTGGGCGGCTCCGATCCGTTCATCGTCCTGCCCAGCGCGGATCTGGACGCCGCCGTGAGGACCGCGGTCACCGCGCGCAACATCAACAACGGCCAGTCCTGCATCGCCGCCAAGCGCTTCATCGTGCACGCGCGGGTGTACGACGAGTTTGAACGGCGCATGGTGCAGGCGCTCGAGCGGCTCAAGGTGGGCGACCCCATACGCGAGGACACCGACGTCGGCCCGCTCGCCACGGCGCAGATCCTGGAGACCGTCGCACGCCAGGTCGACCAGTCGGTGCAGGCTGGCGCCCGACTGCTCACCGGCGGCAAGCGCCTGGACCGTCCGGGGAATTTCTACCAGGTCTCGGCCCTTGCCCAGATACCGCAGGACGCGCCTGCCTATCGGGAAGAGGTGTTCGGTCCGGTGGCGTTGCTCTTCAAGGCGCGCGATCTGGGCGAGGCGATCGAACTGGCCAATGACAGCGCCTACGGCCTGGGCTCGAGCGTCTGGACCCACGACGACGAGGAGCGCCGGCGCTGCGTCGACGAGCTCGAAGCGGGCGCGACCTTCATCAATGCCATGGTGGTCTCGGACCCGCGCCTGCCCTTCGGTGGCGTGAAGCGCTCCGGCTATGGGCGGGAGCTGGCGCGCAACGGCATCCGCGAGTTCGTCAACGTCAAGGCGGTGTCGATCACCGAGCGCCCTGACGGCGCCGGCAGCGACACCGAGTAAACACGGTGGTCACGCGCATGAACGCAGCCCAGCTCCTGGTCCGCTGCCTGGAAAACGAGGGCGTGGACTACGTCTTCGGCGTCCCGGGCTCTTTCTATTAACGCCCGCGTTCGGCCCATTTGGTGACGGTCGGTCGGTTCCTGGGCCGCTCGCCCGACCGTTTGCCGATTCGTATCAGTGCGGGGCCGGCGCCGACGCGAGCCGCGAAGCGAGGCTTCGAAGCAGCGCCGCGCCATCGCCGCGCCAGGCCGGGCCGTGCATGCAAGCAAGCGTGGTGGGTGCGATCTTCGCGAGGCGCTCGAGCAGCTGGCCAGTGGCCGGGGAATGCGCGTAGTAATCCATGCCGATCCGTGCCGCTTCGCTCGGCTCGAGGATGTCGGTCTCCGTGATTGCGGGGTGTCGCTCCCCGAATTGGGTGAACAGGTCGCCACAGAGCAGGGTACGCGTCGTGGTGTCGGCGAGGAACCCGCACTCCCATCCGTGCGGCAGATGCGGCGCGTCGATCCACTGCACCGTATGCCGCCCGAGCGTGAGGCGCTCCTGATCCGCAAGCGCCCGGGGCGGGCGGTCGGCCAGATCCCCAATCGACACCATTGCCGCCACCTGGCCGCAGAGGGGCACAGCCTGCGGCGCGGCAGCGAGAAACTGATTGAGCGAACCACACTCGTCCGCCTCGACGTGCGAGAACGAGATGTACCGGAGCGTCGCCACCGGAATGACGCGCTCTATGGCTTCGCGCACCGCTGCGAACAGCATGCGCGGACCGGTGTGGAAGAGAAGCGGTTCCGCATCGCGAATCAGGTACTGATTGAAGGTGAAGCCGCCGGGGACGACGCTCGCCGGGACGGGCGTGCTGATCCGGAAGATCCCGTCGGCGATCTCGTCGACACGGGTAGCAGAAGCGTGACTGCGGGCGTTCATGACTTTTCCTTTCGGGCTCGAGGGTGAGTGAGGCGGGGGAGAAGATCGGCCAGGCAGTCGCCGGCGATGCGAGCGGCCGCAGTGCTCGACCGATCGCGAGTGAGTTCCTGCCAGGCTGGATAGTCGAGGAGTACGAAGGCCGCATCGACGAACGCAGCGGTCGGCTCGCGGTCCGGGGCGACCGCGGCTGCTGAGTCGCGGGAGGCCTGGCGAAGGGCGCACGTTGCCTCTGCCGGCGAGGATGCGTCGCCCAGCGCAGGGACAAGGGCGCCTCTGCCAACAGCGGAACCAGGGCGCGAGGAAATCGTCACGCTCGGCGCGCGAACACCTTCCGGCACCTCAGCCTCAGCCGGGCCGCGGGGGAGCGCCCCGAGCGAAACGTCTCCGCATCGAGCGGGGGTGCTTGGTCCAGCACATGCCCGGACAGGCGCCGAACAGCGCGCCCAGCTCCGGGAAATGGTTGTAAACGGTCTATGGCGCGACCTGAGCCCGCTTCGCGATCAGCGCGTAGGACGTCCCGAGCACGCCGCGCTCGGCATGCAGAGCCACCGTCGCGCGCACGATTCGCTCGCGGGTGTCCGCCTCGAGTGCGGCACGGCGTTGCATGGAGTAGGAGCGTTTGGGCATCGTCGCGCTTTAGTTGGATAGATAATACATCTGAATTAATACGTTGTCAAGTAGGATGACCACGACAGCAACGCCGCGACCCCCGCCATCTTCACCAGCGGCCTCCTGCCGCAGGCGCCGGCCGTCACTTCGCTGTTCGGCACGACCGTGCCCACCGTCGCGGGCAATACGACCCAGAGCGACGGCACGTTCGCGAACCGCCTCACGCTGGACACCGAGGGCCTGATCCTCGATCCGCGCCCCGGCAAGCAAGGCTCGGGCTGGGTCGGCGACGAGTACGGCGCCTACCTCTACCACTTCAACAGCGCCAAGCAGATCGACGGCGTGCTCAAGCTTCCCGAGGCGCTGGTTCCGCACTCGCCGGTCGGCGCGCCGAACTTCCTCGCCGATCCGCCGGCGAACGGCCGCCGCGTCAACCAGGGTATGGAAGGCATCGCGCTCAGCCCCGATGGAACCAAGCTCTTCGCGCTGCTGCAGAGCGCGACGATCCAGGACTCCGGTCCGGGCAACCAGGGCCGCGCCAACGCCGTCCGCCTGCTCGTCTATGACGTGTCGGGCAGCGACACGCCCGACAAACCGACCGCGCAGTACGTCATCCAGCTGCCGCGGATCGACGACAACGGCGCAACCGGCGGCGCAGCAGTCAACCGCGCGGGCGCGCAGAGCGCCATCATCGCCCTGAATGATCACCAGCTGCTGATCCTGTCGCGCGACGGCAACGGCCGCGGCGCCACGGGCTCACCCGTTTTCAAGTCCATTCTCCTGGCGGACATCTCGAACGCGACGAATATCAACGGTCTGTTCGATGCCGAAGGCAACCTAGTCGCACCGGGAGGCGTGCTCAACGCGAGCGTCAAGCCGATCAGCTGGATCGAAGCGCTGAACATGCTCGGCCGGCTCGACCTGCTGATCACCGAGCTCGAGCAGTTCGGGCTGAACCTCGCCGCCGCGCCAGGCGACATCAATTCGCTCTCCGAGAAGTGGGAGGCGCTGGCGCTGGTGTCGGCGATGGATCCGCTCGCGCCCAACGACTACTTTCTTCTCATCGGCAACGACAACGATTTCCTGACGGAAAGCGGCGTCCTTCTGAACGCCGGCGGCGTACTCGAGAGCTACAACGCGGGGCTGGAGAACGATACGATGGTGCTCGCGTTCCGGGTGCAGGTCGTCCCGGAACCGGCCTCCCTGAGCCTTCTCGCCCTCGGGATCGTGGGGCTCGCGTTCAGGAGGCGGCGCCGCGCGCGCTCGTAAGTGGGAGCGGCATTGACCGAACGGCGGCTCCTACCAGCCCCGGCGGCTAACCTAGCTGCACCAGCCCCGGGCTACTGTCGCATTCGCTTCGGGGCAGGGGAGCAGTTACGCCGGAGCAGTTCGCCTCGAATTGGAATCGCGTGATGGCTATGGAGCGCTCTAGATCCCCAGCCACTTCGTCAGCTCGGCCGTTTGCTGCTCGTCCGACAGTATGAAGCCCTTGAAGCCGATCTTGTCCAGAATGGCCTGTCCGTCCTTGGAACTCTCGAGGCCGAGGAAAACCGCCCGGATCTTCTCGACCTCCTCCTTGGAGATGTTCGGGGAGGTGATCATGTGCTTGATCGGCACCGGCCTGGACTCAAACAGGATCTTGCCGCCCTTGGCCTGCCACTCCTTCACCACTGCTCCGGCCGCAGTGACGCCGACGTCGTAGAACCCGTTCTCCATCATGAACGGGATCCCGTCCTGGAAGCGCGTGGTCCCAAGGGACAGGGTTTTCGGATTGGCTCCCAGGTCGCGGAGTGTGGCTCGCACCATCCAGGCGGTGATCGAGTCCGGGTCGGGCATGACCATCTTCGACCCGAGAACGTCCTTCGGCTGCGTGTAAGAGGCGTCGGCCTTGGCAAGGAAGCGCGCCTTGTACTGGTCCCAACCCTTCGTGATGACGACCAGTTGGTAGCCATGGTCGCGGATCGCGCGATACGAGTGGTGTGCCGGATGCACGTACGCGAGGTCGTATTGCTTGGCCTCGAGCGCTTTCTGCAGCTTTGGATAGTTGTCTTGCGGCGCGATCCTTACCGGACGCTTGAGCGCCTTGGAGAGGAGTTCGGCGAGCTCCCTGTACCGTTCGCGGGTTTCGTGCGGAGTGATGCGATACGTGACGCCTTCGTTGACGCCGAAGACAAGCTCTTGCTGGGCGAGCGAGAAGGTCGGGGCGAGAAGCATTGCACCGAGGATGACGCTGACAAGATCTTTCATGGCTGTGTCTTGGTTGAGCCTTGTAAGGGCGGGTATCGAGTCAGCGCGGCGTCGGACGGCGGCCTACTGGGCCCGCCGTTCGGCGAGCGCGGGCTTTGCGGAGACGGTTGTCGGGCGGATTTCGCCGAGCCCGCTGTCGATCTTCTCCGCCGGCATCGAGTAAACCCACGGGTACCGCCATTCGCTGTACGGCGGCAGATCGCCGGCGCCGCTGTCGAGACTTTCGGCAGGCATGGCATAGATCCAGGGATCGGTCCAGGTTTCGAACGGCGAGAGTTCTCCTAGGCCGTTGTCAACTTTGGGCGCGGGGGTGAAGAGGCCGGTGTCCTGGTCAACCAGGCGTTTCCCGCCAAAGGCGGCAGACGCCGACAGAGTGAGGGCCGCCGCGCAGAGTGCTAACAGTGCTTTTCTCGCGAGCATCATCTTTTCTCCTGACATGCACGAGTTCTGAGATCAGATGGTGCGTGATGCAATTGCCGTTCCAGGGGGCGGTTGCCCGCGTGACATTGTTCCGCACTTCTGTCCGGGGCTGCTCGCTAGGCATAGTTCTTTGCCATCTTCAACCTTGGCCGCACTGGACCGTGTGAGCGGTCCGACGCCGATGACGGGGCACTGACGTGTCGAACAGGCAACGCCCGTGCCTAGTGCGAGTCTCCCCTTCTGTCCGCGCATCGAAGTCCGCGAACGTCCGCTTCTGGAGCCCGACCGGCGGCAAGGGGGTCGTATCCAGCCGTTGAGCGTGTTCGCGCCTGATTCGAGCGTCGTGACCCGTCTGTGACCAAGACAGATTGCGTGTGCCCAAACTGGGACTGGGAGAGATTGGTTTCGAGATTGGCAAGCGCTGCAAATGGCTGATCAACAAGCCACGGACGCAACTTCACGCGACGAATGCCGCCGGCCGGGCAATCGGTGGCCGGCTCGACGCGGCCTCGGTCACGGGCTGGGGCGACTTCGACGGCACGGGCACGGAAGCACGGTCCCCGAAAGGGGGCGAACGATATCGGCGTCGGAGTCAGTGATTGAACGTGACGAACACCGGCCCGTTGCTCCCGCGTTCGAGTACCCGCATGCGACGTTCGAGATCCGCGAGATCGGTGGCATCGGCTAGGTATCGCTCTTCAATGCTTTTCGATCGCCACCAGCGCGCAAATTGCTGCAGGACGCCATTCGCGTCCGTCCGGATCACGGCGTTAACCGTCGATTGATGTTCGTTCACTGAGTTCATGGCATTCCGTATGGATCTGCAGGGCCCGGTTTCCGGCGCACTTGGGATTGCCGGCACCGAGATTCATGTTCCTCCGACCCGGCTCCATTGGGGTTTCCGGCCGACGCGGACAGATTGCAGATGAAGCGGTCGCCGGCACGCGGTGGTCGGTCCGCAGTAACACCCTGACGTAGCTCGTGATTCCTGCGGTGCTTCGCACATCCTGCGGCCGGCGTCGATTCGGCGACCTGCCAATCGACTAGAGACACGTCATTCCGCCAGTACGAGTACGCGACGCCGGCCCGATGGTCCCGCCGATGAGCCCGTTCGTTACAGCCACTTCAGGCGCGCTTCAGCGCGCGCGCGAGCGCGCCGGCGATGTCGCGCGACTGGACGGGCTTCTTGAGGATCTCGGTGATTCCCGCGCCGAGCGCACGCTCCGTCAGCATCGGTCCGGTGTAGCCGCTCATGAGCACGATCGGCAGGTCGGGGCGGCGCTTGCGGAGCACCGTGGCAAGCTGCGTTCCGGTGAGCCCCGGCATCACCTCGTCGGCGATGACCGCGTCGAACCGTCCGGTCGCGTCGTCGAAGGCGGCGAGGGCGGCGGCGCCGTCGGCACAGCCCACCGGATGGTAGCCGATGCGCGTCAGGACCTCGGACGCGACCGCCACGAGCGCTTCCTCGTCGTCGACGACCAGCACGCGCTCGCCGTTGCCGCGCGCGATCGGTGCGGCGGGATCGTCCGCGGCAATCGCGGGCGCGTCGACGCGCGGCAGGTAGATCGCGAAGCGGCTGCCCAGCCCCGGGGCGCTCGCCACGTCGATCCCGCCGCCGGAGTCGGTGACGATGCCGTAGACGAGCGACAGGCCGAGCCCGGTGCCCTTGCCGACCTGCTTGGTGGTGAAGAACGGCTCGAAGACGCGCGCGAGCGTCGCACCGTCCATGCCGCTGCCGCTGTCCTCGACCGTCAGGCGGGCGTACGCCCCCGCGTGAAGCGTGGTGTGATCGAGCACGCGATCGGCCGCTTCCTCCACCGGCGCGAGGCTCACGCGCATGGTCCCGCCGTCGCCCATCGCGTGAATGGCGTTGGTGCACAGGTTCATCGTCACCTGATGAAGCTGCGTCGGGTCGCCGACGACGTGGAGCGGCGCGGGCGGCAGGTCGGTTACGAGCCGGATCCCTTGCGGAAGCGAGCCCCGCACCAGCTCGACGGTCTCCGCCACGATCGCCGTGAAGTCGACCGGCATCCGCTTGCCGCGCTGGCTGCGGCTGTAGGAGAGGATCTGCTCCACGAGCCTGCCGGCCCGGTTGGCGCCGGTGAGCACGTTCTCGGCGTAGCGCTTCAGCGGCGAGCCGGCAGGCGCGTTCTCGGCGAGGAGCTCCGCGTAGCCGAGGATGCCGCCGAGGATGTTGTTGAAGTCGTGGGCGATGCCGCCGGCGAGGCGCCCGACGGCCTCCATCTTTTCGGCCTGCCGCAGCCGCTGTTCCAGCCGCAGCCGCTCGGCCTCGGCCTGCTTGCGCTCGGTGATGTCGCGGAGGTTCATGACCACCGCCCGCACGCTCGGCTCGTCGAGCAGGTTGCTGCGGGTGAGCTCGATCCAGCGCCAGGAGCCGTCCTTGTGCAGCACTTTCGCTTCGTCCACCGACACCTTGCCCGGCGAGCGCATCAGCTCGGCGCGCAGCCCGAGCGCCGCCTCGCGGTACTCCGGGTGGATGAGGTCGATGACTTCCCGGCCCCGCAGGTCGTCCAGGGTGTAGCCGAGCACTCTGCCGATCGCCGGGCTCGCGTACAGGATGCCGTCCGTGGTCGGCCGGGTGAGGATCAGCGGATCCGAGCTGTGCTCGATCATGGCCTGGTATTTCCGCCAGCTGCTCGCGAGCGCGCGCTCGCGCCGCGCGAGACCCCACGCGGCAAAGGCGATCAGCGCGAGCATCGCGGTCGACGTGAGCAGGGTGCGGTCGAAGACCTGCCAGGCCTCGTCCCGCCAGGGCGCCAGCACGGCGCGCTCGCTGCTGCCGCTCGCCACGAGCAGCGGAAAGCCGCGCACCGCCAACGCCGACAGGAGGACGGGTTCGTTCGTGACCGGGCTCGTCGCCCATCCCTCGAAGCGGCCCTGCTGCCGCACGCCGTCGATCCCGCGCGCGCGCGGAATCTGCCGCCCGCGGATCCCGTCGGGCGCGGGGACCCGGCTCATGAACGTCCCCTCCTCGGACAGCAACGCGATGAAGCTCCCCTCGCCGAGGTCGATGGTGCGATAGAGCCGGTCGAAGCTTTCGACCTCGATCGCCACCGCCACCACGCCGCCGAACCTGCCGCCGCGGTCGTTCAGGCGCCGCGACAGCAGGAAGCGCCACTGGCCGTCCTCGGTGCCCTCGCGATAGGGCTCGCTCAGGTGCAGCCCATCCGTGCCGGCGTCGCGGTGCGCGGTGAAGAACGGGTGCCGGGCCAGGTCGGCGTCGATCGCCGGAATCTCGCCGGTGCGCGCGAGCACTCGGCCCTGCGCATCGAGCACCACCAGGGCGGCGATCGTCGACACGTCGGCGAGCTCCTCGCGCAGCCGCGGCACCCTCTCCGCCACCGCTCTCGCGGCACCGGTGCGCGCCATATCGCGCAGGATCACGTCGACCGCTTCGAGCGAGGCGGCGGTCTGCTCGGCGAGCACTCTCGTCATGTTGGACAGATCGCGCTGTGCGCGCCGCTCGACGCGGTCGTACGCCGCACGCACGTCCCACACGGCCGAGGCGACGTTGATGACGACGAGGACCACGCCGACCGCGACGAGGGTGCGGCCAAGCGGGATCCGTGCGAGTGCCGAGCGAGCGCGGGCCCCCGCCATCGGCCGCTACTGGTCCGGGGGGCCGAGCAGCTCGGCGACCGCCCGCAGGAGGTCCGCCCGCTTGACGGGCTTGGCGAAGGCGCGATCGGCGCCGGCCGACATCGCCGCCTGCGCGCTGAGGCCCTGCCCGGAGGCGAAGTGGCCGGACACCGCGATGAGCGCGATGCCGGGATGGGCCTGCTTCAGCTCGGCGATCGCCTCGACCCCGCAGGCGCCCGGCATGAACATGTCCGTCACGATCAGGGCGGGGGCCCGGGTCATCGCGGCGCCGATCGCGCAGCTGCAGTTCTCGGCCTTCTGCACCCGGTAGCCGGCGCCTTCCAGCCAGTCGGCGACCAGGTCGCGCAGGATCGCGTCATCGTCGACGACGAGAATCTCGACCGGGGTGTGGCCTTCGGGTTCCGTGCTCAAGCGGCCGTTCCTCGGCAATGCCATTTGCGTGTAACTTACCTAACCCGACGCCGCAAGGTTACACCTGTAACCGTGCGTGGAAGGCGGTGACTAAACTGCGAGGAGCCATGAGCGATTTCACGACCACGAAGGCCCGGTCGCAGACGTTCCAGCAGGAGGCGGCGCTGCCGCACGTACTCGCGGTCGATGACGATCCGATCATCCGCGAGCTGATCTCCGACTATCTCGGGCAAAACGCGTTCCGCGTCACCGCCGTGGCGGACGGGCCCGCGATGCAGGCGGTGCTGGCGGAGCAGGTGGTCGACCTCATCGTGCTCGACCTGAAGCTGCAGTCCGAGGACGGCATGGTGCTGGCGCGCAACCTGCGGGACGAGTCGGCGATCCCGATCATCATGCTCACCGGGCGGCGCGAGGAGGCCGACCGGGTGATGGGCCTCGAGCTCGGCGCGGACGATTACCTCACCAAGCCGTTCAGCCCGCGCGAGCTGCTCGCCCGCATCCGCACCGTGCTGCGCCGCCGCCGCGTCGAGGTGCACCAGGGACGGCCCGAAGGCGTCCGCGCCTACCGCTTCGACGGCTGGGAGCTCAACCTGAACACGCGGCGCCTCACGGCGCCCGACCGGCGCACGGTCGTGCTCAGCAACGGCGAATTCAGCCTGCTCGTCGTCCTGCTCGGCGCCGCGCAGCGCATCCTCACGCGCGACCAGCTCCTCGATCTCTCCCGCCTGCACAACGACGAGGTCTACAACCGCTCGGTCGACGTGCAGATCATGCGGCTGCGCCGGAAGATCGAGCGCGGATCCGCAGCGACCGCGCTACATCGTCACCGAGCGCCGCGCGGGATACATGTTCGCGCGTCGCGGTCGAGACCGTGTACTGACGCCGGTCCCGGCGGCGCGGCGACATCACGGCACGTCCTTCCGGATCGGCGCGGCCGGAACCGGCGCGGCCCCGCCGCCGCCCGCGAACGCCTCGATGCGGTGCGGAACCTCGCCGTGGTGCTTGAGCGGCCGGTTGCCGCTCAGCGTCCGCAGCAGCACGTAGAACACCGGCGTGAGGAAGATCCCGAAGGCGGTGACGCCGATCATCCCGGCGAACACCGCGATGCCCATCGCCTGGCGCATCTCCGCGCCGGCGCCGACCGAGAAGGCGAGCGGCACCACGCCCATGATGAAGGCGATCGAGGTCATGACGATCGGCCGAAGGCGCAGCCGACTCGCCTCGATCGCCGCCTGCACCGGGGTGCGGCCGGCGAACTCCAGCTCGCGCGCGAATTCCACGATCAGGATGGCGTTCTTGGCCGCGAGGCCCACCAGCACCATGAAGCCGATCTGCGTGAAGATGTTGTTGTCGCCGTTGGTGAGCCACACGCCGGTGAGCGCGGCGCCGAGGCTGAGCGGCACGATGAGGATGATCGCGATCGGCAGCGCGAGGCTCTCGTAGAGCGCGGCGAGCACCAGGAACACGAGGAAGATGGCGAGCGGGTAGACCCAGATCGCCGAGTTGCCGGCGAGGATCTCCTGGTAGGTGATCTCGGTCCATTCGTAGCCGATGCCCGGCGGCAGGGTCTCGGCGGCGATGCGCTCGACCGCGTCCTGCGCCTGGCCCGAGGAGTAGCCCGGGCGCGGCGCGGCCGTTGATGTCGGCGGCGAGGAAGCCGTTGTAGCGGATCGCGCGCTCGGGCCCCGCCGCGGGGCGCACGTTCATCAGCGCCGAGAGCGGCACCATCTCGCCCGTGTTCGAGCGCACCTTCAGCAGTCCGACATCCTCGGCGCGCGCGCGGTACGGCGCGTCGGCCTGCACGCGCACCGAGTAGGTGCGGCCGAACTTGTTGAAGTCGTTCACGTACAGGCTGCCGAGGTAGATCTGCATCGTGTCGAACACCTCGGTCACCGGCACGCCGAGCTGGCGCGCCTTGGTGCGGTCGATGTCGGCGTAGAGCTGCGGCACGTTCACCTGGTAGGTCGAGAAGAGGCCGGCGAGCTCGGGCGTCTGGTGGGCCTTCGGCGAGAAAGCCTTGGTCGCCTGGTCGAGCGCCTCGTAGCCGAGCGAAGCCCGGTCCTCGAGGTAGAGCTTGAAGCCCCCGGTCGTGACCGAGCCCCTGCACCGGCGGCGGCGGGAAGATCGACGATGAACGCGTCCTGGATCCGGCGAACTGCTGGTTGAGGCTGCCGGCGATCGCGCCGCCGCTCAAGCTCGGGCTGCTTGCGCTTGTCGAAATTCTCGAGCGCGCGCGAACACGATGCCGGAGTTCGAGCTGTTGGTGAAGCCGTTGATCGACAGGCCCGGGAAGCCGACCGCGTTCTCGACGCCGGGCTGCTTCATCATGATCTCGCCCATGCGGCGCATCACGTCCTCGGTGCGGTCGAGCGTGGCGCCGTCGGGAAGCTGGGCGAAGCCGATCAGGTACTGCTTGTCCTGCTGCGGCACGAAGCCGTCAGGCACGGCCTTGAAGAGCACGCCGGTGAGACGAAGCAGGGCGACATAGATGCCCATCATCAGCGTCTTGCGCGAGAGCACGCCGCCGACGCTGCGGCTATAGGCATGCGAGCAGCGCCGAAGACCCTGTTGAAGCCGCGGAAGAACCAGTTGGTCTTCTTCCCTTCGTGGGGTTTGAGCAGCAGTGCGGCCAGCGCCGGCGACGAGCGTGAGCGAGTTGATGGCTG
Organism: uncultured beta proteobacterium; assembly: GCA_963744255.1. GTDB lineage: Bacteria > Pseudomonadota > Gammaproteobacteria > Burkholderiales > SG8-39 > DATEDA01. The sequence goes on from CAVUSZ010000015.1 coordinate 30,590, forward strand.
AAATGACGGTCGAGATCGCGATGGTCATCGCGAACTGCTTGTAGAACTGGCCCGACAGGCCGCTGATGAAGGCGAGCGGCACGAACACCGCCACCAGCACGAGCGCGATGGCGATGATCGGGTTGGTGACCTCCTTCATCGCCTGGTAGGTCGCCTCGCGCGGCGACGCAGGCCCTCGGCGATGTTGCGCTCGACGTTCTCCACCACCACGATCGCGTCGTCGACCACGATGCCGATGGCGAGCACCAGGCCGAAGAGGCTTAGCGCATTGATCGAGAATCCGAACAGATACAGGAGCGAGAACGTGCCGACGATCGATACCGGCACCGCCACCAGCGGGATGATCGAGGCGCGCCAGGTCTGCAGGAACAGGATCACCACCAGCACGACCAGCGCGGTCGCTTCCAGCAGGGTCCTGCACCACGGCCTTGATCGAGGCGCGCACGAACTGCGTCGGGTCGTAGACGATCTCGTAGTCGACGCCCTCGGGCATGCTCTTCTTGATCTCCGCCATCGTGCGGCGCACGTCGTCGGAGATCTGGATGGCGTTGGAGTTGGGCGCGGCGAAGATCGGCACCGCGACCGCCGGCTTGTTGTCGAGCAGCGAGCGCAGCGCGTACTCGGACGGCGCCGAGCTCGATGCGCGCGACGTCGCGCAGGCGAGTGACGGCGCTGCCTTCGCTCTTTACGATGATGTCGCCGAACTCCTCTTCGCTCTGCAGGCGTCCCTGCGCGTTGATCGAAAGCTGAAGGTCGATGCGATCGGGAGCTGGCGATGCCGCCGATCACGCCGGCCGCGGCCTGCACGTTCTCCTGGCGGATGGCGCGCACGATGTCGCCCGCCGACAGGTTGCGCTCGGCGACCTTGCTGCGGATCGAGCCACACGCGCATCGAGTAGTCGCCCGAGCCGAACAGCAGCACCTGGCCCACGCCCTCGATACGCGCCAGGCGGTCCTTGACGTTGAGCACCGCGTAGTTGCGCAGGTAGGTCATGTCGTAGCGCTCGTTCGGCGAGACGAGGTGCACCACCATCGTGAGGTCGACCGCGCTCTTCACCGTGGTGATGCCGAGCCGGCGAACTTCTTCCGGCAGGCGCGGCTCGGCCTGCGCCACGCGGTTCTGCACCAGCTGCTGCGCGAGGTCCGGGTTGGTGCCGATGCTTGAACGTGACCGTGAGCGTCATGCGGCCGTCGGTAGTCGCCTGGCTGCTCATGTAGAGCATGTTCTCGACGCCGTTGATCTGACTCTTCCAGCGGCGTCGCCACGGTCTCGGCGATCACCCTGGGGCTCGCGCCGGGATAGTTGGCGCGCACCACGACCGAGGGCGGCACCACCTCGGGGTACTCGGAGATCGGCAGGAGGCCGAGCGCGATCAGACCCGCCGAGAAGGATGAGGACCGACAGCACGCCCGCGAAGATCGGGCGGTCGATGAAGAACCGGGACAGGTTCATGACGCGGCCGCGGGCCGGGCCGCCGCCGTCTCGGCCGACTGCGGCGCAATCAGCGCGCCAGGCCGCACGCGTTGCAGGCCGTTCACCACGATGCGCTCGCCCGCCTCGAGGCCCGAGGTGACGATGCGCTGGCCGTTGGCCGTGCCGCCGAGCGTCACCTCGCGCCAGACGGCCTTGTTGTCCGGCCCGACCACGATCACGAAGCGCTTGCTCTGGTCGGTGCCCACCGCGCGCTCGCTCACCAGGAGCGCCGACTCGGTCTTCCCGCGACCCATGCGCACCTTCACGAACTGGCCGGGGATGAGGACGCCGTCGCGATTGTCGAACTGCGCGCGCACGCGCACCGTCCCGCTGCGGGTGTTGACCTGGTTGTCGATGAGCTGCAGGCGCCCGCGCGCGTGCGTCCCGCCGTTGGTGACGGTCTCGATCTCCACCGGAATCTCGCCCAGCCGCGCGCGCGGCACGTCCTTGAGCGCGCGCGCGACCACCAGCTCGTCGGCCTCGAAGCTGGCGTAGATCGGATCGACCGAGACGAGCGTGGTGAGCACCGGCGCACCCGGGCCGGCGGCGACGAGGTTGCCGACGGTGATCTCGAGCTTGCCGACGCGGCCCGACACGGGCGCCTGCACCCGGTGTAATCGAGGTTGAGGCGGGCGGACTGCAGCGCGGCCTGCGTAGCGCGCACGTTCGCATCGGCTTCCTGCTCGGCGTTCACGCGTCCGTCGACCTGGGTCCGCGCGATGAAGCGCTCTCCCCACAGCCGCTCGGCGCGCTCGCGCTCGATCTTCGCGTAGCTGAGGCGCGCCTGCGCCGCGACCAGCTGCGCCTGCGCGCGGTCGACCTCCGCCGCGTAGGGCGCCGGATCGATCGTCACCAGCAGGTCGCCGCGCTTCACGAGCGCACCCTCGGTGAAATGCACCGATTGAACCTGGCCGGCGACCCGCGAGCGGACGTCGACTCGCTCCACCGCCTCGAGGCGTCCGGAGAACTCGTCCCAGAGCGTCACCTCGCGCCGCTCGACGGTGGCGACGGGCACCGGCGTGGCGGGCGGTTGCGCCGCAGCGGGCGGGGTGTCGGCGCTCGAGGCGCGCAGATAGAACGCGCCCGCCGCGAGCGCGACCAGCACGCCGACGGTCACTGCAACAACATGGGTTCGAGTCATCGGACGAAACTCCTCCTGTGGCGCTGCGGCACTTTACGGTTCGTCATCTGGCGTCCCGTGCCGAGTCAACGAAAATCGCGGCGTCGCGGAACGCCTGGACGAGCGCAAGCCCCGGGCGGGCGAGCGTGAAGCTCTGGCCGGCCGTCAGGACTACGTCGTGCGGACTGTCCTGCTCGGTGATCCACACCGCGCCGGCACAGGCGGTGACAGTGGTGCCGGCGCGTTCGGGCAGGCGGACAATCCTTCCCCGTCGCAGATGGATGGTGGACATGTCCGCAGGATCGTCTGCGCCGGCTGCGCCGCGGTTTCCCGCCGGCGCCGACCCATTACAGATGAAACCCCGGGCGCGCTTCGGCGCACGCCGGAGCAAGTGCGGACCGCGCAGCGCAGACGTTGCGTCTGTAATGCGTCGGTGGGGTCTGGAAACGGCGGCGCAGCCGGCGCAGACGATGATCGCAACACTGCCCGCGAGGCGTGGCAGCGGCGTCTGCGAAAGGAGCTCTTGATGGACCCGGAACTGAAGCAAGCCATAATTGCGCGTGCGCATCGCGACCGCGCCGAGGCGGTGGCCGCACTGCTAGTGGCCGCTGCGAAAGGGCTCTGGAATCAGGTGCTCAAGCTCCGCCGCGCATGGGCGGCGGAAGATCGCACGCGCGCAACGTTGCAGCGACTGAGCGATCGCTCGCGTTGAGAATCGACCTTTCCAGCAAGACCGCCGTCGTCACCGGCGCGATCGCCGGCATCGGCGTTGCGATCGCTAAAGGCCTGGCAGCCAGGCGGGAAGCGGATTCGGGCTACGCGGCAGCCGCATCACGCGGCACGCTGCAGCACCCGTGCGAGCGCCGCGGCCAGCTCGCGCGACTGGACGGGCTTCTTGAGGAGCTCGCTCACGCCGGCGCCGAGCGCCTGCTGCGTGAGAAGCGGACCGCTGTAGCCGCTCAGCAGCACGATCGGCAGGTCCGGCCGGCGGCGACGGACGCGCCGGGCGAGCTCGGTCCCGGTGAGCGCCGGCATCACCTCGTCCGTGACCATCACCTGGAAGGCCTCCGGCGCCGCTTCGAACGCCTCGAGCGCCGCGCGACCGTCGGTGAAGCTTGCCGCCTCGTAGCCGAGCTGGGCGAGGACTTCCGCCGTCATGACGGTCAGCGGTTCCTCGTCGTCCACGAGCAGCACCCGCTCGCCGCCGCCGCGCGGCACCGGCTCGTCCGCCGCCTCGGCGGCCACCGGCGGCGCTTCCGTCTGCGGCAGGTAGATCTCGAAGCTGCTCCCGCAGCCGAGCGCGCTCGTGACCTGGATGGCTCCGCCCGAATCGGTGACGATGCCGTAGACGAGGGACAGGCCGAGGCCGGTGCCGCGCCCCGCCTCCTTGGTGGTGAAGAACGGCTCGAAGATGCGCGCGAGGGTGGCCGCGTCCATCCCGCGGCCGGTGTCGGCCACCGTCAGCCGCGCGTAGCGCCCCGGCGCGAGCGTGCCGTGCGCGAGCGCGCGCTCGGCGGGCACGTCGACCGGCTCGAGCACCACTCGCAGCGTCCCGGATCGGCCTATCGCGTAGACCGCGTTGGAGCACAGGTTCATCACCACCTGGTGCAGCTGGGAGGGATCGCCGACGACGACGATCGGCGCATCGGGCAGCGCGAGGTCGAGCGCGATCCCGGCGGGAAGCGAGCCGCGCACCAGCTCGAGCGTCTCGCCGATGATGCGGTCGAACTCCACCGGCGCGCGGTTCGCACGCTGGCTGCGGCTGTAGGTGAGGATCTGGTCGACCAGGTCGCGCGCGCGGTTCGCCCCGGTGAGGATGTTGCGCGTGTAGCGCTTCAGCGGCGTTCCTTCCGCGGCCTCGGTGAACGCCATCTCCCCGTAGCCGAGGATGCCGCCGAGGATGTTGTTGAAGTCGTGCGCGATCCCGCCGGCGAGGCGGCCGACCGCTTCCATCTTCTCCGCCTGGCGCAGGCGCCGCTGGAGCCGAGCCTGCTCCGCTTCCGCCAGCTTGCGCTCGCTGATGTCGCGGTAGATGGCATACAGGCCGATGCGCTTGCCGCCGAGCGTGATCGGCGCGGCGGTCAGCGAGATCTGGACGCGCGTGCCGTCCTTGCGCTGGCGCTCGCGCTCGACGGTGAACGCCGCACCGGCCGCGTAGTCGGCGTTGAGCGCGTGCGCGTCCTCGCGCTGGTCGGCGGGCACGATCAGGTCGAGGATCGTACGGCCGACCGCTTCCTCGGCGGAATAGCCGAAGAGCGTCGTGAACTCGCGGTTGGTGCGGATCACGCGCTCGTCGAGGTCGAGCAGGACGACCGCTTCGGGCGCGCTCTCGAAGAGCTCGTCGAGCAGCGCTGTCTGGCGGCGGAACTCCGCGTCGGCTCGCTTGCGCTCGCTGATGTCGCGGAGCAGGGCGAGGGCGCCGATCCGCTTGCCCGCGACCCAGATCGGCGCGCCGAGCAGCGAGGCGTCGAACAGGCTGCCGTCCTTCCGCCGGCGCACCGTTTCCAGGCTCACGTGCTCCCCCCGACCCATGCGGCGGCGCATCTCCTCGGCCTCGGCCTTGCGGTCCTCGGGGACAATCCGAACGCCCGCGTCCGTCCCGAGGACCTCCTCCGGGGCGTACCCGAAGATCCGGGTGAACTCCCGGTTGACGCGCACGATGCGCCACGCGTCGTCGTAGAAGAGGATCGCCTCCGGCGCGCTCTCGATCAGCTCGTCGAGCAGCACCTTCTGGCGCTCGCCCTCCGCCTCGGCCCGGCGCCGATCGGTGACGTCGAGCATGAAGCCGACCATGCGCGCCGCGCCGCCGTCGGCATCGGCGATCAGGCGACCCTTGAGCTGGAGCCAGTGGACGCCGCCGTCGCGATCGACGATCCGATACTCGGTCGACACGTCGCCAGTCACCCGCGCGCGCTCGATTGCCGCTTCCACCGCCGGCCGGTCCTGCGCGTGGACGAGCCCCAGCCAGGTGTCGTACGTGCCGTCGTAGGTGCCCGGCGCTAACCCCAGCATCGGCTCAAGTGCCCGGGACCAGCGGTTGTCGGCCGCGCCGGCGCCGAGCCGCCACTTGAACGCCGCCGCCTGCGCCGCGTCCTGCGCGAGATCGAGCATCTCCTGGCGCGCGCGCAGCGCCTCCTCGCTCTGGCGGGTGCGCTCGTCCGCCGCCGCGCGGCGCGCGAGCTCGCGCGCCGCGAACCCGACGAGCGCCAGCACCACCGCCGAGCCGAGCAGCGTCGCGAGGCCGATCCGGACGGCCTCCGCCCGCCATGGCGCGAACACGGCGCGCGCGGGCGCACCGACGACGACGTGAAGCGGAAGCGAGGGAATCGCGGCCGCCGAGATCAGCGCCGGGTCCGCCCCGGCGTGGCCGACGCCGTGCGACCAGCCGGTGAAGCGGCCGTCGCGCTTCAGGGCGGCCAGCACGCCGTCCGAGTCGGTGCCCAGCACGCCCGGCGCATCGCGCGGGCCGGGGACGCGCGTGATCACCTTGCCATCGGTCGTCGCGAGCTCGACGAAGCCGTCGGGACCGATGTCGAGCAGGCGGTACAGGCCGTCGAAGTAAGCGAGGTCCATCTTGGCCGCCAGGACGCCCGCGAACCGATCGCCGGTGCCGGTCACGCGCTCCGACACGGCGAACTCCCAGTAGCCGGACGCGCGACCCTGGAAAGGCTCGCTTACGAAACGTCTGCCGGCGCTGCCGTCGCGGTGCGCCGTGAAATAGGTGCGGTCGGACATGTCGAGGCCGGCGGGGATCTGGCCGGCGGTGTCGACGAGGACGCGCCCGTCGGGACCGAGCAGCAGCAGCGACCGGATCTGGGTGATCCCGGAAATGCGGTCCTTCATGCGCACTTCGCGCACCGTGGGGTCGCCGATGCCCCTCACCCGCATGTCGCTCGTCGCGGCGGCGAGCACCAGGTCGACCGATTCGAGCGACCGCGCCGTCTGCTCGGCGAGGAGCGCGGTGAGGTTGGCGAAGTTGCGCGACGCCTCCTCCTCGACCCGCGCGCGGTCCGACCGCACGGTCCACAGGGCGGAGAGGATGCTGAGGCCGACCAGCAGGGCGCCGAACGCGAACAGCCCCCGACGGAGCTTGATCCAGTAGGCGCTCGCTTTAGGCATGAGCCCGGATTGAACGGCGCTAGGCGTGCGGCGGCCCGACGAGCGCGGCGACCGCACCGACCATCTCGCTGCGGGTGAACGGTTTCGCGAGTGCGCGCGCCGCGCCGAGCGCGAGGACGTCTTCGGACGTCAGGCCATGCCCGCACCGGAAATAGGCGGAGATCGCGATGACCGGGACCGCGGGATGAGCCCGCCTGAGCTCCGCGATGACCGCTGCGCCCCCGGTGCCGGGCATGTGGATGTCGGTAACCACGAGGGTGGGAGGGTGATCGTCGACGGCAGCGAGCCCGGCGTCGCCATCCGCTGCCACGCGGACGCCATAGCCGGCCACCACCATCCACTCGGCCACGAGATCGCGCAGCATCTCGTCGTCCTCGATGATCAGGATGTCTTTGGCCGTGGTCATGGGCGGGTGGCGGATCCGGGCGCGAGCTCGCACCCGATACTCCGGTCGGTCGCTCGGCGGTCGGTGCGGCGATTGGGCGTTACCGCGGTTGCACCGAGGCTACGGCGCGAATGCGGCGCCGTTACAGATGTAACTTGCACGCATTCGGGGTAAATTCACTGCCGACGACTGCTCCGCCGTGCCGGAGCGCGAGAGACGCGAGGGTCCGCGCGCGACTAGCATAGCGGTTTCGGCCGGAAACCGGCGCGGGCGGGCTTCCCCGACTCCGGCCGAGGCAACGCGCCGGAGGACCGGCGAGCCGATGAGGCCACAGATGGCCACGACCATGCACGCGCAGGGTTCCCAGGCGGCGCGGCCGCACATTCTCGCCGTCGACGACGATCCCACGATGCGCGAGCTGGTCGCGGACTATCTCGGCCAGAACGAGCTGCGCGTCACCACCGTCGCGGACGGCCACTCGATGGCCGAAGTGCTCGACCGCGAGGTGGTCGACCTCATCCTCCTCGACCTCCGGCTCCGGACCGAGGACGGCATGAGCCTTGCGCGCCGGCTCCGCGACGAGTCGATGATTCCGATCATCATGCTCACCGGGCGGCGCGACGAGGCCGACCGGGTCATGGGCCTCGAGCTCGGCGCCGACGATTACCTCACCAAGCCGTTCAGCCCGCGGGAGCTGCTCGCGCGCATCCGCACGGTGCTCCGCCGCCGCCACGCCGAGGTGCGCCAGGGGCGGCCCGAGGGGGTGCGGGCCTATCGCTTCGACGGCTGGGAGCTGAAGCTCAACACGCGCCGGCTGACCGCGCCCGACGGCGGCGCGGTCGTCCTCAGCCGGGGCGAGTTCAGCCTGCTCGTGGTCCTGCTCGGCGCCCCGCACCGCATCCTCAGCCGCGACCAGCTGCTGGATCTCTCCCGGCTGCACAACGACGAGGTCTACAACCGCTCCGTCGACGTGCAGATCATGCGCCTGCGCCGCAAGATCGAGCGCGATCCGGCCGCTCCCCGGTACATCCGCACCGAGCGGAGCGTCGGCTACGTCTTCAGCGTTCCCGTCGAGACGGTGTACTAGCGCCCGGCGAGCTCGCGGCGACTGACGCCGTGATGTCGCGCCGCGCGCCGGGGCCGGGGAGGATCGCCCCCGACCGCCGCCCCGCACGCTTTCCGCAACTCCGTATCATTCCCCCCTCGAAACCGGGGCATCACCACGCCCGCACACCGCACCCGCGTCCCCGCCACTCATGTCGAAACTGGCCCAGATGCTCGCCGAGGCCGCCTGGGCCCAGGCGCTGACCCCGGAACAACGCCGCCGGGTCGAAACCGAGACCTTCTCCCGCATCTACCCGAAGGGCAGCCACCTCTTCCACCGCGGCGAGGCGGTCGACCACTGGATGGGCGTCGTCGACGGCCTCGGCAAGATGACCATGATCGGCCGGGACGGTCGCGCAACCACGTTCGTCGCCGTCGGCACCGGCGCGTGGTTCGGCGAAGGGTCGGTGATCAAGCAGGTCCCCCGCCAGTACGACGGCGTGGCGCTGCGCAACACCGAGCTCGCGTTCGTGCCGCGCAAGCTCTTCATGTCGCTCCTCGACGAGAACATCGGCTTCAACCGCTTCATCATCAACACGATGAACGAGCGCCTCCAGCAGTTCATCGGCCTCGCGAGCCGCGACCGGCTGCTCGAGCCGAACGCGCGGGTCGCGCTTTCGCTCGCGTCGCTGTTCAATCCCGTCCTGTCCCCGGGCACCGAGCGGACGCTCCAAATTTCGCAGGACGAGGTCGCCGAGCTGAGCGGGCTCTCGCGCCAGCGGACCAACGAGGCGCTCAAGCACCTCGAGCGCCTCGGCTGGCTCCGGATCGAGCGCGTCGGCATCACCATCCTCGACCTCGAGCAGCTCCAGACCTTCAGAGAGTAGGGCGCCGTCCCGAGGCACCCGCCTGACCCTGCCGGCCCCCGCCGGCAACCCTGACCGGACCGTTCGTTGTCGTCCGGGCGACGTCGCCCGAATGACTGCGGAGCGCGTTCGCCTCCGCAACACTTCGCCCCGTTCGATCACGAAAGCGAAGGCGAAGCGGGCAAACGACATGGTCCAGTTCCTCCAACTCGTCGTCAGCGGTCTCGCCATGGGTTGCGTGCTCGGGCTCATCGCCCTGGGCTTCACGCTCATCTACAAGGCGACCGAGACGGTCAACTTCGCCCAGGGCGACCTGATGATGCTCGGCGGCTTCGTCGCCCTGACCGCCGTCGCCATGGTCGGCCTGCCGTTCTGGCTCGGCGTCGTGGCGGCGGTCGCGGTCATGGCGCTGTTCGGCGCCGGCCTCGAGCGCGTGGCGCTGCGGCCGGTGCTCGGCCAGCCGGCGTTCGCGATCGTCATGGTGACGATCGGCATCGGCTTCATGATGCGCGGCCTCGTCAGCATGGTCCCCGGCTGGGGCACCGAGACCTACACCGTCCGGGCGCCCTATTCCGGCGAGGTGCTGCGTCTGTCGGGTCTCGCGATCTCGGCCGAGCAGCTCGCGGTCATCGTCATGACGCTCGCGCTCTGCACCGCGCTCTACCTCTACTTCCGCTTCACGCGCCTCGGCGTGGCGATGCAGGCCGCCTCGCAGAACCAGCTCGCCGCCTACTACATGGGCATCCCGGTGGCGCGCGTGAACACGATCGTCTGGGCGATCAGCGCCGCGGTGGCCGGTTTCGCCGGCGTGCTGCTCGCGCCGATCACCTTCGTGCACGTGAACATGGGGTTCATCGGCCTGAAGGCGTTCCCGGCCGCGGTGATCGGCGGGTTCGGCAGCGTGCCGGGCGCGATCGCCGGCGGCCTGATCATCGGCGTCGTCGAGTCGCTCGCCGGGTTCTACCTCCCCGAGGGCTTCAAGGACGTCGCCGCCTACGTGGTGGTGCTGCTCGTGCTCATGGTGAGGCCGCACGGCCTCTTCGGCGGGCAGCTGCGCAAGAAGGTGTAACCCATGCGATTCGTCTTCAAGACCAGCTACGACCAGGACATCCGCCTCATCAAGCACGGCGGCCAGTCCTTCTGGTACGGCCTGCTCGTCGTCGCGCTGGTCGCCGCGCCGGCGTTGGTGTCCGAGTACTACCTCTCGCAGCTCACCTTCATCTGCATCTACGGGATGGTCGGCGTAGGGCTGATGCTCCTCACCGGCTACACCGGCCAGGTGTCGCTCGGCCACGCCGCGTTCCTCGCGGTCGGCGCGTACACCGAAGCTGTGCTGCAGGCCCAGGGCGTGCCCTTCGGCCTGTCGCTCGCCGCCGCCGGCCTCCTCGCCGGCCTCGCCGGGATCGTCATCGGCCTGCCGGCGCTGCGCCTGACCGGCATCTACCTGGTGATCGCGACGATGGCCTTCGGCTTCATCGTGCAGGAGGTGCTCACGCGCTGGGAGTCGGTCACCCGCGGCAACCTCGGCATGACGCTGCGCTCGATCGACCTCTTCGGCGTCAAGCTGAACGAGGAGTGGAAGCTCTACTACCTCGCGCTCGCGCTCCTCGTGCTCGTCCTGCTGGCCGTGCTCAACCTGCTGCGCGCGCCGACCGGCCGCGCGTTCGTCGCCATCCGCGACTCGGAGATCTCGGCGCAGAGCATGGGCATCCACCTCGCGCGCTACAAGACTGTCGCCTTCGCGCTGTCGGCCGCGATCACCGGGCTCGCCGGCGCGCTGTACGCGCACAAGCTCCAGTTCATCAGCCCCGAGCAGTTCGGGCTCATCCTCTCGATCGAGCTCGCGATGATGATCTTCATCGGCGGCATCGGCTCGCTGCACGGCGCGATCTACGGCGCGATCTTCCTCATCGCGCTGCCGCAGCTGATCGCGGTCGCGAAGGACTTCCTGCCGGCCGCGATCGGCCACCAGACCGGCCTCGAGCCGACGGTGTTCGGCCTGATCCTGGTGCTGGTGATCGTGTTCGAGCCGCAGGGCATCTACGGCCGGTGGCTGAAGATCCGCCACTACCTGCAGACCTTCCCGCTCTACAAGCGCGACATGTTCCGGCGCCAGCGGACGTTCATGAAATCGGAGCGCGCGCGATGAGCCTCCTCCGCGTCGAGAACCTGTCGATCCAGTTCGGCGGCATCAAGGCGGTGAGCGACGTCAGCTTCGAGGTCGCCGCCGGCGAGGTGTTCACCATCATCGGCCCGAACGGCGCCGGCAAGACGACGATCTTCAACCTGATCGGCCGCCTGTACGCGCCGACCGGGGGCAGAGTCCTCTTCGACGGCGTCGATCTCACGCGGCTCGCCGCGCACGAGATCGCCGGCCTCGGCATCGCCCGCACGTTCCAGAACATCGAGCTGTTCGAGCACGCCACGGTGCTCGACAACCTGCTCATCGGCCGCCACTGCCACCGCCGCACCGGCCTCCTCGCCGACCTCTTGTTCCTGCCGCGCGTGCAGCGCGCCGAGCGCGCCGAGCGCGAGGCGGTCGAGCGCGTGATCGACCTGCTCGATCTGGCGCACTACCGCGAGGCGCGGGTCGCCGGGCTGCCCTACGGCGTGCGCAAGGTCGTCGAGCTCGGGCGCGCGCTCGCCATGGAGCCGAAGCTGCTGCTCCTCGACGAGCCGTCGTCGGGCCTGAACGTCGAGGAGACCGACGACATGGCGTGGTGGATCCGCGACATCAAGGACGAGCTCGGCATCACCGTGCTCATGGTCGAGCACGACATGAACCTGGTGGCGCGCGTGTCCGACCGGGTGCTCGCGCTCAACTACGGCCAGGTCCTGACGAGCGGCGCGCCGGCGGAAGTGCAGCGCCATCCCGACGTCGTCGAAGCCTATCTCGGAGGCTGAAGCATGAACGCCGCAGAACCCGTCGTCGACGCGGTCCTCCGCCTCACCAACGTCGAGGCCGCCTACGGTCCGGTCACCGCCATCCGCGGCGTGTCGCTCGCGGTGCCGCGCGGCGCGATCGTCGCGGTGCTCGGCGCCAACGGCGCCGGCAAGACCACGATCATGAAGGCGATCTCCGGCATCCTCGAGCCGACCAAGGGGCAGATCGAGTTCGAGGGCGAGCCGATCCACGGCCTCGCGCCCGACGCGGTCGTGCGCCGCGGCGTCTGCCACGTGCCCGAGGGACGCGAGGTGTTCCCGTTCCTCAGCGTGCACGACAACCTGATGATGGGCGCTTACACGCGGCGCGACCGCGACGGCATCGCCGCCGACCTCGAGCTCGCGTTCGCCTACTTCCCGATCCTGAAGGAGCGCGCGCGGCAGCCCGCCGGCAGCCTCTCCGGCGGGCAGCAGCAGATGCTCGCCATCAGCCGCGCGCTGATGGGCCGGCCGAAGCTGCTGCTCCTCGACGAGCCGAGCCTCGGCCTGTCGCCCAAGCTCACCAAGGAGATCTTCGAGATCGTCACGCGCGCGAACCGCGAGCAGGGCATCTCGATCATGGTCGTCGAGCAGAACGCGGTGATGGCGCTCACCCACGCCCACTTCGGCTACGTGCTGGAGGTCGGCCGGGTGGTGATGGCGGACACCTGCGAGCGGCTGATGCAGAAGGACGACGTCAAGGAGTTCTACCTCGGCATGCAGGCCGCGGGCGTGCGCGGCGAGCGGCGCTGGAAGCGCAAGAAAACCTGGCGGTGACCCCATGACCACCGCACCGAACGCCATTCCCGGCGACACCTTTCCGGCCCTCTTCTGGAACGCGGTCGCGCGCCGCGGCGACAAGGTCGCGCTCCGCCAGAAGGAGCTCGGGATCTGGCGCGGCACCACCTGGCGCGAGCTCGGCGACACCGCCCGCGCGGTCGGCCTCGGTCTCGTGCGGCTCGGCTTCGAGCCGGGCGAGACCGCCGCGGTGCTCGCGAACACGCGGCGCGAGTGGCTCTACGCCGACCTCGGCGTGCTCGGCGCGGGCGGGGTGTGCTCCGGCATCTATCCGACCGACGCCGCCTCGCAGGTCGAGTACCTGATGGCCGACTCGCGCTCGGTCTACCTGTTCGTCGAGGACGAGGAGCAGCTCGACAAGGCGCTCGAGGTGCGCGCGCGGCTGCCGCACCTCCGCAAGATCATCGTGTTCGACATGGAGGGGCTGCACCGCTTCAGCGATCCGATGGTGATCAGCCTCGCGGAGCTCGCGCGCCTCGGCGCCGAGCACCACCGGGCGCATCCGGAGCTCTGGGAAGCGCGGCTCGCGTCCCGGCGGCCCGACGACCTGGCGATCCTCATCTACACCTCCGGCACCACCGGCAAGCCGAAGGGCGCGATGCTGTCGCATCGCAACGTCCTTCACGCCACGCGCGGCCACGTCGCCGTCCTGCCGCAGGGGGAAGCGGACGAGCGCGTCTGCTTCCTGCCGCTGTGCCACGTCGCCGAGCGCATCGCCGGCGCCTACCTCAGCCTGTACACCGGCACGGTGCTCAACTTCGTCGAGAACCCGGAGACGATCCCGGAGAACGTGCGCGAGATCGCGCCGACGGTGTTCCTCGGCGTGCCGCGCATCTGGGAGAAGTTCTACTCGGGCGTTGCGATCCGCCTGAAGGAGGCGACGCCGCTCCAGCGCCGGGCCTACGACGCCGCGATCGCACTCGGCCGGCGGGTGGCCGACCGCCGCATCGCCGGCCGGCCGATCCCGCTCGCGCTCGCGTTCGCGTTCTGGCTCGCGCGCGTGCTGATCCTGAACAACGTCCGCAAGCTGATCGGCGTGCACCGCTGCAAGTGGATCCTCACCGCGGCGGCGCCGATCTCGCCCGACCTCCTGCGCTGGTACATGGCGCTCGGCCTCGAGATGATCGAGGCCTACGGGCTGACCGAATGCAGCGGCGCCGCGGCCGCCAACCCGATCGGCCGCCCGCGGCCGGGCAGCGTCGGCCCGAGCGTGCCGTTCGGCGCGATCGCGCTCTCGCCCGAGGGCGAGGTGCTGATCCACGGCGACCACGTCTTCCAGGGCTACCTCAACCTGCCCGAGAAGAGCGCCGAGACGATCGTCGACGGGTGGCTGCGCACCGGCGACGTCGGGCGGTTCGACGACGACGGTTACCTGTGCATCACCGACCGCCTGAAGGACATCATCGTCACCGCCGGCGGCAAGAACATCACCCCGTCCGAGCTCGAGAACCAGCTCAAGTTCTCGCCCTACGTCACCGACGCGGTCGTGATCGGCGACCGGCGGCCGTACCTCACCTGCCTGGTCATGATCGACCACGACAACGTCGAGAAGTACGCGCAGGACCACGACATCCCGTTCACCAACTTCGCCAGCCTGTGCCGGGCGCCGGAGATCCAGCGCCTCGTCCAGGCCGAGATCGACCGGGTGAACGCCGCCTTCGCGCGCGTCGAGCAGATCAAGCATTTCCGCCTGATCGAAAACAAGCTGACCGCGGAGGACGAGGAGCTCACCCCGACGATGAAGCTCAAGCGGAAGCTCGTGAACGAGAAGTACAAGCCGCTGATCGAGGCCATGTATCGCGAGAAGGCGATCGCCGGCTGAGTCTTGGACGTCCAACTTTGACAGGAGGATAGAGATGAAACGCTTGCAGTCGATGGTTACGCTCGCTCTCGCCGCCGCGGCGCTCGCGCCGCTCGCCGCCGGGGCGCAAGGGCAAGGGGTGTCGAAGTCCGAGATCGTCGTCGGCTCGATCCAGGACCTGTCCGGACCGATCGCCGCGCTCGGGTCGCACTTCCGCAACGGCCTCGCGATGCGCTTCGACGAGGTCAACGCGAACGGCGGGATCCACGGGCGGAAGATCACGCTGGTCGTGGAGGACTCGGGCTACGACCCGAAGAAGGCGGTGCTCGCGGCGCAGAAGCTGATCCAGAAGGACAAGGTGTTCGCCGCCATCAGCACCCTGGGCTCGCCGGTGGTGATGGCGACGATGCCGCTCTTCCTGGAGCGGGACGTCCTGCACGTGTTCCCGGCCGCGCCGATCCCGCCCACCTACGAGCCGCTCCACAAGTACAAGTTCGCCAATCTCCCGGCGTACTCGGTCACCACCCCGCTCGGCGTGAAGTACCTGGTGGAGAAGAACGGCTACAAGAAGGTGGGGATCGTCTATCAGGACGACGACTACGGCACCGACGTCCTGAGGGGCACGGAGCAGACCCTGAAGGCGCTGAACCTGCCGCTGTGCGCGAAGGCGAGCTACAAGCGCGGCGCCACCGACTTCTCGTCCCAGGTGGCGACGGTGAAGAGCGCCGGCTGCGACTTCGTCGTGCTCGGCGCGGTGCTGCGCGAGGCGGCCGGCCTGGTCGGCGAGGCGCGCAAGACCGGCTGGGACGTTCCGATGCTGGCGACTGCCGCCGCCTACGGCGCGCAGCTGCCCGAGCTCGGCGGCAAGGCGACCGAGGGGCTGTACGGCATCCCGCTGCTCCCGCAGCCGTACCCGGACGAGAAGAACAAGCCGCTGACCGACTGGATCGCCGCGTACAAGAGCCGCTTCGGCCTCGATCCGAACTACTACACCGTGATCGCCTACGTGAGCGCCGACCTGTTCGTCCAGGCCGCGCAGAAGGCCGGCCCGAACCTGAGCAACGAGAGCTTCGCGAAGGCGGTCCAGGGCCTGACCCGGGAGCCGGACTTCTTCGGCTCGCCGCGCTACAGCTTCTCGAGCACCGATCACCTCGGGACGCGCGCCGCCCGCGTGGAGCAGATCCGCAACGGGCGCTGGGAGAAGGTGACCGAGTACTTCAACAAGTAGCTTGCTGCGTCGGGGGTGCGCGCGAGGACGCGCACCCCGTTTCCTGGTGGAGAAATCGAAATGAGCACTTACACCGCACCGCTGAAAGACATGCGCTTCGTGCTGACCGAGCTCGCTGGCGGTTGAATGAAACCAGCGATCAAGGCGCGACGCGGTCCGCGAAGATGCGCGGGAGCGTCTCGCTCAAGCGCCTGATCTCGGCGCCCTCGAGGATGCCGTGCGCTTCGAGCGCGCGATGCAGCTGCGGAAGGTTGTAGTGCGGGACCGCCGGGTAGAGATGGTGCTCGATGTGGTAGTGCACGTGGTGCGGGAACAGCAGGTAGCGCTGCCACCAGTTGGGCAGGTTGGTGCGCGCCGCAGTGAGCGGTGAGGAGTGGTCGGTGAGGGCGCCGTGCTCGCAGATCGCGCGGAGCCGAAAGATGACCTGCAGGACGGTGGCAAGCGGCACGACCCAGAGCACGACGTAGTACCAGCCCCAGCCGGTCGCGAACGCGACCACCGGCATCGTCACGTGGAATGTCAGCACGCCCCAGCGGTCCCGGCGGGCCGCCCGGCGCAGGCGCGGGCTGGTGTCGTCGAGCGGACGCGCCGCACTATTGGTGTCGGCGTTGACGGCGGGTGCGCCGAAGAAATACGCGTAGGTCTTCCATGCCGTAAGCCCGGCGAGGTCCTTCGCCAGCTTCCTTGCGAGGTACATCCTGCCGCGGGGATAGCCGCCGTGCAGCGCGATGTCGGGGTCCTGCGGCCCATAGAGGTGGTTGTGGTGCAGGCGGTGGATCACGCGATAGGTGCACATCGACAGGCCAGCGAGCGTCCCGCAGAGCCGGCCGACGAGATCGTTCAGCCAGCGCGTCTCGTACAGCCGGTAATGGGCGGCGTCGTGCGCGAGGATGAAGAGGGCGTGCGCGAGCGGTGCCATCAGTACGATGGCGATGAGCGCCGCCCACCACGACCAGAAGGCGACGGCCAGCGCGGCCACGGTCGCGATCAGCGCGAACGTCTGTGTGACGGCGAGCGTCGAGCGGAGCGGGTCGAGGCGCGTCAGGGTCGCGAGCACCTCGCGCGGGAGCCTCTTCCGCACGTCGTCGCGGAACTCCTCGCCTTGAACGGAAGCGGTCATGGCCATCCGCGATCTCCTGTGGCGTCGCCGGCGGCGGCACGGCGGGGTTCAGTCATGGAGCGAAAGCATACGGAGAACAGGGCGCCGGCGTGATGCCCGGACGCGTCAAGTGTCGCGACGTCTTTTGCCAGCCGGGAGTAGGCTCTCGCGACGGCGATGGAGAAAGGCACGATCTCGAACGTTTTTGTGCGCTCGGCGGTGGCCGGCCTGCGCGGCGACGCCGTCCGGCTCGGCCGCGTGCTGAGCGCGGCGGGATTGTCCGAGGACCTGCTCGAAGCGCCCGACGCGCGCGTCCCGGCGGAGCGCTTCGCGGCGCTTTGGCTGGCGGTCGCGCAGGAGCTGGATGACGAGTTCCTCGGCCTGGACTCCCGGCGGATGAAGCGCGGGAGCTTCGCGCTGGTGTGCCAGAGCCTGATCCACGCCCGCACCCTGGAGCGGGCCGTCCTGCAGGCCCTGCGCGGCTTCGCAGTCATCTTCGACGATCTGCGCGCGGAGTTGAGGATCGAGGGAACGGAGGCAGGGCTGCGCGTGGCGAGCCGCGTCCCCGATCCGGCATCGCGGGTCTTCGCCGAAGAGCTGTTTCTGGTCATCGTCCGCGGACTCATTTGCTGGTTGGCGGGGCGGCGGATCCCGTTCGCGCGGGCATCGTTCGCCTTTCCCCGACCGGCACACAGCGCCGAGTACCACGCCATGTTCTGCTCCGACCTCGCGTTCGACGCGCCGCAGACGGGCGTCTGGTTCGACGCGCGATTCCTGCAGTGCCCGGTCGTGCAGGACGAGGCCGGCCTCAAGCGGTTCTTGCGCGATGCGCCGCAGTCGGTTTTCATCCGATACAAGAACACGGACGGCTGGATGGCGCGAGTGCGGCGGCGTCTGCGCCGCTTCGATGGCGACGAGTGGCCGACGCTGGAAGCGATGGCTGACCAGTTGCACGTCACGGCGTCGACGTTGCGCCGCCGGCTCGAGGACGAAGGTTCCTCCTACCGTGAGCTGAAGGACGGTTTGCGTCGCGACATGGCGATCGATCTGCTTTGCCGCACGAGCCTTAGCGTCGAGTCCATAGCAACCGGTCTCGGGTACCAGGAGGTGAGCGCTTTCTATCGTGCGTTCAAGCATTGGACGGGAACCCGCCCGGGGAGCTATCGCGAAAGTGCCGGCAAGGAAGACGGCAGCCCATCCCTCTGAGCCCGCTCACGGTTCTCCGCCGACGCGTTCTCGAACGGGATAGCACCCGGGAAGCCCGGCATCACGTTGCCATGATCCGCTTTGACACTCGCCTACCAACGCGCCGTCGCGAAGCTGCAGCATGCTCAAGCGATCGGCCGAGACGATCTGGCGCACGCCGGAGCGCGCGCAGATCAGCGTGAGAACACCGTAGCCGGCGGCGGGTTCGACGTAAGCGCATCCGGCATCGGCGCCGCGGCAGGATTGCACCGCCTCGAGCCGGCGAATGCCTTCCGGCGCCCCGCTGAGCATCCGGACGCAGCGGCTCTCCTCGGCGGCGGAGCCCGTTGCGGCCGCAAGGCCGATGAACGCCGCCACGCTCAGGAGCGTCGGGAGCAGACTGGCCGTCAGGCAAGCGCTCGGGACCGCCGCAGGACTTCGGCGATCGCTGCGTGTATCGGGGGGCTGCGTTTCATGATCGTTCCAGCGTCGAGGAGGTGCGTCGTGGCGTGACAGGAGGCCGCAATCCGGAGGAAGGGCTTGCCCTTCCTCCTCCGCTCGACCGCGGTCAGCAGTCGCGCGGCGTGATGCCCTTCTCCTTGGCGTACTTCGCCGCCGACTCCTCGATCATGGGACGCACCAGCGCCTGGTCGGAAGCGATCCAGTCGGTGATCACGTTCCATTTCCTGCCGTCCCACTGCATGAACTTCACGGCGCCGCCGCCCTCGTGGTCCAGGCACGACACGCGCAGCGAGTTCATCAGCCCGACGGCGCCGATCTGCTTGAGGCGGCTCTCGTCGATACGCAGGTTCTCGATGCCCCAGCGCACCTGCTCGCCGGTGAGCGGCTTCGTGCCGAACTTCTCCTGCGCCGTGCGGATCGCCTCGGCGGTCACGATGCCGGCGACCACCCCGCGGGTGTAATAGACCGATCCGATGCGCGACTTGTCGTCCATCTCGCCCTTGCCCTTGGCGTAGACGTGCTTGAGGACGTCCTGCACCACCGGGAAGTCGGTCCCTGGGGCATTGAAGGCCGCGGCGATGTAGCCCTTGGCCGAATCGCCCGCCGGGATCACGTCCTCCTCGGCCCCCGACCACCAGACCCCTACGATCTTGTCGCGCGGGAAGCCCACCTTCGCCGCAGCCTTGAGCGCGGTGGGGTTCATCACGCCCCAGCCCCGCAGGATCACCCAGTCGGGCTTGATGCGCCGGACCTGCAGCCATTGCGCCTGCTGCTCGTTGCCCGGGTGCGGCACGGCAACGTGAGTAACCTCGAAGCCGTACTTCTTCGCCTGCGCCTCCAGGATCGGCATGGTCTCCTTGCCGTACGCGGAGTCGTGATAGAGGTTCACGATCTTCTTGCCCTTCAGCTTGTCCAATCCCGCCTTCCTTCTGGCCGATGAACTTGATCTTGGCGGTACTCTGCGACCAGTAGTTCGTCATCAGCGGAAACACGTACGGGAATACGCGGCCGTCCGAAGCGTCGGTGCGCCCGTAGCCCATCGTGATGATGGGGATCTGGTCGGCGGTCGCCTTCTCGATCAGCGAGTATGTGATGCCGGTGGACAGCGGGTGGACCAGGCTCGCGCCGGTGGGCGCATGCTTCTTCATGCGCTCGTAGCACTCGACGCCGCGGGCGTTGTTGTACTCGGTCTCGCACTTCTCCCAGGTCACCTTCACGCCGTTGATGCCGCCGTCACGGACATTGACCATCTGCAGATAGTCGATCATCCCCCCGAAGAAGCCCGAGCCTCCCGCTGCGTACGGCCCGACCCAGTAGCCCATCGCGGGCACGAACTGCTCCATCGGTTGCTGCGCCACGGCGCTGCCGGCCGCGAGCGCCAGTGCACTGCCTGCGAGCAGCGTCACGATTCGTCGTTGCATGGCACATCTCCTTTTCTGCGTTCGACCGGGCTCGACCGAGCCCGGCGCGTGATTCGATTTCCAACGTACTGATTGGGGCAACACGCTGATCCGTGTTGCAGGCCGCGAACGATAGCGAGGGTGCGCGCCTTGGTGAATGCCCGGATCACCCAAAATGCGTGATCGAAACTGCAATCCTCGACTCGCACTCGTGTGCAGCGGAACCGGCGCCCATCGATTTCCGGCGCATCGCGTCACCGGCTCATCGCCCCGACGGATCGGACAGGATCAGGCACGTCGTCGTGCCATGCGCGTAGAGCCTGCCGTCGGGGCCGAGCAGGCGCCCCTCGGCGGTCGCGATCGTGCGGCCAGCATTGATCACCCGGCCCTCCGCGCGCACCGCGCCGGTCTCGCTGGTCAGGGTACGAACGTAGTTGACCTTCAGTTCGAGGGTGGTGAACAGCTTCCCGGCCGCCAGGACCGAGAGGACGGCGCCGCCCATCGCCGAGTCGAGAAGCGTCGCAGCCCAGCCGCCGTGAACCCAGCCGAGCGGAGTGTAGTGCGCGAACTCCGGCATGCCGCAGAACACGACACGGCCGTGCTCGGCTTCGACGAGGCTGAAGCCCAAGGTGTCGCCCATCGGCAGGCGGCCGTCAGGAATCGAGCGCATGAAGTCGAGCCCCGCGGATGCACCGAGCGATGCGGGCGAGCTCAGCCCGGGCTCCGCAACAAGTCGTGCAAAAGATTGCATCGTCGCGCCGAAGTCGTGGGTGTTCATGGCTTGGCCACCCGATCGAACGCGCGTTCGTGCATTGGGCCGGCGAGACGAGCAGCGGTCCAACCGCGGCGTGCGCACGCGAGCAAGCTCCGGACCGCGATCACCGTCGGGTCGTAGTCGATGAAGAGCAGGCGAGGCAGGCGCGAGCCCGGCTCGACGCGCGCTACGCCCGCGAGCGCGGCGAGCTCGCGCACGAGGCGGCGGACGTCGTTGCCGACCGTCGGGCTCGCGAGATGCAAGAGTACTTTGGCATGGCGATTTCGCATTTGAGTCATCCTCCTTCAATCGGCCGCGAGCGCGGCCTGGATCGAGAACGCCATCGAACCGACGGCGAGTATCGTCACGAGTCTGTACATCAGCTGCATCTCCTTTCGAGTTGGGTTGTCCGTCTTTCAAGATTCGTCGCATCGCGAGCGGCTGCGACAACAGGTGACGAGTATCTTCATCAGCTGGCGTCGAGTCCTAGCCGAACGATCGCGTTTCTTGACCGGAACGTCGTATTGGGAAGTTGTCCCCACGTGAGAAGCGGGCGCTGTGCGGAGCGAGCACGTGCGAGGACACCGCGGCGCTGGTTGCGCGTCGCGGCGAAATTCGGTGCGGGGAAAATCGGCAACGGGTTCTGGATGGCACTCCAGAACCTTCTGGCCTCTCCGGCTTGACGACTTCGTGGAGCCGCTAGATTGCCGTCTGGTAGAAACGTGGGTCGAACGAGCGACGGCGTCGAATCAAGCCACTATCGCTTCTCGTTGCGAGACGGCCCATTTCGGCGCCGCCGCGACTGGAGTCGCTCTCGTTCGCCGCCAGGTCGCCGGAGGCAGCCCGAACGCGCGCTTGAATGCGCGGGTGAACGACGTCTCCGAGTCGTAACCCGCTTGCTCCGCGACGCGCCCGATGCTCGCGCTCCCGTCGCGGAGACGGTCCGCAGCGAGCGAGAGCCGCCATCTCGTGAGGTACTGCATCGGTGGTCGACCGAGGTAGTGGATGAAGCGCCCGGCAAGCGCAGTCCGCGACAGTCCTACCTTGCGTGCAAGCTCGGCGACGGTCCAGGCGTGTTCTGGACGGCCGTGGAGCAACGCGAGCGCCCTGGCGATGTGCGGATTCCGCAGCCCCGCGAGCCAGCCTGTCTCGTTGTCGGGAAGATCCTTGATGTAGCGGCGGATCGTTTCCACGAACAGCAGTTCGGACAACTTCGCGAGCACGGTCTCCGCGCCGGCGCGCGGCTGCGCGGTCTCGAGGACGGAGAAGTCGATCGAGCTGCGCAGCCACAGGGCGCCGGGATCGTCCTTCAGGCTCACGCGCAGCACACGCGGCAAGCCATCGATGAGGGGTGCCGAGAGACGCGCGTCGCAGGCGAAGAACCCGCACACCATTTCGGTCGCCGCGCCGTCGCCCCCGCCGCGGATCGGCGTGATCGAGCCCCGCTTGAGCAGCCTCGTGATGTCTTCCGGTGCCATGCTCATCGGCCCGAACTGGGGCGTGCCGCCGAGCATGTGGTGATCGCCTTTCGGGAAGACGACCACGTCGCCGGCCGCGAGATCGATGGTTGTGCCGTCGAGCAGCTTCACCACGCAGCGGCCCGCCGTGACCAGGTGGTACGGCACGACGTGGTCGGCCTCGGGCATGAGCGCGTCCGCGATCGCGCGCGAGGACGGTGCGACGATCGACCACGGCGCTCTCAGCTCCGACGCGAAAAACGCCGCGCCGGTGAGCCGAATCGTCTTCAGGACCTCCGAAAGTGCGTCCATTCCTCGTTCCTTTCCTCGTCGATCCCCGGCGGATTGACCTGGGAAATGTGTCGTTCGCGCGACCGATCCGGTAACTTTTCTTTGATGTGGGCAGCGGCCTCGGTTGGGTTCTCGGCTGCCGCGTTGCCCCACGCACGTAGCCGCTTTGCGACAACGCTGATCGAAGACCTGTCGCCCGAACGATAGTCACTCCACTCAATGGCGTTAATGCCCATTTCACCCAAAATGCGTGAGCGGAACTGCTATCCAATTGCTCATCGGTCGTAACTCGATTGATCCCGGAACTGCGGTGCACCAAACAGATTGCGCCTCGCTTCGCTGCTCTTCGTGACGTCGACCCAACTCTCAGCCAGGACCTTCAGGCCGCGCTCGACAGCCGGGCGCGTCCGGATCGCGCTGTACCAGCGAGCGATGTTCGGAAAGTCCACCAGACTCTGGTTGGCCATCTTGTGAATCCGGATCCACGGAAAGCAGGCGATGTCGGCAATCGAGTATTCGTCGCACACGAAGGGTCGATCCGCCAGTCGGCGATTCAGCACCCTGAGCAGCCGGCGCCCTTCCTGGGTGAAGCGTTCGATTCCGTAGGCAACGCGCTCGGGCGCGTAGCGGTGGAAGTGCTGCGCCTGCCCGAGCATCGGTCCCAGGCCTGACATCTGCCACATCAACCACTGGATCACCTCATTGCGGCGATCGGGTTCTGGTGGCAGCAATCGTCCGGTCTTCTCCGCCAGGTAGAGGAGGATCGCCCCGCTCTCGAAGACCACGAACGGCCGGGTCGCGCCACATCCCGCGTGGTCAACGATCGTCGGGACCTTGTTGTTCGGATTCAACGTCAGGTAGTCAGGACGGAGCTGCGCACCCTGCGTGATGTTCACCGGCAAGACGCGATACGGCAGCCCGACCTCTTCGAGCATGATCTGGGCCTTGTGCCCATTCGGCGTCGGCCACGTGTAGAGATCGATCACCGGTCAGATCCTTCGATGCGCGCCGAACTCGATCTGCGCAGCGCGACTCATCTCCCCGCGCTCGAACATCCGGGGGTCGTCGACGAACGCGTTCATCCACGCGATCGTGTCACCGCCCCAGAAGAGCTGGCCACGCACGACGAACGTCGGTACGCCGAAGACGCCGGCGTCCGCGGCCTCCTCGGTGTTGGCGATCAACTGCTGCTTGACGGCAGGGTCGGCAACGAGTGCATCGGCATCGGTCACACCCAAGGCGTCGCACAACCCTGGCCAGTCGAGTTCCGGGTCGCGGCCCCGGCCGTAGATGAAGTCGAAGGCCTTCGCGACCTGCGGACGGCTTCCGCCGAGGGCGACCAGAAGACGCTGAGTCGGCAGCGGGTTGAACGGGTGGCGCGGGGGCATGCGAAACGGGATGCCTTGCGTCGCAGCGGCCCAGGTGCAGTATCGATAGGCATGAATGCGCTTGCTCGACAGCTCCGCGGGGCCCTTGTTGCCCCAGCGCCGCAACAGCCCGGCGAACAGCACCGGGACGAGCTCGACCTCGAGGGAAGGATGCAACTCGCCGAACTGACTCAGGTGCATGTAGGCGAATGGCGAGACCACGTCGAAGAACCATCGGGCAGCAAGTCGAGTCGTCATGTCAGCTCCGCGCTCATGTAGGTGATCCGGTTCGCAACGCGCCTGGTCGCGAAGTCGTGGCGGCATGATGCGTGCGGCGATCGACCAAGTCGATTCCCCAAAACCGCGCTGCGCTGTGCAAATCCGCACAGCGGGGCGCGGCAGTGATATAGAGTGTCCGCATGGCTGCCGCGGACGATCTCGATTGGGACGATCTGCGCTACTTCCTCCGGGCCGTGAAAGCCGGGACGCTCGCCGGCGCTGCGCGCGCAGCAGGCGTCGAGCACTCGACGATCGGCCGCCGCCTCTCCGCTCTCGAGCGTTCGCTCGGCGCCCCGCTGGTACTGCGTGGCCCGGACGGGCTCACGCTGACGGCGCTCGGCAAGGAGTTGGCGCCGCTTGCCGAAGAAGTGGAGCGCGCGGTGTCCGCAGTTCGCGAGCTCGTCGCGTCGCGGCGGGAGCGGGTGCGATTGGCCGTGCCGTCGGGCTTTACGAGTTTCTTTGCGGAGCGCATCGCGCGGCTCCGCGCGGAGCGGCCCGCGCTTTCAGTCGAGATCCTGAGCGGGGCCCGTGCCGTCGATCTCAAACGCGGGGAGGCCGATCTCGCGATCCGCATCGGCCCCGTCACCGACGAGGATCTGGTGATGCGCAAGCTCTGCGAGGTAGGGTGGTCCCTGTATGCATCCAAGGCCTACCTCGCCCGTCGTCCGGCGGCGGCGGATCCCACTGATCTCGCCGGACACGAGGTCATCGTTTACGACGGGAACCTGGCCGGGCTACCTGCCGCGAAGTGGATGGAGGAGCACGCGGCCAAGGCAACGATCGCGCTGCGGATTCGCGAGACTACGGAGATGCTCACCGCAGCGGTGGCTGGCGTGGGCCTTGCCGTCCTGCCTTGTTACCTCGCCGACGTCGAGCCGATGCTGGTGCGGTTGACGCCGGCGGTGCTGGCGACGCGCAATGCTTCGCTGGTCTATCGCCGCGAGGCCCGGCTCTCGGAGCCGGTGCGCGCGGTGATCCGCTTCGTGGCGGACGTGATGCGGGAGCACGTTGAGCAACTCAGCGGCACGTCCCGCCGGTGACCAGGATCGTCACGCCCACGGAAGTCGCGGCGCGGTTCGCTCGCGGTCAAGCGCGGCCGCGGCGGAGCCGGGAGTCGCGAGGAGGACCTAGTAGTCGGCTGCGCAAGGTCCTGCTCGGTGCTGCAGAAGACGCAACGGGCGTCGCGCCAGCGGGGTACCATCCCGTTCCGCATCGGCGAACCCGGCCGTCCTCCGTTTCGAGGAGACAACGCAATGCAGCTGCGCGACCGCTACCTTTTACTCACCGGCGTGGCGCTCGTCTCGATGATCGCGCTCACCGCGGCACCGCCGGCTGCCGCGCAAGGCAAGGACGACCTGTGGGAGGTCTCGTCAAAGATGGAGATGCCCGGCATGCCGATGACGATGCCGGCGCAGGTGAATCGAGTTTGCGTCAGCAAGAACCGGAAGGACGAGGATCTCATTCCGCGGCAGGAAAATTGCCGCGTGGTGGACAGCAAGCGCGTGGGCAATCGGCTCACGTACCGGATGGAGTGCACCGGCAACGAGCCGTCCGTCATCGTCGGCGATCTGACGTTCGGCAACAACGCCTACGATGGCCAGATGCGCATGACGATGACGAAGACGAACGACACGATGAACATGGCGTTGTCGGGCAGGCGCGTCGGCGATTGCACGGCGCCGGCCCGGTAGCGGCCGGTGCCAGACCGGGATAGGCGCTGCGGGCGAAGGCGAGATGAGCACTCAGACGGTCATCCTCGGCGGCGGCTTCGGCGGGATCGCCGCCGCGAACGCGCTTCGGCGGCTGGCGCCGAAGGAGCACGGAATCGTCGTCGTGGACCGGACGCACCGCTTTCACGTCGGCGCCGGCAAGACCTGGATCATGCTCGGCGAGCGGACGTTCGAGCAGATCTCGCAGACGCGTGCGTCGCTGCTCGACGCCGGCGTGCGGTTTCTGCAGGCGGATGTCATGGGGATCGACCTTGCGGACCGGAAGATCGCCACCGGCGTGGAGACGCTCGCCTGGGACTATCTGGTGGTCGCGCTCGGCGCCGACCTGAACGAAGCCGGCGTTCCGGGGCTCGCCGAGGCCGCGCACACTTTCTACACGGTGGAAGGCGCGGAACGCCTGCGGCCGGTGCTGGAGCGGTTCGCGGGCGGCGACCTGGCGATCCTGATCCCGAAGGCGCCGTTCAAGTGCCCGCCCGCGCCGTACGAGGCGGCGATGATGTTGCACCACGCTTTCGAGCGTCGGGGTCTCGCGGGCAAGGCGCGCATCGCGATCTACACGATCGAAGGCGCGCCGATGGCGACCGCCGGCCCGGAGATGGGCAACCACATCAAGGCCGAGCTCGCGCAGCGTGGGATCGCGTTCCATCCGCTGAAGAAGACGATACGCGTCGACACCTCGGCGCGGCGGATCGTGTTCGAAGATGGCGCCGAGGCGAGCTTCGACCTGCTAATCACGGTGCCGCCGCACGAAGCGCCGAAAGTCGTGCGCGACGCGGGTCTCGTCAACGCATCGGGCTGGGTGCCGGTCGATCCGCAGGCGCTCGAGGTGAAGTTGCCCGCAGCGGCGGGACGGGTGTACGCCGCGGGCGACGTTACCGCCGTGCCGCTGCCGGGGCGATACAAGCCGGACATGCCGCTCTCGCTCCCCAAGGCCGGGGTGTTCGCGCACGCGCACGGCGAGGTCATCGCGCATCAGATCGCCGCCAAGCTCGCCGGCACGGCGCCGGACGCGACGTTCGACGGCGTCGGATATTGCTTCCTTGAAACCGGCGGCGGGCGTGCAATCAAGGCCGACGGCTCGTTCTTCGAGCTGCCCAACCCGGTGATGCGGAAGCAGCCGCCCGACGAGGCGCAGTTCCGGGACAAGCTCGACTGGGTCGCGCGGCAACTCGCGCCGCGGCGGTGACCGGCCGGCGCCGGTTACGGGCGCACGCGCGCCGGGGACCTCAGCAGCGCCCGACCGGCACCCCGTTCACGAACGAGCACTGCCCGTCGCTCATGTAGTCGCCGAACGGCCCACGGCGATTCATGGCCTGCCCGCCGCCGCCGGACGGCGCGCGGTAGCAGTTGTCGGAGATGTGCCCCTGCGGCCGCGGGTTGTTCGCGTAGCCCCAGATGCCGCTGCCGACGTCGAGCCAGTAACGGCCGTCGGGAATCGGCCCGCAGCGCAGCCGCTCGAGGTAGGCGATCTCGGCCGGCGCCATGCGCTTGCCGTTCACCCAGATGTAGCGATCCGCGAACGCCGCCGGGCTGACCGCGAGCAGCGACACAATCAAAGCGAGAGTTCTCATCGGCGATCCTCCAGCCACTGGCCAGTGCGCACGGGCAGACCTTCCTACCGTCAGCCTAGCGCCGGTGGGCGCGCGGGGGCGGGCAATAATGCCAAGGCCCTTGGCAAGATTGCCGTTGACCCGCCGTTGAGGCTACGGTGGACCGGTCACTGCCGCTTCAGTTGCGCGACGATCGCCGCCGTCATCGCAGTCGGTGCCCGCGCTGCCGCCGAGGTCGCGCGTCACCGCCTTGCCTTCCGCGAGCACCGCCGCCAGCGCCCGATCGATGCGGTCGGCCGCCGCGCTTTCGCCGAGGTAGCGCAGCATCATCACCGCCGACAGGATCATCGACATCGGGTTGGCGATGCCGCGCCCGGCGATGTCGGGCGCGCTGCCGTGCACCGCCTCGAACATCGCGTGGCGCTCGCCGATGTTGGCGCCCGGCGCGATGCCGAGCCCGCCCACCAGCCCGGCCGTGAGGTCGGAGACGATGTCGCCGTACAGGTTGGGCAGCAGCAGGCAGTCGAACGTCTCCGGCTTCACTACCAGCTCCATGCACAGCGCGTCGATGACCCGGCTGTCGACCGCGAGCGCCGGGTGTGCCGCGAGCGTCTCTTCGCACACCTTGAGGAACATGCCGTCGGTCAGCTTGAGGACGTTCGACTTGTGGCCGATGGTGACGCGCTTCCGGCCGGTGCGCTGCATGTAGTCGGCCGCGAAGCGCGCGATGCGCCGGCACCCGGCGCGCGTGATGCGCTTCGTGGCCTCCGCAGTGTCCGGGTCGGCCATGCGCTCGAGCCCGAGGTAGAGGTCCTCGCTGTTCTCGCGGAACAGCACGATGTCGACGCCCTGGTAGCGGCCGCCGGCATTGGGATAGTTCTTGACCGGTCGCACGTTGGCGAACAGCCCGAGCTCGCGCCGGAGCGCGATCGTTACGCCGGGGTAAGTGCGGGTCTCCGGGGTGCCGTCGGGTCCGCGCACGTCGCGCCAGACGCGGTAGGGCTCGCCGAACGGCGTTTGCGTCGGCCCCTTCAGCGCCACCCGGTTGCGCTCGAGCGACGCGAACACGGTTTCCGGCAGCGGATTACCGGTCTCCTCGCCCACTTTCATGCCGGCCGGCGCCTCTTCCCAGGCGACGGCGGCGCCGCTCGCGTCGACGACGGCGCACGCGGCGGCGGTGACCTCGGGGCCGATACCGTCGCCGGGAATCAAAGTGATGGTTCGCATCGACTCACTGTCGCGGGAGCCCGTTCGTTATTCGCCCGATGTTGCACTGCATCGCGCATCGCGGGCGCCGCCGCCCACTTCGCCCCACGCGGGCGGCGCGTGAGCGGCGGAAAAGACGCGCCGCGTCGGTGGTAGAGTCACGCGGCCGAGGAACCTCGCATTTCCGTTCGACTTCCATTCCGCGACAGGGAGGGTGCCATGAGACGGTTCGACCTTGCATTCGTTTTCGCGACGCTCGCGCTCGCATCGGGCGTCGCCGCCGCCGACGTCAAGTTCGCCTACGTCGGCGAGATCTCCGGCTCGATTGCGGTCTCCGGCGGCAACTTCCGCGACGGCGTCATCCTCGCCGTCGAGGAGATCAACGCGCGGGGCGGCATCCTCAAGAACAAGATCGTGCTCACGCTCTACGACACCCAGACCAACCCCGGGGTCGCGCGCTCGCAGATGCAGAAGGCGATCGACGGCGACCCGTACGCGATCTTCGGTCCGATCTTCTCCGGCAACGTCAAGGTCACCATGCAGCTGGTGCAGCAGGCGGAGATCCCCGATTTCATCGGCGGCGAGGCGGCGGAGCTGACCACGCTCGGCAGCACGTACATGTTCCGGACGTCGTTCGGCCAGCAGATCGGCATGCCGAAGATCGCCAACTACATCCGCGACGAGCTCAAGGCGAAGACGATCGCGCTGATCTGGGTGAACAACGACTTCGGCAAGGGCGGCCGCGACCGGCTGATGAAGGAGCTCGCCGCGCGCAACATCAAGCTCGTCGCCGACGTGTCCACCGAGTCCGGGCAGGTCGACTTCGCGGCCGACGTGGTCAAGCTCAAGGCGGCGAACGCCGACGCGGTCTTCGTGTACAGCAACGAGGAGGAGTGCGCACGGATCATGCGCGAGGCGCGCAAGCAGGGGTTGAAGGGGCCGTTCGTCGGCGACACGACGCTGCTCAGCCAGAAGACGATCGAGCTCGCGGCGGAAGCGGCGAACGGCGTCGTCGGCCACGTCGGGCTGACCGCCGACGCGCCGATCGCCGCGGTCACCGAGTTCGCGGCGCGGTTCCAGAAACGGTTCAACTACAAGCCCGACCACAACGGCATCAAGGGCTACACCGGGGTGTACGCGGTGAAGTTCGTCACCGAGAAGAAGATCGGCAAGCTCGACCGCAAGGCGCTCGCGAAGGCGATGCACGGCCTGACGATCACGCCGCAGGAGGAGCCCGGGATCCTGATGGAGACCTCCTGGGACAACGTCGGCGAGATCGACCGCATCAGCTTCCTCGCCGAAGTGGTGAACGGCAAGCAGAACATCAGCAAGGTCCTGCCCAAGCTCGGCAAGTAGCGGGCCGTTCGCAACCCGCAAGTCCCGGGCGGCCGGCGCATTCGCGCCGGCCGCCGTTTTGGGCGACGCCGCACTGTGGCCGACATCCTCCAACTGCTCGTCGCCGGTCTCGCGACCGGCGGCATCTACGCGCTCGTCGCGGTCGGCTTCACGCTGCTCTGGCAGACGTCGCAGACGATCAACTTCGCCCAGGGCGAGTTCGTCATGCTGCCGGCGTTCTTCGTGCTGATCGGCATGGGCTACTTCGGCCTTCCGTTCTGGCCCGCGGTGGCGGTCGGCGGCGTCGTGTCGGTGATCGTCCTGGGACTGCTCTTCAAGAAGTGGATGGTCGACCCGATGATCCGCCATGGCGTGCTGCCGCTCGTGATCGCGACGATCGGGCTCGCCATCCTGATGAAGGAGGCGGTGCGCGAGTTCTACGGCGCGGACGCGTGGCCGTTCCCGGCGCTCGCCGCGACGACCGACGTCAGCGTCTTCGGCGCCGTCTTCTCGATCCAGAGCCTGATCATCCTGGCGATCAGCCTTGCGGTCGTCGCCGCCCTGCAGCTCTTCCTCCACGGCACGCGCACCGGACGGTGCATGCAGGCCACCGCGCAGAATCCGACCGTCGCCCGGCTCCTCGGCATCCGGGTCGATCGCATGATCCTCTACACGTTCCTGATCAACGGCGCGCTCGTCTGGGTCGCGTCGCTGCTGATCACGCCGATCTACCTCGCCAAGTTCACGAACGGCGAGTGGCTCGGCCTGTACGCCTTCATCGCGGCGATCATCGGCGGCTTCAACCAGGTGCGCGGGGCGATCGTGGGCGGCCTGCTGCTCGGCGTCGTCGACAACTTCGCCGCCGCGTACATCTCGTCGCAGTACCGGACGGCGATCCCGCTGCTCATCCTGATCGTGGTCATCCTGTTCCGGCCGCAGGGCCTGCTCGGCCGCATCGAGGAGCGCACCGTTTGAGGAACCGCAAGCTCGCCGCCGGCATCGTGCTCGCGTCCGCCGCGGCGTTCCTCCTCGTGGCGCCGTTCGGGCTCAAGCCCTACGGCATCTTCATCCTCAGCATGTGGGCGGTGATGACCATCGCCGCCATCGGCCTCAACCTGACGCTCGGCTACGCCGGGCAGATTTCGCTCGCGCAGGCGGCGTTCGTCGGCATCGGCGCCTACATCACCGCCTGGCTGACGACGAAGGGCTGGCCGTTCTGGCCGACGTACATCTTCGGCGGGGTCTCGTGCTTCGCGGTCGGCTGGGTGCTCGGCTATCCGGCGCTGCGCGTGCAGCACCACTACCTCGCCTTCGTGACGCTCGCGTTCAACACGCTCGTCTACCTGATCTTCCGCAACGAGGAGTGGCTCACCGGCGGCATCTACGGCATCAGCAACGTGCCGCGCCCGAGCGTGCTCGGGCTGTCGACGAACTCGCCGATTGCGTTCTACTTCTTCTGTCTCGCGCATCTCGCGCGCGGTGTCGGCGGCGACCTGGTGGCTCATCCGCTCTCCCTGGGGCCGCGCCTTCGTCGCGCTGCGCGAGAACCCGATCCGCGCGCTCTCGCTCGGCGTCGACACGCGCCGCTACACGCTGGTCGCGTTCGCGCTCGGCGCGGGCCTCGGCGGCATCTCCGGCGCGCTCTACGCGCCGCTCGTGCAGTTCATCGATCCCACGCCGTTCGCGCTCGGCCTGTCGCTCAACCTGCTGCTGATGGTGGTCCTCGGCGGCTCCGGCTACTTCTTCGGGCCGTTCCTCGGCGCGATCGTGGCGGTGCTGCTGCCGGAGTGGCTGCGCTTCACGCAGGGGTTCTACCTGATGGGCTATGCGCTGCTGGTGATGATCCTGATGGCGTTCTCGCCGTCGGGCCTGCTCGGCCTCGCCGACCGGCTCACCCGGCCGGCGCGGCGGCGGGCGGCGGGCGCCGCGGCCGCTCCGCCCGAGGCGCCCGGAACCGAGGCCGCGCGATGAGCACCATTCTCCAGGTGCGCGACCTCAGGAAGAGCTTCGGCGGAATCGTCGCGGTCGACGGCGTCTCCTTCTCGGTCGACGAGGGCGAGATCCTCGGCATCATCGGTCCGAACGGCAGCGGGAAGTCGACCCTGTTCAACTGCATCCTCGGGCAGCTCGCACCGAGCGGCGGCGACGTGCAGCTCGACGGGCGGCCGGTGACCGGGATGCGCCCGTGCGACCTCAACCGCCTCGGCGTGAGCCGCACCTTCCAGCTGCTGCAGATCTTTCCGCAGCTCACCGTGCGCGAGAACCTGATCCTCGCCGGCCAGGAGCACAAGGGGACGATGCTCGGGCGCCTCGTCGGCCCGCGCGACGCCGGGCTCGCCGCGGCGGCGGACCGCATGATCGGCTTCTTCCGGCTCGAGCACCTCGCCGACGAGCACGCGGGCGACCTGAGCTACGGCCAGCAGAAGCTGCTCGACGTCGCGATGGCGTTCATGGCCGGGCCGCGCCTCGCGCTGCTCGACGAGCCGGCCGGCGGCGTCAACCTGACCATGCTCGCGAGCCTGCGCGAGCGGCTGAAGGCGATCAACGCCGAGAGCCGCTCGACCTTCGTCGTCATCGAGCACAACATGGAGTTCGTGATGGCGCTCTGCACGCGGATCCTGGTGCTCGCCGAAGGGCGGGTCATCGCCGAGGGCGATCCGGCGGCGGTGCGCAGCGACCCGAAGGTGATCGAGGCCTATCTTGGACACTCCTGACATCCTGCGCTTCGAGGACGTCGTCGCCGGCTACGGCAAGGAGACGATCCTGCGCGGGCTGTCGTTCGACGTGCGCCGCGGCGCGATCACGACCATGATCGGCCCGAACGGCGCCGGCAAGTCGACCGCCTTCAAGGCGGCGTTCGGCATGCTGCCGGTGCGCGCCGGG
Organism: uncultured beta proteobacterium; assembly: GCA_963744255.1. Classification (GTDB taxonomy): domain Bacteria; phylum Pseudomonadota; class Gammaproteobacteria; order Burkholderiales; family SG8-39; genus DATEDA01. Next base: position 63,345 of record CAVUSZ010000015.1, read on the forward strand.
CGGATCCTGTTCGACGGTAGGGAGATCACCAACCGCGAGCCGCGCGACCTGATCGCCGACGGCATCTGCTACGTGCCGCAGGGGCGCAACATCTTTCCCGAGCTGTCGGTGCTGCACAACCTCGAGCTCGGCGGCGTGGCGGCGCCGAAGGGCTTCGACCTCGCGCCGCGCATCGAGTCGGTCATGGCGCGCTTCCCGGTGCTGCGGCGGAAGGCGCGCCACCAGGCCTCGACGCTGTCCGGCGGCGAGCAGAAGATGCTCGAGATCGCGCGCGGGCTGATGCTCGAGCCGAAGCTGATGCTGATCGACGAGCCGTCGATCGGGCTGTCGCCGATCCTGGTGGAGGAGCTGTTCGACCTGCTGCGCGGCCTGCGCGGGCGCGGCATCACCCTGCTGATGATCGAGCAGAACGCCAAGCGCGCGCTCGAGAACTCCGATCACGGGATCGTGCTCGAGCTCGGCCGCGCGCGCCTGCAGGACAGCGCGGCGAAGATCCTCGCCGATCCGCGCATCGGGCAGCTTTTCCTCGGCGGCGCGCTCGAGCCGGCGCGGGCGTAGCGGGTGCTAGATTCCACCGACAAACGGAGGACGTGACATGGACAGCCGGTCGCATCGCGCAACATCAAGTTCGTCAGCCATTCGGACCTCGGCGGCCGCGGCGACGGCGTGCAGATCATGGTCCATCGCGGCTACGCCTACGTCGGGCACGGGTTCAGCAACGGCATCACGACCGTCGACGTGCGCGATCCGAAGCACCCGCAGGTCGTCGACTTCATCGCCTGCCCGCCCGGCACGCGCGCCTTCCACCTCCAGACCCACGAGGACCTGCTGCTCGCGGTCAACGCCCCCAGCGTCTGGACCATGCAGGAGTTCCAGGGCGACCAGAAGGCCTACTTCGGCGGTTCGCCGGCCGACAAGCTGAAGGACCCGGCGAGCCGGTTCACCGCCGGCATCCGCGTCTACGACATCTCGCAGCCGGCGAAGCCGGTCGAGATCGGCTTCATGCCGACCACCGGCCTCGGGCCGCACCGGATCTGGTACACCGGCGGCCGCTACGCCTACGCATCCATCCACTTCGCCGAGTTCACCGACCACGTCTTCGCGGTGGTCGACATGGTCCGATCCGCGCAAGCCGGAGATCGTCGGGCGCTGGTGGATCCCCGGCATGTGGCGCGGCGGCGGCGAGACGCCGACCTGGCGCGAGGGGCGGCGCTACGCCATGCATCATGCCCTGGTGAACGGCAACATCGCGTACGCGGCGTGGCGCGACGGCGGGCTCACGGTGCTCGACGTGGCCGATCCGACGAAGCCGAAGCTGCTGTGCCATCGCAACAACGATCCGCCGTTCGGCGGCGGCACGCATTCGCCGCTGCCCGCTGCCGGATCGCAACCTGCTCGTCCTCGCCGACGAGCCGACGTTCGCCAACTGCAGCGAGGGGCTGCGCTACATCTGGATGTTCGACGTGCGCGAGCCGGCGAACCCGGTGAGCATCGCGACCTTCCCGCAGCCCGCCGAGGCGGACTACTGCGCGAAGGGCGGCAGCTTCGGCCCGCACAACCTGCACGAGAACCGGCCCGGCTCGTTCCAGAGCTCGCGGCTGATCTTCGCCACCTACTACAACGCCGGCGTGCGCGCCTACGACATCGAGAACCCGTTCCAGCCGCGCGAGGTCGGGTACTACGTGCCGCCGAACCCGGCGAAGATGATGGACCCGCGCCCGAACCGGCCGCAGGTGATCCAGTCGTGCGACTGCTACGTCGACCCGAACGGGCTGATGTACCTCACCGACCCCAACGCCGGGCCTGAACATCCTGCAGTTCGAAGGGCTCTCATGAAGACCGGCTGGCGATAGATAGGCCGTCCGGCCGACTACCGGTGCACCCGGCGCGGGGGCAAACTCGATCGCGGGCCGCGATCGAGCCGTCTCCGGGCAGAATCATGCACACCGCCAGCCGTTCCCCCGCGCGCACCATCGCCCAGCTTCCGGGACCGCGGGGCCTGCCGCTCCTCGGCAACCTGCTGCAGCTCGACGCCGGCCGGCTGCACCTCATCCTCGAGCAATGGGCGCGCGAGTTCGGTCCGATCTTCGCGTTCCGCGTTCTCGGCAGACCGGTCGTCGTCATCGCCGACGCCGAGCTGATCCAGCGCATCCTGCGCGATCGCCCGGACGGCTATCGCCGCCGGACCATCATACGGGAGCTCATGCTCGAGCTGGGGATCGACGGCCTGTTCAATGCGGAGGGCGCCGACTGGCGCCGCCATCGCAAGCTGGCGATGCACGCGCTGAACACGAATCACCTGCGGGAGTTCTTCGGCCGGCTCGAGCAGGTGACCGCGCGCCTGCAGCGCCGCTGGGAGCGCGCCGCGCGGGAGGGCAGCCGGGTCGACGCGCAGCGGGACCTCATGCGATTCACCGTCGACGTGACCAGCGGGCTCGCATTCGGCTACGACCTGAACACCCTCGAGCAGCCGGCGGACGCCATTCAGCAACACCTGGGGAAGGTATTTCCCGCCCTGGTGCGCCGCATGCTCGCGCCGGTGAAGTACTGGCGCTACGTGAAGCTGCCGGTCGACCGCGAGCTCGACGCCGCGGTCGCCGAGGTCCACAAGCTCGCCGGCGACCTCGTCGCACGTGCGCGCGCCCGGCTCGCGCGGGAGCCGGAGCGACGCGCGCGGCCCACCAACATGCTCGAGGCGATCCTGGCTGCGCAGGACGCGGACGGCGGCGGGTTCAGCGACCGGGAGGTCCTCGGCAACGCCCTCACGATGCTCCTCGCGGGCGAGGACACGACCGCGAACACGATCGCCTGGGTGATGCACTTTCTCGCCACCTACCCGGACGTGCAGTCGAACGCGCAGGCGGAAGCCGATCGCGTCCTCGGCAGCGCCGAGCGCCCGGTGGACTATCCGAGCACCGAAGCGCTTCCGTACATCGACGCGGTCGCGCACGAAGCGATGCGACACCGTCCGGTCGCGCCGTTCCTCGCGTTCCAGCCCAATCAGGACGTCGAGCTCAGGGGCGTCGCCGTGCCGGCCGGCACGATCGTTTACGTGCTGACCGGGAAGGTGGCGCACGACGAAGAGAACTTTGCCGCAGCGCAGCTCTTCCGTCCGGAGCGCTGGTTGGAAGGCTCCGGACGGAGCCGGCCGGGACACGACACGCAGGCGTTCATGCCGTTCGGCGCCGGCGCGCGCTTCTGTCCCGGCCGGCACCTGGCGATGCTCGAGATCAGGATGGTGATTGCGATGCTGTGCCGGAATTTCGCGGTTGCGCCGGTCGCGGACGCACCGCCGGTGGAAGAGGTCTTCTCGTTCACCATGCGGCCGGAGAACCTGTTCGTCCGGCTCAGTCTCCGGGCGCGCTGACCGCTGCGTCAATGGGAACGCGCGCGCCGCGGCAGGCCGCCGGCGCCCGCCGGCCCTCTTGCGCGCCGCCAAGCGCTCTTCGTACGCCGCCGAGCCCTCTTCGCCGAGCGCACCCCGCCTACCGCATGCTCTGCCGCAGGTCGACCAGGACCTGATCGAACGCATCGACCCGGATCAGGCCCGAGCCGCGGAAACTCGATGTCCAGGATCACGTACACCGCCCCGGCGAGCGTGAGCGCGAACACGATCATGTGCACCCAGTTGCGCGCCGCGGTCCCCGACGCCGCGTAGCCGGCGAGCAGCGCGCTGACCAGCGCGAGGCCGCAGAGCAGCATGAAGATGATCGCCGGCGGGTGCATCTGCCCGGCCATGGTGCGCGTCGTGGTGATGTCGAACATCTCGTTCAGCGCCGGCAGCAGCAGCATCGTGGCGGGCTGCGTGCCCGCGGCGGCGGCGAGCGACTTCGTCCAGATCTCCTGCTGCAGTCCCGCGGCGCGCGCGAGCTCGGCCTTCACTTTCGCAAGGTCCGGCACCGCGCGATAGACGGCCAGCCGCGCGTCGAGATAGCGCCGGAAGCTTTCCCGCAGGTCCGCCTGCGCTGCGGAAGGCAGAAGGTCGAGCCGGAGGTACGCCGTCCCGATCGCGTTCGCCTCCTCGACGATCAGCTTGCGGCGTTCGTCGAACCGCGACGCCGCGCCGGAGAAGGTGAAGGCGATCAGGAGCCCGAGAAGCGCGAAGACGGCCCCTTCGACGACGCCGGTCCCGGCAACGGCTGCGTCACCCCCACGTTTCCGGGCCCGGACGCCCAGCCGGCGACCGATCTCCTGCATGGCGAGCATGGCGAGGAAAAGGCCGCCCGCCAGCAGCACTGCGCTTTCTTCGAAGCTCATCGCGTATGCGGTCCTGAGGATTCGGGGCCGCGATGGTAACTCAGACCTTGCGGCGGGACTGCGTGGCGAACGCGTTCACTCGACGAGCCCCAACCGGGACGACCTGTCCGCAGCGGCTAGTCCACCTTCGCGCCCGACTCCTTCACCGCCTTCGCCCACTTCGCGTTCTCGGCCTTGATGAACGCGGTGAACTGCTCGGGCGTATCGCCGACCGGGATGAAGGCGAGCTCGCTCATGCGCTTCTGCATCTCCGGCTGCTCGAGCGCCTTCGCGATCGCGGATTGCAGTGTCTTCAGGATCGGCTCGGGCGTGCGGGCGGGTGCGGCGATGCCGATCCAGCCCACCGCCTCGAAGCCCGGATAACCCTGCTCCGCGATCGTCGGGAGGTCCGGCAGGAACGGTGAGCGCTTGGGCGAGGCGATGCCGAGCGCCTTCACCTTGCCCGACTTGATCGGCGCGAGCACGCCCGGGATCGCGTCGAACATGACCGGGATCTCGCCGCCGAACACCTGCGTGAGGGCTTCGGCGTTGCCCTTGAACGGCACGTGGCTCAGCTTCGCCCCGGACGCGGTGCGGAAGAGCTCCATCGAGAGATGGCTCGCCGACCCGTTGCCGGAAGACGCATAGCTGAGCTCGGTCGTTTTCGCCTTCTCGACGAAGTCCTTCAGCGAGCCGAATCCGGACTTCGGGCTCGCGACCAGCGTCTGCGGGGTGAGGCCGAGGTTGGAGATCGGCGCGAAGTCCCGCAGCGGCGAGTAGCCGAGCTTCGGGTAGAGCGACGGGTTGATCCCGAACGTGGAGATGGTGGCCATCACCAGCGTGTAGCCGTCCGGCGCGGCCTTCGCGGCGGCTTCGGTGCCGACCGCGCCGCCGGCGCCCGGCCGGTTGTCGGCGATGAACTGCTGGCCGAGCGACTTCGAGAGCTGATCCGCGAGCAGCCGCGCGAGGATGTCCGTCGCCTGGCCGGGCGGGAAGGGCACGATAATCCGGGCCGGCTTCGCGGGGTACTGCTGCGCGAACGCGCTGCCCGCGAGCGCGAGCGACAGGGCGGCGAAGCAGCGAGCGTGTGATACGCATGATGACAACCTCCCGTACGGGGAACTTCAGACCGTGGCGACGGGCGTGGCGGGTGAGCCGACCGCGCCCGGTAGGCGCAGCGGCGGTGCAGTCAGCAGGAACCGGTAGCGGCCGCGCGCGTGCAGCCACTCCGCGAGCGGCGTGAGGTGCCAGAGCTCGCCCAGGTGGATGCCGAGCTTGAACAGGCAGTGCTCGTGCAGCGGCAGCAGCGCGCCGTGGTACCCCGGCGCCGGCTTCCCCGGGCGTTCCTCGACCGCGTAGTTGTCCGCGATGAGCGCCGAGAGCCCGCTGTCGGTGATCCACTGCAGCAGCTGGCGATCGCCGCCGTCGAGCGCGCACGACGTCTCGCGCAGCACCGCGACGTCCGGATCGCGTCCCATCTCGAGCACGCGCTGTCCGAAGCCGGTATGGAGGCACACGAGATCGCCTGCTTCGACCGTGACGCGGTCCCGTTCGAGCACGCGCATCAGCGCGTCGTAGCCGACGAGCGTCTTCCCGTCGCCGAAGTGCCGGCGGAGATCGACCATCACGCCGCGGCCCTGCACGCCGGTCGCGGCCATGTGCTCGATCCCGAGCGCGGTGTCGCCGACCCGCGACGGCGCCGGGAAAGCCGTTGTAGTAGACGATCTCCGGCACACCGTCGCCGTCGGCGTCGAAGAGCGAGCCGATGTGGCAGAACGAGTCCCACTGCGTCGAGATACTGGAGGTGCAGCGCCGCCCAGTCATCGCAGACGACGTCGGTGAGGCCGGCGAAACTCTCGGCGAAGCGGATAGTTGTAGTTGGGCCGGTCCTCGCGCTCGACCGCGGCGAGACGCGGCGGTTTGCGCCGCGGGTTGAGCCCGGGCCCGAGATCGAGCGGGAGCGACAGGCAGAACACGATGCCTTCGCGCGCTTCCGCGAGCGCGGCCCGACGTCGTTCCGGCGTGACCAGATTAAGCCGGCCGAGGCGATCGTCGGGGCCGAAGTCGCCCCAGTTCGAGCCCTCGGGACGCCGCTTCCAGCGCGCGCTCACTTGACGAGCCCCAGCCGGCGGGCGAGCGCGACGATCGCCTCCGCCCGGATGACGAACGGCGCGTCGACCATCTTGCCGTCCACCATGTAGGCGCCGACACCTCTCGCTCCCGCATCCCGCGCGGCTTCCACCACGCGCAACGAATGCGCGATCTCCTCGTCGGTCGGCCGGAACGCCGCGTTGATGATCGGCACCTGGCTTGGATGGATCGCCGACTTGCCGAGGTAGCCGAGCTTGCGGGCGGTTTCCGCCTCGCGCTTCAGCGCATCGGTGTCCTTCACGTTCGCGAATGCCGAGTCGTAGGCGAAGACGCCCGCTTCGCCCGCAGCGAGGCGAACGCCGAGCTGGAAATGCAGCACCACCGCCGGGTTGTAGCGATCGATGCTCAACGGCTCGAGGAGGTCGCCGAAGCCGAGCTGCAGGCCGGCGACGCGCTTGTCCGCGCTCGCGATCTCCGCCGCGAGGCGGTACGCCTTCGCAGTCTCGACGTTGGCGAGGATGCCGATCGGGTGCGCGATGCCCTTCTTCTGCTCGATGCGTCCGATCGCCGCCGCTGCCTTGCGTACGTCGTCGCCCGTTTCGGTCATCGGGACGTTGATCAGATCGAGCCCCGGTCCGGCGATCGCGTCGACGTCGGCCTCGAAGTGCTCGGTGGCGATGCCGTTCACGCGCACGATGATCGTCTTCGACTTGTCCGCGGGGAGCGACCGCAGGAACGCCCCGACCGCGGCGCGCGCTTCGGCCTTGCGGCTTTCGTCGACGGCGTCCTCGAGATCGATCGAGAGCGCGTCGGCCTCGCTCGCCAGGGCCTTCGCGAAGAGCTCCGGGCGGGAACCCGGCACGAAGAGCTTGCTCCGCATGACGATCGTCGCCACGGTCATTCCTCCTCGTCCTTGGCGGGCGACTCCCCCTCGAACGCGACGCCTGCCGCGACGAGCTTCGCGTACGCCGCATCGTCCACGCCGACTTCGCGGAGCAGCGCGCGGTTGTGCTCGCCGAGATGCGGGGCGAGCGTCCGGATCGAGCCCGGCGTCCCGGAGAGCCGCGGCACGACGTGATGCATCGGGAGCGCGCCCATGTCGGGATCGGGATAGTCGGCGACGAGCTCGCGCTCGATCACGTGCGGGTCCTCGAGGATCTGCGTGATGTCGTAGATCGGCCCGATCGTCACCTCGGCCTGCTCGAAGAACGCGACGTTCTCGGCCTGCGTGCGCTGGGCGACGAACGCGCCGATGATCGCGTCCAGGTCGTCCGCGTTCGCCAGGCGGTCGGCGTTGGTGCGGTAACGCGGATCGTCGACGAGATCCGGCCGGCCGATCGCGCGGAACGTGCGCTCGGCCATCTTCTGCGTCGAGGCCGACAGCCCGACGAACTTGCCGTCCTTGCAGCGGAAGGCGTTGCGCGGCGCGGTGTTGGTCGAGCGGCTGCCGGTGCGCGGCTTCACTTTTCCGGTCAGCCGGTAGTTGGCCGCCTGCGGGCTCATGACCGCGAACAGCGGATCGAGCAGCGGCAGGTCGATCACCTGCCCGCGCCCGCCGTTCTGCTCGACTTCGCGCAGCGCGATCATCGCCGCCGAGGCGCCGTAGATGCCGGCGACACCGTCGGCGAGATAGATCGGCGGAAGGACCGGCTCCCGGTCGGCGAAGCCGTTGATCGCCGCGAAGCCCGACATGCCCTCGATCAGCGTGCCGAAGCCCGGACGCCGCTTGTAGGGCCCGTCCTGGCCGAATCCAGAGATCCGCACGATGACGAGCTTCGGGTTGCGCTCGAGGAGCGTCTCGGGCCCGAGTCCCATCTTCTCGAGCGTGCCGGGCCGGAAGCTCTCGAGGAACATCGCGGCCGAGGGCACGAGATCGAGCAGTAGCTTGCGGGCCTCGGGCTTGCGGAGCTCGAGGCACAGGCTCTTCTTGTTCCGCGAGTAGATCTTCCAGTGGGTCTGGATGTCCTTGGTGCGCCAGGCGCGCAGCGTGTCGCCCGCGGGCGGCTCGACCTTGATCACCTCCGCGCCGAAGTCGCCGAGGATTTGCGTCAGCACGTTGCCGGCGAAGAGCCGCGACAGATCGAGGACGCGCACGCCCGCGAGCGTGCCCCGCGCGTCGGGTGCGTAGTCCCGCTGCTTCAATGCCATGGTTGCCTCGACATGATTGCCGCAAGCGCCGCGGCGGATCCGAACGACGAGCAGATGCTTATACGCTGATCCTGATGTACTGCACGATGCACGAGCTCACGCGCGTGATCGGCGGGGACAAGGTGAAACGGATGTTCTTCGGGCCGCTGCCGATCCCGCCGGTTTGAGCACCCATCGTCCGCGCCGGGCCCTGCCTCGCGCGCAAGTCTGCCCGGCCTGAAGTGGCCGCGCGAGGAAGCCAGGGCGATGCGGGCTAGAATCCGCCACCCGCCCGCAGTCCGCCCCGCCCCTTGAGCCGCAAGAAGAAGAAAGCCGTCAAGCCGTCGCGGCAACGCGTCGCGCCGCCTCCCGCACCGACACCCGCGCCCGCAGCGCCGAAACGTTCGCGCGCTGTCTGGTTCGCGGCGACTGCCGCCGCGCTGCTCGCGATCGCGGCGGGCGCCGGCTATTTTTTCCTTCGCGATCGCGCGCCGCCGGCCGCGCCGGTCGCGACGGCGCAGCCGGCCACGCCCACCTATGTTGGCGGCGCCGCCTGCCGCAGCTGCCACCAGAGGGAGTTCGGCGCGTGGCAGGGCTCGCATCACGACCTCGCGATGCAGGCGGCGAGCGAGAAGACCGTCCTCGGCAACTTCGACACCGCGAAGCTCACGTACGCCGGCACGACCTCGACCTTCTTCAAGCGCGACGGAAAGTTCTTCGTCAACACCGACGGCCCCGACGGCAAGCTCGCCGACTTCGAGCTGAAGTTCACCTTCGGCGTGACGCCGCTGCAGCAGTACCTGATCGAGTTCCCCGACGGCCGGATGCAGGCGCTCTCGATCGCCTGGGACGTGCGGCCGAAGAGCGCGGGCGGGCAGCGCTGGTTCCATCTCTATCCCGGCGAGAAGATCACGCACAAGGATCCGCTGCACTGGACGAAGCCGAGCCAGAACTGGAACTTCATGTGCGCGGACTGCCACTCGACCAACCTGCGCAAGGGCTACGACGAGGCCGCCAACCGCTTCAGGACCACCTGGTCGGAGGTGAACGTCGCCTGCGAAGCGTGTCACGGGCCCGGCTCGAACCATGTCGCGTGGGCGAAGAAGGAAGGCGACTGGAAACGCCTCGACTCTTCCGGCAAAGGGCTCCTCCTTGCCCTCGACGAGCGCCGGGGCGTGTCGTGGGCGATGAACGCCGATACCGGCAATGCGAGCCGCAGCCGGCCGCGCGAGACGGCGCGGGAGATCGAGGTCTGCGCCCGTTGCCACGCGCGCCGGTCCCAGATCTCGGACGACTACGTCCACGGCCGGCCGATGGGCGACACGCTCGTCGTCTCCCCGATCGAGAGCGGCCTGTACTGGCCCGATGGCCAGATGCGCGACGAGGTCTACAACCACGGCTCGTTCGCGCAGAGCAGGATGTTCGCGAAGGGCGTGACCTGCAGCGACTGCCACGACCCGCACTCGCTGAAGCTGCGCGCGCCGGGCAACGGCGTTTGTGCGCAGTGTCATCTGCCGTCGAAGTACGACGCGCCCGCGCATCATCATCACCAGGCCGGGTCGAAGGGCGCGGCGTGCGCGGCTTGCCACATGCCGACCACGACCTACATGGTGGTCGACCCGCGGCACGACCACAGCATGCGAATCCCGCGTCCGGATCTGTCGGTGAAACTCGGCACGCCCGATGCGTGCACGAATTGCCATGCCGACAGGGAGGCGCAATGGGCGGCCGACGCGGTGCAGAAGTGGTACGGACGCACGCCCGGCGGCTACCAGGCGTTCGGCGAGGCCTTCGCCGCGGCGATGCGCCACGCCCCGGACGCACGGTCGCAGCTCATGAAGGTGGCCGGCGACGCGGCGCAGCCGGCGATCGTCCGCGCCGGCGCGCTCGAGCGGCTGGCGTCCGACCCGACGCCGGTCGTGATCGAGCTCGCGTCGAACGCCTTGAACGATCCCGACGAGCTGGTGCGCCGGGGCGCGGTCGACGTGCTGTCGGGCGCGGACCCTGCCGTGCGGCTGCGCTTCCTCCCGCGCATGCTCGACGATCCGGTGCGCGCGGTGCGAATCGCCGCGGCGCGCTCGCTCGCGGCGGTCCCGTCCGAGCGCATTCCGGCCGACCGCCGGGCGTCGTTCAATCGAGCGCTCGACGAATACCTCGCCGCGCAGCGCTTCAACGCCGACCGACCCGAAGCGCACTCGAACCTCGGTGCGCTGTACGCCGAGCGCGGCGAGCTCGAGAAAGCCGAGGCCGAGTACCGGCGCGCGCTCGAGCTCGCGCCGGAAGCCGTGCAGCCGGCGGTCAACCTCGCGGATCTCTATCGCACGCGCGGCGACGAGGATCGGGCGGCGGAGGTGCTGCGCAGCGCGTTGAAGGCGAACCCGGCTTCCGCGCCGCTGCATCATGCGCTCGGCCTGACCTATGCCAGGCAGAAGCGCAGGGCCGAAACCCTTGCCGAGCTCGCCGAGGCGGTGCGGCTCGCTCCCGACGTGCCCCGCTACGTCTACGTCTACGGCGTAGCGCTGCACTCGTTCGGCGACGCCGCAAAGGGGATCGCGGTGCTCGAGAAGGCGCACCAGCGCTTTCCGGGCGATCGCGCGATCCTTCAGGCGCTCGCGACGATGGCACGCGACCGCGGTGACCGGGCGAAGGCCCTTGGCTATGCCGAACAGCTGGTCGCGGTCGCGCCCGACGATGGCCAGGCCCAGGCGCTTCTCAAGGAGCTGCGCCGATAGACGGCCACGGGCGACGGCGCGGGTCGCGGACGGTCGTCGGCGTCACCGCCGAACGCCGGCCGCGACGCCGTTCCGGTCGAGCGACGTGCGCGGCCGGCCGCGGCGTTATGCTCCGGCGCTCGCAACCGGAACGGGAGAAACGACACCATGCATTCCCTCGCCCGCGCGGCCGCGGCCGTCCTCGCGCTTACCCTGACCGTCTTCCCCGCCGGCGGCGCCTTCGCGCAGGCCTGGCCGGCAAAGCCGCTCCGGCTGATCGTGCCGTTCCCGCCCGGCGGACCGACCGATCTCGTCGGCCGCGCGGCGGCGGACATCCTGCGCGAGGATCTCGGCCAGCCGGTGATCGTCGACAACCGTCCGGGCGGAAACGGCACGGTGGGGGTGGGCGTACTCGCCAAGTCGGCGCCCGATGGCTACACCATCGGCCTCACGGCGATCACGCTCGCGACGGCGCCGCACCTTGGACCGGTGCCGTTCGACTCGCTCAACGATTTCTCGCCGATCTCCAATCTCGTCTCGATGACGCCGTTGATCGTCGCGAATCCCGCGCTCCCGGCCAACACCTTCACCGAGTTCGTGGCCTACGCGCGCGCAAACCCCGGCAAGCTGTCGTACGGGACGCCCGGCGTGGCGACGGTGCCGCACCTCGCCGCCGAAATGCTGCAGTCCGCGGCCGGGATCAAGCTCGTGCACGTGCCGTACAAGGGCGCCGCGCAGCAGATCCAGGACCTGCTCGCCGGCGCCACGCTGGTCGACTTCCAGAGCTCGCTCGTCATCGCCCTGCCTCAGGTGAAGGCAGGGAAACTCAAGCCGATCGCGGTGCTCACCCCCAGGCGCTCGCCGCTGCTGCCCGACGTCCCGACAGTCGTCGAGTCGGGCTACCCGGCGATCAGCGTGGCGCCGTGGTTCGGCCTCGGCGGCCCGGCCGGGTTGCCGCGCGAGAGCGTCGCGCGCATGAACGCCGCGCTGGTGAAAGGCATGAAGTCGAAGGAGATCGTCGATCGCTTCAACGCGATCGGCGCGACGGTGCACACCTCGACGCCCGAGGAGTTTGCCGCCTACATCCGGGCCGAATACAACCGCTGGGGCGAGGTGATCCGCAAGGCGGGCATCAAGCCGGAGTAGGGGTGCGGCCCACCCCCTTGACGCTATGCAGCAGCGGGGTGCCTTGCAGATCGTAAGCTAGGCAACTATCCTGTGCGGCATGCTCCGCGAGGACCTGTCGCGCAACTTCGGCTTCCTGCTGACGGACGTGGCGCGCCTGATGCGCACCATCTACGACCGGCGCGTGAAGTCGCTCGGGCTCACGCGCTCGCAGTGGTGGGTACTGAACCACCTCTTTCGCGGCGACGGCGTGACGCAGACCGAGCTCGCCGACACGCTCGAGATCGAGAAGCCGACCCTCGGACGGCTCCTCGACCGGCTCCAGTCGAAGGGGTGGGTGCGCCGCGAAGCCGACGCGCGCGACGGCAGGGTCTGGCGCGTGTACCTCACCGCCGAGGTCGAGCCGGCGATGCGTACCCTGCGCACGGTCGCGGCCGAGCTGCGGCGCGATGCGCTCGCGGGACTGAGCGCGGCCGAGCGCGAGCACTTCGTCGACGCGCTGCTCGCGATCAGGTCGAATCTCGTCAGGATGCAGGGGGGCGCGCCCGAGACGGCCGCGCGCCGCGCACGCCGCAATGACTGAGCCGGGGACACCCAAGCCCTTCGTCGCACGCAAAGCCCTGCGCGCCGTGCTCCTCGTCGGCGTGCCGCTCGCCGCCGCAGCAGCAGCGCTCTACTTCTACGCCGCCGGCGGGCGCAACGTGGAAACCGACAACGCCTATGTCAAGTCCCACATCATCACGGTGAGCGCGGAAGTTGCCGGGCGCGTCGCCGCGGTCGAGGTGCGCGACAACCAGGCGGTCGCGGCTGGCGCGCCCCTGTTCCGGATCGATCCGGCGCCGTTCGAGGTGGCGATCGCCAGGGCCGACGCGCAGATGGCGGTGGTGCGCACCGACCTCGCGTCCCTGCGCGCGGAGTACCGGGTCGCGCTCGCCGAAGCCAGGGAAGCCGAGGAACGGATCGACTTCACCACCCGGCAGCTCGAGCGCCAGCGGCAGCTGAAGGAGCGGGGTATGGGCCGCGAGGACACGTTCGACGAGGCGCGGCACAACCTCGACGTCGCGCGCGCGCGGCTCGGCGCGGTCCAGGAGCGCGCGTTGCGCGCGCTCGCCGCGCTCGGCGGCGATCCGAACCTGCCGGCCGAGCGCCATCCGCGCTTCCTCGAGGCGCAGGCCGCGCGCAACGCCGCGCAACTCGATCTCGCGCACACCCGCGTGACCGCCCCGGCCGCCGGCGTCGTGAGCAACATGCGGCTGCAGGCCGGCGAGTACGTCGCGCGCGGCGTGCCGGTGTTCACGCTGATCCAGAGCGGCGATACCTGGATCGAGGCGAACTTCAAGGAGACGCAGCTCGCCGGGGTGCGCGTCGGGCAGTCGGCGCGGATCGTGGCCGATGCCTACCCCGGCGTCGAATGGCCGGCGCGGGTGAGCGCCATCGCGCCGGCGACCGGCGCGGAGTTCGCGCTGCTGCCGCCGCAGAATGCGACCGGGAACTGGGTGAAGGTGGTGCAGCGCGTGCCGGTGCACCTCGCGATCGAGCAATCCGCCGACCGGCCGCCCCTGCGCGCCGGCATGACGGTGACCGTGAGCGTCGACACCGGCCGCAGCCGCGGCCTGCCCGAGTTCATCGGCAAGCTCACGCGCTGACCCGCCGCCCGTGAGCCCGCCGGGCCGTCCCAAGGGCGAACCCCGAGCGCGAAGCGCGAGGGTAGTCCAGTGAGCTCGCCGGGCCGTCCCAAGGGCGAACCCCGAGCGCGAAGCGCGAGGGTAGTTCAATGAGCACGCCGGCGATCACCCTGGCCGACGACACGAGCGCCGGCGTGGGGCTGCGCCGGGCGCTGGTGCTCGGCACCTGCACCGCGGTGACCTTCCTGTACGCGATGACGGTGACCGTCGCCAACGTGTCGCTGCCGCAGATGCAGGGCGCGCTCTCGGCGACGCAGGACCAGATCGCCTGGGTGCTGACCGCCAACCTCGCCGCCACCGCGGTCGCGACGCCGCTCGCGGGCTGGCTCGTGTCCCGCTTCGGCCGGCGCCGTCTGTGCAGCGGGTGCGTGTTCGCCTTCGGCGCCGCGTCGCTCGCCTGCGGCCTCGCGGAGTCGCTCGAGCAGCTCGTGCTCTTCCGCGCGCTGCAGGGCGCATTCGGCGCGCCGCTCGCGCCGGCGTCGCAGGCGATCGTGCTCGAGACCTATCCGCGCCGCCAGCACGGCGCGGTGATCGCGATCTACGGCATGGGCTCGGTGCTCGGCCCGATCGTGGGCCCGGTGGTCGGCGGCTACCTCAGCGAAACCTACGACTGGCGCTACGTGTTCTACATGATGGTGCCGTTCAGCGCGGCGGCGCTCGCCGGCACCTGGTTCTTCATCCGCGATCGCGAGTCTCCGCTGCCGGTGCGGCTCGACTGGCTGGGCTTCCTGCTCCTCGCGGCGGCGCTCGCGAGCCTGCAGGTCATGCTCGACCGCGGCGAGCGCGCCGACTGGTTCGACTCCGCCGAGATCGTCGTCTACGCCGCGGTCGCCGTGGCCGCGCTGTACGCGTTCGTCGTGCACAGCTTGACCGCGGAGCGGCCGTTCCTCCAGCCGGCGCTGCTGCGCGACCGCAACTTCAGCATCGGCCTGGTGCTCATCTTCGTCTTCGGCATGCTCAACTTCACGCCGATGACCCTGCTGCCGCCGATGCTCCAGGGGGTGAGCGGCTACCCCGAGTCGGTGATCGGCTTCGTGCTCGGCGCCCGCGGCCTGGGGACCCTCGTCGCGTTCTCGGCCATGATCTTCGCGAGCCGCTTCGATCCGCGCGCGATGATCGTGCTGGGGTTCGTCCTGCAGGCCTTCGCGGGCTGGCAGCTCACGCAGCTCGACATGAACCCGAGCGCCGAGGGCGTGTTCTGGCCGATGGCGCTGCAGGGGTTCGGGGTGGGCGTGCTGTGGGTGCCGATCACGATGGTGACCTTCGCGACGATCAACCAGGCGGCGACGGCGGAGGGCGCGGCGGTCTACCACATGGTCCGCAACGTCGGCTCGAGCATTCACATCTCGCTCAGCACCGCGGTGGCGGTGCGCATGGCGCGCACGAACTACTCCGAGCTCGCCCCCGCGGTGTCGCCGTACAACGAAGCGCTGACGATGCCCTGGGTGACCGGCGCCTGGAACGTCCACGACCCGGCCGGGCTGGCCGCGGTCGCGCGCGAGGTCGCGCGCCAGGCTGCCATGCTCGGCTACATCGACGCGTTCGTGTTCTACATCGCGACCGCGCTCGTCGTCGTGCCGCTCGTCCTGCTCGTGCGCTGGAAGCGATAGCGGCTCGGGCGGCCCGCGTCAGCCGGCCGCCTTGAGCGAGCGCGTGATCGGCAGCTTGCCGCGCACGGTGAGCGAGAACTCGTAGGCCTCGGCCCGCGCGTAGTAGAGCGAATGCTCGCGCGGCACGCCCGCGGCGTTGTACGAGACCCGCTCGAACACCATCAGCGGCGTGCCCTTGGGCAGGCCGAGCGGCCGCGCGAGGTCGGCGCTCGCGCGCTCGTACCGGATCGACACGTCGGCGCGCGCGATGCGCTCGTGCAGAAGCTTCTCGAGGATCGAGTAGGTCGGGTTGCGGTCCACCTGCTCGCGCGTCAGCCGCGTGCGCCCGGTGTCGAGGTACATCGATCCCACGGCGAACGGTTTCCCGCGCAGCACGTAGAGCCGCCGCCAGTGCACCAGCTTGCGCAAGCCGGTCCCGAGGCGTCCGGCAATCCGAGCCGGCGGGGTCGCCTGGCCGAACTCGAGCAGCTGCATCTGCGGCTCGAGCCCCTGCGCGACCAGCTCGTCGTAGATGCCGCGCAGCTCGAGGAGGTCATGGTGCACCACCGGTCCGGCGACGAAGGTGCCCTTGCCCTGTTTGCGGATCACGAGCCGGTCGCGCGCGAGCGCATCCACCGCCTGCCGGGCGGTGATGCGGGACACCCCGAACCGGCGGATGAGCTGCGGCTCGGTCGGGATCCTCTCGCCCGGCCGGTAGTCGCCGCGGGCGATCGCGTCGCGCAGCTGCTCGGCGAGCTGGCGGTACATCGCGACGTGGCTGTCGCGCGCGAGCGGGATCACCTTCGCCTCGCGGTGCGGCTTCACGGTTCGATCCGCCGGCCGGTCGCCCGGTCGAACACGTGCAGCTTCGCCGGGTCGACGCGCACGTGCACCTGCGTGCCCTCCGCGAGCCGCGTCCGACCCGGGCTCTTCACGCGCAGCGGCTGGCCGCCGAAGTCGAGATCGACGATCACGTCCTCGCCGAGCAGCTCGCACAGCGTCACGGTGGCCGGCGCGCCCGCCGCGCCCAGCGACACCTCCGAGGGCCGGACGCCGAGCGTCACTTCGCGCTCGCCGAGCGATGCGAGCTGCGGCGCCTCGAAGCTCGCGCCGCCAACCGTCACGCTTCCGCCCGCGAGCCGCCCGGGCAGCACGTTCATCGGCGGGTTCCCGAGGAAGGCAGCGACTTCGACCGTGGCGGGCCGGCTGAACACGTCCTCCGGCGTGCCGATCTGGACGATGCGCCCGTCCATGAAGATCGCCATGCGGTCGGAGAGCGACATCGCCTCTTCCTGGTCGTGCGTGACGTAGACCGCGGTCACGTCGAGCGAACGCTGCAGTCGCTTCAGCTCGACGCGCGTCTCGATCCGCAGCTTGGCGTCGAGATTGGACAGCGGCTCGTCGAGCAGGAAGAGCGCGGGCTTGCGCACGATCGCCCGCGCGAGCGCGCAGCGCTGCTGCTGGCCGCCGGAGAGCTGCCCGGGCCGCCGCTCGAGCAGATGCCCGATGCGCACGCGCGCCGCCGCTTCCTGCACCGCCGCGGCGATCTCCGCCGTCGGCGTGCGGATCATCTTCAGCGGGAACGCGATGTTGTCGAACACCGTCATGTGCGGATAGAGCGCGTAGCTCTGGAACACCATCGCGACGTCGCGGTCGCCCGGCGGGAGCAGCGTCGCGTCGGCGCCGTCGAGGTACACGAACCCGTGGCTCGCCGTCTCGAGGCCCGCGATGATGCGCAGCGTCGTCGTCTTGCCCGAGCCGGAGGGCCCGAGCAGCGAGAAGAACTCCCCCGGGCGGATCTCGAGATCGACGTCGCGCAGCACGCTCGTGTCGCCGAACGACTTGCCGACGCCGGCCAGCTTCACCTCGCCGCGGCGGGTCATCGCGCCGTCATCTCCGGGTCACGCCCTTGACCGCGCCGGCCGAGAGCCCGGCGACGATGTGGTTCTGCGCCGCGATGCCGAGCGCGATCACCGGCAGCATCGCCATCAGCGCGGCGGCCGCGAGCTGCGCCCACTGCGTCTGCTCGGTGTTGATGTAGTTGTACATCGACACCGTCACCGGCTTGACGGTGGCCCCGCCGAGGATCACGGCGAAGAGAAACTCGTTCCACGCGTTCAGGAACACGAAGACCACCGTGACCCCGATGGCGCCCCGCGCCTGCGGCAGCACGACGTGCCAGAACGCCTGCAGGCGGCTCGCGCGGTCGAGGAGCGCGGCTTCCTCCATCTCGCGCGGGATGTCCTCGAAGTACGACACCAGCAGCCAGATCGCGAACGGGAGCGAGAAGGTCAGATAGATGAGGACGAGGCCGCGGTAGCTGTCCATCCAGCCGATGCGGTTCATGATCAGGAAGTACGGGATGATCAGGCCGATCGGCGGCACGAGCTGCGTCGCGAGCACGTAGAAGCCGAGCGGCCTGCGGCCGGGCAGCTTGAGCCGCGCGAAGGCGTACGCGGCCGGCACGGCGATCACGATGGTGAGGATGGTCGTGGCGACGGCGATGATCAGGCTGCTCGTGAGGTTCGGCACGATGTTCGTCGGGCCGGTCAGCACCTCGCGGAAGTTCTTGACCGTCGCGTCGAACACGATCGTCGGCGGGTAGGCGAGCACCTCCTTCTCGTCCTTGAACGAGGTCAGGACCGCCCACAGTACCGGCACCGTCCAGACCGCCAGCAGGACGGCGGCGGTCGCCATCAGAATCGCGCTCCGCACGGTGCTGCGCCTCATTTCGCCCGCCGCAGGTGGAACAGCAGCGCCGCGACCGCCATGGTGAGGACGAGCAGCACCACCGCCGCGGAGGCGCCGTAACCGAGCGAGAGCTCGGCGAAAGACACGCGGTACGCGTACAGGTTGATGATCTCGGTCGCGGTCCCCGGCCCGCCGCCGGTTGCCGCGTAGATCGCCGCGAAGGCCGACAGAGCCACCGTCATGCGCAGGATCACCACGATGACGATCGCCGGCCGGATGAGCGGCAGCGTGATGTGCACGAACCGCCGCCAGGCGCTCGCGCGGTCGATACGCGCCGCTTCATAGAGGTCCGCCGGCAGCGCGGCCAGCGCGGCGAGCAGATAGAGGAAGACGAACGGCGTCCACTGCCAGGTGTGGATCGCGATCACCGAGACGCGGGCGAGCTGCGGGTCGCCGAGCCAGTTGTGCGAGCCGAGGCCGAGCGAGCGCGACGCGAAGTCGACGATGCCGAAGTCCGGCGTGAGCATCAGCGTGCGCCAGAAGAGGCCCGCCACCACCGGCGCGAGGACGATCGGGATGATGGCGACGATCCGGAACGCCCACTGCGCGCGCGGGATCTGCAGGATGAGGAGCGCCATCCCGAGCCCGATCACGAGCTGCAGCGCGACCGTCACCCCGGTGTAGATCACGGTGAAGCCGAGCGCGCCCCAGAAGCGCCGGTCCTCCCACATCCGGACGTAGTTCTCGGCGCCGACGAACCGGTCCATGCCCGGCATCGCCAGGTTGATGTTCTGCAGGCTCTGCCAGAGGAGGTAGACGAGCGGGAACGTGGTCGTGACCGCGAGCACCAGCACGCCCGGCGCCGCGAGCGCGAGCGCGAAGCGTCTCTCCGGGCGCTCGGCGACGGCGAGACGCTGCGCCGGCGTCATTCCTGGCGCGCGGCTCTAGCCGCGCATGATGCGCTCGACCTGCACCTGCGCGTCGTCGAGCGCCTGCTTGGGCTTCGTCTGGCCTACGAGCGCCGCCTGCACGATCTTCGCCATCGTCTCGCCGATCGCCGGCCACTGCGGCACGCGCGGGCGCCAGTCGACGTCGGTGTCCAGGGCGAGGCTCTCGAGCGAGGCCGGCACCAGCTGGTCGCTGGCGTCGGCGAGCGTCTTGGCGTACGGGCCGCTCTTCCACATCGAGAGGCGATTCACGCCGAAGCGCTTGCCCGGTCCCTTGAACGCGTACGAGGTGCGAATCTGCGTCTCCTCGCAGCACGCCCACTGGATGAAGAGCCACGTCGCCTGGCGTGCGGGCACCGGCAGCGCGCTGTTGATCGGCATCGCCCAGTTCCAGATCGAGGTCACGCGCCGCCCCGACGGTCCTTTCGGCCAGCGCGCGAAGCCGAGCTTGCCGACGACCTTCGACCGCTCGGGGTTCGCGATCACCGTCACCGCGGTGTGGCCGTCGATGTAGCAGCCGATCGTCCCCTGCGCGAAAGCGTCGGCGATGTCCGGCCAGTTCCAGTTCTGCGCCGCCTGCGGCGCGTAGGCGTTGTTCGTCGTGACGTACCACTCGAGCGCCGCGACCGCCTCCGGGCTGTTGACGCGGATCTTGCCGCCGGGCTCGAACCACCGGCCGCCGAACGCGCCGAGGATCGACGGGTAGATGTACATGTTCTGCCCCGCGCCGGGCATCCCGCGCAGGCAGAAGCCCCACATGCGGTTCGCCGGATCGTGCAGCGCCTTCGCGTTCTTCACGACGTCGTCCAGCGTGTCCGCCGGCTTGAGGCCCTTGGCGTCGAAGAGATCCTTGCGGTAGGTCTGGACGGTCATCTCGCCGTCGTAGGGGATGCCGTACGTGCGGCCGTCGACCATGTCGGCCTTGCGCCAGGCCTCGAAGATGTCGTCGTGCTTGAACCAGGCCTTGTCGGTGAGCTTCGGGTCGTCGAGGTACGGCTCGAGCGCCTCGGTCCACTTGTTCGCCGCGTACAGCGGCAGGTACATCGGATCGGCGGCGTGCGTGCTGATGTTGCCGGTCTTGGACGAGAGATCGAGCACCGCCTTCTGCCGGATCTGCCCCGGCGGCACCTTGTCGAATTGCACCTTCACGCCGGTGAGCGCCTCGAACTCCGGCGTGAGCGCGATCAGGTTGTCGAAGTACGCCGCCGGGATCACCGCGACGTTGACCCGCTGCCCCTCGGCGAGGCGCCAGTTGATCTTCGCCTTCTGGTAGGCGCCGAGGTCGGGCGCCCCTTGCGCGTGCGCGTAGCGCAGCACCCACGGTGCGCCCGCGATCGCCGCGCCGAGCGCGACGCCCTGCTTGAGCGCGCGGCGGCGCCCGTGGTCCGCTTTCCCGGTCTGCTCAGGATCCCGTTTCATGAACGCTCCTCCGACGTGTGGCGTCCCGCCGCCGCGGTCCGATGCTGTTCCGCAACGTGGCCAAGCGGTCGGGACTTGGTATAACGTTATAGGATGACTTCGAACGCTGTCAATGGCGGCGGCGCGCGGCGAACCTTCGATTACGTGATCGTCGGCGGCGGCTCGGCGGGCTGCGTCCTCGCCAACCGGCTCACCGCGGACGGGCAGCGCTCCGTCCTGCTGCTGGAAGCGGGGCCCGCCGACCGTTACCCGTGGATCCACATCCCGATCGGCTACGGCAAGACGATGTTCCACCCGGTGCTGAACTGGGGGTTCTACACCGAGCCGGAACCGCACCTGAACGGCCGCAAGGTCTACACGCCGCGCGGCCGCACGCTCGGCGGCTCGAGCGCGATCAACGGCCTGATCCAGATCCGCGGACAGCCCGAGGACTTCGACGGCTGGGAGGCGCGCGGCGCCGCGGGCTGGAATGCACGCGAGACGCTGCGCTACTTCATCAAGTCGGAGGCGAACGCCCGCGGCGCGAACGCGTACCACGGCGGCGACGGGCCGCTCGCCGTCTCCGACATTGCCGGGCGGCACGCGCTCGTCGAGGCCCTGATCGCCGCCTCCGGCGAGCTCGGCATTCCGCGCACGGATGACTTCAACGGTGCGCGCCAGGACGGCGCCGGCTACCTCCAGCTGACGACCCGCAACGGCCTGCGCTGCTCGGCGGCGACCGCGTATCTCAAGCCCGCGCGCGGGCGGTCCAACCTGACGATCGAGACCGGTGCCCATGCGAACGGCATCGAGTTCGACAGGCGGCGCGCGATGGTCGTCCGCTATCGGCGTGACGGTGCGGAGACCACGGTGCGCGCTGCGCGCGAGGTGCTGCTGTGCGCGGGCGCGGTCCAGTCGCCGCAGCTCCTGCAGCTGTCCGGGCTCGGGCCCGCCGCGCTCCTGCACGAGCACGGCATCCCGGTGGTCGCGGACCTGCCCGGCGTCGGCGAGAACCTCCAGGACCACCTGCTGCTGCGGCTCGTCTACAAGTGTGCGCAGCCGGTGACGACGAACGACGAGCTGCGCAACCTCTGGGGCAAGGCGCGGGTCGGGCTCCAGTGGCTGCTCTTCCGCACCGGCCCGCTCTCGGTCGGCGTGATGATCGGCGGGATGATCACGCGCGCCTTCCCCGATGCGAGAACGCCCGACATCCAGTTCTTCCTCAGCACCGTCAGCGCGGAGGAGCGCGGGGCGAAGCCGCATCGGTTCTCCGGCTTCACCCTGAATTTCTATCCGCTGCGCCCGACCAGCCGGGGCACGATCCGGATCAAGTCAAGAGATCCGGCGGCCGCGCCGGCGCTCCTCTTCAACTACCTGTCCACCGAATACGACCGGTCGCTCATGATCGAAGGCACGAAGCTCACGCGGCGGCTCATGGCGACGCGCGCCTTCGCGCCGTACGTCCTGGGAGAGTACAAGCCGGGCCCGGCGGTGCGGACCGACGACGAGATCCTCGAGTGCCTGCGCAGCAACGCGACGACCGGCTTTCACCCGGTCGGGACCTGCCGCATGGGGCGCGACGCGGGGGCAGTCGTGGATCCGCGCCTGCGCGTGCACGGCGTGCAGGGCCTGCGCGTCGTCGACGCATCGGTGATGCCGACGCTCGTGTCCGGCAATACCAACGCCGCCACCATCATGATCGCCGAGAAGGCCGCGGACATGATCCTCGAAGACACCGGGAGAACGGGGTAGCCACGAATGTCGGACACACGCCGGAAGCAGCCCAACATCCTCCTCATCACCTCCGACCAGCAGCGCGGCGACTGCTTCGGCTTCGAGGGGCGCCGGGTCCGCACCCCGCACCTCGACCAGCTCGCGCGGGACGGTACGCGCTTCGCGGCGTGTATCACGCCGAACGTGGTGTGCCAGCCCTCGCGAGCGTCGATCCTGACCGGGCTCCTGCCGCGCACGCACGGCGTATGCGACAACGGCATCGACCTCGATCCCGCCTACGGGAGCAGGAGCTTCCCCGAGGCCTTGCACCGCGCCGGCTATGCGACCGGGTTCATCGGCAAGGCGCATTTCGCGACCATGCACACCTTCAAGGCCACCGGTACCCCGGAGTGCCGCTACAGCATGGATCGGTACGCGGCCGACTGGACCGGTCCCTACATGGGGTTCCGCTACGTGGAGCTCGTCACCGAGGGGCACAACCACTGGCTGCCGATGAAGCCGCCGTTCGGCCAGCACTACTCGCGCTGGTACTACGCCGACGGCAACGGCGACGAGCGGAACCGCCTGTATCAGACGCAGCTGCCGCCGCGCTCGACCGCCGCGCAGACCTTCCACTCGGCGCTGCCCCCGGCCTGGCACAACTCGACCTGGATCGGCGACCGGACCGTCGAGTTCCTGCGCGCGAACAAGGACCGGCCGTTCTGCGTGTGGGCGTCGTATCCCGATCCGCACCACCCGTTCGATGCGCCCGATCCGTGGAGCCGGATGCACGACCCGGACGACGTCGAGCTGCCCGCGCATCGCACGCTCGACTACGAACGCCGGCCCTGGTGGCACAAGGCGGCGATGGAGGGCAAGCCGATCATCCAGGAGGACCTGCGGAAGATCCGCGAGGAGTACTCGCGCATTCCGCCCCAGACCGACCGGCAGCTGAGCGAGCTGATCGCCAACTACTACGGGATGATCTCGCTCATCGATCACAACGTCGGCCGGACGCTCATCGCGCTGCAGGAGCTCGGCCTCGCCGACGATACGCTGGTCCTCTACACCACCGATCACGGCGACTGGCTCGGCGATCACGGGCTCATCCTGAAGGGGCCGATGATGTACGAGGGGCTGCTCCGGGTCGGGCTGCTCGCACGCGGTCCGGGCGTGCCCGGGGGACGAGTCATCGCCGACCCGGTCTCGACGCTGGACGTCCCGGCGACGATCCTCGACTACGCCGGCGTCGCGCCGGTCGCGGGCTGGCACAGCCGCAGCCTGCGCGGGCTGATCGAGCGCGACGGCGAGTCGCGGGACTTCGCGTTCCACGAATGGGATCTCTCGGCGTCGCGCTGCGGGGTCGAGCTGAAGCTACGCACCGTGCGCACCCCGACCCACAAGCTCACGGTGGAGCAGTCCACCGGCGCGGGCGAGCTCTACGACCTCAGGAACGACCCGAACGAGATGGACAACCGGTTCGACGATGCCGGCTGCGCGAAGGTGCGCAAGGAGCTCGAAGCGATGATCGCCGCGCGGCCCGACGACGCCCGGCGCGAGCGGCAGCCGGCGGTCGGCATGGCCTAGTCGTAGTCGGCGCGGCTCGCGACGAGCTCGCGTAAGAGTTACCAGTGTTGTTGCGCAGCGATGTCGTCGCGCGCAGACGGGTTGAGCCGGTGATGCGCGATCTTCTCGATCGCCGTCAACCTCCGCTCACCGAGCGGCGTTCACCGAATCGCCGGATCGCGATTTCCGTGCACCACAGTCACGTCCGCGACCGGCCAGTTGAGTCCTCTCAAACCTAAGGAGACACCATGAAAAAACTGCTCGCTTGCCTGCTGCTCGGTTTCTTCGCGCTCGGCTCGACCGCCGGCTTTGCTCAGGTGCCGGAGAAGTGCAAGAACTTGACGGGCGATGCGCAGAAGAAGTGCATCGATGACGCGAAGAAGGGATGAGTGACTGAGTAGGGAATGACGATCGGCAGCGCAACGCTGCCGATCGCGCTCGCATCACCGGCGGCGCGCAGGCGCCGCCGTTTTCCCCGCCGCACCTCTTGACGATGACCGTACCCGGCGCGGCCGCAGCCCCGCCCGCACCCACTGCGCGAAGCGGTGGCAGTCGAACTCCTGCGGCACGAAGGTGCCGTGCCGGAACTCGCGCGAGCGGATGCCCTGCTGCTGCCACTCGCAGTTGCGCGCATCCTGCTTGTTCGTAACGTCCCAGAGCGCCACGTAGTGGTCGAGGTCGAAGCCGGGGCTCGCGATCGCCTCCGGTTCGAACAGCCAGTCGTACGTGATGCGTACGCTCTCCGGTCCGGTCGGGACCATCATGTGGGCGTTGACGTAGTCCGGCTGCACGTTCAGGAACAGCCCCGGCGGCAGCATCGCCGGCACGTAGAGCGTGGCGCGCTCCGCGTCGTTCAGCCGCCGAAACGGCGGGATCTTGGCGGTTCCGTCGAGCGTGAGCGTCTGCGCGTCCGGCTTGTACTCGGGTTTCGTCTCCGGCAGCGCGCAGCCGCGCTCGTCGCGCTGCAGGCCCCATGCCCCCGCTTCGCGGTACGCGGTGACGATGCGGCAGAGCTCCGGGTGCACCGGCGGGCAGTGGAAGCATTCCGAGAAGTTCTCGCACAGGAGCTTCCAGTTGGCGTGCACGTCGGCCACGATGCGCCTGCCGATGCGCAGGCCCGCGAAGCCGTAGCGCTCGAAGCGCGCCGGGAGCCCGCCGAGCGATTCCGCGAGCGGCCGCACCTTGCGGCCGGCGAGGTTCACGAACACGAAGCCGCCCCAGCTGTCGGCCGCGACCGCGAACAGCGGAAACTTCTCGAACGCGAAGTCCGGCGTCGCCATCCGCCGCGGCGTGGCGATCAGCCGGCCGTCGAGATCGTAGGTGAAGGCGTGATACGGGCAGACGATGCGCTGCCGAGCGAACGAGCCTTGCGGCGACGTGCAGAGGATCGAGCCGCGATGGCGGCAGGTGTTGTGGAAGGCGCGCAGGCCGCCGTCCCCGGCGCGCACGACGAAGATCGACTGCGTGCCGATCTCGACGACGCGGTAGTCGCCGGCCGCGGGGATCTCCTCCTCGCGCGCGACCGCGATCCACCGCGCATACCAGAATGTCTCGAGCTCGCGCTCATAGTGGCCGGGATCGTGGAACCAGGTTGCCGGGAGCCCGGCTTCGAGCCGCTTCAGTGGCTCGCGTGTCGGTTCAGGTCTGCGACCGGCGCGTTTCACGCGGTCGAGTGTAGCCGATCACCCTGCGCCGACGTCCTCCGCGCTGCGATCCTTCGGCCGCGGGTCGAGCGTGGGCTCGTCGAACGTACCGGGTGTCAGCTCGAAGCGCTCGCGGACGAATGCGGGAATCTCGTGCACGCCGACCAGCCGGCCGCTCTGATCGGCCGATGCCTCGAGCGGCGGGATGGCCGTCGTCGAGAGGACGAGCAGGCTGTGGAGGAGGTACTGTCCCATGACAAACCGCCGGTCTCGCGCTGCCGGAGCGGGGAGTCCGCGCCGGCAGCGCGATTAGCGCGCGTTACGGGTTGAACGGGGCGAACTCTTCGCGCTCGGTGAAGCGAACGCCCGCGGCCTGCGTGTCGGCCTGGTAGGAGGTCGCTTCGGGCGCGTTCAGCATCCCGCGGTCCTTCATGTCGAGGTCGAGCGTGGGCTCGGCGACGGCGGCGGTGGCGGCGAAGCCGAGGGTGACGGCAAGTGCGATCAGGTTGCGTTTCATCGGTCGGTCCTTTCAAAAAAGTTGAGTGGGTGGGTTTGTTGCACCAGCGACGCCAGTATCGGCAAGTGGGGGGCGTCGAGGAATCAGGCCGTCTCCCTAGTGCCTAGGGCTGAGGGCGCGCGGCGAATGCCGCGACTCGCTCTGGCGCCCGGCATGCTGCATCGCTTCAGCCACGGCAATGGAACTAGGCCGGTTGGCCAACCGTGCGCGTTTGCCTTGACGCGGGCGACGAGTTCGTGGCGATCCGCTGACGCCAACTTGTGCCGGAAGCGTCGCGGCGCCGTCGCCGCGCCGCGCCGGCGCGCGCGGCGGAAACCGTCTACTAGTGCCTCCGCAACACGCTCTGAATCAATGGTTTGTCGGCCGGTGCGGCAGGCTCCTCGTTATCTGTCGTGACGCGGTTCGCGCTGCCCCGGGACCTTCGGTATCGTTCTTGCTAGCTTCGGGGTGTCCGCGGTTGGGGCAGGAGAACGGGCACCGTGATATGACCGGTGCGGCGCCTGCCCCCCGCGCGACACCCGTTTGTGCGTGGCCCGCGCGTGCACCGCGCGGAATGAGCAGAACCCGCTCCAGAGAAATGGCGACTTCATCCTTGGTCTCGTCCCTCGGTTTCCGCCGTGCGAAGCTCGACCCGAACGCCGACGGCGGCGCGATGACCGACGACGACTACATTTCCTGGGGCAAGACCTCGAACAGCGGCGAGCTGTCCGCGGGCGAGCCGAACCCGCTCTTCCGGCTGCTGGAGGAAGAGGAGGGGCTCGACTCGCTGGTCGACGTGCCGTTCGGCCTCAAGCACCTGAAGGACCTGCACGTCGTGATGCGCCACTCGGTCGCGGTCGCCGGCGACCGGCGCGAGGACCTCACCCGCCACCCGCTCTTCCACCCGGCGTTCGCCGCTTTCACGCTCGGCTTCGCGGTCGGGCTCGCGCAGGCGCATCGCGCGAAGCACATGGGCTTCCGCGCGAGCATGGCGCGGCTCTCCAAGCGCCAGCTCGAGCTCTGCGATCAGTGGGGGGCGGAGGTCACGACCTACTACCTCGCCGCGGTCGACTCCGACGGCATCTTCGGCAAGGATTCCGACGTCGACCTGTACGGCATCTCGGACCGGTGGCGGCTGCTCTCGGACGAGCGCCGGCTCGACGGCTTCGAGCGCCTCACGGAGTGCATGGAGTCGGGCAAGCGCGCGGCGCACCGCTGGTTCGAGGACGACACCTGCGACGTGCCGCCGTACTTCCTCGACGCGCTCGCGAACTTCGTCGACGCGCATCCGAACCGCGCCTTCGAATAGCCGCCCGCTGCCCCCTCGACCGGGGCAACCGGCGCTACGACAACCCGTACCCCCGCTCGTACAGCACCCAGCGCCCGTCCGCGCTGCGGCGATAGTGGCGCTCGTCGCGCAGCGCGACGAGATGGATGCGCCAGTCGCGCGCGGGCTCGCGCGCGGCGAGCCGCTCGGCGTCGCGTACGGTCCACACATCCTCGAGCGCGAAGCATTCCGCCTCGTATACCGGCACGCCGTCGCAGGTGAGCGCGGCATAGCCGACGCCCACCGCGAGCCGGGCGTCGGGCGCGAGCAGGTCGTCGGAGCGCTGGCCGAGGAGGGTGCTGGCGGTGGCGCGCAGGGTGTCGTGGAGGAGTGACATGGGGAATGTGTCGTCGGGGGCGATGAAGCTTACGGGTGCGTCATGACAGGCGCATGAAGCACGCCGGTCGCGACGCCTTTGGGGTAGAGTCCGGCCGGCCCGATGAGTTCCCGACTGCTTCTCGATCGTGACGGCGGCGTGCTCCGCCACGCGAGCCTCGGCCGGTTCGACCCCGAGGCGCGCGTATGGCGCCCGGACGCGGCGGCCGGCACGCCGATTGCCCTCCGCGATGCGGTGCGCTGGCTTCAGCGCGAGAGCGGCCGCCCGTGCCGTCCGCCGATCGGCGTGATCGGCGCGCGCGAAGCGAGCGAAGCGCAGTTCGCCAACGCGCTCGCGCTCGGGCGCGGACTCGCCGACCTGGGCTTGGTCGTGCTTTGCGGCGGTCTCGCCGGCGTGATGACCGCGGTGTCGAAGGGTGCGGCCGAAGCCGGCGGCACCGTCGTCGGCATGCTGCCCGACGGCGACTGGCGCACCGCGAACCCGTGGGTGACGATCCCGATCGCGACCGGCATCGGCGTGGCGCGGAACGCGCTGATCGCCCGCGCCGCGCTGATGCTCGTCGCCATCGGCGGCGGGTACGGCACGATCTCGGAGATGGCGTTCGGCCTGCAGTTCGGCAAGCCGGTGCTCGTCATCGGCGGCGCCGCGCCGGTCGCCGGCGTCGAGCCGATGGCGAGCGCCGACGCGGCGCTCGATCGCGTCGCGCGCGTCGTGCTCGAGCTGCCTTCGAAGGAAGCGTGAGGGCAGTCCAATGAGCCGGGTGCCGCCGCCGGCGTGGCTCACGCAGGCGCTCGCGGTCGACTACGATTCGTTTCTGCCGCTGCGCGCCGCGGAACGCCGCTTCGGCTGGGTGCGGCCGGAGTTCGCTGCCGTGCTCGCGCGCTTTCCCGACGTCTTCGTGTGCGAGCCCCAGCGGGTGTCGCTCGCCGACGCGCTCGCAACTCCCGCGGCGCGGACCGAGGCGCTGACGCGCGTCGCGGCGCGGCTCCGCGACGAGGGGCTCGTCACCGGCTGGCGCGACGAGCCTTACGAGATCTACGCCGAGGCGAGCGGCGAGCCGCTCGCGCGGATAGAGCGCGCGGCGGTGAAGCGGTTCGGCATCCGCGGGCGCGCGGTGCACCTGAACGGCATCGTCGAGACCGAGCACGGTCCGGCGATGTGGGTCGCCCGCCGCAGCGCGGCGAAGAGCGTCGACCCGGGCAAGCTCGACAACCTCGTCGGCGGCGGCGTGGCGGCCGGCCTCGACGCCTGGCAGACGCTGCTGAAGGAGTGCCGCGAGGAGGCAGGGCTGCCATTCGAGCTCACCCGTCACGCGCGGCCGCGCGATGCGCTCGCGTTCGACTACGTGGTCGCGGACGGCCTCGATGCCAACGAGGTCGAGGCGTTCGACCTCGTGCTCGCGCCCGGCTTCGCGCCCCGGAACGAGGACGGCGAGGTGGCCGGCTTCGAGCTCCTCCCCTTCGACGCCGTTCGCGCGCGGCTCGAGGCGCCGCACCTTTTCACCGTCGACGCCGCGCTCGTCGCCTGGAGCTGCCTGCAACGGTGGGAGGGGACCTCTGGGTAGGCCCGCGACGATTGTCAAAGATTGTCAATCCCGGGCGGCCGGGAAACGGCCCGCGCCCCGGTACCAAGTTGTACCTGCGCGGGGCAGTGGCCGGTGGCATATACTTTGCGGCCTCCTGAACCCGCGGATTCACGTGCCGATTCTGAAACTTAGCTCCCCCCCACCTGCCTCCCCCCGGCGCCGGTCCGGTCGCACCGAGCCGAGGCGCGGCGCATGAGCGTCCAGGTCGGGACCTGGGCCGCCGTCGGAAGGCCGCTCCGCTACGCGGCGATCGCCACCCTGGCGATCCTGCTTTTCGGCGGCTGGGGCTACCTCTACGTCAAGGCGCGCGCGATCGACCTCACCGCGGCGACCGACGTGCTCGCCTCCCTCCGCGAGCTGAAGGAGGTCGACGGCCGCTGGAACGATTGGCTGATCGGGACGCGGCTCGCGGCCCGGGCCGACGATGGCGCGGCGCGGCGTTCGTCGGTCGACCCGACCAGGCTGCCACGGATCCATGCCCTGCTCGCACTGAAGGGCCACGACCTCGACAATCCGCTGCCGCCGGCGACGCTCCTCGGCTTGAAGGAGGCGTTTGCGGCGAAGTCGCAGGCGGTCGACGGGTTCGCCACTGCGAGCGCGGCTTACACGCAGTCGTTCGACGAGCTGAGGCGAATGCTTGAAGCGTTTGCTGCGAACGCGCGCGAGCGCGCGTCGGGGATCGCGCCGGGTGTCGCGCGCGACGCCGAGCGGGTGCACGAGGCGGTGCTCGGCTACGCGGCACAGCCGTCCCCCGCCACCGCGAAGCGCGCAGAGGGTGCGATTGCGGACCTCGCTGCGGCGGAGGTCCCGGAGATCGCCCGCCCCGAGGTCGAGCGCGTCGTCACCGCGGCCCGGAAGGCGGTAGCCGACAAGGCGGCCGAGGACGCGCGCTTCCGCGACGCCTACTTCGCCTCGACCGGCCCGCGACTCGACACGGCGATGCGCGCGTTCGAGGGCGGCTTCGGCGACTCGCTCGCCAACGCCGAGCGCTTCCGCATGTACCTCCTCGTGTACTCGGGCTTCCTGCTGCTGCTCGCGGCCTGGCTCGCCTGGCGGCTCACCGCGAACTATCGCGTGATCAGCGGCCTCAACCGCAAGCTCCGCGAGGCGAACGAGTTCCTCGAGCACCGCGTCGAGGAGCGCACCCGGGACCTCAAGAACGCGATGGCGCAGCTGAAGGAGCAGGAGACGCTGCTGATCCAGAGCGAGAAGATGTCCTCGCTCGGCCAGATGGTCGCCGGCGTCGCGCACGAGGTGAACACGCCGCTCGCCTACGTGAAGGCGAGCCTCGAGACGGTGAACGGGCGCATGCCGAAGGTCGCGCACGCGCTCGCCGCCGCGGAGAAGCTGATCGGGATGCTGCACTCCGACAAGGTGAGCGAGACGGAGCTCGCCGCGCAGTTCGCGACCGCGTCGCAGGCGCTCGCCGACGCGCATTCCGGCGGCACCTTCCCCGACGTCGATGCGCTGGTGAAGGACGGGCTCTACGGGATCGGGCAGATCGCCGAGCTCGTCACCAACCTGAAGAACTTCGCGCGCCTCGACCGCAGCAAGGTCGCCGAGTTCGACCTGAACGAGGGGCTGGCCTCGGCGCTGACGATCGCGAAGAACCAGCTCAAGAAGCGCACCGTCAGGCAGGTGCTCGGCCAGATCCCGAAGGTGCCGTGCGCGCCGTCGCAGATGAACCAGGTGTTCCTGAACCTGCTCACCAACGCCGCGCAGGCGACGCCCGAGGAGGGCGGGGTGATCACCTTGCGTACCTTCCAGCCGGACCCGGGCCGGGTCGCGGTCGAGATCACCGACAACGGCCACGGCATCCCCGCGGACGTGCTGCCCAAGATCTTCGACCCCTTCTTCACCACCAAGGAGGTCGGCAAAGGCACCGGGCTCGGGCTCTCGATCACCTACAAGATCGTCGAGAGCCACGGCGGCCGGATCGACGTGACGTCGAAGGTCGGCGCCGGCACGAAGTTCACCGTCACGCTGCCGGTGAAGCCGGTGGCGGTCGCGGAAGCCGCCTGACGCATGCACTACGAGCGCCCACAGAAGGTCGGCAAGTACGAGATCGTCGGCGAGCTCGGCCGCGGCGGCATGGGCGTCGTGTACCGCGGCCAGGACCCGGTGATCAAGCGCGAGGTCGCGCTGAAGGTGCTGCGCCGGCGCGACCTCGATCCGGCCGATGCCGAGAGCGTGCTCGAGCGCTTCAAGCGCGAAGCGCAGGCGGCCGGGAGCCTCCACCACCCCAACATCGTCGCGATCTACGAGTACGGCGAGGACGCCGACGCGGTGTTCATCGCGATGGAGTGCGTGCCGGGCCGGAGCCTGCGCGACCATCTCGTCGCCGGCTACCGGCCGGAGCTGAAGGCGTTCCCCGAGATCCTCGACCAGCTGCTCGAGGCCCTCGAGTTCTCGCATTCGCGCGGCGTCATCCACCGCGACATCAAGCCGGGCAACCTGCTGATCAGCGAGATGGGGACGGCGAAGATCAGCGACTTCGGCATCGCGCGGCTCGAGCAGTCGCATCTGACGTTGATGGGCGAAGTGCTCGGCACGCCGTACTACATGGCGCCCGAGCAGTTCGACGGCCAGACGGCCGACGAGCGGAGCGACGTGTACTCGGCGGCGGTGATCGTGTACGAGGTGCTGACCGGCCGCCGGCCGTTCGAGGGGCAGGGCGCGAACCTGATGCGCCAGATCCTGGAGGCCCCGCCGCCGCTCCCCTCGACGCTCGAGCCGCGGCTGCCCAGGGAGATGGACCGGGTGCTGCTGAAGGCGCTCGCGAAGCGCCCCGAGGACCGGTTCCGGAGCGCGCGGCAGTTCCTCGAAGCGCTCCATCTTGCATTCGACGACAGGCCGTTTCCCACCGCCCGGCTCTCCGACACCGGCCAGCACGAGATCACCTCGCCCCACCTCGAAGGCGATGACACGCCGTCGGGCACGCATCGCCTCCGCGCGACGAAGGTCACCGCCCTGCGGCGCGCGATCGCCGCCGGCTCGGGCTCGCCCGAGGTGAAGGCCGAGCCGCAGGCGCCGAAGGCGGCGGTCGGGACCGTCCGGAGGCGGCCCGCGATCCTGTTCGTGGACGACGAGGAGCGGGTGCTGAACGCGCTCCGGGTGCTGTTCCACGACACCTACGACGTCACGGTGGCGACCGGCGGGGAGCAGGCGCTCCAGCTCGCGAAGAGCCGGCCCTTCCACGTCATCGTGAGCGACCAGCGGATGCCCGGCATGCTCGGCGTGGACCTCCTGCGCGAGCTGAAGCTCGTCGCGCCGAACTCGGTGCGAATGCTGCTCACCGGCTACTCCGACCTCGCGGCGATCGTCGGCTCGGTGAACGACGGCGAGGTGTTCCGCTTCGTCTCGAAGCCGTGGAACCAGGACGACCTGCAGGCGACGGTCAGCGAGGCGGTGATGATCGCGATCGCGCTCGAGGCGAGCCCGCCGCCGCGCGCCGGGGCGCGATCGACGGCCGACGTCGCCGCGCTCGTGCTCGACGACGCGCCGCTCGCGCGCGCGGCGCGCGAGATGTCGGGCGACCTCTGCCGCGTCGTGCACGCGAACAACCTCGACGACGCGCTGCACGCGCTGGCGGTGAACGAGATCGCGGTGCTCATCGCCGATCTCGAGTCGCAGCGGGTCGACAACACGGTGCTCTTCAAGCTGCTCAAGCAGGAGCACCCGCAGACGCTCGTCATCGTCACCACCGGCGCCTCGGACTCGGAGCTGATCATCAGCCTGATCAACGAGGCGCGGATCTTCCGCTTCGTCAACAAGCCGGTGAACCTGACGCTGCTTCAGAGCCACATCGTCGCGGCCCTGGAGCGCTACTACGCGTTCAAGCAGTCGCCGGAGATGGTGAAGACCCAGGCCGCGCGCCGGTCCGCCGCCGCGCGCGAATCGCGGCTCGGCCAGTCGATCCTCGACAAGCTGAAGTCGATCACGACGCGGCTCACTTTCCGCGCCTGACGCGGTGCCGCCGCCGCGGTCAGCCCGGCGGCCGCGGAAACTCCGGAAACCGCACTCCCTCCCGCGCGAGCTGTTCGACAAGCGCGACTTCCCAGGTGAGGTAGTCGCGCATCGCTTGTTCGACGCGGTCGGCGTGGTCGTAGGGCAGGTAGTAGACGTCGTCCGTGTCGTCGAGCATCCGCGTCGCGCCCGGCTCGAGCGCGAGGTCCGCCGCCGACCACGCCGCGGTGCCGCCGTCGAGGACCGACACCGGGCGATTCCATGATGCCGCCGCTTCCGGCGCCGCGAGCCGTGCGAGCACCCCGTCCGGCGACGTGAGCACGAGCGGGTGGCCGGCTTCGAGCTTCGGCAGCGACTGCGCGAGCCGCGAGCGGATCGCATACGCGGCGCCGGGGATGTGGCCGCGCCGGTACTCGAGACTGCTCGCGAGATCGACGACGTCGACCTTCCCGCTGTCGAGCAGACCGTTCAGCTCGCGCGGGGAAATGGCCTGCACGTCGCGGAGGCCGAGGACCTGCGGCGGGGCCGGACCCTCGACGAGTGCCGCGCCAACCATCGCGTCGCGCCAGACGAACACATCGCGCCAGCCCATCTGCGCGAGCCACGAAGCGGTCATCGGGGCGCGCACGCCGTCGGAGTCGACGAGCACGATGCGTGCATTGCGGGTGCCGACGTAGGCGTCGGTCGACTGCACGAGCTGGCCGCCGGGCGCGCTCGCGGTCTCCGGCAGGTGGCCGGCGAGGTACTCCTCCGGCGTGCGGACATCGAACAGGTAGAGCGTCCGCTCGCCGTCGCGCTGCCATTCGCGGAGTTCCCGGTCGGTGACGGTGCGAACGCCGAACCGCGCTGCGACCACTCCCGCGGCGGCACGCGCCTTCTCGAGCGCCGCAGCGCCGGGCGGCGGGGCCATCTCGCGCTTCCCGTGCTCGAGCTTGCAGCCCGGCCAGCGTCCAGCCCATGGTTCCGTTGCGAAGCGCGACCACGCGGTGTGGCACGCCGGCGTTCCGCAGTGACTGCGCGCCGATGATCGAGCGCGTGCGGCCGGCGCAGTTCACGACGACCAGCGTGTCCGGATCGGGCGCGACCTCGAAGATCCGGTGGACGAGCTCGGCACCCGGGCAGTCGAGCGCGCCCGGCAGGCTCATCCGCTGGAACTCGGTGAGCGGCCGGCTGTCGAGCACGACCATCTTCTCGCCCGCGGCGCGCTTCGCCGCCAGCTCCTCCGCGGAGATCGACGGCGTCCCGTCGTGATGCTCGACGTGCTCGCCGAACGCCTTGCTGGGGACGTACACGCCGGCGAAGAGCTCGCGGCCGAGCGCACGCCAGGCGTCCACCCCGCCGGCGAGGACCGCGACGTTCGTGTAGCCGAACTGCCCGAGCTTCAGCGCCGCGCGCTCCGCGAGGTCGTCGTCATCGTCGCAGAGGACGATCCGGGTCGAGCGGCGCGGGACGAGCCGCGCGACCTTCAGCTCGAGGCGCGAGAGCGGCACCGACACCGCGCGGAAGAGATGACCCTTCGCGAAGACGCCTTCCTCGCGGACGTCGAGGAGCGCGAGCTCCCCGCCGTCCTCCAGCATCGCGGCGAGCGCCGCCGCGGCGACCCGGCCGGTCACTTCAGGTGCTTGCCGAAGAACTCCATCGTCCGCTTCCACGCGAGCTCCGCCGCCGCCGGGTTGTGCTCGGTGATCGGGAGTTTGTTCTTGCCGACGGCGGTCTCGTTGGCGAAGGCGTGCTGCGCCTGGTAGCGGTGGAACTCGAACTTGACGCCGGCCGCGCGCAGCTTCTCCTCGAGCTTGTCGACGGTGGCGATCGGGAAGGGGACATCGTCGATCGCGAAGTGCGCGAGCAGCGGTGCCTTGATCTTGGTCGCGTCGATGTACTCGAGCGGCGGGAAGCCGTACCAGCACACGCCGGCGTCCACCTCGGGCACGTTCGCGACCGAGAGGAGCGTCAGCGCGCCGCCCATGCAGAACCCGGTGACGCCGACCTTCGCGCTCGTACCCTTCAGGTGCTGGACGGCGCCGCGCACGTCCTGGCCGGCCGCGTCGCCGAAATTGAGGTTGGTCATCAGGTGCTCGGCTTCGTTCGCCTCGACCGCGACCTTGCCGCGGTAGAGGTCGGGCACGAGTGCCCGATACCCCGCCGCCGCCATGCGGTCGGCGACGCCCTTGATCTGGGCGTTCAGGCCCCACCATTCCTGGATGACCACCAGGCCGGGCGCCTTTGCGCCCGCTGCGGGCTCGGCGAGGTAGCCCTGCACGCCCTGTCCGTCCGGCCGCTTGAAGCTGATCATCTGTCCCATGGCTCGTCCTCCTTCGGAAACGGACCCGTATCCTAGCCGAGGAGCTGCCGGGCGATGATCATCCGCTGGATCTGGTTCGTGCCCTCGTAGATCTGGGTGATCTTGGCGTCGCGGTAGAGGCGCTCGACCTCGAACCCGCGGATGTAACCGGAGCCGCCGTGGATCTGCACGGCGTTTGCGGTGTGCGCGACGGCGGCGTCGGCGGCGAAGCACTTCGCCATCGACGCTTCGATGGTAGCGCGCTCGCCCGAATCGAGCTTCGCCGCCGCGGCGTGGACCATCAGGCGCGCCGCGTGGGCGTCCTTCGCCATGTCGGCGATCATCCACTGCACCGCCTGGAATTCGGCAATCGGCTTGTCGAACTGCCGCCGGACCTTGGCATAGTCGATCGACGCCTCGAGCGCGGCCTGCACGATTCCGACCGCCAGCGCGCCGATACCGATCCGGCCCTTGTCGAGGACGCTCATCATCAGGTGGAAGCCGCGACCCTCCGGCCCGAGCATCGCCCCGGCGGAGAGCTGCACGTCGTGGAAGTCGAGCGCGCCGACCTGCGAGGCGCGCTGGCCCATCTTGTGCTCCTTGCGCCCGACCTCGAAGCCGGGCGAGTCGCGGTCGACGAGGAAGATGCTCATGCCCCGATGACCGGCGGCCGGATCGGTGCGCGCGAGCACGCACGCGAAGTCGCACACCGGCGCGTTGTGGATCCAGAGCTTGCTGCCCGTGAGCGTCCAGCCGTCGGCGGTGCGCGTCGCAGTGCTGCGCAGGTTCGAGAGGTCGGAGCCGGCCTCCGCTTCCGTCAGCGCATAGGCGCAGCGCCGCTCGGCCTTCAGCAGCGGCCGGAGGTAGCGTTCATGCTGCTCGGGCGTGCCGTACGCGGCGAGCAGGGTTCCGACGAGCTCCACCAGCCCGCACTGGTCGGCGACCGACGCGTAGCCGCGCGCGAGCTCCTCCATCGCGACCGCGTAGGCGAGCGCATCGCCGCCTGCGCCGCCGAGCGCCTCGGGAATCGCGATGCCGAAGAAGCCGAGCCCGGCCATCTCCGCGTACAGCTCGGCGGGGAAGCGCTCCGACTCGTCGAGCTCGTTCGCGACCGGCCGGATGCGCTCGTCGGCGAACCGGCGTACGGCGTCGCGGATCTGCAGGTGGCGCTCGGCGAGGAGCGGCGTTGTCATGTTTCCGGCGGCAGCCACTTCATGACGTGCTCGCCGACCACGGCGAGCTCGCCGCCGTCCCGGAACACTTCGACCTTCGAACGGCTGCGGCGACTGTCCGGGTCGAGCTCGAGGATCGTGTAGCGCGCGGTCAGCGTGTCGCCGACGAACACCGGCTTCAGGAACCGGATCCGGTCGTAGCCCAGCGACACCGACGTGCCCCGGCTCCCCCGTTCGCGCGCGCGGCGGCTGATCATGGCCGATACCGTGGAGAGGAGCGCCATCGAGAGGATCCCGTGCGCGATCCGGCGGCCGAAGGGCGTCGTGCGGGCGTACGCCTCGTCGACGTGGATCGGGTCGAAGTCGCCCGAGATCGCGCTGAAGAGCGCGAGGTCGGCCTCGGTCAGCGTCTTCGAGAACTCGGCGGTTTCGCCGACGTCGACGTGGAACCGGTGAGCGTTACGCCCCGAATCCATAGAACGCCGCCGGATTGTCGACGAGGATCTTGCGGCGCGTGACGTCGTCCGGGGCCCATTCGAGCAGCAGGTCGATGAGATCCGCGTCGTCGGGAATCTGGTCCTTCGGCGCCGACGGATGCGGCCAGTTGCTCGCCCACATCATCCGCTCCGGCGCGTGCTTGACGAGCGCCTTGGCGAGCCGCCCGACGTCCTCGTACTTCGGGGCGCCGGTCTTCGAGGTCTCGTAGGCTGCCGACAGCTTCACCCAGCAGCGACCGGTGTCGAGTAGCCGCAGCAACGACTTGAACGCGTCGTGATCCGGCGCTACCGGCTCGAGGTATTTGCCGACGTGGTCGATGACGAACTTGCCGTCCAGCCGCTTGATCTGCGCTTCGTACTTCGGCAGCTCGCGCCCGTCGAGCTGGATGTTGGCGTGCCAGCCGAACGGACTCACCCGCGCCATCACTTCGTCCATCTGGGCGAAGCCGACCGCGCCGTAGGGGAGCTGAAAGATGCGCTGGGCGACGATGCCGCCCTTGGTGAGCCGGTCGAGCTCGGCGTCGGACACTCCGGGCTTGACCACCCCGACGCCCCTTGCGCCCGGGCCGAGCGCCGCGATGGCCGCAAGCGTGACCCGATTGTCGTCCACGTAGGCGTTCGGCTGGACGACGATCACGCGCTCGAGCCCGAGCCGGCGCTGCAATGCGCGATAGGCCTCCACCGGGAAATGCCCCGGCAGCGGCGGGCCTCCGGGCGCGCTCCGCACGGACGTGTCGTAGATGTGCATGTGCGTGTCGCACGTGCCGCGTGGCGGTGCGAGGCGGGGAGAGCGGTCGGTCATTTCTTCTTCCTCCCGCCGGTCTTCTTCCCTGCTGCGCGCTTCGCCGGGCGCTTCTTCGCCGCCGCGCTTCGCGCGTCCCGACACGAGGTGCGCGCGGCTCGGGTCACCGCCATCCTCGGCGGCGACGAAGGTGCCGCCCTGGTACAGCTCGACGAGCGGGTTCGCGTTGTCCGCGTGCTTCGCGAGGATGCCCGCCGCGTACGCCTCGCTCTTGTCGAGCGGCCGGTAGCCGAGCCGGAACGCGTTCGAGTTGTCGTACCAAGTGCGGTGGTTGTCCGAGATGCCGTACACGATCTCGAACTTGATCTCCGGATGGTCGATACCGATCGATACCAGCTGCGCGATGTCGCGCGGGCTGATCCAGATCGCGAGGCGGCGCTTGTCGAGCGGCTCCGGATTCACGTTGCCGATCCGGATCGCCAGCACTTCGAGCCCGTACTTGTGGGCGTAGAGCGCGCCGAGCGCTTCGCCGAACGCCTTGGACACGCCGTAGCGGCTGTCCGGCCGGGGTTGCGCGAGATGGTCGATCGTCTCGTCGCGGCGGTAATACCCGACCGCGTGGTTGGACGACGCGAACACGACTCGTTTCACGCCGTTGCGGCGCGCCGCCTCGAACGCGTTGTACCCGCCGACGATGTTCGACGACAGGATGAGCGGCCAGTCGCCCTCCACCGGCCACGCGCC
Organism: uncultured beta proteobacterium; assembly: GCA_963744255.1. Classification (GTDB taxonomy): domain Bacteria; phylum Pseudomonadota; class Gammaproteobacteria; order Burkholderiales; family SG8-39; genus DATEDA01. The sequence goes on from CAVUSZ010000015.1 coordinate 102,014, forward strand.
GAGGTGAACGATCGCGTCGACACCCTTGGTCGCGCGCAGCATGTCGGCCATCTTCGAGACGTCGGCGCGCACGAACTTCTCGCTCTTGCGGAGATCCTCGATCGGCTTGATGTCCGAGACGCGCAGCTTGTAGCGCCCGGCGAGCTCGCGGCGGAGATGCGTGCCGACGTCGCCCGCGGCGCCGGTGATCAGGACGGTTTTCATCGTTGTCGCGAGGCTCCCTGAGGCTGAACGGCGATCGTGAGTGAACGTAGTCGTATGTCATCGTACAACTGGCCGACTGCGGGCAGACTGCGGGCCGGCGCCAGGCCGGCCGGGGCGCGTCGCCGTCCGCGGTCAGCCGAGCGGCGAGCCGGCCCGCTCGTGCGCGCGCCGCAGGCGCTCGCGGCTGTTCGCGAGATGGGTCCGCATCGCCGCGCGGGCGGCGTCCGCGTCGCGCCGGGCGATGGCGTCGTAGATGTCTTCGTGCTCGCGCCCCACCCGCCGCAGGTACTCCGTGCGCTCCTCCTGCGCGAACTGCGCGGTGTTCACGCGCGTGCGCGGGATGATAACCATCCCGAGGTGGGTCATCAGGTCGGCGAAGTGGCGGTTGCCGGCGGCGAGCGCGATCTGCAGGTGGAACTGGAAGTCCGGGTTCACCGCCTCGCCGGCGTCCTCGACGCTGCGCGCGAAGGAGTCGAGCGCGCGGCGCATCTCCACGAGGTGGGTCTCGCCGCGGCGCTGGGCGGCGAGCGCTGCCGCCTCGGCCTCGATCGCGATCCGCAGCTCGAGCACCCCGATCAGCTCCTCGATCGTCGCGAGCTCCGAGGGGTCCACGCGGAACGGGCCGTGCGCGGCGCGCTCCAGGACGAACGTGCCGACGCCCTGGCGCGTGTCCACGAGGCCGCCCGCCTGGAGCCGCGAGATCGCCTCGCGGACGACGGTGCGGCTCACGCCGTAGGCGGTCATGAGGTCGGACTCGGTCGGCAGCTTGTCGCCCGGTCGGAGCTCGCGCTTAGCAATCCGCGAGGTCATGCTGTCGACCAGCATGCCGGTCAGGCTGCGGCTGCGACGCGGCCCGGGCGGTTCCGGCGCCGCGGCGCGTCGCGCCCTGGTGCGTGGAGAAAGAGTGCTTGACACCGTCGCTGGCCGGACTCTTGTAATGGTTGTACGATGTACGATAACATGGCACGGTAACACACGGCTCGCGCCGGAAGCAAACCCGGCCGCGTCGTATCGTCAGGTCCCGAGCGGCGGCGAGAGCCCGCTGCCACGTCAACGGAGGAGAGGAATACCCATGAAGAGACGCGATCTGCTTTGCGTTGCCGCCGTCGCGGCTTTCGCGCTGCCGCCGCTCGCCACGGCGCAGCAGAAGATGGTGCTGAAGGCGACCGACGTCCATGCGCTCGGCTATCCCACGGTGGAGGCGGTGGTGCGGATGGGCAAGAAGCTCGAGGCGCAGACGAACGGGCGGCTGTCGATCCAGATGTTCCCCGCCATGCAGCTCGGCGGCGAGAAGGAGATGATCGAGCAGGCGCAGGTCGGCGCGCTGCAGATCGCGCGCATCTCGGTCGGCCCGATGGGCCCGATCGTCGACGAGCTGAACGTGTTCAACCTGCCGTTCATGTTCCGCGACGAAGCGCACATGCGCGCGGTGATCGACGGCCCGATCGGCAAGGAACTGCTCGACAAGCTCACCGCGAACCCGAATGCGAAGCTCGTGGGCCTGTGCTGGATGGATGCCGGCACGCGCAGCGTCTACGCGAAGAAGCCGATCAAGGGCCCGGCCGACCTCAAGGGCCAGAAGATCCGCATGATGGGCAACCCGATCTTCGTCGAGACGATGAACGCGATGGGCGGGAACGGCGTCGCGATGGGCTTCCAGGAGCTGTACAACGCCCTGCAGACCGGCGTCGTGGATGGGGCGGAGAACAACCCGCCGTCGCTGCTCACGCAGAACCACTACCAGGTCACCAAGTTCTACAGCCTCACCGGCCACCTGATCATCCCCGAGATCCTGGTGTTCTCGAAGGCGAGCTGGGACAAGCTGTCGAAGGAGGACCAGGCCCTCATCGCCAAGCTCGCGCGCGACGCGCAGATCGAGCAGCGCGGGCTCTGGGATGCGATGGTCGCCGACTCGGTGGCCAAGCTGAAGGCGGGTGGCGTGACGTTCGTCGAGGTGGACAAGAAGGTGTTCTACGACTCCACCAAGCCGATCCGCGAGAAGTACGGCGCCAAGCACACCGCGCTGATCCAGCGCATCGAGAACACGAAGTAGCCCCACCCTTCGCTCTGAAGCAGGCCGCCGTGGGCGGCCTGTTTTTTGGGAGGCGCTGTCAATGGACTTGAAGGCCCGCTACCGCCAGGCGATGGAGGCGCTGTACCTCGCCTGCATCGTCATCTCCGGCACCGCGCTGGTCGTCATCACGCTGATCATTCCGCTCGGCGTGTTCATGCGCTACGTGATGAACAGCCCGCTGTCGTGGCCGGAGCCGGCGTCGGTGCTGATGATGGTCATGTTCTCGTTCCTCGGCGGCGCGGCGGTGTACAGGGCGAACGTGCATATCGCGGTGGAGGCGCTTGTCAAGGTCGTCGCCCCGGGCACGCGCCGCATCCTCCTTGGCGCAGCCGACGTGTGCATGATCGCGATCTGCCTGTTCATGGTGGGATACGGCGGGCAGCTCTGCCTCGCCTTGTGGCATCAGTCGATCGCCGAGTTCCCCGGGTTGTCGGTCGGGCTCACCTACATGCCGATCCCGATCGGCGGCTTCTTCACGCTGCTCTTCATCCTCGAGCGGCTGTGGGCGGGCCCGCCGCCGGAGACGTCGATCATGTACCGCGACCAGCCCTCGGCGGCGGAGTAGGCCATGGACGTCGTCATCCTGCTCGGCTCGTTTGCCGTCCTCTGCGCGATCGGCATGCCGGTCGCCTATGCGCTGGGATTCGCCGCGATCCTCGCCGCGCTCTGGGTGGACATCCCGCTCGAGGCGGTGATGCTCAAGATCTCCGACGGCACCGACGACTTCGCGCTGCTCGCGATCCCGTTCTTCGTGCTCGCCGGCGCGATCATGGCCGAGGGCGGGATGGCGATGCGCCTGATCAACCTCGCCAAGGTGTTCGTCGCGTTCATCCGCGGCGGCCTCGCGCTCGTCAACATCCTCGCGAGCACGCTCTTCGGCTGCATCTCGGGCTCGTCGGTGGCCGACACCGCGTCGATCGGTTCGGTGATGATCCCGCAGATGGTCAAGCGCGGATACCCGAGGGTGTTCGCCACCAACGTCACCATCTGCGGGTCGGTCCAGGCGCTGATGATCCCGCCGTCGCACAACGCGGTGATCTACTCGCTCGCCGCGGGCGGCACGATCTCGGTCGCGCACCTCTTTCTCGCCGGCGTATTTCCCGGCCTGCTGTTCGGCCTGTGCCTGATCGGGCTCGTCCTCTGGACTGCCCACAAGCGCAACTATCCGAAAGAGAAAGCGGTACCGTGGCGCGAGGTGCCGCGGATCGCGCTCGACGCGTTCTGGGGCCTGATCACGATCGTGATCATCATGGGCGGGATCCTGTCGGGAGTCTTCACCGCCACCGAGTCCGCCGCGGTCGCCTGCGTGTACGCCTTCCTGGTCACGGTGTTCATCTATCGCGACTACAGGTATCGCGACCTGCCGAAGCTCGTCCACCGCGTCGTCAAGACCGTGGCGATGGTGATGATGCTGATCGGCTTCTCGGTCGGGTTCGGCTACATGATGGCGATCATGCAGATCCCGGCGAAGGCGACCGAGTTCTTCCTCACCATCACCGACAACAAGTACGTGCTGCTGTTCCTGATCAACATCCTGCTGCTGCTGCTCGGCACATTCATGGATCTCGCGCCGATGCTGCTGATCTGCACGCCGATCCTGCTGCCGGTGGTGGTCAAGTTCGGCGTCGACCCGGTCCACTTCGGGATGATCATGATCCTCAATCTCGGCATCGGGCTGATCACGCCGCCGGTCGGTCCGACGCTCTTCGTCGGGTGTGCGATAGGAAAGGTGACGATGGAGGAGGTGTCGAAGGAGCTGTGGCCGTTCTACGGCGCGATGTGCTTCGCGCTGCTGCTCGTCACCTACGTCCCGGCGATCTCGCTCTGGCTGCCGAGCTTCCTCAAGTTCTAGTCGGCTGCCGGGGGTAGGTGTACCTTACCGGCGTCGAGGTGGATGGGTGCCGACGGAGACGCGCAAGGTAGGGTTGCTCACCAGCGGCGGCGACGCGCCGGGGATGAACGCCGCGATCCGCAGCGTCGTGCGCGTCGCCTGCGACCGCGGCTGGAGCGTGCTCGGCTTCCGCCGCGGCTTCACCGGGCTGATCGAAGGCGACTTCGTCGAGCTCGCGCCACGGGCGGTCGCCAACATCCTTCAGCACGGCGGCACGGTGCTGAAGACCGCGCGCTCCGAGCCGTTCCGCACCGAAGCGGGCCGGGAACAGGCGCGGGCCGTCCTCGAGGCGAACGGCGTTTCCGCTCTGGTCGCCATCGGTGGCGACGGGACGTTCCGCGGCGCTCACGAGCTCGCCCGGATCTATCGCGGGAACGTGGTCGGGATCCCCGCCACCATCGACAACGACGTCTTCGGCAGCGACGAGACCATCGGCTTCGACACCGCCCTCAACACCGCCCTCGACGCCATCGATCGGATCCGCGACACCGCGAGCTCTCACGAGCGGATCTTCCTCGTCGAGGTCATGGGGCGGCACTCGGGGTTCATCGCCCTCGCCGTCGGCACGGCCGGCGGCGCGGAGGAGATCTTGGTGCCCGAGGTGGCGACGGATCTCGATGAGTGCTGCAAGCGGCTGGTCGAGGCGAACCGCCGCGGCAAGGCGATGAGCATCCTCGTCGTCGCCGAAGGCGAGCACGAGGGCGATGCGTTCGCCATCGCCGGGAAGGTCAAGGCGCGAACCGGCTTCGAGCCGCGGGTCACAGTCCTCGGGCACATCCAGCGGGGCGGGAAACCGACGGCGCGCGACCGGATCCTCGCCACGAAGCTCGGCGCCTATGCCATCGACGTCATTGCCGAGGGAAGGACCGACGTCATGGTCGGTGAGGTGCGCGGGGACCTCGTTGCGACCCCGCTCGGAGAGACGGGAACGCGCAAGAAAGCGCTCGACCCCTATCTCCTGCGGCTGATCCCCATCCTCGCCCGCTGACCCTGACCCCGTCCCGGCCGTTGAGCCACTGGCGTGGGCTTCACTGTGAGTGGTGACTCACATTCAACTCGTATCTGGAAGTCATCTACGGGCTTGCCTCGACGATATTGCTGCGACGCACAAATTTTTCTTGACTCGGCCCCGCTTCGGTGTAGGATACGAATTGTGCATTGCAACATAGCCCAACCGAATTCCAGCGCAAACGATCGAACCCACCCACTCACCCGAACAGGAGCCATCCAAATGTACGTGACCCCCGACCAGATCACCGGCTACAGCAAGGCCGGCTTCGAAACCCTCTTCACCCTCGCGCGGTCGAACTTCGCCGCGTTCGAGAAACTCGCGGCGCTCAACTTCAACGTGACCAAGGGCGCGTTCGAAGACGGCCTCAACCACACTCGCGCGCTGATGAACGCCCGCGACGTCCAGGAGTACGTCAACCTGAACACCGCGGCGGCGCAGCCGGCGATCGAGAAGCTCATCGCCTACTCGCGCAGCGTGTATGAGCTCTCCGCCGGGCAGCAGGCCGAGTTCACCCGGCTCGTCGAAGGCCAGGCGGGCGAAATGAACAAGACCCTTGTCGGTCTGCTCGACAAGTTCGCGAAGAACGCGCCGGCCGGTTCGGACGTCGCGATCGCGGCGATGAAGTCGGTGCTCGGCGCCGCGACCACGGCCTACGACGGCTTCACGAAGGCCACCAAGCAGGCGACCGAGATCGCCGAGGCGAACATCGCAGCGGCGACCGCGGCGGTGACCAGCATCAAGAAGGCCGCCTAAGCTTCCGCTTAGTCGCCAGCAAGCCCCCGGGTCCCCCGGGGGCTTTTTCATTTCCGGGCGCCGCGGATCGCCTCCCACACCCGTTGCGGCGTGAGCGGCATCGCGATGTCGGTCACCCCGAGCGGACGCAGCGCGTCCAGCACCGCGCTCACCACTGCCGCCGGTGCGGCGATCGTGCCGGCCTCGCCGCAGCCCTTGGCGCCGAGCGGGTTATGCGTGCACGGCTGGCTCTCGTCGTTCTCCGAGCTGAAGTCCGGCAGCGAGTCGGCGCGGGGCAGCGCGTAGTCGAGGAACGACGCCGAGAGGAGCTGCCCCTCCGCGTCGTAGGTGCAGGCCTCGCACAGCGCCTGACCAAGGCCTTGCGTCACCGCGCCGTGGAGCTGGCCGGTCACGATCATCGGGTTGATGACGGTCCCGATGTCGTCCACCGCCCAGTAGCCGGCCAGGCGGACGACGCCGGTCTCCGGGTCGATCTCCACCTCGCAGACGTGCGCGCCGTTCGAGAACGCGAAGTTCGCGGGATCGTAGAACGCGCTTTCCTGCAGCCCGGGCTCGAGGCCCGCCGGCAGGTCGTGCGCGGTGTTCGCAGCGCGCGCGACGTCCTCGAACGCGAGCACACGGTCCGTTCCCTTCACCGCGAAGCGTCCCTCGGCGAACTCGACATCGGCCTCCGCCGCCTCCAGCCGGTGCGCCGCGATCCGGCGGCCCTTCTCGACGATCTTCACGGTGGCGCGGTCGAGCGCCGAGCCGCCGACGGCCATCGAGCGCGAACCGAAGGTGCCGGTGCCGTAGGGCACCGCGGCAGTGTCGCCCTCGACGATCCGGATCTTCGAGAGCGGCACGCCGAGCCGCGACGCGAGCACCTGCGCGAAGGTCGTCTCGTGGCCCTGCCCGTGGCTGTGCGTGCCGAGCGCCGCTTGGACCGCGCCCGTCAGATCGACGCGGATCTGCGCCGACTCGAACAGCCCGACGCGCGCGCCGAGCGCGCCGGCGAGCTTCGACGGCGCAACCCCGGACGACTCGACGAAGCAGGCGATGCCGATCCCGCGCGCGAGGCCGCGCCCGGCCGAACGTTCGCGGCGCGCCTCGAACCCCGCGTAATCGGACACTTCGAGCGCGCGCGCCAGGATCCGCGGGAAGTCGCCGCAGTCGTAGGTCGGCCCGATCGGCGTCTTGTACGGCATCGCGGCGGCCGGGATCAGGTTGCGGCGGCGGATCTCGGCGCGATCGAGCCCGAGGGTACGCGCTGCTTCGTCGGCGAGACGCTCGAGCACGAAGCACGCCTCCGGCCGCCCGGCGCCCCGGTACGCGTCCGTCGGCATCGTCGTCGTGAACACGCCGGTGACCTCGGCGTAGATCGCCGGCGTCGTGTAGAGCCCGGCGAGCAGCGCGGTGTAGATTGCGCTCGGGATCGCCGCGCCGACCGACGAGACGTAGGCACCGAGGTTCGCGATCGTGTCGACCCGCAGTGCCAGGAAGCGCCCCTCGGCGTCGAGGGCGAGCTCGCAGCGGGTCACGTGATCGCGCGCCTGGTTGTCCGAGACGAAACTCTCGGTGCGGCCCGCGACCCACGCGACCGGCCGGCGGAGCCGGCGCGCCGCCCACGCCATGATCGTCTCTTCCGGGTAGTGCTTGCCCTTGTAGCCGAACCCACCGCCGACGTCGGGCGCAATCACGCGAATCGCGAGCTCCGGGAGCCCGAGCTGCTCCGCGACGAGGCGTCGCGTGAAGTGGGGCACCTGGGTCGAGGAATAGAGCGTGAGCGAGTCCGGGTCCGCGCCCGGGACGCCGATGGCCGCGCGCGGTTCGATCGCGCACCCGGCGATCCGATGGTTGACGAGATCGAGGACGATCCGGTGCGCGGCGCCGGCGAAGCCCCGCGCGACTGCCTGCTCGTCGCCGCGCGACCAGCGGAAGCACATATTCTCCGGCGCTTCGGCGTGGACCTGCGGCGCGCCGCCGGCGAGCGCGTCGCGCCCCGCGATGACCGCGGGGAGCGGCTCATAGTCGACGGCGACGCGCTCGGCCGCGTCCATCGCGGCGGCGCGGGTCTCGGCGACGACGAGCGCGACCGGCTCGCCCACGTGTCGCACGCGTCCGCGCGCGAGCGCCCACCGCGGCGGCTCGGCCATCGGGCGGCCGTCCTTCGAGCGGACCGACCAGATCGAGCGCATCGGGCCGACACCGTCGGCCGCCATGTCGACGCCCGTGAGGACGGCTACCACGCCGATCGCGCCCGACGTGTCGATCGCGCGGATGCGGGCGTGCGCGTGAGGCGAGCGCACCAACACCGCGTGCAGCGCACCGGGGATGGCGAGATCGGCCACGAACTCGCCGCGGCCCGTGAGGAAGCGCCAATCCTCCTTCCGGAGGACGCGCGCGCCGATGCCTTCGGCGTTCACGGACTCGTCACTGCGTCTCGGCCCGCGCGAGCTCGAGCGCCTCGTACACCGAGCGGTCGGTCACCAGGAAGAGATCGGCGTCCGCCCCCCGCGCCTCGTGGCTCGCCCAGGTCCAGTGCGGAACGGTGAAGACGTCGTGCTGCGACCACCCGAAGCTCTTGTCGCCGACGGTCGAGCGGCCCTCGCCGGATACGACGAGGACGACCGCGTTCCAGGTCGTCCGCGTCGGCCGCGTCGGCGCGCCTTTCGCGAGCCGCGCGGCGTAGCAGTCGAGCGTCGGCATCACCGGCCCGCCTCCGGCATTCGTGTAACGCAACATCTTCGCGCCGTCCGCGCCCGCCGCAAGCGCGTCGAGCTTCGTGCGCGTTTCGTCGCCCGGATGGCGGTACTGCCGCGCGCCGCCCGCGCCCACATTCCAGAAGTCGCCGTCGTCGCGCCGGCCCGGCTCGAAGAAGCTCGCCTCGAGCCCGCAGATCAGCGGCATGTTGGCGGCGTCGAACCAGTAGGTGCGGTGGTCCGACTCGTTGACGTGCCCGTGCCAGCACATCGGCGGCGTCAGCACGAGGTCGCCGGGTTTCATCTCGCAGCGTTGGCCGTTGACGATGGTCACCGCGCCTTCGGCGCGCGTCGCGAACCGGATCGCCGCCGCGGTGTGCCGGTGCGGTACCGCGTGGTCGCCGGGCTCGAGGATGGTGAACGCCGCGATCAGGTTCGACGTCGTGACCGTTTCCCCGGCAAAGGCGGGATTCACGCAGATGATCGCGCGCCGCTCGACGTCCTCGATCGGCACTTCCTTCGCGGCGCGGGCCGCGAGCGGCTCGAAGTCGCGCCAGCGCCAGTGCATCGGCGCGTCGCGGTCGCGCGGCGCGATCGGCGTGATCCTTTTATAGCGGTCCCAGAGCGGGTGGTAGTGCGCGCCTTCGAGCGCGCGGATCAGGTCGGCGTCGGGGCGTGCGGCCGCGGCGTTCATGGGCGAGCCTCCTCGGTGCGACGGAAGTGTAGCCGTCCCTGGGGAAACCCCCTACCGGGGAACGCGCACGAGCTTCATCGCCGGATCGACGATCCGGCCCTTGTCGATGATCACGTTCCCGTCGAGCGCGACCGTGCAGTCGCGCATCGGCACGTCGTAGTGGCCCTTCGTGTCGCGCTTCCCGCCGCCCTGCGTGTTCGGGCCGGTCGAGAAGAGGAAGTTGCCGGGAAACGTGCGCGCCGCGGCGCGATGGCGCTCGGGCTCGTCGCCGTTCAGCGCGATGCCATACCAGAGCGCCTGCGGATTGAGTCCCCAGCCGAGATGCGAAACCGCAAACGGGTCGCGGTCGTTCGCGTCCTTGCGGCCATCCTCGAGCCAGTCGCGCATCAGCTTCGCGTCGAGCCCGCCGTCGATGCGCGTGACGTGACCTTCGCGGATCTCGAGCCGCACCGGGTCGGTGACGTAGCGGCAGTACGGGAGGATCACGATGTCGCCGGGCTGGAAGACGACGGTACCGTTCGCGCTCGCTTCGTTCGGGAAGGTGTGAATGTGCCCGCCGCCCCAGTGATCGAAATGACCCGGCTCGTCGGCGTAGCCCCACTGCGTCATGACCGGGTACTGGCCGCACTCGTAGGAGAGGTCGGTGCCGGCGTCGCTCGTAACGCGGACCTTCTTCGTCTTCCGGTAGATCGATTCCGCGTGCTGGCACGCCTCCTTGAGGCCGGGTGGCGACATCAGCTGCTCGAGGTCGTCCGGCGCGTCGATGATCATCAGTACCCGGGTGCCGCCGCTCGTCACCTGCTTCAGCCACTTGGTGAAGAGCGGGACGTGGAAGATCACCAGCATATCGGCGGCGCTCACCGCTTCGAGCGTGCCCTTGCACTTGCCGATCGTCGGCACGCCCACCTTGGTCCACGACGGGATCGAGTTGACGCAGAGCTCGTAGACGTCCGCGCCGAGGTCGTCGGCAGCAGCGAATGCAGCCTGCACGTACTCGCGGCGGGTGCCGAGATCGCTCACGACGGCGATCGTCTCCCCGCTCCTTACCCGGCACAGCTCGAACTGCTTGCGGTAGAGCAGCGCGAGCTTGGCGGGGTTCACTTCCTGGATGCGGAGCGCGGCCTGGCTGTTCATGTGCGTACCTTCGGGGCGGTGCGCTATTCTAGGCCCGGACCAACCCGAAGGACCACGAAGGAGGGAGCCGCGGTGCCGGCAGAGATCACCATCTTCAACCCCGACGGCCTGGGCAAGCCGCTCGGCCAGTACTCGCAGATCACGCGGGTCAAGAACGCGTCCGAATGGCTGTTCATCGCCGGCCAGCTCGCGACCGACAAGGCGGGCAGCATCGTCGGCGCGGACGACTTCGACGCCCAGTGCGTGCAGGTCTTCAAGAACATCGAGGCCGCGCTCGCCTCGTGCGGCGCGGGCTGGAAGAACGTCGTGCAGTTCACCACCTATCTCGTGCACTCGCAGGACATCCCGAAGTTCATGGCCTTCCGCAAGCGCGAGTTCCCGCGGCTCTTTCCCGACGGGAAGTACCCGCCGAACACGCTGCTGATGATCGACCGGCTGGTCGGCGAGCCCTTCCTGGTCGAGGTGCAGCCGGTCGCCGCCCTGTAGTCCCCGGGCGGGGGCGGCGCGCGCGCGAGCGGAAGTCCCGCGGGAGGTTTATCTTTGCGCCTTCAGCAGAACCGGGACTTCACGCCATGAAAGCGTCCGGCCTCGCGCGCGCCTCGGCAACCGAGCTCGCCCGGCGGATGCATGCGCGCGAGATCCGGGCGATCGACGTCGTCGAGGACTGCCTCGCGCGCATCGCCGAGCGCGAGCCGGCGATCCACGCCTGGGCGTTCCTCGACCCCGACCGGGCGCGCGGACAGGCCCACGTGCTCGACGCGGGGGCGATCCGCGGCCCGCTGCACGGCATTCCGATCGGGGTCAAGGACCTCATGGACACCGCGGACATGCCGACCGCGTACGGCTCCCCGATCTACACCTGGCATCGTCCGGCCTGGGACAGCGCGTGCGTCGCGGCGGCGCGCGCGTGCGGCGCGGTCATCGTGGGGAAGACGGTCACCACCGAGTTCGCGACATTCACGCCGGCGGCGACGCGCAACCCGCGCGGCTACGAGTACACGCCGGGCGGCTCCTCGAGCGGCTCCGCGGCGGCGGTGGCCGACGAGATGATGCCGCTCGGGTTCGGCTCGCAGACCGTCGGCTCGATCATCCGGCCGGCGAGCTTCTGCGGCATCGTCGGCTACAAGCCGAGCTTCGGTACGCTGAGCCGCGCCGGCGTGAAGCTGCTCGCCGAGAGCCTCGACACCATCGGCGTGCTCGCGCGCACGGTCGAGGACGCGGCGCTCTTCGTCGGCGCGCTAACTGGCCGCGACGAGCTCGTCTCGTTGCCCGCGGTGCCGAAGCTGCGCATCGGCTTCTGCCGCACGCACGACTGGAACCAGGCGCGTCCGGAGGTGGGCGAGGCCATGGACGCGGCGGCGCGGCAGCTCTCCGCCGCCGGTGCGCAGGTGATCCAGGTCGAGCTGCCGCAGAACTTCGCCGGTCTGGGCGACGCGCACGGCGATATCCTCGGCTACGAGATCGCCCGCAACCTCGCGCACGAGTACACCGTGCACGGCGTGCGCCTGAGCACGCGGCTGCGCGAGTTGCTGGACGCGAGCCGGCAGGTCTCCTCGGAGCGCTACGACCGGGCGCGGCTGCTCGCGCGCGCCTGCCGGATGGGGTTCTCCGGAGCGATCGACGAGTGCCACGTGGTGATCGCGCCGAGCGCGACCGGCGAGGCGCCGGAGGGGCTCGACTCGACCGGCAACCCGGTGATGAACCGGGTGTGGACGCTGCTGCACGTGCCGTGCATCAACGTGCCGGTCGCGCGCGGTCCGCACGGTATGCCGGTCGGGTTGCAGGTGATCGGCCGCTTCGCCGACGACGCGCGCACGCTCGCCGCGGCGAAGTGGATGCACGAGCGGATGGCGAACTAGCCTCGCCCCCGGCTCCCGCCGGGTGACGGCTCAAGCGAGCCGCCGGATGATCGCCTGCGTCAGTTCCTTCGTCGTCGCCTTCCCGCCGAGGTCGCCGGTGCGCACGTTGTCGTCGCGCAGCGCTTTGTCGATGGCGCTGCGGATCCGTGCGGCGAGGTCGTCCTTCCCGACGTGATCGAGCATCATCGCCGCCGCGAAGAGCAGCGCGAGCGGGTTGGCGATGCCCTTGCCCGCGATGTCGGGCGCCGAGCCGTGCACCGCCTCGAAGATCGCGGCGTCCACGCCGATGTTCGCGCCCGGCGCCATCCCGAGCCCGCCCACCAGCCCCGCGATCTCGTCGGACAGGATGTCGCCGAAGAGGTTGGTGGTGACGATCACGTCGAACTGCCACGGGTTGAGCACCAGCTGCATCGCGCACGCGTCGACGATCCGGTCGTCGACCTGCACCTTCCCGGCGTACTTCTTCCCGACGTCCTGCGCCGTCTCGAGGAACACGCCGGTCAGCGCCTTGAGGACGTTGGCCTTGTGGACGATGGTGACCTTCTTGCGGCCGTGCTTCACCGCGTAGTCGAACGCGAACTCGGCGATGCGCCGCGACCCGGCGCGCGTGTTCACGCCGGAGGAGATCGCCACCGCGTGCGGGTCGCCGTCGATCGGGATGTAGTGCTCGAACGCGACGTACAGCCCCTCGAGGTTCTCGCGCACGAGCACGAGGTCGATGTCCTCGTAGCGCCCGCCCGGGACGACGGTGCGCGCCGGGCGAAGGTTGGCGTAGAGCTGGAACGCCTCGCGCAGCCGCACGTTCACCGACCGGAACCCGCCGCCCACCGGCGTGGCGAGCGGCCCCTTCAGCGCGAGCTTGGTGCGCCGGATGCTGTCGAGCAGCGCCGCCGGCAGGGGGTCGCCGGCGGCCTGGATCGCCGCTATCCCGCCTTGCTGCGTGTCCCATTCGAACGGCGCGCCGAGCGCGTCGAGGATCTCGACGACCGCGGCCGTGATCTCGGGGCCGATGCCGTCGCCAGGGATGAGCGTCGCCGCGACCTTCCCGCGCTGAGCAGCCATGTTCACCTACCCGGTATGTTGCGCTGCATCAGTATGCCACTACGGCGGCGCTGCGCCGTCGTTAGCCACTGATCCGCTCGCAGAGCGCCGCGGTGAACGCCCTGGTACCGAGCGCCCCGCCCAGATCGGGTGTGCGCGTCGCGGGCGCCGCGATGAGCTCGTCGATCGCGGCGTCGATCAGGCGCTCGGCCGTGGCGTACTCGTCCCGTCCGTGCTTCCGCGCGAGCCACCCGAGCAGCATCGCGGCCGACAGCGCAAGCGACGCCGGGTTCGCCCGGTCCTGGCCGGCGATGTCGGGCGCGGAGCCGTGCTGCGCCTGCGCCATGCAGTGGGCGTCGCTCGCGTTGATCGAGGCGGCGAGCCCGAGGCTTCCGGAGAGCTCCGCCGCCTCGTCGGACAGGATGTCGCCGTACATGTTGGTCGTCACGACGACGTCGAACCGCGCCGCGTCGCGCACCAGCAGCGCGGACATCGAATCGACGAGCTGCTCGTCGCAGGCGACCTCCGGATAGTCGCGCGCGACCTTCCTGACCTCGCCGAGGAAGAGGCCCTCGGTGATCTTGAGCACGTTCGCCTTGTGCACCGCCGTCACTTTCCGCCGGCGCGTGCGCGCCAGCTCGAACGCGCTCCGCGCGATGCGGTTCGACGCGTGCGCCGTGATCTTGCGCACCGAGAGCGCCACGTCGGGTGTCGGCATGAACTCGCCGATCCCGAGGTGCATGTTGCGATCGCTGTAGAAGCCCTCGGTGTTCTCGCGCACGATGACGAGGTCCATCGGCGTGCGTCCCCAATGCGGCAGCCCGGCGCGCGAGCGGCTCGGCCGGATGTTCGCGTACAGGTCGAGCTTGATGCGGAGGTGGCCGGAAGGGTTGATGCCGCCCTGCTCGCGCGGCGGATAGTCGAGGTGCGAGACCGGCCCGAGCAGGATGCCGTCGGCGCGGCGGCAGACCTCCAGGACCTCGTCGGGGAAGGTCGTGCCGGCGCGGTTCAGGCTCGCGAAGCCGACCTCGTGCGTCTCGAATCGCAGGCCGAGCGAGAGGCGCCGGTCAACCGCCTCGAGCGCCGCGACGCTCGCAGCGGTGATCTCGGGCCCGATCCCGTCGCCGGGCAGGACGACGATTCGCATCCGGATGCCTATTCCGCCTTGACGCCGGCGTCCTTGACGAGCTTCGCGTAGTAGGCGAGCTGGGCGTTGATCAGCTGGGCGAACTCCTCCGGTGTGCTGCCCACGATCTCGTTGCCGCCCTGCGTCGCGAGCCGGTCGATCACGTCCGGCTGCTTGAGCACCTTGACCGTCTCCTGGTTCAGCCGCGCGATGATCGCCCGGTCGGTCCCCGCCGGCGCGAGCAGACCCTGGAACTGGGTGATCTCGAAGCCCTTCAGCCCGAGCTCGTCGAGCGTCGGAATGTCGGGCATGGCGGCGGCGCGCTTGAGGCTGGTCACCGCGTAGCCGCGCAGCTTGCCGGTCTTGAGGTGCGGAACCGAAGTGATCGGCGTGTCGAACATGAACGAGAGCTGGCCGCCGAGGAGGTCGGCGAGCGCCGCCGCGCTGCCCTTGTACGGGACGTGCGTGAGCTTGGTGTCGGTCATCAGGGCAAAGAGCTCCCCGGCGAGGTGGTTCCCGCCGCCGATGCCGGTCGAGCCGAAGCTGAGCGCCCCGGGCCGCGCCTTCGCGGCCGCGACGAGATCGGGCACCGACTTGATCGGCGAGGCGGCTTGCACCACGAGCACGTACTGGAAGGTGTGGACCTGGACGATCGGCGCGAAGTCCTTCACCGGGTCGTAGGAGACCTTCGCGTACAGCACCGGGTTCACGACGATCGGACCGCTCGCGGTGTGCAGGAGCGTGTACCCGTCGGGGGCGGACTTCGCCACTACGTCGGTGCCGATCCCGCCGTTCGCGCCGGGGCGGTTGTCGACGAGCACGCTGACGCCGAGCGATTCGCCGAGCTTTTGCGCGATGGTCCGCGCGGTGATGTCGGCGTTGCCGCCGGCCACGTAGGGCAGGACGACGCGGATCGGCTTCGACGGATAGGACTGCGCGTTCGCGCCGCCCGTCCAGATCGCGAGCCGCGAACAGCAGGGCCCATCGCTCGCATTCGCATTTTCATCTCCTCCCCTCGCCGCTACTCGGCGCGGATGTTCGGCTTCCTTGATCAGCCGCGCCCACTTGGCCGACTCCGACTTCATGAACGCCCCGAACTCGCCGGGCGTGCTCCCCACCGGATCGGCGCCCATCTCGGTGAACTTCTCGCCGACGTCCTTGTGCTTCAGCGCTACCGAGACGTCGGCGTACAGCTTCGCGATGCGATCCGGCGGCGTCCCGGCCGGCACCACCAGGCCGAACCAGTTGGTGAGCTCGAAGCCGGGCACCGACTCGCCCACGGTCGGCACGCTCGGCAGCAGCGGCGTCCGCTTCGGGCCGAGCACCGCGAGCGCGTTGAGCCGGCCGGCGCGGATGTAGGGCAGCGCCTGGACCAGGCTGTCGCAGGTGAGCGAGACCTGTCCCGCGAGGAGATCGTTGAAGCTCGGTCCGCTCCCCTTGTACGGCACGTGCACCAGCTTCACCTTCGCCATGCTCTGGAAGAGCTCGGCGCCGAGGTGCGGCGCGCCGCCCGCGCCCGACGAGGCGTAGTTGATCTTGCCGGGCTGCGCGGCCGCGAGCGCGATCAGCTCCGGTACGTTCTTCGCCGGCAGCGACGGGTGGGCGACCATCACGAAGTTGACCGCCACGACCTGCGACAGGGGCGCGAAATCCTTCTGCGGGTCGACCGTCATCTTCGGGTAGAGGTGCTGGTTGACGGCGAGATTGCCGAGGGTCCCCATGAAGAGCGTGTAGCCGTCCGGCGCCGACTTCGCGGCGAGCTCGGTGCCGATGATCCCGGCCGCGCCGGCGCGGTTCTCGACGACGACCGGCTGGCCCCACGCTTCGCTCAGCTTCTGTCCGAGCACGCGCGAGACGATGTCGGTGCCGCCGCCGGGCGGGAACGCCACGATGATGCGCACCGGCCGCGACGGGAACGGCTCGGGCGTCTGCGCGACTGCGGCGACCGCAACGAGCGCAGCCGCGACGGCGACGATGAAAGGTGCGAGGTGCTTCCGGACCGGCATGCCGCCTCCTATTCCGCGCTGATTCCAGCTTCCTTGACCACCCGCGCCCATTTCGCGGTCTCGGCCATGATGAACGCGCCGAACTCCGCCGGGCTCATCTGCAGCGCCTCGGCGCCCTCGGTGTCGAAGCGCCGCTTCGTCTCCGCAGACGCCTGGACGGCCGCGACTTCCTGGTGCAGGCGCTCGACGATCGCCGGCGGCGTCCCGGCGGGCGCGAGAAAGCCCCACCAGTTCGTCGCTTCGTAGCCGGGGACGCCGGCCTCGGCGACCGTCGGCACGTCGGGCAGCACCGGGCTGCGCTTCGCGCCGGTGGTGCCGAGCGCCTTGAGCTTGCCGCTGCGGATGTGGGGCAGCATCTGGATGAGCGAGCCGACCGACGCGTCCGCCTGCCCGGCCATGAGATCCATCATCGCCGGGCCGCCGCCCTTGTACGGGACGTGCAGCCACTCGATGCCGGCCTGGATGCGGAAGAGCTCGCTCGCGAGGTGCTGGAAGCTGCCGACGCCCGCCGAGGCGTTGTTGAGCTTGCCCGGCCGCTCCTTCGCGAACGCGATCAGCCCGGCGACCGAGTTGACCGGCAGCGCAGGGTTGACGACCAGCACGCCCGGGCCGCTGCCGAGGAGCGCCACCGGCACGAACGACTTCGCCGGATCGTAGGGGAGCTTCTTGTAGATCGACGTGTTGAAGGCATACGCCGTCGAGATCAGGAGCAGCGTGTAGCCGTCGGCCTGCGACTTCGCGGCGAGCTCCGTGCCGATCGTGCCGCCGGCACCGCCGCGGTTGTCGACGACGACCTGCTGGCCGAGCCGGTCGCCGAGCTGCGCGGCGATCATGCGGCCGACGATGTCGTTGCTCCCGCCCGGCGGGAACGGGATGATCAGCCGGACCGGCCGCGCGGGATAGCTCTGCGCCGCCGCGACCGACGCCAGCGTCGCGAGCAGCAGCGCGGCGCCGCAGCGCAGCCAGATTCCCATGGTGCCTACCTTTCGACGACCGGCCCGTGCCGGAGATCCATCATCTGAGTACCATACCCGGACGGACGGCGACCGGATTGTTATTCGATCGCGGCGGATCATGCAACCGGGGACGGCCGGCGAATCCCGTCCGGCTCAACGCGCTCGGGATCGGGACGCCATGACCACGGAACGAAAACTGCTCGGCCGCGTGCCGCGCGAGGCAATTCACCTGTTCGAGCTGCCGCGCCTGCCGGCGGGGGTGCTCGACGGCTTTCGCGGGCTCGCCGGTCCCACCGGCTCCGTGTCGGACGCGCTCGACGAACTCGGCCTTCCGGGCGCGATCCCGGCGAGCGTGCTCGCGCCGCTCACGCCCGGCGCCAAGATCGTCGGTCCCGCGCTCACGGTGCGCAACGTGGCCCACGAGCTCGCGCCGCATCGCGCGGCGCGCGAGAAGGCGAACGGGCAGGGCGAGGGCGAGGCGCACAACCTCGCGCAGCCGGGCGACGTGCTGGTGATCGAGGGCGTGCCCGGCGTGTCGAACCTCGGCGGGTTGTCGGCGACGATCGGCCGGCGCCAGGGCGAGATCGCCGCGATCGTCGACGGCGGGGTGCGCGATCCGGACGAGGCGCGCGCCGCCGGGCTCGCGGTGTGGGCGCGCGGCGTGACGCCGATCACCGGCAAATGGCGGCTGCGCACGGTTGCGATCAACGGCACGGTCCACGTCGCGGGCGTCCGCGTCGAGCCGGGCGATCTCGTCGTCGCCGACGAGGCCGGCGTGTGCTTCATCCCGTTCAAGCACGCCGAAGCTTTGCTCGCCGAGGTGCGCCGGGTCGAGGACGGCGATGCACGCCGGCGGGCGGACGTCGAAGCGGGCGTCAGCGTGCCCGAGCTCTTCTCGCGGAAGTACAAGTAGCCCGATGGCCGCAATCCACGGCGTCACACATGCCGCCCCGGCGTTCGACGTCCCCGCCGGCGCGTGCGATTCCCACGTGCACGTCTTCGGGCCGTACGACCGGTTCCCGCTTTGGGCCGGCCGCCGCTATACCCCGGGACCGGCGTCGGTCGAGGACCTGCTCGCGCTCCAGCGCGCGCTCGGCCTGTCGCGCGTGGTCGTGGTGCAGGCGAGCCCGCAGGGCACGGACAACGCGTGCCTCGTCGATGCCCTGCAGCGCCTCTCCGCCGGCGGCTCTGAGGCGCGCGGCGTCGCGGTGATCGACGACGCGACGACCGATCGCGAGCTGGAGGCGATGCATCACGCAGGCGTGCGCGGGGTACGCGTCAACCTCGAGTCGGCCGGCACCCACGACCCGGGCGTCGCGCGGCGCCTGCTCGAGGAGGCCGCCGCGAGAGTCGGAGCGCTCGGCTGGCACGTCCAGACCTACACGACGCTGCCCGTGCTCGTCTCGGTCGCTGACACGATCCGCGCGCTGCCGGCCCCGCTCGTGATCGATCATTTCGGGCGTCCCGCCGCGGCGCACGGCGTCGGGCAACCCGGTTTCGACGTGCTGCTCGCGCTCGTCCGCGAGGGCAGCGCCTGGGTGAAGCTCTCGGCGGCGTACCGCATCTCCGAGCACCCGGACTGCGCGGACGCCGGCGCTTTCGCGCGGGCGCTCGTCGACGCGAATCCCGACCGCATGCTCTGGGGCACCGACTGGCCGCACCCCGGCGGCGGGCTCGGCCCGCGCACACCCGAGGTCGTCGAGCCGTTCTTTCCGATCGACGACGGGCGCGCGCTGAACCGCCTCGCCGAATGGACCGGCGATACGGGGCGGCTGCGCAAGATCCTCGTCGACAACCCGGCGCGGCTGTACGACTTCTGAACCCGTTGGAGGAAAA
Source organism: uncultured beta proteobacterium (assembly GCA_963744255.1). GTDB lineage: Bacteria > Pseudomonadota > Gammaproteobacteria > Burkholderiales > SG8-39 > DATEDA01. Next base: position 121,278 of record CAVUSZ010000015.1, read on the forward strand.
GAGAGAATGACCCCTGGACACCTGTCGCGCGCGGCGAGCGTGCTCGTGCTCGCCTGCGCGCCGCTCGGCGCGGGCCTCGCCCAGTACCCGGAGAAGCCGATCCGGTTCATCGTGCCGGTCGCGCCCGGCGGCACGGTGGACATCGTCGCGCGCACGCTCGCCGAGTCGATGTCGAAGAGCGTGGGGCAGTCGATCGTGGTGGAGAACCGGCCGAGCGCGAGCTCGCTCGTCGGCACCCAGGCCGTGGCGAAGGCGGCGCCGGACGGCTACACGCTCCTCACGACCTCGACCACGTTCCTGTCCGCACCCGCGATCCTCGCGAACCCGGGGTACGACCCGATCAAGGACTTCATCCCGGTCAGCATCACGTGCCGCGCGCCGATGATGGTGGCGACGCATCCAAGCGTGCCGGTGAAATCGCTGGCCGAGCTCGTCGCGCTCGCCAAGGCGAAGCCGGGCGAGGTGACGACCGCGAGCTCGGGCAACGGGTCGACCGGGCACATGGCGGCCGAGCTCTTCGCGCGCCGCGCCGGCATCAAGTTCAACAACATCTTCTACAAGGGCAGCGCGCAGGCGCTCACCGACGTCATCGGCGGGCAGACGATGATGCTCTTCGACCAGATCGGCACGACCGGCCCGCACGCGCGCTCCGGCAAGCTGCGGCCGATCGCGGTGACCACGCTGACGCGCTCGCCGCTCTTCCCCGATCTGCCGACGATCGCGGAGTCCGGCTACCCGGGGTACGAGGACGTGACCATCAACCTCATGCTCGTGCCGGCGGGGACGCCACGCGATGTCGTCGTCCGCCTGAACGCCGAGGTGGTCAAGGCGTGGAGCTCGCCGGAGCTCGTGAAGCGCTTCGCCGAGCGCGCGATCGACCTCGTCGCGAGTCCCTCGCCCGACGAGTTCGCGGCGTACGTGAAGGCCGAGGTCGAGAAATTCTCACGGCTCGCGCGCGAAGCCGGTATCAAAGCCGAGTGACCAAGCAATGAAGATCTACGTTCTCGATGAGCTTTATCCCGGCGGCGTGGAGCTCGTCGCGCGGCGGGCGGAGGTCGTCCGCTGGGACGATCCCAAGGTCGGCAACTGGCACGAGGACGCCGACGGCCTGATGATCCGCCTGACGCGCATCACCGCGGCGGACCTCGCCCGCGCGAAGCGGCTCAAGGCGGTGGTGAAGCAGGGGGTCGGCGTGGACAACATCGACCTCGCGGCGGCGCGCGACAAGGGCGTGGTCGTCTGCAACACGCCGGGCGTGAACGCCGACGCGGTGGCCGAGCTGACGCTCGCGCTCACGCTCGCGGTGGCGCGTCGCGTCGCCGAGTGCGATCGCCGGGTGCGCATCGACGGCACGATTGACCGCGCACGGTTTCTCGGCCTCGAGCTCGCCGGCAAGACGGTCGGCGTGATCGGGATGGGCAACATCGGCACGCGCGCGGCGCGGCTGTTCCGCGCCGCGTTCGGCGCCCGCATCCTCGCCTACGATCCGTACGTGCCGGCCGGGTACTGGCCCGACATCCCGCACGAGCGGCTCGCCTCGCTCGACGAGATGTGGCCGCAGGTCGACGTCGTGACGCCGCACGTGCCGCTGACGGCGGAGACGCGGCACATCATCGGGCGCGCCGGCATCGCGCGCATGAAGCCGACCGCGATCGTCGTCAACGCCGCGCGCGGCGGCGTGGTCGACGAGCAGGCGCTCCACGATGCGCTCAAGGCGGGGAAGATCTTCGGCGCCGGGCTCGACGTCTTCGAGGCCGAGCCGCCCACCAACCTCGATCCGCTGCTCAGTCTGCCGAACCTGGTCGCCACACCGCATGCCGGCGGCGGCACGCTCGAGACGCAGGCGAAGAGCTCGATCGCCGTCGCGGAAACGCTGCTCGCCTGCCTCGACGGCAACATCCCGGCGAAGAACCGCGTCGCCTGACCCTCGGAGATCCCGCGAATGACATCCGACATCAAACTCACGAACCCGGCGAAGGAGCGCATGCGCGCCGGCGAGGCTGCGCTCGGCATGAACGTGCGCCTCGGGCGCTCCGCCGACATCGCGCGCATCGCGAAGGCGACCGGGCACGACTTCATATTCATCGACATCCAGCACTCGATCTTCAACCTCGAGACGATCGTCCACATCGCGCAGACGGCGCTCGCGATCGGCATCGCGCCGCTCGTGCGCGTGCGCAGCGTGAACGATCCCGACGTCTCGCTGCTGCTCGACAACGGCGTGACCGGGATCGTGTTCCCGGATGTGGCCACCGCCGCCGATGCACGGAAGGCGGTCGACACGTGCAAGTTCGCGCCGCTCGGGCGCCGCTCGGTGAGCGGCGGCTACCCGCACTTCGACTACCAGGCGGTGCCGGTCGCGCAGGCGGTGCAGGCGCTGAACGACGTCTGCCTCGTGGTCTGCATGATCGAAACGGTCGAGGGGATGGCGAACCTCGATGCGATCGCCGCGGTGGAGGGCGTCGACGTGCTGCACCTGGGCAGCAACGATCTGCTCGCGAACATGGGCAAGCCCGGCCAGTTCACCGATCCGGAGATCGTCGCGGCGCAGGAGCGCCTGATCGCGGTGTGCAAGGCGCACGGCAAGTTCGCCGGCATCGGCGGCCACCGCGAGGTCGCGCGCCAGGCGGAGCTCGTCCGCAAGGGCTGCCGGTTTCTCACCACACAGAGCGACATCGGCTTTCTCAGCGCGGCGGCGAACCAGTGGACGAAGGGCGTGCGCAGCGCGCTGCAGGGCTGAGGGCGCCGGTGTACCAGGTCGACGTCCTCGTCCAGGGCTACCCCGGCCGCGCGGTGTGTCACGGCGGACTGGGGTGGAGCACCGTGACGCTGCTTCGCGGCAACGGCCGCACGATCCTGGTGGACGTCGGCGCCTTCGGCGTACGCAAGGAGCTCGCGAAGCAGCTGCGCTCGCGAAACGTCGAGCCGGCCGCGATCACCGACGTCGTGCTGACGCACGCGCACTACGACCACGCGGTGAACTTCACGCTGTTCCCGAATGCGACGGTCTGGATCGGCGCGGAGGAGCTCGCGTGGGCCGCGCGCCAGCCGCCCGGCTTCAATCCGCTGCCGGAGCTGTACGTGCGCGAGCTGGCGACCTCCAAGCGGGTTCGCCGCCTCGCCTACGGCGATGAGTTGCTGCCCGGCCTGAAGTCGCTCGCCTCCCCCGGCCACACGCCGGGTCATCTGCTCTTCTACCTGACCGGCGGCCCGGTCCCGATCCTCTTCACCGGTGACGCTGCGAAGAACCGCGCCGAGCTCGTGTCGGGGAAGGTCGATTCGTCGGAGGACTTCGCCGTGAGCGAGGCGACGGTCAAGTCGATCTGGTCCGTGTGGCGCGAAGCGGCCGGCACCGTGCTCGTCCCGGGCCACGACCTGAGCATGCGGCTCGACGCTGCCGGCCGGCCGGAGTACATCGGCGAACGCAAGGCGGCGATCTCGGCGTGGTTCGCGGAGGATCTCGAGCTTACGACCGTGATCGATCTCGGCCCCTCAAACTGAGCGCTGCTTCAAGAATGGTCGTGCGGGGCGCGCGCGGGACTAAAAGCCGGCGCCGAAGCCCGGCCAGGACTCCGCGCGAGCGGAGCCGGGCACGCGTCGTTCCATGCTACGGCTTGGCGTACTCGACGAACATGCTCTTGCCGCCCTTGATGACCCACTGGCCCATGCCGCGGCCGAGCTGATCGCCGTTGGGGGTGAAATCGCACGTCGACCCCGCACCCTGGAAGTTCACCGGCTTGCCTTCGCGCGCCAGCTTCAGGGCCTCGACCACGTCGTCGACTTCCTGGCCGGGGCCGTTGCCGACGGTGATGATCTGCTTGGACCAGTCCACCGCCATCGGGCTCTTCGCCCGCTCCATGGCGAGGGCGGTGATCGAGACCTGGTCGTGCGTGTTCGGCGGGAAGAGGAACAGGCGGTCCGGGGGCGCGCCCATCAGCTGCACGAACTTCTTGTAGCCCGACGCCGAAACGTCCGGCATCGGTTGGAAGTGGCGGATACCCTCTGCCACCTGCGGACCTACCGCCTGCACGAACTTGCCTTCCGCGTCCGCCATGATCGAAAGCGCGATCACCTTGCTGTCGAACCCGCCGCGATGGACCTCCCTTATGATCGAGACGAAATCGGGCAGCAGGCCGAAGCAGAACACCGCGTCGGGCTTCTTGCCGAAGACCCGCTCCACCTCGGCGCGGTACGAGGGTTGCTCCGGGTTGTAGATGAGGGAGTCGACGACCTGCACGCCGGCGCCCTTCATGCGCTCCTCGAAGACCTTCATGATCGGCAGCACGAACGCGTTCTGCAGACCCAGGATCCCGACCGTCTTGAACTTCATGCCGGCGGCGGCGCGGCTGATGACGATGCCCCAGTCGGTGGCCTTCATCTGGAAGCGCCAGACGTAGCCCTGGGTGTCGCCCTCGGTGATGGCGTTCGCGGCGCTCGACACCATCAGCACGACCTTGTTCTGGACCACGATCGGGCGCGAGGACATCCCCTCGGGCGTGCCCCAGTAGCCGAGGCAGGACTGGCATTTGTGCACGTTGATGAACTTCTGCGTCAGGTTCGCTGCGACCGCGGCGCTCGATTCCGAGTCCTCGATGAACAACTCCAGCCGCCGGCCGCCGAGGATGCCGCCGGCGTTGTTGATCTTGGCCGCGGTGCGCTTTGCGGCCTCGGCCATGTCGGGGCCGTAAGCCCCGGCGTTGCCGGTGAGCGGCACGGCCACGCCGATCGGGACGGGCGCGCCTTGCGCGTGCGCGAGATTGAGGAACGGGAACCCGAGCGGTCCAGCCGCGGCGGCGGCGACCGATTTCAGCATCCGACGACGAGTGAACGTGCGCATAGTCTCCTCCAGGTGGGTGGGCAAGTCGGGCCGCCGGCTCCAGCGGCGGCTTATCGTCGAATCGTCGCGGCATCGCCGAGATCAACCCGCAAACGGTGCTCGCGCAGAAATCCCTGCGGGCGAAAGATCAGCAGCAGGATCAGCCCCACGCCGATCATGATGATACGGATCGCCGCCAGCTGGTCGGCGTTCAGCCAGGGAATCACGTCCTTGAGGAAGCGCGAGCCCTCCAGCAACACCATCACCACGGCCGCCCCCCAGATCGTCCCCCGGTGCGCGCCGCGCCCGCCCGCGATCACCGCCATGAAGGCGTAGGCGACGACGATGTTCGTGAACTGGGTCGGATCGATGTACTGGTAGTAGAAGGCGTGCAGCGCGCCGGCGAGGCCGATGAATGCCCCGCCGATCGCGAAGATCCGCACCCGCGCCCAAAGGACGTCCTTGCCCAGGGTCGCGGCCACCAGGTCGTCCTCGCGCACCGCCCGCACGATGCGACCGAAGGGCGACCGCGCCAGCACGTTCAGCACCGAAAGCGTCCCGAGCAGGATCGCGACCGACAGCCCGAGCAGGAAGTACGAGTACAGCTCCGCCGGAACCACGTTCCCGAGCGGCCGCGGGATGCCGGCGAGGCCGAGCGCGCCTTTGGTCAGCCAGTCCTCGTTCAGCGAAGCGAGGCGCAGCATCTCGCCTGCGCCGAGGGTGACGATCGCAAAGTAGTCTTCCTCCGCGACGCGCAAGGTCACCAGCGCGACGAGCGCGCTGACCGCGGCGACGATCGCCATCGCGCCGAGCGTGGCGACGAGGGTGTTGGCGCCCCCCTTGAGAATCAGCAGCGCGCAAGCGTACGCCCCGAGCGTGTAGAACCCGGCCAGCCCGAAGTTGACCATGCCGCCCAGGCCCCACTGGAAGTTCAGCGCCAGCGCGAGGATGGCCGAGAAGCAGACCACGATCGCCAGCAGAACGAGGAACGAGATCATCGACGGTTTCCCCGGGGCGTCATTTGCGGATGTACGGCTGGCCGAACAGGCCCTGCGGCCGGAAGATCAGCACGACGGCGATCACCACCAGCGGGATGCCGATGCGATAGTTGGGCGGGATCGCGAGCGTAGAAAGCTCGCTCACGATGCCGATCAGCATCGCGCCGACGAAGGCCCCGAGCGGGCTGCCGAGACCGCCGAGGATCGCCGCGGCGAAGACTGCGACGAGGTAATTGGACCCCATGAGCGGCTCGAGCGCCCGGTCCATGCCGATCAGCACGCCGCCGACGGCGAGGAGCCACCCGCGATGAACCAGGTCCAGCGGATGACGCGCGGGCTCTCGATGCCGCGCACCAGCGCGAGCTGCGGATTGTCGGCCACCGCGCGCATCGCCCGTCCGATCGGCGTGCGCGTCAACAGCAGGTACATGAGGGCCATCGCGACGAAAGAGACCGCGAACGTGGTCATCTGCTCCCGGTTCATGCGAATGTCCAGGATGCGGAACGGCCGGGCGAGCTCGACGGCGAAGCTGCGCGCCGCGTTGCCGTAGGCGAAGCGGGCGATGTTCTCGAGAATGAAGCCGAGACCGAGCGAGGCCACCATCAGCGTGATCGCGCCCCGCTCGCGCAGCGGCTTGAAGGTGAGCGCGTCGATGAGGATGCAGATCCCGCCGAACGCGACCGCGGCGGCGCAGGTGGCAAGCGCGAGCGGCCAGCCGAGTTGCGCGTTGAGCGCGAAGGTCATGTACGCAGCGGCCGTCATCATCGCGCCGACGGCGAAGTTGGGGAACTTGAGCACGCCGAACAGCAGCGTCACCGCCAGCGCGGGCAACGTCATGATGACCCCGGTGATGAGGCCGTTGAACGCGGTCTGCAGCATCAGGATGTCGTCTCGCGTGCATCGCCGAGGTAGAGGCTCTGCAGGTTCTTCATCCCGAGCACGTCTGCCGCGGGCGCGTTGAGCCGCACGCGACCGCCGGCGAGCACGACGCAGGCGTCCGAGATCCGTAGCGCCTCGGTGGCGTTCTGCTCGACCATCAAAACGCTTACCCCCATGGCGTTGACCTTCTTGACGGTGTCGAAGATCTCGCTCATGTACTTCGGCGACATGCCGGCCGACGGCTCGTCGAGCATCAGCACCCGGGGACGCACGGTCAACGCGCAGGCGAACGCGAGCATCTGGCGCTGGCCGCCGCTCAGGTTTCCGGCGAGCGTCTTGTGACGCGCCGACAGCTCCGGGAAGAGCGTCGCCATCTCGTCGCCGAGCGCTGTGCCGCCCATGAACTCGCGCGCGATCTTCAGGTTCTCGAGCACGGTGAGATTACGGAACACGTTGTACTCCTGCGGGACGTAGGCGAGACCCGAGCGTACGCGGCGCGGCGGCGACAGATCGTTCAGGCGTTCGCCCGCGAGCCGGATCTCCCCCTGCCGCGCCGGCAGCAGCCCGGCCAGCGTCTTGATGAACGTCGACTTCCCGGAGCCGTTCGGCCCGATCAGGGTGAGGATGCGCCCCGCCGGCAGGGCGACGTCGATGCCCTTGAGAATGTCGCCCGCGCCGTAGCCCGCGTGCAACGCGCTCACGGTCAGGATGTCGCTCATGCCACCTTGCCGAGATAGGCCTGCATCACTTCGTGGTTGGACGTCACTTCGCGGAACGTCCCGGTCGTGAGCGTGCGGCCTTCGGCGAGCACGTAGATCGGATTGCACAGCTCCGCTATCACGTCCATGTCGTGCTCGATGATCGCGAAGGTGAGGCCGCGATCCCGCAGCTTGACGATCGTTGCGCCCAGCGCCTCGGTCATCACCGGGCTGACACCGGCGGTGGGTTCGTCGAGCAGGATGATCTTCGGCTCGAGCATCAGCGCGCGCGAGATCTCGAGCAGCTTCTTCTGCCCGCCCGAAAGGTTCCGTGCCGGCTCGTTGGCGAGCTGCCACAGGTCGACCTGCTCGAGCAGCGGGCGCGCGCGAGCGATCGCGGCCGCCTGCTCCGCGCGCACGCGCTCGGGAGAGCCGAGGCAGCGCCACACCGAATCGCCGCTTTGGTGCGGGCTCGCGAGCAGCATGTTTTCGAGCACCGTCAGACCGCCCAGCTCGCGCGCGATCTGGAACGTGCGCACCAGCCCGGCGCGTGCGCGGCGGTCGGGGCGCAAGCCGAGGATGCTGGCGCCCTCGAACCGCACGTCGCCCGCGTCGGGCTCGATTGCGCCGGCGAGCACGTTGAACAGCGTCGACTTGCCGGCACCGTTCGGTCCGATGATGCCGGTGATGCTGCCGGCAGCGATCGTGAGCGAGCATCCGGCGAGCGCTTGAAAGCCGCCAAAGGACTTGACGACGTCGGTCGCCGCGAGCATCTACGTCTGACCCCTCCCCGGGACGTCTCCGGCGCCGTCGGTCGGCATCCGGCGCCGAAGGTCGCGCGCGCCGCCGCCGCCGCCGCAGTTGTACCTGTTGTACCGGTTGTGCCGAGCGTATCGAGCGCGCTCAGCCCACCGGGCGGAGCCTGCGCGGCAGCGACCTGGCTGCCGCGAGCTGCCAGACCGCGCCGACTGCCGCGAGCAATGCCTCGATCACCCCATCGTCTTCGCGATCGCGCGCGTAGACGAACGACAGCGTCGTCGACGCGCCGCCGCCACCCCAGATGCAGACCTCGCCGCCGCTCGCCGCGGCGAGCGCCAGATCGTCGCGCATCAGCCCGAGGCCGACGCCGGCCTTGACGAGCGCGGAGATGCTCGATTCCTGGTCGGCTTCCACGACCGTGGCGGGGTTCAGCTGGCGCGGCTCGAACAGGCTCTGCTGCATGCGCTGGTGCGGCGAATGGCGCGGCGGCCTGATCCACGGCAGCGCGGCGATCGCGCTCCAGCTCGCCGATTCGATCTGCGTGCGCCAGGCGACCGGCGCGACCACCCGGTAGGAGAGCTCCACCAGCGGCAGGGCGCGCACGTTGCTGTGCAAGCCGTCGCCCATGAAGAACGCGGCGTCGAGCGAGCCGTTGCTGACGCATTCCATCGCCCAGGTCGAGATCCCGTGCGCGAGCTCGACATCGAGCCACGGATAGTGCTCGAGCAGCGCGCTGGCGAACGAACCCAGGCGAATGATGCCGGGGTCCAGAATGGTGCCGATGCGCGCTTTGCCGGTGAGGTGTCCCGCGAGCTTCTTCGCGTCCGTCGTGAACTCCGCTGCCGCCGCCAGCGCCGACCTGGCTCTCGGCAGCAGCGCTGCGCCCGCTTTGGTGAGCCGCACCCCCGTCGGGCTCCGCTCGAACAGGCGCAGGCCGATGGACTCTTCCAGCGCCTTGACCTGGCCGCTGACCGCCGGCTGGCTGACGTGCAACAGCGTCGCCGCTTTGGTCAGATGACCCTGCTCAGCGACGGTGACGAAGGTGCGCAGCAAGTAGAGTTCCATCGACGGCGAACCAAGCGGTGCCCCAGTATAGGGGTTGACCTGCGCGCGCGTCGTAGCCTACGCGGCTTTCTGCGCGGGTGCGTTCCCGTAGCCGATGTTGCCCGTCTCGAGCTGGGCGAGGATCTTGCGGCAGCGCAACAGCGGCTGATCCGAGCGGAGATAGACCTCGTGGTAGTCGTCGTCGGGATACTCGAACATGCGCTGCTGCAGTTCGAGCGCCCAGCGGTCCTCGTCCATCACGGTGGGAAACATCTCGGCGATGCGCGTGGTGCAGCTCTTCGCGGGATCGGCTGCGGCGCGGCTGCCGCTCGCCGTGCTCACCCAGAGCCGCCACACGTGGTTGCGGGCGTCGACCGGCGTGTGGGAGTGGTGGATGACGTAACCGAACTCGTGCTCCGCCTGACCGAGCTTCCCGGGCGGTGCGCAGCGCAGCTCCACGCGCGTCAGGCCGGGCGCCACCATATGGTGCGTATGCCAGCGATCCACCACCGGGACGCCCCACCACTCGACCATGAACGGCGGCTGCTTGTAGCCCTGCACGCGGCGGATCGTCTTCACCGTGGGCGTGCCCCACAGCGTCTCCTCGACCAGCTCCACCGGGATCTTGCTCTGCTCGATGTCGCCGATGTTGCCCTCGTGCAGCGGGTAGAAATGGGTGATGTCGAGCAGGTTCTCGATCAGCAGGGCGTAGTTCGCCGGCACGTCCACCGGATCGAACATGTGCGTTTCCCAGGCGGCGGTGCCCAGCTCCGGGGTGCGCGGTGCCTGCACCTCCCCGATCTTCGCCGGATCGCCGGGCCAGACCCACACCAGGCCGTCCTGCTCGACCGACGGGAAAGGCCTGAGCTTGGCTCTGGAAGGGATCGGCAGGTCGAGCTGCGAGGGGATGCGCACGCACTTGCCGGAGGGCTCGTAGCAGAAGCCGTGATACGGGCATTCGAGCACGCCGTCCGCGAGCACGCGACCCTCCGAGAGGCGCATGCGCTTGTGGACGCAGCGGTCGTCGAAGGCCGCGACCTTGCCGTCGCGCGTGCGCCAGACGAGCACCGGCCGGTTGCCGATCTTCTGGCCCCGCGGCTGGTCGGTGGGGAACTCCTCGGAGCGGCCGGCCACGTACCAGGCGTTCTCGACAAACGTGTTCACAGGCATAGCGATCCTCGGGCGATGGTCACCGCTCCATGCGGCGGGAGGCGCGGCAACGATAATCGATCGCAGCGCGCGCCGCCAGCGCGATTGGTGATGAGGGTCATCGGCACCGCTGATGCTGGCGCGCGACCCGGGGCAACGGCCCTTGCGCTTCGGGTACATTCTGCCGGGCCGAAGGAAGGGTGGAAGCTCGCACCGGGTGGAGAGCCGCATGCTGGAGGAATGGATCGGCAGGCAGGAGCAGGCGCACGACGAGGTCACGCTGCCCGCCGTGCGTCGCCTCGCGGCGCTGCTCGATCTCCCACCTGACGACTACCGGCGCGGGCAGCCGATCCCGGGCGGCTGGTATGTCGTGCTGTTCGGCGCCGAGGCGCGCCAGTCGACGCTCGGGCCCGACGGCCATCCCGCCAAGGGACAGTTCCTCCCGCCCGTCCCGCTGCCCCGGCGGATGTTCGCCGGGCGACGCGTGTGGTTCTACGCGCCGCTCTGCATCGGCGACGAGGTGAGCCGGGTATCGCGCATCCAGAGCATCACGCCGAAGCAGGGACGCTCCGGCGCGATGTGCTTCGTCACCGTGCGTCACGAGATCGCCTCGCCGCGCGGCCTCGCGGTGGTCGAGGAGCAGGATCTCGTCTATCGGGAGGCGTCGCCCGCGGCGCCGGCCGACGGTGGCGCAATCGCCGGCCCGGCAACCCGACACGCCGGAGTGGACGCGGACGCTGACGCCGGACCCGACCATGGTGTTCCGCTACTCGGCGATCACGTTCAACGCACACCGCATCCATTACGACGCCGCGTACACCCGCGAGAAGGAGGGCTATCCCGATCTCGTCGTCAACGGCGGCCTGACGACCTCGCTCCTCTGGGAATTCGCGGCGGCGCGAAGCGGCAGGAGCATCAAGGCTTCGTCGTCGCGCAACCTCAAGGCGCTCTTCGTCGACCGCCCGCTCACGCTCTGCGGCCGCATGCTCGCGGACGGGAAGGCGCGCGCCTGGGCGCTCGACGCGGACGGCGCGCTCGCAATCGACGCCGAGCTGGAGCTCGCGTGAGCGGCGGCCCGCTCGAGGGCGTCCGGGTGCTCGACCTGACCTCGGTCGTGGTCGGCCCGCTCGCGACGCAGATCCTCGCCGACCACGGCGCCGAGGTGATCAAGGTCGAGACGAAAGCGGGCGACCTGATCCGGGTGATGAACGGCAAGTCGGTCACGCCGGGGATGGGCGCGAAGTTCCTGCACCTGAACCGCAACAAGCGCTCGATCGTCCTCGACCTGAAGCAGCCGGCCGGACACGCTGCGGCTCTCAAGCTCGTCGCGCGCGCGGACGTCCTCGTCTGGAATGTCCGCCCGGCGGCGATGGCGCGGCTCAAGCTCGCCTACGACGACGTGCGGGCGGTGAACCCGAAGATCGTCTACTGCGGCATGTTCGGCTTCGGGCAGGACGGCCGCTACCGCGACAAGCCCGCCTACGACACGATCATCCAGGGCGCGGGCGGGATGGCGGCGCTCCACCACCGCGCCACCGGCGAGCCGCGCTTCGTGCCGATGGTGGTCGTCGACAAGATCTCGGGGCTGATCGCGGTGCAGATGATCGCGATGGCGCTGTACGCCCGAGCCACGACCGGCGAAGGCTGCGCGATCGAGATCCCGATGTTCGAGAACCTGGTCAAGTTCGTGCTCGAGGAGCACCTCTACCTGAGGACCTTCGAGCCGCCGCTCGGCGAGACCGGCGATCCGCGCCTGCTCGACCCGCTCGGCAAGCCGATCAGGACGAAGGACGGCTGGATCTGCATCTCCGCCAACACCGACGAGCAGGCGTTCGCGTTCTTCGCGGCAATCGGCCGGCCGGAGCTGAAGCAGGACCCCCGGTTCTCGAGCGTGCAGGCGCGGTTCTCGAACGTAGGCGAGTACTTCAAGCTGCGCGCCGACGCATTGCAGGCGCGGACGACGGCGGAATGGGTGGAGATCCTCGACCGTCACGACGTCCCCGCGATGCCGTATCGCACGCTCGACGGCCTGCTCGAGGATCCGCACCTCGCGGACGCCGGGTTCTTCGAGCTGAAGGACCATCCGACCGAGGGGAAGATCCGCAACATGCGGCTGCCGAACAGGTGGTCGAGCGGGACGCGCCAGGACTGGCAACCCGCGCCGAAGCTGGGCCAGCATTCGGTGGAGGTCCTGCGGGAGGCGGGGTACAGCGAGGTCGAGGTCGAGCGCCTCATCGCGGCCGGCGTCACCGTCGACGGCAGCCTGAATTAGCGCGCGGGGCTCACCCGCGAACCGCCCGCGCGGTCGATCCCGCGCCCTCGATCCGGACGACGTCGCCGGCGCGCAGTTTTTCGTCCTCGAGCTGCGTGACGATGACGGTGACGCCGTTGTCGAGCCGCACGGTGACGAGCTGCCCGGGCTGCGGGGTGGCGTAGAGGATGTCGGTCGTGCTCGCGCCGAGGCTGCCGAACGCGTTCGCGACGTCGGCGAACGCGCGCGCATCGCCGTCGCCGGCCGGGTTGCCGAGCGCGGCGCCGGACACGCCGTTCATCGCGCCCTCCAGTCCCAGCTCGTGCTCGGTGCGGACCACCCCCGCATCGGCCCGAATGACCCGGCCGTAGCGGATCCCGGTCTCCCCGGGGGTGCGCGTCGCCCGGCTCGCGGTCGCCGGGGCCGGCGGCTCGCCGCGCGCCATCCGCTCGCGAACACGGTCGCGGAGCTCGTCGCGGAGCGCGTCCGCCTGGGCGGTGGGAACCGGTGCGGGCGGACCGCCCACGCAGCCGGCGGGTACGACGCGCGCCGTCTCGCCCGCGCCGTCGATGCGAACGCAGTCGCCGGCGCGCAGGCCCGACGTCCCGAGCTGGGCGACGCCGACCGCCACGCCGCGATTCAGGGTCACGGTGACGTGCTCCCCAAGGCGACGGGCCGGGTAGTCGCCCTCGAGCGCGCCGCCCGCGTAACCGCCGCCCAGCGCGCCGATGACCTGAGCGACCGCGCGGCCGTCGGCGGTCGCGAACGGATGCCCGAGCGCGCGGCCGGCCACGGCCCCGAGCACCGCGCCGACACCGAGCTGGTGGTCGCTCTGCAGCGACACCGAGTCGACGCGTGCGACCCGCCCGTGCCGCAGGTCGCTCTCCGCCGGCCGCGACGCGCAGCCGGCCGCGACCAGCGCGGCCGCGGCGACGAGGAGCCCGCGCCGCATCACCGCTCCTGGGCCGGACGGCACGCGTGCGTCGTCACGACCTCGAGCACCCGCCGCTTCTCCTTGCCGGTCAGCTGGGTGCGCACGACCGCCGTCAACCGCCCGTGATGGACGATTTCGGCGTGCGCCCGCAACGCAGCGCCTTCGCCCGGGCTGATGAACCAGCCGGTGATCCCGGTCAGCGCCCAGTTCGCCGGCAGCGCCGCGCTCGCCGTGACGGCCGCCAGCCCGAGCTGGATCCCGCCCTGCGCGTGGCCCACGCGGTTGCCGATGTGCGGGCCGTTCTTCATCGCCGCCGCGGCGCCGCCGGCGACTCTGCGCGGCTGGTAGCCCCAGAAGCGCTGGACAAACGCGCCGCCGTCCGAGGCGACGCGCGCGAGCGCTTCGTTCGCCTGGCGCAGGATCCTGGCTTCGTCGCGTTTGAGCGCCGACTCCGCGAGCGGCGGTGGCGGCGGATCGTCGCGGCGGCGGTTCGGCGCCGGGTGCATCGTCACGCCGGCCGGCGGCCGGAGCGCCATGAACGAGCCGCTGCCGAGCGCGACTTCGCCGCTGCCGCTCGTCACGACGACTCTGCTCTGACCGAGGCGTCCGGAACCCTCCCGGAAGAAGCCGTGGAACTCGCCCGCGGCCTCGAGCCGGCCGGCGCGCGGCACGCCGGTGAGCTCCAGGTTCATGCTCACGGTCGCGAGCCGCGTCGCGCGCTCCAGGTTCGCCCGGACGGTTGCCGCGAGCGCGAGGTCCGCCAGCATCGCGAGCGACCCGAGGTCGACCTGGCCGTCGGCGTCCACGCAGTGCGGGCCGGGCTCGAGCGAGAGGCGGCTCGCCGCCGGCGACACGTGGTCGAACGAAACGTCGAGGAAATTCCCGGCGAAGTGGAATCCGGGTTCGCGATTGAGCGCGAGCCCGCGCAACACCCGGTCGCGGATCGCCTGCTCGTCGCCGGTCTTGCGCATCGCCGTCATCGATCAGGGAATCGTCCACAGGTAAAGGTAGCGCTCGCCCCACTCGCTCGGCACGCCGATCGACGCTTGCGGCTTCCAGTCGCCCATCGCGTGCCAGTGCGAGACGACTCTCGCCCCCGGCTTGAGCTCGCGCTCGAGCTTCGGGCGGAGCCGGAGGTTGAGCTCGTTCGAGAGGTACAGCGTCACGATCGTCGCATCGCCGAGATCGGTCGTCAGCAGGTCCTCGTTCAGGAACCGGATGCGGTCCGCGACGCCCGCAGCGCGCGCGTTCGCGCGACTCTCGGCGATGCGCTCGGGATCGATGTCGACGCAGACGCCCCGCGCACCGAACCGGCTCGCCGCCATGATCACGATACGCCCGTCGCCGCAGCCGAGGTCGTACACCACGTCGGCGGAGGTCGTGCCGGCGAGCCGGAGCATCGCCTGCACGACGTCCATCGACGTCGGCTCGTAGCGCGGGTGCGCCGGGCGCGCGGCCGGTTCAGGGACACCGCCGGTCGCGGCAGCGCAGCCGGCGACGAGCAGGGCGGAGACGATCAGCAAACGCAGCAACGATTCTCCGGGCGGCGCGGGTTGCGGACGGAGGGCATCCTTCTCCGGTAGATTATGCTGAACGGCGCGAAGGAGCTCGAGCATGACCCACGATCCTCGCATGGACCCCACGCGGACGATCCGCGCGCCGCGCGGCGTCGAGCGGACCGCAAAGGGCTGGATCACCGAAGCGGCGCTCCGCATGCTCATGAACAATCTCGACCCGGAGGTTGCCGAGCGCCCGCAGGAGCTGGTGGTCTACGGCGGAATCGGCCGCGCCGCCCGCGACTGGGAGTGCTTCGACAAGATCGTCGAGGTGCTCCGGCGGCTCGGCGACGACGAGTCGCTCCTCGTCCAGTCCGGGAAGCCGGTGGCGGTCTTCAAGACGCACCCCGATGCGCCGCGTGTGCTGATCGCGAACTCGAACCTCGTCCCGCACTGGGCGAACTGGGCGCACTTCAACGAGCTCGACCGCAAGGGCCTCATGATGTACGGGCAGATGACCGCGGGCTCGTGGATCTACATCGGCAGCCAGGGTATCGTGCAGGGCACCTACGAGACCTTCGCCGAGGCGGGGCGCCAGCACTACG
This sequence comes from uncultured beta proteobacterium, assembly GCA_963744255.1. Lineage (GTDB taxonomy): Bacteria > Pseudomonadota > Gammaproteobacteria > Burkholderiales > SG8-39 > DATEDA01. The sequence continues at coordinate 136,907 of CAVUSZ010000015.1, forward strand.
GCGGCAACTGGGCCGGCAAATGGATTCTCACCGCCGGCCTGGGCGGCATGGGCGGCGCGCAGCCGCTCGCCGCGACGATGGCCGGTGCCTCGATGCTCGCGATCGAGTGCGACCCGACGCGCATCGACATGCGCCTCAAGACCCGGTATCTCGATGCGCGGGCGAACACGATCGACGAAGCGATCGGCCTCCTCGAGAACGCCAAAGCGCCGATCTCGGTCGGCCTGCTCGGCAACGCTGCGGAGATCGTCCCGCAGATCCTGAAGCGCGCGCGCGAGTCGCAGTTCCGGCCTGCGCTCGTCACCGACCAGACTTCCGCGCACGACCCGGCGAACGGGTACCTGCCCGAGCGCTGGACGCTCGAGCGCTGGCGCGAGCTGCGCACCAGGGATCCGGAGGAGGTCGCGACCTCCGCGCGCGAGTCCATGGCGAAGCACGTGCGCGCGATCCTGGGTTTCAAAGCGATGGGCATACCGTGCGTGGACTACGGCAACAACCTCCGCCAGGAGGCGAAGGACGTCGGGGTCACGGACGCCTTCGACTATCCCGGGTTCGTGCCGGCCTACATCCGCCCGCTCTTCTGCGAGGGCAAGGGCCCGTTCCGGTGGGTCGCGCTTTCGGGCGATCCCGAGGACATCTACAAGACCGATCGCAGGATCGTCGAGCTCTTTCCGCAGAACGGATCGGTGAAGCGCTGGCTCGGGATGGCGAAGGACCGGATCGCGTTCCAGGGGCTGCCGGCGCGGATCTGCTGGCTCGGCCTCGGCGAGCGCCACCTTGCCGGGCTCGCGTTCAACGAGATGGTCGCGAAGGGCGAGCTGAAAGCGCCCATCGTGATCGGCCGCGACCACCTGGACGGCGGCTCGGTCGCGAGCCCGAACCGCGAGACGGAGTCGATGCGGGACGGCTCGGACGCCGTGTCCGACTGGCCGCTGCTCAACGCGCTCCTCAGCACCGCCGGTGGCGCGAGCTGGGTGTCGCTTCACCATGGCGGCGGCGTCGGCATGGGCTACTCGCAGCACGCCGGTGTCGTGATCGTGGCCGACGGCACCGAGGCTGCGGCGAAACGGCTCGCGCGCGTGCTCTGGAACGATCCGGCGACGGGCGTCATGCGGCACGCCGACGCCGGCTACGACCTCGCGATCCGGTGCGCGCAGGAAAAAGGCCTCGACCTGCCGATGCTGCCGTGAGCGGCGCCGAAGCGATCTGGGTGAACGCGCGGCTCGCGACGATGATCGCGGGGCCGGGCTACGGCGAGATCGAGGACGGCGCGATCGCCGTCCGCGGCGGCCGGATCGCCTGGGTCGGCGCGCGGCGGGACCTGCCGACCGCGCTGCGCACCACCCAGACCTGCGAGCACGACGCGGGCGGCCGCTGGATCACGCCCGGCCTGGTCGACTGCCATACGCACCTCGTCTATGCAGGCAGCCGCGCCGGAGAGTTCGAGCAGCGGCTGAACGGCGCCACCTACGAGGAGATCGCGCGTGCGGGCGGCGGGATCCGTTCGACGGTCGCCGCGACGCGGGCCGCTTCCGAAGCGGCGCTGCTGGAAGCTTCGAAGCCGCGCCTGCGGGCGCTCGCCGCGGAGGGCGTGACGACGGTCGAGATCAAGTCGGGCTACGGCCTCGAGGCCGGCGCGGAAGCGAAGATGCTCAGGGTCGCGCGCGCTCTCGGGAACGCGCTTCCCGTGACGGTGCGCACGACCTTCCTCGGCGCGCACGCGCTGCCGCCGGAGTTCGACGGTCGCGCCGACGCTTACATCGACGAAGTCTGCGAGCGGATGCTGCCGGAGATCGCACGCGCGGGCCTCGCGGACGCGGTCGATGCGTTCTGCGAACGGATCGGGTTCAGCGCGGGGCAGACCGAGCGCGTGTTCGAGGCGGCGCGGCGGCTCGGTCTGCCGGTGAAGCTCCACGCCGAGCAGCTCTCGAACCAGGGCGGTGCGCAGCTCGCTGCGCGCTACGGCGCGCTCTCGGCCGACCACATCGAGTACGCCGAGGAGGAAGACGTCGTCGCGATGGCGCGGGCCGGGACGGTGGCGGTGCTGCTGCCCGGTGCGTTCTACTTTCTGCGCGAAACGCGCGTGCCGCCGATCGATCTGCTGCGTCGCCACGTGGTCGCGATGGCCGTGGCGACCGACTGCAACCCCGGCACCTCGCCGATGACCTCGCTCCTCCTCGCGCTCAACATGGCGTGCACGCTCTTCCGGTTGACGCCGCAGGAAGCGCTGGCCGGGGCGACGCGCGAAGCGGCGCGAGCGCTCGGCCTCGCCGCCGAGGCGGGAACGCTGGAGGCGGGGAAGGTCGCGGACTTCGTGCTCTGGGACATCGAGCGGCCGGCCGAGCTTGCGTACGGCATCGGCGTGAACCCGTGTCACGCCGTCGTGAAGCGCGGAATCGCGTGACCGCTTTCCTCGCCGACCTCGCGCTGCTGCCCGGCGGATGGGCGAAGAACGTGCGGCTCGAGGTGGACGCGAACGGCAGCCTGTCCGCCGTTTCGCCGGATGCGTCCGGGGCGGGCGCGACGCGGCTCGCGGGGCCCGTACTCCCGGGGATCTGCGACCTGCACTGCCACGCCTTCCAGCGCGCGATGGCCGGATTGACCGAGCGGCGCTCCGCCACGGCGGACAGCTTCTGGACCTGGCGCGACGTGATGTACCGGTTCGCCGCGCGGCTCACGCCGGAGGACCTCGAGGCGGTCGCCGCGCAGCTCTACGTCGAGCTCCTGAAGGGCGGCTACACCTCGGTGTGCGAGTTCCACTACGTCCACAACGATCCCGACGGCCGTCCGTACGCGAACCGCGCGGAGATGGCGCAGCGTCTCCTGCGCGCCGCGCGGCGGGCCGGGATCGGCATCACCATGCTTCCGGTGCTGTATCAGACCGCGGATTTCGGCGGCGTCCCGCCTCACGACGGCCAGCGCCGCTTCGTCACGGCCACCGCCGAGCTGCTGTCGATCGTCGCGGCGCTGCGCGTCCTCGCCGCGGGCGATCCCAACGCATGCGTCGGCATTGCCCCGCACTCGCTGCGCGCGGTGCCGCCCGAGGCGCTGCGCGACGCCATCCGCGGTCTCGACGCAATCGACGCGGCCGCGCCGATCCACATCCACGTCGCCGAGCAGACGAAGGAGGTCGACGACTGTCTCGCGTGGAGCGGGCGGCGCCCGGTCGAGTGGCTGCTGGCGAACCACGCGGTGTCGTCGCGCTGGTGCCTCGTCCACGCCACGCACCTCACCGACGGCGAAGTGCGTGCGCTGGCTGGATCCGGCGCCGTCGCGGGGTTGTGCCCGACGACGGAAGCGAACCTCGGCGATGGCTTCTTTCCCCTGCCGGCATTCCTCGCGCAGGGTGGCGCGTTCGGCGTCGGCTCGGACAGCAACGTCTCGACGTCGACGATCGAGGAGCTGCGCTGGCTCGAGTACGGGCAGCGGCTGCTGCACCGGCGCCGCAGCGTCGCGGCATCCGCGGGGACGCCGTCGCCGGGCCTCGCGCTCTACCAGGGCGCCGTCCCCGGGGGCGCACGCGCGTCCGGCCGCCCGATCGCGGGCCTCGCGGCCGGGCAGCGTGCCGATTTCCTGGTGATCGACGCCGACGTGCCGTTTCTCTGCGCGCGCGGTCCGGACGAGCTTCTCGATGCGATCGTGTTCGGGGGCAACGTGAATCCGGTCCGGGACGTTTTCGTCGGCGGCCGGCAGGTGATCGCGAGTGGAGGACATGCGAGCGAGGCCGCCATCCATGCCGCGTATCGCGCGGCAGCGGGACGCCTCGCGGCCCTTTAGTATCGGGTCCATGAACTATCAATCGTTGTTCGCTTCGGTCGCAACCCGTCCCGTCCGCGCGGGTGTCGTCGGCGTCGGCGAGTTCGGCGTTTCGCTGGCGGCGCGCGACCGCCGCCTCGAGCACCTGAAGATCAGCGCGCTGGCCGACCTCGACGTCGCCCGCGCGTGCGAGCGCCTGGTGCGCGCCGGCCTGGCACGGGACGAGCTGGCGGTGTGCGATTCGGTCGCCCGGGCGCTCGCCGCGCTGGAATCCGGCAAGCGCGTGATCGCCGCCGACGCGTCGATCCTGCCGCAGCTGCCGCTGGACGTGCTGGTGGATGCGACCGGCGATCCCGAGACGGCGGCGCGCACCGCGGACGCGGGCATCCGGAACGGCAAGCACGTCGTGCTCGCATCCAAGGAGGCCGACTCCGTGGTCGGGCCGGTGCTCTATCGCAAGGCGCGCGCGGCCGGGCTCGTCTACAGCCAGGTGGACGGCGACCAGCCGAGCCTGCTCATCAAGCTCGTGGCCTGGGCGCGCGAGCTTGGGCTGGAGGTCGTCGCGGCGGGGAAGGCGAGCGAGTACGACTTCGTCTACGACCCCGCCGCCGAAACGGTGAGCACGCGCGCGAAGTCCGTTCACGTGCCGGAGATCCGCGCCGTCTGGGACCTGCCCGAGGCGCGGTGGGCGGAAGCGATCGCGACGCGGGCGAGGGTCCTCGCGGCGCTGCCGCAGAAGTCCGCCCCCGATTTCTGCGAGATGGGCATCGTCGCCAACGCGACCGGGCTCAAGCCCGACCAGGCGGCGATGCACGCGCCGGTCGCGCGCACGATCGAGCTGCCGGATCTCTTCTGCGGGCGCGAGGACGGTGGGCTCTTCGCCGGCGACGGCGCGATCGACATCTTCAACTGCTTCCGGCGCGCCGACGAGGCGAGCTTCGCCGGCGGCGTGTTCGTGGTGGCCGACATCCACGATGACGCGACGTTCGCGGTGCTGAAGGGCAAGTGCATTCCGGCGAGCCGCAGGGGCTCGCGGCTGCTGCTCTACAACCCGACGCACCTGCTCGGCGTCGAGGCGCCGATCACGATCCTCGCCGCGGCGCTGTGCGGGCATTCGAGCGCGGGCGCGGACTTCCGGCCGCGCTGCGACTTCGTCGCGCGCGCGGCGCGGGACCTCCCGGCGGGAACGGTGCTGGCGATCGGCGACCAGCACACGCACTCGGTCCCCGACCTCCAGCCGAACCTGGTGGACGCCGCGCCGGTCGGCGGCGGCAGGCCGCTGCCGTATTACATGGCGACCGGCAACCGCCTCGCGCGCGCGGTCCGCGCCGGCGAGTACCTGACCGCCGACATGGTCGAGCCGCCGCGCGACTCGACCCTGTGGCGCCTGCGGGCGGAGCAGGACGCGGCGTTCTTCCCCGCGCGATGAGCGAGTCCGTGCACAGCCTGCCGGTGGTGGATGCGCACCACCACCTCTGGGACCTGAAGCGCGGCCGCTACCCGTGGCTGCAGGACGAGTACGAGCCGCAGTCGTTCTTCCTTGGCGACTACGCGGCGATCCGCCACGATTTCCTGCCGGACGACTACCGGGCCGCGAGCCGCGGCTGCAACGTCGTCGCCACCGTCCACGTCGAGGCCGAGCGCGATCGCGCCGAGCAGGTGGCGGAGACGCGCGTGGCTGCACGAGATGAACGCGCGGTACGGCATGCCGAACGCCGTCGTCGGCCACGCCTGGTTCGACAGCCCCGAAGACGGAGGAGCGGCTGCTCGGGCACCTGCGCTACCCGCTCGTGCGCGGCATCCGCAGCAAGCCGGTCACGAGCGCGAGCCCCGCCGAGAGCGTGCGTGGACAGCCGCGCAGCATGCAGGACGAGAACTGGCTGCGCGGGTTCGCGCTACTGGAGAAGCACGGCCTGAGCTGGGACCTGCGCGTGCCGGCCTGGCACCTGCCCGAGGCGGCCGAGGTCGCCGCGATGTTCCCGCGCGTGCCGATCGTGCTCAACCATCACGGGTTCGCCTGGGACCGCAGCGAGGAAGGGTTACGGCGCTGGCGCGGCTGGATGGAAACGCTGGCGCGCCAGCCGAACGTGCACGTCAAGGTATCGGAATTCGGGGTGCGCGACCGCGCCTGGGACTGGGCGGAGGTGACCCGCATCGTCCGCGAAACCGTCGCGATCTTCGGCTGGCAGCGCGCGATGTTCGCGAGCAACTTCCCGGTGTCCGGCCTGCGGATCGACTACCCCGGGCTCGTGACCGGCGTCGCGCGCGCGCTGGACGCCCTGACGCCCGCCCAGCAGCGCGCCGTCATGTGCGACAACGCGCTGAAGTTCTACCGGATCGCGCCCGGCCTGACCGCGCCTTAGTCCGGGCGTCTTCTCGATCGCGTCGACCAGCGCGGGCCGAACTTGGCGACGTAGTCCGCCTTGACCGGGCCGTACACCTTGGCGCGGAACTCGGCGCGCGGGAAGTCGGTGACGATCTGCATCCCGGCCGCCTTCAGCTTGGCGAGGTCGCCGTCCTCGATCCGGCGGTTCGCCGCGCGCTGCTCGCGGATCACCTCCGCCGCGGTCGTCTCCATGACCTTCTGCGCGGCCGGCGGGAGCGACTGGAACTTCTTCAGGTTCATCACGAACACCGCCGTGGTGTAGGCGTGCTGCGTGAGCGTCAGGTACTTCTGCACCTCGTAGAACTTCGCCGACTGGATGAGGGTGATCGGGTTCTCCTGCCCGTCGACCGCGCGCGACTCGAGCGCGTTGAACACCTCGGTGTAGGCCATCGGCACCGGGTTGACGCCGACGAGCTGGAACGCCTTGATGTGCGACGGGTTGGGCGTCGTGCGGATCTTGAGCCCGGCCATGTCCTCGAGCTTCACGACCGGGCGCCGAGAGTTGGTGAGGTTGCGAAAGCCGATCTCGGGGAACCCCAGCGCCTTGAAGTTGTACTGCTCGAGCTCGGCGCGGATCTCGCCGCCGATCGGGCCGTCGAGCACCTTGTAGGCGTGGCCGAAGCTGCGGATGATCCCCGGCAGGTCGAGCGCGCTCTGGCGCGGGTTGATGCTGGCGAAGAACGGGTTGCCGGTGAGCGCGAGGTCGATCACCCCGCCGCGCGTCCCGGAGAGGATGGCGTTGTCGTTGCCGAGCTGCCCGGCGTGGAACACCTCGATCCGCACCTGGCCGCCGGTGCGCTCCTGGACGAGCTTCGCGAACTGCACCAGCGCGACGTGCTGCGAATCGCTGTCGGGCTGGGTGTGCGCGAGGCGGAGCTTCGTTTCCTGCGCGTGCGCGGCGCCGAGCGCCGTCAGCAGACATCCGAGCACGAGTGTAGCGATGGGTCGTGCCATGACTCCTCCTTGTCGTTCGCGTGGCGGCCCGCAGCCGGCGCGGCGATGCTAGCACAGGGGCCGTCGCATCCCGCGTCGCCCGCGAACGCCCGGCTGAGAGTTGGGGTAGATTGACCGCCCCGCACCGGCGGATTCCCAGGAGCCAAGCGCCATGACCGCGGCAGAACTGCTCGTCAAATGCCTCGAGAACGAAGGCGTCGAGTTCATCTTCGGCGTCCCCGGCGAGGAGAACATCGACGTCATGGACGCGCTGCTCGACAGCCCCATCAAGTTCGTCACCACCCGCCACGAACAGGGCGCGGCGTTCATGGCCGACGTCTACGGCCGGCTCACCGGCCGCGCCGGCGTCTGCCTCGCCACGCTCGGGCCGGGCGCGACCAACCTCATCACCGGCGTCGCCGACGCCAACATGGACCGCGCGCCGCTCGTGGCGATCGCGGGCCAGGGCGCGACGACGCGCCTGCACAAGGAGAGCCACCAGATCCTCGACCTGGTGAACCTCTTCCACCCGATCACCAAGTACTCGACCCAGATCCGCGAGCCGGAGATCGTCCCCGAGATCGTGCGCAAGGCGTTCAAGGTCGCGCAGACCGAGAAGCCGGGCTGCTGCTTCATCGACTTCCCGGAGAACATCGCCGAGATGAAGGTCGACAAGAAGCCGATCACGGTGCAGACGGCCTACACCTCGACGCACGCCCGACTTCAAGATCGAGCAGGCGGCGCGGATCATCGCGGCGGCGAAGAACCCGGTGATCCTCGCCGGCAACGGCGTCATCCGCCAGGGCGCGGCCGACTCGCTGCGGAGCTTCGCCGAGATGCTGCGCATCCCGGTCGCCAACACGTTCATGGCGAAGGGCGTGGTGCCGTTCTCGAACGACCTCTTCCTCGGCACGATCGGCCTCAAGGCGCGCGACCTGCCGTGGTTCGCGTTCGAGAAGGCGGACGTGGTGATCTGCGTCGGCTACGACATGGTCGAGTACCACCCGGACATGTGGAACCCGGACAACGACAAGACGATCGTCCACATCGACGCGCTGCCGGCGGAGGTCGACGCGCACTACATCGTCGCGGTCGGCGTGCTGGGCGACATCGGCGAGTCGCTGCGCGCCATCGCGCTGCGCACCAAGCCGCGGCCGGCGAACCCGTTCAAGGCGGTGCGCCAGGCGCTGGTCGAGGACCGCGCGCAGTACGCCAACGACAAGGGCTTCCCGGTCAAGCCGCAGAAGATCGTCTGGGACGTGCGCGAGGTGCTCGCGCCGGAGGACATCGCGATCTCCGACGTCGGCGCGCACAAGATGTGGATGGCGCGCATGTACCGCGCCGAGCGGCCGAACACCTGCATCATCTCCAACGGCTTCGCGTCGATGGGCATCGCCGTGCCCGGCGCGATCGCCGCGAAGCTCGCCTATCCCGGACCGCAAGGTCGTCGCGGTCACCGGCGACGCCGGCTTCCTGATGAACTCGCAGGAGATCGAGACGGCGATGCGCATGAAGACGCCGTTCGTGATCCTGATCTGGAACGACTCGGAGTACGGGCTCATCACCTGGCACCAGCTGCGCCACTTCGGCCGGCCGAGCCACATCGCGTTCAAGAACCCGGACTTCGTGAAGTACGCCGAGAGCTTCGGCGCGAAGGGCTACCGGGTCGAGAAGACCGCCGACCTCGCTGCCGACGCTCAAGCGCGCGCTCGCCGACGACACGGTCGCGATCATCGACTGCCCGGTCGACTACTCGGAGAACATGAAGCTCACCGAGCGGCTGAAGAACCTCAAGTCGCCGCTGTAGTCCGGAGATCCGCAATGAAGATTCGCGCCGCAGTGCTGAACGCGATGGGCGCGAAGCCGCCCTACGCCAAGACGCGGCCGCTCTCGATCGAGGAGGTCGAGCTCGAGGCCCCGGGCCACGGCGAAGTGCTGGTCAAGATCGCCGCCGCGGGCCTGTGCCACTCCGATCTGTCGGTGATCAACGGCGACCGGCCGCGCCCGATGCCGATGGCGCTCGGCCACGAGGCCGCCGGCATCGTCGAGGAGCTCGGCGAAGGCGTCGACGACCTGAAGAGCGGCGACCACGTCGTCATGGTGTTCGTGCCGAGCTGCGGCCATTGCCTGCCGTGCGCCGAGGGGCGGCCCGCGCTGTGCGAGCCCGGCGCCGCGGCCAACACGCAGGAACGCTGCTGTCCGGCGCGAAGCGCCTCGAAGCGCAACGGCAAGCCGATCAATCATCATCTCGGCGTGCTCGGCGTTCGCGGAATACGCGACGGTGTCGCGGCGCTCGCTGGTCAAGATCGACCCGGAGCTGCCGCTCGACGAGGCCGCGCTGTTCGGCTGCGCCGTGCTCACCGGCGTCGGCGCGGTCGTCAACACCGCGCAGGTGCGCGCGGGCGCGACCGTGGCGGTGATCGGCCTCGGCGGCGTCGGGCTCGCGTCGGTGCTCGGCGCGGTCGCCGCCGGCGCGCGGCGCATCGTCGCGGTCGACCTGTCCGACGAGAAGCTCGAGCTCGCGAAGAAGCTCGGCGCGACGCACACGTTCAATGCGCGCGCCGGACACGCCGTCGAACGAGATTCGCGAGGCGACCGGCGGCGGCGTCGAGTACGCGTTCGAGCTCGCGGGCTCGGTGCGCGCGCTGGAGCTCGCGTACAAGATCACGCGCCGCGGCGGCACGACGGTCACCGCGGGCCTGCCGCCGCCGACCGCGACGTTTCCTTCCCGCCGGTCAATCTCGTCGCCGAGGAGCGCACGGTCAAGGGCAGCTACATCGGCACCTGCGTGCCGTCGCGCGACATCCCGCGCTACATCGAGCTCTACCGGCAGGGCCGGCTGCCGGTCGACCGGCTGATGACCGGCCGGCTGAAGCTCGACGAGATCAACGAGGGCTTCGACCTCCTGCACGAAGGCAAGGCGGTGCGGCAGGTGGTCGTGTTCTGAGCGATGACGCGCGATGCCGCGACGATCACGGACAGCCGTGCGATCCCGCGCCGCTGGCTCGGGCAGGCGCAGCACGCCGATGTTCGCGCAGGCGATCGAGCGCCAGGCTGGACGCTACGCGAGCGGTCGATCGGCGCCGGGCCGTCGAGCGATGACGGCGGCGCAAGGCGCTGGCGCTGGGCGCTCGAGCGCAGATCTTCGATGGCTGCAGCAGTCGATGCCGCGGTCACGGCTGCGACGCTGGACGTCGATGCGAAGGGCGCGTTCGCGGCCCGCTCGATGCGACTCGCTCGCCGAGCATGCTCGGTCGCGTCGCCGAGCAGCCCGCTGCTCGACGGCTCCGAGCACGTCTCGACCGGCGCGCTCGACGCACGCGCGCTGGGGCGCGACCGCAAGCTCGCCGACGCGATGCGAAGCTCGGCGCCGCGACCTCGCCGGCGGGAGCTCGCAGGCGCGGCCTGCGGAAGCTCTTCGCGCGACGTCTGGAGCGGGCCGCAGGCGCCTTCGCCGACGAGCTGCAAGGCGATCCGAGCGTCGCGGCGAGCTCACCGACGTGGAGGCGACATCGCCAACGAGACGCTCGCTCGAGCCATCGCGCCCGAGTTCCTCGAGGCGCAGCGCCGGCTGACGCGCTCGTCCACCGAGTGCCGGCTGCGGAGCGCGAGATCGCGGAAGCCTGCGAGATGCACCACATCCCGACGCGACCGAGGTCGACGAGATCTGCACGACCGTCCCGAGCTGCGGCGCGAGGTCGACGAGGCGCACACGCGCTGATCGCACGAGCTCGCGCGCGCGAAGCGCGCGCGCCGCGCAAGCGCGGCCGGCTGACATGCGACGACAAGCCTCGACGCCAGAGCCGTGCGCGAAGCCCGATGCTCGCCGTCTCGCTCGACGGCGCTCGGCGAAGGAGCTCGCCGAACTGTCGCGCGCATGCTTCGCGCGCGGCGCGAGCTGCTGCGCTCGATCAAGCGACGAGACGTCGAGATCGCGACGACGCCGAAGCGACGAGGTGTACCGCCAGGACAAGACGATGCTCTACCACTACACGCCGATGGCGGACGACCGCTCAAGCGTCCCGGTGCTGGTCGTCTACGGCCTGGTCGGCCGCTACACGATGACCGACCTGCAGGAGGACCGGTCGCTGATCCGCAACCTGCTCGCGCAGGGCGTCGACCTGTACGCCGTCGACTGGGGCAATCCGACGCGCGCCGACCGCTGGCTGACGCTCGACGACTACATCGACGGCTACCTCGCCGACTGCGTCGACCACATCTGCCGCGCGCACGGCGTCGACAGCGATCAACCTGCTCGGCATCTGCGAGGGCGGCGTGTTCACGCCTCTGCTACGCGGCGCTGCACCCGGAGCGGGTGAAGAACCTGATCCTCACGATCACGCCGGTGGACTTCCACGCCGACCAGGCCGAAGGCCGCAAGGACCACGGCTTCATCAACCTCTGGACGCGCAGCCTGCGGCGCGAGGACGTCGACCGCCTGATCGAGGCGAACGGCAACCTGCCCGGCGAGCTCATGAGCTTCGTGTTCTCGACGATGACGCCGCTCGCGAGCCTCACCAAGTACAACCTGGGCATGCTCGACGTCGTCGACGACGCAGACAAGCTGCTCAACTTCCTGCGCATGGAGAAATGGCTCGCCGATCGGCCGCATCACCCGGGCGAGGCGGCGAAGCAATGGCTGAAGGACCTGTACCAGGAGAACCGGCTGGTCAAGAACGCGTTCGAGCTCGGCGGCCGCAAGGTCGAGCTCGGCGACATCACGATGCCGGTGCTCAACATCTACGCGAAGGAGGACCACATCATTCCGCCGCAGTGCTCGCGCGCGCTGCCGAGCTGCGTCGGCACCGACGACTACACGCGAGATCGGGCTTGCCCGGCGGCCACGTCGGCGTGTTCGTCAGCGGCAAGTCGCAGGGCATCCTCGGCCGCGGGATCGTCGACTGGCTCACGGAGCGCGCCGTGACGCGTACGGAGGCCGCGCGATGAAGAACAAGATCGTCACCGCCGGCCGAAGCGCTCGCGATCGTGCGCGACGGCGACACGCTCGCGTTCTCGGGCTTCGTCGGCAGCGGAACGCCCGAGGAGCTGATCGCCGCGCTCGAGCAGCGCTTCCGCCAGTCGGGCGGCCCGCGGACCTCACGCTGGTGTTCGCCGCCGCGCCCGGCGACGGCAAGGACCGCGGCTTGAACCGCCTCGCGCACGAGGCCTCGTGCGGCGCGCGATCGGCGGCCACTGGTCGCTCGTGCCGAAGCTCGCGGCGATGGCGGTGAACGGGCGGATCGAGGCGTACAACCTGCCGCTCGGCATGCTCACGCAGCTCTTCCGCGACATCGCCGCGCACCGGCCGGCACGCTCACGAAGATCGGCCTGCGCACGTTCGTCGATCCGCGCCAGGGCGGCGGCAAGATCAACGACCGCACCACCGAGGACCTGGTGCGCGTGATGGAGATCGACGGCGACGGAGTGGCTGTTCTACAAGGCGTTCCCGATCACGGTCGCGCTGCTGCGCGGAACGACCGCGGACCTCTCCGGCAACATCACGATGGAGCGCGAGGCGCTGACGCTCGACAACCTCGCGCTCGCGATGGCGGCGAAGAACTCCAACGGCTTCGTCATCGCGCAGGTCGAGCGCATTGCCGCGCCCGGGGCGCTGAATCCGCGCCAGGTGCTGATTCCCGGCGTGCTGGTCGATTGCGTCGTCGTCGCGCAGGCCGCCAACCACCTGCAGACCTACGGCACGCCCTACAGCCCGGCATTCTCGGGCGAGCGCGGTGCCGCTCGACACGCGGCGCCGATGCCGCTCGACGAGCGCAAGGTCATCGCGCGCCGCTGCGCGTTCGAGCTGCCGATGGGCGGCGTCGTCAATCTCGGCATCGGCATGCCGGAGGGCGTGGCGGCGGTCGCGAACGAGGAGAAGGTGCTCGAACTACGTCACGCTGACCGCGGAGCCCGGCGTGATCGGCGGCCTGCCGCAGAGCGGGCTCGACTTCGGCGCGGCGGTCAACACCGACGCGGTCATCCACCAGAACCAGCAGTTCGACTTCTACGACGGCGGCGGGCTCGACATGGCGTGCCTCGGCATGGCGCAGGTCGACCGCGCAGGCAACGTCAACGTGAGCCGCTTCGGCCCGCGGCTCGCCGGCGCCGGCGGCTTCATCAACATCAGCCAGAGCGCGCGCAGGCTCGTGTTCGCCGGCACGTTCACCGCCGGCGGGCTCGAGGTGCGGATCGAGGACGGCAAGCTCGCGATCGTCCGCGAAGGGAAGCGCGCGGAAGTTCGTCGAGGCGGTCGAGCAGATCACGTTCAACGGCGCCTACGCGGCGGAGACCGGGCAGCCGGTGCTCTACGTCACCGAGCGCTGCGTGTTCCGGCGCGGCCGCGAGGGCATGGAGCTCGTCGAGGTCGCGCCCGGGCATCGACATCGAGCGCGACATCCTCGCGCAGATGGGCTTCGAGCCGATCGTGCGCGAGCCGAAGGCCGATGGACCCGCGGATCTTCCGCGACGAGCCGATGCAGCTCGAGGAGACGCTGCTGGGCCTGAGGCTCGCCGAGCGCGTGAGCTACGACGCCGAGCGCAACATCCTGTTCCTCAACCTCGAGGGCCACACGTCCGCACCCGCGACGACGTCGACCGCGTGCGCCGCGTGCTCGACGAGAACTACCGGCCGCTCGTCGGCCAGGTCGCGCTGGTCGTCAACTACGACAACTTCCTGATCGACGACCGGCTCGCCGAGCGCTACTACGGCGATGATCCGCTACATGGAGAGCACTACATTACACTGTCTCGCGCTACACGACGAGCGCGTTCCTGCGGATCAAGCTCGGCGAGGCGCTCTCGCGGCGCGGCGTGGCGCCGCACGTTTTCGAGACGCGGGCCGAGGCGCAGGCGTACGCCGCGGCGAACCGCGCGAAGTGAGGCGGAGTTTCCGGAGGAGGATCCATGAAGCGGGTAATGATTCTCGTAGCGGCGCTCGCGTTCGCGGGTGCGGTGTCGGCGCAGCAATATCCCAACCGGACGGTGCGGGTCGTCGTCCCGTGGCCGCCCGGGCAGGCCACCGATCTCGCCGCACGGCTCGTCGCGCAGAAGCTCTCGGAGACGCTCGGGCAGCCGTTCGTCGCGGACAACAGGCCGGGCGCCGGCGGGCAGATCGGGACCGACGCCGTGGTCAAGGCCGCGCCCGACGGCTACACGCTGCTCGCCGCCTCGAGCGGACCGATCTCGATCATGCCGGTCCTGCAGAAGACCCCGTACGACCCGCTCAAGGATCTGGCGCCGGTCAGCCTGATCGCGCAGGTGCCGTTCGCGCTCGTGACCTATCCGTCCTTCCCGGCCGCGAACGCGAAGGAGTTCGTCGCGCTGATCCGGGCGAACCCGGACAAGTACACGTTCTCGTCGTCCGGCACCGGCGCGACCGCGCATCTCTTCGCCGAGCTGTTCAACTCGATGGCGCAGCTCAAGGCGCGGCACATCCCCTACAAGGGCACCGTGCCGGCGCTGACCGACATCATGAACGGCCAGATCGCCTACGCGATCGAGACGGTGGCCGCGACCGGGACGCACATCAAGGCGGGCCGGCTCAAGACCTACGGCGTCTCGACGCGCGGCGCACGGCGGCGCTGCCCGACGTGCCGCCGCTCGCGGAAGCCGCGGACCTGCCCGACTACGACGCGGCGGCCTGGATCGGCTACGCTGCGCCGCCGGGGACGCCGCGCGAGATCCTCGCGCGCCTCGCCGGCGAGATCCGAAGGCGATCGCCGTCGAGGAGGTGAAGGAGCGCTTCGTCTTCCTCGGCATGGACACGGTGTCGAGCACGCCGGACGAGATGGCGGCGTTCCTGCGGCCGAGCAGGACCGCTACGCCGCGATCGTCCGGAACGCGAACATCAAGATCGAGCAGTAGCCGGAACGG